>DASYFT010000020.1:0-1645 GCA_036498265.1 Solirubrobacteraceae bacterium | reverse complement strand
CGGCCGCCAGCACCGCCGACCCCAGCACGGCCCAGGCCACGTCAGCGGTGGAGAGGCCACCGTCCGGCGCCCTGGCCGTCACCTGACTCGGGCCGGCCGCTGCCATCGCCCTGTACTGCGCCTCGGCAACCCGCTCCGCCGAGGCGCGCGTGATCGGTGCGGGATTGCCCGAGACAGTCGAGACGAAGGACAGCACTGCGGCGTACACGCCCCTGCGCATGGTGATGGTCTGTCCGACCCCCGCCTGGTCGGTGGACGCGAAATACGTCGTGCGCCGGGCACCGGGGATCGACGGCAGCGGTCCCGAGCTCACGATCTCGCCCCGGGCGATCGCACGCCGTGCGGCACCGACGAAGGCCCCGGCGGCGGCGGCGGACCGGAAGCGGACCACGAGGACCTGCACCCGATTGAGCGCGGCGGCGTCCTGCCAGCTCCGCTGATAGGTCTCGATGGTGTTGCCGAGCGTGCTCAGCGCCCCGGACGCGGCGGATGCGCTCGGTGAGCCCGTCGGGAACTGGGACGCGTCGAGCGGGCCCTGCGAGGTGACGGTGTAGCCGAAGCCGATCGCGGGGAGGACGACGGTGCCGAGCGCAGGCGGCTGCGGCGCGGCGGCCGCGCCGGTACTCGCACCCGCAGGCAGGAATACGAGGACGGCCAGGGCGACCGCCGTCACGAGCGCCACGACGATGGAGAGGGGCGCCGACCCGGCGCGGGCCCTCATGCCACGAAGTACTTGGCCTCCGGGTGGTGGCAGATGATGGCGTCGGTCGTCTGCTCGGGCTCCATCTGGAAACCCTCGCTGACCGTCACGCCGATGCGGTCCCCTCCCAGAAGCTCCACCACTTTCGCGTTGTCGTTCAGGTCCGGGCAGGCCGGGTAGCCCCAGGAGTAGCGGCCGCCGCGATACTGCTGGCGGAACAGCCCCGTCAGCGTGGGCCCGTCCTCGTCGGCGTATCCGAGCTCCTCGCGGATGCGGCGGTGCCAGTACTCCGCCGTCGCCTCGGCCATCTCGACGCTCAGGCCGTGGAGGAACAGGTAGTCCTGGTAGTGGTTCTCGGCGCGCAGCCGCGCCGCCTCCTCCGAGGCGCGCGACCCGATGCTGCAGAGCATGAACGACGCGAAGTCCTCCTCGCCCGAGTCGACCGAGCGGAAGAAGTCGCTGATGCACAGCCACGGCTCCTTGCGCTGGCGCGGGAAGGTGTAGCGCATCCACTCCGACGTCCGGGACTCGTCCTTCCAGATGATCAGGTCGTTGCCCTCCGCGTTGGCCGCGAAGTGGCCGTAGGCCACCTGGGGCACGAGGACGTCGCCCTCCCTGGCCCTGGCCAGCTGCTCGCGCAGCGTGGCCTTGACCCGCTCCTTGAACGCCGCGTCGTCCTCGCCCTTTTCGGGCCGGAAGCCCCACTGGTTGCGGAAGAGCGCCGTCAGGTTGAGGTACTCGGCCACCTCGTCGAGCGCGATGCCCTTGGCGATGCGCGTGCCCACGAACGGGGGCCGGAAAAGCTGGTTGTCCGCCGCGACGTCCGAGCGCGCCGGCTGCCCCTCGACCGGCCCCGTGTCCTGGTTCTCGAAGCGACGTGGCACGTTGCGCTCGGAGATCTCGCGACCGAAGAGCGGGTCCTCCTCGCCGGTGCGCTTCAGCTCC
>DASYFT010000019.1:0-2064 GCA_036498265.1 Solirubrobacteraceae bacterium | reverse complement strand
AGGTGCGTGAACTGAGTGTGCGGCAAGCCTCATGTGGCAAGCGCCCATGAAGCGTATAACCACGAGGCGTCCAGCCTGGTCAGGCCGGCGTTGGCGATCCCACCGCCCGGCCACGGCAAGAAGGAGTGGCACGTGACTGCCGAGACCATCCAGCTACTCACCCCCGAGGGCGAGCGGGTCGATCACCCCGATTACCCCCTCGGCGAGGTAGACATCAAGGGCATGTACCGGGACATGGTGCTTGTCCGCCGCATCGATTCCGAGGCGATCGCGCTGCAGCGCCAGGGCGAGCTTGGCCTGTGGGCCTCGCTGCTCGGCCAGGAAGCCGCGCAGATCGGCTCGGCGCGCGCCCTGTCCCCCAGGGACATGGCGTTCCCCTCCTACCGCGAGCACGGCGTGGCCTGGTGCCGCGGCCTTGACCCCCTGCGGGTGATCGAGATGTTCCGCGGCGTCAACAACGGCGCCTGGGACCCGGAAGAGCATAAGTTTCACCTGTACACGATCGTCATCGGCGACCAGACGCTGCACGCCACCGGGTACGCGATGGGCATCCAGCGGGACGCCTCCGAGGACGAGGCCGTGATCGCCTACTTCGGTGACGGCGCCATCAGCCAGGGTGACGTGAGCGAGGCGTTCGCGTGGGCGTCGGTGTTCAACGCGCCGGTCGTGTTCTTCTGCCAGAACAACCAGTTCGCGATCTCCGCGCCGCCTGAGCGGCAGAGCCGCGTACCGATCTACCAGCGGGCGAGCGGCTTCGGCTTCCCCGGCGTGCAGGTCGACGGCAACGACGTGCTCGCCTGCTATGCGGTGACCCGCCAGGCGATGCGGGCCGCCCGCGAGGGCCAGGGCCCCACGCTGATCGAGGCCTTCACCTACCGCATGGGCGCGCACACCACCACCGACGACCCCACGAGGTACCGGCTGGCGAGCGAACTCGAGACCTGGCGGCTGCGCGACCCGATCGAGCGCGTCCGTTCTTACCTGGCCCGCACCGGCGAGGCCGACGGCACGTTCTTCGAGCAGGTCCAGGCGGAGGCGGACGAGCTCGCCGCCAAGCTGCGCGCTGCGTGCCTGGCGCTGCCCGACCCGCCGCCGCTCGCGCTGTTCGACCACGTGTACGCCGACCGGAGCGCGATCGTCGACGCCGAGCGCGAGCAGTTCGCGGCGTACCTTGCGGGGTTCGAGGAAGAGGGAGCGCAGCAATGACCAAGATGACCCTCTCCCGGGCGCTGAACGAGGGGCTGCGCCGGTCCCTTGAGAACGACCCCAAGGTCATGATCATGGGGGAGGACGTCGGCCGGCTCGGCGGCGTCTTCCGGGTGACCGACGGGCTGCAGAAAGACTTCGGCGAGCACCGCGTGGTAGACACGCCGCTGGCCGAGTCCGGCATCGTCGGCACCGCCATCGGCTTGGCGCTGCGCGGCTACCGGCCGGTGTGCGAGATCCAGTTCGACGGCTTCGTGTACCCGGCGACGGACCAGATCGTCAGCCAGCTCGCCAAGATGCGCTACCGGTCGCGGGGCAGCGTGACGCTGCCGGTCGTGATCCGGATTCCCTTCGGCGGAGGAATCGGCGCTGTCGAGCACCATAGCGAGTCACCCGAGGTCTTCTTCGCGCACACGGCGGGACTTCGGGTTGTTGCCTGCGCCGACCCCGCCGACGCGTTCGCCATGATCCAGCTCGCGATCGCCTCCGACGACCCGGTGATCTTCTTCGAGCCCAAGCGCAGGTACTGGGAGAAGGCCGAGTTCGACACGGCGGCCCCGCTGTCCGACGCGCTTCCGCTCGACAAGGCGCGCGTCGTCCACGACGGGGACGACGTGACCTTGCTCAGCTACGGGCCGCTGGTCCGCACTTGCCTCGAGGCCGCGCTCGCCGCCCGCGAGGACGGCCGGTCTATCGAGGTGATCGACCTGCGCTCGCTTTCACCGCTCGACATGGCGACGATCGAAGCGTCTGTGGCCCGCACCGGCCGCTGCGTGGTCGCGCACGAGGCGCCCGTGTACGCGGGGCTCGGCGGCGAGATCGCGGGCAGGGTGACCGAGCACTGCTTCTACTCCCTCG
>DASYFT010000018.1:0-259095 GCA_036498265.1 Solirubrobacteraceae bacterium | reverse complement strand
CGGCGGTGGCGGGGGCGGCGGCGGTGGGTTCGGCGGGGGTGGCTTCGGGGGTGGCGGCTTCGGCGGCGGGGGTGGTGGAGGGGTAGGCGCGGGCGCCGGGCTCGTGGTGCTCCTCGTGATCGCCGCGCTCTACCTGGGGCTCGGGGTGTTCTCC
Source organism: Solirubrobacteraceae bacterium (assembly GCA_036498265.1). Taxonomy (GTDB): domain Bacteria; phylum Actinomycetota; class Thermoleophilia; order Solirubrobacterales; family Solirubrobacteraceae; genus Palsa-744. Next base: position 258,941 of record DASYFT010000018.1, on the reverse strand, counting down.
TATTGGATACGGACGCGGCGCGCCGAGGAGCGGCAGGCGTTCTCGCTGCTCCGCGTGCTGAGGCACATGACCTTGTGGCCGATCGATCTGATCGTCGAGTGGCGGCGTCTGCGCCGCCGCACCGAGACTGTGAGGCTGGCTGCCGCGGAGGCGTCCGAGATGGATCCCCGTTTTGCACCCGAGGTCGTTGCCGCCGATGCGGATGAGCTGTTCTGCGCGATCCAGGCGGCGTGGACTCGTGATGACCGAACCAGGCTAGCCGAGCTCGTCGCTAGCGACCTGATGAAGGAGTGGGAGCGAAGGTTGACGGCCTTTGCAGTGCGCGGCTGGGAAGACAAGATCGAGATCAAGGGTCCGGTGCACGTCGACTACGTCGGGTTGCGCAACACCGAGGACGATCGCTCCAAGCGCGCGGTCGTGCGAATCACCGCCACGGTCAGGGACGTGGTCGTCGACAGACACGGCAACACCGTTCACCGCGTCAACAGCGTGAGCGACACGCATCACATCTGCGAGTACTGGACGCTCGAGCCGTCCGGCGATCGGTGGATCCTGAACTCGGTCGAGCAGCATCACGAGGGGCTTCACCAGCTCACCGAGCCGGTGCTTCCCTCGCCATGGGCCGACACTACTGCTCTGGAGCGCGATGCCACGCTCGAGCAGGCCGCTTCGGCGCGAATCGAGAACTCTCAGGTCCGGCAGATCGCAGGGGCGGCGCTGTCGAGCGACGCGCGCACTGCCGCCCTGGACATCTCCCTCGTCGACGACCGATTCGCGCCACGGGTCCTGGAGACCGAGGTTGACCATGCAGTGAGGACATGGGCTGAGGCGATAGACGGGGACGACGCGCCGCTCGAAGCCATGGCGACCGCCTCGGCGGTGCGACAGCTCCTGTACCCCGGAGATTCGAGCAACAACGAGCGTCTCGTCGTGCGCGGGCCGCGGGTGCGGTCGGTGGAGATCATCGAGCTCGACGGCCAGGCGCAGCCCCCGTCGATGCTCGTCGAGTTGCGCGTGAGCGGACGCCGTTACGTCGAAGATCGCACCACCACGACGGTGCTCAGCGGCGACAAGTCCGTCGAGACGTCGTTTCGACTGCGCTGGCGAATGGAGCTGACCGACGACGCTGCGCACCCGTGGCGGATAGTCGAGCTGGGGTCGGCGACGGTCGCGCCCAACCAGCAGGATCCAGAACCGGCGACACCAGGCTGACAGCCACCTCAGCGGATCGGCGCGACCCGTCGGCGACGGGTCGCGCTCGACGCCAGCACGTCCCTGCCGGGGACCCCATTCAATCTTGATTGCCGATCGGCCCATCGCAGGCGGCTGGATGGCCGCGGTGCGCCGCTCTGTTGCCTCGACGCTGCTCCGTCCTAGCGTTGACCGTGCAAGCCACCGCAAGGAGCAGCAGTGAGCCAGACCGTAGGTGACTTCGTGGCTCGTCGCCTCCACGAGTGGGGTGTCGAGCGGATCTACGGGTACCCCGGCGACGGGATCAACGGGATCACGGCCGGCCTCAGGCGCCTGGGGAAGATCGACTTCCTGCAGATGCGCCACGAGGAGAGTGCCGCCTTCGCGGCGTGCGCCCACGCGAAGTACGGCGGAGGCCCGGTCGGTGTGTGCCTCGCAACCTCCGGTCCGGGCGCCGTGCACCTGCTCAATGGCCTGTATGACGCCAAGCTCGACCACCAGCCGGTGATGGCAATCGTGGGTCATCAGCCGCGAAGCGTGATCGGATCGAGCTACATGCAGGAGATCGATCTGGTGTCGCTGTTCAAGGACGTCGCGCACGAGTACGTCCACCTGGCTGCGCACCCGGCGCAGGTCCGTCATCTGATCGACCGAGCGATACGGATCGCGATCGCCGAGCGGACGGTGACGTGCGTGATCGTGCCGAACGACCTTCAGGAGGAACCGGCTGACGCGGCATCGAACCCTCCGCACAAGCACGGTTTCGTCCATTCCGGGTTGGGGATGGCAGAGCGACACGAGACGCCGTCCCGCGCAGATCTGGAGCAGGCGGCCGAGGTCTTGAACGAAGGCGAGAGGGTGGCGATCCTCGTCGGCCAGGGTGCGCTCGGGGCAAGGACCGAGGTCGAGGATGTGGCCGGCACCGTGCAGGCCGGTGTCGCCAAGGCGCTGCTCGGCAAGGCGGTCCTCCCGGACACGCTGCCCTACGTCACCGGGGCGATCGGGATGCTCGGCACGAAGCCGTCCTGGCAGATGATGCAGCGCTGCGACACGTTGCTGACGATCGGCTCGAACATGCCCTACAGCGAGTTCCTCCCCGAGGAGGGCCGAGCCCGTGGGATCCAGATCGATATCGACCCGCGGATGCTCGGCATCCGCTATCCGAATGAGGTGAACCTCCCTGGCGACAGCGGCGCGACCCTGAGGGCGCTCACGCCCCTCCTCGAGCCGAAGCCCGAGAACGGCTGGCGCGAGCAGATCGAAGCGTGGGTGATGGACTGGTGGAAGATCGTCGAGGCTCGGGCGATGAACGAGGCTGACCCGATCAACGGTCAGCGGGTCTTCTGGGAGCTCTCCGCCCGGCTGCCCGATCGCGTGATGATCACCTGCGACTGCGGGACCGCGACGGGTTGGTACGCGCGCGACATCAAGCTGCGCGATGGCATGTTCGGCTCCACGTCCGGCACGCTCGCGACGATGGGCTCCGCCATCCCCTACGCGATCGCGGCGAAGTTCGCGCACCCAGATCGGCCGTGTGTCGCGCTGATCGGCGACGGGGCGATGCAGATGGACGGCGTCAACGAGCTGATCACCGTCGCCAAGTACTGGAAACAGTGGTCGGACCCCCGGGTCGTGGTCGTGATTCTCAACAACCGAGACCTCAGCTACGTCACGTGGGAGCAGCGAGCGATGGTGGGCGACATCCGCTATGAGGCATCCCAGGAGCTGCCAGACGTCCAGTATGCGCGGTGGGCCGAGCTGCTGGGGCTCGACGGCGTCAGGGTGGAGCGGGCCGATGAGATGGCCGGCGCGTGCGCCAAGGCGCTGCAAGCGGAGCGGCCTTTCGTGCTCGAGGCGCTGGTCGACACGAACGTGCCGCCGCTACCGCCGCACATAACTGCCGAACAGGCGGCCGCCATGACGCGAGCGCTGCTGAAGGGCGACCCCGACCGAGCCGCGATCATCCGTCAGACCTTGCGGGATCTGGTCGAGGACTACGTCCCGCACGGTCGCTGAGCGCAAGCGGAGCTGAACGCGGGAGAACCAGCGCCGCTCGGCTAGCGAGCGCTCGCGTCCCCGGGGGGTGCCTCGCGCGCTCGCGGCATCTCGCCCGGCGAGACCCGCGCTGCGACCGACGCTGCGCTCGGGAGATCGATCCCGTACAGGAGACCTGCGATCCGTAGGGCAAAGCACGCGATGGCAGCGAGCACGGGGAAGAGCACCCCGTGCTCGCCGGCTTCAAAGGCCACCACGACGATCGCCGCGCCGATCAGCGCCGGGACCGCGTAGAGGCCGCGGCGCAAGACGACCGGAACCCGGCCCAGCAGGACGTCGCGCATGATGCCGCCGCCGACCCCGCTTATCGCCCCGAGCACCACGGCCTCGGCGGCACCGAAGCCGTGCGTGCGCCCGGCCACGGCTCCGGTGACGCAGAAGAGCGAGAGCCCTGCGGCGTCCATCACGTCGATTGGCCTGCGCAGACGTTCGACCGTCGGGTGCGCAAGGATCACGATCGCCGCCGCTGCGCCGGCTGCGGCGAGGAACCGCCAGTCACGCAGCGCGTCCGGCCGGATCCCCGTCAGAACGTCGCGGATGATGCCGCCGGCGAGACCCACCACGCCGGCCAGCACGAGCACGCCCAACAGATCCAGTCCCGCTCGCGCACCAGCCAACGCGCCACTCAGGCCGAATGCGAAGACACCGGCGAGGTTGAGCGCCAGAAGCAGGTCCGGATCGAAGCCTTCTAGCACCGGGCAGCCGCCGCCAGGCGAGCACTGTCCGGCCACGGCGAACACTCATCGCCGAACCAGGCGACCGGCCACGCCGGAGCCGTGTATCTGCAAGGATCCTTCCGCAAAGTGACCCTTGAGACCGTACAGCCTCGTGGCGCGAGCACGCGGAAGCGAACCGCGGGGCCGAACCGTGCGACCAACCGGACCCTACGCGAGCTGGCCTGATGGTGCGCCACCTGGTCGCATGGTCGATGTCGCCCGGACACGAGGACGAGCTCGATCAGATCCTCGACGAGCTCCGCGGCCTTCCGGGGGACATCGCGGAGATCCGGGAGCTCAGCTGCGGTCGACTCCTCAACGAGGCGGACCTCGATGCCGCCCTCTGCGTGGACGTGGACGATCGTGACGCGCTCGCACGCTACCGGGCGCACCCAGCTCACCAGCCCGTGCTCGAGCGCATGCGCCGCACGACATCGTCGATCGTCGTGGCCGACTACGAGCTCTAGAGGTGCCCGATCGCCCTCTAAGCCCGCCGACCGTCCCGCGGACCGTAGTTTCGATTCAGCCGTTGACTTGACGCCCTCGATGCAGATAGCGTACGGTCTCACCGGTGGAGAGGGATGAGATCAGCGACTTTGTTCGACTTTCCGAACGTTCCGGGGACTTACTTCCTGGGATCCTCGTGATCGGCACGCTCGACACAAAGGGTGAGGAGATCGGCTTCTTGGCGGACGCGATTGTCGAGGCGGGAGGCATGCCGATACTGCTCGACTCCTCCGTCAGCGGCAGGCCTGCCGAGTCGGGCTTTCCGCTGATCAGCAGCGCGCAGGTCGCCCGCGCATCGGGCACCACGCTCGAGGAGATCGCCGAGCTGCCCCGTGGCGAGGCGGTCGAGAAGATGCGCGACGGGGTTCGCGAGACGACGGAGGCGCTGGTCGCCTCGGGGCGGGCGGACGGCGCGATCTGCATCGGCGGTGCCGGCGCCCACGTGGCCGGCCCCGCCTTTCAGGCGCTGCCCGTCGGGTTCCCGAAGCTCGTCGTCACGCCCCTCGCCTCGGGCCGGCGCCAATTCGAGCCGTACGTGGGCGTGCGGGACGTGGCGGTCATGCACTCCGTGGCCGACATCGCGGGTCTCAACGAGATCACCGAAAAGGTGTGCCGCACAGCCGCCGGCTACATCGTCGGCGCCGCACGCATGTGCGTGGCAGGCGCGGTGCAGCCCGTCGATGGCAGGTCACGGCCCACGGTGGCCGTCTCGATGAACGGCAACACCACCACTGCGATGGATCATGGGCGCCTGCGGCTCGAAGCGGAGGGCTATGCGGTCGTCACGTTCCACGCCAACGGCGTCGGTGGAAGAGCTCTAGAGGATCTCGTCTCGGCCGGCCGCGCCGCCGCTGTCCTCGACTTCACCACAACGGAGCTCGGCGCCGGACTGGTCGGTGGCCTGATGCAGACCACACCCACGCGCATGGAGGGCGCCGGGAAGCTCGGCATCCCGCAGGTCCTGGTCCCGGGTTGCGTCGACTTCATCACGGCCGGCAACTGGGAGGACGCCGAGCGCGAATTCCCGGGCCGCACGATGTTCCATCACAACCCGGAGTTGACGCTCGTCCGCCTCACAGCCGCCGAGATGGCGGAGCTCGGCTCGATCTTCGCCAAGAAGGCGAACGGGGCGCGCGGCCCCACTTCGATCCTGATACCGAGCGGCGGCTTCTCGATCCCCGACTCGCCTGGTGGTCCGTTCTGGGACCCGGAGGCCGACGGCGCCTTCATCGAGAGCCTCCAGAGAGACACGCGTCCTGATGTGAAGGTCGAGGTGCTGCCCGCGCACATCAACGACGGCGTCTTCGCCGACACGGCGGTGGAGGAGCTGCTCGCTCTGATCCACGAGACGCGCTCGCACGCCACGCCGGCGATCGATGGCGCGGCGCAGCAGGAGAGGGCCTGACGGATGAGCGCCACGGCAACGAGGACGCTGAGGTGGGGCATTCTTTCGCCAGCTCGCATCGTCGAGGAGCTGATGCCGGCGTTCCGTGATGCAGAGGTGGCGGAGGTCGCCGCGGTCGCGAGCCGTGAGCTCTCACGCGCGGAGTCGTTCGCCGCCGCCCATGCGATACCCACCGCCTACGGCTCCTACGAGGAGCTGCTCGGCGACCCCGGGATCGACTGCGTCTACATCCCGCTGCCCAACGCGCTGCATGCCGAGTGGACCCGCGCAGCGCTCGAGAGCGGCAAGCACGTTCTCTGCGAGAAGCCGATGACACCCAGCACCAAGGAGGCTCGCGCCCTGTTCGCGCTGGCCCGTGAGCGCGGGCTGCAGCTGATGGAGGCCTTCATGTACCGGCATCACCCCAAGACCAAGCAGCTACGGGACATCCTCCGCAGCGGCGAGCTCGGCGAGCTAAGGGTGCTGCGGATGTGGTTTCACTTCCAGGTGGACGATCCGGCGAGCGACATCCGCTACGTCCCGGAGCTCGCCGGGGGCGCGCTCCGCGACGTCGGCTGCTACTGCGTCAGCCTCGCCAACTTCATCTTCGGAGAAGAGCCGGACTCCGTCTCCGCGATCGCTCGCTACTCGGACTCGGGGGTCGACGAGGTGTTCGCCGGGAACCTCAGGTACGGCTCCGGGGGACTCGCGCATTTCGACTGCGGCATGGCGAGCACGTTGAGCACGGGCGTCGAGGCGCTGTGCAGCCGCGGCACGGCGCGCGTGGCGACGCCGTGGTACGCGCACCTGGAGCCGACGAGCATCGAGCTCGAAACGCCGGACGGCCGCCGGATCGTGCCCACGCCGGGTCATGGCGTCTACCAGCTCGAGATCGAAAACATCTGCGCCGCGGTGCTCGGAGAGGGAGTCCCCGAGATCTCGGCGGAGGAGACGCTTCAGAACCTGACGACGATCGAGCGGCTGCTCGCCGCGGCGATACCCGATCAGCGATGAGGCACTGATGGCAACGGCGAAAAAGGAGTCCAGCGACGTGAGCACCGCAACCCGGGCACCGGAGCGGGTCGAGGTTGGGGACGCCCCCCGCAGCCGGACCAACGTGGTCGAGCTGCGCGGCGTCTCGAAGGTCTACCCCGGCAGCGACGAAGCCGCCGTCGCAGACATGGATCTCGAGATCCACGAGGGCGAATTCTTCTCGATCCTCGGCTCGAGCGGCAGCGGCAAGACGACCACGCTGCGGATGATCGCCGGGTTCGAGCAGCCCACCTCGGGCAGCGTGCTGCTCGACGGCGCCGATGCCACCGGCGTGCCTCCGTTCCGGCGCGACGTCAACACGGTCTTTCAGAACTACGCGCTGTTCCCCCACATGAAGGTGCAGGCCAACGTCGCCTATCCGCTGAAGATGGCGGGGGTTCCGAGGCGCGAGATCGAGCCGCGCGTGGAGGAAGCCCTCGAGCGCGTGTCGATGACCGGCTTCGAGAAGCGCCTGCCGCATCAGCTCTCCGGAGGCCAGCGCCAGCGGGTGGCACTTGCCCGCGCGCTGATCGGCCGCCCCCGCCTGCTGCTCCTCGACGAGCCGCTCGGCGCGCTGGACCTGAAGCTGCGCGAGAGCATGCTGCTCGTTCTCAAGCACCTGCAGCGCCAGGTCGGGATCACCTTCATCTACGTGACCCACGACCAGGGGGAGGCGCTGGCGATGAGCGACCGCCTGGCCGTGATGAACGGCGGGCGCATCGAGCAGGTGGCGACGCCGATGGAGATCTACGACCGGCCCGCAACCTCGTTCGTTGCGGGCTTCATCGGCAAGACCAACCTGCTCGATTGCATGCATGCCGGCGGCCTGGCCGGCCACGCCGGCTCGATGCGCCTTGCGCTCCCCGAGGAGCCGGATGAGGCCCGGTTCGTGCTGAGCGTGCGGCCTGAGGCGATCGTGGTCGGCGAGGGCAGCCGTGGGCTGGGCAACCACTACACGGCGACCGTCGGCGACATCCTGTTCCTGGGGCACGAGCGAGAGGTGATGGCCGACATCGGCGGCCAGCGCCTGATGGTGCGGAGCAACAGCGCCGCCGTGTCGACGGGTGACACGATCGAGATCGGCTGGGATCCGGCGGATGCGGTGATCGTGAGGGAGACGGGCTCTTGGCGGCCTCAGCAGCAAGGTACCTAGAGCCCGTCGCGGCACTGCCGCGCCGGATCCCGCGGCCGCTGAAGCGCTTTCTGCTGGTGAGCCCGGCGCTGGTCTGGATCGTCTGCCTGATCCTGCTTCCCAACGCCTTCCTCATCTCCTACAGCCTGTGGAAGAACGAACTCGGCACGATCCTCCACGTATGGAACGTCCACAACTACACCGAACTGTTCTCCTCGCAAGTGTTCATAACGCTGCTCAAGCGCACGCTTCTCATCGCGGTGGTGTCGACCACATGCGCAACCCTGATCGCGTACCCGCTCGCATACGTGGTCGTCACCAGGTTCGGGCGCTACAAGACGCTCGCGGCGCTGCTGATCATCGTGCCGCTATGGGTGAGCTACCTGATGCGGGTGTTCGCCTGGAAAATAATCCTGGGTGAAAACGGGGTCCTGAACGGCCTCCTCAAATCGATCGGGCTGATCGAAAAGCCGTCGACGGCGCTCCTGTACTCCACGACGACTGTGATCGTGACTCTCACCTACGTCGCGATCCCGTACGTCTTCCTCGCCTCTTACACCTCGCTCGACAGGGTGCCCAAGCACTACTACGAGGCATCGAGCGACTGTGGCGCCTCCGCCTGGCGGACGTTCCGCCACGTGGTGTGGCCGCTCACGCGCCCCGGCGTGGCGGTCGGATTCGCCATCGGCTTCGTGCTGACCTTCGGCGACTACGTCACGCCGCAGATGGTCGGTGGCCTGAGCGGGACGATGCTCGGCTCGATCGTCCTGCAGTCGTTCGGAACCGCCGACAACTGGCCGCAGGGCGCCGCGATCGGCGTAACGATCATCTGTACGGGACTGATCGTGCTCGCCCTCCTGTCGCTGTTCACCCGACTAGAGGCGGAGATCGAGTAGATGAGCACCGAAGCACGCCCCTACATGCGCCGCCGCCGCCGCGAATCGAGGTCGGTCAGGTACCTCATCGCCTGCGTCGTCGGCATCGCGATCCTCGCCGTCTACATCTTCCTCTACGCGCCGATGATCATCACCGCGATCTTCTCGGTCAACAGCAGCAAGATCCAGACGCTGCCGTTCGCGAGCTTCACCTTCAAGTGGTACTCCGCGCTCTTCGCGGACGCGCCGATGAAGACGGCGATCTTCTACAGCCTGAAGGTCGCCGCGACCGCAGTCTTCATATCGGCGTGCGCGGGCCTCGGATTCGCGCTGATGCTCCACCGGATGCGCTCGCGGGGGAAGGGCGTCATCCAGGCACTGCTCGCCAGCCCGCTGGTGGCACCCGGCATGGTGCTCGGGATCTCGCTGCTGGTGAACTTCCACAGCGCCAAGATCGGACCGGGCTTCGCCACCGTCGTCGCCGGCCACGTCAGCTTCATCACGCCGCTGATCATGTTCGTCGTCCTCCAGCGGCTGAAAACGACCGACCCCTCGCTCGAGCAGGCTTCGATGGACTGCGGTGCCGGCCCTCTGCGGACGTTCTGGCACGTGACGCTCCCGGGTGTGCGGGTCGCGCTGATCGCCGGCTGCCTGCTCGGCTTCACGCTCTCGATGGACGAGATCGCCGTCACCTTCTTCCTCGCGGGGACGCAGCCCACCCTCCCCGTGTACGTGTGGGGGCTGCTGCGGTTCGGCTTCACCCCGGAGGTGAACGCCGCGTTCACCCTCATCGCGGGAGGCTCGCTGGCGCTCATCGGGGCGGCCGGGCTGCTGCTGTTCCTGTCCGGCAGAAAACGGCGCAAGGTCGTCCAGCTCGCCGGGCGCTCGGACGCGGAGCTCGCCGCCGCGACGCTCGGTGCGGCCGGCGCGGCCGGCCTGGCTGGAAGGCCCGTGCGGGCAGGCTCGCTCACCGGAGGAGCTTCCTCATGAGGTTTGGCGTGTTCCTCCCCAACTTCGGCCCCTTCGGCGAGGTCGACGCGCTCGTGCAGCTGGCAACGGCCGCCGAGGCGTCCGGCTGGGACGGGTTCTTCATCTGGGACCACATCGCACTCGGCGAAGCGGACGAGCGGCCCATCGCCGACCCATGGGTGGCGCTCACGGCGGTGGCCGCGATGACGAAGTCGCTGCGCATCGGCACCGCGATCACGCCACTGGCGCGCCGTCGCCCGTGGAAGCTGGCGCGTGAGACGGCGACCCTCGACCGCTTCGCGCGCGGGCGCCTGACGCTGGGGGTCGGGCTCGGGTATCCGCCGGACGCCGAGTTCGGGCGCTTCGGCGAAGAGACGGACGACCGCGTGCGCGCCGACAAGCTGGACGAGGGCCTGGAGGTCCTCCGCGGCCTCTGGAGCGGCGAGCGCTTCGACTTCGAGGGCGAGCACTACCGGATCTCCGACGCCCGTTTCGATACCCCCTATGAGGCGTCCACCGTGCCGGTCTGGTGCGGAGGGTGGTGGCCGAACCGCCGTCCGTTCCGGCGGGCGGCCCGTTGGGACGGCGTCATCCCCGAGATGGTGGGCGGCGCGACGCCGAGCCCCGACCACGTGCGCGAGATCCGCGACTACATCGCCCGCCACCGTTCGCAAATGCACGATTTCGACGTCGTCATCAACGGCTACACCGACGGCGCGGGAGACACCAGGACCGGCGACTACGAGCAGGCCGGGGTGACCTGGTGGCTGGAGCGCTTCGACACGAGCCGCCTCTATTCGTTCGAGGAGGCGTTGGAGCGCATCGAGGCAGGCGTGCCGGGGGGCGGCAGCCAGGCCGGTGACAAATCATGAAGAAAGGAAAGTGATGAGAGACAGGACGCGCCAAGAAGGGGGGGCCCGGGCAACCAGGTCACGCTCTCTGATCCGGTCGGCTACGGCTCTGGGCGTGGCGGCGCTGCTGGCGGCGATTCTCGCTGCCTGTGGCAGCAGCTCGAACAGCAGCAGCTCGAGCTCCTCCGCCTCCGCCCCGAGCGGAGGCTCGGGCCGGGGAGAAACGATCAACGTGCTGACCTGGCAGACATACGACGAAGCGCCTTGGCTGAAGGAATTCGAAAAGGAAACCGGGATCAAGGTCAATGCCGCGAATGTGGGCTCGCCCGCGGAAATGTTCTCCAAGGTCAGGGCGAACCCCAGCCAGTACGACATCGTGCTGGCCACCGCCGGGTGGTTCCCGCAATACGTGAAAGCCGGCCTCTTGGTACCGGTCGCCACGAGCAAGCTGGCAAATATCAAGAACATCAAGCTCGGCTTCCCATGGGAAAAAGCGACCAGCGTGAACGGGACCCTGTACGGCGTTCTGTACAACTGGGGAGATCAGCCGCTGGCGTGGATACCGGAAAAAGTGAAGGGTCTGAACCTGGCCAAGTATGAGGACGCCAAGGGCGAACTGAACGATTGGAACGTGTTGTGGGACCCGGCGCTGAAGGGGAAGGTGTCGATGTTCGACGACCCCACGTCGGTCGAGCCGATGATCCCGCTGGCGCTGGGGTTCAAGGACCCGTACAACCTGAACACGCAGGAATTCGCGGCGTTTGAAAAGAAGCTCTTCGAACTGCGCCCACAGGTCAAGCGCCTGACGAGCGGGTTCGACGACCAGACCAGCCAGCTCGCCTCAGGCGAAGCGCCCGTCGCGTATCTGAACAACGTGGCGAGCGCGACATCGCTGAAGGAACAGGGCAAGAAGCTGCTGGTCAACAACACCGTCTCGCAAGGTGTACCGGCGTGGAGCGACAACCTGGCGATCACCAAAGAAGGTGGCGCCAAGAAGCTCGCGGCGGTGTACAAGTTCATGAACGCGTCGCTGGCCGTCAACTGGCAGGCACGCTTCATCGCAAAGAGCGGCAACTCGGGGACGCTCAACTACGAACAGGCCACCTCGCCGGAAGCCAAGTCTCAAGGTCTCACGCCGGCGAAGCTCGAAGGGACGTTGATCCCGGCCACCAAGGCGGGCCAGGCGTTCTTCTCGAAGATGAGGTTCTTCGAACCGGTGGAGAACCTGGAAAAGCGACTCAAGGCGTGGAACGAATTCAAGCTGGGGATCGGCCACTAGGCCGAGCTCCGTTCGCCGCCGCGCGGCGCGGTGGGGCTCCGGCCCCACCGCGCGCGGCCAGCGGGCCATGAATTCGCCAACGCGTGACGAATGGCAGCTGAGGAATACCACTACGTCGTAGTCGGCGGCGGCTCGGCCGGCTGCACGCTTGCGGGGCGGCTGAGCGAGCAGCCGGGAGTCTCCGTCGCCCTCGTCGAGGCGGGGCCGATGGACATCGACCCCGTCTTCCGCGTCCCCGCGCGCTTCTGGGAGCAGCAGAAGTCGTCCTTCGACTGGGATCTCCAGACGGAGCCCGAGCCGGCGCTGTGCGGCCGGCGCTCGTACCTTCCCCGCGGCAGGGTCCTCGGCGGGACAAGCTCGATGAACACCATGCTCTACGTCCGCGGCTGCGCGGCCGACTACGACGGCTGGGCTGCGGCCGGCCACGAGGGCTGGTCGTTCGCCGAGGTGCTGCCGCTGTTCATGCGCTCCGAGGACAACTCGCGCGGAGGAGGGCCGTATCACGGCGCCGGCGGCCCACTGCGCGTCGAGGACTTGCAGCCACCGCCGCTGCTGGAGCGTTGGCTGGCAGCTGCCGGTGAAGCCGGGCATCCCGCGAACGCGGACGTCAACGGACCGGACCAGGAAGGCATGGGCGTCTACCAGGCAAACCAGCACGGTGGCGTCAGGTGCAGCGCCGCGGCCGCCTTCATCCACCCCAACCTCCACCGTCCCAACCTGAGCGTGCACACGTGCACCCACGCGCTCCGGCTCGTCTGGGACGGCGTTCGCGTCGCGGGGGTCGAAGTGGAGCACTGCGGCGAGAAGCGGGTCATCGCCTGCGCAAGGGAGACGGTCCTCTGCGCGGGTGCCTACCTCTCGCCGCAGCTGCTGATGCTGTCGGGAATAGGGCCGGCCGAGCATCTGCGGCAGATGGGGATCGAGGTCCGGATCGACAACCCCGACGTCGGCGCCAACCTCCAGGATCACCCAGGCTGCTTCCTGACCTATCCGGTATCCGCGGAGACGGGGGGCTCGGATCCCGACGCCTGGGTCGAGGTGGGCGGATTCGCGCACAGCCGTCCGGGCCTGCGCGAGCCAGACCTCCAGTTCCATGCTGCGGTCGGGAGCTTCGCCGACGAGGGCGCCTCGACCGGCGCGGCGCGCGCCCTCTCCTTCGGTCCCTACGTCACGCGCCCGCGCAGCCGAGGCTGGGTGCGGCTGCGCTCGAGCCTGCCGCAGGCCAAGCCGCGGATCCTGCACAACTTCCTGGGCGAGGAGTCGGACGTCGCCGTTCTCCGGGCCGGCGTCCGGATGGCACTCCAGATCGCCTCGCAGCCCAGCCTCTCGGCGGTTCTCGGCGACTCGGAGGGTGCGCGCGCCGCCGGCGTCCCATCCGGGGACAGCGACTCGGCGATCGACGAGTACATGCGTCGCAGCACGTTCTCCTTCTACCACCCCGCCGGTACCTGCGCGATGGGCTCGGTGGTCGATTCGCAGATGCGCGTGCTCGGGGTGGGCGGCGTGCGCGTGTGCGACACCTCGATCATGCCGACGCTCGTAGGTGGCAACACGAACGCACCGGCGATCATGTTCGGCGAGAAGCTGGCAGGTAGCCTTACTGGCGGTTCCATCGCCGGGCAAAGCGGAATGCGACCGGACAACTGAGAAGGAGGACCATGGCGCGCTCGCAGGGTTCATCGAGTCGGGAGGCGAGGGCCGGCCGTGGCGGGACTACGACTGTGATCGCGGACGGCGATGCCCCTTCGATCGGCGAGCGACTCGCGGCGCTGCGCAGAGAGCATCGCTACAGCATCCGCAAACTGGCAGACCGCGCCGGCGTCTCGGCCTCGCTGATCAGTGACGTGGAGCGCGGCAAGGTCGAGCCCTCGATCTCGACCCTCAAGCGCGTGTCCGACGCGCTCGGCACGACGCTCACCTACTTCTTCTCCGAGCCGGCCAAGCAGACGGGCCGGGTCGTGCGCGCCGGCGAGCGCGTGGTCCTGCGCGGCCTGGACGACGCAACCGGCGAGCTTCGCTCTGCGATCCAGACCAGCGGCATCCGCTTCGAGCTGGCCTCGCCGGAGCAGGCAGAGAAGATCGAGGCAATCTTCGGGCGCTATGAGGTCGGCGCCTCGCTCGGCGACGAGCCGGTCACCCACGCAGGCGAGGAGTGGGGCATGGTGCTCCAGGGAAGGCTGAAGGTGTGGGTCGGCGACGAGATCCACTTCCTGGACCCGGGCGACTCGATCTGGTTTCCGAGCACGACACCGCACCGCATGGAGAACGTGGCGGACGGACCCACCGAGTACATCTGGATAGATACCCCCAAGAGCTTCTAGCCTCCAGCCTCGCGACCGGCGTGGCCGGACATACGGCATCCCCGCAACGCGAAAGGCCCGGGTATACCGGATGAGTTGCACCCCTCACGGGGATCATGTACGGTAGCGACGTGCACGACGATGGAACGGCGCCGCGTTTGTCCGAGACATCGAACACACACGCCGTTCCGAGGGGTCGGGTCCGCCGCTGCGGCCGCCGAAGCGTAGAGAGTCCGAGATAGGAGAACCGATGTCGACCGGAAAGGCGCTGCGGATGCGGCGCATCATCGAGCCCGCCACCCAGTCAACCCTGATGTTCGCGTTCTCGCACGGCACCAGCTCGCCCGAGGTGCTGCGCGGGCTCGAGAACCCATCGGAGCAGCTCGAGGCGGCCCGCAGGGGCGGCGCCGACTGCATCTTCATCGCACCCGGCCTGATCCACTCGCTCGCTTCGGTCATCGCGGAATCTCCCGAGCTGGCGATCGTCGCCAAGATCACCTCCACGGCCTCGCGCGGCGGCACGCGCCACCAGGAGCGGCTGATCGCCACCGTCGAGCACTGCGCCGAGCTGGGCGTCGACGGCGTGGTGGCGATGATCCCGTTCGCGCCGGAGAACGAGCCCGACGTGATCTCGCTCACCGCCCAGATCGGAGAAGCCTGCGCACGGCTGGGCATGCCCTACATCGCGGAGGCCGAGTTCCCCAACGCCTACCACGACGCGGGCGAGGACTACGCGACCGAGTGGGGCCTGCCGTACCTCAAGCGGAGCGCCCGCCTCTGCGCCGAGCTCGGCGCCGACATCGTCAAGAGCAACTGGCCCGGATCGGGCGAGCAGTTCGCCGAGATCGTCGACGCGGTCTCCGTGCCCGTCGTCGTCGCGGGAGGATCCCGCGAATCGGATCTCGACCTGCTGCAGAAGGTCGCCGAGGCCCGCATCGCCGGGGCGATCGGCTGCTCAGTCGGCCGGAACATCTTCCAGCACGAGGACCCGGCTGCGATGACAGCGGCGCTCTCCGCGGTCGTCCGGGGAGCCGAGTCGCCCGAGGGGGCGCTCGAAGCCCACCTGCCCAAGACCACCACGGCCGCTTGAGCGAGCCGAGCGACCAGAGGAGGAGCGAGCGATGAAGGCCGTTGTCCTGAACGCCGAATGGGCGCCGCGCCCCGGCATCACGGTCGACCCGGATCACGAGCGGCGCCGCTGGGCCGTCAACGCGAACCAGGTCTACCGCAACCCGTCGGCGAGCCTCGAGACCCTCGACGATCCGACCGACCCGGCGCCCCGCGAGCTGATCCTCAAGGTCGGCGCCTGCGGGATCTGCGGCTCCGACGTGCACATGTTCGAAACCGACGAGGACGGCTATCTGATCCTGCCCTATCACCTCGCCACCCCTGTGGTCACAGGACACGAGTTCTCGGGGACGGTCGTCGCGGTGGGCAGCGCGGTCACCGAGTTCGAGATCGGCGACCTCGTCTCAGCCGAGGAGATCCAATGGTGCGGCGAGTGCGACGCATGCCGCGGCGGCTACTGGAACCAGTGCCGCTACATCGAGGACCTCGGCTTCACGATCAACGGCGGCTTCGCCGAGTACGCCCGCGTGAACGCGAAGTACTGCTGGTCGCTGAACGGCGTGCTCGAGCGCTACGGCGACGAGACGACCGCGCTCGAGGTCGGTTCGATGACCGAGCCCGTGAGCGTCGCCTACGAGGGGATGTTCACCCGCGCCGGCGGGTTCCTGCCTGGCGGCGCGGTGGCGGTCTACGGCGGCGGACCGATCGGCCTTGCGGCCGTCGCGCTCGCGAGAGCGGCCGGTGCCTCCAAGGTCTTCTGCTTCGAGCCGCTCGACGAGCGGCGCGAGCTCGCCGGCAAGCTGGGGGCAACGCACCTCGTCAACCCGCTCCAGGAGGACCCGATCGGGATCGTCGCCGAGGAGACGAAGGGCGACGGGGTCGCTATGGCGGTCGAGTGCACCGGCAACTTCCCGGCCGTGATGGGCAGCATCGAGGGCGCCCTCGGCATCGGCGGCAAGGTCGCGATCGTCGGCATGGATCCGCGTCCGGTGGAGCTGAACTTCATCGAGCACCAGCTGAAGGCCGCATCCGTCTACGGCACGGTCGGGCACTCGGGCTCGTGGGACTTCCCGAACGTCATCAAGCTGATGGCCTCGGGTCAGATCGACATGCACCATGCGATCACCCGGCGGTTCCCGCTCGAGGAGCTCGTCAACGCGATCGACGAGACGAAATCACGCATCGACGGCAAGATCCTGGTCAAGTCGGAGCTCTGATCACGGAGGACGCCTCCGGCAGGCCCGGCCCCCGCGTGCCCCCGCGCCCGTCGGGTGGCGCACGGCCGCACCTGTCCGGATCGGCGGTGGACGCGTGAGCGCCGGGAGAGCCGAGACCGTGATCGGAGCGCGGTTGCAGAACCTGCGCAAGCAGCACCGCTACAGCCTCCGCCGGCTCGCCGAGAGCGCCGGCGTCTCGGCGTCGCTCGTGAGCGACATCGAGCGGGGCCGTGTGGAGCCGTCGATCTCGACTCTGAAGGCCCTATCGGGCGCCCTCGGCACGACCCTCGCGTTCTTCTTCACTGAGACCAAGGACCTGACGGGCAGGGTCGTCTCGGCGACGCAGCGCGACGTGATCGGCGGTGACGGCGCACCCGGCGGCCACGCGGCGCGGAGAGCCATCGACACCGCGGGGGTGCGCTTCGAACTGGCCTCGCCGCCGGACTCCGAGGCCATCGAGGCTGTATACGGCCGCTACGACGTCGGCGCCTCGCTGGGCGACGCGATCTCGCACGAAGGCGAGGAGTGGGGGATGGTGCTCACCGGGCGTCTGAAGGTGTGGGTCGGCGACGAGATCCACTTCCTCGATCCCGGAGACTCGATCGGCTTCCCCAGCACGATCCCGCACCGAATGGAGAACGTCGCGGATGGCCCGACCGAGTACATCTGGATCAACACGCCGAAGCTGTTCTGGCCCGCCGCCGTGCCCCCGGATGCTTGACCCGCGTCGCGGCAGCGTGTACGGTGTGGCCCGCCGCGTCGGGCATTCCTGGCCAATATCGTTCGATATCACGAACGCTCGGTCGGTAGCCTGCCGACACAAACCGACTTCAAGGGGATAGCCACGTACATGTCCGCGAACGGCCAGCCGCACTCACGCCTCCTCCTCGACCTGGCGCCGCCGGACGTCCGGGCCCACCTCGAGCGGGACGACACGATCCTGATCCCGCTTGGCGCCTGCGAGATGCACGGCGACCACATGCCGCTCGGAACCGACATCTACAACGCGATGGAGGTCTCCCGGCGCGCCGCCGAGAAGGCGGACACGCTCGTTGCGCCACCGATCTGGAGCGGCTACTCACCCCACCACCTGCGCGAGCCCGAGCGCGGCATGGGCACGATCACGATGCGCTCCACCACCCTGCTCGCGATCCTCCACGACACCGCGCGCTGCCTGATCCACCACGGGTTCAACCGGCTGATCTTCGTCAACGGTCACACCTCCAACACGAAGGTCACCGACCCCGTGTTCCGCAACCTCCGCTACGAGACGGGCGCCCTCGTGGCCATGTTCAAGCCCTACGGAGAGCGCTACCTGGGCCTGATCGAGGACATCATGGAGAACACGCCGGAGGAGACCCCCGGCTGGCACGCCAGCGAGCAGGAGACCTCGATCATGATGGCCTACGACGGCGCCAACGTGATCATGGATCGGGCGGTCGACACCCGCGCGCACGCGCCCGACTGGATGCCGGACGCGTTCGCCAAGGAAGACGGCGCCGCCGATGCCGCCTTCAAGGGCTACGAGTACTTCTACTTCCCGATGGAGCACAACGAGTTCGCGCCGCGGGGCGTCATCGGCAACCCGAAACGCGCGACCGCCGCCAAGGGCGAGGAGATCTTCGACCGCTTCTCCACATACCTGGCCGAGGCGCTCGAGGAGATACGCAAGATCCCGGTTCAGATCAAGCAGCGCGAGTACGTGCTGAAGGCATAGAGAGGGGAGTGGATATGGCAGGCAGATTCGACGGTGCCGGCGTGCTGGTCACGGGAGGCGCCGCGGGGATGGGGCGCGCGATCGCAGAGGCGTTCCTCGGCGAGGGGGCCGAGGTCGTGATCGCCGACATCAACGGCGACCGGGTTGCCAACACCGCGTCAGAGCTCTCCGCCGGCGGAAAGGTGACGAGCGTCGCGTGCGACGTCACCAAGGAGCAGGAGGTCAAGGACATGATCGCGCGGGCTGAGGAGACGCTCGGCGGCGTTGACGTCCTCGTCAACAACGCCGGCGTGATCACGATGGACAAGATCACCGACGTCTCGGAGAAGGACTGGGACTTCGTGATGGACGTCAACGCCAAGGGCGTCTTCCTGTGCGTCAAGAACGTCATTCCCGGCATGCTGGAGCGGGGCAAGGGCAACATCGTCAACGTCGCATCGCAGGCAGGCAAGCGCGGCTACAAGCTGTTCGCCCACTACTGCGCCTCCAAGGCCGCCGTGATCCTCCTCAGCAAGGGTGTCGCGCTCGAAGTGGCACCGACCATCCGGATCAACTGCGTGTGCCCCGGCATCGTCAACACCGAGATGATGGACCGCGAGTACGTCTGGGAGGAAGAAATGACCGGCGAGTCCAAGGAGTCGATCAAGGAGCGCTGGATGTCGGGCATCCCGATGGGCCGCTTTCAGGAGCCCGAGCACATCGCCCGGG
Organism: Solirubrobacteraceae bacterium; assembly: GCA_036498265.1. GTDB lineage: Bacteria > Actinomycetota > Thermoleophilia > Solirubrobacterales > Solirubrobacteraceae > Palsa-744. Next base: position 239,940 of record DASYFT010000018.1, on the reverse strand, counting down.
TGGTCCTCTTCCTGGCCTCGGAGGACTCGAGCGAGATGACGGGCCAGGCCATCAACATCACCGGCGGCATGGTGATGGAGTGAGCGACGGATACGACGGCAAGCTCTACATCCTCGCCTTCGACCATCGCGGGTCGTTCCAGAAGAAGTTCTTCGGGATCGAGGGCGAGCCCGACCCAGTGCAGGCTGAGAGGATCGCCGACGCCAAGCACCTGATCTTCGAGGGCGTCCTGCAAGCCGTGGCGGCCGGCGCGGAGCCGGCCGTGACGGGGGTGCTCGTCGACGAGCAGTTCGGCTCCACCGTTCCCGCCGAGGCCCGGCAGGCGGGCCTCAGGCTGGCGATGCCCGCCGAGCGCTCGGGCCAGGCGACCTTCGACTTCCAATACGGCGAGGACTTCGGGCGGCACATCCTCGACTTCGAGCCCGACTTCACCAAGGTCCTCGTCCGCTACAACCCCGAGGGCGACGCGGAGGAGAACGCAGGGCAGCTGCGCAAGTTGAGGGTCCTCTCCGACTGGCTGAAGGACCACGAGCGCAAGTTCCTGTTCGAGTTCCTCGTGCCGGCAGAGCCGGCGCAGCTCGAGGCTGTCGGTGGCGACCAGGACCGCTACGAAACGGAGCTTCGCCCCGAGCTGATGCGACGCACGATCGCGGAGACCCAGGACGCCGGTGTCGAGGTCGACATCTGGAAGATCGAGGGGGTCGACGAGCGCTCGGACTGCGAGATGCTGGTGAAGCAGGCCCGCAGCGGCGGCCGCGACCGGGTCGCCTGTCTCGTGCTCGGCCGTGGCGCCGACGACGCGAAGGTCGACCAGTGGCTCCAGGCCGCCGCACCGGTCGATGGCTTCATCGGCTTCGCGATCGGTCGCTCCATCTGGTGGGACCCACTGAAGGCCTTCGTCGACGGTGGGCTCGGTCGTGGGGCCGCCGCACGCCGGATCGCCGAGAACTACAGCCGCTTCGTGTCCGTCTACGAGACGGCGCGGACGCTCGCCGTCTCGTAACCGCGCGCTGGTCGGCCACGCCCGCGGGTGATCGTTCCAGACGCCCGTCAGGCCGCCGTCGACGGCGCAGCCGGCCCCAGATAAGCTCGAGACAGCGTGGGCGATACGAGCACCGGACACGGCAAGGTCGTAGTGAACAGGTGCATGTCGCTGGACGGCTTCATCGCCGCAGCAGGCCACGTGATGGACTGGGGGGATGGTCGCCAGCTTGCCGACTTCGTCGGGCCGGACGAGCTCCGCGAGATCGCGGCGGCCACGGGGGGGATGCTCGCCGGACGGCGGACCTCCGACGTCGGAGCGAGGATGCAGGCCGAGAAACCGGGCAGCGTCGACTACCCCTTCTCCGGACCCGTGTTCGTACTCACCCACCGGCCACCCGAGCCGCCGACTCCGGGCATCACCTACCTCACCGGTGACATCGGTGAGGCGGTCGCCACGGCGCGCAGCGCCGCGGGCGCCAAGAACCTGGAGATCCTGGGCGCCGACGTGGCCGCCCAGTGCCTGCGGCGGGGCCTGGTCGACGAGATCCTGGTGTACGTGCTGCCAGTACTGCTCGGCGATGGCATCCGCTTCTCGCCGCCGAGCCTTCCCCGGATCGATCTGGAACCGGTCAGCGCCACGCGATCGGGCAGCGTCACCCTCCTCCGGTTTCGGGTCCGCAGGTGAATACTGCCGGCGTCCAGCGGCCAAAGACCGTGAGCCAGTGGACCTGGTGGGAGTCGAACCCACTCCGTTGGGGCTAAAGACCCGCTTGGCGCCTACCCGGCCAGGTCCTCTCATCGGCGCTCCGGCGATGCTACATGCAGTGACTCGTATCCGATCCGGGCCTGCTCTGTCGCACCCGGTCGGCTGACCGCGTTCAAGAGATCCTCCGCGCCGCCGATAGGGACCCATGGCGACTCACGCGCCGGCGGCGTGGCCGGCCCGCCGAGCCGGCTCCGCGACCATCGCCCGGCGAGCGGCGTTCATCGTCCTGCTCGCGGCGACCCCGCTGGTCGGGCACGTGAGCAGCAACCGCTTCGACTTCCCGGCGGTCAACGGCTTCTGGGCGCTCCCCCTGTTCGGCGCGTTGATGCTCCTGCCGCTCGTCGTCGGAGCGCGTCCGCGGCTGCGCCACCTCGATCTGCTCGTCCTGCTCTCGTTCCTGGTGGCGCTCGGCTGCGAACGACCTGACCGGAGCTGGCCCGTGCTGCTGATCTACCCACCTCTTGTGTATCTCTGCGCCCGCATGGTCGCAATCGCCCGGACCGGGCGCAACGAGAAGAGCCATGTCCTCTCGCCACCGATTCGCCCGGCGCTCCCCCGCTCGTGGCTGGTCGTGGGGATAGTCGTCCTCGCCTGCGTCCATGTGAGCTGGGCGCTCGAGGGAAGCGGCGGAAGCGATGTCGCAACCGGCGGCGTGCGGGGGGCCTCGGCCATCCTGCATGGTCGCCCCATCTACGGTGTGCCGGGCCGCGCCGTCGCGCTCGACCCCCACACCGACACCTATGGGCCTGTCGACTACGAGGCCTATGTCCCCTTCGTCGCTCTGAGCGCTGGGAGCTTGTCCGCGAAGGTGACCACGCTCTTCTTCGACCTGCTCACGGGGCTACTGCTGTTCGCCCTCGGCAGGCGGCTCAGAGGCGCCAGCGCCGGCGTGCTGCTCGCGTACTGCTGGCTGGCGTTCCCGTTCACCCTCTACGAGGATGCGCTCGGTTTCAACGACTCGATCGTCGCTGCAGCGCTCATCGGCACGCTTCTGGTTGCGCGATCTCCCGCGAGGCGGGGAGTGATGGCCGCCGTGGCCGCATTCACGAAGCTCAGTCCGCTGGCCCTCGTTCCGCTCCTGGCCACCCATCCGCCGGCGGGCGGTCGCGTTACCAGGCGGAGCGTCTCGGCGTTCGCCGCGGCGTTCGCGCTCGCCACCGCCGTCGTGTTCGCCCCGGTGCTCGTCCATGGCAGCGTCGGTGCGTTCTTCTCGCGCAGCTTCGGCTTCCAGGCCCATCGCACCCCGGCCCTGTCGGTCTGGGCGGTGCTGCAGGGCAACTACTCCGTGCACGCCGCCTGGGTCGGTTCCGCCTCGCGCGTCCTGCACGGCCTGCTCGCCGCGCTGGCGGGCGCCTTCGTCATCCTCGTGGCGCGAATGGCTCGCCGTGGGGGTGTCGTTCCTCTTGCCGCTGTCTGCGCTGCAGTGCTCATCGCCCTGCAGGTCTGCCTGAGCTACTACTCGTTCAGCTACATCCTCTGGTTCGCGCCCCTCGTGCTGTCGGTGCTGCTGCTCGACGGTTCCTCCGGCGAGCATCCGCCCCGGAGGGAGCAGACCGGATGGGCTGCAGGCCTCACACCTCGAAGGCGTCCTCCACAGCGCGAAGACGGTGCTCCTCGATTCCCGCGAGCTGGCTCTCGGCACGCTCGACGAGGGCGTCCAGGACCGGTCGGTGCAGCCGCGGCTCGGTCGCCTCGATCTGCCTGAGGGCGCGCCACAGCGACAGCTTGCCCTGCACGCCGAGCTCGAGGACCTCCAGCTCCACCACGCGGCTGTAGGGCGAGTACCCGAGCAGCCGACCGTTCAGCTTCAACCTGCCGGCCTTCTCGGCGGCCCAGCCTCCTGCGACCTTCAGCGGGTCCGGCCGCGCATCGAGGCTTCGCATGATCTCCAGCAGGGAGGCGCGGTCCTCTTCGATCTCCACGCTCAGGCCGTCGAGGAAGGCACCGTAGGGGGTGCCTCGGTTGTTAGCCGCGGCGCGACGCACGAGCTCTCGCGCGGCCGTCGAGCCGGCCAGGTGGTCGTTCAGGTAGATCGCCAGCAGTGAGGGGTGCAAGCTCAGCATTGGAAGCCGCTCCTCGACACGCGTCTCCGGTCCCGATCCGATCTTCCCGGGTGGAAGCTACGCTAACCGCTTCACAGGTCGGTGCTGCGCCGCGGCACACGGCGAGATCCAGAAGTCCTCGAAGGGAGCCCGTGATGGATGGCGAGCAGACGGTGTTGGTGACGGGGGGGTCGGGCTTCCTCGGGGGCTGGTGTCTGGTTGAGCTGCTGCAGCGCGGCTACCGCGCGCGCACGACCGTGCGGGACATCGCGCGCGAGCCGCAGCTTCGGGCGAACGTGGGCTCCCAGGTCGAGATCGGAGACAGGCTGTCGGTCCTCGCCGCCGACCTCACCGAGGACGAGGGGTGGGCGCAGGCCGTGGAGGGCTGCGACTTCGTGCTCCACGTCGCCTCGCCGTTCCCGCCGGCACAGCCCAGGAACCCAGACGAGCTGATCGTCCCGGCGCGCGACGGCAGCCTGCGGGTGCTGCGCGCAAGCCTGCAGGCCGGCGTCGAGCGGGTCGTCCTCACCTCCTCGGTGGCAGCCGTGCGCGGCGCCAGCCCCCCCGAGGGCCGGGTTCTCACCGAGGAGGACTGGACAGATCCCGACGAGCCAGGGCTGACCCCGTACATGCGCTCCAAGACGATCGCCGAGCGGGCCGCGTGGGACTACATGCGAGCCGAGGGAGCCGGCGAGCGGCTTGTCACGGTTCAGCCGGGAGCCATCATCGGACCCGTGCTCGGAGAGGACCGCTCCTACTCGCTGCAGGCGGTCGATCGGATGCTCACCGGGAAGATGCCGGGACTGCCGCGGTTGGGCTTCGCCTTCATCGACGTGCGCGACGTCGCCGCGCTCGAGGTCTCCGCGATGAGCGCCCCGGATGCGGGTGGCCAGCGCCTGATCGCCGCGAGCTCTTTCCTGTGGTTCACCGACGTGGCCGCGATCCTTCGGCGGGAGCTCGGCGAGGATGCGCGCAGGGTGCCAAGGCGCAAGGTCCCGGACGTCGTCGTGCGGGCCCTCTCGATGTTCGATCCGGAGATCCGCTCGGTCGTCGGCGAGCTCGGGCAGAAGACGACGTTCTCCATCGAGAACGCCGAGCGGCGCGTGGGGTGGACGCCGCGGCCGGTCGAGGAGACGATCGTCGACTGCGCCCGAAGCCTGCTCGGCAAGCCCGTCCAGGCCACAGCCGCCGGCACGGTATAGCCGCGGAGAGGCAGGCACGACGGCCACAAGAGGCGGAAGGAGGAGACGGTGATGGCCACGCACCCTTTGAGGGCGCTGACGCTCTACCCGCAGAGCGGGCCGGCGAAAGACTACGTGCGGGTCGAAGACGGCGGGCGCGTCGCATGGTGTCCCGCCAGCACGACGTTCGGGCGCGGAGCGCCGCACGAGCCGCTGCCCGACGCGCCCAGGCTGTCGCCGGCGGAGCTCGCACAGCTGATCGCCGCAGCCCTCGAGTAACAGCGTTCTCACGCGGCGGCGAGGACCTGCCTAGACAGGCATCGGCTGCGGCATAAGGAAGCGAGCGTGGAACTGCTCAACCTGCTGTGGCTGTTCTTCATCCTCGCGTCGCTGCAGCCCGCGTTCGCGCGTCAGTACATGATCGTCCAGCGGCGCCGCGCACTGGCGGAGATATCGCGCAAGCGCGAGGTGACGGCGATCACGCTGATCCATCGTCAGGAATCGATGTCGCTGTTGGGGTTCCCGCTGCTCCGCTACATCGACATCGACGACGCCGAGAGCGTGCTGCGGGCCATCCGCGACACACCCCGGGGAAGGGGGATCGAGATCATCCTCCACACCCCCGGTGGGATGGTGCTGGCGGCGCAGCAGATCGCCTCGGCGCTGGCGCATCACGACGGAAAGGTGACGGCCGTGGTCCCCCACTACGCCATGAGCGGGGGGACGCTCATCGCCATGGCCGCCGATGAGATCGTGATCGACCCGCACGCCGCCCTCGGGCCGGTCGACCCACAGCTCGGCGAGTACCCCGCCGCGTCTCTCGTGGAGGTCGTCGCGCAGCCGGGCGACCACGAGGACAGGACGCTGATCATGGCCGACGTCGGTCGCAAGGCGATCATCCAGGTGGAGGGCTTCGTGGCGCGGATGCTCGAGCGCCGCATGGAGCCGGCTCGCGCGCGCGAGGTCGCGCGGCTCATGGCGAGCGGCACCTGGACCCATGACCACCCGCTGGAGGTTCGGGAACTGAGCGCACTCGGCCTGCCCGTGACGGTCGGCGTGCCCGAGCTCGAGCGCGGGCTCATGTCGCTCTACCCGCAGCCCCGCGGCCGCACCCCGGCCGTCGAATACTCGCCCGGACCCGCCACGCCCACCCTGCCGCCACGACGTGAACTGCCGCGGAGCTCGCACCAGGGATCGGAGGCGAAGTAGCGCGGAGCGTGCACTTGTTGTAGGCCGCCGCGACGGGCGCCGCAGGGTGTACACCTATATAGTCCGCCTCGGCCTCGGTCTCGAGGGGGAACTCACGGAGGGGAATGGACCATGGGACGCATGCTTCGCATCCTGGCGCTCGGCTGCGTCATCACGGGTTGGCTCGCACTCGCGGGGCCGGCCTCGGCATCCACGACGACCGTCTGCAGCACCGGATGCTCCTTCACCGGAATCCAGGCCGCGATCAACGCCGTGCCGCCCGGAACGACGATCAACATCCGCGCCGGCAACTACTACGAAAACGTCGTCGTCGACAAGCAGGTGACGCTCCACGGCGCAGGCGCCGAAACGGTCATCTACCCGTCCGTCTCCAAGCCGGTGTGCACGGGGGGCTCGCTCTGCGGAGGCGAAGCCAGCAACATCGTCCTCGTCCAGGCCGACAACGTCACGATCACCAACCTGAGGCTCAGGGGTGACAACCCCAATCTGACCAGCGGCGTGGTGGTCGGCGGCGAAGACATCGACGCCCGCAACGGCATCATCACCAACCACGCGCTCGGTGTCTACAACAACCTGACAGTCGCCAAAGTGAAGATCACGGGTGTGTACCTGCGCGGGATCTACGCGTCATCCGGCGGGACGTTCAGCTTCAGGTACGACACGGTGGAAAACGTCCAGGCTGAAGAAGCCTCCATCGCGATGTTCAACTACGGCGGCTCGGGCGTGATGGCGAACAACAAGGTGACCGGGGCCAACGACGCCATCTCGGCGAACCACTCCACGGGGACGCAGTTCCTTCACAACGTCGTGAGCAGGTCGGGGAGCGGCGTCCACACCGACAACAACGGCGATTCGGGCGGCACGGCGGATGTGATAGCCGCCAACACCGTACGCGAATGCAAGACCGACGGCTACGGCATCTTCGTGTTCGTCCCGTACCTCTCGCCGACGGTGGAATCGAACCATGTCTCCGGCTGCTCGGTGGGGCTCGGCGCATACGGCGGCGCGGTCTCGGGCCAGGGCCCGACGTTCGCGAGCAACGTGGTGAATGGCACCGGCGCCGTGACCACCAACAACGCCGGCACCTTCGGCGCATACCTCACCACCGACCAGCTCGGCTTCGCGTTCGGCGACCTGACCGCGACGCTGACGGGGAACTCCTTCGTGCACTTCAACACCGGCATGTTCGTCACCCAGACGACGCCAAGCCCGACCCAGCCGGCGGGTGGGCAGGCCACCGTCACCGCCTCGCCCAACAACTCGTTCATTGCGAACGGCGTCGGCGCCAACGGCGACACGGGCACCGTCGTCGACGCGCAGAACGACTGGTGGGGTTGCACGCGAGGACCCAACATGGGCGGAGGGTGCAACACCGCCGTGGGAACCGTCAGCTTCACACCGTGGCTGACCGCACGCCCGTAGCAGGCAGGCCCGCCGGCGCCGGATGGCGCACGGCGGGCCGTTCCTGGCGATAAGCTACGCCCGGCTATGGGCTCGGGAGAGGGTCGCGATGAGTAGTCGTGCCGGCGTGGCGGGGGCGACGGCGCCGGGCGACCTCGGCGCCTCCCGGCGAGCAGCGATCGACGAGATCGCACCGTCTCCCGCGAGCATCGGCTCCGTTCGCGCATGGCGGCCCACGCGAGCGGCGATCGTCGCGCTGCTCCTGGGGCTGGCAGTGACGGCCGCGCTGTCCCTGACCTCACTCGCGCTCTACAACCGCAACGAGAGCCGGCTCCTCAGCCTTCGCGTCCGCGAGCTGGGCCTGGTCCTGACGGCCGCCGTCCCCTCGATCCAGACGCCGCTGGCGTCGGCTGCCGAGCTGGCCGACGCCACGCACGGCAGTCCGAAGAAGTTCCGCGCCTTCATGGCGCCCTACGTCGGGACGGGCCGCCAGTTCGCCTCGGTGTCGCTGTGGCCGCTGGCGTCCCGCAGGCTCGCGCCGACCGTCGTCATGGGCAGCACGCCGATACTGGCCTCGCTGCCCGAGAAGGCCCGCGCGTTCTTCGCGCACGCCAGGAGGTCCTCGACCCTCGACGTCACGGGCATCCTCAGCTCGGCGCACCCGAGCCTCGGCTACGAGTTCAGCACGCCGGGTGCCAAACGCGGGTTCGCCGTCTACGCCGAGACCCCGCTCCCGAAGGACAGGCGCTCGAAACTGGAGAGCAACACCGCCTTCTCGGACCTCAACTACGCCCTCTACCTCGGGCGCTCCCAGCGCACGCAGGACGTGCTGGTCACGAGCCTCAAGCATCTACCGGTCACCGGCCACCAGTCCTCGGACGCCGTGCCGTTCGGCGACAGCCACTTCACCGCAGTCGTGGCGCCGCGGGGATCGCTCGGTGGATCGTTCTTCCACAGCCTTCCGTGGATCATCGCCGGGGGCGGCGTGCTGCTGGCGCTGGCGGCGGCGCTCACGACCGAGCGGTTGGCCCGCCGCCGTCAGTACGCCGAGCAGCTCGCCGGCGTGCTCGATCGCGTAGCCACCGAGAACCGCGAGATGTACACCGAGCAGCGGAGCATCGCGCAGACCCTCCAGCACGCGCTGCTGCCCGACGTCCTGCCGCAGTTCGCAGGGCTGGGGGTGAGCGCGCTGTACGTGCCCGCGAGCGCCGGCATCGACGTGGGGGGCGACTGGTACGACATCGTCGCCGCCGGCGACGGACGCCTGTTGCTGCTGCTCGGCGACGTCTCCGGCCACGGGCTCAAGGCGGCGACCACGATGGCCTCGCTTCGGCACGCCGCACTCGCCTACGCATCGCAGGACCCGCGTCCGGGGACAGTGCTCGCGAAGCTCTCGGACTACGTCAACGGCGTGGAGCACGATTACCTCGCGACGGTCCTGTGCGCGACGATCGACGTCGACGCGCACGAGCTCACGATCGCGAGCGCCGGACACATCCCGCCGTTGCTGCTGGACGGAGACGAGGGGCGCTTCGTCGACTTCGAGGTGAACGTCCCGATCGGCGTCGCCAGGGACTCGCCGTATCACGAGGCGACCGTCACGGTTGCGCCCGGTGCCACGCTGGTTGCCTTCACCGACGGTCTCGTAGAGCGCCGCGGGGAGCCGCTCGACGCCGGTCTCGCCCGGCTGCGAGCGGCGGCGGTGGGGCAGCGGCTGGCGCTCGGCGATCTACTCGCGAAGCTGGCACACGACCTCGCGTCGCACGACCACCAGGACGACACGGCGATGGTGGGGATCAGATGGCAGACCTAGGCGACGAGCGCGCCGCCGAGGCGCGCATCGACACACGGGTCGATGCGACCGGTACGCCGGTCGTGGTCGTCTCCGGCGAGCTCGACATATCGAACGCGGCCACGCTCGAGACGACCGTGGAGTCGCTCGCGGCGGGGCGACCGGAGCGTCTCGTCTTCGATCTCAGCGGCCTGCGGTTCATGGACAGCGCCGGCATCGCCGTCCTGGTCGGCGCCAGCACCAAGGTCCATTCGGTCCACCTGCGCGACCCCTCTCCCAACGTGCGACGCGTCATCGAGCTGACCGGCCTGTCCCCGGTCCTGCCGATCGAGCCATGACCGAGGTCCGCAGATTCCCATGTCGACCGGAGTCCGTCACGGCCGCGCGACGCTTCGTCCGTGACAGGCTCCGCGATGAGTCCGCCGACATCGTCGAGGCGGCCGAGCTGATGACGAGCGAGCTCGCCAGCAACTGCATCCGCCACGCCCACACGGAGTTCGAGCTGTCCATCGGCCTGCGAGAGGGAATTCGGGTCGAGGTGCGCGACATGGGGGACGGCCGACCGGTGATGCGCTCCCCGTCGCCGGCGGAGCCGTCGGGTCGTGGGCTGCGCATCGTCGAGGCGATGGCGAGCACCTGGGGTGTATCGCCGTCGCCCAGCGGCAAGGTCGTCTGGTTCACGCTCGCATCGCCCGCTCCGGCGGCGAGAGAGGAGCGCGGTGCGGCGGTCGCGAACGACGCCGGAGCGGCGAGAGGATCATCATCGCCGGGCATCGATCGCGCCTCTGCGGACGCGAGCCGGAATGCCGGCGCCTGCCGGCGGGTGGGTGCCTGGTGGCGGATGGGGGCCCGGCTGAGCCGGAATCTGGTGGCCTGGCCGCCACTGAGGCGTGCTCGCCCTCGGCCCGCCTGAGGGGCCAGGCCACCCCGGCGACCGCATGTCGGCTCTCCGGTAGTCTGTTTCGGCGAAGCCACTCCGGTCGGGGAGTGAGATCCGGTCGCCGGCAACGGGCAGGGGGAGCGAGATGCGCAGCACGACTGGGCGGACCGCCGCGGACGCCATCTCCGCAGCAGGCATGTCCTTCACGGGGGCTGGCGCCGAGCGCCGGCCCCGGCAAGCCACGGTGGCGGCCGTCGCGTCGCTCCTGCTCGCGCTCGTGGCGATCGCGATCGTGGCGCTGCCCTCGCCGAGCGCGCCGACCGCCGCGCCGACGGTCTCGCGAGCAGACTCCCGTCCCGGCTCGCCGGGCCGCGCAGGCCTCGGTCTCCGCCTGCCGAGCGGCCTCGCCGCTGCCGCCTCGGCGCGTATCGGCGGCTCGGATCGCGGCTTCTGGCCCGTAAGGCACGGATCTGCATTTCGCGCGCAGGGCGGCGCGCTTCGCAGCACGTTCACCGCCTCGGGGGTCGAGGTGCGAGCCGCGGAGGGCAGCGTCGCAATGTCGCTCGCCGGGGTGGGGCGCGGCCGGCGCCTCGAGACCGTGCCGGCAGCGGCGCCGGTAGGAGCCGGCAACGAGGTTCGCTACACCCACGGAGCCCTCACCGAGTACTACCGGAACGGTCCCTATGGCCTCGAGCAGGGATTCGTGGTGCGCCATCGCGTCGCCGGGAGCGGCCCGCCGCTCGTGCTGGCGCTGCACCTCGCCGGATCGCTGCGGGCCGCCCAGGCCGGTTCGCAGGTCGTGCTGCGCCGCGCCGGCGGCCGACCCGCGCTGGACTACGGAGCGCTGAGCGCATCCGACGCGACCGGGCGCCCGCTGGGGGCGCACCTGCGGCTCACCGGGGGCACGCTGCGGCTCGAGATCGACGACAGCTCCGCTCGATACCCGATTCGGATCGACCCGTTCGTCCAGCAGGGATCGGAGATAACCGGCCTCGGACCAGGCTGCGGCTACCATCTCGCGGCCCTCTCCGGCGACGGCTCCACGGCCCTGCTCGGCAACCTGTGCACGAACAAACGCACCGGCGCAGCCTGGGTCTTCGTGCGCTCGGGCGCCAGCTGGACACAGCAGGCGCAACTGATACCGACAGACAGGGTCGGCGCCGCCGAATTCGGTGAAGACGTCGCGCTCTCCCACGACGGCAGCACGGCGCTCGTGGGAGGCGAAAACGACAACGCCGGCCACGGAGCCGCGTGGGTGTTCACCCGCTCGGGCTCGACCTGGGGCCAGCAGGGGCCGAAGCTCGCCGGAGGCACCGGAGAACACTGCGGCGTGAGCGTCGGGCTGTCCTCCGACGGCAACACGGCGCTGATGGCGTGCCATGGCAGCCCCGGCGGCGTCTACTTCTTCTCCCGTTCCGGCTCGAGCTGGACGCAACAGGGACCGCGAGTGGCCGTGGCCCCCGGCATCGCCGCGGCGATATCGGGTGACGGCAACACCGCGCTCGTGACCGGCACCGGCGCGACGCCGCTGGTGCGCTCCGGATCGACGTGGGCCCAGCAGGGGTCATCGCTCTCGGTACCAGCTTCCGGCCGCGGGGGAGCAGCGCTCTCGGCGGACGGCAACACGGGCCTGGCGGGGGGCACCGCGATCGTCCGTTCGGGCTCCACCTGGACGAAGCAGCAACAGCTCAGCAGCAGCCACGAGGGCGAAGCTCTCTCGGCCGACGGGAACACCGCGCTGATAGGGGCGGCGGGCGGACCCACCGTGTTCGTTCGCACGGGGTCCAGCTGGAGCCAGCGAGAAAGGCTCACCGGCGAAGCAGCCGCGTTCGTCGGTCTCTCCGACAGCGCCGCCACGGCGCTGGTCGGCGATGAAACCGGTTGGCGCGTGTTCGTCGCGAGACCCGCGGCGCCGGCTGTCGTGACCGAACCGGCATCGGCGGTCACCCAGACGACGGCGACGCTCAACGCGTCGGTGGACCCCGAAGCGGAAACCGTGAGCGACTGCCATTTCGAATACGGCCCGACCGCTTCCTATGGATCGACCGTCCCGTGCTCCTCGTTGCCTGGAGGCGGCGAAGGTGCCGTGGAAGTGTCGGCGTCGATCTCCGGGCTGGCCCCGAACACGCCCTACCACTTCCGCATAGTCGCCACCAACCCGACCGGCACCAGCGAAGGAGCGGACAGAACGTTCACCACGCTGCCATCCGCGCCGGCTGCCGTGACCGAACCGGCGTCCGAAGTGACGGCATCCAGCGCCGTGCTCAACGCAACGGTGAACCCGACCGGCGCGAACGTGAGCCAGTGCACCTTCGAATACGGCCCGACCGCCTCGTACGGATCGAGCGTGCCCTGCTCTGCGCTGCCCGGCTCGGGCAACAGCCCCGTGGCGGTGTCCGCGGGCGTCACCGGGCTTGCAGCGAACTCGACCTATCACTTCCGCATCGTGGCCGTGAACGCCGGCGGTACGGGCACGGGCGAAGACGGAACGCTGACCACCGGCACCGCGGCGCCGTCGGTCGTGACCGAAGCCGCCTCAGCCGTCACCCAGGCATCCGCGACGCTCAACGCCAGCGTCAACCCCAACGGAGAAGCTGTGAGTGACTGCCACTTCGAATACGGCCCGACCGCCTCCTACGGAACCAGCGTGCCATGCTCGTTACTGCCCGGCGGCGGGAGCTCCCCCGTGGCGGTGTCGGCGTCGATCTCCGGGCTCGCAGCCAACACGTCATACCACTTCCGGATAGTCGCGACGAACGCCACCGGGACCAGCGAAGGAGCGGATGAAACACTCACCTCGCTACCGCCCCCCGCCGCGGTCGTCACCGAAGCGGCGTCCGAAGTGACGTCGTCCGGCGCGGTGCTGAACGCCACCGTGAACCCGGAGGGAGCGAACGTCAGCGACTGCCGGTTCGAATACGGCCCGACCGCCTCCTACGGAGCCAGCGTGCCGTGCTCATCGGCGCCGGGTTCCGGGGAAAGCCCCGTGGCCGTGTCGGCGACAATCGGCGGACTGGCGGCGAGCTCGACCTATCACTTCCGGATAGTCGCCACGAACGCCGGCGGAAGCGCGGCCGGCGAAGACGAATCTTTGACCACCCTCTCGAGCGCGCCATCGGCGGTCACCGGAGCGGCGACATCGGTCACGCGCACGTCGGCGACTCTCAACGGATCTGTCAACCCCAACGGCACCGAAGTGACCGACTGCCACTTCGAATACGGCACCTCGCCCTCCTACGGCGCCAGCGCCCCCTGCTCGCAGGCGCCGGGGTCGGGCAGGAGCGCCGTCGCGGTGTCCGCGGGCATCAGTGGCCTGTCCGGGGGCACCACCTACCACTTCCGCGTCGTCGCAACCAACTCCGCGGGCACCGGCTTCGGCGGCGACCAGCCCTTCTCGACAGCCAACGCCCCCGAATTCGGGAGATGCCTCAAGGTCGCAGCCGGAACGGGCAAGTACGAAAACGGCGGCTGCACCAAAACGGGCGCGACCAAGCTCTATGAATGGTTCCCCGAAGTCGTCAAAGCCCACTTCACGACGAAAATCGCGACATCCACCAGCGTGACCCTGGAAACCGTCAAAGCGGCGAAGGTCACCTGCACCGGTCAGACCGGGGCCGGCGAATACACCGGATCGAAGACGATCGGGGGGCTGACGCTGTCGTTCACGGGCTGCGAACGGCTCGGTGAAAAATGCTCATCCGCCGGAGCGTCCGCCGGTGAAGTGCTGACGAGCCCGCTCGCCGGCCAGCTGGGAGTGACGTTCGTCGGTGAAACGAGGCTCACGGACAGGATCGGCCTCGACCTGCTGCCGGCGGCGGGACCCGGCACGTTCATGGAATTCACCTGCGGCACGGCAGTTGTCACGGTGCGGGGCTCGGTGATCGTCCCGGTGAGCGCCAACGTCATGAAACCGACCGCCGTGCTGGCGTTCGCACAGACGAAGGGCAAGCAGAAGCCAGAACGCTTCGTGGGCGAAGCGAAGGACGTGCTCGAAGCCTCCTTCAACGGCGGGCCATTCGAACAGGCGGGGCTGGCGCTCAAAACGAACCAGACCAACGAAGAAAAAGTCGAGGTGAACTCGGTCGTCTAGATCTCGGGCGGCAGCTCGTCGAGTGAGCGGCCGCTGGTCACGGAGCGCGGGCTCTCGGCCACGATGTCCGAGCCCGGGCGAGCATCCTCGTCGCGGCGCTTGACCAGGAGCCACTGCGGCTTCTCGCCCCGCCGCGTGCGCTGCAGCGCGAAGCCGCCCCGCAGCTTCTGGCCGTGCAGCACGAACACCGCATGTCCGCGAGCAAGCGCCTCCGGCCAGGCGACGCGACCGCCCTGCTCGTAGGTTCCGCGGTCCCACACGATCACCCGCCCGGAGCCCGGCTCTCCCTCGGACGTGCTCTGCTCCACCGTGTGATCGGGCACCTCGACGGCAAGCCGCTTGACGGCAGGGTCCAGCGATGGTCCCTTGGGGAGAGCCCACGACCGCATCGCGCCGTCGACCTCCAGGCGCAGGTCGAAGTGCCGCGCTCTGGCCGCGTGCTCACGAACGACGAAGATCCCGGCGCTGACGCCGCGGATCGCGAACTGCTCGTGACCCTCGACAGGAACGCCGTCGAGCGCCACGTCGGCGACGCGGGACGGCGGGGGCCCGCTGCGAAGGAAGCTCACGAAGCCCTCCACCGCGGCCTGCGTCCCCTCGGCGTGTACCAGCACGCTCGCGTCGTCGCCGTTGCGCACCCAGCCGCTCACGCCCAGCTCGTGCGCCCGGCTGACCGTGGCTTCGCGAAAGCCCACACCCTGCACATCACCCTGGACCACCGCGCGGACCGCCGTCTTACCGGCCGTGCTCCCGGAGTCAGCCAAGCTCGTTCGCCCGAATGGCTAGCCTGCTGCTGATGGGGCAGCGCATCCGGCGCCGGTGGCGCTCGACGGTGCGGTGCCGGTCACCAGGCAAGACCCAACCGGATAGGAGCCGCATGCAAGTTCAATGGTACGGCCAGTCGGCGTTTCGGCTCAGCTCTTCCGATGCGACGGTGGCGATAGACCCGTTCGGAGACCTCTCGGGACTCACCGGTCACGGCCTGCGGTTCGAGTATCCGGCGATCGAAGGGCTGGCTGCAGACCTGCTGCTCATCACCCACGAGCACCAGGACCACAACGCCGTCGAGGTCGTCGGCGGCGAGCCCACCGTCGTGCGCTCGACCGCCGGCCGGCTCGATTCGCCCGTCGGTGAGATCATCGCGGTGGCCTCCGAGCACGACGAAGCCGCCGGGACCGAACGCGGGCCCAACACCATCTTCGTGTTCGAGATGGACGGCATTCGCGTCGCTCACTTCGGCGATTTCGGGCAGCGTGAGCTTCGCGACGAGCAGGCTGCCGCGCTCGGCGACGTCGACTTGCTGTTCGTCCCGGTCGGCGCCGGTCCCACGGTCGGCGCCGCGCAGGCCGCAGCGATCGTGGAGCGGCTCTCTCCGCGCTTGGTGGTCCCCATGCACTACCGCACCCCGCGCATCGACTTCCTCGAGACGGCGGACGCCTTCCTCGAGCGCATGGCGCAGGTGGAGCGGGTGTCCGAGCCGCTGTTCGACACCGACCGGCTGCCCGCCGCAAACGGCCCTGTCGCAGTCGTGCCGGCTGCCCCCTAGGGCAGAGGGGCTCGCACCTCGAGGGCATCGATACCGAGCTCCAGCATGCGCTCCCAGGCGCCGTCGCCGAGCGCCCCCGCGGCCCTCGTTGCGGCGAACAGCAGACGCAGGTCGAGCGTCGTGGCGTCCGGTCGCAGCGCGCCCTCCGCGCGAGCTGCCGCGAGCAGGCGCTCCAGCGCGGCGATCGTACGCGCGAGCGCGTCCTGCACGGCGCGATGCTCGGAGACCGTCGCCATCGCCTCGCCCAGGACCACGTCGCTGACCTGCCGCTCCGCCAGGCTCCAGAGCAGCCCGGTCAGGGCGTCCCACGGGCTCTCGCCATCCTCCAGCGCCAGGTTCGCGCCGCGCTCGGCGTCCTCGAGCCGCTCGACGACGAGCGCCGCCAGCAGCTCGGGCTTGGACGGGAACTGCCGGTAGACGCTGCCGACACCGGCTCCCACCGCGGCGGCGACCCTTGGCATCGGCGCGTCGAGCCCCTCCCGTGCGAACAGCTCCCCGGCGGCGCTCAGCAGCCTCGCGCGCTTGGCATCCGGGCCGAGCTCTGACCATCCTGCCTCCGGGGCCGCGAGGGACGGAATGCTCATTCCGCTATTCTAGCCAGGAGGCCGCGGAACGCACATTCCGCTCGCCCGGGAGATGATCGACACCAGATGAGCTGCTACCGCAACATCCTCGTCGCACACGACGGGTCAGCCGACGCGGATGCCGCGCTGGCTCATGCGATCAGCCTGGCGCGCGACCAGCACGCCTGCCTGACGCTGCTGACCGTCGCGCCGCTTCCGCATCCGCCCGCCGCGATGAGCGCCTCCCCGACTCCGGACCTGCGCGACTCGTTCAGGGCCGCTCACTGCCGTGCGGCGGAGTCCGTTCCGCCCGACATCGGACTGCGTACCCAGCTGCTGCGCGGCGATCCCGCGGCGACCATCGTGGCGATCGCCCGCAAGGGTGGCCACGACCTGATCGTGATGGGGTCGCACGGGCATGGCAGGCTCCACCGCGCGCTGCTCGGATCGGTTTCCCTGCGCGTCCTGCACGACAGCCGCGTCCCGGTCCTCTTCATGCGTCACGGGCGCCGGGACCCGGCGGAGCCCGAGGACGCCGTCGCCGACGCCCGCGCCGCCGAGGAGCTCCAGCCGGCGCCGGTGGGCGGAGCGGCGCGCAACTCCTCGAGCGAACCGGCCGGATAGGCGGGCCCCTCACCCAGCACTCGCCGGAGGCGCGAACTGTGCCACGATTCCCGCAATGGGTTTCGACCAGTACCACGAGCCCGCCGACGAGCTGCCGGAGCAGACGCGGACCTTCGCCCGGCTTTGCGCGTCGCTCACCGAGGAGGCCGAAGCGATCGGCTGGTACGAGCAGCGGCTGGCCGTCGAGGCCGATCAGCAGGCGGTGGCGATCATGCGAGACGCCCAGGGCGAGGAGTTCAAGCACTTCTCGATGGACCTCGAGTTCCTGCTGCGGCGCACGCCGCTGTGGCGCGAGATCGCCGCCGGGATCCTGTTCCAGGAGGGCGACATCGTGGAGCACGGCGAGGAGTCCGAGGAGGAGGCCACCGAGGGCGCCGCGTCGCGAGGCGCCGGGGTGCCGGGAAGCACGTCGCTCGGCATCGGGGGCCTCAGAGGGTCACGGTCGTGAACCACCTGCTGCGAGAGCTCGCGCCGATCACCGCGCCCGGCTGGGAGCTCATCGACGAGGAGGCCCGCCAGCGGCTCGGGCCTGCTCTGGCGGCGCGCAAGCTGGTGGACTTCGACGGGCCGCACGGGTGGGAGCACTCGGCGACCAATCTGGGCCGCACGCGCCCGCTCGCCGAGGTGCCCGGCGACGGCGTCACGGCAGAGCAGCGCCGCGTCCTCGCGACGGTGGAGCTGCGGGCGTTGTTCTCGCTTGCCCGCAACGAGCTGCGCGACGCCGACCGGGGGGCCGAGGACGTCAACCTCGACGCGCTCGACTCCGCGGCGCACCGGATCGCGACGGCGGAGAACCGTGCCGTGTTCCACGGCTGGGAGGCAGCCGCGATCGCCGGTATCGCCGAGCGCTCCACATACGACCCGATCACGCTGGGCGAGGAGTGCGAGCACTACCCGCGCCACGTCGCCCGCGCCGTCGAGGCGCTGCGGTGCGCCGGCGTCGGCGGGCCGTACGGCCTCGCGCTGGGCCCCGAGGTCTATACCAGGGTCCAGGAGACGACCGAGCACGGCGGCTATCCGCTGTTCGAGCATCTGCGCGCGATCATCGGCGGGCCGCTCGTGTGGGCGCCGGGCGTGCGGGGCGCCGTCGTCCTCAGCCAGCGCGGAGGCGACTTCCTCTTCGAGTCCGGCGAGGACCTCTCGATCGGCTACGACCGCCACGACGCCGACACGGTCCAGCTGTACCTCCTCGAGAGCTTCACCTTCCGCGTCGCCACCGACGACGCAGCGGTCGCGCTCACCCCCTGAGACCCGGCCACCGCGCCGGTCGTCCGTTTCACAGGTTCGCACGGGGGTAATTCCCGGCCGAAGCGCGTTCGTCCCGGCGAGGCGCGCAACCCACGAGAACCCATGTCCGAGACCGTTTCCTCATTCATCCTCAACCGTCTCACCGAATGGGGCGTCGACCGGGTCTACGGCTATCCCGGGGACGGCATCAACGGCCTGCTCGGCGCCTTCCACGGGATCGAGGATCGGCTCCAGTTCATCCAGACCCGCCACGAGGAGGTCGCCGCCTTCGCGGCGTGCGCGCACGCGAAGCTGACCGGCGAGGTCGGGGTCTGCATGGCGACCTCGGGGCCCGGTGCGATCCACCTGCTCAACGGGCTCTACGACGCAAAGCTCGACCATGCGCCCGTCGTGGCCATCGTCGGTCAGCAGAAGCGCATGTCGCTCGGCGGCAACTACCAGCAGGAGGTCGACCTGCAGGTGCTCTTCAAGGACGTCGCCAGCGAGTTCGTGCAGTACTGCATGGCGCCCACCCAGGCGCGCCACCTGATCGACCGGGCGATGCGGATCGCGCACGTGACGCGATCGGTGACGTGCGTCATCGTGCCCGACGACGTCCAGGAAGCCGAGTACTCGGACCCGCCCCGCGCCCACGGCGCCGTGCTCTCCTCGATCGGCTCCGCCGATCCCGTGATAAGGCCGAAGGACGAGGACCTGCAGCGCGCCGCCGAGCTCCTCAACGCCGGGAAGAAGGTCGCGATGCTCGTCGGACAGGGCGCGCTCGGAGCCGAACGCGAGGTGCTCGACACGGCGGAGCTGCTCGGCGCCGGCGTCGCAAAGGCGCTCAACGGGCGCTCCGCGGTCGCCGACGACGTGCCCTTCGTGACCGGCCCGATCGGCCTGCTCGGCTCCAAGGCGACGGACCAAATGATGAACAGCGCCGACACGCTGCTGATGGTCGGCTCGAGCTTCCCCTACTCGGAGTGGCTGCCGAAGCCCGGGCAGGCGCGCGGCATCCAGATCGACATCGACGGGCGAATGCTGGGCATCCGCTACCCGATGGAGCTGAACCTCGTCGGCGACAGCGCCGCGACGCTGCGGGCGCTGATCCCGCTGCTGCGCCCGAAGGAGGACCGCTCGTGGCGCGAGGGGATCGAAGGCGAGGTCCGCCGGTGGTGGGAGATCCTCGACGCGCAGGCGCACGAGCCCGCCGACCCTCTCAACCCCCAGCTGCTCTTCCACGAGCTCTCCAAGCGCCTGCCCGATCGCGCCATCCTCACCAGCGACTCCGGCTCGGCGACTGACTGGTGGGCACGGCACCTGCGGATACGCCCCGGAATGAGGACCGCGCTCTCCGGCACGCTCGCGACGATGTGCCCGGCGATCCCCTACGCGCTCGCCGCCAAGTTCGCCTACCCGGACCGGCCCGTGATCGCCTGCATCGGCGACGGGGCAACGCAGATGCTCGGGATCAACGCGCTGATCGACATCGCGCACTACCGCGATCGCTGGTCGAACCAGCAGCTCGTCGTGCTCGTTCTGCACAACAACGACCTCAACCAGGTCACCTGGGAGCAACGCGTCATGTCGGGCGATCCCAGGCTCGCGGTCTCCCAGGACCTCCCCGACTTCCCGTATGCGCGCTATGCCGAGCTCCTCGGCCTGGTCGGCATCAGGGTCGACTCCCCGGAGCAGGTCGCCGGCGCCTGGGACGAGGCGCTCGCGGCCGGCCGGCCGGCGCTGATCGAGGCCATCACCGATCCGGAGGTTCCGCCGCTGCCGCCGCACATCAGCTTCGAGCAGGCCTCGAAGATGTCGCACGCGATCGCCAAGGGCGAGCCGCACGCGGGGCGGATCATGCGCAACGCGTTGAGGGGCAAGGTCGACGAACTGATCCACCGCTAGTCCATGGGGCTCGCGGCTGCAGGGACGGCGATTCGGCGTCGCGGACGGGCCGCGCGGCGCTCGGGCACGCCGCCTCTAGGGACGGCCGGCCGGCTGGTGTGGAACCTGAGGGCCGGCCGGATGCAGAAGACGCTCGCGGCGGCGGCGGCAGCAAGCGCGCTGCCGCTCGGCTTCGAGATGTACCTCGAGCACTACAAGGGCTCATTCGGAGACGCGTGGATGTGGAGCCCGATCGTCACGAGCCCGCTGGTGAGCGCGGCCGCCCTGGCGGGCGTGCGCTCACCGCGCGCCGCGCGCACCGTCCTGCCCGCGCTGTCGGCCGTATACGCGCTCAACGGCGTGATCGGGACGATCACGCACCTGCGCGGAGTGCACCGGAAGCCCGGCGGCTTCTCGGAGCCGACCTACAACCTCGTCATGGGGCCGCCGCTGCTCGCACCGGGCTCGCTGATCCTCGTGGGGTTCGTCGGCGCACTCGCCGCCCTCGTCGAGCGGGAGCGCTAGCGCGGATGGGAGTCGACTTCACGAGCGCCGAGCATCTGCCGAAAGTCCGCGCCGGCGGCGAGGCGGCGGACCCGGCCGAGCTGCCACGCCAGCGAAGGGGGATCACGCCTCAGATGCACGGCCGCTACCCCGACTACGACGTGCTCGAGCAGGCGCGTCACTGGGACGACGCCACCCGCAAGGTCGTGCTCGGCCGCGTGGAGCAGGTGCCCGAGATCCGGTTCTTCAGCCCACGCGAGGCGGCGAGCCTGAAGGAGCTCTGCGACCTTCTCACCGCACAGGACGCCGAGCCGCGAATCCCCGTTCTCAACTACGTGGACGAGAAGTACCTCCGCGGCAGGCTGGACGGCTTCCAGTTCGCGGACATGCCGGACGACCGTGACACCTGGCGCGCCGTGGCGCGTGGACTGGACGAGCAGGCGCACTCGCGCGCGGAGGCTCCGTCGTTCGCGGCGGCGCCGCCCGAGGTCAGGCTCGCGATCGTCTCGGACTTCGCGGGCGGGCGCCTCGAGGGCGGCGCCTGGAGCGAGCTCAACGTCAAGCGCGCGTTCAGCGTGGTGATGCGCGCGGTTCTCGAGTCCTTCTACTCGCATCCCTGGGCATGGAACGAGATCGGCTTCGGCGGCCCCGCCTATCCGCGCGGCTACAGCCGCTTCGGGAGCCCGCACCTGCAGGGGGCGGAGCGGGAGCCGTGGGAGGGGGTCGAGGCCTACGACGAGGACCCCGTCAGCCAAGATCGCGAGGCGCCGCCCTCGTGACCCCGATCGGTGGCCTCGTCAAGGGCGTCACGCGGATGCCGCGCGATAACGACTCCGCGTGGCTGCTGCATCCACATCGCCGTGGTCTGCAGAACCTCGACCGGATGCGGCGGTACTCCGAGCGCGAGGAGGTCGACATCGTCATCGTCGGAGCGGGCGCAGGCGGTCTCACGCTCGCCCAGCGCCTGGCCCGCGCCGGCTGGCGGATCGTGATCCTCGAGAAGGGCCCGTTCTGGGACCCGGACCGCGACTGGGTGTCCGACGAGGCCGGGTCACACGGGATCTACTGGACCGACAAGCGCATCATCGGCGGCAGCGACCCGATCGAGATGGGCAAGAACAACTCCGGCGTGGGCGTCGGCGGATCGATGACTCACTTCGCCGGCTACGTCCCTCGCCTTCACCCGTCCGACTTCGAAGTCCGGACGCGCGACGGCGTCGCGGTCGACTGGCCGATCTCCTATCAGGAGCTGAGGGCGTCCTTCGAGCGGGTCGAGCGGGAGCTGCCGGTGTCGGGTCAGGACTGGCCCTGGGGCGACCCCCACACCTACAGCCACTCGCCGCACCCGATCTCGGCGGCCGCCGGTGTCGCATGGCGTGGCGCCGAGGACTGCGGCATCGAGATGCGCGTCGGACCGGTTGCGATCACCAACGGTGCGTTCGGCAACCGGCCGCACTGCATCTACCGGGGGTTCTGCCTCCAGGGCTGCAAGGTGAACGCGAAGGCGAGCCCGCTGATCACGCACCTTCCCGACGCGATCGAGCACGGCGCCGAGGTTCGTGCGGACGCGATGGCCCTGCGGGTGGAGATCGACGAGTCCAGCGGGCCCTGCACCGGCGTCACCTACGTGCAGGCTGGACGCGAGCACTTCCAGCCGGCGGCCGCCGTGGCGGTGTGCGGCTACGCGATCGAGACACCGCGGCTGCTGCTGAGCTCGACCAGCCGCCGCTTCCCTAACGGACTCGCCAACAACGAGGACCAGGTCGGGCGCTACGTGATGGTGCAGGGAGCAACGCAGGTCGCCGCGCGCTTCCCGATCGACCTGCGGATGTACAAGGCACCACCACCGGAGGTCTCCTCCGAGCAGTTCTACGAGACGGACGAGTCTCGCGGCTTCGCGCGCGGGTTCTCGATCCAGACCGTCTCGCCCCTGCCGATCGGCTGGGCCGAGCAGGTGCAGGCAGAGGGGCACTGGGGCGCCGACCTGCGGGAGTACATGCGTGACTACAACCACTGGACGGTGCTCGGTGTGCTCTGCGAGCTGATGCCCCGGCCGGAGAACCGCGTGACGCTCGCCGACGAGAAGGACCAGTACGGCCAGCCTGTGGCGCGGTTCGACTACAGCCTGTGCGAGAACGATCACCGCAACATCGCCTTCGCCACGGCGAAGATGAGAGAGATCTGGGAGCACGCCGGCGCGCAGGACACGCTCCAGATAGACCGCTATGCGCACCTCGTCGGAGGCGCGCGCATGGGGTTCTCGCCCGAGGACAGCGTCGTCGACCGAAACCACGTCGCATGGGGCGTGCCCAACCTCCTCATCGCCGACGGCAGCGTGCTGCCGACCGAGGGCGCCGCCAACCCCGCGCTGGTGATCATGGCGCTCGCCGACAGGCTTGCGGGCCTGCTGCGCGAGAAGCGGATCGACTCCTCGGCGGGTGCTCGCAGGCGCGCAACCGTGGGAGCCGGCTGAGGCATGGGCGCCGCGACGACCAACCCGAGCGGCGATCTTGCCACCACGGGCCCTCCCGTGGAGCGCGTCGACGCGCGCGCGTACACGGTGCCGACCGATCGCCCGGAGTCCGATGGAACCCTCGGCTGGGACGCGACGACGCTCGTCCTCGCCGAGGTGCGCGCCGGAGGTGAGCGGGGCATCGGGTGGACCTACGGCGCGGCGGCCACGGCCGGACTGGTGAGCGAGACGCTCGCAGGCGTGGTTCGGGGCCGCAGCGCACTAGACGTCCAGGGCGCCTGGGCGGTCATGGTGTGCGCGCTGCGCAACAACGGACGCCCGGGCCTCTCGTCGATGGCGCTCTCCGCGGTCGACGTCGCGATGTGGGACCTGAAGGCGCGGGTGCTGGGGCTGCCGCTCGCCACGCTGCTCGGAGGCTTCCACGAGGGCGTTCCCGTGTACGGCAGCGGTGGCTTCACCTCCTACAGCGACGCCGAGCTCGCCGATCAGCTCGCGGGTTGGGCGGGCCAGGGGATACCTCGCGTGAAGATGAAGGTCGGCCGCGAGCCCGACCGCGACCCGAAGCGTGTTCGTGTCGCCCGCGAGGCGGTCGGCCCGGACGTGCAGCTGTTCGTCGACGCCAACGGCGCCTACACGCGCAAGCAGGCGCTCCGGCTGGCCGGCGACTTCGCGGAGCTGGACGTCCGCTGGCTGGAGGAGCCGGTCAGCTCCGACGATCTAGAGGGCCTGCGGTTGATCCGCGACCGCGCCCCCGCGACGATGGACATCGCGGCGGGCGAGTACGGATACGACCTGCCCTACTTCGAGCGGATGCTGGCCACCGGCGCCGTCGACGTACTGCAGGCCGACGTGACCCGCTGCGGCGGGATCACCGAGCTGCTGCGGGTCGACGCGCTCTGTCGTGCGCGATCGATGCCGCTGTCGCTGCACTGCTCGCCGACGATCCACGCCTCGGCCGGGCCGGCGCTCGAGACACTCGTGCACATGGAGTACTTCCACGACCACGTCCGCATCGAGAACATGCTCTTCGACGGGGTGCCGCAACCGCAGGCCGGCGTGCTGCATCCGCCCCCGGGGCGTCACGGGATGGGAGTCGAGCTGCGCCCGTCCGACGCCGAGCGCTACGCGGTCGGGCCGGGATAGGGCGCGATGGGATCGAAGGCCAGGGAGGTGGTGGTCATCACCGGCTCATCCGGCGGCGTGGGCCGGGCGACTGCGCATGCCTTCGCGAAGCGCGGAGCCCACATCGGGCTGCTGGCCCGCGATCAGGAGGGCCTCGAGGCGGCCGCACGCGAGGTGCAGGCACTCGGCGGGCGCGCCTTCACGGTGCCGACCGACGTGGCCGACCACGCGCAGGTGGAGTCCGCGGCCGGCGCAATCGAGCGGGAGCTCGGCGAGATCGACGTGTGGGTGAACGACGCCATGTCGACCGTCTTCGCGCGCTTCAGCGACACGCTGGCGGAGGAGTTCAGGCGCGCGACGGAAGTCACCTATCTCGGGACGGTCCACGGGACGATGGCGGCGCTGAGGCGGATGAGGGAGCGCAACCGCGGCAAGATCGTCCAGGTGGGCTCGGCGCTGTCCTACCGGGCCATCCCCCTGCAGGCGGCCTACTGCGGCGCCAAGTTCGCGATCCGCGGCTTCACCGACTCGATCCGCACGGAGCTGCTCAACGAGAAGAGCGGCGTTCAGATAACGATGGTCCAGCTCCCGGGCCTGAACACGCCGCAGTTCAACTGGTGCCGGGCCAAGCTCCCGTATCACCCCATGCCCGTGCCGCCGATCTACCAGCCCGAGATCGCCGCCGAGGGGATCTACTGGGCAGCCCATCACCGGCGCCGTGAGCTGTGGGTCGGCTACAGCACCGTGCAGGCGATCGTAGGCAACATGCTCGCGCCCCGGCTCGCGGACATATATCTCGCGCGCAAGGCAGTCGACGGCCAGCAGGTCAAGGACATGCCGCTCGACGGAGAGAGGCCCGGCAACCTGTTCGAGCCGGTTCCCAGCCAGGCGGCCACGCACGGTATCTTCGACGACCGGGCCAAGTCCGGCAGCCCGGAGCTGTGGGTCGCAACCCACCGCACCACGATCGCCGGACTCCTCGTGGGCGGCCTCGCCGCGGCGCTGGCCGGCGCGCGCGCCCGCCGATGAGCGGGCAACCGAACGCGCCGCAGCCGCCCCCCCCGCACACGCTGCGCGAGTACGCCCTGGTGGCCGACGGCGAGCGCGGAGCCCTGGTCGGTCCAGAGGGTGACTTCTGCTGGCTGTGCTTCCCCCGCTGGGACTCCGACGCGCTGCTCTCGTCGCTCATCGGCGGGCGCGGCTCATATTCGGTCACCCCGCGAGGGCGCTTCGTCTGGGGTGGGCGCTACGAGCCCGGGACGCTCATCTGGCGCAGCCGGTGGACCACCGAGGGGAGCGGCGTGATCGAATGCCGTGAGGCGCTCGCGCTGCCGACGATGCGGGATCGCGCCGTGATCCTCCGGCGGATCGTGGCGGTCGCGCAGACGGCGCAGGTGAGCGTGCTGCTCGATCCGAGCTGGCGGTTCGGCGAGGAGCCGCTGCGGGCCCTCGCTCGCGACGAGAGCGGGCTCTGGCACGCGCGCACCGGCGAGGTCCAGATCGCCTGGAGCGGGGGAGACCGCGCCGTGCCCGTGCCCGACGGTCGTGGCGGCGAGGCGCTCGAGCTCACCCTCGACCTGGCCGCAGGCGAGCATCACGATCTCGTGCTGGTCCTCGCGCTGGATGGCGCCGCCGGTGCGCCGCCCGGCGCCGACGCCCTCTGGCGCGCGACCGAGGAGGCCTGGCAGCGGCGGGTGCCGCGGCTGGGACCCAACGCGGCGCCACGCGATGCCCACCACGCCTACGCCGTTCTCGCCGGGCTCACCAGCTCGAGCGGCGGCATGGTCGCGGCCGCGACCACCTCGCTTCCCGAGCGTGCCCGCGCGGGTCGCAACTACGACTACCGCTACGTGTGGATACGCGATCAGTGCTACGCGGGCCAGGCGGTCGCCCGGGACGGGCCGCACCCGTTGATGGACGACGCCGTCCGCTTCGTCGGCGAACGGCTGCGGGAGCACGGCTCCGGGATGAAGCCCGCCTACACGGCGGATGCGGGGAGCGTGCCCGACGTCTCCTCGATTCCGCTGCCCGGCTACCCTGGCGGCAGCGACCGGATCGGCAACGGCGTGAGCCATCAGTTCCAGCTCGACGCATTCGGTGAGGCGCTGCTGCTCTTCGCCGCGGCCGCTCGGCGCGACCACCTGGACTCCGACGCCTGGCGGGCCGCCGAGATCGCCGCGCGCGCGATCGAGGAGCGGCGCGCCGAGCCGGACGCCGGGATCTGGGAGCTCGAACCGGCATGCTGGACGCACAGCCGTCTGATCTGCGCCGCCGGGCTGCGCGCCATCAGCGCGCACGCGCCCGGTGGAGAGCTCCGCGCGCGCTGGCTGTCGCTCGCCGAAGCCCTGGTCGCAGATGCGAGCGAGCACGGGGTCCATCCGTCCGGTCGCTGGCAGCGAGCGCGCGAGGACCCCCGCGTCGATGCCGCGCTGCTGATGCCGGCCATCCGCGGGGCGGTGCCGGCCGAGGACCCGCGGACGCTTGCCACCCTGAGGGCGGTCGAGAGCGAGCTCACACAGGACGGCTACTGCTACCGCTACCGCCCGGACGACCGCCCGCTCGGAGAGGCGGAGGGCGCGTTCCTGCTCTGCGGTTACGTGATGGCGCTCGCCCACCACCAGCAGGGCGACCGGGTCGCGGCGGCGCGATGGTTCGAGCGCAACCGCGCCGCCTGCGGTCCGCCCGGAGTCTTCGCCGAGGAGTACGACGTCGCGCAGCGCCAGCTGCGCGGGAACCTTCCGCAGGCGTTCGTCCACGCGCTGCTGCTCGAGTGCGCGATCGTGCAGGGCCAGGATCTCTGAGCCGAGCCCTCGCTCGCCGGCCGCTGGTGAAGAGTGGGTGTCAGCTCGGCAGCCGCCGGCGGAGACGGGCCGTCAGCCGCTCGCCAGCCGCTGGTGGACCAGCCGGACCGCCATCGAGCCCTCGCCGACGGCCGAGGCGACGCGCTTGATCGAGCTGGAGCGCACGTCTCCGACCGCGAACACGCCCGGCCGGCTCGTCTCCAGGAAGAACGGTCGCTCCCGCGGGTCCTCGGCGAGGTCCTCGTCATCGACGTCGACGCCGGTGAGCAGGAAGCCGTCCTCGTCCATCGCGACCTCGCCGCGCAGCCACTCGGTGTGGGGGGAGGCGCCGATGAACACGAACAGCGCGGTGGCCGGCATCTCGGTGCGCTCTCCCGTCCGTGTGTCCCGCACCAGCGCCGTCTCGAGGCTGCTCCCGCCCCCGAGCTCGTCGATCTCGCGGTGCGTCAGCACCTCGATCGACGGGCGGGCTTCTATCTCCTCCACCAGATAGCGCGACATCGACTTGCCGAGGTCGCCGCCGCGGATCAGCAGCCGGCAGCTGCCGGCGTGCTCGGACAGGAACATCGCCGCCTGGCCGGCGGAGTTGCCTCCGCCGACGATCAACACGGGGTCGCCCGCGCAGGTCTGTGCCTCCGCCTGCGTCGCCGCGTAGTACACGCCGAGGCCCTCGTAGCGCTCGAGTCCCGGCACGGCCAGTTTGCGGTACTGGGCACCCGTCGCCACGATCACGGTGCGCCCGTTCACGGTCTCGCCGCCCGCCAGCCTGATCGTGTAATGGCCGTCGGCGCGCTCGAAGCCGACAGCCTCGGCGGGCATCGCGAGGCGGGCCCCGAACCGGGACGCCTGCAGCTGGGCACGTTCGGCGAGCTCGCTGCCGGAGATGCCGGTGGGGAAGCCGAGGTAGTTCTCGATCCGCGAGGACGTGCTCGCCTGACCACCGAACGCCACGGAGTCGATCGCCTGCGTGTCGAGTCCCTCGGACGCTCCATAGAGGGCCGCGGCGAGCCCCGCTGGGCCCCCGCCCACCACCACCAGGTCACACAGCGCCGGCGGCGACCCGTGGGCGCCGAGCCCCAGCATGCTCGCGAGCTCGGCGTTGGACGGGTTGCGCAGGGTCCCGGTCCCGCCGACGACGACCGGCGTTTCGCCCGGCGCCACGCCCAGGGCATGCAGGAGACCGTCCGCCTCGGCGTCGGTCTCCAGGTCCATCCACTTGTACGGCACGCGGTTGCGGGCCAGGAACTCCCGCAGCCGCCGGGTGTCCTTTGAGTAGCGCGAGCCCACGACCCTCACTCCCGCTTCCTGTTCGATCAGGATCGAGCGACGGGACAGGTAGGCCCGCAGGATCACGTTGCTGAGCTCCTCGTCGTGCGAGGCCGCCCGGATGATCTTCGCGGGCGGGATCTGGATCACCTCGCCCGGGTCTCGCACGACGGCGCTGACGGCGGCGTTCGAGCCGGTCAGCAGGCTCAGCTCACCCGAGAAGTGGTGCGGCCCCAGCACCGCGATCACGCGGTCCTCCCGGCCGTAGCCCTGCACCACCGCCACAGCCGCCGATTCGAGCAGGAAGAAGTCGTATCCCTCCTGCCCTTCGCGGTAGAGGACCTCCCCGGACTCCACCGTGCGCGGCGTGCCCAACGCCCGCAGGCGGGCGCGCTGCTGCTCATCCAGGCGCGGGAACGCGCCGTTCCGGTTCTCGGGCTCCTCGAGGCCTGTGCCGAGCGGCTCGCTCATATCCATCACATTGACGAGGCTGTCAAGGGCGGCCGCGAGATGTCCGGCCGCTCCGGCCGCAGAGGTCCAGCAGCTGCGCGGCCGTCAGTGAGGGAGCGCGCGCGCACCGGCGAAGACGTCCACGAGCAGCGGCCGCCCGCTGTTCAGCACGACTCCTGCGGTTCTCACCGAGTAGGGCAGCGACGTGCCGGCGGTCCCGGGATCCGGCAGCGCGTCGAACGTCGCCCAGCCGGTCGCGTTGCGCCCGAGGAGGAGCTTCTGCGGCGCGCCGCCGCTGGGGGGCACCACCTCGACGCCGACCGCCCCTCCGAAGGAGGCGCTTGCGAACGGGCTGTCGGAGAGTCGGCCGCCGGCGTCGAGGTAGAGCCCCGGCTCGACCTTCGATCCGGGGGCCGAGGCGAGCAGCTGCTGCAGCGCGGGCACGAAGGCGGCGTCGGATGCCGCGGTGTAGGGCGGCGGCGTGATGTCGATGCTGGCGGCGCCGGCCCGGAACGTCGCACCCGCGGCCGGCGAGCCGGTGAGCGCCACCAGGCCGGCCGTCGCCGCGGCCAGGCGCACCAGCTTCCATGCCCTGCTCATGCGCCTGTGCCCCTCGTGCGAGATCTCGGCTCTGTGCGTCGCTGGTGCACCTCGCCGCGCCCTAGGGGATCGCCACGGCGGTCGGCGGCCCGACGTTGCCGGCCGCATCGCGCGCCTGTATTACCAGGCGCCGTGACCCGGAGGGCAGCGAGATCGTCGTGCTGAACGTCGTGCCCCCCTGGACCGGCGGCCCGATGCCGAGGTCGACGAGCTTGCCGTTGAGGTGGGAGATGTAGGACGCCGGCGTCCCGCACGGGCCGTTGTCGCCGGGCGCCGTGAAGGTCAGCCTGTACATCCCTCCGCCGAGCGCCGAGATGCTCATCGCCGACGGCGCGTTCGGCGGGGTGCCGTCGTGGTTGTAGTTGCCGCTGTTCTGCTGGTCGTGGCGGAACGTCGGCCACTGGCCCTGGCATGCCGGGGCCTGGGTCTGCCACTGGAAGAGGTAGCCCTCGCGGGTCATGTCCGCCATGCGGCCGTCGAAGCCGAGCGCCGCCGGGGCGGTGAGCCAGCCGCCCGTCTGCTTCGGGAAGCCGGGGACGTCGAGGCCACTGGCGCCGTCGTAGGCGTGGAGAAGCCCGAGTCCCGTCCCGGCGAGGATCTGGTTGCTCGGCAGGGCCGGTTCGATCTTGGCGATGTCGTTCGACGAGAGGAACTGGTAGTCGTCGGTGATCGTCGGGAAGGCGGGGAGCGTGGCGCCCGTGGAGCCGTCGAAGGCCCCGATCAGGTGGTTGTAGGGGAAGTTCTGCCCGACCAGGAGAAGGTTCGCGGCCTGGCCGAGCGACAGCTCGTACTTGACCACGTCCGGGGTTCCGGCCCCCAGCAGGTCGCCGATCGACGCCGACTCGAACAGGTTGATCGCGGCGCTGCGATCAGTCGCGTCGGAGGCCGCGCCGAAGGCCTGCGAGCCGGTCTGCTGCATCGTACGGATCACCTGGCCGGTGGGGGAGAGCTCCTCGAGCGCCCCGCCGGTCACGGAGGCGACGATCGTCGTCTGTCCGCCGATGCTCGCGATCGCCGCGTCCTGGCCGGGGCCGACGAGCGGCAGCACGTTCTGGATGATGCCCGGCATCGAGACGGGCCATCCGGGCATGATGTGACCCGTCGCCCCCTCGATCGCGTAGAGGCGCCCGCTCGATCCCGCGGCCGCCGCGGTGACGCCCGCGAAGCTCACGTCCGTGCCGCCTTCGGGTGCGCCGTAGACCTCGTTGCTCGCCACGACCACGTCGTCGTGTCCGGACCCCGTGAGGTCTCCGACCGCCGCGTCGTTGATCGACTCAGCCACCATCTGGCGGCCCGCCGCGACTTCGGCCGGGTCGACCAGGGCGACCGGATAGCCCTTCACCGGGGTGCCGTTGGTCCTCCAGGCGTAGAGGTGGCCGTCGAGGCTCGGCTCCACTATGTCGGGCTTCTTGGCGAAGCCTTCGAGATGGGCGAGAGCGGGCGCCGCGAGGAAGCCGCACTTGGGATGGCTGCTCGAGGTCTCGAGCGCCGGCCCGCAGAAGGCGCTGTTCGACGACACGGGGAAGCCGGTCACGGGCTTGCCGTCGGCGAGCCAGGCGTACACGTGCGTGCCGGCGGCCACGATCACATCCGACCGCCCGTTGCCTGCCAGATCTGCGATCAGCGGGCCGCGGGGGGGCTCGCGTGGCAGGCCGAGCGCCGCAAGCCCGGGGGACCCCGAGTGCCCCGTCGCGGCCTGCTGGGTTTCGGTGCGCACCGGCCAGCCGCGCAGCTCGGTGCCGTTCGGCTCATACGCGTGGACGAGCCCGTCCTCGGTCGGAACGATCAGCTCCTGGACGTTGTCCCCGTTGAGGTCGGCGTAGCGGGTCGGCGATTCGCCGCCCGTCCCGAGGCGCTTGGGATAGCCGGGAGAGAGCGTCGGGTCGCTGAACGTGTCCAGCACGCGCCGGTCGATGCCGGTGAGCGGGATGCCATGGCCGTTCACCTCGAGCTGCACGGTGAACTCGTGCTGGAAGGGGTTGGGCTCGCCCGGGGCGAAGGTGGGGCCACCCGGGTCGGGCGGGACGACGTAGGTCGCGAGCGCCCTGCGAACTTCGTTCAGGTCGATCGAGCCGAAGTCGCTCACCGTGCCGCTCGAGTCTCCTTCGCGAACGGTCGTCCACGACGACGGTGCCTCGCCGGGACCCCACATCAGCTTCCAGTGGAACTGGCCGCCGGTCGCGAAGCGCGCCCGCGCAAGCCCCGTGATCTCGGTGCTCGCGCCGGTGAGCGGCGCGTACCAGTCGGGGGAGCCGATCGCGGCCTCGGGCGGGATGTCGCCGCTCATCACGGCACCCACCGCCGCGCCGAGGTTGGCGCGGCCCCAGCCGAAGTGCGGTGTCCACTGCTCGTCCGGCGGGAGCGCCGGGTTGGCCCCGGGGTCCGCCACGCCGGCACCTTCGGTGTTGCCGGCGAGTGCGCGCTCCGCGGTCTGCTCCAACAGCTCCCGCGTCTCGTCGGGACGCAGCGTGACGCCGTGGTCGAGGCCTGCGCTGACGACGAGCGCCGCGGCGCCGGCTGCCTTGCTCGTGTTGACCGAGCCGGTCGGGCCCTCCATCGCGATCGAGCTCTTGCCGCCGTACTGCGTGGTGTTGGCGCCGCGGAAGAACGTGCCGACGGGCGCGTTGGAGCCGAGGCACGCGGGCTGGCCGCTCGCTCCGCACAGCCGCTCGCCCTGGAGCCACTGGCTCGAGTCGGTGCCGAGGCCGACGGTGTCCGGGACGGTGCCCTGGATCAGCATCGCGTGCCCGTAGTTCGCCGGGTAGTTGTGGTTGCCCGTGTTGAGGTCGTCGCCCGAGAAGGTCTGCACCGCACCGTGGTCGTAGGCGTACTGGGACGCAGCTTCCGAGAACGCCGAGTGGTAGAGGCTGCCGTCCGCGCCCTCGATCACCTTGGCGCCGTTGTCGGTCGCGTACACGATGCCGAGCGCGAAGCTGTTGGCGTCCGCGACGAACGTGTCCCAGATGCGAACCGGCATCACCTGGCAGTGCGGGCAGACGCCGATCGAGCCCTGTCCGTCGTTGCCCTGCTCGGTCGCGTCCAGTGCGCGACCCGTGCCGTGGTGGTGGGCGGCGAAGTAGCTCGACAGGTCGGTGGGGTCGTTGTTGTTGTCGAAGAAGTTCCAGCCCGCGATGTCGTTGGCGAAGCCGTTGCCGTCGTTGTCGAAGTGCTGGCCCGCCACGCACTGCACCGTCAGGTGGCTCGTCGGGTCGATCTGGCAGTCCCCGAACGCGTGGATGAGGTCCTGGGCGGTCATCAGCCCGGCGGGGCCGATGCGACCCGCGTAGGAGAGGCTCACGCGTGGGTCGTGGGCGTAGTCCTCGACGTTGACTACGCCGTCGGAGTTGCAGTCATACGCTCCGCAGGATGAGCCGTCCGAGCGCTCGGGGTAGGGCAGCTCTCCGGTGTTCAGCCGGACCTTGTCGCGAAGCCCCGGCTGGCTCCAGTCGATGCCGGTGTCGAGGATGGCGACGACGGCTTCCGGGCGCCCCCGCTCCGCCTTCCAGGCGCCGGCCGCGTTGAAGCCCGCGACCATCGGCTTGCCCGCGTTCGGTCCGACCGAGTAGATCGCGTTCGGGGTCAGCTGCGAGGGGAAGCCGAACAGGTCGAAGCGCTCGTCGTAGAAGTTCGAGGAGCGGTTGGCCGGAGGCTGCTGGGTGTCGGGCTCCGACTGGTCGTAGTTGGGGTCGTTGGGCGTGTCCTGCCGCTGCACGCTGCCGTAGCCGAACTGCTGCGCGGTTTCGTTCGAGCAGGGGTTCTCGAAGCCGCCGCATTCAGCCCCGCTCGCTGCTGTCGTCGAGGCCATCCCGCCGGCGCCCCCGAGCGCGCACCCTGCCATCGCCACCGCCACTGCCGCCGTCCGCGCGCGCCACCGCGCCGGCCGCCATCCCCCGTTCACACGTTCCCCTTTCGCCCGTCTCCCAGGTCCGTGGCTCTACCCCGAACGGGCTCGCGCGAAACCCGTGCCGGGCGCCGCCCTGCACAGCCGCGACGCGCGGCGAGGCCGCCGGCGGTGTGCCCGCATCTGCCCGATCTGGGGCTAGAGTGGGATGTGGGCAAACGCTGATCCCCCCTCAGCGCTGTCCGAGGGATGGGACCGCCCCGGATGCTCCACCAAGGCCCCCAGCAGAGCGCAGGGGCCGGAGGTCCGGAGCGGTCCCCCGTCGTGATGCGGCCCGGCCCCACCCCCCATCGGCCACCGCGTTCAGACGTTTGTGCTGAGTGGAGAATGGCGCGCCGTCGCCCCGCCGTGTGTGAGGTGAGTCACCGTCGCCGGGCGCTATCGTCCAGCCGGGATGGAGCAGACGCCGCAGGCACCGGCCCCGTCCTCGGCGTCAGCCGCGACTGCCGCCGCCGGACGGCCGGAGAGGGTCAGCGACCAGATAGAGCGCTGGCTCGGCGGCGAGGGCGAGAAGAGCCTCGGGGGGCTGATCGATGTCTTCGGCGACAAGGGCTTCGCGCTCCTCTTCGTGCTGCTGCTGGGCGTGCCGGCGCTGCCGCTGCCGACGGGCGGTGCGACCCACGTGTTCGAGGCGGTGGCCGTCCTGGTGGCGCTCCAGCTCATCATCGGGCGAGACCGGATATGGCTGCCGGAGCGCTGGCGGCGGCTGGAGCTGGCAGGCAAGAGGCAGCAGCGGTTCGTGAACGCCCTCATCCGCTGGATCCACCGGCTCGAGCGCATATCCCGTCCCCGGCTGACCTTCCTGTTCGACCATCGCCTCAGCAACGCCGTCTTCGGCTTGCTCGTCGTGGGCGGCAGCGTCGCGGCCTTCGTGGCTCCGCCCTTCACCGGGCTGGACACGCTGCCGGCGCTCGGCGTCGTGCTGCTGTCGCTCGGCGTGCTGCTCGAGGACTTCATCGTCGTGGTGGTCGCCCTGATCGTCGGCGCGGCGGGCGTCGTTCTCGAGGTGGTGCTCGGCAGCGCCGCCCTTCACGGGATCGGCAGCCTGGTCTGACGCGATGCCGACGGCACGCGGCGACGTCGAGCTAGACGGCCGGCGCCTCTGCCGCGCGCTGCCCCCGGCCGGCGCCCACGTGGCGGCGCAGGAAGTGGAGCTGGTCGGCCATGGCACGCTCGAAGGGCTCGCCGGTGTAGATCTCGAAGTGACCGATCGGATAGGTGCGCACCTCTGCGCGGCCGGTGGCGCGCCAGGCGGCGTCCTGTGCGGCCTTGACGGGCGCGACGCCGTCTCGGTCTGCGATCTGCACGAGCATCGGGCACGGCAGGCGATCGGCCTGCAGGCCCGGCCGGTAGGCGGCCGTCCTCAGCACGATCCGCGCCGCGACCTCGTTGCGCCAGGACGGACCCGCGATCGAGCGGTAGCCGGGCTCGGAGTCGGGGGTGGTCATCGCGGCGACGCTGCCAGGGGGCCCCACGACCGGGATCGTGACGGGCGGGCGGCCGCGAATCGCCGCCGCCGCGTCGCGCAGGCCGGCGAGGGTCAGCCGGGCGAGGTGGAGCGGGCCGGCGTAGCGGGCGGCCGCCGCGAGTGTCGCCAGGCCGTCCATGGCAGGTATCTGGGCGATGACGGCGGCGGCGCGCCCGTCCGCGACCGCAACCTGGACGGCGTGCCCGCCGGCGTAGGAGGATCCCCACACGACGATCCGGTCGGGGTCGACGCCCTCGAGCGAGCGGGCGAAGGCGATCGCCGCGGCGTAGTCCTCGAGCTGGCGCGGGATCGAGACCAGCTGCCGCGGCTCCCCGCCGCTCGCGCCGAAGTGCCGGTAGTCGAATGCGAGCGCGTCGATGCCCGCCCCCGCGAAGTGCTCGACGTAGGGCTCGAGGCCCGAGTCCACCGTCGCGCCGAAGCCGTTGGCGAGGACCACGCACGCGCGGCGCCCGTCATCGCCGGCGAAGTCCGAGCCCTCGCCCGCCAGGTGGATGCCGGCGCAGCGAACGCCGCCGCTCTCGAACTCGACGGCGGTCATGCCGGCTGCGGCGAAGCGCTCAGCGCGGCGGCCCGTCCGGCGGTGTCACGCCCCGTCGGCGCTCCCGAGCGCGCCCGCGCCTGACCCAGCGGGATCGAGCGCGTCATCAGCTCGTGCTGGAAGGCGTACCACTCGAGCTGCATCGTGTGACGCGGCTTGTTGAGGAAGTGACCGGTGTGGAACGCCTCATCGCGCCGGATCTCGGCTTCCATCTCGGGCTGCGGCGGTGGCGCCCAGTCGCCGCTCAGCCAGCGGGCGGCCACCTTGGACTGGATCTCGGAGAACGGGAAGATCGTGGGGATCGGCTGCCCAAGGCCGATGAACGCGAGGTCGTCCAGCCCGGGCTTCAGCATCCGCTTGTAGAGCGGCAGCACGTTCTCGGGGGCCGCGAGGAAGTCGGGATCGAAGAACGGGAAGCTGACGTTGTAGCCCGTGGCGTAGATGATCACGTCGAATGGCTCAACGCTGCCGTCGGCAAAGCGCACGCGGTCGCCGAGCAGCTCCGCCACGTCCCCCTTGCCGACTGCGTCCCCGGCCCCGAGGCGCCCGAGCAGCTCGCTCGAGACGGTCGGGTGGGCGTCCAGGAAGTTGTGGTTGGGGGTCGGCAGCCCGAAGTCCTCCATCCGTCCGGAGAAGATCCGCGGCAGTGCCCGGGCGAGCCGGCGCTGCAGCGTCGCCGGCAGCCTCGGGTTCGTCTTCACGACCTGGTCGGCCGGCTTGCCGAAGAGGTACTTGGGCACGACGTAGGCCCCGGAGCGGGTGGAGAGGAAGACCGTCTCGGCGACCGTCTTGCGAGCCAGCTCGGAGACGATGTCGACCGCGCTGTTGCCGATCCCCACGACGAGCACGCGCTTGCCGTAGAGGTCCAGCGGGGTGCTCGGGTCGACGTAGTCGTGGGAGTGGATCTCCTGACCGTCGAAGCTGCCGGGGAAGTCGGGGTAGCGCGGGTTCCAGTGGTGGCCGTTGCAGACCAGCAGGGCGTCGAACGTCTCGCCGCCGCCGTCCTCGAGCGAGAGCTGCCATCCGCCCTGGGGGCCTCGCTGGACGTGCGTGACCCGGGTGTTGAAGCGGATCCTCTCGCGCAACGCGAACGCGTCGGCGTAGTCGCGGAGCCACTCGAAGATGTGCGAGTGGTGCGGGTAGTCCGGGTAGCGGTCAGGCATCGGGAAGTCGCGGAAGGAGATCGACGGCTTGGAGATGTCTATGTGCAGCGACCTGTACGCCGAGGAGACGCCGTTGGGGTTCTGGAAGTACCAGTTTCCGCCGACCTCGTCCGAGGCCTCGAAGCAGGTGTGGGGAACGCCGAAGTCGGACAGCGCCTTGCAGGCCGTCAGGCCGCTCACTCCGGCTCCGATGATCCCGACCGATGGGGGCCCGTCCATGGCGGGATCCTACGACGCCGGGTGCCGGGACGGCGGCAGCCCGCTTCGCGGCTCGCGGCGATTGACCCCACGCGCGCGGGACCTATGCACCGTTGGGAGGAGCCACGTGAGCGCCATCGTCACATCCACCGGAGGCTGCATGCGCTGCCGACGCCCGCTTAGGGGCAGGCAGGGGCACTGCGCCGGGGAGTGAACGCGCGAGGTGGCAGCAGCCGAGCAGCTCGTCGAGACCCCCGACCGGGATGGCGCGTTTCCGCGGCTGACGGAGGACCAGCTGTCGAGGCTCGAAGCCGAGGGCGAGCGCCGCCCCACCCGCCGGGAGCAGATCCTCTTCAGGGAGGGCGATGAGAGCTACGACTTCAACGTCGTGCTCGCCGGGCTCGTCGCCGTAGTCGACGGCTTCGGCAGCATCGATGAACGGCTGATCGCCGTGCACGGGCCGCGTCGCTTCCTCGGCGAGTTGGGGCTGCTCACCGGACAGGCCGCGTTCTTCACGGCGATCGTTCGCGAGCCCGGGGAGGTGCTCGTGGTGCCGGTGGGCCGGCTGCGCGCGATCATCGCCCAGGACGTCGCTCTCGGGGACCTGCTGCTGCGGTCCTACTTCCTGCGCAGGGAACTGCTGATCGGCCTCGGCGCGGGCTTCAGGATCATCGGCTCGCGCTTCTCGCCGGACACGAGGCGCCTGCGCGAGTTCGCCGCGCGGAACCGGCTTCCACACCGCTGGATCGACGTCGAGGAGGACGAGGCTGCGGAGGCGGTGCTCCGCCAGGTCGGCGTCACGCCGCTTGAGGCGCCGGTCGTGATCTGGCGCGGCGAGGTGATGCGCAACCCCTCGAACGAGCAGCTCGCACGCGTGGTTGGCCTCGGCGCGCGGCTCCCCGACCGGGCCGGCAGCGACCTGCTGGTGGTCGGCGCGGGGCCGGCGGGGCTTGCGGCGTCGGTCTACGGCGCCTCGGAGGGCCTGAGCACGATGACGCTCGACGCCGTCGCGAGCGGCGGGCAGGCGGGAACCTCAGCGAGGATCGAGAACTACCTCGGCTTCCCCTCGGGCATCTCGGGCGCAGAGCTCGGCGAGCGCGCGGCGATCCAGGCGAAGAAGTTCGGCGCGGAGATCGCGGTGCCCACCCTTGCGGTGGCGCTGGAGGCCGAGGAGGACCGCTACATGGTCCGAGTCGCCGACGGTGGGGAGCTGTGGGCGCGGACGGTGATCGTGGCGAGTGGAGCTCGCTACCGCAGGCTGCCCGTGCCTCGGTTGGAGGACTTCGAGGGGGACAGCGTCTACTACGCCGCGACGATGATGGAGGCGCAGATGTGCGTGGGCGATCCGGTCGTGGTCGTCGGCGGCGGCAACTCAGCTGGGCAGGCCACGCTTTTCCTCTGCCGCTACGCGACCGACGTGCGCCTCGTCGTGCGCGGCGAGTCGCTCGAGCGCAGCATGTCGCGCTACCTGGTGGACCGGATCGAGCGCAGCCCCGTCGAGGTGCTGCTCCGCACCGAGGTGCGCGAGCTCGAAGGCGACGGCTCGCTCGACGGCGTGATCGTCGAGAGCGGCTCCGGCGAGCGCCGCCGGCTGGCCGCAAGGGCACTGTTCGTCTTCATCGGCGCCGAGCCGCACACGGGCTGGCTCGCGGGCCACGTGAAGCTGGACGATCACGGCTTCGTGCTGACCGGGCCGGCCGCAGTGGAGGCCCTGCCCGACGGCGCGGGCGCGGCGCGCGCCCCGCTGTCGCTGGAGACGAGCCTGCCGGGAGTGCTCGCGGCCGGCGACGTGCGCAGCGGCTCGATCAAGCGGGTGGCGTCGGCTGTGGGGGAGGGATCGATGGCGGTGCAGCTCGTGCACCGGCTGCTCGAACGGGTGCACGAGCACCCCCACCACGTGCCCTGAGAGCTACACGAAGGCTTCGTCGACGTAGCACCAGCGCCAGTCCTCGCCGGGCTCGAAGGACTGCACGATCGGATGGCCGATCGAATGCGCATGCGCCCGGGCGTGACGGTTCGGCGAGGAGTCGCAGCAGCCTACGTGCCCGCAGGTCAGGCACAGGCGGAGATGGACCCATGGCGATCCGATCCGAAGGCACTCCTCGCAGCCCTCCGGGGTGCGCGGCGTGACCGGCCGGATCGCGTCCAGGTGGGTGCAGATCGCCACCTCCATGCGTCCTTCGATAGGCCGTGGTCGAGCCGCGACTAGGCTGAGCGCATGCCGCCGACCGAGATCGCCCCCGGCCTGCTGCGCTGGACGGCCCCGCATCCGGAGTGGAAGCCCGGCGCCGAGCCCGGCAGCGCCGACGACTGGGACGAGGAGGTCGGGTCGGTGATGTACGAGCTGCCCGACGCCGTGGCGCTGTTCGACCCGCTGCTGCCCCGCGACGGACGCGAGCGTTTCCTGGCCTGGCTCGACGAGCGGATCGCCGGGCGTCCCGTGAGCATCCTCACCACCATCCGTTGGCACAGCCGCGACCGCGAGCAGCTCGCCGAGCGCTACGCCTCGACCACGCAGCGGGCGTGGAACGCCGTGCCCGCCGGGGTGGTTCCGCGGCCGCTTCGCGGCGCCGGCGAGACGATGTTCTGGCTTCCCGGCGTGGCGACGCTGATCCCGGGCGACCGGTTGCTCGGCGACGGAAAGGGGGGCCTGCGCGTCTCTCCCGAGAGCTGGCTGCACTCGCAGCAGGTCGACCGCGCGGGCGCCGCCGAGCTGATGCGCCCGCTGCTGGAGCTGCCGATCGAGCGGGTGCTCGTCTCCCACGGCGAGCCGGTGCTCCACGACGGCCGGGCGGCGGTCGCCCACGCGATCGCCGAGGCCGGAGGCTGACCTCAGTCCTTCACGCGGGCGGCGAGGACGGCGACGTCGTCGCGGGCGTCGTCGGTCAGCTCGATCAGCCCGAGCAGCGCGTCGATCGTGTCCTGCGCAGAGCCTTGTGCCCGGCGGGAGAGCTCGCCGAGCATCTCGG
Source organism: Solirubrobacteraceae bacterium (assembly GCA_036498265.1). Lineage (GTDB taxonomy): Bacteria > Actinomycetota > Thermoleophilia > Solirubrobacterales > Solirubrobacteraceae > Palsa-744. Next base: position 200,277 of record DASYFT010000018.1, on the reverse strand, counting down.
CGACCGTGATCGTGCGCTCCGGGGCGTGGGCCTCCGACAGGCCGTCGGTGTAGAGCGCCAGCGAGTCGCCGGGGTGCAGCAGCGTGGACGCCTCGTTGATGGCCGGGTCGGCGAACACGCCGAGCAGGGTGCCGGGGTCGCCGAACTCCTCCGCGCGGCCGCTCGCCCGTGTGATCAGCCCCGGCGGGTGCCCGGCCGCGGCGATGGTGATCTGCACCTCCGAGCTGCGGAAGGAGAGATGGGCGAGGATCGCCGTGGCGAAGCGCCCGTCGAAGTCCTGTTCGAGCATCGCCTGGTTGACGCGCCAGAGGACGCTCGCAGGGCCCACCCCTTCGCGTGCGTAGGCGATCGTGGTGTGGCGGAGAAAGCCCGTGAGCACGGCCGCGTCGGCGCCCTTGCCGCAGACGTCTCCGACGACCAGCCAGCAGCTCGCGGCGTCCCCGAAGACGTCGTAGAAGTCACCGCCGACTTCGTTGCCGGCCCCCATCGGGCGGAAGAAGCTCGCCAGATCCAGGCCGGGGACCGGCGGGAGGGCCGCCGGCATGAGGCTGCGGCGGAGCGTGTGGGCGACGCGCGCGCGCTCGGCGTAGAGGCGGGCGTTGTCATACGCGAGCGCGGCGCGGCCGGTGAGGTCCTCGAGGATCTCGAGCTGGCTCGTCTCGTAGCTCGAGCTCGCGCCGAGGTGCAGGAACGACAGGGCTCCCAGCATGCGCCCGCGCGCGATCAGCGGGAACACGGCGGCGGCGCCGACTTCCGCCTCGCGCATGAAGCGCGACTGCTCATCCCCGGCCCCGGCCTGCTCGAGCGCGCCGGACTGCGCGAGGCCCTGGGCGACGAACGGCCGCCTGGCCCGCAGGGCGCTCGCCACCGGGTGGCTGCCGCGGATGTGCAGCGGGTGCTCCCTGCGGATCCGTTCGAGGGCGCTGGCCACCGTCGGGTCGTCGGCTGCGGCGACCGTCGTGGTTATCCAGCCGGCGGCGTCGATCAGGTCGATGACGCACAGCTCGGCGAGCTCGGGCACGGCCGTGCGGGCGATCTTCTTGAGCGTCTGCTGCGGATCCAGCGACGCGTCCAGGTTGGCGGTGGCGGCGATCAGGAATTCCAGACGTGCCCGCTGGTCGCGCACGCGTTCCAGCGCGAGGTGGACGAGCGCCGTGCCGAGCAGTGCGAGCACGATGCCCACGCAGGCGATCGCCCCGAAGGAGCTCGGGACGTCGGAGTAGAGGACCGGGATGAGAAAGGCGACGAGGCCGGCCAGGCACACCACGAGCAGCCGGTCGCGGGGCTGGAACGCCGCCGCGTGGCCGATGGCGAACAGGTAGATGAGGGCGAACGGGCTGTGGGCCCCTCCCGTGGAGGCGCAGAGCAGCGCCACCAGCAGTACGCCCCAGAGATCGGCGGCCCAGGCCAGTGTCAGGCCGCGGTGCATGCGGGAGTAGGCCAGCAACAGCCCCGCGGCTGTCAGATAGGCGGTGATCGCGATCGCGATCACGCCGGCCGGCGAGCTCACGTGCGGCAGCAGCGCCGCCGTCGCACAGAGCGTGGCTCCGACGACGTAGAGGCCGGCAGCGCTGGCGAGCGCCACTCGCGCTTCGCGCGAGCTGACCCTGCCGCCGTGGCCCTGCTCGAGCAGACCGGCCGCTCGTCTGAGAATCATCCCCGCTTCGCTCATCGCTCCCAGTGCGCCCGTCCCGTTCCCGCCGGCCCCGTGCGCAGCGGGCCGGTGGGCCGCCCGCCTCGGCGGCCCCAATCGTATGTGCAGCGGGGACAACGGCGCGCAGCCCCTCCTGCCGATCGGGCGGCCTCGTGCCGATGCTCACGTGGAGTGCCGCTCGGGTTATCATCCCGGCCGGGCCGCGGCCGCGCGGGATGCGCAGGTCGCGGTGAATCGCCGACGGGAGGAGCGGACTATGGATGGAGCGGCGACGGAGCTGGTCGCGCGCGAGCGTGCGACGGCCACCGCGACCACGCTCGCCGAGGCCTTCCGCCTCACTGCTGCCCAGCGGGCGGGAGAGGTCGCCATCCGCACCAAGGGCGACGCCTTCACGATCACCTGGGGCGATCTGCGCCGGCGCGTGGACGATCTCGCCGGCGGCCTGGCGGCGCTGGGCCTCGGCCGTGGCGAGACGATCGCCCTGATGCTCTCCAACCGCCCCGAGTTCCACCTATGCGACCTCGCCGCGATGATGCTCGGAGCGACCCCGTTCTCCATCTACAACACCTACGCGCCGAACCAGATCGAGTACGTGATCGCCGACGCGGACGCTAGGATCGCGATCTGCGAGCAGCAGTACCTGCCTCAGGTGCTCGAGGCGCGCAGGGGACTGCCGGGGCTCGAGCACGTGATCGTCGTCGACGGCGAGGCCCCCGAGGGGACGAGCTCCCTGGCGGAGGTGGAGGGCTCGGACCCCGGCTTCGACGTCTCGGCGTCGGTCGCCCGGATCCAGCCGACCGACGTTCTCACGCTGATCTACACCTCGGGCACGACCGGCCCGCCGAAGGGGGTGCAGCTGGTCCACCGCAACCTGCTCGCCGCCTGCGAGGGGCTCGAGACGCTGATAGACCTGCCGCCCGACGGACGGGTGATCTCCTGGCTGCCGGCCGCGCACGTCGCTGAGCGCAACGCCCACCACTACCTGCCGATCGTCTATGGCCTGCAGATCACCTGCTGCGACGATCCGCGCCAGGTGCTCTCCTACCTGCCGGAAGTGCGCCCGAGCTGGTTCTTCGCCGTGCCGCGCATCTGGGAGAAGCTCAAGGCGGGACTGGAGACCATGATGGCCGGCCAGCCGGAGGAGGAGCGCGCGGCGATGCAGGGCGCAGTCGACGCCGGCCTGCGCAAGGTGCGCCTCGAGCAGGCGGGCGAGCCCGTCCCGGAGGAGCTCGCGCGGCAGGTCGCCAGGGCCGACGCCGAGATCTTCGCCGGCCTGCGCGAGACGCTCGGACTCGACCAGGTCGAGGCGATCAACGTGGGCGCCGCGCCGACGCCCGTCGAGGTGCTCGAGTTCTTCCACGCGATCGGGCTGCCGCTGGCGGAGCTCTGGGGGATGAGCGAGACCTGCGGCGCCGGCAGCGTCAACCCTCCCGGCCGGATCAAGATCGGGACCGTGGGGCCGCCGGCCCCGGGGGTCGAGATCAAGCTCGACGAGGACGGCGAGGTGCTGGTCCGCTCCGACGTGGTGATGCTCGGGTACCGCAACCTCCCCGACCGGACCGCCGAGGCGTTCACCGAGGATGGCTGGTTGCGAACGGGCGACATCGGCTCCTTCGACGACGACGGCTACCTCACGATCGTGGACCGCAAGAAGGAGATCATCATCAACGCCGCCGGCAAGAACATGTCGCCGGCCAACATCGAGGCCACGCTCAAGAGCGCCTCGCCGCTGATCGGGCAGGCCTGCTGCATCGGCGACCGGCGCCCCTACAACACGGCGCTGGTCGTTCTCGACCCCGACTTCGCCCCGGCGTGGGCGGCGCAGCAGGGGATCGAGGACACCGGGCTCGCCGCGCTGGCCAACGACGAGCGCGTCCGCACGGCGGTGCAGGCGGCGGTCGACGAGGCGAACGGCAAGCTCGCGCGGGTCGAGCAGATCAAGCGCTTCACCGTCATGGAGGGGGACTGGCTCCCGGGCGGGGAGGAGCTGACGCCGACGATGAAGCTCAAGCGCAAGCCGATCGCCGCACGCTACGCCGACGTGATCGACGCGATGTACGCGGGCTGACCCGCGCGGGCGCGACGACGTGCGCGTCCTCACCTGGAACCTGTTTCACGGGCGCTCGGTCCCGCCCGCCGGACGTGCGCTGGCTAGTGAGTTCGCGGCGAAGCTCGCCGGCTGGGACTGGGACGTCGCGCTGCTTCAGGAGGTCCCGCCGTGGTGGGCCGCCCAGCTGGCGCGCGCGGCGGGAGCGCACAAGCGCGCCACCCTCACCTCGCGCAACTCGCTGCTGCCGCTGCGCCGCGCGCTGGCGGTGCGCCGTCCCGACCTGATCAGGTCAAACGGCGGCGGCGCCAACGCCATCCTGGCGCGCCTCGGCATCGCCGAGCACAAGGCGCTGCGCCTGCGCTCCTGGCCCGAGCGGCGGGTGGCCCAGCTGGTGAAGCTCGCGGACGGCACGATCGTCGCCAACTTCCACGCCAGCACACGCGTCCCCCTCGCCGAGGACGAGCTCGAACGACTGTGGGACCGGGCGCTCGCCTGGGCCGGCGAAGGGGCGCTCGTGCTGGGCGGCGACCTGAACCTGCGAAGCCCCCACCGTCCCGGCGTGGGCATCCTGCACGTGGCGCAGCGCGACGTCGACCACATCTTCGCGCGCCGGCTCGAGCCCGCGGGAGAGGCCACCCTGCTCGACCGGCACGTCACTCTGGCGGGGGGCCCGGTCGAGCTCTCGGACCATCCGCCGCTGCTGGTCGAGCTGAGCCGCTGATCGGGGCTCAGCCGGGCCAGCGGCCGTGGCGGCTGTAGTAGTCGCGCGCCTCGTCCTCGCGTTCGCGTTCCCGCTCGCCCGAGGTCCCCATCCGGAAGAGCCAGTTGACGAGGTAGACGGCGAGACCGGCGCCGACGATGCTGGCGCCGCCCTCGATCGCGCTTTCGCCGCCCGTGGCCATGATCACGATGCCCGCGAGCACGATCACGGCCGGCAGCACATAGCGCACGAGGCGAAGCACCCAGGCTCTGTCCATACATCGATCCTAGGCCGCCCGACCCCGCCGGCCAAGCGCGGCGGCGGGCGTGTACGGTTTTGAGGCAGAGGCCGACTCGAGACCGATGAGGGCGCGCCCGGGCACCGGAGCCGCCGCGGAAGGGAAGGGCGATGCCGGCAGCGACGATCGACGAGCTCACGATCGCGGATGACGCGGAGCGCTGGGAGCAGCTTGGCTTCGAGACGTCCGGCGACTGGCTGCAGCTCGGCCGGGTGCGACTGCGGATGGCGGGGGCGAAGGCCGGCCGCGGGATCCTGGGCTGGTCGCTGCGCGAGGTCTCGAGCACCGAGCTGGACGGCCTGCCGACGAGCCTCTCGCAGGCGCCGGTGCCCGAGCCCGCGGGCCTCCACCCCAACGGCGTGGTCGCGATCGACCACGTCGTGGCGATGTCGCCGGAGCTCGACCGCAGCGTGCGGGCGCTGCAGGCGGCGGGGCTTGATCTGCGGCGCGTGCGCGAGGAGCCGACGCCTGCCGGTGCGCCGCGCCAGGCCTTCTTCAGGCTCGGCGCCGAGATCCTCGAGCTGATCCAGGAGCCCGAGCAGGTCGTCGCCACGGCGGGCGGACCCGATCATCCCGCCCGCTTCTGGGGGCTCGCGCTGAGCGCGGAGGACCTCGAGGGAGCGGCCGAGCGGCTCGGCCCGGATCTCGGAGAGGTGCGCCCCGCGGTGCAGGCGGGACGGCTGATCGCGACGCTCCGCAGGTCCGCCGGCCTGGCGGTGCCGGTCGCCCTGATGAGCGTCGGCGCGGGCGCGGTGCAGGCGCGATGAGCCAGGAGCTGTGGGACGACGTCGATGGCTACACCGCCGACCTGCTGGTGCACGAGGACGACGCGCTGAGGGCGGCCGCCGAGCAGAGCGCGGCGGAGGGCCTGCCGGCGATCGCGGTGACTCCCAACCAGGGCAAGCTGCTGCACCTCATGGTGCGCATGCTCGGCGGCGGCAGCGTGCTCGAGATGGGCACGCTGGGTGGCTACAGCACGATCTGGCTCGCCAGGGCGGTGCACGAGAACGGGCGGGTCGTCACCCTCGAGGTGGAGCCCCGCTACGCCGCGGTGGCCGCCGCCAACATCGCCCGCGCCGGCATCGCCGACAGGGTCGAACAGCGGGTCGGACCAGCCCTCGACACACTCCGCGCGCTCGCCGGCGAACAGGCCGGCCCGTTCGACTTCATCTTCATCGACGCCGACAAGCCCGGCACGCCGCAGTACTTCGAGTGGGCGCTCGAGCTATCACGGCCGGGCACCGTGATCGTGACCGACAACGTGGTGCGCGGCGGAGCGCTTGTCGACCCCGCCACCGAGGACCCCGGAGTGCGGGGCATGCGCGAGTTCCACGAGTTGCTGGCCGCGGCGCCCGGCGCGAGCGGCACGACGATCCAGACCGTCGGCGCCAAGGGCTATGACGGCTTCACGGTGGCGCTCGTCATGCCGCGTCCCTAGTGAGGCTGTAGCCTGCCTGCGATGCCGGGGGAGCTGAAGCTGGGCTACAACACGGGGTACTGGGCCGGCGGGCCGCCCCCCGGGGCGAGCGACGCGGTCGCCGAGGCGGAGCGGCTGGGGTTCGACTCGATCTGGACCGCCGAGGCCTACGGCTCGGACTGCCTGACGCCACTCGCATGGTGGGGGGCAGCGACCGACCGGATCAAGCTGGGCACGGCGATCGTCCAGATGTCCGCGCGCCAGCCTGCCGCGGCGGCGATGGCCGCGATGACCATGGACCACCTGTCGGGCGGGCGCTTCATCCTCGGCCTGGGTGTCTCCGGACCGCAGGTCGTCGAGGGCTGGTACGGGATGCCGTTCGCCAAGCCACTCGCGCGCACGCGCGAGTACATCGGGATCCTGCGCGACATCTGGGCGCGGAGGGGACCGCTCCAGGCGGCCGGGCCGCACTACCCGCTGCCGCTGCCGGACGGCACGGGCCTCGGCAAGCCACTGAAGTCCTCGATCCACCCGCTGCGCGAGGACATCCCGATCTACCTGGGCGCCGAGGGGCCGAAGAACATCGCGCTCTGCGCCGAGCTCTGTGACGGCTGGCTGGCCATGCTGTTCTCCCCGGCGGTCTACGACGAGCTCTACAGGCCGTCGCTCGAGGCGGGCTGGGGGCGCGCGGGGGCGCGGCGCGGCGCCGCGGACTTCGAGGTCTGCGCCACCGTTCCGCTGATTGTCACCGACGACATCGAGTCGGCGGCGGACTCGCTGCGCCCGTTCTACGCCCTCTACTTCGGCGGCATGGGAGCCAAGGGCGCCAACTTCCACGCGAACGTCCCGATCCGGATGGGCTACGAGCGCGAGGTCGCGGAGATCCAGGACCTCTACCTCGAAGGCAAGAAGGACGAGGCCGGCGCGAGGATACCCACGCCGCTGATCGAACAGCTCTCGCTGATCGGCCCGCGCGAGAAGATCCGCGAGGACCTCGAGAGCTGGCGCGAGTCCGTCGTCACCACGCTGCTGATCTCCGGCGACGCGGCCACGCTGCGCACCGCCGCCGAGCTGGTCCTCGGCTGAGCCTCCGGGGGCGGTAGGGTCTTCCGATGGCCGACGCCGAGCCTGTCCTCGAGGCACAGCTCTTCGGGAACTTCCAGTACGAGATCTACGGCCGCGGGCTCGGGGGAGAACGGCCGCAGCTGCCCGTGTCCGTGCTCGACCTGGAAGGGCGCGCCCGCGATGTGATGACGCCCGAGGCCTTCGGCTACGTGGCCGGCGGCGCAGGCTCCGAGGCGACGGTGCGCGCCAACCGCGAGGCGTTCGAGCGCCTGCGGATCGTGCCGCGGATGCTCCGTGACGTCTCCTCGCGCGACCTCGCGACGAGCGTGCTGGGCACGGAGATGCCCGCGCCTCTCCTGCTGGCGCCGGTCGGCGTGCAGTCGATCGTCCATCCCGAGGCCGAGCTCGCGAGCGCCCGCGCGGCCGCGTCGCTGGGCGTGCCCGCGATCGTCAGCACCGCCGCCTCGAGTCCGCTCGAGGAGGTCGCCGAGGCGATGGGGGAGGCGAGCCGCTGGTATCAGCTCTACTGGCCGAGGGACCGCGACCTCGCGGCCAGCTTCGTGGGCCGCGCAGCGGACGCCGGCTATCGCGCGATCGTGGTCACGCTCGACACCTGGATGCTCGGCTGGCGCCCCCGGGACCTGCAGAGCGCCTACCTGCCGTTCCTGAAGGGCGAGGGCGTTGCCAACTACTTCAGCGACCCCGTCTTCCGGGCGGCGCTCGAGAGGCCGCCGGAGGAGGACCCCGGGCCGGCGATCGGGCACTGGGCGGCCCAGTTCTCCAACCCGACCGTCACCTGGGAGGACCTGCGCTGGCTGCGCGAGCAGACCACGCTGCCGATCCTGCTGAAGGGGATCATGCACGCAGAGGACGCGCGGCTCGCCGTGCAGTCCGGCGCCGACGGCGTGATCGTCTCGAACCACGGCGGACGCCAGGTGGACGGTGCGATCGGCGCGCTCGACGCGCTGCCGGCGGTTCGCGAGGCGGTCGGCGAGCGCTTCCCGGTGCTCTTCGACAGCGGCATCCGCACCGGCGCGGACGTCTTCAAGGCGCTCGCGCTGGGCGCCGACGCGGTGTGCCTCGGGCGCCCCTTCGTCTGGGGCCTCGCCCTCGGCGGGCAGGCGGGAGTCGAGCAGGTTCTCCGCTGCGTGCTGGCCGAGCTCGACCTCACGCTCGCGCTCAGTGGGTACACCTCGCCGGATCAGCTGGACGCAGGCGCGCTCGCACCGACCGGCTGAGCTACCGTCCAACGAGTGAGGAGGTTGGACGAGGCGAGGACGAGGCAGCTGACGCTCGTCGCCACGATCCTCGGCTCGGGGATCGCGCTGCTCGACGGCACCGTCGTGAACGTCGCCCTGCCGACGATCCAGCGCTCGCTGGGCGGAGGGCTTGCGGGACAGCAGTGGGTGAGCAACGCCTACCTGCTGACGCTGGGGTCGCTGATCCTGGTCGGCGGCTCGCTTGGCGACCTCTACGGCGAGCGGCGGGTCTTCGCGCTGGGCGTCGTCGGCTTCGGCGTGGCCTCGGTGCTGTGCGCGATCTCGCCGTCGATCGGCTTCCTGATCGGCGCTCGCGCGCTGCAGGGCGTCGCGAGCGCCCTGCTCACGCCGTCCTCGCTCGCCGTGATCGTCCGCACGTTCCCCGAGTCCGAGCGCGGAAAGGCGATCGGCAGCTGGACCGCGTGGGGGACGATCGCCGGCGTGATCGGGCCGCTGCTCGGCGGCGAGCTGCTGGCGATCGGCTCCTGGCGGCTGATCTTCCTGATCAACGTCCCGTTCGTGATCGCATGCACGGCGCTGATCATGCTCGTGATCCCGCGCGCGGAGCCACGCGCCAAGGGCAGCCGCCACGTCGACGTGCCCGGCGCCCTGCTCGGCGCCGGCGGCCTCGGCGCGTTCGTGTTCGCGCTGATCGAGCAGCCGCGGCTCGGGTGGTCGGGCGTGATCGCGCCGCTGCTGGCCGGGGTGGTGCTGTTCGCGGCCTTCCTCGCCTACGAGTCCCGCGCCCGCGACCCGATGCTGCCGCTCGTGCTCTTCCGCCACCGGAACTTCGCCGCCGGCAACATCGAGACCTTCTCGATGTACGCAGGGCTTTCGGTCCTGTTCTTCTTCCTGGTGCTGTTCCTGCAGCAGGTCGGCGGATACTCGCCGCTCGAAAGCGGCCTCACGCTGCTGCCGGTCACCGTCGTTATGTTCTTCCTGTCCAGGCGCTTCGGGGCGCTGGCCGACCGATACGGCCCGCGCTTCTTCATGGGCGCCGGACCGCTCGTCGGGGCGGCCGGTCTGCTGCTGTTCCAGCGCGTGGGCGCGCACGTGGAATTCCTCACCGACGTACTGCCGCCGCTGATCGTCTTCTCGATCGGCCTGGCGATGACCGTGGCGCCGCTCACCGCCGCCGTGCTCGCCGGCGTGGACTCCTCCCAGGCGGGGATCGCGTCCGGCGTCAACAACGCCATCGCGCGAGTCGCCGGGCTGATCGGCACAGCCGGGGTCGGCGCCGTCGTTGCGGGCTCCTTCGCCTCGACGCTCGACCGGCACCTCGCGCACGTCCCGCTCGGCCCGGCCGGGCACTCCGCCGTCGAAGCCGCCAAGCGCCTGCCGCTGGCGGTGCCCGAAGCCCACGGCCTGCCGGCCGCCCAGGCGCGGGCGCTGCGGACGGCCGCCGAACAGGCCTCCGTACACAGCTTCCATCTCGGACTCATGATCGCCGCCGTGCTGCTCGCCGCGGGCGGCCTCATCGGCGCACTCGGCATCCGCAACCCGCGCGGTCGGGTGCGCGCCGAGGAATGCCCCAACGGCCAGTTCGTGGGCGTCGGGTCAGAGGTGCCCGAGCCCGAACCGGCCGCCGTGCCGAGCTAGCCGACCGGCTCGCTCGCGTAGTCCTGCATGGCCTTGATGATCGGGCCGAGCCTGCGCCCCCGGTCGGTCAGCCGGTACTCCACCGTGGGGGGGCTCGACGGGATCACCTTCCGCTCGACGAGCCCGGCCGCCTCGAGGTCTCGCAGCCGCTCGGAGAGCATCCGCGGCGAGATGCCCGACACGGCCTCGGCGAACTCACTGAAGCGCAGCGCCCCGGTGAGCGCCGCGTAGATGATCGACAGCTGCCATCGCCGCTCGAGGAGGTCCGCCATCTGGCGGACCTCCATCGGCACCGGCTCGCACCTACGAGACATGCGCGACATCGCGAGCCGGCTCCAGTGCGCGGTCGAGGACCTCCTGGACGGTCATGACCGGGTGGAACGTCATCTGCTCACGGACCTCCTCCGGGATCTCGTCCAGGTCGCCACGGTTGCGCTCCGGCAGGATCACGTCGGTCAGCCCGGCCGCGTTGGCCGCCAGCGCCTTCTGCTTGAAGCCGCCGATCGGCAGCACCCGGCCCTGCAGCGTGACCTCGCCGGTCATGCCCACCGTGTGCTTGACCGGGCGGCCGGACAGCAGTGACGCAAGCGCCGTGACCATCGTCACGCCGGCGCTGGGCCCGTCCTTGGGGATCGCGCCGGCCGGCACGTGCACGTGGAACTCCCGGTTCTCGAACGCGCTTTCGTCGATGCCGAGCTCCTCTGCGTGGCCGCGGACGTAGGAGAGGGCGATCCGCGCCGACTCCTTCATCACGTCGCCCAGCTGGCCGGTCAGCACCAGGCCGCCGCCGGAGGATCCGCTCTTCATCGCGGTCGCCTCCACGAACAGCACGTCGCCGCCGGTGCCGGTCACAGCCAGGCCGGTCGCGACGCCCGGTGTGGCCGTCCGCGCCGCAGACTCCTGGAAGTAGCGCTGGCGGCCGAGCGCATCGCGCACGATCTCCAGGTCGATCTTCACGGGGGTCTCCAGCACGGGGGCCGGGGCCTCACCCTGCGAGTCGCTCGCAGGTGAAGCCGGCCCCGCGCCGGCCGCGGCAGCGGCCTGCACACCGGAAGCGGCAGCGGCCTGAACGGTCGCCGCGGCAGCGGCCTGCCCGCCGGCCTGAGCCGGCGCGGCAGCAGCCACCTGGCCAGACGCGATCCGAGTGGCGGTCTTGCGCAGCACGGTGCCGAGCTCGCGCTCGAGGTTGCGGACGCCGGCCTCGCGGGTGTACTCCGCGATGATCGTGCGCAGCACCTCATCGGAGATCTCGACCTCGTCCTCGCGCAGGCCGTTGCGGTCGCGCTGGCGCGGCCACAGGTAGCCCTTGGCGATCGCCAGCTTCTCCTCGGAGGTGTAGCCGTCGAAGCGGATCACCTCCATGCGGTCGAGCAGCGGGCCCGGGATCGTGTCCGCGACGTTGGCCGTCGCCAGGAACATCACCTGGCTGAGGTCCAGCTCCACGTCGAGGTAGTGGTCACGGAAGGAGTGGTTCTGAGCGGGGTCGAGCACCTCCAGCAATGCCGCCGAAGGGTCGCCGCGCCAGTCCGCCCCGACCTTGTCCACCTCGTCGAGCAGGATCACGGGGTTCATCGTGCCGGCGTCGCGCAGAGCCCTGACCAGGCGTCCCGGCAGCGCTCCTATGTACGTCCGGCGGTGACCACGGATCTCGGCCTCGTCACGCACGCCGCCCAGCGACATGCGCACGAACTCGCGCCCGGTTGCTCTGGCGATGGACTCGCCGATCGAGGTCTTGCCGGTGCCCGGAGGGCCGATCAGGGTGAGGATCGCCCCAGACTTGGGGTCGGCCTCGATGCCGCGGTCCTGGCGGAGCTTGCGCACGGCCAGGTACTCGGTGACACGGTCCTTGACGTCCTGCAGGCCGGCGTGGTCGGCGTCCAGCACCGCGCGCGCCGCGACCGGGTCGAGGTGCTCGTCGGAGCGCTTGCTCCACGGCACCGCGATCAGCCAGTCCAGGTACGTGCGGATCATGCTCGACTCGCCCGTCTGCTCGCCCATCCGCTCGAGGCGGCCCAGCTCCTTGAGAGCCTGCTCCTCGACGTCCTCGGGCATCCCGGCCTCCTCGATCTTGGTGCGGTACTCCTCCGACACCGAAGCGTCGTCCTCGCCCAGCTCCTTGCGGATGGACTCCATCTGCTTGCGAAGGAAGTACTCGCGCTGCTGCTTCTCGGCGCCCTCCTGGACGTCGTCGCGGATGCGCCTGCGCACCTGCAGCTCGGCGAGGCTCTCGCGCTGAAGCCTCACGGCCAGCTCGAGTCGCTCCGTCACGTCGAGCGTGCGCAGCAGTTCGACCTTCTGCTCGTATGAGATCGTGGGGGAGTAGCCGGCCGAGTCGGCGAGCGTGCCGGGCTCGGCGATGGCGCGAAGGAACGCGGCTATGCGGCCGTCGTCACCACGCAGCTCGAGGATCTCCTCGACCGTCGCGCGGTACTCGCGCTCCAGCTCGCGGGTGCGGCCGTCCACCGGCTCCTCATCGGGACGCTCCTCGACCTCGACGCGCAGCTCGCCGCCGGGCCCGGTCTGCGCCGCGCCGATCAGGGCACGGTGCTCACCGGACACGGCGACCGCACGGCCGCCGCCGGGCAGACGGATCTGCTCGGACACCTCGGCGATGACGCCGACGTCCAGGAACTCGTTGTCGTGGCGTGGCACGAGCGCCACGCGCTTGTCCTCGCCGACGTCGACCGTGAGCGTGATGCCCATGTTGGGGAACACGACGGTGTCGTCGAGAGGGATGAGCCTCAGGCGCTGACTGGGCTCGGAAGTCTGTATGGGGTTGTTCTCGGGGGGAGATGACATAGGTAATTGCTCCATATGAGCTTACGAAAGTTTAGTTAGTATAGCGCGCTGTGGTTGCATGTGCAAGTACTTCTGGGTCATGCCGAAAACGGCATGGGAAAGCCAAAAATCTCCCTCAAGGGCCATCGAACTCGACCTGCACGTCCTCCTGCGGGACGCGCTCCTCGACGTCTGCTGAGGACCGCAGCGCCCGCTCGTCGGTGGGCAGGAGATCGTCCGCGAAGAAGCTCCGCGGCCACAGCCGGCGCGCCCTCACCACGTTGATCTCCGCGCCGAACATCGTCAGCTGGCCGGCGAGGTAGAGCCAGGCCAGCAGGCCGAGCACCAGCGCGAAGATCCCGTACAGAGGACCCGTCCGCTTGAGCTCGTGGTCGAGGTAGAAGCCGCCCAGGTGCTGCAGCAGCTGGAAGCTCACCGCCGCGAACAGGACCCCGGGCAGCAGCTCCCGCCAGGGGACGTCGATGGCGGTCAGCACCTTGAAGGCGGTCATGAAGACGGCGAGGTTGAACAGCAGCGCCACCAGCACCCCGCCGACCACCGCTGCGGCGCCGTGGCTGGCCGTGCCGACGAAGCCGGCGACCACGGTCGACACGATCGTCAGGGTACCCAGCACCGCCAGCAGGGCCAGACCGCGCAGCCGGGCGACGATGAAGTTCGGGCGGTGCTTGATCGGCACGTCCCAGACCCGGTTGAAGGCGTTCTGCGCCGCGTTCGTGATCCCCATCCCCGCCAGCAGGGCGAACACGATGCCGATCACGAGCGCCGCCGGGCTGCCTTTCAGCGAATGCAGTTTCAGCTGGTCGCTGATGATCGGGAACTGGCCCAGCGTGCCGTCGAGGATCTTCCGCTGCTCGCCCGGGTTGCCCTGCAGCACGAAGCCCAGCACCGTCACCATCACCAGCAGCAGCGGGAACAGGGAGACGAACGCGTAGTAGGAGATCAGCGCCGCCATCTGGCCGGCCTGGTCGTCCGAGAACTTCTTGATCACCGCCGCCACGAAACGCACCCCGCGCGTGCGCCGCTGGAGGCGGTCAAGGTCGCGCAGGCGGTCGCCGACGCTCATCGAGGGGTCCCGGCCGGCACGGGGTGGGACGAACGCGCCGGCGGTTGCGCCGATCGACGCGGCCGCGTGAAGAGAGAGGGGGGTGGAGCTGGACCATCGCGCGACACCCGTATGTGTCTACCCGATCTGAGCGCCCTGGCCAAACGCCCGCAGCCGAACGGCTGCTGCGCCGCGCGACGCCGGCCGACCAGGTGGCGCTGGTGGCGCGCGCCCGCCGCGATCTGCTGCTGAGAGCCCATCGGTTCCGTCTGCGCCGGGAGGACCTCGAGGACTGTTACAGCCAGGCGACGCTCGAGCTGATCACGCGCGCCCTGAGGGGCGCCACGTGGGCGAGCATCTACCGCGCGGGAATCCGCGCGATATCCGAGATAGTCAGGGACAACCCGCTGGCGCAGGACTACGTCGGCTGGGGTGATCCGGGCCCCGGCAGGTGGGTGACGATCTACGCGACCGTGGCGCCCACGCCGCATGTGTTCATCGTTGTCGCCGGCCTCCGGCTGGACACCAGTCACGCAGGAACCGACGTCGGGCCCAACCGAGCCGAAGGGGGCCCGCGCTGGCGTCTGTTCGGCCACATCCCCACGTGGGCCCACTGGTCGGTCCGCCATCCGCCGGGGTTGTAGGGTGGCTGTCATGCGCAGGGTTGACTACCTGCTGATCGGCGGCGGCCTCGCGTCCGGCAACTGCGCCCGCTGGCTGCGCGAGGAGGGCGCCGACGGCGAGATCCTCGTCGTCGGGCGCGAGCCCGACCCGCCCTACAACCGGCCGGACTGCTCCAAGGGCTACCTGCGCGGCGAGATGGCGCGGGAGGACACCTACTTCCGGCCGAACGACTGGTGGGAGCAGCAGAGGGTCGAGCTGCTGAGCCGCACGAGCGTCACGGCGCTCGACCTCGGCAGGCGGACCGTGAAGCTCTCCACCAAGGAGGAGGTCGAGTTCCTCCAGGCGCTCATCGCGACCGGTGCGAACGTGCGGCGGCTGAACGTGGACGGCTGCGAGCTCGAGCAGATCCACTACCTGCGCACGCTCGGCAACGCCGACGCGATCCGCGAGGGGGTCGCAGATGCCGAGCGGGTCGTGCTGATCGGCGGCTCCTACATCGGCTGCGAGGTCGCCGCCTCGCTGACCGCGATCGGCAAGCGCTGCACGATCGTCATGCAGGAGAAGGCCACGCTCGAACGGACCTTCGGCCCGCGCGCGGGGCGGTTCTTCCAGGGGCTGCTCGAAGAGCACGGCGTCACAGTGCACGGCGAGGACGAGCTCGAGCGCTTCGAGGGCTCGGGCCGGGTCGCGAAGGTGATCACTCGGCGCGGCCTCGAGCTCGACGCCGAGGCGGTGGTGGTAGGAGCCGGCGTCACGCCGGACGTGCAGCTCGCGCAGCGGGCCGGCCTGGAGATAGGGGAGAGGGGCGGGGTGCGCTGCTCGTCGCGCCTTCAGAGCTCTGAGTCGGGCGTCTACGCCGCGGGAGACATCTGCGAATACGAGTCGGTGCTGCACGGCGGCGAACCGCTGCGCATCGAGCACTGGGACGTCGCGTTCAACCACGGCAAGACCGCCGCGCTCAACATGCTCGGCCGCGACATGCCGCATACCGAGGTCCCCTACTTCTACTCCGTGCTGGCCGACTGGGGGGAACTCGAGTACGTAGGCCCGGCCTACCACTGGGACGAGGAGATAGTGCGCGGGTCGCTCGAGGACGGCGAGTTCACGATCTGGTACCTCGAGGACCGGGCCGTCAAGGCCGCGCTGACCTTCGGACGCTCGGACGACCTCGACCACGCGCGCCGCCTGATCATCGACGGCGGGCAGCTCGACGACGCTCGCCGGGCCGCCCTGGCGGACCCCAGCGCGGACCTCGGCGGCGTGCTGCGCTAGCGCGCGTGGCGATCGGCCGCTAGGCGGCCGCGTCTTCTTTGCGCGCGCCGAAGCCTGTAGCCGCGCGTGTCACCTCGTGCGCCGAGATCACGCGGTCGATCAGACCGTACTCGCGCGCCTGCTCGGCGGTGAAGTAGCGGTCGCGGTCCATGTCGTCGTGGACGCGCTCCAGCGGCTGGCTGGTGTGGAGCGCGTAGATCTCGTCGATTCGGCGGCGCAGCTCGAGGATCTCGCGCGCATGGATCTCGATGTCGGCGGACTGCCCTTCGAACCCGCCCGAGGGCTGGTGGATGAGGATCCGGCTGTTGGGCAGCGCCATGCGCTTGCCGCTCGCGCCGCCCGTGAGCAGCAGCGAGCCCATGCTCATCGCCACGCCGAAGCAGATCGTCCGCACGTCCGGCCTGATGAACTGCATCGTGTCGTAGATCGCGAGTCCGGCGTACACGCTGCCGCCCGGCGAGTTGATGTAGAGCGAGACGTCCTTGTCGGGGTCCTCGCTCTCGAGGTGCAGCAGCTGCGCCACCACGAGGTTGGCCACCTGGTCGTCGACCGGTGTGCCGATGAAGATGATGCGCTCGTTGAGTAGGCGGCTGTAGATGTCGAAGGAGCGCTCGCCGCGTGCGCTCTGCTCGACGACCATCGGTATCAGGGGCATCTGGGCTATCCTTTCGACAACTGGACGGTTGTCAAGAACAATAGCAACCAAGTGGTTGTCAAGGAGGTCGTGATGTCGGTACGGCGAGAGGTCGACGTCGAGGCGTCGCCCGAGGATGTGTGGGAGGCGCTGGCCACCGAGGAGGGCCGCGAGCGCTGGCTCGAGGAGCCCGGACGCGAGATCGAGGTCGAGGACCTCGATGCGCCTCACCGGCTGGTCTGGCGGTGGGCCGAGGGCGACGGGCCGCCGTCGCGGGTCGAGTTCGAGGTGCACGCCACTCCGGACGGAGCCCGCGTCGTCGTCACCGAGACGGCTCCGCGCTTCCCGCTCGCGATGCTGGCGGCCGGATTCGATCTGGTGCTCGCTTGAGCGACCAGGTCGGCGAGGTCTTCGCGGCGCTGTCCGATCCGACCAGGCGCTGGATGGTCGAGACGCTGCTTCGCGACGGGACCACGACGGTCCCCTCCCTGACGGCCGCGCTGCCGATCACGCGCCAGGCCGTAGCCAAGCATCTCGCCGCGCTCGACGAGGCGGGGATCGTCGAGCGTGCGCCGTCTCGGGGACGCGAGGTGCCCTACCGCCTGCGCGTCGAGGCGCTGCTCCCCGCCTCGGCATGGCTGCGCGACGCCGAAGCCGCGTGGGACGGCCGGCTCGCGCGTCTGAAGAGCACCGTGGAGGACAGAAGCTGACACGGGGGGAGCCGCTCGCCGCTCGCCGCGGTACCCCATGGGCCGGGGCGAAATCGGCTGCCCAAGGCGCTCGGCGTGGAGTAGGATTCGGGGGTTCATACGGTCGGTGGCGAAGGGAAGCCGGTGCGAATCCGGCGCGGACCCGCCACTGTGACCGGGGATGCCCACCGCGGCGCGCCTGAGGCGGCGCGCGGTCACTGATCAGCCGGCCGGCTGATCGGGAAGGCGCGGAGGGGTAGGCCCGGGAGCCAGGAGACCTGCCTCCGACCGAAGCCCACAAGCCCTCGTGGAAAGGGGTGGCTCCATGCTCGAAACTCATCCAACCTCGCGGTCCTTCGTGCCCGCGCTGGCCGTCGCCGTCGCGGTGGCCGGCGCTGTCGCGGTCGCATTGCTCAGCTGCTCGATCGCCGTGGCGGCGCCGACGGTCACCGTCCGGATCGAGGGCGAAGCCGGGACCCTGCTCGGACCGACCACCGTCACGCTGAGCAGCCCCGAGCCGGTCAGCGGCTGTCCCGCGGAAAGCGTCGCGGCGGCCATCAACCTGGCGGTCGGCGGGAACTGGGACCACGGCGAGGGCTTCCCGGGCGGCAACTTCGTCAAGACCATCCTCGGCGAGACACACGAATTCGCCCACGAATCCGACACCTGGGCCGAGTGGATCGACTACAAATGGGGGGGCGGAATCTGCTCGGACCTCCTCCACGAAGGCGATCAGGTGCTGATGGTGGCCGACCACGAGCCCGAACCGTTCTTCGCGCCGACCGTGCTGCCGCTTGTCGTGACCGAAGCTCCGGCCGGTGTTCAGGCGGGCACTCCGTTCGCGGTGTCGGTAAGCGCCGTCCACACTCCGGCCGGCGCCTTCGCCGAAGCCGGCCAGGGGACGCCGCAGCCGCAGGAAGGCGTAACCGTCTCCGGTGCGGGCGTGAGCGCCGTCACCGGATCGACGGGGACCGCGACGCTTGCGCTCCCCACCGCCGGCGAGGTGACGCTCCGGGCGTCTCGGGTGGGGGATGCCCCGTCCGCTCCCTTCACGATCTGCGTCCACAACGGCAACGACGGCAACTGCGGAACGCAGGCGCCTACCGGCACGGGCCCGTCGTCGCCCCAGCCCGGCACCGACGGCTCCTTCTTCGCCAAGCGCTACACCGGCCCCTACGCGCTCGTCGCCGGCGCCACGGACCTGATCGACGGGCACGTCTACCGCCGCGGCCAGGCGCCGAGGGTCCTGTCGGGCAGAATCGTGGCGCACAACCAGGTGTCCTCGGTCAGCCTCGAGCTGCGCCGGCGGGACGGCAGGCGCTGCGCCGCCTACGACGGCGTCAGCGAGCGCTTCCGTCAGGCGCGCTGCGGGAAGGGGAGCTTCTTCAAGGTCTCCTCGGGAGGGACGTTCTCCTACCTGCTGCCCGAAGCGCTCCGCCGCGGGCGCTACGTGCTCGACATCCAGGCCAGGGACGTTGCCGGGAACCTCACCACGCTCGCCCGCGGGAGCTCGCGCCTGGTGTTCTATGTCCGCTGAGCGACGATCGGGATCGGTCTGCCGCTGGCAACGGCCGCTGGCGGCGGCCTTGCTGGCGGGTGCCGTCTCGGCCGCCGTGGCGGCGGGTGTCCCGGCGGCCCCGGCGCCGAGCGTCCAGACGATGATCGTCGGCTCCACCGGCGCCGTGCTCTCTCAGTCGCGGACGGTCGTCGCCGGCGCGGCGAGCATCCGCGTCGGCGGCCGGGCGTGTGCCGTCGCGGCGGGCACGCCGCTCGCGACCCTCGTGGCCGACCGGCGAGCCGGCGCTCCCCCGTTCGCGGTGCGCGACTACGGGCGCTGCGGATCCTCCCCGGCGAGCTCGGCGCAGCTGTTCGTCTACTCGATCGGCGGTCAGACGAACAGAGGTCAGGACGGCTGGGAGTACAAGGTCGATCACCGTGCAGGCACCACCGGCGCCGCAGATCCGAGCGGACCGCTCGGCACCGGGCGACGCCTCCGCAGCGGCGATCGCGTCCTGTGGTTCTGGTGCCACGCATCGGGCGGCGGCTGCCAGCGAACCCTGGCCGCCTCTCCGTCGACGTCGAGCGTGACCCGCAGCGGGTCCCTGACCGTGACCGTTACCGGCTACGACAACGACGGCCGGGCCGTGCCGGTGGCAGGCGCCATCGTCACGGTGGGCTCCGACTTCGCCTCGACCGACAGCGGCGGGCGAGCGAGGTTGATCGCCCCGTCGGCGCCGGGGCGCTACGCCATCGCCGCCGGCCGCCACGGCCTGGTGGCGTCCTTCCCGGAGACGATCGTGGTGCGATGAGATCGCCGGTCTCGATGATCGTCGCCTCGATGCCGGTCGCCGCGCTTCTCCTCGCGGGCTGCGGCCTCGGTGCGGGTCCGGCTCCGAGCGCCGTCCAGCTTCGCGTCACGCGAGACTTCGGCGCTCGCGTCCTGCGCTCGACTCAGGCACCGAAGCTGACCGGCCAGGAGACGGTCATGAGCCTGCTCGTGCGGAACGATCCCGTCAGCACCCGTTTCGGCGGGGGGTTCGTCCAGAGCATCGCCGGCGTCTCGGGCGGCCAGGAAGCCGGCAGTCCGGTCGACTGGTTCTACTACGTCAACGGCGTCGAGGCCCCGCGGGGGGCCGCCGAGACGAACGTCCATCCCGGCGATCACATCTGGTGGGACCGGCACGACTGGAGCCAGACCGACGCCGTCCCCGCCGTCGTCGGATCGTTCCCGGAGCCCTTCCTGAACGGCATCGACGGCAAGCGGCTGCCCGTTCGCGTCGAGTGCGCCACGGAAACCGGCGCCGCCTGCAAGACGGTCACGGCGCGCCTGCGCGCCCAGCGGGTGCCGGCCGCGGTCGCCGCGATCGGCGCCGGCCCGGCGCCGCAGACGCTGCGCGTCATGGTCGGTCCCTGGACCCGCGTGCAGGGCGACCTCGCCACCGAGACGCTCGCAGGCGGCCCCAGAGCGAGTGGCGTGTACGCCCGCTTCACCGGCGACGGACGCTCGCTGACCCTCCTCGATCAGGACGGCCGGCCCGTGAGAACACTGGTGAGCGGCGGCGGGCTGATCGCCGCCACGCGACACGGCGAAGATGCGCCAGTCTGGGTCGTCACGGGAACCGACGCCGGCGGGGTCGATCTCGCCGCGCGGGCGTTCGGTGCCCCCGAGCTTCAGAATCGCTTCGCCGTGGCCGTCACGGCCGCCGGAGTGAGCCCGCTGCCCGAGCGGGGACCGTGAGCCGATGCGAGGCACGACGCTCTTCTACCGGCGCAGGCCCAGCCCCCTCCATGCCACGCGTGCGGGCGTGGGCGCCTCGTGGGCCGCGGCGCTGTCCGCGGCGACGCTCCTGCTCGACAGCCCGGTCGCGCTGATCGCCCTTCTGCTCGCCGTACTCGGCGCCGGGGTCGGCGCGGGGGTCGGGCGTCAGCTGGCCCGCTCGATGCGAACCGCGGCGATCGTCTGGCTTCCGATCGCCATCGTCAACGTCCTCGTCTCCCGCCAAGGGCTCACGGTGTTCGCCCGTCTCGGCGACCTGGGACCGTTCGGCCAGGGAAACCTGACCGTGGAGGCGGTCGTCTTCGGCGCCGTCATCGCGCTGAAGGTGATGCTGCTGATCCTGATCACCACGCTCGCGAGCCTCGCGGTGGATCCCGACGAGGCGCTCAGGATCCTGCGGCGCCTCTCGTTCCGCTCGGCGCTCACCGCGTCGCTCGCGACCCGCATGATCCCGGTGCTCGCCGCGGACTCGCAGCGCCTTGCCGAAGCGCAGCGGACCCGGCCGCCCGGCACACCGCAGGGCGTCCGCGCACAACTTGCGCTGCTGCGTGCCGTCATCGGGGGGTCGCTCGATCGGGCGATGGACGTCGCCGCGACGCTCGAGGTCCGGGGCTTCGCCACCGCCCGGCGGGCTCCCCGCCTCCGGCGCCCCTGGTCGCGACACGACGTTGCCTTCCTCGCCTCGGCGGGCGCGATCGCCGGGCTCGCCGTCTGGGGCAGGCTGGCGGGCGCCGCGACCTTCGACGCCTACCCCGGGATCCACGCCCCCGTCACCGGGGCGACGATCGCGCTCTGTCTCGCGCTCCTCGCCGCCACGCTGCTGCCCTTCGGCGATCGGAGGGGAGTGGACGCGTGAGCTCGCCGCTGCTGTCGTTTGAAGGTGTCAGCTACCGCTATCCCGGCGAAGCGGGGCTCGCGCTCGACGACGTGAGCCTCGAGATCGGGGCCGGCGAGTTCTGCCTGCTGGCCGGTCTCTCGGGGCACGGCAAGTCGACCCTCCTGCGGGCCGCGTGCGGCCTGGTCCCGCACTTCCACGGAGGCACCTTCGCGGGTCGCGTGACGCTGGCAGGCCTCGACACGCGCGAACACGGTCCCTCGCGCCTCGGCGCCTTCGCGGGCGTGCTCTTCCAGGACCCCGAGACGCAGCTCGTCATGAGCACCGTCCGCGCCGAGCTCGCGCTCGCGCTCGAGAGCCGCGGCCACGGCAGCACGGCTGTCGCCCGGGGTGTCGAGGAGGTCGCGCTCGCGCTCGGCATCGACGCGCTGCTCGACCGCTCCACCCAGGAGCTCTCGGGCGGGGAGAAGCAACGCGTCGCGCTCGGTGCCGCGCTCGCCGGCCGGCCGAGGCTGGTGCTGCTCGACGAGCCGACCTCGCAGCTGGACCCCGTCGCGGGCGACGAGCTGATCGGGCTCCTGCGCCGCCTCAACCAGGAGTGGGAGACGACAATCGTGATGGCCGAGCATCGGCTCGAGCGCTGCCTCGCGGCGGCCGACCGGGTGATCGCGCTCGAGGCGGGGCGCGTCGCCTGCGACGGGGACCCGGTGTCGTTCCTCGCCTGGGCCGGTGCCGAGGCGCAGACGCTGCAGACGCCGGCCGCCAAGCTCTTCGCCCGCGCCGGCCTGCATCCGCCTCCCGCCGGCGTCAGGCAGGCACGCCGGGCACTCCGCTCCCGCGGCCTGCTCTACGAGGACGCGAACCCCGAGACCCCGCCCGGCCCCCGGACGCGGAGACGTCGCCGCGAGCGCAGCCCCGCCGCGCTCGAGCTTCGCCGCGTCTGGCACGAGCTGGCCGACGGACCGGCGATCCTGCGCGGAGTCGACCTCCGGGTGCTGCCGGGCGAGACCATCGCGCTGATGGGACGCAACGGCGCCGGCAAGTCGACCCTCCTGCGTCATGCCGCCGGCCTGCTCGAGCCGACCCGCGGCCGCCTGGAGTGCTCGGGGCGGGTCGCGCTGCTCCTGCAGAACCCCGGCGACTACCTGATCCACGAGCGCGTCTCCCAGGAGGCGCCGGCGGCGGCGCTCGCGGCCGCCGGTCTGGCGTCGATGGGCGACCGCAACCCGGCCGACCTCTCCGGGGGAGAGCGCCAGCGCCTTGCGCTGGCGATAGTCGCCGGGTCGGGCGACGCCCCCGCGGTGCTCGCACTCGACGAGCCCACCCGGGGCATGGACCGCGCGGCGAAGGCCCTTCTCGCGCGTGAGCTCCGGCGCCGCGCGGCCGGCGGCCAGGCGGTGATCGTGGCAACGCACGACCCCGAGTTCGCCGCCGCCTGCGCGGAGCGCGCGGTGCTCATGGCAGACGGGCGCGTGATCGCCGACGGCACCGCGGCCGAGCTCCTTGCCGGAGGCTGGTACTTCTCCACCGAGACGGCCCGGATACTCGCGGGCGCCGACGGCGTGCTGCTGCCGGAGCAGGGCGCCGAGCTGCTGCTGCGGCGCGCCGCGACCCCGCAGGAGCAGCCGGACGCGCCCGCCACGATCTCTCCGGGGGCCGCCTCGTGAGCTGGCCGCTGGCATCGTTCGCGATCGTCGGGCTCGTGCTCGTCGCCGGCTGGCTCGCCTACGAGCGCAGGCGGCCGTCAGCCCGCATGGCCGCCGTGGTGGCGATCATGTCGGCCCTGGCGGCGCTGGGACGGGACGCGTTCGCGGCTCTTCCCGACGTCAAGCCGATCACGGCCATGACGCTCGTCGTGGGCTACTCGCTCGGACCGCTGCCCGGATTCGCCGTGGGCTCTCTCGGGATGCTCGTCTCCAACTTCATGCTCGGGCAGGGGCCCTACACCCCCTGGCAGATGGTCGCCTGGGGGATGGTCGGCCTGGCCGGCGCGCTCCTCGGCAGCCTCAGCCGACGGCGCCTCGGGCGGATCTGGCTGGCCCTCGCGTGCGGGCTCGCGGCGCTCGCGGCGAAGGAGATCATGAACGTCTACACCTGGACGCTCGGCGCGAGCCACACGCCCGCGGCGTTCATCGCGGTCGCCGGCCAGGCGCTCGCCTACGACGTGACGGACACCGTCGCCAGCTTCCTCTTCGGACTCGCCTTCGCGCCTGAGCTGGCCCGGTTGCTCGGCAGGGTTCGGGCGCGCATGGAGGTCGTCTGGGTCAGGCCGCCCGCCGCGAGCGCCGCGGCTCCCACCGACGGCAGCGGCGCAACGCCCGCCATCCCGGCGCTGCTATCGCTCCTCGGCATCGCGATCGCCGCCACGTTGCTCCTCGGCGGCCCCCGCGCCACCGATGCCGGCGCCCGCCTGGCTCGCCCGGCGGCGGCGCCTCCCTCGGCGGGACCTGCCGCCCGGCCGCGCGCGGCCGGCTCGAGCATGCGCGGCACCGAAGCGCGCCTGGACATCTCACGCGAGCTCCGCTTCCTCGCAGCCGCACAGAACCCGGACGGCGGCTTCGGCGGCGCGCCCGGACAGGCCAGCAGCGAGCTCTACTCCGGATGGGTGGCGATGGGCCTGGCGGCGGCCGGGCGCGATCCGTTGAGCCTGCGCCGCGGCGGGCGCACGGTTCTCGACTTCCTCCGTGCCGAAGCGTCGAGCCTGCACGGGGCCGGCGACCTCGAGCGGACGATCCTCGCGCTTCACGCCTGCGGCGCCTCGACGCATTCGCTTCCCGGGGCCGATCCCGTCGCGCGGCTGCTCGGCTTCCGCGACGGCGACGGCTCCTTCGGCCATCTCGGCAATCTGACCGCGTTCGCGATCCTCGCCCTTCGCGCGGCGGGTTACCCGGCCGCGAGTGCGCCCGTGCACGCCGCCGCCGTCTGGCTCCAGCGCCAGCAGGAACGCGACGGGGGCTTCGGCTTCGGGGCGCGCGGTGCCGGCAGCGACATCGACGACACAGCCGCGGTCCTCCAGGCCCTGGCCGGTGCCGGCGCAGGCCGTGCAGCCATCGCGCGCGCCGCGGCGTTCCTCGTCAGGGCACAGAACCGGGACGGCGGCTACGCGCAGCAGCGGGGCGGCGAATCCAATGCCCAGTCGACGGCCTGGGCGATCCAGGGACTGACGGCGGCCGGCCGCGACGTGGCTGCGCTCACGCGCGATGGCAGCCGCTCGCCGCTCGGCTACCTGCACACCCTGCTCGCCCCAAACGGAAGCGTGCGCTACTCGCGCACCGGCGCACAGACTCCCGTATGGGTGACCGCGCAGGCGCTCACGGCGCTCGCCGAGAAGCCCCTGCCGATCGCGCCCGTGCGCTCCTCGGCCGCTCGCGGCGGCTCGTCCGGGCGAGCCGTGCAGGCGTTGCCCTCCTCGGCGCACGGCAGCCGCCTGCCACGCCGCACCGTGTCCGGCCGCCGGACGGACGCCGAAGGCGTGGCGAGCCGGCGCCTGGACGGGCTCGCACGTGCGCTCGGCACGCTGCTGGGCATCGCGCTGGCGCCGGTCAGGCGCTGAGGCCCGCGGCCGTTCAGCGGGGCTTTAGCGGCCTGCCTAACCTTTGGGGCGGCGTGTCCACCAATGCCTACACCACGGCCGCGATCCACCCGGGCTCGGCCCGACGGGGCTCCGCTCCGTCCCGCCCGCTCGGAATCGCCGCCCTGTGCGCCCTGGCGCTTGCCGTCATATGGGTGGTGGCGCAGCTCGTCCCGGCTGCGCATCTGCGCGACGCCCTCACGCTGCGCGATTTCACGCTGCTCAGCCGCCCGCACGTCGACTCGGCATCGAACTTCCTGATCCACCTGCTCAAACCGACGCTCTTCATCCTCTGGGGCGTCGCGCTCGTCACCGTCTCGCTGGCGCGTGAACGCCCGCGAGTGGCGCTCGCCGTCGTGGGCGTCATGTCGCTCGCGCCGCTGACCTCGGAGACCCTGAAGCCGCTCCTGGCGCATCCTCACGCCCAGGTCGGTGCGGTCCACGTGAACCCGGCGTCGTGGCCCAGCGGGCACTCGACCGCCGCCATGGCCCTGGTCCTGAGCGCCGTGCTCGTCTCGCCGGCGCGGCTGCGCCCGATGGTTGCGGCACTCGGCGGCGCGTTCGCCGCGGCGGTCGGCGTCGCGCTGCTGATCCTCGCCTGGCACATGCCCAGCGACGTGCTCGGCGGCTACCTCGTCGCCGCCCTGTGGACCGCGCTCGCCGTCGCGGCACTCCGGGCGGCCGAGCGCCGCTGGCCCTCGAAGCACAGCGTCGCCGCCGGCTAGTGCGCCCCCGGCTCCCAGAGCTGCTCGGTCGAGGCGTCGCCGCTGGCGTGGCAGTTCACCGCGCGGCTGAGGATGAACAGCAGGTCGGATAGGCGGTTCAGGTAGCGGATGACCTCCGCGTTGACGTCCTCGCCAACCGCGATCGCCCGCCGCTCCGCGCGGCGGCAGACCGTCCTGCACACGTGCAGGTGTGCGCCCGCCGGTGTGCCGCCGGGGATCACGAACGAGCGCAGCGGCTTCAGCCTGGCGTTGACCTCGTCGCACGCCTGCTCGAGCCACTCGGTGTAGGCGGGCCCCACCCGCAGGCGCTCGCGTGCCGCCGGCTCGCCCGCCTCCTCGGCGGCGTCCGGCTCCTCGGCGGCAGGCGGAACCGACAGGTCGGCGCCGACGTCGAGGAGGTCGTTCTGGACCCGGTTCAACCAGTCGACGAACCGCTGTGGCAGCGGCTCCAGGAGGGCCACCCCGATAGCGGCGTTGAGCTCGTCCACCGTGCCGTACGCCTCGACCCGGGGGTGCAGCTTCGACACCCTGCTCATGTCCCCCAGGTGCGTGTCCCCGCCGTCGCCGAGCCTGGTGTAGATGCGGGTCAGGTTCACCGTCATCGTGGTTCGAGTCTCGCATACCGGGCCGCCGCTCGTGGCCGCGATGGGATACGTTCTCGCACTTCATGAGGATCGGAGTACCGAAGGAGACGGCGGCCGGTGAGCATCGCGTGGCGCTCGTGCCGGAGGTCGTCGGCAAGCTCGTGGCCAAGGGGCTCGACGTCGTCGTCCAGCAGGGCGCAGGCGCCGATGCGCTGCTCACGGACGAGGCGTTCGAGCAGGCGGGAGCCCGCATCAGCGCCGATTCCGCCGAGATCTGGGGCTCGGACGTGGTGGTCACGATCGCCCCTCCCGACCCCCAGCAGGTCCGCGGGCTCGGCAGCGGCTCCATCCTGATCGGGTTCCTTGCGCCGCTCACGAGCCCGGAGACCACGCGCGCGCTCGCCGAGGCCGGGGCGACTGCGTTCGCGATGGAGGCCATCCCGCGGATCTCGCGGGCGCAGTCGATGGACGCCCTGTCCTCCCAGAGCAACGTCGCGGGCTACCGGGCAGCCCTCCTCGGAGCCGAGGAGATGGGGCGCTTCTACCCGATGCTGATGACGGCCGCCGGCACGATCCCGCCCGCCAAGGTCCTCGTGCTGGGCGTCGGCGTCGCCGGCCTTCAGGCCATCGCCACCGCGAAACGCCTGGGCGCCCGCACGACCGGCTACGACGTGCGACCGGAGGTCGCCGAGCAGGTCACCTCGCTTGGAGCCCAGTGGCTCGACCTCGGCCTGGAGGCAAGCGGCGAGGGCGGCTACGCGCGTGAGCTGACCGACGAGGAGCGCGCCCGCCAGCAGCAGGCCCTCACCGATGCGATCAAGGGGTTCGACGTCGTCATCACCACCGCGCTCGTCCCCGGGCGCCCGGCGCCGAAGCTCGTGACCGCCGAGGCGGTCGAAGGCATGAAGCCCGGCTCGGTCATCGTCGACCTGGCCGGCGAGGCCGGCGGCAACTGCGAGCTGACGGAGCCCGGCCGGACGGTCGTGCGCCACGACGTGAAGATCGTCTCGCCGCTCAACCTGCCGGCGGGCATGGCCGAGCACAGCTCCCAGCTGTTCGCTCGCAACGTGCTCGCGCTGCTCGACCTGTTCGTAGGCGACGACGGCGCCCTGACGCTCGACTTCGACGACGAGATCGTCAGCGGCTCGTGTGTCGTACGCGACGGAGAGGTCGTCAACCCCGGGGCCAGGGCGGCGCTGGAGGCGGTCGCGTGATCCTCGCCAGCACGCTCACCACCAACCTCTCGATCCTCGTCCTGGCGGGCTTCATCGGCTTCGTCGTCATCTCCAAGGTGCCCAACACGCTCCACACGCCGCTCATGTCGGGCACCAACGCGATCCATGGGATCGTGCTGCTCGGAGGGCTGCTGATCGTCGGCCTGTCCGGCAACGACACGTTCAACAAGGTGATCCTCGTCATCGCGATCACCTTCGGGACGATCAACATCGTCGGCGGCTTCCTCGTCACCGACCGAATGCTCGAGATGTTCAAGGTCAAGCCGAAGCCGCCCCCCGCCGAGGAGGAGCAGACGCAGGCGGCGAACGAGCAGGAGGTCGGCAAATCGTGAACGCGCCGCCGCTCGCGACCTCGTTCCTGCAGAGCTCGAACTTCCGGGACGTCCTCTACATCATCGCCTTCTCGCTCTTCATCCAGGGGCTGCGGGGCCTGTCGGGGCCGACCACGGCGGTGCGTGGCAACCGCACGGCGGCGGTCGGCATGGCCATTGCCGTGATCGCCACCCTGCTGTCGCCGGACGAGGGCAACTGGGGCCTGATCGCGCTCGGCCTGGCGCTCGGCACGGCTGTCGGGGTGCCCGCGGCGAGGCAGGTGAAGATGACGGCGATGCCGCAGATGGTGGCCCTGTTCAACGGCGTCGGCGGTGGAGCGGTCTTCCTCATCTCGTGGGCCGAGTTCCGCCTCACGCACGGCTTCGCCCACACGGCGACCTACATCACGGTGTTCTCGCTGTTCGCCGCGATCGTCGGCTCCGTGTCGTTCTGGGGCTCGAACATCGCCTTCGGCAAGCTCCAGGAAATCATCCCGGGGCGGCCGATCAGCCTCGGCTCGGCGCAGCAGATCGTCAACCTCGTGCTGCTCGTGCTCGCGGTGGCGGCGGGAGCGGACATCGCCGCGGGCGACCACTCGGAGGGCGTGTTCATCGGCATGCTGGCCTGCGCCGCGCTGCTCGGCAACGCCGTCGTCCTGCCGATCGGCGGAGCGGACATGCCGGTCGTGATCTCGATGCTGAACGCCTTCACGGGCCTCTCGGCCGCGGCCACCGGAATCGCGCTGAACAACCCGGCCCTGATCGTCGCCGGCATGATCGTCGGCGCTTCGGGGTCGATCCTCACGAACCTGATGGCCGTCGCGATGAACCGTTCGATCCCCGCGATCATCGCCGGCGGCTTCGGCGGCGGCGGCGCCGTGGCGGGCGCCGAAGGAGCGGGCGAGCACGCGGGAACCGTGCGCTCCACGACGGCTGCAGACGCCGCCATCCAGCTCGCCTACGCCAACCGGGTCGTGATCGTCCCCGGCTATGGGATGGCCGTGGCCCAGGCTCAGCACGCCGTGCGCGAGCTGACGAAGGAGCTTGAAAAACGGGGTGTCGAAGTGAGCTACGCGATCCACCCGGTGGCTGGGCGCATGCCCGGGCACATGAACGTCCTCCTGGCCGAGGCCGACGTCCCCTACGACCAGCTCAAGGAGATGGACGACGCGAACCCCGAGTTTCAGCGGACCGACGTCTCGCTGGTGATCGGCGCCAACGACGTCACCAACCCCGCCGCCAAGAACACGCCGTCCTCGCCGATCTACGGGATGCCGATCCTCGAGGTCTCGGACAGCCATTCGGTGATCGTCATCAAGCGCTCCATGAACCCTGGGTTCGCGGGCATCGAAAACGAGCTCTACTACGACCCGAAGACCGAGATGCTCTTCGGGGACGCAAAGTCCGCGGTGAGCGAGATAAGCGCCGAGCTCGCCCAGCTCTAGGCCGCCGGACCGGCGGCCGGCTCTGCGAGACTGCGCTCGATGATCGAGCGCAGCCAGGCGCTTGCGGCGCTGTCCGAGCACGAGTTCGACGTGGCGGTCGTCGGCGGCGGCATCACGGGCGCCGGCGTGGCCCTCGATGCCGCGGCGCGGGGGTACAGCGTGGCGCTGCTAGAGCGCGCCGACTACGCCTCCGGCACCTCCAGCCGCTCCAGCAAGCTGGTCCACGGTGGCCTTCGCTACCTCCAGCACTTCGACCTCGGCCTGGTCCGCGAGGCGCTCCTGGAGCGCAGGCTGATGGTGATGCTGGCCCCGCATCTCGTCCGTCCGCTGCCGCTCGTCGTGCCGGCCTTCGAAGGTGCGCGCCCCGACCGCCTCGTGGGCGTGGGCCTCAACCTCTACGACGTCATGTCAGTCGAACGCGAGCGCCTGCGCACCCGCCGCGGGCGGCGCTCGCGCTCCGAGCGAGCGCAGGGCAACGGCGTGCCCGGCACCGACTCGCGGCCTCCCGGCAAGGCCGCCACGGCCGAGGAGGCGGAGTCGTGGAGCCCCGAGCGTCACCGGGTGATCTCGGGCGAGGAGGTCCTCGAGCTGCTGCCCGCCCTCGCGCCGCGCGAGCCGACCAGCGGGTACCTGTTCTACGACTGCCAGACCGACGACGTCCGGCTCGTGCTCACCGTCCTCGGCGAGGCCGAGCGGTTCGGCGCCGTCTGCGCGAACCGGGTGGCGGTCACGGGCCTGCTCGAGCACGGGGGCCGCGCGCAGGGCGTGCAGGCGCTGGACGTCGAGTCCGGAGCGTCGTTCGAGGTGCGCGCGGCGAACGTCGTCAACGCCACGGGGGTCTGGGCCGACGAGCTGCGCCCGCAGGAGCTGCACGACGAGGCGGAGCTTCCGCGCATCCGGCCGAGCCGGGGAACCCACATAACGGTCCGCAACGAGGACCTGCCCCTGGTCGGTGGCGCCATCGTCCCCGCCGGCTCCGGCCGCTCGATCTTCGCGCTGCCCTGGCTCGGGCACACGCTCATCGGCACCACGGACAACGACTACGAGGGGCCGCTCGATCACATACGGCCATCCGCCGAGGACATCGGCTACCTGCTGAACGCCGTCAACGCCTTCTTCGGAAGCGACCTCGGCCCCGCGCAGCTGACCGGCGCCTTCGCCGGCGTGAGGCCGCTGATCTCGACCGGCGACCCCAAGAAGTCCGTCGACATCTCGCGCAAGGCCGAGCTGTACGAGACCTCCTCCGGGATGATCACGATCACCGGCGGCAAGCTGACCACCTGGAGGCGGATGGCCAAGATGACCGTCGACCGCCTCGTCGAGCGCGACGCCCGCGACGCGCCCTGCCGGACCCACGAGATCCCGCTCGGGCAGGCGATCGACGTCGACGAGCTGCCGCGCGTGGAGGGGGTGCCGAGCGCCTCGTACGAGCCGCTCGCCGGCCGCTACGGTCACGGCGCCCACGAGGTCCTCGCGCTGGCCGCCGAGCGCGGCGAGCTCGCGCAGCCGATCGTCGACGGGCTGCCCGACCTGCTGGCGGAGGTCGCTCTCGCGGCGCGCCGCGAGCAGGCGCGCAGCATCGGGGACGTCCTGCTGCGGCGCACGCGCCTGGGGCTGCTCGCGGCGCGCGAGCTCAACCTCGATCCCTCGCGGGGACCGGCGGAACCCGATGGCCCGGTTCAGCGGGCCGGCGCGGTCCTCGCACGCGAGCTCGGATGGGACTCGCAGCGCCTCGACCGCGAGCTCGAGCGCTTCGGGGAGGAGGCCGCCGCGGAGGGCCTCGTCGCCGACGAGGGCGAAGTCCTGGCCGCCGCGGCCGCGAGCTCGCCCGCCAACGGCAAGCCGTGAGCGCCCCGCCCCGGCGGCTGCAAGCCGTCGAGCGGACGCTCGAGCTGGGGGAGCGGCCGTGGCTGATGGGCGTCGTCAACGCTTCGCCCGACTCGTTCAGCGACGGCGGCCTCCGCACCACGCTCGAGGAGCGGCTCGAACTGGCGCGCGAGCTGCTCGCGGCAGGAGCCGACATTCTCGACATCGGCGGAGAGTCCGCCTCGACCGGCGAGCCGCCCGTGGAGGTCGAGGACGAGCTCGAGCGGGTGGTGCCGCTCGTCGAGCGGGTGGCCGGCGAGCTGGGCGCGCTCGTATCGGTCGACACCTACAAGGCGCCGGTGGCCCGGGCGGCCATCGCCGCGGGCGCCAGGATCATCAACGACGTCAGCGGCCTGCGCGACCGCGAGCTGGCCGAGGTGTGCGCGCAGACGGGCGCGGCGCTCGTCGTGATGCACACGGCCGCCGCACCGCGGCAGCGGCTCCAGGACCCGGGTCTCTACGGCGACATCACGGCCGAGGTGCTCGAGTTCCTGCGCGAGCGAATCGGGGAGGCGGTCTCGCTGGGCGTGGATCCCGATCAGCTGATCGTCGATCCCGGGCCCGACTTCGCCAAGACCCCGGCACAGACCATCCGCCTGCTCGCCGACGTCGGCCGGCTGCACGAGCTCGGCCGACCTCTGCTGTTGGCGATATCCCGCAAGGACTTCATCGGCGCGCTGACCGGGCGCCCGCCTCGCGGGCGCCTGGCGGGTACGCTCGCGGCGCTGGCCCACGGCGTCGAGCACGGAGCGCACATCTTCCGCATCCACGACGTGGCGGCGGCCGCCGACTTCCTCGCCGTTCGCGCCGCGCTGTCCGGCCGCGCGGAGGCCGACAGGGACCTCGCGCTCGCCGAGGAGAACCGCTACGACCGCGGCGAGGCCTAGTGGTCGGGCCGCGGCTCGATCCGCCCGCGAGCAGGGGCCGCCCGCCCGAGCCGCTAGGCTGAACCGCAATCACGGGTGCCTGCCGCTGTCCAACGCGTCAGGACGCCGACCGCCCATCCACTACGAAAGAAGGCAGACGAGATGGCAGTACTGGAGCGCTCCGACCTGGAGGCGAGCCCGCTGGCCGACCTCCATGCCATCGCCGATCAGCTCGGCCTCGACGGCTTCAGGCGGCTCCGCAAGGAAGCGCTGATCGACGCGATCCTCGGCGAGGAGGGCTCCTCGCCCTCCGCCGCCCCAGACTCGCCCGAGCAGGACCGCGAGGATGAGCGCGCAGGCGAGGGTGAGCGCGCCGGCCAGCGTCCGCGCCGTCGCCGGGCCACCCGTTCGCGCCGGGGTGCCACAGCGGCCGACGCCGACGCCGACGCCGATGAGGGCGGCCCGTCCGAGCCCGTCCGGCGAGAGCGGAGCCGGCGCTCGTCGTCCGAGGACGGCGCCGAGGCAGGGCGCGTGGCGTCGGGAGTCGTCGAGGTCCTCGGCAACGGCTCCGCCTTCCTGAGGGTCGAGCCGCCGGAGCCATCGGACGAGGACGTCTACATCTCCGCCGCCCAGGTCCGCCGCTGCGAGCTCGTCTCAGGCGACGAGGTCGCAGGCCCCGTGCGCACCCCGCGCCGCTCCGAGCGCTACCCCTCGCTGGTTCGCATCGACACGATCAACGGCGCCTTGGCCGACACGGTGTCGGACGGATCCCGCTACGACGACCTCCCCGCCGACTACCCGAGCGAGCGCCTGTCGCTGGGCAGCAAAGACCCCACGCTCGAGGCGATCGAGTGGATGACACCTCTCGGGCGCGGATCGCGGGCCGTGATCGTGGGCTCCCAGCGGGCAGGCAAGACGGAGACACTGCTCCGGCTCCTCGAGGCCCTCAATGGCCGTGAGGAGCTCGAGCTGAGCGTCGTGCTGGCGGGCGTTCGCCCCGAGGAGATCACCCGGTGGCGGGAGGGTCCGATCGTCCCCGCGGCGGCGCTCAGCCTCGCCGCCTCCGCCGACAGCCAGGACCAGGCTGTCGAGCGCGCCGTCGAGGCGGCCAGGCGTCTCGCCGTTCGCGGCGGCCACGCCGTCGTCCTGATCGACAACCTCGACGGCCTGCACCCCCATGCCGCGCGCAAGGCGCTCGCCGCCGCTCGCAACCTGCGCGACGGGGGCTCGCTGACGATCATCGCAACCGCCACCAGTCCGCTGGGGGGCGAGACGACGGTCATCGCCCTCGATGCCACGCTGACCTCCACGGGGCGCCAGCCGATCCTCGATCTGGCGGCCAGCGGCACGCTGAGGCCCGAGCTACTGGTCGGGGAGGACGGCGCGGCCGCGATCACGAAGGCGCGCGCCGAGGCACTCGAGGCAGCGAGCTGAGCGCCTCGAGCGGCGGTGGGCGACCCGGTCCGAGGAGGGCTCGGGAACGGGTTGAGCGCCCTCAGCGGCGGTAGGCGACCCGGCCCCAGGAGGGCTCGGGGGCGAGCTCGATCGGCTCACCGCCGGACGGCGATCGCGGATCGGCGGGCTGCACGTAGGCGAAGCAGCCGGTCCGCTCGTCGAACGCGACGCCCAGCTCACCCTCGTTGACGCGCTGGTCGAGCCACGCGCCGCGGAACACGAGCCGCCGCAGCCAGTGGACCAGAGAGCGCTCCGCCGGCCCGACGAGCTCCGGCCAGCAGTCGTTCACGTGTTCGCCGAGCGCCGAGGCGGGGTCCAGGATCTCGCCGTTGACCGCCAGGTTCACCAGATCTTCCAGCTCGTCGTCGCCGAGCCTCGCGCCGACGAAGCCGAGCTTCAGAGCGGCCTGCTCGCAGCGCTCCGCGAAGTCATCCTCGTTGAAGGTGAAGCGGAGATCGCCGTATTCGAGGACGAAGTCCTCACCCGAGTCGTAGTTTCCGCGTCGCGCTGTTTCCATTTGCACATGCCGGAATCGCTCGGGACCGGCTCGTCGGGATCATACGGCCCGTTCCTGCAATCGCGCCGATGATGCATGGGATTTTGCAGCTCCCGGGCGGCTGCGGGCGAGCGGCTGGGGCTCTCCGCGGGCGGGCGGATATACCCTGCGCCCAATGGCACGGCTGAGCGAACACGGACTGCGGCGGGTGCTCGGCACGAGCGCCCTGTTCTCGACCGCCTACGGCAACGTCGGCTCCTCGATCTACTACGCGCTGGGCCTCGTGGCGTCCTTCGCGCTCGGGCTGACGCCGCTGGTCTTCATCATCACCGGCTTCATCTTCTACCTCACCGCCGCAACCTACGCCGAGGCGACGACGATGTACCCGGAGGCCGGTGGCTCGTCCAGCTTCGCGCGCCACGCGTTCAACGAGCTGTGGTCGTTCTTCGCCGCCTGGGCGCAGATGCTCAACTACACGATCACGATCGCGATCTCCGCGTTCTTCGTCCCGCACTACATCGGCGGGTTGTTCTGGCCCGCGCTGCAGCACGGCCCCGGCGACGTTCTCTTCGGGATCGGCGTGGTCGCGCTGCTCTCGCTCGTCAACGTCGTCGGGGTGCGGGAGGCAGCCGGGCTCAACATCGTGCTCGCGATCACGGACCTCGCTACGCAGCTGCTGCTGGTGATCGTGGGCCTAGTGCTCGTGTTCTCGCCGCACGTGCTCATCCACAACGTGCACCTGGGGATCGCGCCGACGTGGAAAGCCTTCCTCGTCGCGATCCCGATCGGGATGATCGCCTACACCGGGATCGAGACGATCTCCAACATGGCCGAGGAGGCCAGGGACGAGACGCGGACGGTCCCGCAGGCCATCAAAGCCGTCGTCATCGCCGTCTTCGCGATCTACGCGGCGCTGCCGTTGGTGGCCCTCTCGGCGTTGCCGGTCCACCGGCTGCCCAACGGGCACTACAGCACGCTGCTCGGCACCAGCGAGGCCCACGGCGGGTTCGCCGGCGACCCTGTGCTCGGCATCGTCAAGCACCTCCACCTCGGGCCGCTGCAGGGAGCCGGCGAGATCTACGTCGGCCTGCTCGCCTCGACGATCCTGTTCATCGCCGCGAACGCCGGGATCATCGGGGCGTCCCGGCTGGTCTACTCGATGGGGCTCCACCGTCAGGTCCCCGATCGCCTCAGCCGCCTGCACCCGCGCTTCAGCACCCCCTGGATCGGGATCCTGCTGTTCGGCGGCGTCGCGTGCCTGACGATCATCCCGGGCAAGGCCGAATTCCTCGGCAACATGTACGCGTTCGGCGCGATGCTCTCGTTCACGCTCGCGCACATCTCGGTCATCCGCCTGCGCATCAAGGAGCCGGATCACCCACGTCCCTACCGAGGGCCGGGGACTCTGCGGATCGCCGGGTACCGGCTGCCGCTGTTCGCCGTGCTCGGAGGCATCGGCACGGGGCTCGCCTTCCTCGTCGTGACGATCCTGCACCTGAACGTGGCCGTCGCGGGGGTCGCCTGGCTGGCGCTCGGGATGTCGCTCTACGTCTTCTATCGCCGCCGGCTGGGCCTCGACCTGCGCACGACGGAGCGCGCGCCTCGACACGAGCGGCCGCCGGAATTCGAGGAGCTCCAGTACAAGACCGCGCTCGTGCCGATCTTCGGCGACGACGTCAGCGCCTCGGCGTTGAGCGGCGCCGCCAAGCTGATCGGAAAAGACGGGGTCGTCTACGCGATCTACGTGCTCCCGGTGCCGAGTCAGCTGTCGCTCGGCGAGGGGCTCGAGGAGGAGGAAGCCGAGGGGCGCTCGGTGCTCGAGACGGCGCGCATCAAGGCCAGGCGGCGCGGGATCAAGATCCACACCGCTCTGATCCGCACGCGCAACCCCGGCGCGGCGCTCGTGCAGGAAGCCGAACGCGTCCACTGCGACGTCATCTACTGGTCGACGATCCACGCCCCCGCCGGCGAGCAGCGGATCGGCCCGACGGCCGCCTATCTCCTGAGCAAGCGCCCATGCCGGGTGATCATCGAGACCGAGGTCCACGCGCCGCAGAGGGAGCCGGTCCCGACGCCGGCCTGAGCGCAACCGCGACTCGCCGGGCTCGGAGAGCCGACGTCGCGATCTTCGGCGCTGCAAAGCGGGCCGCCGGCCTCGATCGCAGCACGCCCCAAGGAGGACGATCATGCTTGGAGGCATGACTTCGACCGCGCTGTCTCCCCGGCTCCTGCGCGCCGAGCGACCGTCACGGCTCGCGGGCGTGCTCGTGGCCGTGGCCGCCGTCGCCGCCGCCACCGCCTTGATCTACCCGCTGAAGCACCTCACGCCGGTCCTGTCGCTCGGGGTGCTCTACGTGCTCGCCGTGCTGGTGGTCTCGACGTTCTGGGGGCTGACGCTCGGGATCTTCACGAGCGTTCTCAGCGCGGCCGCGTTCAACTTCTTCCACCTGCCTCCGGGGGGCCGTTTCACGCTGGCCGACGAACGCGACTGGGTAGCGCTGCTCGCCTTCGTCGTCGTCGCGATCGGAACCGGCCTCGTCGCCGAGCTGGCCCGCGCGCGCAGCCGCGAGGCGGACCAGCGCCGCCAGGAGGCAGACCTCTCCGCCGAGATGGCTCACCTGCTGCTCGGCACCGCCGATCTCGACGAGGCGCTCGTGCTCGCCGCCGACCGCCTCGCCGGGGCCGTCGGCGCTCCCTCCGCGACGTTGTCGCTCATCCGGTTGGAGCCGCGGGAGGGCACGCTCGACCTCACGCTGCGCGGCTCGGAAGGGCCGATCGGCACCCTGCGCCTGGACGGCACGCTCCCCGGCTCGGAGCGTGTGCGAGTCGTCGAGGGCGTCGTGCCGGCCCTGGAGTCGGTCCTCGGCGCGGCTCTGCATCGCGCCGAGCTGCAGGCGGAGGTGGTGGAGACGGCCGCGCTGCGGCGCAGCGACGAGTTGAAGACGGCGGTGCTGCGCTCCGTCTCACACGATCTGCGCACGCCGCTCACGGCGATCCTGATCGCCGCGACGGCTCTTGATCCCGATCGGCCCACCAGCGAGAACGTCGCCGAGGTGCGCGACCAGGTGATCGACGCGGCGACACGGCTCTGGCGCCTGATCGAGAAGCTCCTCGACCTCTCGGTGCTGCAGGCGGGCACCGCGGCCCCGCGCCCGATCTGGTGCTCGATCGACGAGGTGCTGCAGGAGGCGGTCGAGCAGGTCGCCCCGGACGCGGCCGTCTTCAAGCTCTCCGTCGAGGCCGGCATGCCGCTCCTGCAGGGCGACCCCGGTCAGCTCGAGAGAGCCTTCGTGAACGTGCTCGAGAACGCCGCTCGCTACTCGGCCGGCAAGCCCGTCTCGGTGCGGGCCCGCACCGTGCGAGGTCGCATCCGCGTCCTGATCGTGGACCAGGGGCCCGGCATCCCGATCGGCGAGCAGGAGCGGGTGTTCCTGCCGTTCTACCGGTCGGGCGACTCGTCGGCTCAGCACTCTGGCCCAGGCCTCGGCCTCGCCATCACAAGGGGGTTCCTGGAGCTGAACGGCGGTCGCATAAGCGTCGAGTCCCAGGCCGGCCAGGGGACGAGCTTCGTCGTCGAGTTCCCGCTGGCCGCTCCCGAGGAGACGCCCGTCACGGCCGGCGTGGGGCAGAAGGCAGGCGGCTGATGCCCGCCGAGCGGATCCTGGTCTGCGACGACGACCCGCAGATCCGCCGGGCCCTGGCCCTGATCCTGCGCGAGGCGGACTACCAGGTGGTGATCTCCTCGACCGCCGAGGAGGCGCTCGACCGCGCCGCCGTCGCCGGCCCGCATCTCGCGATCGTCGATCTCGTACTGCCTGACATGCACGGCATCGAGCTGTGCCGCAGGCTGCGGGAGTGGAGCGAGATGCCGATCCTCGTGCTCTCGGCGCTCGGCGAGGAGCAGACGAAGATCGACGCGCTCGAGCAGGGAGCCGACGACTACGTGACGAAGCCGTTCGGTCCAGGTGAGCTGGTCGCTCGCGTGAAGGCCGCGCTCCGGCGCGCAGGCCGTGACGACAGCGAGCCACGTGTCGAGACAGACGGGCTCGTGGTCGACTTCGCGGCGCATTCCGTGACGGTCGCGGGCGTCGACGTGCACCTCACGCCCACGGAGTTCTCGCTACTGCGCGTGCTGGTGATGAACCGTGGGCTGCTGCTGACGCACCGCCAGCTGCTGACCGAGGTGTGGGGGCCGGAGTACGCGGACGCGACGCCGGTGCTCCGCACGCACATCGCCAACCTGCGCAGCAAGCTCCAGCGCACGGGGGACGAGCGGCGGCTGATCCGCACCGACTCCGGGATCGGCTACCGATTTTCGGCCTGAGCGGCATCTTTTTGAAATCTGAACGTTCGGCGCCCGCTTCTTGATGTTGGCTTGACGCTGGCGGGCCTAACGTAGCGAGGGTGGAGATCCTCGCCGTCTCGTCCGCATGCGGGGTGCCGCGGGACGGTCCCATATGGCACGCCTGACCGAGCACGGACTGCGCAGGTCCGTCGGCGTGCCCGGGCTGTTCGCGACCGCCTACGGCAACGTCGGCTCCTCGATCTACTACGCGCTCGGGCTGGTCGCCGCGCATGCCCTCGGGCTCACACCGCTCGTTTTCATGTTCGCCGGCGGCCTGTTCGTGCTCACCGCCAAGACCTACGCGGAGGGCGCCGCGATGTTCCCGGAGGCGGGCGGTTCCTCGTCGTTCGCCCGGCACGCCTTCAACGACGTGGTCTCGTTCTTCGCCGGCTGGGCGCTCAGCCTCGACTACATCATCACGATCGCGATCTCGGCGTTCTTCGTGCCGCACTACCTGGGCGCCTTCTTCCCCAGCCTCACGCACAACCCCGGCGACATCATCGGCGGGCTGATCACGATCGCGCTGCTCGCCGCGCTGAACATCCGCGGCCTGGGCGAGTCGGCCAAGCTGAACCTGTTCCTGGCGGTCGCCGATCTCTGCACCCAGGTGCTGCTGGTGGGCGTCGGCATCGTGCTGGTTCTCAACCCCTCGCTCCTCGTCAACCAGGTGCACCTCGGCGTCGCGCCGACCTGGACGCAGCTGATCTTCGCGCTGTCGGTCGCGATGGTCGCCTACACCGGAATCGAGACCGTCTCGAACATGGCCGAGGAGTCGCGCGACCCCGGTCATGACATCCCCAAGGCGGTGAACCTCGTGCTGATCGCGGTGCTCGGCGTATACGCCGGCATCTCGGTCGTCGCGCTGTCGGCGCTCCCCGTCGTGCACCACGGCACCCACTACGTCACCGAACTGGGCACGCGCTACGAAAACGACCCGGTGCTGGGCATCATCTCCCGCCTCGGCCTCCACGGGGCCGTCCTGACGATCGCGCGCTACTACGTCGGCGTGCTGGCCGCCACGATCCTGTTCATCGCCACCAACGCGGGGCTGATCGGCATCTCGCGGCTGTCGTGGTCGCTGGCCGAGCACCGCCAGCTGCCAAGCATCTTCTCGAGGCTTCACCCCACGCATCGCACGCCGTGGTTCACGATCATCTTCTTCTCGATCCTGGCCGGCCTGCTGATCCTGCCTGGCAGGACGACGCTCCTCGGCAACCTCTACTCGTTCGGGGCGATGCTGTCGTTCACGACGGCCCATGTCTCGGTGGTAGCCCTGCGCGTCAAAGACCCGGACCGCGAGCGGCCGTATCGCATGCCGTGGAACGTCAACATCCGCGGCAGGCCGATCCCGCTCACCGCCGTGCTCGGCGGGATCGGCACCTTCGCCGCGTGGGTGGCGGTCGTGGCGCTGCACAAGGAGGCACGTACGATCGGCATCCCCTGGATGGTGCTCGGCATGGGGGGCTACTTCATCTACCGCCGGCGCCAGGGACTGCGCCCCACGAGGCACTACCGGATCGAGCGTCCCGAACGGCCGCCCGACTTCGAGGAGCTCGCGTACCGGACGGCGATCGTGCCGATCTTCGGCGACGACGTCAGCGCCTCGGCGCTACGGAGCGCCGCCAAGCTGATCGGCGCCGAAGGGGTCGTCTACGCGATGTACGTGCTGCCCGTGCCGAGCCAGCTCTCGCTCGGCGAGGGCCTCGAGGAGGAGGAGGCGCGCGGGCGCTCGGTACTCGAGACTGCGCGCATCCTCGCCAGGCGCAAGGGCATCAAGATCCACACCGGACTGATCCGCACGCGCAACCCCGGCGCCGCGCTCGTCGAAGAAGCCGAACGCGTCGGCGCGGACGTGATCTACTGGTCGACCATCCACGCGCCCGCGGGCGAGCGGCGGATCGGCCCGACCGCCGCCTACCTGCTCAGCAGGCGTCCCTGCCGGATCATCATCGAGACCGACAACCGTCCGATCCGCACCACGCAGCCTGCCGTGCCCCTCCAGGGAAGCGGCGTCGGCTAGCAGCTAGCCGTGGGCCGGCGAGCCGGCCTCGAGCGCCGAGCGCAGAGCTCCCTCCAGGCTGGGATGGCGGAACTCGTAGCCGAGCACTAGCGGCTTGGCGGGCACGACGCGGGCGCCCGTGGTGACGATCTGCGCCATCTCGCCGTAGAGCAGCGCCAGCGCGGCGCCGGGGACGGGCAGCACGGCCGGGCGCCCCAGCGCCGCACCGAGCGCTCGCGAAAGCTGGCGGTTGGTGACCGGTTCGGGCGCCGTCGCGTTGATCGCGCCGACCCACCGCTCCTGCATCGACGCCGCGATCATCATCTCGACGAGGTCCTCGGGATGGACCCACGACACGTACTGGCGTCCGCCTGCCACCGGGCCGCCCAACCCGAGCCGGAAGGGCGGCAGCATCTTCGCGAGCGCCCCGCCGTCCCGGTCGAGCACCACGCCCGTGCGCACTGTCGTCACCCGGACCCCGAGTGCGGACGCCCTGGCGGCCTCGGACTCCCATTCCCGGCAGACCTGAGCGAGGAAGTCACGCCCGGGCGGCGCGTCCTCGTCGAGTGGCTCCTCGCCGTGGGAGCCGTAGTAGCCGATCGCCGAGGAGCTCACGAGCGCCCCCGGCCGCGCGTCACCGGATGAGGCGACATCGCGCAGCCCCGCCACCAGGTTGCGGGTGCCGTCCACCCGGCTCTCGCGGATCTCCCTCCTGGCCTTCGCGCTCCAGCGCTGGGCGACCGGTGCGCCGGCCAGGTGGAACACGGCATCGCGCCCGCGGAGCGCGTCGGCGGGCGCCGGTTCATCCAGCGGCTGCCAGGCCAGCGCCTCGACGTCGCCCAGCGTCTCTCGCGCGCGCACCGGATCGCGGCTGAGGACGGTCACCTGCGCGCCGCGCTCCCGCAGGGCCCTGAGCAGGCGCAGCCCGATCAGGCCGGTCGCTCCAGTGACGGTCACCCGTGGCGCCACGCGACCACTATCCCATGACCCTCATACGCGGCGGTCGCCGACGGTTCCTCCGGTCGGGCCGCCGGCGATCGTGTCGCCCGGCGCGAAGCCGATTTCGTGGCCGGCCTGTGCCGTGCCCGCCACTCGGGCCTGCTCCGCGACCGCCGCGGCGACGGCGGGCGCCACGTCGCGGTTGAAGACCGACGGGATGATGTAGTCCTCCCGCAGCTCGCTCTCCTCGACGATGCTTGCGATCGCTCGCGCCGCCGTCATCTTCATCTCCTCGGTGATCGCGGGGGCGCGCACGTCGAGGGCACCGCGGAAGATCCCCGGGAAGCAGAGCACGTTGTTGATCTGGTTCGGGTAGTCCGAGCGGCCGGTCGCCATGATCCGCACGTAGGGCGCCGCCTCCTCGGGGTTCACCTCCGGGTTCGGGTTGGCCATCGCGAACACCATCGCGTCGCGGTTCATCCGTGCGAGGGCGCTGGCCGGGAGTGCCCGGGCGCCGGAGACGCCGATCAAGAGATCGGCGCCCTCGATCACGTCCGCGGGCGAGCCGGAGCGGTGCTCCGCGTTGGTCACCTCGGTGAACCAGCGCTTGACGCCGTTCATGGAGCCGTCGAGGTAGTCCTCGCGCTCGACGTGAAGCGCCCCCTGCGAGTCGGCGCCGACGATCTCCCGCACGCCCGCCTCGAGCAGGATCCTGGTGACTGCGATGCCGGCGGCGCCGAGACCGATGATCAGGACCCTCAGATCCTCGAGCCGCCGCCCGGTCAGCTTGACGGCGTTCAGCAGCGCGGCCATGACCACCACGGCCGTGCCGTGCTGGTCGTCGTGGAAGACCGGGATGTCGAGCCGTTCCTTGAGCCGGTCCTCGATCTCGAAGCAGCGGGGCGCGGAGATGTCCTCGAGGTTGATGCCTCCGAAACCCGGGGCGATCAGCTCGACCGTGCGAACGATCTCCTCGGCGTCGGTGGTGTCCAGGCACAGCGGGAACGCGTCCACGCCGGCGAACTCCTTGAACAGGCAGCACTTCCCCTCCATCACCGGCATCGCGGCGCGCGGCCCGATGTCGCCGAGCCCGAGCACGGCGCTGCCGTCGG
The DNA here is from genome assembly GCA_036498265.1 of Solirubrobacteraceae bacterium. Lineage (GTDB taxonomy): Bacteria > Actinomycetota > Thermoleophilia > Solirubrobacterales > Solirubrobacteraceae > Palsa-744. The sequence continues at coordinate 158,114 of DASYFT010000018.1, read as the reverse complement.
AGACGACCGCCACCGTGTTTCGCTTGATCGTGTACTGGAACGCCTTGTCGGGGTCGTCGGCGATCGCGAGGCTGACGCGGGCGACGCCCGGCGTGTAGACCATCGAGAGGTCGTCCCTGGTCGTCAGCGGGTGCCTGTTGTGCTGTTCGATCTTGCCGCCGACGTGCAGCAGGAAGGTCCGGTCGGTGGTGTCGATCACCTTGGCGCCGTCGAGCGCCGTGATCGCCGCGATGATCCGCTCCCAGTGGTCGCTGCCCGACGCGTCGACGATGATGTCGCGCAGGCTGTGGCTCTCGTCCACCTCGACGAGGTCGACCGCGCCCACCATCCCGCCGGCCTCCCCGATCGCGCTCGTCACCTCGCCGAGGATGCCCTGCGAGTCGTCGAGCTCGACGCGAATGGTGAGACGGTACTGCGGGCTTGGCGTTGCGCTCACGGAGAGGGCTCCTCGGTCGTTGGCGGCAGGGGATGTTAGGAGGTATGTGCTCCGCGGCACGAGCTCGAAGGCGCGCGGCGTCACCCGCCGGCTGACGGCGTGTCCTCGTAGAGTGATCGGGCGATGGCGATGAAGACGACGAGCGAGGACTCGGCCCCCACGACGGCGAGCGCCGGCGGCGGCGCGCGGGAGCGCATCACGGAGGGCAGGCGCCTGTTTCTGATCGACGGCCCGAGCCTCGTCTACCGCGCCTTCTTCGCCCTGCCGGAGTCGATCGCGACCTCCACCGGCGAGCCCACGAACGCGATCTTCGGCTTCGCATCGATGCTCGTCAAGATCGTCAGCGAGTACGGCGTCTGCCCGACCGTGGTCGCGTGGGATGCCGGCACCTCCGGGCGCACGGAGCTCTACGGCGAGTACAAGGCCCAGCGGCGATCGCGTCCCGACCTGCTCAAGCAGCAGTGGCCCGCGATGGAACCGCTGGTGGAGGCGTTCGGCTACCGCAACGTGAAGGTCGAGGGCTACGAGGCCGACGATCTGATCGCCTCGCTCGCCGAGCGCGCGATGCAGGCCGGCCCTCCCGTTCCGGTGATGATCGTGACCGGCGACCGCGACGTGTTCCAGCTGATCGACGAGCGCGGCCTCGTCAAGGTGATGGCCACCTCGAGGGGCATCACGGACACCAAGATCTACGACCGCCAGGCGGTCCTCGACCGTTACGGGATCGCGCCGGAGATGATCCCCGACTTCTACGGCCTCAAGGGCGATACCTCGGACAACATCCCGGGCGTCCCTGGGATCGGCGACAAGACCGCCAGCGAGCTGCTCCAGAGGTTCGGGTCGCTCGACGGGGTGCTGTCCAACATCGACGAGATCAGCGGCCCCAAGCGCAAACAGAACCTGCTCGAGCACTCCGACGACGCGCGCGTGTCCCGGCAGCTGGCGACCGTGCGGCGCGACGTCGAGGTCGACTTCGACATCGCCGCCGAGGCGGTGCGCGAGCCGGACCGCTCCAGCGTCCGCGAGATGTTCCGGCGCTACGAGCTCCGCGACCCGCTGCGGCGACTGGAAGAGGCGCTCGGCGATCCGGATGTCGCCGCGCCCAGACCGGCCGCGCAGGTCGCGCTCACCGCAAGCGTGCGCGCCGGCACCCCGCAGGACATCGCACGTCTCGGCAGCGCCGACTCCGAGCTGCGCGTGGCCGTGCGCGCCACCGAGCCGCCCGAGGGCGAGCTGTTCGCCGAGGGAGCCGGGTGGCGCTTCGCGGTCGCCGCCGGCGGCGAGGTGCTGGCCGGCGACTGCGCCTCGCCCCGGGAGGTGGCCGAAGCATGCGGAGCGCGCGCGGTCGTGGTCCACGACGCCAAAGCGCTCGACCTGATCCCGCCGGGCCTCGCGCACGACACGCTGCTCGGTGCCTATCTGCTCGAGCCGGCGCGCCGGGGCTATCCATTCGCGGAGCTGTGCGAGGAGCGGGGACTGGCCACCGACATCGAGGACCCGGTCGCCGCGGAGGCGGTGCTCGTGGGAGCGCTCGCCGACTGGCAGCGCGAGCAGATCGCCGAGCGCGGCCTCGAGCAGGTGATGACCGACATCGAGCTGCCGCTGGTTGCCGTGCTGCGCGACATGGAGCAGCTCGGGGTGCGCCTCAACCTGGACTGCCTGGCCGAGATCACGGGGCGCGTCAGCGAGGAGATCGCCCAGCTGGAACGCGACATCTACGCTCTCGCCGGCGAGGAGTTCCTGATCGCCTCGCCCCAGCAGCTCGGCGAGGTGCTGTTCGGCAAGCTGGGCCTCTCACGCAAGCGGCGCGGCAAGACCGGCTTCTCGACCGACGCGCGCGTCCTCCAGGCGATCCGCTCCGAGCACGAGATCATCCCCAAGATCGAGCGCTGGCGCGAGCTCTCGACGCTCATCAAGACCTACCTCGACGTGCTCCCGGACCAGGTCGACGAGGGGTCGCGCATCCACACGACCTTCCTTCAGGCGGTCGCGACCACCGGCCGCCTGTCGAGCACCAACCCCAACATGCAGAACGTGCCCATCCGCACGCCGCTCGGGCGCGAGATCCGCGGCTGCTTCGAGGCCGAGTCCGGCGCCGTGCTGCTGTCCGCCGACTACTCCCAGATCGAGCTGCGCGTGCTCGCCCATGCGGCCGGCGAGGAGGTGCTCATGGAGATCTTCCGGCGCGGCGAGGACGTGCACACGGCGACCGCCTCGCGCGTCTTCGGCGTGGCGCCGGAGGACATCGATCCGGGCATGCGCTCGAAGGCCAAGATGATCAACTACGGCATCGTCTACGGGCTGTCCGACTTCGGCCTGGCCGACAGGCTGAACATCCCCCGCGAGGAGGCCAAGGAGTTCATCGACGCCTACCTCGAGCGCTTCCCGCGCGTGGCGGCGTTCATGGCCGAGACCATCGAGCAGGCCAAGCAGGACGGGTACGTCAAGACGCTGTGGGGGCGCCGCCGGCAGATCCCCGAGCTCCGAGCGCGCAACTACCAGGTCCGCACGCTCGGCGAGCGCCTCGCCGTCAACACGGTGATCCAGGGCACCGCGGCGGACGTGATCAAGCTCGCGATGGTCCGCAGCCACGAAGCGCTGGCCCGATCCGGTCTGCGCACCCGGCTGCTGCTCACGATCCACGACGAGCTGCTCTTCGAAGGGCCGCCCGAGGAGATGGACGCCGCGCGCGAGCTGGTCGAGCGAGAGATGTGCGGCGTCTGGGATCACGAGCCTCCACTCGCCGTGGACGCCGGAGTGGGCGCCAACTGGCTGGAGGCGAAGTGAGCGTGCGGCGGGGGAGGGGGGAGTGAGCCGCGGCCTCGCGGTGCTGCTGGGCGTCGGCGCCGGCTGCCTCGTCGGGATGCAGGCGCCGATCAACGCGCGGCTCGGGCAGGTCGTCGGCAAGGTGCAGGCGGCGACGTTCTCGTTCCTCGTGGGCACCACCGTGCTGCTGCTCGTCTCGGTGTTCGTGCGCGGCGGGCTCGGGTCTCTCGGGAACGTCGGCAAGGCGCCGTGGTGGGCCCTCGTGGGCGGGCTTCTGGGGGCGGTCTACGTGACGGTCGCGCTCGTGGCCGTCCGGACGCTCGGGGCGAGCGGCCTGACCGCCGTGGTGATCACCGGGCAGCTCGTGATCTCGGTGGCGATCGATCGCTTCGGGCTGCTCGGGGTGGCGAAGCAGCACATCGGCCCGACACGCATCGTCGGCCTCGTGCTGCTCGCCGCCGGGGTCGCCCTCGTCGTGCGCAGGTAGGCCCGGCGCGCTAGCGTTGAAGGGCGCCGGCGTGGCGCTGGCGCCGTTGACTGCGAATAGGAGGTCCAAGCATGACCGGTCCAGTTCCCGAGGGGTACCCGCGAGTGATGCCCTACCTGATCGTCGATGGCGCATCGGAGGCGATCGACTTCTACACGCAGGTGCTGGGCGCGAGCGAGCGGATGCGCATGCCGGGCCCCGACGGGCGCCTGGGGCACGCCGAGCTCGACCTGGGCGACTCGGTGATCATGCTCGCCGACGAGCACCCCGACATGGGCATTCGCGGCCCGCGCAGCATCGGCGGCACCCCGGTGACGATCCACGTGTACGTCGACGATGTCGACGCCGCGTTCGAGCGTGCCGTGCAGGCGGGCGCGAAACCACTGCGCGCGGTCGAGGATCGTTTCTACGGCGACCGGTCGGGCCAGCTCGAAGACCCGTTCGGCCACCACTGGAACCTCGCCACCCACGTCGAGGACGTGCCGCCGGAGGAGATGTCCAAGCGGGCGGCCGAGGCGATGGAGACCGCCTGAGTCAGCCGACCGCCAGGGTCCCGTTGGCGCCGTGGTGCCCGGCTGCGGCCGGGCCCTCCGGCAGCGCGCAGACCATGCCGTCGCTGAAGCCGGCGGATCCGAAGCCGAGCGCGAGATTGAAGCGCCCGCGCATGTTCTCGAGGGCGATCACGTTCGTCAGCTCGACCAGCTGCCCGTCGTCGAAGTGCGATCGCAGCCGGGCGAACAGCTCGTCGCCGACGTCGACCGGGGTGCGGCTCATGCCGACGGCGTAGTCCAGCACGAGCCGCTCGAGCTCGTCGAAGCGGTCGCTGTCGCGGTACTCGGCCAGCGCGAGCAGCTGCTCGTCGGTGATGCCCGCGCGCCGCGCGATCTGCGAGCCGATGTCGGTGCAGTACTCGCAGCTGGTCATCGCCGCCGCCTTGAGCTCGGCGAGCACCTTGAGGCGCTCGGGGACCCGGTCGAGCTTCGCGGTCGCATCCTCGAGCATGCCGTAGCCGATGAGCAGCCGCGGGCGCTGCGCGTAGGCTTCGAGCGGCCCGATCATCCGCTCCGTCTCGCGCCCGGTGAGCTGCCTGGTCTTGCGGCGGGCGATCCGCAGGACCATGCCCGTGAGCGGGCCGGCCTGCTTCGGACTTACGCGTTCGATACGGCTCATCATCGGCCTCCGTGGGGGTTGTGGCGGTAGCTGGGCAGCTGGGCGGTGGCGCCGGCCAGCCAGGTCAGCCCGGCGAGCTGCAGGGTCGCTGCGGCGAGCGCGAAGAAGTCGAGGTAGCCGACCCAGCTCGGGTCGGCCGCGGCGATGTCGACGAGGTGGTTGACGCTGTGCAGGCCGAACTGGAGCGTCATGATCGCCAGCACGGGAACGCGCCAGGACGGGCGGCGGACGGCGATCAGAAGGGCGGCGCCGAGCGCGGCGTTGTAGGTGGCGACGTCGCGGACGTAGTGGTCGTTGCGGGCCCCGAATGGGCCGATCGCGATGTAGAAGCGGTGGGGGGCGACCGCCATGAAGGCCGCCAGGCCCAGCTGGACGGCGGCGAACGCAAGCAGCCCGACCGCCACGGTCGAGGACCAGCTGTCGGGGTGGGGGAGGGCCCGCCGGGCTGTCGTGACGGCATTCACCGGACCCCGCACGATAAGGTCTCGGTGGTGCATCGTAAAGGACCACTTTGAGCGTCGAAACGGGTACCACTTCCTCAGGCCCGGAGTTGCTCCTGGAGCTCGACCGGCAGGCGCGCAGACCCCTGCGCGCCCAGCTCGAGGAGGGCCTGCGAGACGCGGTGCGCTCGGGGCGCCTGCCGGCCCACAGCCGTCTGCCGGCGACGCGCGCGCTGGCTTCGGACCTGGGCGTCTCGCGACGGCTGGTCGTCGACGCCTACGGCCAGCTGCTCGCCGAGGGCTACCTCGTGGCGCGCGCCGGAGCGGGGACCTTCGTGGCCGACGCGGCCGGCACCGTCGCGGCGGCGGCGACCGAGTCGCGACCGAGCGTGCCCGCATTCGACTTCTTCCCCGGCTTCCCGGACCTCGCCAACTTCCCGCGCCGGCCGTGGCTGCGCGCGCTGCGGGCCACTCTCCGGGACGCCCCCGACCGCGCGTTCGGCTATCCGGACCCGCGTGGCGCGCCCGAGCTTCGGCGGGCGCTGGCCGGGCACCTGCGGCGCGTTCGCGGCGTTGTCGCCGACCCGGAGACGATCGTCGTCTGCTCCGGCGCGGCGCAGGGGTTCTTCCTGCTCGGCCGCGCTCTCGAGGGCGGCCGGCTCGCGGTCGAGGATCCCGGCCTGCCGGCGCACCGCGCGATCCTCGCCGCCTCCGCGCGGCTGGTGGCGCTGCCGGTCGACGAGGAGGGCGCTTGCGTCGCGGAGCTCGAGGCGCTCAGCGCGCGGGAGGGTGCGATCGACGCCGTGCTCGTCACGCCGGCGCACCAGTCGCCCACGGGAGTGGCGCTCGCGCCGCCGCGCCGGGCGGCGCTGCTGGCCTGGGCCGCCCGGCACGAGGGCCTCGTGATCGAGGACGACTACGACGCCGAGTACCGCTACGACCGGGCGCCGCTGGGCGCGATGCAGGGCCTGGCCGCGGACCGCGTGGCGTACATGGGCACGGTGTCGAAGACGCTCGCCCCGGCGCTCCGCCTCGGCTGGCTGGTGCTGCCGGCCCGGCTCGTCGAGCGGGTGGTCGCGCAGAAGCAGCTCGCCGATCACGGCTGCCCGACGATCGATCAGCTCGCGCTCGCGCAGCTGATCGAGAGCGGCGGCTACGACCGTCACCTGCGCCAGGCGCGACGGCGCTACCGGGCGCGCCGCGACGCCCTGGTGGCGGCCGTGGCGCGCCACATCCCGGATGCCCGGGTCACCGGGCTGGCCGCGGGCCTTCACGCGATCGTGCGCCTCGGGCGGACGGTCGACGGGATCGAGCTGATGCGCGCAGCCGCTCGCCGGTCGGTCGGCGTCTACTCCCTCGGCTACGCGTACATGGACGTGAGGCCGTTCGACGACGGGCTGGTGCTCGGCTATGCCAACCTCGCCGAGCCGGCGATCGAGGAGGGGATCAGGCGACTCGGCCAGGTCCTGAGAGAGCTGTAGAGGGGGATTACCTGCGGGTGACGCCCGGAGCTTGGCGGTAGCGCCTCAGGCCGACGCGGGAGCGAGCCTCGGCCGCGAGAGCGGCTTGGGCCCCGATCCGGTTGACGGAGGCGGCGCGATCGCCAGGTAGTGCCTGAATATCCAGGCCGCCAGGCGCCGGTTCTCGACGGCGCGAACGGCCGCGGTCATGGCCCGGGTGGGGGTCATCTGGCCCGCCAGCCGCTGGACGGCCAGCAGCCAGCGGTACTTGCGCGCGTGGGAGGCTGAGAACGCGCCGTAGCGGCGCAGCGCCTGCTCGCAGGTGCTGGAACCGTCGAGCACGGCGCGCAGCTCGCGTCCGCAGGCGAGCCCGAAGTAGAGAGCCGTGCGAATCCCCTCCGCGGTCAGCGGCAGGCAGTGACCGGCGGAGTCGCCGGCGAAGAACACGCCGTCCTCGACCGCGTCGCGCAGCTGGTGCGGGATCCAGTTGCCCTGGTAGCGCACGGCTGGCAGGTCCAGGTGCTGCGCCAGGCGCACGGTGGGCTCCTTGACGTGGTGCGAGGGCCAGAACGACCCGACCCCCACGCGCAGCTCCTCCCCGGCGGGGAAGCTCCAGGAGTAGCCCGCGCGGATGTAGGAGGCGTCGATCCACAGCTCCAGGTCCTCTCCGCTTCCCGGCGGATGCACCTCGAGGCCCCGCGACAGGCGTGCCTCCGGCGGCTGGATGGGCGTGTCGTTCGAGAGCACGCGCCGCCAACCCAGCGCATCGACGACCAGAGGAGAGCGCAGCTCGCCACGGTCGGTCTGGACCGTCGTCCCGGTGCGCCCGGTGACGGTCGCGGTCTCGAACTCGAGCTCCGGCGCGCTCGCCTGCTCCCACAGCAGCGCACACAGCTCGCGGTAGTCGAAGGTCGAGAACGACCACGGCAGCTCCCATCGCGCGGTTCGAGCCGGCGTGTGCACGACGAGCCTGTCGAAGCTCTGACGCCACGAGCCCATCAGGTCGAGCGCCGCCAGCCACGCCGTCGGCATGGCGCAGGCGGAGGTCTGGCGCTCGCCGATCTCGTACCGGTCGACCACGAGCACGCGTGCGCCCGCGCGCGCGAGCTCGCGGGCCACGGCGAGCCCAGCGAAGCTCGCGCCGCACACCAGCACGTCGCAGTCCCGCTGCAAGCGGGTGCGCTCTGCTCCCCGCTTCGTCGCTCGCAAAGGCATCTGCCCAGCAATGATACGGCTGCGCTACGCTTCGCCCGGTGCAAACCGTGATGGAGAATCCCGAGGCTCACGTGGTCGACGGGTCGAATGGCCTCCTGCTGGAGGTGGACGGACAGATCGTCCCCAACTACGACGCGACCTTCCGTCCGATCGAGGAGGGCGAGGTCGTCACCGGTCACGTCGTCCGCATCGACAAGGACGAGGTCCTCGTGGACATCGGCTACAAGTCCGAGGGCGTCATCCCGGCGAACGAGCTGTCGATCCGCAAGGCCGTCGATCCCGGCGACGAGGTGCACCTCGGCGAGGAGGTCGATGCGATCGTCCTCACCAAGGAGGATCAGGACGGCCGCCTCATCATGTCCAAGAAGCGCGCGCGCTTCGAGAAGGCATGGCGGCGCATCGAAACGGCCGCCGAGTCCGGCGAGCCGGTCGAGGGGACCGTCATCGAGGTGGTCAAGGGCGGGCTGATCATCGACCTCGGGGTGCGCGGCTTCCTGCCCGCCTCGCTCGTCGACATCCGCCGCGTGCCGAACCTCGACGAGTACATGGGGACCAAGATCGAGACCAAGGTCATCGAGCTCAACCGCTCGCGCAACAACGTGGTCCTGTCGCGGCGCGCGGTGCTCGAGGAGGAGCGCAAGGAGGTCCGCCAGCAGATCCTCGACCGCCTCCAGCCGGGCCTGGTCGTCGAAGGTCAGATCTCGAACATCGTCGACTTCGGCGCGTTCGTCGACCTCGACGGGATCGACGGGCTGATCCACATCTCGGAGCTCTCCTGGTCACACGTCAACCACCCGAGCGAGATCCTGTCGATCGGCGACACCGTCAAGGTCAAGGTCCTCGACATCGACCGCGACCGCCAGCGCATCTCGCTGGGGCTCAAGCAGACCCAGGAGGACCCCTGGCAGCGGATCGTCGACACCTACAACGTGGGCGACGAGCTCGAAGGCAAGGTCACCAAGGTGGTCACGTTCGGCGCCTTCGTCGAGATCCTCGACGGCGTCGAGGGCCTCGTCCACATCTCCGAGCTCGCGCCGCACCACGTCGAGAGCCCCCGCGAGATCGTCCATCCGGGCGATTCCATCCGCGTGAGGATCCTCGAGATCGACTCCGACCGGAGGCGCCTGTCGCTGTCGGCCAAGCGCGTCGAGGACCAGATCCTGCCGGTCTCCCGGCCGGGAGAGCCCGAGGACCAGCCGGCCGCCGCCGGGGAGGACAGCGCCGAGGCGCAGGAGGCCACGGCCGAGCCCGAGGCCGCTGCCGAGCCCGAGGCCGCCGCCCAGCCCGAGGCCACGGCCGAGCCCGAGGCCGTCGCCGAGCCGGAGGCGGCTGCCGAGCCTGAGGCCGCTGCCGAGCCCGCCGCCGAGCCGCAGGTCGCCGAGCCCGAGCCCCAGGCCGCCGCCGAGCCTGAGGCCGCGGCCGAGCCGCAGGTCGCCGAGCCTGAGCCCGCCGCCGAGCCCCAGGCCGCGCAGGCGACCGCCGAGGCGCCGGAGGCAGAGGCGGACGCCGCGGTGCCGGAGGCAGCCGAGGACGCAGCTTCAGACTCCCCGGCACAGACGGACGACGAGCCGCCACAGCAGGGCTGACGCGGTCTGCGCACCCGCGCCGACAGCGTGCAGCCGGGGGTGCCGTTCGTCGGCCTGACCGGAGGCATAGGCGCGGGCAAGTCGACGGCGCTGGCCGCGCTGGAGCGGCTGGGTGCTGCGGTGATCTCGAGCGACGCGGTCGTGCACGAGCTCTACTCGGGCGAGCAGCTTCGTGCGGCGGCGGTGGGGCGCTGGGGCCCCGAGGTCGCGCCGGGCGGCGTGATCGACCGCACCGCCGTCGCGGAGAGGGCGTTCGCCAGCCCCGCGGACCGGACGTGGCTCGAGGGGATGGTGTGGCCGCTGGTCGGCGCCCGCGTGGCGGTCTGGCTGGAGGAGGTCCGGGCGCAGGTCCCGCCGCCGCGGGCGGCCGTGGTCGAGGTTCCGCTCCTCTTCGAGGCCGGGCTGGAGGGCATCTACGACGCGACGATCGCGGTCGTGGCCGACGAGCCGACGAGGCAGCGGCGAGCAGCCGGCCGGGGCCACGCGCTGCTCGAGGAGCGCGGCACCCGCCAGCTCTCCCAGCAGGAGAAGGCCCGGCGGGCGACGTTCGTGGTACGCAACGACGGCACGGAGGAGGACCTCCTGCGCGAGCTGTCGGCCGTCCTTGCAAAGCTGGGGCGATGAGCACCACGACGCTCGGGCCGTCGCGCGGCTCCAGGAGCCTCGGGAGGATCGCGGTGCTGGCCGTGGCGGCGCTCCTGGTGGCCCTGCTCGTGACCGCACTGCAGGGCGCCTCGAAACACCGGACACTGCCGCTGACCGACGCGAGCATCATCCGGCAGCAGGCGGCCGCCAAGCGCGTCGATGCCGCGCTGATCGCCGCGGTGATCTACGCCGAGTCGAAATTCGAACCGAGGCCCTCCTCGGCGGGCGCCCAGGGGCTGATGCAGATCCTCCCGGAGACCGCCTACTACCTCGCTCATCTCAGCGGGGGCAGCCGCTTCACCGCCAGCGACCTGGCCACGCCGAGCATCAACGTGGCCTACGGGACCTACTACCTGAGGTACCTGCTGGACCACTACAGCGGCAACGAGCTGCTGGCGGTGGCCGCCTACAACGGCGGCCTGGCCAACGTGGACAAATGGGTGGCGAGGGCACGGCAGGAAGGGGGCTCGCTGAGCGTGGAAGGCATCCCGTTCCCCGAGACGCGCGAATACGTGGAGCGGGTTCTCGGAGCCCAGCGGGCCTACCGCGCGGCCTATCCGACCGAGCTCGGCCTGCACTAGCCGCGATCCGGCGCTCGCTACGGTAGAGGCGATGCCCGACTTCAAGCTCGACTCCGTCTTCACCCCAACCGCCGACCAGCCCAAGGCGATCGCGTCGCTGGCCGACGGCATCTCGAGCGGCGAACGCTTCCAGACGCTGCTGGGCGCGACGGGCACGGGCAAGACGATGGCGATGGCGGGCGTGATCGAGGCGGTGCAGCGCCCGACGCTGGTGATCGCCCACAACAAGACGCTCGCGGCGCAGCTGTGCAACGAGTTCCGGACGTTCTTCCCGGACAACGCGGTCGAGTACTTCGTCTCCTACTACGACTACTACCAGCCGGAGGCCTACGTTCCGAGCCGCGACCTCTACATAGAGAAGGACTCGGCGATCAACGAGGAGGTCGACCGCCTGCGCCACGCCGCGACGGCGGCCGTGTTCGCGCGCAGGGACGTGATCATCGTGGCGTCGGTGTCGTGCATCTACGGCCTGGGCTCGCCGGAGACCTACGAGATGAACATGCAGATCCTCAGGCGGGGAGAGGAGATCGACCGTGACCGGCTGCTGCGCAAACTGGTCTCGATCCAGTACACGCGCAACGACAGCGTGCTCTCGCGTGGCACCTTCCGCGTGAAGGGCGAGACGCTCGAGGTCTTCCCCGCCTACGCCGAGACGGCCTTCCGCGCCACGATGTTCGGCGATGAAGTCGAACGACTGCAGCACTTCGACCCGCTCACCGGCGAGCTGATCGCAGACGACCTCGAGCACGTGGCCATCTGGCCGGCGACGCACTACAACGTCAAGGAGGGCTCGATCGACTCCGCGGTCGAGGAGATCGGCCGGGAGCTCGCCGAGCGCTGCGAGCAGCTGGAGTCGGACGGCAAGCAGCTCGAGTCCCATCGCCTGCGCCAGCGCACGCAATACGACATGGAGATGCTGCGCGAGATGGGCTTTTGCTCGGGGATCGAGAACTACTCCCGGATCCTCGACGGCCGCCGGCCCGGCGCCCGGCCGTACTGCCTGATCGACTACCTCCCCGACGACTTCATTTGCTTCATCGACGAGTCCCATCAGACGGTGCCGCAGATCGGCGGGATGCACGAGGGCGACCGCTCGCGCAAGCAGACGCTGGTGGAGTACGGGTTCCGGCTGCCGAGCGCGCTCGACAACCGTCCGCAGACCTTCGACGAGTTCCTCGCGATCACCCCGCAGCTGGTGTTCGTGTCGGCGACGCCGGGCGAGTACGAGCGCACGCAGTCGACGCGGGTGGTAGAGCAGATCGTGCGCCCGACCGGGATCGTGGATCCGGTGGTCGAGGTACGTGAGACGCGCAACCAGATCGACGACCTGATGAACGAGGTCCGCGCCCGGGTCGAGCGCGACGAGCGCGTGCTGGTGACCACGCTGACGAAGAAGATGAGCGAGGACCTGTCGCAGTACCTGCTGGAGATGGGCTTCAAGACGCGCTACCTGCACTCCGAGATCGACACGCTCGAGCGGATCCAGATCATCCGTGACCTGCGGCTGGGGGAGTACGACGTGCTCGTCGGCGTCAACCTGCTGCGCGAGGGGCTCGACCTTCCAGAGGTCTCGCTGGTTGCGATCCTCGACGCCGACAAGGAGGGCTTCCTGCGCGGGGAGACCTCGCTGATCCAGACGATCGGGCGCGCCGCGCGGAACGTCGAGGGAACGGTGCTGATGTACGCGGACAAGGAGACCCGGGCGATGCGCGCAGCGATCTCGGAGACGGACCGCCGGCGCGCGATCCAGCTCGCCTACAACGAGGAGCACGGGATCACGGCGGCGACGATCGTCAAGGGCATCTCCGACATCGCCGAGTTCCTGCAGGCGGAGTCCAAGGTGCCGCGCGGGCGAAGGCGCGGCGGGCGATCCCGCGCGCGCGGCGGTCGCTCCCCGGGCGAGATCCCCCAGCACGAGCTCGAGCGGCTCGTGGTGGAGCTGGAGGAGGAGATGCTGGCGGCCGCCGAGGACCTCCGCTTCGAGTACGCGGCCCAGCTGCGCGACGAGCTGCGCGAGCTGCGTCGCGACCTGCAGGAGATCCAGTCGGCGCAGGCGCCCGTCGCGCAGGGCGCCGCAGGCGAGGCCCCGCCGGAGGACATCGCCTAGGATTCCGCCGTGGATCTGGATCGGCAGGCAATCGAGCGCAGGGACTTCCCGATCGGCCGCCGTGGCTATGACACGGCAGCCGTGGACGCCCACCTGCAGGCCTTGGCGCTCGAGTTCGAGGACCTGCAGCGGGCCGCCGGCGGAGCCGGCGAGGGCTCGCTCGCCTCGGCCGCCGGGAGCCAGGTTCAGAGCATCGTCGAGGCCGCCGAGCGCGCGGCCCGGGAGATCGAGCGCCAGGCCATGGACGGTGCACGGGCGGTGCGCGAGGAGGCCCAGCGCGACGCCGAGCGGACGCGCAACGACGCGATCGAGAAGGCCCGCGTGCACGTCGCCGCCGTCTCCCAGGTGGCCGGCAAGCTGCTGCAGCGCGTCGGGTCGATGGACGGCGAGGTGGGCGCTCTGATGGAGACCCTGCGTGCGGGGGCCGGCCGGCTCACGGGTGACCTGGCCGCTATCGAGAGCGGCATGGCGGAGCTCTACGACGCGGCGGCCGGGCGGCCACCCGCGGCCACCGTCCAGGGTGCGGAGTCCTCGAACGGCGAGGTTGCCGCGGAGACCGCCCCGAACGCCGCGCCGGCCCCGCCCGCGCCCGAGGCGAAGGACCCGGCGCCGGGTCCCGCCAGCGCTACGCAGGCGCCCGCGCCGGACGCACAGCCGCCGGCATCGATCGAGGCGGGCGCCGCCGGCGCCACCCGGAACGACCAGGCCGCCGGCAGCGGCGACGTCGACGGCGCACGGCTGATCGCGCTGAACATGGCGCTGAACGGCGAGCCGCGCGAGGCCACCGAGCGCTATCTCGCCGAGAACTTCCAGCTGGCGGACCGCCTCGGGCTGGTCGACGAGGTCTACGCGGCGATCGAAGGCTAGACGGCCGCACATACGAACATCTGTTCGCCGTCCTAGAATGAGCCGACATGCCGGCCGGTAGCCAGATAGTCGTCTCAGGGGCGCGAGAGCACAACCTCAAGGACATCTCGCTCGCCATCCCGCGGGATGCACTCGTGGTGATCACGGGGCTGTCCGGGTCGGGCAAGTCGAGCCTGGCCTTCGACACCATCTACGCCGAGGGGCAGCGGCGCTACGTCGAGTCGCTGTCCGCCTATGCTCGGCAGTTCCTCGGCCAGATGGACAAGCCCGACGTGGATTCGATCGAGGGCCTGTCGCCTGCGATCTCGATCGACCAGAAGACGACGTCGCGCAACCCCCGCTCGACGGTCGGGACGGTGACCGAGATCTACGACTACCTGCGCCTGCTGTGGGCGCGCGTGGGCAAGCCGCACTGCCCGATCTGCGGGCGGCCGATCGTGGGTCAGTCGGCCGAGCAGATCATCGACCAGGTGATGGAGCTGGCGGAGGGCACCCGGTTCATGGTGCTCGCGCCGGTGGTTCGCGGGCGCAAGGGCGAGTACGGGAAGCTACTGGACGAGCTGCGCGCCGACGGCTTCGCGCGCGTGAAGATCGACGAGCGGCTGCGCATGCTCGAGGAGTCGATAGTGCTCGACAAGCGCTACAAGCACGACATCTCCGTCGTGGTCGACCGCCTCGTGATGCGCCACGACCTCCGCAAGCGACTGGCCGACTCGATCGAGACGGCGGTCGGGCTCGCGGACGGGCTGGTGGAGGTGGAGATAGTGGGCTCCGGCCGTTCGGCCTCCGCCGGCGGGCCGGCCGATGCGGGACAGGCGGGCGGCGAAGGCGAGCACGTACATGCCACAGGCGCCAAGGGGGCGCGCGCCGCGGCGAGCCAGATCGTCCCCGGCGAGGCTCCCGCACCGGGCACCCTGTTCACGTTCTCGGAGCGCTTCGCCTGCCCCGAGCACGGGCCCTCGCTGGTCGAGCTGGAGCCGCGGATCTTCTCGTTCAACTCCCCGCACGGCGCCTGCGACCGCTGCACCGGCCTGGGGTCGCAGATGGAGATCGATCCCGAGCTGATCGTGCCGAACCCCGGACTGTCGATCGGCGAAGGGGCGCTCGCGCCGTGGGCCAACAGCACCTCCAACTACTACGAGCAGGTCACCGAGGCGATCGCCGAACGCTACGGCGTGGACCTCGACGCGCCGTGGGAAGAGCTGCCCGACGACCAGCGCGAGCTGTTCCTTTACGGCACCAACGGGGAGCCGGTCGAGGTCACCTACCGCAACCGCTACGGGCGTCGCCGCTCGTACGCGACGCGGTTCGAGGGGATCGTGAGGAACCTGGAACGCCGCTACAGGGAGACGGACTCGGAGTGGAGCCGGGAGAAGATCGAGGAGTACATGTCGCTCCGCGCCTGCCCGGTGTGCGGCGGGGCGCGCCTGCGGGCGGAGTCGCGTGCCGTGCTCGTCGGTGGAACGCGGATCGAGGACTTCGGCGCACTCTCGGCGCGGCGGGCGCTCGAGTGGCTCGAGGAGGTCGAGCTGTCCGAGACCGACCGCCACGTCGCCCGGCTGATCCTGCGCGAGATCTCCGAGCGGCTGCGGTTCCTCGAGAACGTGGGGATCGGCTACCTGTCGATGGACAGGGCGGCGGCGACGCTGTCGGGCGGCGAGGCGCAGCGGATCCGCCTGGCCACCCAGATCGGCTCCTCGCTGGTCGGCGTGCTCTACATCCTCGACGAGCCGTCGATCGGGCTGCACCAGCGCGACAACTCCAAGCTGATCGCCACGCTGGAGCGGCTGCGCGAGCTCGGCAACACGGTGATCGTGGTGGAGCACGACGAGCAGACGATGCGCGCGGCGGACCACCTGGTGGACCTGGGGCCCGGTGCCGGCGAGCACGGCGGGCACATCGTCGCCGAGGGGACCGCCGCCGAGGTGATGCGCGTCGGCGAGTCGCTCACCGGGCAGTTCCTGGCAGGCGAGCGGACGATCCCGGTGCCGGCCACTCGGCGCACGCCGAGCGGCTACATCGAGATCATCGGGGCCAGCCAGCACAACCTGCGCGACATCGACGTGCACGTCCCCCTCGGGGTGCTGACCTGCGTCACGGGCGTCTCGGGGTCGGGCAAGTCAACGCTCGTCAACGACGTGCTGTTCAAGGCCGTCGCGAACCGGCTGCACCGCGCCCGCAAGCGGCCGGGCGCGCACCGCGCGATCCACGGGCTCGACCAGCTCGACAAGATCATCGCCGTCGACCAGTCGCCGATCGGCCGCACGCCCCGCTCGAACCCCGCCACGTACACCGGTCTCTTCGACGTGATCCGTGACCTCTTCTCCAAGACGCAGGAGGCGCGAGCCCGGGGATACAAGCCGGGCCGTTTCAGCTTCAACGTCAAGGGAGGGCGCTGCGAGGTCTGCCGCGGAGACGGCCAGATCAAGATCGAGATGCACTTCCTGCCCGACGTCTACGTCCCGTGCGAGCAGTGCCACGGCAAGCGCTACAACCGGGAGACGCTGGAGATCAAGTTCAAGGGCAGGAGCATCGCCGACGTGCTCGACATGCCCGTCGAGGAGGCGCTCGGCTTCTTCGAGCACATTCCCAAGGTTCGCCGGCGCCTGGAGACCTTGAACGCGGTGGGTCTCGGGTACGTTCGCCTGGGGCAGCCGGCCACCACGCTGTCCGGCGGCGAGGCGCAGCGTGTCAAGCTCGCGACCGAGCTGTCCAAGGTGGCGACGGGCCGCACGCTGTACATCCTCGACGAGCCCACCACCGGGCTGCACTTCGCGGACGTAGAGAGGCTGCTGGACGTGCTGCAGCGGTTGGTCGAGGCGGGGAACAGCGTGGTGGTGATCGAGCACAACCTCGACGTGATCAAGTCGGCGGACCGCCTCATCGACATGGGCCCGGAGGGCGGGGAGGAGGGCGGCATGGCGATCGCGGTCGGCACTCCGGAGGAGGTCGCCGCGGAGCCCGCC
Source organism: Solirubrobacteraceae bacterium (assembly GCA_036498265.1). GTDB lineage: Bacteria > Actinomycetota > Thermoleophilia > Solirubrobacterales > Solirubrobacteraceae > Palsa-744. The sequence continues at coordinate 141,388 of DASYFT010000018.1, read as the reverse complement.
TCCCACACAGGGCGCTTCCTCGCCGAGATCCTCACCCCGGTGGTCAAGCGGACCGGCAGCGGCCGGCCGCGGCGCAAGCGTCGCGCCACGCTCGCGGCGTGAGCGGGGGGGACGCCGCCGCGCGCGCCCTGCTGTGGGCGCAGAAGTGGCGCTGGTACGAGCGAAGCTCGCTGCCGTGGAACCGCGCGCGGATCCACGCCGAGTTCCTGAGGCGCGAGGCGTTCGTGCGGTGGCCGGTCCACGGCAACGTGCTCGAGGCCCTGCGCGAGGGTCGCCTCGAGATAGGGGCCGGCACTCTCCTCGAGCCGCACGTCTGGATCACCGCTCCGGGAAGCGCGCGGGTGCGGATCGGGGCGGGGACCTTCCTGAACCTCGGCGTGATGATCGCCGCCCAGGACCTGGTGGAGATCGGCGACCACTGCATGCTGGCCAACGGGTGCTTCGTCTCCGACGCCGACCATCGCTTCGACGACCCCGACGTGCCGGTCACCTGGCAGGGCTTCCAATCGCGGGGCCCCACCCGGATCGGCGACAACTGCTGGCTCGGCGCACACGTGGTCGTCACCAGCGGGGTCACGATCGGCGAGCGCTGCGTGGTCGGCGCCAACAGCGTCGTCACCAGCGACCTCGAGCCGTTCTCGATCGCCGCCGGGGTCCCGGCACGGCTGCTGCGCCGCGTGCAGTTCCCGGCGCAGCCGGTCGAGCGCCCGCCCGGCGCGCCCGGCCCGGCCGCCAACGGATAGCTTGCCGCTGATGGATCTCGTGGAGGCCATGCGAGGAGCGCCGACGACCCGGCGGTTCAAGAGCGACCCCGTGCCGCGAGAGGCGCTGGTCAGGGCGCTCGATGCGGCTCGCTTCGCGCCGAGCGGCGGCAACCGGCAGGGCTGGCGCGTGGTGGTCGTGGAGGATCCAGAGCGCCGGGCGGCGCTCCGCGACATCTACCTGAAGCACTGGCGACCGTACGTCCAGGGCCGGCTGGAGGCGGCGCTGCAGGCCCAGTCGGGGCCGCCGGACGCGGCCCGGACACGGACGATGCGCCGGGCAGACGAGTACGCCGAGAGCCTCGGAGAGGTGCCCGTCCACCTCGTGATCGGCGTGCGCCTGGAAGATCTGGCGGTCACGGACGCCGGATTGCCGCGGCAGAGCATCGTCGGTGGAGCATCCGTCTACCCGTTCGTGCAGAACCTGCTGCTCGCGCTGCGCGCCGAGGGGCTGGGCGCGGCGATGACGACGCTGCTCGTGCCGGGAGAGGCCGAGGTAAAGCGACTGCTCGACGTACCGGACGAGATCGCAATCGCCGCGCACATCGGCGTGGGCCATCGCGCCGACCCGTGGCCGGCCCGCCTGTCCCGGCGGCCGGTGGAGGAGTTCGCCTTCTCCGAGCGCTACGGCGAGCCGCTCGACTGACGGGCCGCCGCGCCGCTTCGGCCGGCGCCACGCGTCAGTGCGGCGCCGGCCGGCGGGTGTGCGGTGGGCCTGCTCAGGGTGCGGGCGGAACCGGGACCGAGCTGAACGGCGTGGTTCCCGGTGCGACCTGGATGCCGAGGCCCGTGGCCGTGTTCGCGTAGGCGATCTCCTTGGCCAGGGTTCCGACGCCGTTGCTGCCGGGGACCGGGGCGAGCTCGACGGTCGAGAGGATGCCGAGGGCGTTGCCGGCGGCGTTCATGTAGGCGCTGCCGGAGTCACCGGGGATGCCGGGCGTCACGGTGTAGACCTGCGAGCTCCAACCCGCCGATTCTTCGCCTTCGCCGAGGCTGAGCCCTGTCTTGGGGCTGAGCACGCTCACGCCGCCTCGCAGGATCGAGTTGCCGTACGTGAACACCCGTTCGCCGAGCGGCGCCGCTCCCGCGGCGAGCCCGTCGGGACCGCCCCAGAAGGGAACGGTGGGATTGACGTTGGCGAGTTGGCCGGCGGAGATCTTGATCAGCGCGAGGTCGTTGTACGCGCACGTCGCGGCGTTCGTCTCGTGCGCCGCCTGCATCGCGATCCACGAGTTGTAGGCGAGCGTGCCGATCAGCGTGCCGTTCTGGATGCCCCCGTTCACGAGGTCACCCGCGTAGATGGGGGTGCCGAGCGGCAGCGATTTCGTCGAGCAGCCGTTCGTTTCCGTGTTGCTGCCGGTCGACGAGCAGTGCGCGGCCTGGCCCAGGTAGACATTGCCCGACGCATCGGTGTAGACGAAGTTGGCGGTGCACTGCCCTGCTCCGTTCAGGAACGAGGAGCCGCCGGTGAAGGTCATCACGCCGGGGTGGATGGTGGCGCTTTCGGCGGGCGCCCATGCGAGCGCGGTGCCGGACATGCCGAACGCTGCCACGGCGAGCGTGCAGCACAGCACTGCGAGAGTCGAACTGCGGCGCATCGGGAATCCTCCTCGATAGTTCGGGTCGCCGCCCGCGCGCAACCGCGGGGACGGCAGGCCTCGTCGGCTCGCGCTTACCCGGCCGCCCGTCGCTCAAACCCGCGTCACCATCCGGCAACAAGACGCTCGACGGATGTCCGACGGCGCCGGCCCGACGTACGTGACGCTCGCCGGGCCGGCGTACGTGACGCTCGCCGGCCCGCCGAGGTCGACGGCGCTTCTCCCTCGCCGATGGCGGGGTTCGGGATCAGGCCAGGCGGTCGTGCAGCTCGGCCAGCTCGGCGGGATCGATCGAGTAGGCGTGCTCGGGGCCGGGGTAGCGGCGTGAGCGGACGTCCTCGGCGAAGGCCGTGATCCCGTCGTTCATGTCCTGCTGCAGGTTCGCGTAGCGCTTGACGAAGCGAGGGCCGAGGCCATCGCGGATGCCCAGCAGATCGTGGAACACGAGCACCTGACCGTCAGTCGAGGGACCCGCGCCGATCCCGATGACGGGGATGCCGATCAGTGGCATGAGCTCCTCGCTGACCGCGCTGGGGATGGCCTCGAAGACGAGCGCGAAGCAGCCCGCCTCCTGCAGCGCCAGGGCCTCCTCGGCGATCCGCGCGGCAGCCGCCGCGGTGCGCCCCTGAGCCTTCCAGCCTCCCAGGGCGGTGGAGGTCTGCGGCGTGAGGCCGACATGCCCCATGACCGGGATCCCCGCGCCGATGATCGCGCGGGCGCGGCTCACCGACGCCGCCCCGCCGCCCTCGAGCTTGACCGCCTCGCAGCCGGCCTCCTTGACCATCCGCAGCGCCGTTGATATCGCCTGCTCGTCCGAGACCTCGTAGGACCCGAACGGCAGGTCGCCGATCAGCAGCGGCGTGGTGAGGCCGCGGCGCACGGCGCGGGCCAGCACCAGCATGTCCTCGAGGTCGACCGGGGTCGTCGCGCTGTGTCCCAGCACGGTCGTGGCCGCGGAGTCGCCCACGAGCACCAGGTCGACACCCGCCGCCTCCGCCGCGCGTGCGCTCGGATAGTCGTAGGCGGTGACCATCACGATCGGGTCGCCGAGCCGCTTCTTCTCCATCAGCATCGGCAGCGTCATCGGCAGGCGGCCGGGATCGGAGGGGGCTTTGACGGTTGGACGGCTCGACATGCTGGCTTCCTCTCTGACGGAGGGTTGACGCCCGCTCACGAGAGCAGGGTCGCCACCTCGTCGTCGACGGTGATGATCCGGTTGGTCTGCGCCTCCACGTGGACGACGCGCGGTTCGTAGCGCTCCAGGTCGGCCTCGTCGTACTGGCCGTAGGAGATCACGATGATCGTGTCGCCGCGATGCACCAGGCGGGCGGCGGCGCCGTTGACGCACATCTCGCCCGATCCCCGCCGGCCGGCGATCGTGTAGGTCTCGAAGCGGGCGCCGTTGTCGACGTCCACGACATGCACCTGCTCGTGCTCGAGCACGTCGGCGGCCTCGAGCAGGTCGGGGTCGATCGTGATCGAGCCGACGTAGTGGAGGTCCGAGTCGGTGACCGTGGCCCGGTGGATCTTCGACTTGAGCATCACGCGTTGCATGTGGCGATGGCCTCTCCTTGGAGCGGTTGACTTGTGGCCGTGCGCGAGCGCGCCGGCGCCGGATGCAGGCTGGTGTTGTCGATCAGGCGGACCTCGCCGATCCGGGCGGCGATCGCAAGCAGAGCCTCGCCGGTCAGCGTGTCGATCGGCTCGAGCGTCGCCGGCTCCACCAGGGCGACGTACTCGGCGTCCACGCCGGCGTCCCGCAGCGCCTCGTGGGCGGCGCCGAGCAGCGCCTCGGCGGAGCACTCGCCCGCGCCGGCCAGGCGGGTGGCCGCATCCAGCGCGGCCGACAGCGCCAGCGCCCTCGTGCGCTCGGAGGGGTCCAGCAGGGCGTTGCGGCTCGACATCGCCAGCCCGTCGGGCTCGCGCACGGTCGGCAGCGCCTCGACGCGTACCGGCAGGTTGAGGTCCGCGACGAGCCTGCGGATCACGAGCACCTGCTGGGCGTCCTTCTGCCCGAAGTAGGCGACGTCCGGCAGTGCCATGCAGAGGAGCTTGGTGACGACCGTGGCCACCCCCCGGAAGTGCTCGCTTCCCCGCGCCGCGCCCTCCAGCCGGTCGGTCAGCCCGAGCACCTCGACCGAGGTCGCGAAACCCGGCGGGTACACCTCGCCGGCGGATGGGGCGAAGAGCACGTCCGCTCCGGCGGCCGCGGCCAGCGCGGCATCGTCCCGCTCGCGCCGCGGATAGCGCTCGAGGTCGGTGCGCTCGTTGAACTGGGCCGGGTTGACGAACAGGGAGACGACGACGAGATCGCACTGCTCGCGGGCATGCCTCACAAGCGAGAGATGCCCCTCGTGCAGGGCGCCCATCGTCGGCACGAGCCCGATCGTCAGTCCGCGGCGACGGGCGGGAGCCAACCGAGAGCGCAGATCCGCGACCGTGCGCACGACCCCCATGCGCGAGGACTCGGTCGGTGTGGTGGTGCTCATCGTTCTCGGTCCAGTTCCCTGCGGATACCGGCGCGACTGAAGATGTGGACTGCGCTCCTGCCAGGTCCATCCCGAGCGAGCTCGATGACGGCCCGTGGCGGATCATACCGCCGTTTCCGGATCGGTGGGGCTCACGCCGGCCCTACGACGAGGAGCCCACCGTGGCGGGCTCCTTGTCGAGGGAGAAGAGGAGACAATGGGATCACCGATCCCGCCCATCAGCATACCTCACGGCTGGCTGGCCGGCCAGCCCGAGGCGGCGCAGGCGTCGCCACGGCCGGCCTGAGGCCGCTCAGGCGCCGCCACGGGCGGCCTAAGACGGCTCGGGCGCCGCAACGGCGAGCCGACGGGCCTCAGGCGCTGCTCACCAGGCGTCGAGATTGGGGCGCCGCTTGCCGGGGCGCCGCCACCACTGGCCGCTGTGCTCGTCGAACAGGGTCGCGATCCAGCGCCGCGAGTCGGCGGGATCGATCACGTCGTCGATCTCGCCATAGGCAGCCATGTTGAGCCCGCGGCCGCGCTCGTAGGCGGCGGCGACGGTCTGCTCGAAGACCCGCTCGCGCTCGCGCTCGTCGGTGATCGCCTCCAGCTCGCGGCGCATTCCGAGCCGGACGGCTCCCTCCAGACCCATCGCCCCGAACTCGGACGTGGGCCAGGCGACCGTGAACAGCGGCGCCTTGAAGCCGCCTCCCGCCATCGCCTGGGCGCCCAGGCCGTAGCCCTTGCGCAGCACGATCGTGCCCGTGGGGATGCTGAGGTTGGCGCCGGTGAGGAACATCCTCGCGAAGTGGCGCACGCTGGCCGTGCGCTCCGTGTCGGGACCCACCATGAAGCCGGGTGTGTCGCACAGGAACAGCACCGGCAGCGCGAACGCGTCGCAGAGCGCCATGAAGCGCGCCGCCTTGTCTGCGGCGTCGGCGTCGATGGCGCCGCCGAGGTGGGTGGGGTCGTTCGCCACCACCCCCAGCGGTCGCCCCTCGGCACGCGCGAGCGCGGTCAGCATCCCGGGGGCGAAGCCGCGGCGCAGCTCGAGCACCGAGTCTCGGTCGAACAGTGCCTCGACGACCTGCCGCACATCGTAGGCGCGCTTGCGCTGCTCCGGGATCAGCTCGCGCAGCGCCTCCTGGGGCGCCACCGCGCCCGGCTCGAGGGCCCCGCGGAAGTAGGACATGTAGCGCCGCGCGGCCGCGACCGCCTCGCGCTCGTCGGCGACGCGTATATCGACCACGCCGTTGCCGTACTGCACGTCGATCGGGCCCACCTCGCCGGGGTCGTAAACGCCGAGCCCGCCGCCCTCGATCATCGCCGGGCCGCCCATCCCGATACTCGAGTTCTCGGTGGCGATGACCACGTCGCAGCAGCCGAGCAGTGCGGCGTTTCCGGCGAAGCAGTAGCCCGAGGCGATGCCCACGAGTGGCACCAGCCCGCTGAGGCCGGCGAACAGCGCGAAGGCGCGGCAGTCGAGGCCCGCCACTATCGGCATGTCGACATCCCCGGGGCGTCCCCCGCCGCCCTCGGCGAACAGCACCACCGGCAGCCTCCGGCGCTCGGCGACGTCGAAGAGGCGGTCCTTCTTGAGGTGGTTGCGGATGCCCTGCGTGCCGGCGAGGACGGTGTAGTCGTAGGACATGGCCACGCAGGGACGCCCGTCGATCTCGCCCACGCCACCCACCAGGCCGTCGGCCGGCGTGCGCGCGATCAGCTCCTCGCGCGAGCGGCGCTGCTCCTGGGCGGCGAACACCAGTGGCCCGTACTCCACGAAGCTGCCCTCGTCGAGCAGGTCTGCGAGGTTCTCGCGCGCCGTGCGCTGGTCGCGCTCGCGGCGGCGCGCGACGGCGTCCGGCCGCGCGGGGTCAAGGCCGGCCGCGTGGCGCTCGCGCACCGCCGCGAGGTCATCACGCTCCGCGGCCGCGGCGGCGCCGGGCGCGGTCCCGTCCCGCCTGGGTTGCCGGTCGCCGTCACGGTCGGCGCCACTCGCCGGCGCGAGCAGCATCAGCAGCTGGCCCTCCTGGACGGAGTCGCCGACCGAGACCGCCACGCTGCTGACCACGCCGTCGCTCTCCGCCAGGATCTCGTGCTCCATCTTCATGGCCTCGAGCACCATCAGCGGCGTGCCGGCTCCGACGCGCTCGTCGGCCCCGTGCTCGATCGCGATCACCACGCCGGCGAACTGCGCGTGGACGGCCAGCTCCGGAGCGTCGGTCATGGCGGAGATCATTGCGCAGGAACTACCATCCAGGCGATGTCATCCGGGGAGCGCGAACGGCCGGCCGCCGAGCGGCGTGAGGCGCTCAAGGACGTTCTCGCCCGGGCACGCGCGTGTGTTCGGTGCAGCGAGCTCGCCGCCACCCGCAAGACCGTGGTCTTCGGCATGGGCAACGCCGACGCCGACCTCATGTTCGTCGGCGAGGCACCGGGGGCGAGCGAGGACGAGCAGGGGCTGCCGTTCGTGGGTCGCGCCGGCAAGCTGCTCGACCGGCTGCTCGAGGAGATCGGGCTCGATCGATCGGAGGTGTTCATAACCAACACGCTGCAGTGCAGGCCTCCCGGGAACCGCGATCCGCTGCCGATCGAGATCGAGAACTGCCAGCAGTTCCTCCTGGAGAAGGTCGAGCTGATCCAGCCCATCGTGGTCTGCACCCTGGGCAACTTCGCGACCAAGCTCCTGCGCGGCGACCCCACCGGGATCACGCGTCTTCACGGCCAGCCCGAGGTGCGGGTGCTGGGCAGCCGCGCGGTGCGGCTGTATCCGATCTACCACCCGGCAGCCGCCCTCTACACGCCCCGCATGCTGGAGACGCTTCGCGAGGACTTCGCGCGGCTGCCCGAGCTGCTCGCACTCGGCGCGCCCGAGCAGCCACCCTCGACCGACGAGATGACGCCCCCCGAGCCGGAGCTCGAGCCCGCGGCGGAGCGCCAGCAGGTCAGGGCCCGCGACGAGGTCGACCAGCTGGGGCTCTTCTAGCCGGGGGGAGACCCATGCTGCCTCGCCCAGGCCTCATCCGGCCACGTCCGGGGCTCGTCCGGCCTCGTCCGGGCCTCATCCGGCCTCGCCCGGGGCTCGTCCGGCCTCGTCCGGGGCTCATTCCAGTCTCGTCCGGGGCTCGTCCGGCCTCGTCCGGCAGGGTGTCCAGTGCCGTCTGGACGCCCAACGCTATGGATTTCCCCTGCAAAGGAGGGGAAAACGGTCGAACGTCGAAGATTTTGCCTCAGGTCCTAAAGCAAGCCGAGACGGCTGCCGATGAAGATCCTGTCTCCATCCCTCCAGGAGTAGCGACCGGCCCGCGTCCCATTCTCCCGCGGGCCGGTCTCGTTAAGCGGCGGCACACCCGCGGGGACGCATCTCCGAGCAGCCTCTAGAGTCACCTCAGTGGCCCCGCGCAGCGTCGAAACCACCGGTCCGAGGGAGACCGAATCCCTCGGCGCCGAGCTCGCCGGCGTCCTCAGGGACGGCGACGTCGTGCTGGTCTGCGGCGAGCTCGGATCGGGCAAGACGACGCTAGTGCGCGGCGCCGCCCGCGCGCTCGGCGCGGGAGGCCCGGTGACCAGCCCCACCTTCAGCATCGGGCACCGCTACCCGGCCGAGAACCTGACGATCAGCCACCTCGACCTGTACCGGCTGGCCAGCCTCGAGGAGGAGGACCCGGACCTGCTCGCCGACTACCTGGGGCCCGGCCGGATCGCGTTCGTCGAGTGGCCGGAGGACTCGGCGGATGAGCTCTCGGGCGCGCGCCTGCGCGTGACGCTGAGCCACCGCGGCGGAGATCGCAGGCAGATCGAGATCGGGCCGGCCGCGGAGAGCGCGGAGGGCGAGCCGGCATGATCTTGCTGGGGCTCGACACGGCCACATCTGCGACAGCCGTCGCGCTGCGTCTGGCCGACGGCAGGACCACGGAGCTGCGCGACGACCCGGAGCCGGGGCAACACCCCGGCCACGCTACGCGGCTGCTGGCGATGGCGCACGAGCTGCTGGGCGCCGCGGGGGTCGCCTGGCCCGAGCTCGACCGGATCGCGGTCGGCGTGGGACCGGGAACCTTCACGGGCCTGCGCGTGGGCCTCGCAACGGCGCGCGGGCTCGCGCAGTCGCTGTCGATCGAGCTGGCCGGCGTCTCCAGCCTGCAGGCGCTTGCGCTGCCGGCGCTCGCGGAGGCGACCGCCGTCGCGGGTGCCCCCGCGGACGACGGGGAGCCCGCCGTGCTGGCGGTCATCGACGCGCGCCGCGGTGAGGCGTTCGCCGCCGCCTACGACGCCCCGGAGAGCGGCCGGGCGCCCGTCGAGCTGCTGGAGGCGCGGGCTCTCGCGCCGGAGGCACTCGCCGAGCTGCCGGCCGCGGTGGATGCGCAGGGCGGACGAGGGCGGCGTCAGTGGGTCGCCGTGGGCGACGGGGCGCTCAGGTTCCGCGACCGGCTCGAGCCACTCGCGGTGCGCGTCCCGGAGGACTCCTCGCCGCTTCATCGGGTGAGCGCCGCCGCGATCTGCGAGCTCGGCGCCGTGGCGGAGCGGGCCGAGAGCCTCGAGCGCCTGTTGCCCGACTACCGGCGCCGTCCCGACGCGGAGCTCGCACTGGAGGCCGCCGCAGCCGGAGGGCCCCGTGGCTGAGCGATCGATCGCACCGCCGTTCGAGCCGGCGCCTCCGGTCAGGATCCGCCGCCTCGCCTATCCGGACCTCCCGCAGGTGATGGCCATAGAGCGCCGGGTCTTCCCGACGCCATGGTCGCTGGCGATGTTCGTGCTCGAGCTATCCAAGCCCTCGGGGGTGTGCCTTGCGGCGACCGTCTCCCGGGAGGACGGCGAGGATCGGCTCGTGGGGTACCTGATCTGCTCGCGCTACGACACCGTCTGGCACGTGATGAACGTGGCGGTCGACGCCGACAGCCAGCGCCGGGGACTGGCCTCCGCGCTGCTGGCGGAGCTGTACTCGGAGGTGGAAGACCCGCAGGCGCGCTTCACCCTCGAGGTGCGGCGCTCGAACAGCGTCGCGATCCGGCTGTACGAGCGTGAGGGGTTCCGCGCGGCGGGCATGCGCCGGCGCTACTACCAGGACAACGGCGAGGACGCGCTCGTGATGTGGCGCACGCCGGCGACGCTCGCCGGCTCGCTCGAGGACGTGCCCAACCCCCGGCCGGCATGAGCATCCTGGCGCTGGAGACGAGCTGCGACGACACCTGCGCGGCCGTGGTCGACTCAGAAGGGGCGATGCTCGCCAACGTCATCTCCTCCCAGGAGGTGCACGAGCGCTTCGGCGGCGTGGTGCCCGAGATCGCCTCGCGCCACCACCTCGAGCTGGTCAACGCGGTGGTGGCGGCGGCTCTGGACGACGCCGGGATGACGCTCGAGGAGGTCGAGCTGGTGGCCGCGACGCAGGGCCCCGGGCTGGTCGGCGCGCTGCTCGTGGGCCTGTCCGCCGGCAAGGCGCTCGCGGCCGCACGTCAGCTGCCGTTCGCAGCAGTGGATCATTTGCAGGGGCATGTCGCCGCGAACTTCCTCGCCGACGGCGAGGTGTTCGAGCCGCCGTTCCTCTGCCTGATCGCGAGCGGCGGCCACACCCTGCTCGCCCGGGTAACCGGCCACCACGGTTTCGCGGTACTCGGCCGCACGCTCGACGACGCCGCCGGGGAGGCCTTCGACAAGGGTGCCCGGATGCTGGGGCTGGGCTACCCCGGCGGAGCGGCGCTCGAGCGGCTCGCCGCGGGTGGGGATCCGGAGGCCTTCGCGTTCCCGGGCTCGCGCCGGGAGCGAGCGCGCGGAGGCCGCGGAGCCGGGCGCGGGGAGTTCGAGCGGAGCCTCGACTTCTCGTTCGCCGGCCTTAAGACCGCGCTGCTGTACAAGCTCCGCGAGCTCTCCGACGAGGAGGCGACCGCGAGCGCGGCCGACCTGGCGGCGTCCTATCAGGCGGCGATCGTGGACATCCTCATGGCGCGCGTAGAGCAGGCGCTCGAGCAGACCGGCCTCGAGCGGCTGGCCGTCGGCGGCGGTGTGGCGGCCAACGGCGAGCTGCGCCGCCGGCTGCGCGAGCTCGGCGCGACCGTCCACGTGCCCTCGCGCGCACTCTGCACCGACAACGCGGCGATGATCGCGAGCGCCGCCCGGTTCGGCGAGCAGCTCGCCTACCCCGACTACCTGGGCCTGGACGCCTACGCCACCGGCGAGCGGCCGCGCTGAAGCGCTCCGGCCGCGGGCCGGGCGGCGCCGACGAGGTCGTATCCGGCTTGCTGGAGCCGTTTCCGGAATCGCCCGGCGCCGCCCTTGACCTACGACCGACCTGGCCATTAGCATCCGAGGCCGTAGATGGGTCAACTCCAAGCCAGGACGCTCGAGGACCTGGAAGGCGAGCTTCAGGAGCGAGCCTTCGCGCGGGACGCCGAGCTACTGACCGGCACGGGACACGATGGCCGGTTCCGAGCGGCATTCGTCCAGTTCGGAGACCGGATCGCCCGCCGCGGTGTCGTCCTGCTTGAGGCTGTCGCGGGCGACATGCACGTGGCCCTCGAGTGCCTGCTGGCGGCGGACGCGGAGCGCGCGAGCGCGCGCCGGTACCGCAGCACCGCGCCGTAGGGGGGCTCACCCGGAGCTAGACTCGGTGCTGGCATGGCAGCCGGCGAGGGCGTGGGCATCGGACGCATCGACGACGGTGCGGCCAGGGTGATCGTGTACTCCAAGCCCGACTGCCACCTGTGCGATCAGGCAATGGCGGAGCTGCGACGGTTGCAGGGGGAGCTCGGCTTCACGCTCGAGGAGCGCGACATCACCGCGGAGGAGACGCTTCACCGCCGCTATTTCGACCGCATACCGGTCGTCGCCGTCGATGGCGAGGAGCTGTGCCAGTACTTCGTCGAGGAGTCGGTCGTGCGCGAGCGTCTAGAGTCCCGACGATGACCTACGGAGACCCCACGACCGGCGCCCCCGAGATAGAGCGGGACGGCAGGGTGTCCTCCAGCGAGCGTCTGTCCCTGGGCGTGGCGGCACGCCTGTCGCGCTACCTGCAGGTGCTCACACAGGCCAAGAAGATGGGCAAGGAGACGATCTCCTCGCAGGAGCTCTCCGACTACACGCACGTCAACTCCACCCAGATACGCCGTGATCTCTCCGGATTCGGGAAGTTCGGCAAGCGCGGCGTGGGCTACAACGTCGAGGCGCTCGTCTCGCAGATCCGCAAGATCCTGCGGACCGCCGGCCAGCACAACATCGCGCTGATCGGCGCCGGCCACCTCGGGAAGGCGATCGCCTCCTCGGAAATCTTCGCCGACCACGGCTTTCGCGTTGTCTCTATCTTCGACGTCGACGACGCCAAGGTCGGAACCCCGCTCGGGAACCAGCTCGTGCGCCACATCTCCGACCTGCGCCAGGTCGTCGAGGACGAGGACATCGTCGTGGGAGTGCTGGCCGTGCCCAACCAGGCGGCCCAAGGGCTGGCGGACGAGCTGGTCGACTCCGGGGTGAAGATCATCTTCAACTACTCGGAGTCGCTGCTCGACGTGCCGCCGGAGGTGACCGTGCACACCTCCAGCCCGGCGGTGGACCTCTTGTATGCGCTGTACTTCTACCTGACGTGAGGAAGCCGCCCGCTCCGGGCGCGACACCGCTGGCCCGAGGGCCCTCACCGCGACCATCCCCGCAGACCCGATGCGATGAACAGCCAGGATCTAGACCGAGCGGACGAGACGTTCGCCGAGGCGTCCGACCTCACGGTGGGTCTGGAGGAGGAGTTCTCCATCCTGCACCCGCAGACGCTCGACCTGCTGCCCCGGTTCGAGGAGCTGCGGGCTGCCGCTGCGCTCGATCCGGTGCTGCAGGACGCCGTCACCGGAGAGCTGATCTCCTCGGAGATCGAGATCATCTCGGGCGCCGGAGCGGACCTGCAGGATGCGCTCGCCCATCAGCGCGAGCGCCGCGCGAGCCTGTTCGCGCTCGCCGCGGCACACGGCGTTGCTCTTGGCGCGACCGGCACCCACCCGTGGGCGGACTACCGCGAGCAGCCGATCATCGACACCGAGCACTACCGCCGCGTGGAGGAGGAGCTCAAGTACGTCGCCTGGCGCAACAACACCTTCAGCCTGCACATCCACATGGGGGTGCGGGGCATCGACCGGGCGGTTCGAGCCTGCGACCGGCTGCGACCGGTGCTGCCGCTGCTGCTGGCGATCTCCGCGAACTCCCCCTACCTCGACGGGCGCGACAGCGGCCTGCATTCGGCGCGCACCCAGAGCTTCACCAAGAGCTTCCCGCGCTGCGGCATCCCGGACGTCTTCGGCGGCTGGGCGGCCTACCGTGAGTACATCGAGTTCCTGATCCGGACCCGGTCGATAGTCGAGTTCACCCAGGTGTGGTGGTCCGTGCGCCCGCACTTCAGCTTCGGAACGGTCGAGGTGCGCATCTGTGATGCGCAGTCCACGGCCGCGGAGTCGGAGGCGCTGGCCTCGCTGATGGTCGCGACGGTCGCCCAGGCGCTGCGCGACATCGATGAAGGCGTGCCGTCGGGCGATCCCGCGCGCCGGCTGATCGAGGAGAACGTCTGGAGGGCGACCCGCTACGGCCTGGACGGCCGGCTGATCGACCTGGAGCGGGCCGAGGAGTACCCGGCCCGCGAGGCGATCGACCGGTTGCTGAGATGGACGGCGCCGGTGCGAGCCGAGCTCGGGATCGAACCCGTCTTCCCGGAGCGCAACGGCGCCCAGCGCCAGCGCCGCATGATCGACTCGGGCGCCACGCGCGAGGAGGTGTTCGCCGCCTCGGTGACCGAGACAAGAGAGACCTATCCACAGGAGGTGACGGTATGAGCCCCGACGCGGACGAGCAGAGCGCCGACCCCGGCGCCGCCGCAGCGAGCGGAGATCCAGGTGCGAGCGGGCCGGCTGCCGAGCCGGCCGGCGGACCCGGACCCGGCCAGCCGAGCGAAGAGGAGCTCCGCGCGGCCTACGAGGCCGAACTGAACCGGATCACCAGCACGGACATGATCGCCCAGGCGGTCGTCTCGCTGCTCAACATCGGCGCCCGCCGCCTCGGGCCCGTCGGAGGTGCCGACGCCGGCGCCGGCGCCGACGCGGGCGCGGCCTCCGGCGCCGCGGGGACGGATCGCGACCTCGACCAGGTGCGCGACGCGATCGATGCGGTGAGGTCGCTGCTGGCGATCCTCGAACGGAGCATCCCGGCCCAGGAACTGCGCTCGCTTCGAGATGCCCTCTCGCAGCTGCAGATGGCGTACGCGCGCGAGGTGCAGGCCTCGGGAGGGCCCGCCGGCGCGGAGCAAGGGGGAGTGGGTACCGAAAAGGGGCCGGCGTCCGGGCGCGAGGGGCAGCCCGCCGAGGGGGAGGACTCGCCGGGCGAGGGCCCGGCTGTGTCGAGCGGGAGGCTCTGGGTCCCCGGACGGTGATGGGCCATCGCACCGCGGCTGCTGGCGGGCACGTCGTCGGCCGGCACGATAGACTGCGCCCGCGTTTGCCCCGGACGGACGCTTGCTGAGCAGATCCGGGCGTCAAACGTGCGCGCGAACATCCTCGCGCGGCACGCAAATCAGACCGCGGAGGATTTCTGTTGAGCAGCTTTCTGACGAACCATGGGGTCGTCGTCGCCCTCGTATGCGCCGCTTGCGCCGTCGTGTACGGCCTCGTGACGACGCGATCCCTGCTGGCCCTTTCGCCGGGCAACGAGCGGATGCAGGCCATCTCGCTCGCGGTTCAGCAGGGTGCCCGCGCATACCTGAACCGTCAGTACACGACGATCGCCGCCGTCGGTGTCGTGCTGTTCGTCGCGCTGCTGCTGATCCAGAACATCGCGGTCGCCGTTGGCTTCCTGATCGGCGGCATCCTCTCCGGCTCCACCGGCTACATAGGCATGAACGTGTCGGTCCGCGCCAACGCCCGCGTCGCCGAGGCCGCGCGCCGCGGCGTCACGCCGGCCCTCCGTGCCGCGTTCCAGGGCGGGGCGATCACCGGTCTGCTCGTGGTGGGGCTCGCGCTGATCGGGGTGGCCGGCTACTACGGCGTGCTTACCTCGTGGTTCAACGACAGCCCGAAGACGGCCGTGGACGCGCTCGTCGGCCTCGGCTTCGGCGGCTCGCTCATCTCCGTCTTCGCCCGACTCGGCGGCGGCATCTTCACCAAGGCGGCCGACGTCGGGGCGGACCTCGTCGGCAAGGTCGAGGCGGGCATCCCCGAGGACGACCCGCGCAACCCGGCGACGATCGCCGACAACGTGGGCGACAACGTCGGCGACTGCGCCGGAATGGCCGCCGACCTGTTCGAGACCTACGCGGTCACCGCGGTCGCCGTGATCCTGCTGGGCGTGCTCACCTTCCACGAGTCCACCCGCGTTGCGATCTACCCGCTGGTGCTCGGCGGCGCAGCGATCATCGCCTCGATCATCGGGACGTTCGCGGTGCGCTCGCGCTCAGGTAACGTCGAGCGCGCCCTCTACCAGGGCCTCATCGTCTCCGGTGTGCTCGCCGCCGGGGCCTTCGCCCCGATCACCTACTGGCTGATGCGCAACCTCAGCTTCCGCGTGGTGGGCGAAACCGTCAACGCGCCGAGCTGGACCCGGCTGTACCTCTGCTCGCTGATCGGGATCGCAGTCACCGCGTTCCTGTTCGTGATCACCGACTACTACACCTCGACGCGCTTCTCGCCGGTCAAGAAGACCGCGAAAGCGTCGATCACGGGCCACGCCACGAACATCATCCAGGGCTTCTCCTCGGGCCTGCAGGCCACGGCGCTGCCGGCGATCGTGATCGTGCTCGGGATCTTCGGCGCTTGGAAGCTCGCGGGTGGCGGAGTGACCGGCATCTACGGCATCGGCGTGGCCGTCATGGGACTGCTGTCGCTCACCGGTCTCATCGTCGCCCTGGATGCGTTCGGCCCTGTCACGGACAACGCGGGAGGCATCGCCGAGATGGCCGACCTGCCCGAGGACGTGCGCAAGGTGACAGACCGCCTCGACGCGGTCGGCAACACCACAAAGGCGGTCACCAAGGGCTATGCGATCGGCTCCGCCGTGCTGGCCGCCGTCGTGCTCTTCGCGGGCTTCCAGAAAGAACTCGAGGGCAAGATCGGGCACGCGCTGTCTTTCGGCATCAACGAACCTCCCGTGCTCATCGGGCTGATCCTCGGAGGCCTGATGGTCGGCCTGTTCGCATCGCTCTCCATCGAGGCTGTCGGGCGCGCCGGCGGAGCCGTCGTCGAGGAGGTGCGGCGCCAGTTCCGCGAGCACCCGGGGATCATGGAGGGCACCGAAGACCCCGACTACGCGACGACCGTGGACATCGTCACGCGCACGGCCCAGCGGGAGATGATCCTGCCGTCGCTGCTGCCGATCGGGCTCACGCTGATCGTCGGGCTGATCGACCAGCAGGCGCTCGGCGGGCTACTCATCGGCGTGATCGTGGTGGGCTTCTACTTCGCCGTGCTGATGACCGCGGGCGGCGGCGCCTGGGACAACGCCAAGAAGCTGATCGAGGACGGCGCGTACGGGGGCAAGGGATCGGACGCGCACGCCGCCTCGGTGACCGGCGACACCGTCGGCGACCCCTTCAAGGACACCGCCGGTCCGGCCATCAACCCGATGATCAAGGTGGCGAACATCGTGGCCATCCTGATCATCCCGCTGATCACCTGAGATTGCCGTCGTCGTGGCGCTCCGACGGACCGGCCGCGCGGGCCGTCCGGATCTCCGCCGAGCGGTTCGATAGGACCTAAGCTCCGCTGAGATGACCGGCCCACAGGCGCACCGCACCGCCACCATGGTGTTCTCGCTGCTGATGCTGGCGATCGGCTTGGCGCTGGTCGTGGAGACCGTCGTCGAAGGCGGCAGCGCGATCTCGCCGCGGCTGCTGCTGGGAGTGCTGTTCACGGCGGCCGGCATCGGCCGCCTCTACGTGGAGATGCGCCGGGGCCGGGGCGCATGAGCGGCACGCCCCCCTCCGGCGAGGACGGCGCGCGCCCGGGCGGGTCCGCGCCGCCGGACGGCTCCGGACCGGGAGATTCGCAGGCCCCCGTCGAGCGGGCTGAATCGGACGCCGAGCACGCCGCCCACGAGCTCGCCGCCCGATCGCGCGTGATCGTGCGCCGCAGCATCGGCTCGCCGCTCCTGTTCGTGATCGTCTACACGTCGCTCGCGAGCGCCATCTACTTCTCGCTCGGAGTCATCGCCGGTCACGCGCTCGGCCTCACACCGCTCGTGTTCCTGATCGCGGCCGTGATGTTCGCGCTGACCGCGGCGACCTACGCGGAGGGTGCGGCGATGCACCCCGAGCGAAGCGGCTCCACGGTCTTCGCCCGCTACGCCTTCAACGAGCTCGTCAGCTTCATAGCCGGCTGGGCGATCCTGCTGGACTACACGATCCTGATCGCCGTGACGGCCTTCTCGGCGACCCAGTACCTGCGGGTCTTCTGGGGGGAGCTGGGGGACCGGGGCACCTCGCTCGGGCTCGCGCTGGCCTTCATCGCGTTCGTCGTGCTGGCGAACATCCGCGGCTTCGGCGGGCGCCGCGCGCGGCGCGTCGGCGTGCTGGTCATCGCCGACCTGGCGCTGCAGGTGTTCATCGTGGTGCTCGGGCTGGTGCTGTTCTTCAACCCGCACACGTGGCTGGACCCGATTCACCTGGGCACCGCGCCGAGGTGGTCCGATCTGGTGTTCGCGCTCACGGTGGCGGTGATCGCGTTCACCAGCCTCGAGTCCGCGGCGGGCGTGTCGGGTGAGGTGCGCATCAGCAGCGAGGCTCTCAAGCGCGTGCTCGGCGCGGGCACGGCGATCGTCGTCCTGCTCTACGCCGGGATCGCGCTGGTCGCCGTTACCGCGCTGCCGGTGCACAACGGGCACACCGAACTGGCGACCCGCTACCTGAACGACCCGATGGTCGGCGTGGTTGTCCACATGCGCCCGCACTGGCTGGCCGAAACCCTCAAGTACCTCGTCGCGGGCCTCGGCGCGCTCACGCTCGTCGCGGCTGCCAACTCGGCGATGCTGGGTCTCTCCCGCCTGGCCTACTCGCTGTCGACGAACCGGCAGATCCCGAGCGGCCTCGGCCGGCTGCATCCCACCCGATCCACGCCGTACGTGCTGATCATCATCGCCGGCCTGATCGCCGCCGGGCTCGTGGTGCCGCAGGACCTGGACTTCCTCGTCGGCATCTACGCGTTCGGCGCGACGCTCGCCTTCACGATCGCGCATCTATCGGTCTGGCGGCTGCGCTACCGCGAGCCCGATCGCAACCGTCCCTTCCGCATCCCCTTCTCGGTCCGGGTCAGGGGAGGCCAGCTGCCGATCCCTGCCGTCTTCGGCGCGCTCGCGTCGGCCGCGGGATGGGTGGCGGTGATCGTGGTGCACCAGCCGGCGCGCTACGTCGGCTTCGGCTGGATGGCGGCCGGAATCACCCTCTACGTCCTCTACCGGCGCGCCGATGAAACGTCGCTGCTGCGGCGCGTCACCGTGCCGCCGCAGATCCTGCGTGCTGAACAGCCGATCGAACGCGACTACGGCTCGATCCTGGTTCCCCTGTTCGGAACGGACCTCGACGACGACATCGTCCAGACGGCCGCCCGGCTGGTCGCCTCCGAGCAGACCGACGAGGCGGCCATCGACACGGCCACGATCGAGGCCATCTGGGTGTTCGTGATCCCCATGTCGCTGCCGCTGGATGCGAGCCTGCCCGACGCCCAGGTCAAACACGCGCGCCAGGTGCTGGCGCGCGCCAAGGCCGTCGGCGAGGAGTACACCGGGGTCCAGGTGGCCACAGCGATCGTCCGTACGAGGCGGGCCGGCTATGCGATCGTCGACGAGGCGCGGCGACGCGGGGTCGAGGCGATCGTGCTCGGCGCCGAGGAGCCGTCGCTGATCCGCGGTGGGGCGCGCCTCGGCGGGCGCGGCGGTCCGCTGGAGGGCTTCGTTGGAGACGTCACGAAGTACGTGGTGAGCAAGGCGCCCTGCCGGGTAATCGTGACGGCGCCGGCCGCGGGCGACTCGCCGGTCGAGGTCGCCCGGCGGGCGCGGCGTGCCAGTGCCCCCATCGTCTAGCCTCCGCGCTATGGTCCACTCACCAGACCTATGTTCGTGTTAATCGTAGGCGCCGGCCGCGTGGGATCCGCGGTCGCCAAGTCGGCCCTGGCAGCGGGTCATGAAGTGTCCGTCCTGGACGAGGACCCCCTGTCGCACGAGCGGCTGGACGCCGGTCAGGACAAGAGCTGGGAGGACTCCGGTGGCCAGTTCACCGTTGGCACCGCGCTTGAGACCGACGCCCTGATCCACGCCGGGATCGAGCGCGCGGACGTGTTCATCGCCTCCACCGCCGGTGACAACACCAACCTCGTGATCGCGCAGATCGCCCAGCGGCGCTTCGAGGTGGACAAGGTGATCGTTCGCGTCATGGACCCCGCGCGCGCCAGCTGGTACGGCGAGCAGGGCCTGCACACGATCTCCCCGACCAAGCACGCCATCGAGATGTTCGAGACCGCGCTGCAGCCGGAACGGGTCTAGGCGTGTACGCGATCATCGTCGGCGCGGGCAAGGTCGGGAGCAACCTCGCGCGTGAGCTCATCGGCAAGGAACACGAGGTCACGCTGATCGAGTCCTCGCGTCCGCGCTACCTGGCGATCGAGGAAGAGTTCGAGCACGCCGTGCACTACGGCGACGCCACCGAGCTCTGGGTGCTCGAGCGAGCCGGCATCCAGCGGGCCGACCTCGTCATCGCCGTGACCGGTGACGACGAGGACAACATCCTCGTGTGCCAGGTCGCCAAGGAGAAGTACCTCTGCGACCGGATCATCGCCCGCGTCAACAACCCGCGAAACCACGACCACTTCCGCCTGCTGGGCATCCAGCCGGCAGTCTCCGCCACCGATCTGATCCTTCGGCTCATCGAGCACGAGGTGCCCCGCTACGGGCTCGTCCACCTGCTGGCGCTCGAAGAGGAGCGCCTGGAGATCATCGAGTTGGAGGTCAGCGACGGCGCGCCGACGGTGGGGGAGAAGGTCGCCGACATCTCGCTGCCCGAAGGCGCGCTCATCATCTCCGTCCTGCGTGGCGGCAGCGGCTTCGTGCCCAAGCCCGACACGGTCATCGAGGCAGGCGACGAGGTCCTGCTCGTCCTCGACCCGGGCCTCGAGGACGCGATCACCGCCTACTTCGCGCCGAACGGGCAGCCGGTCAGGATCTGAGGGAGGCGCGGCGGCCGGCGTTCCGGCCGCCCCAGCTGTCGGTCTGGCTGTGGCAGTTCGGACACAGCAGCACGAGGTTCTCGAGCCGGTTGTCCTTGCCGTCGCCGTTGATGTGATGGAGCTCGAGGGCGAGCGCACGCTCTCGCCATGTCGTGATACCGCATTCAGCGCAGGAGGTTGGCAGCAGGCCGGCCTTCACCAGTCGGCCCTTCAGGTGCGTCCGATCTCTCCGGCCACGCAGCAACTGGTCGATGGACATCATTCTCGGGCGAGCTAGAGCGTCACCGCGCGCAACGGCTCCGGTCCACGCCGCACTGCTGAAGCCGAAGCGTTCTTGGCATTCGCGGACAGTGTGGCCGGCCTCATAGAAGGCCTGGATGGCGGTCCAGTCGTATCGCCTGGCCGACTTCGTATCCATCTTCATACCGGATCGTTTCGCGTGATAGCTCACGGTCGACTTCGAGATGTCGAGCCGGCGGGCGACGTCGGCTCGAGAGTGCCGCTCGGCTAGCAGCCGTCGGACTTCGTCGCCTGTGCAGGCGTCGCAGTCCGCTCCGTGGCTGCTTGCAGCTGAGGCTGCATTCCCGAAAAGGTGATCGCGAAGATGCCGCGCGGCGCTGTATGGGATACCCGTGCGTCGCGCGACTTCGGCAACCGACACACCCGCTTCGAGGAGGTGTCGCGCGCGTGAGACGTGAGCAGGCACGAACATATGTTCGCGTAAGGGTCAGGACGGAACGCGACGTCCTCTCTTCTGTCGCGCGGCACGCACCGCTCCCCACCATCGGGCGACATAGGGTCGCCGGCGACGGGTTATCCTTACATCTCCCTTTGCGGGGTCATCTAGCGGCAGGATGCGGGTCTCTGGCACCCGTCACGAAGGTTCGAATCCTTCCCCCGCAGTTCGAATGTCCAGGCTCGGGCGTCGAGCGGCACGAAGCCGCTCCCTACACCGCCGCCTGCGTCGCCCAGTCGCGGTAGAGCTCGAAGTAGCGCCCCTCGGCGGCGATCAGCTCGTCGTGGGTGCCCTGTTCGGCGATGCGGCCGTGCTCGAGCACGACGATGCGCCCGGCCTGGCGGATGGTGGACAGGCGATGCGCGATGACTATCGAGGTGCGACCCGAGAGCAGCCGCCGGAGGCCCTCCTCGATCCGCCCCTCGGTGTGCAGGTCAACATTGGAGGTAGCCTCGTCGAGCACGAGGATGCGCGGGTCGGCGATCAGCGCTCGCGCGAAGGCGATCAGCTGGCGCTGGCCTGCGGACAGCTGGGCGCCGCGCTCCCCGACCTCGGTGTCGTAGCCGTGCTCGAGCTCGGCGATGAGCTCATCGACGCCGACTGCCGCTGCCGCGGCATGGATCTCCTCGTCGCTCGCGTCCGGCCGGCCGAAGGCGATGTTCTCGCGGATGGTGCCGGAGAAGAGGAACGCCTCCTGCGGCACGATGCCCATCTGCGAGCGAAGCGACGAGCTGGAGACGTCGCGCAGGTCGTGCTCGTCCACGAGCACGCGCCCTTCGGTGGGGTCGTAGAAGCGGGCGACGAGCTTGGCCATGGTGGACTTGCCGGCGCCGGTGGCGCCGACCAGCGCGACCGTCTCACCGGGCTCGACCTCGAGGCTCACGCCGTCGAGCGCGAGCACCGGCGGCTGCCCGTCGTCGTCTCCCCGTCGCCGCGCGTAGGCGAAGGAGATGTCCTCGAAGCGGATCTCGCCGTTGATGCGCGGCAGGTCGATGGCGTCGGGACGGTCCTGCAGATCGGGCCGCACGTCCAGCAGCTGGAAGATCTTCTCGAGCGCCGCCATGCCGGACTGGTAGGTGGTGTAGAGCTGGGAGAGCTGCTGGATCGGGTCGAACAGGTAGCCGAGCGCGGCGATGAAGGCGACGACGGTGCCGGCGGTGATGCTCCCGTTGATCGCCTGGTAGCCGCCGTAGAGCACGATCGCCGCGACGGCCAGCCCGGAGAGCATTTCCACCGCGGGGAAGTAGGCGGCGTTCAGCTTGACGGTCCTCATGTTGGCCTCGCGGTTCTCGTCGTTGAGCTCCGCGAACTGCGCCTCGTGGAGCGGCTCCTGCCCGAAGCTGCGCACCACCCGGATGCCCGACAGCGTCTCCTGCAGGTAGGCGGTGATCGATCCGATCGTCTCCCTGGTGCGCCTGAACGCGCTCGCGGACACCAGGCGGAACCACAGCGAGCCGGCGGCGAGCAGCGGGAAGATCGCGAAGGTCAGAAGCGCCAGCTTTAGGTCCAGCGTCAGCAGGATCACGACTGTGCCGATCAGTGTCAGCCCTGCCTGGAAGAGCGTCACGACCGAATCGGTCACGAGGCTGTCGAGCGCCTCCACGTCGTTGGTCATCCTCGAGATGAGCACGCCCGCGGGACGGCTCTCGTAGAAGCCGATGGGCAGAGACTGCAGGTGGGTGAAGATCCTGATCCGCAGGTCCGCGAGCGCCCGCTGCCCCACCCAGCCGACGAGGTAGGTCTGCACGTAGGTCATCACCCACACCAGCACGGCGGAAGCCAGGAAGGAGAGCACCACGAGCAGGAGCGTGGTGGTGTCGTGCTTGGAGATGCCGTCGTCGATCGCCACCTTGGCGAGGAGCGGCGGGGCGAGCGAGGCGGCGGTCCCGATGAGCAGCGCCACGAACATCACGAGCACGCGGAGCCGGTAGGGCCGCACCAGCGCGAGCAGGCCGCGCAGGTTGCGCCCCCGCGTTCCCTTCGACGCCCGCTCGCCCGCCCACTGCGCCCGTCCGAAGCCCGGACCGGAGGGGCCGCGTCCCACCACGGGGCTCACAGGCCGCTCACCTCCGGCTCGCGCGTGTCACGGGTCAGGAACACCGCGTCGGGAAGGCCCTTCTCGACGATTTCGCGGTAGAGCTCAGAGCTCTCGAGCAGCTGCTCGTGGTCGCCGTGGTCCAGCACGCGGCCGTGATCCAGCACCACGATCTCGTCCGCGAGCGCGATCGTGGACAGGCGGTGGGCGATGATGAACGTGGTCCTGCCCCGCATGGCCTCGTCCAGCGCCGCCTTGATCAGCCGCTCGGTGGAGGAGTCCACCGAGGATGTGGCGTCGTCGAGGATGAGCACGCGCGGGTCGGCCAGCAGGGCGCGCGCGATCGCGAGCCGCTGGCGCTGGCCGCCGGACAGCGTCAGCCCGCGCTCGCCGACGCGGGTGTCGTAGCCCTGCGGCAGCCGCTCGATGAACTCGTGCGCCTGGGCGCGGCGAGCCGCCAGCTCGACCTCCTCGCGCGAGGCCTCCGGCCGCGCGTAGGCGATGTTCTCGGCCACCGTGGCGGAGAACAGGAACGGGTCGTCGCTGACCACCGCCACGGCGCGCCGCAGCGAGCGAAGCTCGACGTCTCGAACATCGGCTCCGTCCACGAGCACCCGTCCGGAGCTGGCGTCATACAGCCGAGAGATCAACGACACCAGGCTGGTCTTGCCCGAGCCGGTCGCGCCGACCAGCGCCACGGTGCGCCCCGACGGCACGTCGAGGTCGACGGCCCGCAGCACGGCTCGCGGGCCGCCCGCCCGCCCGTTGCTCGAGGAGCCTCCGTTGGACGACGGCACGAGCGCCGCGTCCGGGTGCCCGCCGCCGTCCTGTGCCCCGGGCTCGTGCTGGCGATAGGCCGCACCGAAGTCGTCGGTGTCCTCGTAGCGGAGGGACACCCCCTCGAAGCGCACGTGCCCGCTCCCCGGCGCCAGCGCCGGCGCGTCCGGCGCCGAGGTCAGCCGCGGCTCGCGGTCGAGCAGCTGGAAGATGCGCGCGCCCGACGCCGTCGCGCGCTGCGCGAGGCCGAGCGTCACGCCGAGCGAGCGCATCGGCGAGATGAGCATGTTGAGCAGCAGGTAGAAGGTGCTGAACTGGCCCAGCGACAGGTGCGCGTGGATCACGCTGGTGCCGCCGACCAGCAGGACGGCGGCGAGGCCCAGCTGGGGGAGGAACCCGATCATCGGGTTGTAGTGGGCCTCCAGGCGGGTCGAGACCATCGCCTGGTCGAACACGCGGGCGACGCTGTGGCGAAAGCGCGTCAGCTGCAGCGGCTCGCGGGCGAACGACTTGACGACGCGCACGCCCGAGATGTTCTCCTCGGCGCCCGCGGTCAGCTCGGCGATCCGCTGCTGCACCTCCTGGATGGCCGGGCGCGCACGTCGCCCGTAGCGCTGGGAGATGAACACGACGAACGGGGTGGGGGCCATGGCGATCAGCCCCAGCTCGGGGTTGATCACGATCATCGCCACGCCGGCCAGCACGAGCGTGAGCGCCGACTGCAGGATGAAGACGAGCCCGTAGCCGAGGAAGAACCGCACGGCCTGGAGGTCGACCGTCGCCCGCGACATCAGCTGTCCCGTCTGCTGGTGGTCGAAGAAGCCCAGCTCGAGCCGCTGCAGGTGCCCGTAGATCAGCTCGCGGAGGTCGTACTCGATTCCGAGCGACACGCGTCCGGCGATCATCCGCCGCATGTAGGTGAACAGCCAGCGCACCAGCACCGCGCCGACGATCGCGAGGGCCAGCAGCATGAGCGTGTGCCGGTCGTGGTTGCGCGCGAGCAGTTCGTGGTGCCGGCCGTGGCTCGCGCCGCGCTTGACGGCATCGACGGCCAGGCCGGTGAGGATCGGGATCCCCACCGTGACGACGATCGCGGTACTGGCCAGTACCCAGGAGACGGCAAGCCCGCGCTTGTACGCGCGGAGGAATCCCAGCAGTCGGTAGAAGGTACTCATAGTTGTGTGCTCAACGAATTATTGCAGCCGCCTGCGCGGCTCTCCGGCCGCCTTGGACCGTCGGGCCACGCGCCCCGGCCGCCGCGGACGGCCCCGGGCCTAAGCTCCCATCATGGCCCAATCTGCCGAGGGCAGCCGTTCCCCGTCCGCCGGGCTCTGCGACAGCTGCGTCCACCAGCAGCTGGTCCGCAACACCAGGGGCTCGACCTTCTCGCTGTGCCGGCGCTCGCGCGAGGATCCCGCCTTCCCACGCTACCCCCGCGTGCCCGTGCTCGCATGCCCCGGCTACGAGCGCGCCGGGCACCGGTCGGAGGGCTGAGTCCACGCCGCGCGGGCCCGCCGGCGCTCAACCGGCGGGGACCCCGACTTGAGCCTCCGCCGCCCCCTCGGGCTCCCCTGACGTCACGAAGTCGCGGCTGCGCACGAGCGCGAACCCGGCCACCGAGCCGGCGAGGGCGATGAACGCGGCGATGATGAGGATGCTGCTGAGCGCCCCCGTGAAGCCGATCCGGTAGGCGTGGGTCAGGGCGGTGCGCGCGGCGAGTGGAAGCGAGCGGGCGACCGACGAGACGTTGCCCGAGACCAGCGCGCCCGCCAGCTGCCCGTGGGCGGCGGCCAGGACCTGGTCGCCCGACCGGGTGGCGGAGAGCGCCGCGGTGGTGTTGTGCGTGACGTCGTGCTGGAAGACCGCGCCGAGGCCGGCTATCCCGGTGGCGATGCCGACCTGGCGAAAGGTGTTGTTGATCCCCGAGGCCATCCCGCTACGCGAGTAGTGGACGACGCCGATGGCGGTCGACGCGAGCGGGGGGTTGACCATGCCGACGCCGGCGCCGGCGAGGATGAAACCCGGCACGAGCGTGGTCCAGCCCGAGCTCGCGTCGACGGCTGTCATCGCGAGCAGTCCCGCGGAGACCAGCAGCATGCCGCTGCCCAGCAGGATGCGGACCGGCACGCGAACGCTGAGCCGCCCGGAGATCGGCGCGACGATGAACGACAGCAGGGTGATCGGCAGGAAACGCAGGCCGGCCTGCAGCGGGCTGTAGCCGAGCACGTCCTGGATGTAGAGCGTCAGGTAGAGGAACATCGAGAACATCGAGGAGGAGATGGCGAAGGCCACGAGGCTGGCCCCCGCGAACGCCCGCCGCCGGAAGAGCGTCAGGTCGAGCATCGGCCGCGACTGGCGGCGCTCGACGACGACGAACAGGGCGAGCAGCACCGCCGAGCCGATGAGGTAGGACAGGATCTCGGTGGAGCCCCAGCCCTTTTCGTTGCCCTGGATGAGCGCGAACACGAGCAGGAACAGCGAGGCCGAGAACGTGACGAAGCCCATCCAGTCCACGCCCCGAGCGGCGGGGTCGCGCGACTCGGCGACCTGCGTGAGCGTGAGGTAGACGGCGCCGATCCCGATCGGGACGTTGACGAAGAAGATCCATTCCCAGCCGATGCCCGATGTGATGACGCCGCCGACGACCGGCCCGACCGCCACAGCGGCGCCGATCACGCCGCCGAACACCCCGAATGCGACGCCCCGCTCCTTGCCCTGGAAGGCGGTGGCGATCAACGCGAGCGAGGTTGCGAACATCATCGCTCCTCCGACTCCCTGCACGGCGCGCGCGAGGTTGAGCGCGAGCGGGCTGCCCGAGAGCCCGCAGATCGCCGAGGAGATCGTGAACACGACCAGGCCGGTCACGAAGACGCGCCGGCGACCGACGAGATCGGCGAGCGCGCCGGCGGTCAGCAGGAAGGCGGCGAGCGTCAGCGAGTAGGCGTTGACGACCCACTGCAGGTCCTTGAAGTTGGAGTGCAGCGAGCGCTGGATGTCCGGCAGCGCGACGTTCACGACCGTGATGTCGAGGAGCAACATGAAAATCGCCACCGAGACCGCGATCAGCGTCCACCATTTGCGCTCCACGAAGTTCTCCTCGCTCTCTGGCCGGGCGTGTTCCCCAGCACTATATGAACGCCACTCGCGCGTCCAGCGCGCCTTTGGACCGCGCCCTCCGCACGCGGCGCTGGACCTTCTTGACGATAGGCCGGGAGCTCCGGCGGTCAGGCCTCCTGCAGGTGACGCGCGAGGAACGGCACGATCTCGCGCCACAGCCTGGCCGCCGGCTCCGGCCGGTAGCTGGGACGGTAGTCGGCGAAGAAAGCGTGCCCGGCGCCCTCGTAGACGTCGACCTGGACCTCCTGGCCGCTCCTGCGTGCCCGCTCAAGCAGCTGCGCCGCGATCTCAGGCGACGGGTTGTGGTCCTCGGCTCCGACGGCCGCCAGCAGCGGACAGCTCAGCGTCTCGGCGAGCTCGAGCGGCGGCACCGGCCGAAGCGGCATCGAGCGCTCGTCGGCGGTGGACCGGTCGATGAAGCCGCCCCAGCAGTCGACAGCGGCGTCCAGCTCCTCGCGCGCGCAGGCGAACAGGAGCGTGTAGCGGCCCCCCATGCAGAAGCCGATGCAGCCGAGACGCCCGGTCACGTCCTCGCGAGCCCGCAGCCACCGCGCCGCGCCTGTGAGGTCGTCCAGCGCCGCCTGGTCGGACATCGAGTAGATCCGCTCCATCAGCGCCTCCGGGTCGCCCGCCGGAGGGGGACCGCCTTCGCGCGTGTACATGTCCACCGCGAGGGCCACGTAGCCGATGCTCGCGAAGCGGTTGGTGACGTCGCGGATGTGGTCGCCCACGCCGCCCGCCTCGTGGATCACGATCAACGCCGGATGGCTCGCGTCGTCGGCGGGCCGGGCGAGGTAGCCGTTCACGTCGGTTCCGTCGGCGCTGGGGAACGTGAGCTCCTCGCCCCGCACGCGCGATGGGTCGCGCACCGCGCCGGGAACGCCATCGGGACTGGGCTCCACCTCGATGCTTGCCATGTTGGTGCTCACCTCTCTCGCTCGGCTTGGGGTTCTGGGGCGGCGGCCGACCGCCGCATCATCTTCTCTATGCCCGGCCGGAGGCCGGGAGGCGTGCGTGGCGGGTCCTAGAGGATCGCCTTTGGGTAGGCGCGCGTGGCGGCCCAGAGCATGGCCAGGAAGAAGCCGCCGACGACGAGGAAGTCGAGCCACACCTCGCCCGCGCCGCCCACCCCGACCAGCATCTGGCGCAGTCCCTGGACCTCGTAGGTGAGCGGGTTCACGCGGGCGATCACGTGCAGCCAGCCCGGCATGACGCTCAGTGGGTAGAGGGCGCTCGAGGCGAAGAAGAGGGGCATCATGATCAGCTGGCCGATGCCCATGAAGCGCTCCCGCTCCTTGACGCCGGCGGCGAGCAGCATCGACATGCACGCGAAGGCGGCGGTGCCGAGCATGAGCATCGCGAGCGTGCCCAGCACGCCGAGGAGGTTCCAGCGCACGCCGATCCCGGCGATCGCGACCACGACGAGCAGCAGCAGCGCCTGGACGAGTGCCCGTACGCAGGCCCCGGCCGCCTTGCCGAGGACGATGGCGGTGCGTGAGAGGGGCGTCGCGAGCAGCCGCTGGAGCTGGCCGACGTCCCGTTCCCAGATGACGGCCAGCCCGAAGAAGATGGCGATGAACATGGCCGCCTGGGCCATGACGCCCGGCGCCAGGTAGGCCCGGTAGTCCAGCCTGCCGAGCGTCAGCGAGCGGTTGTGCGCAAGGGCGGTGCCGAACACGAACAGCCACAGCAGCGGCTGCACGGACCGGGTGACGATGTCGAGGTGGTCGTGGCGAAGCTTTCGCATCTCCGCCTGCGCCATGGCGAGCGTGCCCGCGGCCAGCCGTGCCAGCGGGCCGGAGGCGAGCGAGGGTGGCAGCCGGTCAGCCGAGACGGCGGGCGACGCGGCGCTGTGCGCGGACATCGGACAACCTCCCCTCGTCCTCGTGGCCTTCGGGGTCGATCTGGCGGCCGGTGACCGCGGTGAAGACCTCTTCGAGGCTCTCGGTGTGGTGGCGCTCGAGCAGCTCCGCCGGCTCACCCTGCTCGACCAGGTGTCCCTGGTCGATGATCGCGAGCCGCTCGCAGTAGCGCTCTGCCTCCTCCATGAGGTGGGTGGTCACGAGGATCGTGGTGCCCGCCTGCTCGCGAAGCGCCTGCAGCCGCTCCCAGACCATCCGCCGGGCGGAGGGGTCCAGTCCCACCGTGGGCTCGTCGAGGAACAGCACCGCCGGGCGGTTGAGCAGCGCGGTGGCGATCTCCAGGCGCCGCAGCATGCCGCCCGAGAGCGTGCGCGCGAGGCGCTCGAGCATCGGGCCGAGGTCCATCGTCTCGATCGCCTGCTCGATCCGCTCGCGTCGCTCGGCCCTCGGCACGCCGGTGACCTGGCCGTAGAACTCGAGGTTCTCGTACGCCGTGAGCGCGCCGTCGACCGAGATGGCCTGCGGGATGTAGCCGATGCTGGCCCGTACGGCGAGGTTGTCGTTGCGGACGTCGAAGCCGGCCACGAGGGCCCGGCCCTCGTCGGGCGGGAGCAGTGTGGTGAGCACCCGGATCGTGGTGGTCTTGCCCGCCCCGTTGGGCCCCAGGAGGCCGAAGACCTCCCCGGGGGAGACGGCGAAGGAGACACCGCCCACCGCTTCGAGCTCGCCGAAGCGCACGACGAGCCCGTCGACGAGGACGGAGGGGTCGGGCCCGGGGGCGCTCACCGGCGCGGCTCCCCCGTGCCCGCGAGGGTCGGCGGGAAGGAGCCGGCGGCGTTCGCGTCGGCCTCCCGGATCTTGCGCCGGACCCGCTTGCGACTCTCCGAGAGCTCGTTCTCGAGCTTCGCCAGCTCATCCACGCGGTGGCGCACGAGCTCGAGCTGGCGCTCGATGTGGCCGAGGGCCTCGACGAGCAGCTCGCGCCGGCGCTGCGGATCGACGTCTTCCATGCGCAGCTGGGCGCGAACCTCGGCGCGCGCCTCCTCGGCGGTGAGCAGCGTCTTGAGCTCCTCGAGCGACACGCCGAGCAGATCACGCAGACGCATCACCTCGCGCAGGCGCTCCACCTCGGCCTGGGTGTAGATGCGGTGCTGGCCGGAGGGCCGGGCGGGCGCCTCCGGCAGCAGGCCGATCTCCTCGTAGTAGCGGATCGTCCGCGGGGTAGTGCCGACGAGCCGTGCGAGGTCGCCGATGCGCAGGTTGGCCGGCGGGGCGTCGGGCTGGGGGGGCCTTGGCGGGGTGGAAGCCATCGCCCGCCTCAGCGTATGGCCGCGGCCGGCAGCGCGGACTCGGTCTCGTGGTCGAGGCCGGCGGCGGTCTCGCGGTCGAGGTCGGCGGGCACGGGCGAGCCGACGTGGGCGGGGCGCAGCAGGCACACGGCCGCTCCGACGAGCGAGGTCCCCGCGAGCACCCACAGGGCGACGTGCATGTTGGCGATGAACGGCTCGAGCTTCGCGGGGGAGAGGCCCTTGGAGAGACCCGAGAAGATCGCGAAGAGCGTCGCTTTGGGGATGGCCGATGTGACGATGGCGAGCACGAACGCGATCGACAGGACCGCGCCGGTGTTCTGGAGCAGCGTCCGCGCACCGGCGGCGACGCCGCGGCGGTACGCGGGGACGGTCCCCATCATGGCGGCGGTGTTGGGGCTGTTGAACATCCCCGATCCGACGCCGACCATCAGCAGCCACAGGCCGCTCTGCCAGTAGGGGGTGTGGACGTCGAGCGTCGTCATGGCCGCGAGCCCGGCGGCGGAGACCAGCATTCCGATCGCGGCGAGCGCGCGTGAGCCGTGTCGGTCGGCGTAGATACCGGCGATCGGCGAGGCGACGAGCATGCCGAGGGCCAGCGGGATCAGCCGGATGCCGGCTTCGATCGGCGAGTCGCCCTGGGCGCCCTGGAAGTAGAAGACGAACAGGAACATCAGCGCGAAGCGCGCGAGCCCGTTGATGAAGGCGGCGGCGCTGGCGGCGGCGAACAGGCGGTTGCGGAAGATCTTGAGGTCGAGCATCGGAGCGCGGGAGCGTTTCTCGATGAGCACCCACGCGGGCAGCAGCACCGCGGCGGCGACGAGCCCGCCCACCACGATCGGGTCGTTCCAGCCGCTGATGCCCCCGCGCGAGACGCCCAGCACGAGGCCGGTGAACCCGAGCACGAATATGGTCGTGCCGAGCACGTCGTAGCCCCGGATGGAGTCCGGCTTGGCGAGCTCGCGAAGGATCAGCCCGCCCCACACGGCACCACCGACGGCGAAGGGGACGTTGAACCAGAACACCCAGTGCCAGGAGATCGCCACGAGCGCGCCTCCCAGCACGGGGCCGAGAACCAGCCCGACCGCGGCGATCATCGTGTTGGCCCCCATGGCAAGGCCGAGCTGCTCTCTGGGGAACGCATCTGTGACCAGAGCGGCTGCGTTCGCGAACAGGAACGCCGAGCCGATTCCCTGGAGCACCCGCCACAGGATGAGCACGGTCGCGTTGGGTGAGAAACCGGCTCCGAGGGAGGCGAGCGCGAACAGCAGGAAGCCACCGACGTAGGCGCGCTTGCGCCCGAACAGGTCGCTGAGGCGTCCCGCCATGAGCACGAGCACGGTGGCCGCTATGAGGTAGGCGAGGATCACCCACACGAGCGCCAGGAGGCTCGTGTGGAGGGAGCGCTCGAGGTCCGGCAGCGCGATGATGAGCGTGCCGGAGTTCGTGGCGGCGAGCAGCATGCCGAGACTGGTGCATGACAGTGCCCACCACTTGTAGTGCTCGTGGCCGGCAGCGACGCCGAAGCGCGATCCGTCGCGGCCGTTGGGGCCGCTCCGCGGGTGCTCCGCCGTGTTGCCGGCAGTGGTGCTGCTCAACTTTCCGCGCCTCCTGCGGGTCCTGAAAACTTACGTGAACGTAAGGATCACAATAGCACGGAGGCCCGCGCCGTCCAGGTGTCGCGCAAGCCGGAGCGCGCCCCGCGGCCCGCCCCTGGGGCGCCCGCAGTGGCGCGCTGCTAGAACAGAGGTATGAGCACGGGCGAGACGAGGGTGGAGAAGTCGGAGCAGGAGTGGCGTGAGCAGCTCACGCCGGCGCAGTACGACGTGCTGCGCAAGGCGGGCACGGAGCCGCCGTTCACGGGCGAGTACGTCTACAACAAGGCCTCCGGGGACTACCGCTGTGCCGCCTGTGGGTCGGTCCTGTTCTCGGCTGACACCAAGTTCGAGTCGGGCACCGGCTGGCCGAGCTTCACCGAGCCGGCCGTGGCCGAGGCCGTAGAGCTGCGCCCCGACAACAGCCTCTTCATGCGCCGCACCGAGGTGCTCTGCCGCACCTGCGGCGGCCATCTCGGGCACGTCTTCGACGACGGCCCCGGACCGACGGGGCAGCGCTACTGCATCAACTCGCTGTCGCTCTCGTTCGATCCCGCGGACGCGGCTCGCGACGCGGCCGTCGCAGACGACGCCGCCGAGTAGCAACCCTCCGGCCGCCATCGGCGCTCTGCCCCCCGGGTGCCCCGGTGGTCGGGCCGGCTCGCGCTCGGCCCCCTGGGGGCTCGGCCCCCTGGGTGCCGCGGTCGTGGGGCCGGCTCGCGCTCGGCCACCCGGGTGGTCACCGTCGTCCGGCCCGCTCGGGCTGTGCCCGCCGGGTAGCCTTTCCTCCTGATGGTCATGTTCGAACAGTCCCGGCGGCTGTCGGAGCCGCTGCGCTGGGGGCGGCGCGAGAAGACGGTCGTGGCGATCCTCCTCGGGTGCCTCGTGCTGGCGGTCGCGGGCCTCGCGGCGTATGGGCTGAGCAGCGGCGGCCGCGCGCGCGGTGACTGCGTGAACGTCACCTTCGCGAGCACGCTGGGGGGCGCGGACGTGCACGCGTGCGGCGCGCGCGCCAGGCGGATCTGCGCCTCGGGTGGGCTGGGCGGCATCCGGCAGCAGATGAGGGCGGCCTGCGTCCGGGCCGGTTTCGCCTATCGCGCGCCCGGCTGAGCCGACTGGACAGATGTCTAAAGCCCGGCCGTAAGTGTTGGGCACCGTTCCCTGGTCGCTCGCCGCCGGGCCGGATTTCATACTGGCACCGCAGTGGGTGGGCTGCCGGCCGCATGCGCGGAGCCGGCGGTGTGCTCGCGACCACGACCCCAGGGAACGGAGGCACATGAGCTGGCAGGCATACCCATCTTGGCTCAATCCAGGCGACAACGCATGGCAGTTGACGGCGGCGACGTTCGTGGGGCTGATGAGCCTCCCGGGCCTGGCGGTCCTGTACGGCGGGGTGATGCAGAAGCGCTGGTCTGTGAACAGCATGATGCTCACGTTCGCCGCGTTCTCGCTCGTCCTGATCGCCTGGGTGCTGTGGGGCTTCAAGATGGGCTTCGGGAACCCGATCGGTCACGGGAAAGGCTTCTTCTCCACGTTCTGGGGGAAGTCCGGAACCGTCCTTTCGCAGGGCGCGCTCGAGGGGCAGGCGGTGATCCCGTCGATCACCGAAGGGCCACCGTTCCATTTCCCGGAGTCATCGCTCGTGTACTTCCAGTTCGTGTTCGCTGCGATCACGCCGATCCTGATGCTGGGCTCGGTGCTGGGCCGCATCAACTTCAAGGCGTGGATCCCGTTCGTGCTGATCTGGATCACGTTCGTCTACACGGTCAACGCGTTCCTGATCTGGGGCGGCGGCTACTTCGCGGCCCACGGGGCCCTGGACTACTCGGGCGGCTACGTGATCCATCTCGCCGCCGGGATCTCCGGCTTCGTGGCGGCCGGGGTCATCGGTCCCCGCCTCCAACGGGACCGCGAGGTGGATGCACCGAACAACCTGCTGATGGTCGCCGCCGGCGCGGGCCTGCTGTGGCTCGGCTGGAACGGCTTCAACGGTGGTGACTCCTACTACGCGGGTGCCAACGCTTCGGCGGCGGTGCTCAACACCAATCTGTGCACCGCGGTCGCGATGCTCGTGTGGATCGCGTGGGACTACATCTTCCGCGACAAGCCGTCTCTGATCGGCTCGGTCAACGGGATGATCACGGGGCTCGTCGCGATCACCCCCGCCGCCGGGTTCGTCACGGGCTGGGGCGCGATCTGGATCGGCATAATCGCCTCGACGGTCGTCTGGATGGCGATCCGGTTCGTGAGCCGAGCGCCCGTGTTCAGAAGGGTGGACGACACCTTGGGGGTGATCTACACCCACGGCTTCGCGGGGTTGACGGGAGGCCTCCTGGTTGGGTTCCTCGCCAACCCGAAGATGATCCTCTACCAGGGCGTCGGCAGCACCCCGAGCCTGCCCGGCAAAGAAAGCGTCTTCCACGGAGGCAGCTGGACGCTGCTTCGCTGGCAGGCCGAGACAGCCGGGTTCGTGATCATCTTCTGCGCGATCATGACGTTCGTGATCCTGAAGGTGCTGAGCATCTTCGTGGCGCTGCGGCTCTCCGACGAGGAGCTCGAGATCGGCGATCACGCGATCCACGGCAACGAGGTCTACCCGTCGGACGTGCCGACGCTCGGGGGGCCCCATGCCCCGGGCTGGCAGCCCGGCGGCGTGCTGCCCGCCGGAGCGGGAGCCGGCGCATAGGGCAAGGCAGCCCGACCGGCGCAGGCGCGCTTCCTCCTGGGCGCGCCGGCAAGGCCGGAGGTTTGCGCCGGCAAGGCCGGAGGTTGTATGGGAGCGGCTCCGCCTCGGCGGGGCCGCTCCCACGATCGGGCGGCGTTCGGGCCGTGGGGCCGTCGCGATGCCGCGGCCCGGTTGTGACGCGGGAGACGAGCGTACGGTCGGGGCGCGATACTCAGAACTGCCAATGACCGGGCCCGCGAGCACCGATCTAGTCGCGCTCACGCGTCGCACCTACGACCTTGCTCGAGCCGGCGACTGGGATGCGCTGCTGGACATGTACCGCCCGGACATCGTGTGGGACATGTCGCCGGCTGGCCTCGGCATCTACGAGGGTCCGGCAGCCATCCGCGCTTTCTTCGAGGAGTGGACCGGCAGCTACGAGGAGTACGAGATCGTGCCGGAGGAGATACTCGACCTCGGCGGCGGCGTTGTCTTCGTGGCGGTCGTCCAGAACGGCCGTCCCGCCGGAAGCAGTGGACGTGTGCAGCTTCGCTACGGGTCCGTGGTGGTGTGGGTCGACGGTGGGGCGTCGAGGATCACGAACTACACAGACGTGGACGAGGCGCGGGCAGCGGCGGAACGGCTCGCCGAGTCGACGGGCTCCTAGCCACGGCGGTCAGGCGCAGTCAGTGGAGCGTCGCGCCACGTTTGCGGCGGTGGCGCCCCGCGACAGCGACATGGACGACGACGGGGGCGACCGCCCCGGCCCACGGGTAGATCGGCCGGGACGGACCCCCCTGGCCTCGCCACGATGGGGGGCAGTGTCGAGGCCCCTGCCTCATCTCAATCGACCGGGCAGCGGCGTTTCTGGATAGCCCACATGTGCCATCTTGGCGCGCCCCAACCGGGCCGTCCATCACGCCGCCCGGCCGGTCCAGCACGCGAGGCGCCGTCCCTCGAACTCCTTCGGCTACCGACTCCTTCGGCCAGTGACTCCTTCGGCCACTGACTGCTTTGGCTACCGACTCCGCCGCTAGACTCTGCGCGCGTTGCGTTGCCTCTTGGACCTCCGGTTTGCCCTCTACTCCGCCGGAGAGTCCCCTGCGCTCGCTTTGCCCTGCGGTTCGGAAACAAGAGCTTCGCGGCCTCGCCTCCCGACCCCCGCCCTGGGCGGCGTCACACCAGACCGAGGCCGGAGGGCATAGCTGGTGCAGGACCGTCTGCAAGGTCTGCTGCCGGCGCGCGCAGTGGCCCATCTGCGACGCCTGAATCAGCTGCGCTGGATCACGAAGTACCGCAACCTCCGCGGTTCCGGACGCCCGCTCCTGGCGGATCGCATGCTCGGGCTCTGGCACGTCCTGTTCGACCCCGAGGTGGAGAGCTACACCTACGACGTGGCCAACGAGCACGAGCTTGCCGATCAGCTGGGCCACATCTTCGGCGTCCCTCCAACGGAGGTCCTCGCGTACTTCCAGGAGACACACGAAGACGCCGAGTTGAACCGCAAGCTTCAGCGGCGGGTGCGCTGGCGGTTTGCGACAAAGCACAGGCTTCCGCTGGGGAACCGCGGGATCTGGTACGCCGTCGTGAGGATCCGCAAGCCCCGGACGGTCGTGGAGACCGGGATGCTGATGGGGCTCGGATCGCTGGCGCTGCTGCGCGCCCTCGAGCGGAACGCAGAGGAAGGCCATCCGGGCGAGCTCGTCTCCGTCGACCTCGACCCGGGCGCCGGCTGGCTCGTGCCTCGCCATCTGCGCCACCGCTGGACCAAACTGCTCGGCATGAGCGGCGAAGTCCTGCCGGGTGCTCTGGAGCCCAACACGGTCGGGGTGTTCATCCAGGACACCGCCCATACCTACGAGAACCAACGTGCCGAGTTCGGAATCGCACTCGAATACGCCGACGACCCCATCGTGCTGCTCGACTCAGGAGGCGGCCAGACGTCCGTGCTCCAGGAGATCTGCCAGTTCCACGGCGCCGAACGCAACAGCTTGAGCCCGAGGCCGGTACGTCACATCTATCGGCCCACCGACACCGACATCGCGATCGTCCCGAAGGTCCAGCACACCTCCGGGGCGGCGTGAGCGCGCGGACCTTGCCCTGAGAGCAGGCCCCGCCGAGGCGGCACACGGCGGTGCCGGCCCGACGCCGCGGTGCGAATCGAGGTCAGCTGTCCTGCTGAGCCGACGGCTGAACGGTGAGACCGACCGGACACGAGACGCCGGTCCCACCCAGGCCGCAGTAGCCGCCGGGGTTCTTGGCGAGGTACTGCTGGTGGTAGTCCTCGGCGTAGTAGAAGGGGTGCGTGGGATCGGCGTCCACCACTTCGGTCGTGATCTGACCGTACCCGGAGGCCGACAGCCCCTGCTGGTAGGCGCTCAGCGAGGCCTCGGCGGCCTTTCGCTGCGCATCTCCGTCGACGATGATCAGCGACCTGTACTGGGTGCCCACGTCGTTGCCCTGGCGCATTCCCTGAGTGGGGTCGTGCCCCTCCCAGAACAGCCTCAGCATCTCGTCGTAGCTGGTGAGCGCCGTGTCAAAGGCGACCAGGACCACCTCCGCCTGTCCCGTGCGGCCGCTGCAGACCTCCTCGTAGGTCGGGTTCGGCGTGAGGCCTCCGGCATAGCCGACGGCGGTCGTGTAGACCCCGTCCGCTTCCCAGAAGATCCGCTCGGCGCCCCAGAAGCAGCCCATCCCGAACACCGCCGTCTGGACGCCGGCAGGGAACGGGCCCTTCAGCGGCGTGCCGAGCACGGCGTGGCGGTCCGGCACCGAGACCTCCCGCTCGCGTCCGGGCAGTGCGGTCTGCGGCTCGACCATCGCCGTCTTGCCACGTCCGAACAGACCCATGACGATCAGGCTAGCCGATGTTCGGCCGGTGTCCCCCTCAGCGTGAGTAGACGGCGAAGAAGTCCCGGTCGTCCGGTTCCAGGTAGCGGCCCGTTGAGCGGTTCATGCTGGGCAGCAGGTTCTTGGCCTGTTCGCCGCCGGCAGCCCCGTAGGTGATGAAGCTCACCCAGTAGGAGTTGATGTCGAGCTCGATCGCGCGCACCGCACCCGCATGGACGAGTGCTCTTGCGAGGCTCTCCGCGGACTGGTCTTCGCCGGCCGCGTAGATGAGGTTGCCGTGGCTGTCCACGCCGATCCCCGAGCGCCACACCAGGACGGCGTTGCCGATCGTCGCACCCCATTCACCGTTTGCCAGGTTCGGGTTGAGCCGGCCTTCGTTGACGATCAGCGGCAGGTTCTGGCGGGCGTAGTCGACCGTCGAGGGCGCGATCGAGCCGTCGCGCCAGTCGAGCACGTCCACGCGTCCGTCGTTGTAGCCCACCAGCGTCCCCAGTCCGTCCTGCATGCGCGCGTAGGTGCGGCCGTTCACCACGAACCCGCCGCGCGAGTCGCTCAGCTTGAAGCCGCTGTTGAAGGTCGCCAGCAGGCCGCCGCGCTGCGCGGCCGGGACGTCCATCGAGCCCCGGGGCAGCGTCACGGACGGCTCGAGCCGGCCGGGGTTGAGCGTCACCCTCGCCCGTTTGGTGTCGATCCAGGCGAGACCGGCCAGCACCCGCGGGTATTCGGGTTGGTCGCGGTAGGTGGTGAGGAGCACGGGCGGCGCAGCTTCGAGGCCCGGTCGCGTCGCGTGCCACACGCCCTCTCCCGGCAGGCCGGGGTGGAGCACCGGCGTGACTCGTGCCGGCCGGTATTCGGCCGGCACTCCCTGGCTGCCGGTGCGAGCGCCGCTCCCGCCGGCCGCTCCGTAGCCCACCCGCGGCAACGCGTGCAGGGCGGGGCCGCCCTTTGCGGGCGCGGTCAGCGAGTAGTAGATCGACTCGACCCGCGCCACCAGCCCGGCGGCGCCGTTGTCGCGGAGCCACTCCACGGTGCGGATGCCGAGGCTCGAGTTCGAGGTCTGGTTGACAGCACCCATGAACGAGAACGCGGCAGGGATGAGCGTCACGAGCGCGGCCACCAGCGCGACCCTGCGCAGCCGGCCGAGACCCGCCACCTCGCGCCGCCCGCCAGAGCGCCGGCCCGGCGCGCGGCCGTGACCGGGACGCCCGATGGGCGTCGATGTCCCGAGTTCCATGCTCCAACTCTACGGCGCCCGTCCCGTGCGTCCTTCGCGGCGGGCCGGCACTGAGCGGATTCTCACTAAGAGGAATCTAACGGCGAGACGGGTAGAGTGTGGGGCGGAATCGGCAGGTGCGTGTGGAATCCTTCCTCACACGTTCGGCAGCGCATTTTCCCTTGTCCCAGGCCGTTTAACGGAGGTTTACCATTCACCCGGTCGAGGCAGTCGCACGCGATGAGCGCGTACGCTCGCTGCAGCACCCGGCGCCGCGTCCGCGACTGGTGCCGGACGCCGACACGCAGCCCTCCGGGCGCCTGTCCGCGCGGGTACTGCTCCGCGCATGCCGCCCGAGGCAGTGGAGCAAGAACCTGCTGGTTCTCGCGGCGCCCTGCGCCGCCGGCGTGATCGGGCGTCCGCTGGTCGCCGCGCAGCTCGCCGGCGCCTTCGTCGTCCTCTGCATGGTGTCCAGCGCCACCTACCTGGTCAACGACGTGCGCGACCGCGAGCAGGACCGCTTCCATCCGGTCAAGCGCACGCGGCCGGTCGCGGCCGGCGAACTCGCGGTCAACACGGCGCTGCGCGTGGCGGCAGCGCTGGCGTTGCTCGGCGTCGGCGGAGCCTTCGCGATCGCTCCCGGGCTGGGCGTGGTGGCGGTCGTCTACCTGCTGCTGACGGCCAGCTACTCGCTGTGGCTGCGCCGCGTTGTGGTCGTGGACATGCTGGCGATCGCGGCCGGCTTCGTGCTCCGGGCTCTCGCCGGCGGCTACGCCACCGACATCTACCTCTCACGCTGGTTCATCATCGTGACCGCTTGCTGCGCGGTGTTCCTCGTCGCCGCCAAGCGCTACGCCGAGCTGCGCGACCACAGCGGGCCGGGACCGGCACGGGCCACGCTCGAGCGCTACTCCGCCGGCGGCCTGCGCCTCACCCTGCTCGCGGCTGCCGCGGTGGGTGGCGTCGCGTACGTGTCGTGGGCGACCACCAGGCCGGCGCACGTCGTCTGGTACGTCCTCTCCGCTGCTCCCTTTCTCTTGTGGCTCGCCCGCTATGCGTCGCTGGTCGGAGCCGGCGCGGGGCAGGCTCCGGAGGAGTTGATCCTGCGCGACCGAACGCTGCTGGCGCTCGGTGCCGTGTGGGCCCTGCTCTTCCTGGGCGGCGTCTATGTCGGTCGCTGAGCCGCCCACGCGGGCGCATCTGAGCGGCGAGCAGCGGTCGCTGAGCGGTTGGGGGCGCGCCGCGCGCTGCCGTTCGCGGTTGCTCCGGGTGCGAGCCGCGGAGGACGTGGCGAGCTTCCTCGCAACCGAGGCGCGCCCGGACCGCGGCGTGATCGCGCGCGGGGCCGCGCGCAACTACGGCGACGCGGCGCAGAACGAGGGCGGCGACGTGCTGGACATGACCGGCCTCGATCGGATCCTGTGGGTCGACGCCGAGCGGCGCCTGGCGCGGGCGCAGGCCGGCGCCACGGTTGCGCAGCTGATTGCTCGCCTGGCCATGGACGGGCTCACGCTCCCGGTCGTGCCCGGAACGCGGCACGTGACGATCGCGGGCGCGATAGCCAGCGACATCCATGGCAAGAACCACCACCGTGACGGGGGCATGGCGCGACACGTGGTGTCGATGGCCATCTGCACGCCCGCCGGCGGGATGCTCGAGGTGACGCCGGAGAGCGATCCGGAGCAGTTCTACGCCACGCTTGGCGGGATGGGTCTGACGGGCGTGGTCGTCGAGGCCACGCTCGCGGTGGAGCCGCTGCTCTCGCCGTGGGTGGCGGCCGATATCGACAGGACGGACGGCCTCGCCGGGACGCTCGAGCTGATGGGTGCCGAGGAGCGCCACCGCTACTCGGTGGCCTGGCTCGACATGCTCGCGGCCGGCGCGCGCATGGGGCGTGCGGTCATCAGCCAGGCCGATCCGATGCCCGCCGGGGCTGGGGCGCCGCGTCGCGGCAGATGGCGGGCACGCGGCCACGATCACCCGGCCGGCATCACCCGAGGCCCGCTGATCGATGTTCCGCGCGGTGTCCCAGGGTCCCTGCTGCAGCCCGCCGCAGTGCGCTCGTTCAACGCCCTGTATTGGCGCGCGAGCCCGCGCCGCGAGCGCGGTCGCCCGGTCGCGCTGGCGCCGTACTTCTTCCCGCTCGACGTCCTCGGTGCATGGAACAGGCTGTACGGGCAGGGCGGGCTGCTCCAGTACCAACTCGTGATCCCGTCCGGCCGCGAGCGGGAGCTGGAAGCCTGCTTCGAGCTGATCCGCGGCCGCCGCCTGCCGGTCTACCTGGCGGTGTTCAAGCGCTTCGGTCCCGAGTTCGGCGGTCCGCTGTCGTTCCCGCTCGCAGGCTGGACGCTCGCCATCGACATGCCCGCGGCCGCGCCCGGTCTGCGCCGGGCACTGGACGACCTCGACGAGCTCGTCGTCGCGGCGGGTGGCCGGGTCTACCTCACCAAGGACGTCCGGCTGCGACGCGACGTGCTGCCGGCCATGTATCCGCAGCTCGCGCGATTCCGCGCTCAGCGCACACGAGTGGACCCCGACGGCCTGCTGCGCTCCGACCTGGGCCGGCGCCTCGGACTGTGCGGAGGCGGCGAGTGAGCGCCACCCGGGCAGAGGTGAGCGGCTCCGGGCAGACCCGCGCGGCGAGCGGCCGCGTGGTCGTGCTCGGCGGAACCTCCGAGATCGCCCTTGCGATCGTGCGCGAGCTCCAGCGCCGCGGCCCTCGTGAGGTGGCCCTGCTCGGGCGCGACACGACCGCGCTCGACGCCGCGGCCGACGGTCTGCGGGCGGACGGATCCACGCGCGTGATCACGCTGGCGCTCGACGCGCTCGAGACCGGCGGTCACGAGGACGCGCTCGCGCGCGCCTTCGACGAGCTCGGCGGCGCCGACGTCGTGATCCTCGCCGTCGGTGTGCTCGGCGAGCGGGGTGGACTCCCGGACGACCTCGCCGCGGCCTCGCAGGTCATGCAGGTCAACGCCGTGGGCGCCGGCTCGCTGCTGATCGCCGCAGCCCGCCGGCTGCGCGACGGCGGCGGCGGGACGCTCGTGGTGCTCTCCTCCGTGGCCGCCGAGCGCCCACGGCGCGCCAACGCGGTCTACGGTGCGTCGAAGGCGGCGCTGGACTCGCTCGCGCAGAGCCTCGGCGACGACCTGCACGACGACGGGGTCCGCGTGCTGGTGGTGCGGCCCGGCTTCGTCCGCACGCGCATGACGCGCGGACTCGAGCCTGCGCCACTGTCCACCGACCCCGATACCGTCGCGCGCATCACCGTCGACGGAATCGACAGCGGCGCTCGCGTCGTATGGGCGCCTCGGGCGCTGCGCTGGCTTATGCTCGTGGTGAGGATGCTTCCCGCTCCGATCTTTCGCAGGTTGAGACAATGAGCGCGACTCGCCCGTCGAGGGACCTCACCCCGAGGAGCGTCGTGACGCCCGTGGCCGAGAAGGCTGAGCTGCGCGACCGCCGCCGGCTCGCACGCCGCCGGCGGCGCCTTGCCAGGTTGGACATCGCCCTCGGCGTGCTCGGCGCGATCGTCCTGATAGTGGCGACTCCGGGACTCGCGGTCAGCGCCCTGATCGCCCTGCTGGTGCTCGCGCTGTGCGGTCTTTCGTTCGTGGTGGAACGCCGCAGGCGAACGCGCAACCGGCGCTCGCCGCGCCGGGGCCGCGCCGCGCCGGGCTCGCCACGTCGCTCCGGCGCCGGGTCCGAGCGCCCGCGTCCCGCGCGCCGGCTGTAGCCGGCTAGGAAGCCTGGCGCGGCTCGAGCACGAACACGGCGATGTCGCGCGAGGTCCGCTGCTCGTAGTCCCCGAAGCCGTCGTACTGCGCGTTCATCTTCTGCCACAGCTCGGCGCGCTCCTCGCCCTCCGCCACGCGCGCGCGGACGAGCGTCCGCTCGCCCCCGATCTCGATCTCGGCATCGGGGTTGGCCTTCAGGTTGTGCGACCACGCCGGCGCGTTGGCGTTGCCTGCGTTCGAGCCGATCACCACCACTCGGACGCCGTCGCGCAGGAACAGAACCGGCGCGGTGCGCGGCTGTCCGCTCCTGCGCCCGGTCGACGTGAGCAGGAGCACAGGCGCGCGCCCCACCTTTCCGAGCACCCGCCCGCGCGTCATGCGGTACACCGGCACGTTCATCTTCCCGAGCGCTCGCAACGCCCCCGCTGGGATCGACATGGAGAACCGGGAGTAGGCGCTCGGCACTCCGCGGAGTATGCCACTCGCCCAGCGGGGGGCTGCGGCGCGAGGGAGCGGAGCGCGTGGATGTAGAGTGCGCCGCTATGCGCAGCAGCGGTCCGCGCCGACCAGCGGCGGGCGCTCAACCCGAAGCGGCGAGCGTGACATGAGCGACGCGCAGGCGGTGCGCTACGAGCTCGACGGGCGGATCGCACGGATCACGCTCGACCGGCCGGAGCGCGGGAACGGGATCACGCGCGCGATGATCGAGCAGCTCGAGCAGTGCGTCGAGCGGGCCGACCTCGATCCGGCGGTGCACGTGATGGTGCTCTCCGGCAACGGCCCCGGCTTCTGCGGCGGCTATGACCTGGTCGAGAGCGCCGAGGGTCTCGCCGGCGGCGACCCGCAGTCCGGGCCGGCCGACTCCGCGCCACCGATCGCCGGCTCACCGCTCGACCCAGCCGTCGTGGCCGCCAACCACGACCCGCGCGCGACGTGGGACCCGATGGTCGACTACGCGATGATGAGCCGCAACGTCCGCGGCTTCATGAGCCTGTTCCACTGCGGCAAGCCGGTCGTCTGCAAGGTCCACGGCTTCTGCGTCGCCGGCGGGACCGACATGGCGCTCTGCTCGGACCTGCTCGTCATCGCGCGGGACGCCAAGATCGGCTACCCGCCCGCCCGGGTCTGGGGTTCTCCGACGACGGCGCTGTGGGCACACCGCGTCGGCGCGCAGCGAGCCAAGCGGCTTCTTCTCACCGGCGACTCCCTGTCGGGCGGAGAGGCGCTCGAGTGGGGGCTGGCCATCGAGGCGCCGGTCGCCGAGGATCTGGATGAGCGCACCGAGGTGCTGGTCGAGCGAATCGCCCGGATGCCGGTCAACCAGCTGATGCTGATGAAGCTGCTCGTCAACCAGACGCTCTACGCGCAGGGCCTGCAGGCGACCCAGGTTCTGGGCACGGTCTTCGACGGGATCACCCGTCACACCGCGGAGGGGCACGCCTTCCAGCGCAGAGCAGCCGAAGCCGGGTTCCGCGAGGCGGTGCGCGGGCGCGACGAGCCGTTCGGCGACGCTGGTCGCTCGACGTTCAAGGGCTAGCCCGGGTCTGCGAGGGTAGGGACGTGGCAATGATCCGTGCGAGCGCTCCCCTGACCCGCGCGTTGCAACGCAGCCTGCCGTCGCGGCCGTTCAACGTCCGGTTCTGGGACGGCGGTGCGGTCACCGCGACCGAGAGCCGCGCCCCGACGTTCTTCGTGCGGCGGCCCACCGCGCTCGCACACTTCCTGCTCGCGCCGGGGACGCTCGGCCTCGGCCGCGCCTACGTGGACGGCTCGCTGGCGGTCGACGATCTCGACGCGGCCTTCCTCGTGGTGGACGAGTTCGAGCCGCCCCCGCTCGCGGCCTCCGACCGCGCCCGGCTGGGGCTGGCGATCGCAGCGGCGGCCGTCCCAGGGGGCGTTCCTCGCCGGCCGGCGCTGGAGCTGGTGCTCCGGGGCGAGCGCCACAGCGCCGAGCGCGACGCCGAGGCCGTCCGCTACCACTACGACGTCGGCAACGACTTCTTCGCTCTGTTCCTCGACGACTCGATGACCTACAGCTGCGCCATCTTCTCGCGCGG
The DNA here is from genome assembly GCA_036498265.1 of Solirubrobacteraceae bacterium. Taxonomy (GTDB): domain Bacteria; phylum Actinomycetota; class Thermoleophilia; order Solirubrobacterales; family Solirubrobacteraceae; genus Palsa-744. The sequence continues at coordinate 97,446 of DASYFT010000018.1, read as the reverse complement.
AGCGCAGACGCTCGAGGAGGCGCAGCTCACGAAGCTCGATCTGGTGGCGAGCAAGCTGAAACTGGAGCCAGGCATGGAGCTGCTGGACGTGGGCTGCGGCTGGGGCAGCTTCGCGATCCACGCGGCGCGCGAGCACGGGGCCAGGGTCACCGGTATCACCCTCTCCGAGCCCCAGGCCTCGCTCGCGCGCGAACGCGTCTCGGAGGCCGGCCTCGACGGCATGGTGGACATCCGCGTCGCGGACTACAGGCAGCTGGGCTCGTCGTCCTTCGACGCGATCGCCAGCATCGGGATGTCCGAGCACGTGGGGGAGAGACAGATCGACCGCTACGCCGCCTCCCTGTTCGGATTGCTGCGCCCGGGCGGCACCCTGCTCAACCATGCGATCTCCGCGCTCGATCCCACGGCGGAGCCACTGCGCGACCTGTTCTCGACGCGCTACGTGTTCCCCGACGGCGAGCCCCTGCCGGTGTCGCGAGTTCAGCTCGCTCTGGAGCGCGCGGGCTTCCACACGGCCCACGTTGAGGGCTTCAGGGAGGACTACGCCACGACGCTCCGCCATTGGGCCGAGCGGCTGGACGAGCACTTGGACGAGGCCGAGGAGCTCGCGGGCGTCGAGCGGACGCGGATCTGGCGGCTCTACCTGCGTGCGGCCCGGCACGGCTTCGACGCGGGCCTGACCGCCGTCTACCAGGTTCGCGCACACCGTCCGGCCTGACCATCGCGCTGGTTTCCCGGCCCCAGCCGGCGGCTGTGGTGGCCGCGCCTGTGCACGCCTGCGCGCGGCCGCCGGTAGAATGCCCGGAGCGCGCGGATGTAGCTCAGCTGGCTAGAGCGTCGCCTTGCCATGGCGAAGGTCGAGGGTTCGAATCCCTTCATCCGCTTCATCCGAAATGGCCAATGACCGCAGTCTCGCCCTCCTTGAGCTTCGGCATGCCGAAACCCGCATTGCGGACCTCAATCAACTCCAGCGTCGATTCACCGCACAGCAGAAGTTGCAAGTCGACGTCGTCGGACGCAAAGCGCTCGCCAACCGCCCTGCCGTCAAGGCTGTCGCCCGCCCGAGCGACGGTGTCATCGATATCGCGCACGACGATTCCGACGTGATCCAACCCAAGTAGCCTCATGGACCTCACTCCTCCCTTGTCTCGCTGTTCTTCGTTGTTGACGCGATGCCGACGTTGCTCTCGTCGGAATCACGACCCCACCGCACGCTGAAGTGCGAGATCGCCCCCGGCGTAGGTCGTGACAGGATCGGGCTGGGCGGCCGTTCAGGATCCGACAAGCCCACGCACGGCGCTCACCTTGCCGTCACGCAGCGTGAGTACGTCGATCCCGCGGAGCGCGGGATTGCCCGCCGGGCCGAACCGCCAGGGCTGCGCAGCGGTGTCGGGACCGACGTACGCCGGGCCGTCGAGCTCCAGAACGAACTCTGTCGGAGCGTCGTCGAGAATCTTCTGGATGCGGTCGCTGAATGCTTGGCGCCCAAAGAGCTCACCTTCTGAATCGATGAACGTAAGGTCGTCGACGTATGCCCGCTCGATAGCTGCCCTGCGCTTCTCAGGGTCCCGCTCGGACGTGACTTCGTGATTGATGCGAAGTAGGTCGTTCGCGCCTGGCATGTGTGATCCTTTCGATCGGTCTGTGCGATTGGGCCGCGGCACTCAGACTTGCCCCCGCTAGGGAGTAGTGGTCGGCTGCGTGGCGAGGATGATGATCAACGTGACGATCCTTCCGTCACGCACGGTGAAGTAGTTCGTCAGGATCACCTCGTCAGGCAGGCCGGTCCTGTCAAAGTCGCCGTCGTAGCGGGCGCGCAGGATCGTCTGTCCGTCGTGCTCGATCACCTCGATCGGCTCGACGGTGACGCGGTCGCCAACTGACTCCTCGCGGACCCAGCGGCGAATCGCATCCTTGCGCCAGAACTCGCGCCGCGCGTCGTTGACGAGCGCGTCGTCGGCGAACGTCGCCACGATCGCGTCCTCATCGAACGCATTGACCGCCGCGACGTAGTCGGCGACGACGCCGTCGAGCGTTCTTGTGGCCACTGTGCTCATGATTCCTCCTTGTTGGTGGCGTGAACCCCATGCGTTCGCCGTTGGACGCGTTCGTGTCGGCGACGTACTCCCAACCCATACCGCCGACCGCGCCCTGCTCGAAATCCCGTAGGTGTCGCATATCCCTGACGACGGCTCCGGAATCCATGCGATGGCGTCATCCCGTGGAGGTGGCGGCGGTCAGCCATTCCTCGTCGACGATCATCCGCGTCGTGTGCAGCCGGATGATCTTCCACCGGCCGTCGACCTTGACGTAATCCTGGCTGATGTGGCCATAGCCATTGAAGTTGACGACCGGAGTCTTGATGTAGTCGTGCAGGCCCCAAGTGGCGTGGGCGTGGGTGGCGTCGTCGATCGTGATCTCGGGCAGGAACATGTTGTGAGCGGTGTGCACGCCGTCGAGCGAGGCGCTCTGGCCGGCGACAAACGCCTCGCGGCCGTGAACCTCGATGCGCGGGTCGGCCTCCAGGTCAGGCCGCGGGCCGGCGTCGATGATGATCACGGCGTCGTCGTGGAAGAGGGAGCCGAACTTGTCCCATTGCTGGGTGTCCCCCCACTGGGCATAGTGGACCATGAGCAGCTTCAGAGCTTCGATCTCGTCTACCGACCGTCCGGCCGTGGTGGTGGTCTCGTCCTGCCGTGCTCCGGTCGTAGGCGACGCCGGCAAAGGTGATCTCGTTCCCATCGTTTCTCCTTACTTTTCGTGCCGTTGCTGCATGCGCAGACAAGATGTCCGCAGCGGAGGCGGTCCACAAGGAGCAGAGCGTTTCCTAGGAAAGATCCTTCCCATGCAAGATTCGCGACCCCGGGAGTAGATTGCTGGTGTGCTGGCGTCCGACCCGGTACCGGTCCTTGATGGGCCGAGGGAACTCGGCGCGTTCCTGCGGGCTCGCCGAGGCGAGCTCGATCCGACAACGGTCGGCCTTGACGGCACCGGGAACCGGCGCGTGCGAGGCCTTCGCCGCGAGGAGGTCGCCCAGCTGGCGATGATCAGCACCGACTACTACACCCGTCTCGAGCAAGGCCGCGTAGCCAGCGCCTCAGGGGAGGTACTCGCAGCGCTTGCCTCCGCTCTTCGTCTCGGCAAAGACGAGCGCAGCTACCTATACAAGCTCGCGAATAAGGACGATCTCCACCACCACCAGCCGCGGGATGCGGAAGGCGTCCGACCGCAGACGCACCAGCTGATCGAGAACCTCTGCGACAGCCCGGCTGTCGTACTCAGTCGGTATCTCGACGTCCTCGCATGGAACCAGCTAGCTGCGGCGGTCCTCACGGACTTCGCGACGGTGCGCCGCAACGAACGCAACTTTCTGCGGATGCTTTTCCTTGACGCGGACTTCCGCGGCCGCTTCGTCGATTGGGGACCAGTCGCACGGGCAGCCGTCGGCTTCGTCCGTGCCTCCGCCAACGCCCCGTTCAAACCGCGTTTGGCGAGGCTGATTGGCGAACTGTCTCTGGCGGACGCCGACTTCCGCACGTGGTGGGCAGAACGCCACCCCAGCTACGCGGCTTTCGGCACACGAAGCTACACCCATCCGCTGACCGGCTCCTACCTCCTCGACTGGCAGGTTCTGCGCCTCCCAGACGACGAGCAGCTCCTCCTGGTGATGACTGCTCCGCCGGACACCGGAAGCCTCGAAGTCCTCCACCGACTGGCCGCGCCTAATGCCACCTGAGTCTCGGCGTCCCGGCCCCCGATCAGCACGTGGCGTGGGTTGGTTCACGCTAGGCGTGCGCCAGGACTTCGCCCAGTTCGATTGCCCCCGGTGTCACGGACGCATAGGGCGCACCCCGCGCGAATTTCGCGAGCGCTTGCGCCGCCTCCTGTGAGTCGAAGACGAGGATCGACATGCCCCGATCGGCTCCGAGCGCCACCCAGTAGCCGTCTACGAAGCCCGGCATGCCGGAGACCCGCGACACGATCTCAGCGAGCTCGGCCTCGGCAGCGGATCGGTCATCGAACGTCAACGCAGTGACGACTGCATGCATGTCATCCCTCGTTCTGGTAGGGCAGATCGGCTGCGGTCAGCCCCTCGAGGGCCATCCCGAAGGGAACGTCCTGCGTGATCCGTCGCCGGAGGTTGAGGTTGAGCGTCTGCTTCTGAAGCGACCGATAGAGGGCGGGCTTGCTGGCGAGGCTGTGTGCGATTTCGATACCCCGCTCGAGCGCTCGTCCGTGTGGCAACACCTCGCTGACGACCCCCCACTGGAGTGCCGTCTGGGCGTCGATCTGCTCGCCGGTCCATAGCAGCCACTTAGCGCGCGCAGTACCGGCGATCTCCTCCCAAACGACGTGCAGCCCGTCGCCCGCAGTGATCCCGAGCGCGGGATGGGGCAAGTCGCCGTAGGTGGCCCGCTCGGACGCGATGTGGATGTCGGCGAGGAGCAGATACTCCGAATGGACCGTCGCTGGCCCGTTCGCGACACCGACGACGGGCATCGGCAAGTCGAGCAGACGCTGGAGGATCTTGGCGCCCTCGACGCGTGCTTTCTCCCAAACAGCCGGCTTGAAGATCTCCCCGAGACTGGGGCCGTCGATCTGGTCCATGAAGGAATCACCGGTGCCGGTGATGACCAGCGCCGTGTTGTCGCCGTCGAGCGACACGTCCTCGAGGGCGGATGGAAGGTCCTGGTGCGTCTGACCGGTGAACACCGCCGGGCCGTCGTCGGTGTGAAAGCGCAGTACGAGCACTCCGTCCTCGTCCCGGTTGAACGCCAGATTCTCGTACTTCTCGAAGTATGCAGGCGTGCTCATGTCGCTAAGTCCTCCTTGTCAGTTACCGCACTGGGCGATTGCATGCAGGCTGTTTCTTCGGTTGTCCCGTTCCATTCAGCGTGCGCGACGCCTCACGGGAGGCGAATCAGGTTCTTGCCGGCCAGTGGGCCGCCGACCTGCTGCATCTCGCCCCCACTACGCAGGCCGCCGAGGTCGATGACGAAGAATCCTGCCGCCTCGAACAGGGTCGCGACTTCGGACTTCGCGTCGCCGTCATCGCCTGAGAGGAAGATCACACGCTGGCCGCCCGCCTCGCGGGGGTCGGCGGCGAGCACGGAAAACTCGAGCGTATTGCCCGCCTTCACCACGCGCGCGGGCGCAACGAGATCGGCGACGAGCTCACTGGAGGTGCGTCCGTTCAGGTCGGCGCCGTCGAAGTCGTTGGTGGGGTCGATAACGATCCGCCCACTCAAGTCGAGTCCCTCGACGGCCCGCGGCACGTTGGGCCACGTCACCGCCAGCACCACGATGTCCGTCGCTGCGGCGTCCTCAACCGAACCCGCCCGCACGCCATCGCCGAGCTCGGCGACCACCGAGTTCAACGAGTCGGGCCCTTTGTCGTTGGAGATGACGACCTGTCGGTTGGCACGGCGTGCAATCCGCGCCATCGTCTGACCGATGTGGCCGGCGCCAATGATCCCGACACCCTTGAGGTTTGGTGCTTGCATCACGTTCCTTTCTCGTAATCGGACGCGAACAGGTAGCTGACCGCGACGCTCCGGTAAGGGCGCCAGCGCTCGGCTATCTGCATCATCTCGTCCTCGGTTGGGAGGTGGTCGAAGCCGTACGCGTTCCGCACGCCGGTCCCACATCACTCCTTGGCGAGACGCTCATTGATGACGATCTCCACAATCTGCGGGACCGTCTCGGTGCGCGCCCAGTCCCGTTGCAGCTCGCAGGCGAGCGAGACCCAGCCGATCGGCTGGGCGCCCGCTTGGACGGTCCGCTCGATCCCAGCGCGATGCGCCTCTGGCGAGGTCCCGGCGATGGCGTCGACGACCGGATACACCTCGTAGCCGTCGCGCATCGCGTCTAGAGCCGGAAATGTCATGCAGACCTCGGTCCAGAGCGCGCACAAGATCAGCTTGCGGCGTCCCGTGGCTCGGACAGCTGCCAAGAAGTCGACGTCCTCCCAGGAGTTGATCGCCGTGCGGTCGATCGGTGGGTAGTCGCCCAGCTCCTCGGCGAGTCCCTCCACCGTCGGCCCCTGGCCGTTGGCCACGTTGATCGTCGAATGGATGATGGGGACGCCGAAGACGTTGGCCACCTTCACCGTCGAGACGATGTTCTCGAGCAGGAGGTCCTGGTCTATCGAGCGCACGGCTTCGATTTGGCTGGGCTGATAGTCGATGACGGCGAGCGCCGAGTTCTCGGGCGTGATGAGGTGATCTGCGACCGGGTCGCGCGGCTCCTGGCTTGTCATCACTTCCTCCTTCAGGTCGATGCGTAGCGGATAGGACGAATGAGGCACCGAGGTCGTCCATGATTCAGGCGGTTGGCCACGGGCTTCTCAGTGTGTTTGCAAGGGCGAGAGCCGATGCGCCGCCCATGCTCCGCCCGCGCCGGTGATGCCCGGGCCTTACCTTCGAGGCGGAGCGACATCTCTACGCCGGCTCGCCTTCCGCGCGGAGAGCCTCCGCTTCCGCCACACCCACGGTGTCGGTGACCTTCGGGACTTCCCTGAAATACCACCCGCTGAGCTCTTGGGCAGCAGGGCCGAGCGGCCCAGCCCAGTCGCGGAAGAGCTCGCAGAACACGCCGATAGCGCTGTTCGGCACGGCGCCGGCGAGGGACAGCCGTTCGATCGCCGTTCTGTGCTCGATCTGGGACCGACTGCCGACGGCATCGGTCACAAACTGCGCCTCGTAGTCGCGCTTGAGTGCCTCGAGCACCGCGAACGCCAAGCAGACCTCGGTTTGGAGGCCCCCGAAGATCAACCGCTTGCGCCCCGTCGCCGCGACGGCTTCACGGAACTTCTCGTCCTCGAACGAGTCCATCGACGACCGGTCGATCGGCTCGATACCGGCAAGCTCGGCGAGGATCGCTGGTTGCGTCGGGCTGTTGAACCCGTACTCGACCCCGACTGTCGACAGCACGATCGGCATGTCGAACGCCTTCGCGACCTTGACCAGCCAGCGGACGTGGAATTCGATCAGATCGGCAGGCGTTTCAGAGCGGATCGATTCGAGCTGCTCTTTCTGGTAGTCGATCAGCACCAGCGCGGACTCCTCGCTGGTCCAGACCCCTGGATTGCTGTTCATCGTTTCTTTCTCCTTCTCGTGGGTTCTCAGCTCTCGGGCGCGTCTGCGGTGGAATTCATCTCGCTCGGGCTTATGGATGAACCTGGGAGCCGTACCCCAGGTCGAGGCGTAGTGACTGCATGACGTGGAAGGTCGTGCTGGCGGTGAACACGTCCGCCGCGGCCAGCACGCCGGTGTACTTCTCGATTACGGGTGTGGCAGCGGCCGCGGTGATCGCGTCGAGGTAGCCCCTGACCGCCGCCCAGCTGTTCTCTCCGTACTTGACGAAGTACGGCGTTGGGTCGAGGTCATCGATCGCCCTGCGGGAGCTGGCCTCGATGTCCGCCATGTAGTTCTGGTGCACCGCCATGTCCTCGCGCGTGCCAAGCCTGCCCATGTGGCCGCCGATGAAGTGCTTCCACGGGTAGGTGAGAGCCGTGGAGGACGCCCCGATGTAGCCCTGCACGTCCTCGGTGAGGTTGCTCTGGTACACCGGCGCCCAGCCGGGGTTGACGATGTCGACGAGCATGAGCGCGTGGTGGTCGGGCAGGTGGATGAAGATGTTGTCCGGCGAGTGGTTGGAGCCGTGGAACGCCAGCTCGATACGCTCGCCGCCGATCTCGAGCGTGCGGCGGTCCTGGAAGGTCTCCTCAGGCGGGGGCCTCGCCGGGTCGTCGTCGCGCAACAGGAGCTTGCGGGTCTCTTCGTGCCCGATGCGCGCGATGCTTTTGTCGAACAGCGATGACGCGCCGGCGTGGTCGGCGTGATGGTGGGAGTAGACGAGGTGGGTGACCCTGTTGCTGACGCCGTTGGCGAGAGCGATCTCGTCGACAGCACGCTGGATGTTGTGACCGATCGTCGGCGGCGCGTCGAGCAGGACGACGCCGTCCTTCGTGGTGAGGAACGCCGACTGGTAGGTGCCGTCGGTGACCCAATAGAGGTTCTGCTCGACACGTCCGACGTAGTAGCCCTGTTCGTTGAGCGCAGGGCCGAGCGCCGGCCTGGGGATCGGGGCGTAGTCCGGCAGCTTCTCGGCGCTGCTGGGGCGAGTGTTCGCGTGTGCCTCGGTTGTCGTGTCCGGTGTGGTCATGGACACGATCGTGAAGCGGCAGGCCGGCCATCGCATCCCCGAATTCCTTAGTCCGCCACCCGAGCGTGGTCCTGAGTCATGCTTTGGCCCCAGATGAGTTCGCCGTCACACGCTCGAGCTTCCTCCTCGCCGCCGGGAACGCAGTTGCTGGGCAGGCAGCGCGAGCGCGAGGCACTTGGCCGCCTGCTGGGGGCTGCGCTCGGCGGCGACGGCGGGGTCTTGGTGGTGCACGGAGAGCCGGGCGTGGGGAAGACGGCGCTGCTCGAGCGGACGGTCGAGGAGGCGCGCCAGTTCCGGGTCCTGCGTGCCGTCGGGGTCGAGGGGGAGATGGAGCTCCCGTTCGCGGCGCTGCAACAGCTGTGCTCCTCGGTCCTCGACCGATCGGAGCACCTGCCGGATCCCCAGCGCGATGCGCTCGGTGTCGCCTTCGGGCTCAGTTCCGGACAGGCTCCGAATCCCTTCCTGGTCGGGCTCGCGGTCCTCGGACTGCTGTCTGAGGCGGCGCAGGAGCGGCCGCTGCTGTGTCTCGTCGATGACGCGCAGTGGCTCGATCGCGAGTCGGCGGGTGCGCTCGCGTTCATCGCTCGCCGCCTGATGGCGGAGAAGATCGCGCTCGTCTTCGCCGCCCGCGAGCTCGGCAGCGCGCTCGCAGGACTGCCGGACCTTCACGTCGGGCCCCTGGGGCATCGTGACGCGCGGGCGCTGTTGCAGTCGATCTTGCCCGCTCGCCTGGATGAACGGGTGCTGGACCGGATCGTCCTCGAGACGCATGGCAACCCGCTCGCCCTGTTGGAGCTGCCGCACGGCCTGACGCCGACCCAGCTCGCCGGCGGGTTCGGGTTGCCCGCCGCGGTGCCCTTGTCCGCGAGCATCGAGGAGAGCTTCACGCGCCGGCTCGCCGGGCTTCCCGGCGATGCGCGACGCTTGCTGGTCGTGGCCGCCGCCGATCCGGTCGGCGACACAGCGCTCGTTTGGCGGGCGGCCCGCCGCCTCGGAATCCCGGAGTCTGCTGTCGAAGCCGTCGAGGCGGAGGGCCTGTCAGAGCTTGGTGCCCGGGTCGTTTTCCGCCACCCACTCGTTCGCTCCGCGGTGTATCGGGCAGCTGGGCTGAAGGAGCGCCGCGCGGTCCACCGAGCGCTGGCGGAAGCAACCGATCCGGAGATAGACCCGGATCGCCGCGCGTGGCACTGGGCGCAGGCGGCGTCGCTGCCGGACGAGGAGCTGGCCGCGGCGCTCGAGCGTTCGGCCGGCCGCGTGCAAGCTCGCGGCGGCGTCGCCGCCCTGGCCGCATTCCTCGAGCGTGCCGCGGCGCTCACGCCAGACCCGGCGCGTCGCGCGCGGCGCCAGCTGTTGGCGGCGACCGCCAAGCGCGACGCGGGCGACCTCGACGCCGCGTTGACGCTCCTACTGGCCGTCGAGGCGGGCGAGATCGACGAGCTCGAGCGTGCACGGGCCGAGCTCTTGCAGGCCCAGATCGCGGTGCAGCAACGTCGCGCCGAGGAAGCGGGATCCTTGTTCATGAGCGCGGCCAGGCGCTTCGAGCCTCTGGCGCCCGAGCTGGCCCGCGAAACCTACCTCGAACTCCTGGGGGGCACGCTCGCGCGCGACGTCGAGGCGCCCGGAGGCGCGTCCGCGGTCGCGGCCGCTGCGCGCTCTGCGCCCCGGGCCGGCGCCGAGCCGCGGCCGGTCGACGTCCTGCTCGACGCCCTCTCGACCCGCTTGACCGACGGATTCGCTGCGGCCGCACCCGCACTCGCCCGGGCCCTCGAGCTCACAATTCGTGTCGCCCGAGAGGAACCCGGCCGACCGCTCTCCCTCTCGCGTGTGCGGGACGCGGACATGGTCGCGCTGGAGCTGTGGGACGCGGAGGCGTCCAACGTGCTCGCCGCCCGTGAGGTTCAAGTCGCACGCGACACGGGGGCGGTCGGACACCTGCAGTTCGTGCTCAGCTTCCTGGCGAGGAGCCACATGCTCGCGGGCGAGCTGAGCACCGCCGAGCTCTTGCTCGACGAGTCACGAGCGATCGCCGAGTCGATCGGAAGCCGAGCGCTCGTCAACGCCCCGATCATCCTCGCCGTGCTTCGCGGCGATGAGGCGACGGCCTCCGAACTGATCGAGGCAAGCTCCGAGGAGGCAGCCTCGCGGCGATGGAGGTCGAGCACCTACGCACGCTCTGTGCTCTACAACAGCCTGGGTCGACACGATGCCGCGTTCGAGGTGGTCCGGGAGGCCCTCCAATCCGAGGATCCGATCGCGTACGGAACGCTGCTCGTGCCGGAGCTCGCGGAGGCAGCATCAAGGACACACGAGCGTGCGACGCTCGAGCACGCCTCGCGCTGGGTCTCGGAGAGGGCCCGCGTCCTTCGCTCCAGCTGGGCAAGCGGGATCGACCAGCGCCTCCGCGCACTACTCAGCGAGGGCGAGACCGCAGATCGCTCATACCGCGAGTCCATCGAGCACCTCTCAGGGACCCGTCTCCGCTTCGAGCTCGCGCGCACGACGCTCCTCTACGGAGAGTGGTTGAGGCGCGAACGCCGCCGCGTGGACGCCCGGGCGCAGTTGCGCAGCGCGCTCGAGCAGTTCACGCGCATGGGCGCCGCCGCGTTCGCGCGCCGCGCCGAACGCGAGCTGCTGGCGACCGGCGAGCGTGCCCGCAAACGGACCGTGGACACGCTTGGCCAGCTCACGCCGCAGGAGACGCAGATCGCCCGTCTCGCGGCGAACGGTGACACCAATCGAGAAATCGCCGCTCAGCTGTTCATCAGCCCGAGCACCGTCGAGTACCACCTACGCAAGGCGTTCCGCAAGCTCGACGTGAAGTCACGCACACAGCTCGCTCGCCGGTTGCCTTAGTGGTCCCAGCGTTGCGCTGCCGTCAGGCGTTCGCGATGGCCAGGTCGGTGACGTGGCGGAGGCGGGTGGGCAGGCGTGTCCAGCTTTCGCCGGCGTCGGGGGTGAGCAGCAGGGTGCCGCCGCTGAGCGCGGCGACCAGGTGTTCGGGCTGCTCTGGGAGGGACGCGAGGGCGTATGGCATACCGCGCAGCTCAGGCGCCTCGCCCCAGCCGTCTATGGGCGTGAAGCCGTCGCCGCGGGAGCGGAACAGGTGCGCCTGCGCGTCGCCGCGGCCGTGCGCGGCGGATGGTGAGCGGCTGACCGCGACGTACCAGAGGTCGGGATCGGCGGCGTCGAGCGCCTGCGCCCACGCATAGTGGCGGTCCAGCGCGTCGTCGAGCCGGCGCCAGCTCTCGCCGAGGTCCTCCGAGCGCGCGACGCCATCGCCGGCGGCCTCGTACAGCCGCGTGGGCGCGAGCGGGTGGGTCAAGAGTTGGTGTGCGTCGCGGGGGGCCTGCGGGTTGCGGTCAAGCCAGGACGCGCCCCCGTCGCGCGAGCGCATCACGCCCCCCAGCTCGATCCCGACCGCGAGCCAGGCGGGGTCGCTGTGGTGAAGCGCGATCGTGCGCACATGGTGGCTTCCCGGCCGCGGCGGGAACGACCAGCTGGGCACGCTCGGCAGCTCGCGCAGCGCCGGAAGCGGGCGCCAGCTGCGCCCGGCGTCCTCGGAGCGGTACAGGTTGCTCGGCTCCGTGCCGGCGTACACGACCGAGACCCCGCCCTCCTGGTGAGAAGGTGAAACGGCGACCGACATCACGCGCCGGTCGGAGAGCCCCTGCTCGTCCTGCCGCCACGTCGCGCCGCCATCCTCGGTCGTGTGCACGCCGCCGTCGAAGGTGCCGACGTAGACGCGGTCCGGATCGCGCGGGTCGACGGCTACACAACGCGCGCCCACGCCGCCCAGCACCACGTCGGACTCGCGCGCCGCGAGCGAGAACGCGACCACGTCGTCTCCCGTGACCGCAAAGACGCGAACGCGCTCAGCCATCACTCGGGCTGCGCGCGGGCTCGCCCGCCACGCGCGCAGCGTGCTCCTGCCGCCCGCCATCGGCGGGCTCGAAGTGGTGGCACATGCCGATCGCAAGACGGGCGAGCGCTGCCCTGAGGGTGGGGACGCGAGGCCTGATGCGGCCGGGCAGAATCACGATCGCCAGCAGGAAACCGAGGACGAAGATCCCGACCCCCCACCAGAACGCCGTGGTGTAGCCGTGAACCGCCGCAGCGTTGGCCAGTTTGGCGGTGTGCAGGTGGGTGGCCGTGTAGCTGGCGACGGCGCTGGCGAAGATCGTGCTCAGCAGCGAGGTGCCGACCGAGCCACCGACCTGCTGGGAGGTGTTAACCATCGCCGAGGCGACCCCGGCCTCGCGTCCCTCCACGCCCAGCGTCGCCGTCGAGAAGCCCGGGGCGAAGATGAATCCCATCCCGACGCCGAGGACGAGCAGGCCGGGAAGGACATCGCCGCTGTAGCTCGAGCCGGGCGTCAGGCGCGTGAACAGGAACATGCCGATCGCCCCGAGCGCCGTGCCGGCGAGTATCAGCGGCTTCGCACCGGTGTGTTGGATCACGCGCGTCTGCGCAGTCGTCGAGGTGATCACGACACCACCGGTGAAAGGAAGGAACGCGAGCCCGGTGGTGAGCGGCGAGAGGCCGAGCTGCTGCTGCAGGAAGTACGTGAGGAACAGCGATACCGCAAAGATTCCCGCCCCGGCCAGCGCGAGCGTGGTGTAGGCGCCGCCGCGTGCCCGGTCCCAGACGATGCGCAGGGGCAGCAAGGGATGCTTGGCTCGCCGCTCGATCAGCACGAAGGCGGTCAGGAGCGCGGGGCTGGCAGCGAGCGCCACGATCGTCGCCGTCGCACCCCAGGAGTGTGTGGCCGCGTTGGAGAACCCGTAGACCAGCGCGAACAGGCCCAGCGCCGACGTGAGAACCCCGGGTATGTCGATCGGTTCGCGCCCCGGGGCCCTCTGATTGACCAGCAGGCGCAACGCCACGATCGCCGCAGGCACGCCGATCACGAGGTTGACGTACAGGCACCAGCGCCAGGACAAGATCTGGGTCAGCGCGCCGCCGAGAATCAACCCGAGCGAAGCGGCACCGCCTGCGATCGCGCCGAAGATCCCGAACGCCGTGTTGCGGTCCGGGGACCCTTCGAACGTGACCGTCAGCAGGCCCAGCGCCGACGGTGCGAGCAGCGCGCCGAATGCGCCCTGCAGCGTGCGGGCGGCCACGAGCACGCCGAAGGACTGGGCCAGCCCGCCGATCGCCGAGGCGACCGAGAACCCGAGCAGACCGCCGATCAGAGTCCACTTGCGTCCGAACAGATCACCGAGCTTCCCGCCGAGGAGTAGCAGGCTACCGAACGCAAGCGCGTAGGCGGTGACGATCCACTGCCGGTTATCGTTCGTGAAATGCAGCGCCTTCTGGGCCGACGGGATCGCGATCGTCACGATCGTCGCGTCCAGCACGACCATCAGCTGCGCCACGCTCAGCAGCGCCAGGACCGCCCATCGATTCGGCTCGCCCTGCGTCGAGGACACCGTCGTCTCACTGGTCGTGTCCGCCGTGCTCATCGAGCGCTCCTTTGTTCGTGTCCTCCACAGCACGCATCGTGCCGCCGCTGCCGTGCGATCGAATCCCGGAATTCCTTAGTCCGTGACCCCAGCGTCGTCCTTAAGCAAGTCGAACAGCGTCTATACGAGCCTGGCTGCGATCACGGACGTGCGCCGTTGTGCTCGCAGTACACTCCAGCCTGCCATGAGGGCCACGCCGTGCTGACGGCGGCCGAGGCGCAGTCCAGCTGATGACCGAAGCGACCGACCCCGCGCGGATCCGCGAGGTGATGCTCGACAATCTCTTCGCGGTGTTCAACATGCGCGACCGTAACCGTCGGCTCGAGGCGATCGAGCGCAACTACACGCAGGACGTCACCTGGACCGACCCCGACGCGACGTTCCACGGCCACGAGGCCATGGACGAGCAGGCCCAGAAGCTTCTCGATCGCATGCCTGACTTCGTGTACAGCGCCGCTGGACCGGTTCATGTCAGCGACGATCTCGGCCTCCTCGCTTTCAACCTAGGCCTACCGGGGCGGTCGCCCGCGGTCAGCGGCATCGACGTGGCGATTGTGCGCGACGGACGGATCGCCCGCCTGTACACGCTCTTGACCGCTCAGGACTGAAGTAGCGAGCATCGGGAATGACCGTCGACAGCCGACCCCGCAAGAGGGCCCCGCTCGCCGATCCGAAGGCGCGCGAGTTCCTGCGGAAGGCGGACCCGGTGCTCGCGCGGCTGATCGACGAGCGGCCCGACTTCCGTCCGCGGGCCTGGACTGACGAGCTTCCCCCGTTCGACGCCTTCGGAACGCTCATCTTCCAGGTCGCGGGCCAGCAGCTCTCCGTCGCCTCGACGCGGGCGATCATCCGGCACCTCCAGGAGCGATTCGGCGGCCACATGCCGTCGGCGAAACAGCTGCTCGCGGCCGATCCGCAGGTCCTGCGCGAGGCCGGGTTTTCGGCCCGGAAGGGACAGACGCTCCGAGCCCTGGCCGAGCGGTTCGTCGACGGCCGGCTGAGCGACACGGCGTTATCCGCGATGACCGATGAAGAGGTCGAGGCATCCCTAACCGAGGTGCCGGGGATCGGCCTGTGGAGCGCGCGCGGGTTTCTGCTCGTGGCGCTCGACCGGCCCGACGTCTTTCTCTCGGGAGATCTTGCGCTCCGCCGCGCCATACAACACGCGTACGGCTTCGACCACGTACCGACCGACGACGAGGTCACCGAGTTGTCGAATCGCTGGCGGCCGTACCGAAGCCTCGCCGTCAGCTACCTGTTCGCTTCCGGGTACGAGACCGCTTCCTGATGCACCCGGAACATCAACAGTGTCAGGATCATCGGCGCGGGCCGGTCAGGAGATCGCGAAGATCGCACACCGGTCCCGGCCGGCCGTGATCGCGATCAGGCTACGGCAGTAACTGGCCCACCTCAAGCTGACCGTCCGCTGACACCTTCGGCGTGATTCGAGCAGGCCGGCTCATGACCGGCCGCTCGCGGGCTAAGCAGTCTCCTGCTCGAGATCCCGGTCCGGAGGGCGCAGGCCTTGAATCAGGATCGAGAGGTGCCGGCGCCAGTCGGCGTTGCCGGGCTTGTAGTACATCGTCGAGGTGACGCCACACATCACCATCCCGAAGTCGTCGACGGTGAAGTCCTCGCGGACGACGCCGGCGTCCACCGCGCGCTGGATGATCCGCCCGAGGACCGTTGCGAGTACAGCCTTCTGCTCCTGGATACCCTCCCACTCGAGCTCCTCGGAGCCCATCATCGCCAGCTGAAAGCCGACATCGCCCTCGACCGCTTCGGCCGAGCGAAGCATGACCGTCTGAAGCGCCTCGCGCGCGTCGACGGACTCCTCGGCGAGCGTCGCGATCTCCGCGAACTCCTGGAAGCGGTCGCGGACCATCGCGGTCAACAGCGCCTCCTTGGTGGGGAAGTGGCGGTAAACGGTGCCGATCCCGACGCCTGCTCGTGCGGCGATCTCGTCCATCTGCGCCTCGGGACCGTCGCGCGCGAACAGCTCCCGGCCCGAGGACATGATGCGCTCGCGGTTGCGCCGGGCATCGGCTCGGAGGGTGGGCTGCTCTGTGGACATCCTCATCACAAACGGAATGATAGCTCCGTATCGTGCTATAAACAATGGAAACCGGAACTCCGCTTCCGTATCGCACGGTGTTCAACTCCCGAGAGGACGACATGGCTTCCACCATCAATCAACTCCGCGGTGCAGCGAGGATCGGCTCGAGAGTGCCGAGGGCCACCGCCGACCTGAGTTCGCAGCGTGGCAAGAACCTCGCCCTGGCGCTCCTCGCGATGACGCAGTTCGTGGTCGTGATCGATGCGTCGATCGTGAACGTGGCGCTCCCGTCGATCGGCTCCCACCTGCACTTCTCCCGAGCGGACCTCTCGTGGGTCGTGAACGCCTACACACTCACCTTCGGTGGATTCCTGCTGCTGGGCGGAAGGCTCGCGGATCTGCTCGGGCGCAGGCGGATGTTCATGATCGGCCTGGTCGTCTTCTCGCTCGCATCGCTGGCCGGCGGGCTAGCTCAGTCCGAGGCATGGCTGCTCGCCGCCCGCGCGGTCCAGGGCCTCGGCGCCGCGATCGTCTCGCCGGCGGCGCTCTCGATCATCACGACCACCTTCGCCGAAGGCGCGGAGCGCAACCGCGCGCTCGGCATCTGGGGTGCGGTCGCTGGCGCCGGAGGTGCCGCCGGAGTGCTGCTGGGCGGCATTCTCACGAGCGGCCTGAGCTGGCGCTGGGTGCTGTTCGTGAACGTCCCGATCGGTCTCGCCGCGGCCGCGCTCGCAACACGGCTGCTGCTCGAGAGCAAGTCCGAAGACGGCACCGAAGGCTTTGACATCCCCGGAGCCGTGACGGTCACGGCGGGGCTCGCCCTGCTCGTCTACACGGTCGTCGACGCCGTCAACGTCGGCTGGGGCTCGACGGGCACGATCCTGCGGCTTGCGGGATCCGCGCTGCTGCTCGGCGCGTTCGTCGTGATCGAGCGACGCCAGCGCCACCCGCTGTTGCCGTTCTCGATCTTCCGCCAGCGCACGCTGCGGGGTTCCGACATCGTGGGGTTGCTCATCGGCATGTCGCTGTTCTCGATGTTCTTCTTCATCTCGCTCTATCTGCAGGACGTGCTGGGCTTCTCGGCGATCAAGACGGGGCTCTCCTATCTGCCGCTGGCAGTGGGGATCATCGTCTCGGCCGGGCTCGGCTCGCAGCTCGTCACACGCATCGGCTTCAAGCCGGTCTTGATCGCGGGCCTGCTGCTTGTCGCCGGCGCTCTGCTGTGGTTCTCGCGTGTACCCGCGCTGGGAGGTTCCTTCGGTTCCGACGTGCTCGGGCCCTCGCTGCTCGCCGCCTTCGGTCTCGGCTTCTCCTTCGTCTCTGTGACGATCGGCGCCGTGACGGGGACCAAGCCGCACGAGGCCGGCCTCGCCTCGGGTCTGATCAACACCTCGCAGCAGGTCGGCGGCGCCCTCGGGCTGGCGATCCTCGCGACGGTCGCCAACAGCCGCACGCAAAGCCTGCTGAGCGGCGGCGCGCACCCAGCTGTCGCCCTCACCAAGGGTTTCGATCGCGCCTTCCTCGTCGGCGCCGGGTTCGCGATCGCCGGCGCGATCCTCGCCGCCGTCCTGATCTCCTCGCGGGACAGCCGCGGGGAGACCGAGGCGGCAGTTCGGGACGAGCCGGCTGCCGGCCGTCCGCCACAGGCCCTCCCAGCCTACGACGGAAGCTGAACCCGCTTGAAGGGCAGCGTTTCCAGCTGAAACGGCCTGGGTGGCCGCCGGCCGTGGCGTATTCCGTCCTCGCCGCTCAGGCCTGCTTTCAGCCCCTCACCCGGTAGTGCATGTGAGTGACACCGCCCTCGAAGTTCAGAGGCTCCAAAGGCATTGCAACAGGCCGGACGGCGGTCGACCACTCGACCTATCGATCACGATGACGCCAGGACCTCGTCGGCCGTCCGGCAAGCATCTACGATGGTGCGTAGTATGATGGGTTGGAAGCCCATTCCGCGGGCATGTTGCGCCGAGCGACGCCCACCAACCGATCGGAGAGGGAGCCGTGCACCAGTCGCGCAGCACCAGCGCTCATGCCCTACGGGGCTCTCCCAAGATCGGGGCTCCGCGCCGGCGCGCGCCATCACCGAATGCTGGCAAGTCCTTCGCATCGCCCCACACGCTCGAGCGCCGGATCCCTGGATCGGGGAAGAGGACGTCGAGGCTGCGGCGCCGGGCGTTGATCCTGACAGTGCTCGCGCTGGTCGCAGCTGCGACGGTGGCCGCGGTGTCCGGCGTCGTGGACGTCGGCGGACGGCTGGCGAGCGCCCGACCAGAATGGCTCCTGCTGGCGACGGGGCTCGAGCTGGCGTCCGTCTTCGGGTTCATCGCAACCGTCCAGCTCGTCTTCGGCGAGTGGCTGCCCAAGCGGCTGAGCCTCCGGATGGGTCTGGTTGTACGTGCGGCGACCATCGTCGCGCCGGGCGGCGGGCTCGCGGCCGTGGGAATTGGAGCCAAGGCGTTACGCAACGGGCGGATGCAGGGCAACCGGGCTCCCCGCGCGATCGCGTTCCTGCTACTCACGAACGCTCCCAACTTCATCGCGCTTGGCTTGTTCGGAACTGCGCTGGGCGCTGGGCTGCTCAGCGGCCCGAACACGCCCGTCCTGACCTTCGTCCCCGCTGCAATCGGCTTCGCCACGATCGGAGCGACTCTGCTGATACCGAAGGTCTCGAAACAGCGCTCGGCGCGTGTGCCACCGAGTAGCCCGCGCCGCGCCATCTCTGGAGCGGCGAGGGCACTCGAGCTCGGTGTCATCGAGGCCAGGTCGCTGGTGGCCGGAAGAAGCTGGAAGCTGCTCGGAGCCGGGGCCTACTACGCGGCCGACAATGCCGTGCTGTGGGCAACGTTCTCGGCCTTCGGCCATGTTCACCCGCCGGTGGCGTTGTTCGCGATGGCCTATCTGATCGGCTCTGCCGCCGGCTCGGTCCCCGTGCCGGCCGGCATCGGCGTCGTCGAGGGAGGGATGATCGGTCTGCTGGCGCTCTACGGTGCGCCCGCGCTCTGCGCGGCGATCGCGGTGCTCGCCTACCGCGCGATCTCCATCGGCCTCCCGCTGGCGCTCGGGGGCCTGGCTTTCATCGGGCTGTTCAGACGTGTGCGAGAGGTCTGACCGGAGGCCTTCACGCTGCCCGCACGAGCGGCGCGCGCCCCGTCGCGAAGAACTCAGCCTCGGCGAGTCCCAGCGCTCTACGGCGTCTTCGCGTCGCCGGCCCAGCCGCGAGGTGCCTCGCCTCCTACCCCCGCCGCAGCGAGGGCCTGGGACGACGTTGCGAACGCCCGGATCCGAAGGATCTGTCCGTCCCGGACAGTCCACACCCCCTAGTTCCGCTGCTCCACCGGGATGTCAGTCTGCTTGCCCTTGGCGGTCACCCTCAGGGCGACGACCACCGAGTCGTCGACCTCCCAGAAGCGCTCCGGGTGGAAGCGGATCTCGTACATCGCCTCCTGAAAGGACTGGAAGTAACGGCGGATACCCTCGTGGCCAACGTAGGTGTCCGGCTCTGCCGAGATCTCCGCCGGCACCTCGGCGACGAACTCGGGGTGAGTGAAGGCGACGATGCGGGCGAGGTCTTCGCTGCTGAACGCCTCCAGCACCTGGCGCACGATCTCGACGTTCTGCCGGGACATCTCGGGGTGAGTATCCCGCAGCGTCTCAGCCGGGCGGAAGGCCTCGCGGAACATAGCGTCCGCCGTCGCCGCGGGCGAGCAGCCCCATCAGCTCCAGCTCGCTCAGCGCCAGCAGGGCATCGTCGAGGTCCATGCCGACGGCCATCAGCTTCTGGGGGGTGTCGCGGCCCGTCCCGACGTGCCGAAGCGTGCTCCGCAGCCGGGACGAGAGGCCGGGGTCGAGCGCATTGTCGATCCGCTTGTTCGCGGGCCTGGGCGACGGCGGATGCAGCAGCTCGAGTACGTCCTCGGGTCCTCGCACCAGGCATGCGCCATCCATCAGCAGCGCATTCGTCCCGGCTGACAGGGGAGACGTGACGCGACCGGGAACCGCGGCGACGGTGCGGCCGAGCCCCCGGGCCAGCCGCGCCGGGGAGAGCTCTCGCTGTCCCTCGCCGGCCTCCACGATCACCGTCAGACCGCTGAGCCTCGCGAGGGTCCGCTCGCCGGCGGCCGCTCCCCAGAGACGTCCAGGCCGTCCGCACGGGAGCTCCGACACGATGCAGCCGCGTCGCGCGACGCGCTCGCTGAGCGCTCCGCCACCGGCAGGAGGCTGGACACCGAGTCCCGAGCCCGACACCGCCAGCGTCCGTCCACGCACCTCGAGCGCTGCCGTCTGCGCGGCGAGCGCGATCTCTCCGCGCGCCGCACTCACAACGGTGATGCCGGCCACGGCCAATCCTCGTGCGATGCTCCTCGCGGTCTCGAGGCCGTAGTCGCTGGCGCGCCCGCTGCCGGCGATGAGCACGGCGGGCGCGGCGGCGAGCTTCACCAATCGTGCGGCGCCGCCCAGGGCGTAGAGCATCCGCGGCGCGCCCACGTCGAGCAGTTGTCTGGGATAGGTGGGGTCGTGCGCGCAGAGCGCCTCGACGCGGGAGGGCAAGTGCCGCTCTCCGGCATCGGACCGCCTGAGGCCGGCGCCAAGCTCGCCTCTGCGCCGCCCGGCGACCGCGGCGACCAGCTCCTCGTCGTCTAGTGCCAGCACGTCGTGCAGCCGCGCCCGGTCACGTGCCAGGAAGTCAAGTGGGCCGCTCAGCTCGGCCAGCAGCCAGCTTCGACGCAGGCAGCGCCGGCACGCGGTGGCGGCGCCCGGCCGTGCCCCGGGCGTGTTCACGCAACGCGGCTGGCCGCGAGCCCCGGCTCGGGTCTCAGCGCGAGGGCGCCACCGAGGTCCCGCGCCCGGATGCCCTCGCTTCCGGCCAGATCGGCGATCGTCCGCGCCACGCGCAGCACCCGATGCTCCCCGCGGGCGCTGAGCAGGCCGCTCTCGCTGGCGCGCCTCATCATCTCGCGGCCCTTCTCCCCGAGGCACGCGTGCTCCCCCACCAGGGCTGCGTCCATGTGCGCGTTCACCCGGATGCCGCGCCCGCTGAGCCTGGCAGCCGCAAGCTTGCGTGCCGCGGCCACCTGCTCCAGCGCCTCGGCCGAGCTGGTCGGGGGCGGCGTGCCCGCCTGCGACCGGTCGCCTCCCTGGAGGTTCACCACGAGGTCGATGCGGTCAAGCAGCGGGCCGCTCAGCCGGCGCCGGTGGCGCGCCATGTCAGCTTCGCTGCAGCGGCAGCGCTCGCCCTCACCCGCGTAGCCGCAGGGGCACGGGTTCGTGGCTGCCACCAGCATGAAGCGCGACGGGTACACCGCGGAATGCCGTGCGCGGGAGATGGCCACGCGGCCATCCTCGAGCGGTTGGCGAAGCGCCTCGAGCGTCGCGCGCGAGAACTCCGAGAGCTCGTCGAGGAAGAGCACGCCGTTGTGGGCGAGCACGACCTCGCCGACGCACCCCCGCCGCGCTCCGCCGATGAGCCCTGCAGTCGTGATCGAGTGATGAGGCGCCCGGAACGGCCGCCGCTCCGGAAGACCGCCCAAGGCCGCGCCGGTCAGGCTCTGGATCTGCGCGACCTCCAGCGCCTCCGTCCGGCTGAGGCGCGGCAGGATCGAAGGGAGCCGCTGCGCGAGCATCGTCTTCCCCGTCCCCGGCGGGCCGCTGAGGAGGATGTTGTGGGCCCCGGCGGCCGCGATCACGAGCGCCCTGACCGCATGCGCCTGCCCGACCACGTCGCCCAGGTCCGGGCCGTGCCCGCGCTCCGGCGCTCGCCGGCGGTCTTGGCTGTCAATAGGCGACTGGCGGTCTCCGCGACCTCCGTTCAGGAGGCGCACCGCGCTGGCCAGCCGCTCGACGGCGACGACGTCGATGCCGTCGACAAGCTGTGCCTCGCGCGCCCCGTCGCCGGCGAGCGCCAGTCTCTCGAGGCCGGCCCGGCGCGTCGCCCGCGCGACCGCCAGCGCGCCCCACGAGGGTCTCACGGATCCATCGAGCCCGAGCTCTCCGAACAGCGCGGTGCTGTCGAGCAGGTCGCGGGAGACCTGTCCACTGGCGGCGAGCAGCGCGCACGCCAGCGCCAGGTCGAGGCCTGGCCCCGCCTTGGGGACGTCGCCGGGCGCCAGATTGGCGGTTATGCGACTCGGCGGGAACTGGAACCCGGAGTTGAGGATCGCGGTCTGCACGCGCTCGCGCGCCTCGCGCACGGCAGCGTCGGCGAGCCCCACGATCGTGAACGCCGGCAGCCCGGGACGGATGTCCACCTCGACGCGGACGTGCCTCACGTCCAGTCCTTCGATCGTGAAAGTGTGTCCCCGCGCGAGCATCGGCTGTCTCCCCGCGGCCAGATCCGGAGGCCAGGGGCACGGGAACCTAGGCGGCACCTGGGACGGGATTCGTGCGCGCGCCGCGGTCCACACCGCCCTCCGGCCGCCACCGCCGACGCGCGAGCCGTGCCGCTTGGCGCGTAGCCCGACATCGCCTGCGGGATACTGGCCAAAGCGATGTCGCAGGAGAACCTTGCACTCGTCATGGGGCTGCTCGACACGCCTGAGGTGGACGTCGTGCAGGTCTACCGGGACGACGCGCTGTTCGCCCGCGCTGTCGATGCCTTCTCTCCACATCTCGACCCGGGCTTTGAGATGACGGTCCGAGGCGGACCTGCCGGGGATCAGACCTTCGTCGGCACGGACGGCTTCAAGGCTTTCTGGCAGGACTGGCTGACTCCCTTTGCCAGTTACCGGCAGGAGATCGAGCAGGCGCTCGACCTCGGGGACAGGGTCCTGCTGCTGATTCGCGACTTCGCCCGTCTCAGCGGAAGCGATGAGGAGGTGTGGGGCGATCACGCCGCGGTATGGAGCGTCCGCAACGGCAAGATCGCCCGCGCCGAGTTCTACGCCACGCGGTCGGAAGCCCTCAAAGCTGTGGGGCTCGAGGAGTAGCGGCGAGCTTCTCCGGTCGTCTCGCCGGATCCGCTAGTAGCCGGCGGGGTGCCGCACGACGTAGCCGCCCGTGGAGGTCATGCTGCTCGACCAGCGCGAGCCGCCTTCCTGCTGGGCGACCGTGTCGAAGCGCCTGCCGTCGACGACCATGTAGACGTGCTGCGAGTTCGCGTAGATCGTGATGTCGCGGCCCGGTCCAGGTTCGCCGTATGACTCGAATTCGCCCGAGTCCATCGGCGAGCTCAGCAGCCCTCCACCGTGGAGCGCGTAGGACACGGACCCCGAGCAGTCATAGCCGGCCGACTGGAAGGAGCCGTGGCCGCCGCCCCAGACGTACGGGCGGGTCGCGATTTCTTCGCCCGCGGCGATCACGCGCGCGATCACGCCCGAGCCTTCCCCGCCGCCTCCGCCACCACCGGTGCTGCTGCTGGATCCGCCTTGGCTTTCGGAGCTTTCATGCACGATCGCCGAGGCCGGTGGCTTCAGTTCGGGCTCGCTGCGGATGCCGAGCAGCGCCCACGTGGCAGGTCCGACCACGCCGTCCACCGGGAGGCCGTGCCTGGCCTGGAGGCGGCGCACCGCCGCCTCCGTCGAGGGACCGAATTCGCCGTCCTGCGGTAGGCGCAGAGCCGACTGGAGCCGCGAGATCGGGTTGCCGCCGCCGGCCGCGGGGGCTTCGGCGGGGGCCGGTTCGCTCGCTTCGGCCGGGGCCGCGTCGTTCGAGACGGCGATCCTGGCGGCAGTCGAGTGGTGGTGATGCTGGGGCGGGCTCGGCAGCGCGGAGGGGGGAGGCGTGAGCGTTTCCTCGCCGTTCACGTCGATCACCTTCCAGGTGGCCGGGCCGACGACCCCGTCGACCGCGAGGCCGTGGCGCGCCTGCAGGCGCCGAACCGCGGACTCGGTCTGGGGCCCGAATTCACCGTCCGCCGACAGTCGCAGGGCCGACTGCAGCCGCCTGACGGCATCGGCCGGAGAGCGTTCGGGCTTGGCGCCGGTTTCTGCTTCCGCCGAAGCGGCCGCCGGCACGTTCGCCGGTGCTTCTTCGGCGTCGGTTTTGGTGGGCGCTTCTTCGCCCTGCGGCACTTCCTGAGGCGCGCTCGCGGTGGTGAGCACCGCCGGCACGATCGTGCCTTCACCGTTCGACGCGGTTTCTCCCGGAACCTCGCTGTTGACGCTGGCAAGCGCTTTCACCGCTGCGCTGCCACGCAGTGCCGCGGCGGTCTGAGCTCCGACCACACCGTCGACCGCGAGGCCTCGGCTGGTCTGGAAGCTGCGCACGGCTTCTTCGGTCTGCGCCCCGAACACGCCGTCCACCTGGACACCTCCGAGCGCCTGCTGCAGCAGCTTGACCTGCCGGCCTTCGCTGCCGGAGCTCAGCACGATGACGTGTTCGGTCGTCGTCGTCGGTTCCGGGTTCGGCGTGGCCGTCCCGGCGGTCGCCTGTCCGCTGGCGAGGCTCGCCGTCGGGCCGACGGTGAAAGCCGCGAGCGCACCGAGCGAGGCACGCTTCGCGCGGGAGCCCGACGGCGAGAAGCGAATGTCGGCGGCGCGGCGACGGGCACGGGAGCGCCCCAGCGAGAGCTGCCATGCCTGCTCGTCGGCGAGGTCGCGCGGCTCGCTCAGTCGCGGGCGCGCATCGAGTAGAGCAGCGAGCCGTGAGCTGCGCCCACCGCGCGAGCGTGCACGGCGGGCACGCGATCGTTCCAGTGAAGCTGTCCAGGGGTCCGTAACTGCAAGATCACGCGGGCATCCCGACATGCGAGGCGTCCTTTCTCCATTCCGTTTCTTGGCGCCTACGGGGTTAGCTGTCGGGCTCGCGCAACGCGCTACGCCACAGTCTGTGGCGATTCGCCCCCGCAGCCTTGTGGCTGCATTGGGTCCCCCGATCCCCTGCCCCGTGGGGCGGAGGACTCGGCACGACGCGCGGCAAACTAACAGATTCCCCTGCAAGATGCGTTACAGAGGGAGGTCTGCAAACTTTTTTGCCGACGCAAGGGGGGACGCCGAGAGTCGCGCGCTGGTAACTTCGTGTTGATGCGCCAGAGAGGGATCGACCTGCGGCTCCTTTTCGCGCTCCTCGGTCTGATCGTGGTCGCCGGCCTCGTGGCCGTGCTCGCCACGGGCGGCTCCTCGGCCTCCAAGACGAAGATCGGGCAGGCGACCTTCGATGCCTCGGGGCAGCTCTCGCCGGCGCAGGCCGCGCCTCCTCTCGCGCTCCACAACTACCTGGGGCAGCCAGTCAACCTCGCCTCCTACCGCGGCAAGGCTGTGCTCGTGACCTTCCTCTACACGCACTGCCCCGACGTCTGCCCACTGATCGCCTCCAACCTGCGTGTTGCACAGAACCTGATGGGGGCGGCGAAGGCGTCGAAGGCGGAGATCATCGCGGTGTCGGTCGACCCGCGCGGCGACACCCCCAAGACCGTTGCGGCCTTCCTTGCCCAGCACCAGATGACCGGCCGCATGCAGTACCTGATCGGGTCCCCGAGCGAACTCGCGTCAGTCTGGAGGGCATGGGGAGTCGGGTCCGAACGCGACGCCCAGCAACCCCAGCTGGTCAACCACTCCGGTCTCATCTACGGCGTCGCTGGGTCCGGCAAGCGGCTCACGATCTACGCGTCGAACTTCCAGCCCTCCGACATAGCTCACGACGTGCCCCTCCTGGCAGCACGCTGAGGGTGGGCGATGCCCGGGCGGCGGAGATTGCTCTGGTGGATGCTCCCGGCCGGAGCGGCGGTGGCGGCGCTGGCGATCTTCGGCCTGTCCTCCGCGAGCTCGCCCGGCACCGGGCGCCCCGCGCCCGAACTGCCGCGGGAACTGCTGGCCGGTCAGGCCGTCACCCTTCCCGGCCTGCTCGCGGGGGCACACGGGCGCCCGTCGCTGATCGTCTTCTGGGCCAGCTGGTGTGAGCCCTGCACGCGCGAGGCGCCGGACATCGAGCGGTTCTATCGCAGCCCCGCCGGAGCGGGACGCGTGGCGGGGGTCGACTGGAGCGATGCCCTGCCGGGCGCGCGGTCCTTCGTCAGGCGCTACTCGTGGACGTTCCCCAACATGCGCGACGGCGAAGGAACGGTCGGCAACGCCTACCGCCTGACCGGGCTGCCCACCACGTTCGTGCTGGACGGGCGCGGGCGCATCCGCACCCTGCTGCGCGGCCCCCAGACCGCCGCCTCGCTGACGCGCGCTCTGACGGCCGTAGAACGAGCCTGACTCCGCCCGGAGTCGGAAACGGGGATTGACATATTCCCGAGGACCCGAATAAGGTCTCCGCAGCACGGTGCTGCGGGACCGGCGTGCTGCGCGAACAGAGCGGCACCCGAGGAGGCGGTTCACCGCGGCTCGCAGGACCGGCACACGAGCCCCTGGAGGGGGGACAACATCCCCGGGGGCTGGTCTCCGGGGGCCAAGGAACGGAGACACACATGAGTGGAAGGATTCCATCTAAGGCGATGAGGCTGGCCACGGCCATCCTCGCGGCCACGGCCCTATCTGCCGCGGCGGCGACGGCGGCGAGCGCGGCCCCCGAAACGATCTACACCAACATCCCGGCCAAATTCCCGGGGAACTTCGCCTCCTACGGCAACGAGGCCTACTCGATGTCGGAGTTCGGCGGACTCGTCGAATTCGCGGGGACGGCTCGCAAGAACCCGGTGGTGCTGGTGGGCATGAGCAGCTGGGCGTGCCAGTTCGGACACTGGGACAACAACACGTGCGTGACGGAACCGGGCGCCAAGTTCGAATGGCCCGTGACGTTCAGCGTGTACCAGGTCGGTCCCGGTAACACGGTCGGCCAGAAGATCGCCGCGGGATCGAAGGTGTTCAAAATGCCCTACCGGCCCTCCGGCAGCCCGAAATGCACCGGCGAAAAACAGGGCGAGTGGTATGGCATGGGCCGCTGTTGGCACGGCAAGGCGTTCCGGATCGCCCTGCCGTTGAAGGTCGCCAAACTGCCGTCGAAGGCGATTCTCAGCGTCTCGTATGACACCACCACCCACGGACCCAACCCGGTGGGGACGAGCGCCTGCAACTCGAGCAGCGGCGGATGCCCCTATGACTCGCTCAACGTCGCGGTTGTCGAACCGTCGGAAGGCGGCGCGACGATCGGCAGCAACCCGACCGAAGACGTCTACGTCAACTCCACCTACCCCGAAATGTTCTGCAACGGGGGAACCCAGGGCACGTTCGGCCCGGCAAGCTGCCCGGCGTTCTGGGAAGGCTCGCAGGTCGCCTTCACGGTCAAGGCAACCGAATAGGGACTCGCGACCGTCGCCCGCCGGCGGCGATCCGACGTCAGATGTGAACGCGAAGGCCCCGCGACGAGCGGGGCCTTCGCATCTCGGCAGCGGTCAGCTACAGGTTGCGAGCTGAAGGGAGCAGCTCGCCGGCGGGCCGTGGAGTGCCGTCTCTGCCGAGATTCGGCGGTTGGGCGACTGTTATGCTCACGCGACTCGATCGCAAGGGGAACTGGCTTGCTACTTCTGAAAAGCGGCGGTCGTGCCGCCGGCCCGGGCGCCGGCGCGATGCGCGCAATGCTCCTCGTGGCGGCCCAGCGAAGCGGCTATCTGAAGCGGTTGATGTGGTACTACCCCTTCCGCAAGGCACTCGGGCGCGAGGGCCGTCGGAAGGCATGGGTGGCGCTCGGCGCGCAGATCGCCGAGACCGTCGCGATCGGGCCCGGGGTGGTGATGCGCTTCCCCGAGAAGGTGAAGGTGGGGGCGGGATCCAAACTGGGCGGCCGGGTGTGGATCGACTCGTGGGGGGAGGTGACGATCGGGAGCAACGTCCTGCTCACAGGTGACATCGACCTTCTCTCCACCCAGCACGTGGTCGACGACCCGAACCTGAAAGGCGACCGTCGCAGCGTGACGATCGGCGACTACGTGTGGCTGGCCTTGAAAATAGCCGTGCTGCCGGGCGTGACCATCGGTGACTACGCAGTCATCGGCACAGGCGCGGTCGTCGCCAACGACATCCCGGAGTACGGCATCGCCGTCGGCAACCCGGCTCGCGTGGTGAGAGAGCGGGCCCGGATCGAGTACACGTACGTGCCGAGCCTCACGTCGCTTCCGGGCGGCCGGCCCTAGCCGGACGGGGCGCCGACCCTCATGCCGTCGCCCGTGGGCGACGGGACGCGAGCAGCGCGGCGCCTCCGACGAGCAGCGCCACCACGCCGACGATCAGCGCGGCGATCCCCAGGCCTTTCGATGCGCCGCTGCTCGAGCGCGCCGGCGCGACGGCGGCCGGCGTCGCCTGGCCGGGCGTCTGCCCGGCTTCCGGTCCCGCCTCGGCTCCCGCGACGTCCTCGATCACGCCGCCCTTGGCGGTGACGTTGATGCGAGGCCCAGGGTGTTCGGCGCTCAGCGAGGGGTCTATCCAGTGAACGACCTGGCCGTTGCTGTAGCTCTGGACGGTCTTGAACTCGAGGGTCCGCCCGGCGGCGTTGCCCGGGATCGCGACGGAGAGCGGGAACTGGACGAACTGGTTGTTGCCGACCGTTCCGAGCGGGCCGCTCCACGTCCACACCACCTGTGCGACCTCTTCGCTCACCGGTCCTTCGTCGGTCTGGATGGGAGGACTCACCTTCTGGCTGAGGACCTTCGCGCTCCAGCCGGGCACGTTCTCATACGCGACGCTCGTGAAGCCCGGAGGGAACAGCATGTCCACCTTCGTCACGTGCGCCCCTTCCTGCTCGCCGGGAACCCGCACGTCCAGCGTCGCGAACGCCCCGGCGGGCACTGTGTTGGGGTGCAGGCTGATGTGGGCCGCCGCGGCGGACGGGACGATGAGCGCGAGGGCTCCGGTCAGCAGGGCGATCTTCGTGGTTCTCATCGGTGGGAGTCTCCTGTGGGTGGGTTTCGGTGAAAGCTGCGGGTCGCTCAACGGATCGGGACCTTGACGGTGGTCGAGTACTGCTGGAATTCGGAGACGCGGTCGGTCAGCGCGAGCTCCCAGGTGCCGCCGGGGGTCAGCTGGGCGGAGCTCAGGATGAAGTGCCCCGGGCCCGCCACGCTCACGTGCAGCGGCAACGGCCCGATGCCCTTCGACGGAAGTCTGGCCGTCGCGGTCAGTTCCCGGGTGGCAGTGAACTGCGTGCCCGCGTTCGCGTCGATGAGATAGAGGTGAACCGTGTTGAGGCCGACGCGCGCGGGTTCGACCGTCATCTCGAGCTCGGCCGGCCCCAGCCTGCCGCCGGCCGAGAACGGCCCGGAGGCGGTGTCGATCGGCGGCGCGTAGCTGACGAGCGCCGCCGTGACGCCGAGGACGCAGAGCATGGCCACGAGCTCACCGCGCAGCGACCGCCGGGCGAGCACGCCGATACCGCCCGGGCTGGCCCCCGCGCTCACGAGCCTATGGAGAGCGGGAATCACCCGTTCGCGGTTGACCCAGCCGATCCCGATCAGGGCGATCAGCAGTCCCGTCTTGACGAGGATGAGGGCGCCGTAGGTCGTGTTCAGAAGGGCGTTGAGGCTGCGCACGTCGATGTAGGCCTGCAGGACGCCCGTGGCGGCGATCGTGACCACGGCTCCCAGCGCGAGCGGTGAGAAGCGCGAGAGAGTCGCCAGCAGCAGGCGGCTGCGCTCGGGCGGCTGCACCCGCCGCGTGGCAGCGGGCAGCGCGAGCAGGAGGCAGGCGACGCCGCCGACCCAGACGCTCGCGGCGAGGACGTGAAGGACGTCCGATGGGAAGAACGCCCAGACGGGACTCTGGATGCTCGCGTGCCCGCTGAGCGCGGGCGTGACGGCGAGATACAGGGCGCCGAGCCCGGCGAGGCCCAGGATCCAGCGCGGCGGCGCGGGGTCGAGTGCGAGCCCTTCCGCGCCGAGCGGCACGGGTCGCATGACCGGGACCGTCTCGCGCCTGACCGACCGGACCGCCAGGAGCAGCGCTCCCAGAAGCAGCCAGTCGACCGCGCGCGCACCCCAGACCTGCCCGAAGCGGCTTTCAAGCGTGCTCTGGAGGACCGGCCCTTTCACCGACCCCCACAACGACACGCCGGCTGCGCTCGCGCCCTGCAGCAGGAACCCGAGCACGCTTGCGAGCAGGCCGAGGAGGATCGCTGCCAGCAGCACCTGCTGCAGCCGCCGCGCGAATGAACGCGAGGCCGCCTCCCACCGGGACTCGGCGCCGGCGACGGAGGCGAGTCCCGGCAGCCAGGCCACCGCCACGAAGGCCAGCCCACCGAGCAGCAACGCGATCGAGAGGTAGTCGAGGAGGCGCACCACGCCGAACGCGATCGCGGTCACCTGACCGCTCTTGTCACGGTTGATCAGACCGGCGACGGTGAACCGCGGCGCGGCGCCGGGATGGCCGATGTTGAACGCCATACCCCCGTAGACGACATGCGTGTCGGCCGAGATCACCCGGTAGGTGGCGGTGTAGGTGCCGTCCGGCAGGTGCGGCTTCAGACCCACGCCCATCCAGTGGCCGTTGCCTTCCGGATGGGAGACAGAGAGGTCGTCGACCTCGTTGCCCTGCGAGTCGTAGACGCGCACGGCGCCGAGCGTGCCGCCGACCGACTGGTTGAACTTGAACGTCACCTCGGCCGGCTCGGTCGCGACGGTGGAGCCCGTGGTGGGCGCGGTGCCGAGCAGCTGGGCGTGAGCGAGCGCCTCAGGGGCGTTCGCAAGCCCCGCGATGCATGCCGCGGCCAGGACCGCTGCGAGACCGGCGGGTCGCCTCCCCCTAGCCATGCTCCGTCTCACCAGGCCTCCGGCTGGCCGCCCTCGCCGTCGCCGCCGGCGCCCGGCAGCCGCGGGTGACGTCTCCTGCGCCTCGCGAACAGCACGACCAGCGCTGCGGCGAGCACCACCGCGACGAGCGCCACGATCGCCCCGGTCGGCGCCTTGGAGCTCTCGGGGACCCACAGCAGTTCGCCGTGGATCGCACCCGGCTGGGTGCCGACCTCGATCGGAACGGTCCAGTCGAAGATCTTGGTGCGCCTGCCGGTGTTCTTGACCTGCGGAGGGGTCACCGGGCTCATCCAGTGGATGCGGTGATCGTGCCATTCGAACTGCGCGGTGCGGTCGACCACGCCCCATGCGGCCGGAGCGGTGGCGCTGGCCGAGGGCGGGACGGTCACGTTGGCATAGAAGTTCGTGTTGAGGTAGACGGCGGGGGAGTGCGAGTTCTGTTCGGCGGCGCCGTCGGGGAGCAGGCGTACGTAGGGCTCGCCCGAGTAGCCGAGGACCGTCACCGTCCTGCCGGTGTGGTTTCGCAGCAGCAGGCGGTCGGCGAACTCCAGCACTTCGACGCTCAGGCCGGGCACCTTGGGCGTGATCGACGTGATGTGGCTGCGGAAGTGGTAGCTGGAGCCCTGGTCGGCTATCGGGCTCCCTGTCTCCTTGACCGGGGGTTGGTTGTTGCTCGCGGCATCCGCCGCGGCGGCGGGAACAACGATCAGCACGCCCAGAAGGGCGAGCATCGAACGGCGTGACATCACAGCTCCTCGTCAAGCTCGATGGACAGGACGAGAGGCCTCGCCGCGCGCACGCGCGGCCTCATCTCACGGCAAGCCTCCCGCTGCGGGGACGGCCTCTAGCTTGCGGTGAGCGAGGCGGCGGGCGGCGGCCGAACCGCCAGCGACCGGGCGAGCAGGAGGCCTCCCCGAGGAAGGACCTTCCCCAGCCTCGCCGCACCCGGCACGCTCGCCCGAGGGCGCTCCCAACGCCTGCGGCGCGCTGCCGACAGGACCCTGAGGACGCGCTCGCCTGGGTAGCGGCGCAGGACGAAGAGGAGCGGCAGAACGAGCGCCGGCAGCGCGCATAGGGCGGCCGGGTCGATCCAGGCGAGCGCGAGGGCGCTCGTCGCGAGCAAGACAAGCCCGAGCGGCGCCGGCACACCCCCCATGGGGCGCTGCGAGGCCCGCCCGTTCGCCTCGATCCGCTCGAACACGTCGCGCCCCACCTTACTCCTCGTGCATCCGAAGCCGCCGCAACGCTCAGGTTCCGACGGCGGACAGCAGCCACAGGCCGAAGCTCGTGAAGGCGACCATCACCGTCAGCATCCAGTACTGGGAGCGAACCGCCTCCTGCGTGTCGCGATAGATGCTGAGCGCACGGTCGTGGGCCAGCGTGAGGCCACCCACGTGGCCGACCACGAGCGCCGCGACCTGGACGTACCAGATCGCCGCGTAGGAGATGATCGCGTAGTCGATCTGGTAGGAGCTCGTTCCGAACAGGTTGGCCCCGTTCCCCAGCGGGTCCGACGCCAGGTAGCCGATCGCCTGCCCCTGCCAGATGAGCAGCGAGAAGTAGTGGGCCAGGACATAGGCGAAGCCGATTGGCACGAGCGTGTGCGCGAAGCTGCGGCTCAGCTCGGCCGTTCCGTAGCGGCGGCTGACGCTGCGGACACCGCGGATGCCGAGCTCGAAGACGCCGGCGATCAGCGCGACGCTCAACAGCAGGCCGACCGTGTAGGCGAGCTCGACCGCAGGCGTCTGGTGAAAGCCGAGTTCGGCGAAGCCGCTCTGCAGATGCGGCTCGAGCTTGCGCCAGACGACGTCGTTGGAGAGGCCGTCGAAGGTGGTCACGCCGATCACCGTGCAGACGAGCGCGATGGTCCCGGGCCGGATCGGCATGCCCGTCAGGCCGCTCAGAGGACGCCGCCGGTAGACGACGCCGCGCGCGTCCGCCACGATGGGCGACATCCGCGAGAGCAGATTGAAGTAGACGCCGAAGCCGTCTGCCTGCTCCGCCCACTGCTCGATGCCGAACATCAGCATGCCGGCGAGCATCACGACGAAGTAGCCGAGCGAGATCGCGGCCAGTGTGGACGGGTTGTCCCGTTCGACATAGACGAGCTCGAGCCAGGCGAAGCCAAGCAGCGCCGCGACGGCCGGCCACTGGCCGAGCCGCTCCGGGTAGTGGAGCGGCGGCCTGGCGAGCGCCCGCGGCACGAGCCTCCGGCCGGCCCACCTGATGGCTCTCGCGCAGGAGCGCCACGGGCTGAGGATCGCGAAGACGTCCCCGAAGATCACGCTCGCCACGGGGATCCCGATCCAGAAGATGACGTAGATGAACGTCACGCTGAAGTTCGATGACCAGACCTGGGTGCCGGCGAAGCCG
This sequence comes from Solirubrobacteraceae bacterium, assembly GCA_036498265.1. Classification (GTDB taxonomy): domain Bacteria; phylum Actinomycetota; class Thermoleophilia; order Solirubrobacterales; family Solirubrobacteraceae; genus Palsa-744. Next base: position 64,778 of record DASYFT010000018.1, on the reverse strand, counting down.
CTGTAGAGGACCAGAGCGAACAGCGCCACGCCGATGAGGCTCACGAGATGCGCGAGCGCCGGAGGCGCGTGGAACAGCCGCACCCGCCGTTCGCTCTGCAGCTGCGGCCGGGTCCACAGCGCGGACAGCGCCACGAAGGAGACGATCAGGACGATCGCGGCCGCCCAGCTGAACAGCCAGACCGGGATCGGGAGGTCCGCCCTTCCGACGATGCCGTGCGCGGCCGCGCTCGCGGGGAAGAGAAGCGCCGCGATCCCGAGCGACGCCAGAGCGCGGGCGAGCAGTCGATGCCGAGGCCTCATCTTGGGGCCGAGTGTATGTGAGGCCCGCGAATGGACGAGCCGTTTGGAGGCACCCTCCGAGCTACGCGCCGTCGCTCTCCCGGGGCCGGCGCTTGAGCCGCGAGAAGGCGCCCAGCTTGAGCGCGACCCCGCCCGCGAGGAGGACGAGCGCGGGGAGCCCGAACACGAGCAACGCCGGGGAAGAGCTGTGGGCGGCGGCGGCCGACGTCGACGGCGCCGGGATCGGGTGGCCCGCGTGGCGGGCGAGGGCGACGACGGCGAGGATGGCGGAGCGGCCCAGGCCGTCGGAGCTCTGCTGCGAGTAGACCGGCACGCCGGCCAGCGCCGCCGCATTCGCCGCCGGCACGACGCCGAACCCTGCCGGCATCACCACGAGCAGTTCCTGCGGGTGGTTGAAGGAGATCTCGCGGTCCAGGAACTTCGCGTACGTCTGGGGATGGCCGAAGAAGTTGGGGACGAGGCCGAGTTCTTCCGGCGCCCCGATCAGTGCCACCTTCAGATGAAGGCCGGCCACCTCCGCCGCGGAACGAAGCGTCTTGGCGAGCGTCGCTTCGATCATCGGGCTGATCTGCGGCTGGTAGGGATAGAAGACATCCTGCGCCAGCAGCACGTCGCTGGCGGGATCCCCGTCGGCGGACGCCTCCGGTGGATTGCTCCCGCACCACGTCAGGAGGCAGAGGACCGCCAGCACGGCCGAGGCGATAGCCGGCCGTCTCGCGCGTTCACGGTTCACGGGGGTGCGGAGCATGGGATCTCGGCCGTACGATCGCATCTGGCTGGTCGGCGATGTGTCCCGGCGCTTTGGCTTCCGCCGTGCGAGCGCGGGTCTCGAATGGCAGCTCGCAACCACCCGCAGATCCTGATCATCAAATGAACGCGCCCAGCCGAGGGCCGACGAGCCCTGGCGACTCAATCGCGCGGCGGATCGTTCTCGCAGACGGTGCCGGCCAGAAAGCGCTCGACATCGCGGGCTTCGTCGGCGAACAACGCCGCATGATCTCCATCGGCGAGGCGGACGCGGCCCGAAGGCCTGGTCCACGTGTCCACTACCTCGCCGTCGACGGTGGCGACCGCGCGGATGATTCCGCCGGCGAACACCTGGGGCCGCATTCGCTCCGGGATGGCGAAGCTTCGGTCTTTCCAGCCGAGGACGTACTCGTCAAAGGACGCCAGCAGCTTCGGATCCAGCGGCCCGGAGTCCGTGTCTGGCTCTGAAGTGTCCCTCCAGGCGATGCGTGCCTCGCCGAGGGAGATGCCCGCCCACCAGGCGAGATCGCGGGGGCCGGCCAGCGCATGTGCGGCGCGATAGCGGAGCCCCAGCTCCCACAGAGCCGCGTCCCGGTCGACCGGCGGCGAGACCGGCAGCCAGTCGGCAGCGAGAGCATAGCGCTGCCTGTCGCAGCGGACGATGCGTCCGCCAAACGCCGCCAGCCCCAGCAGATGCACCATCGCCTGGCCCTCGCTGCGCACGCCGGCAGCGGCGACCAGTGGCCGCAAGTCCTCCCGAGTCGACGGTCCGCAGTCCGCGAGAGCTCGTTCGATGACGACGAGCGCCCGGTCGGCGTCATCGGCAGTCACGCCCTCCTCCGCGAGCCGGCGTCGGTTGCCTGCCAGTTGCCGGGGTGCGCTCAAGGAGAGCAGCCACGCCCAGTCCTCGGCACAGACCAGGTGCAGGGTTCCGCGGCCCAGCCAGGAAATGACGAGTTGGCGCTCATCAAACGCTCGGTCGATGTCGCCGGCAGTCAAGCCCGGGCAGCGCGCTCGCAACGCCAGCCGCGCCGACTCGAAATCCTGCGCTTGCAGCGCCAAGAGCTCCCGCACCGTCTCAACGGCCGAGCCGGTGCGCTCCCCGGAGAGGCGTTGGGCATGCCCCCGGCGACGGCGAACGTCTTGCGCGTCAAGGCACACGGACACACAGTAGGTGCGGTCGCCCCACCGCCGTTGAAACGGAGCGCGGCCGATTGCGCGCCGCGCTTTGTCTCCGACGGAGTGTGCGACCTACGTGATGGGCGCGTCATCCATAGCGTTCCTACCGGAAAGAGGACCACGCGGAAGACGATCGTAGGGGTTGGCCCAACGCTCTCGATCGCTCTCAAGAATGACGGCGCCGTGGCCTGGATCGCTGAAGATGACGATCGGCTCACCACTGAACACCGCGAAGGTCGGATATACGACATGTACGCAGCGGACAGATCGGGCATTCGGCTACTCGCTTGGCACGGACATCGAGCCGCAATCAATGGCGCTAGCGGGCAACAGGCTCTACTGGACCCAGGGCGGTCGAGCAGTCTCGGGGACCTTGAACTGAGCCGAGCTACGCGACCTGGCAATCCACCGCCTTAGTTGCGACCGTCGCCGCGCCGGGCTTGGCCTGACAAGTCAGCCTGGTTGGCGCGAGTTCGCTCGCCAGGTTGAACACGTAGTCAACGAGTCACTGTGGTGAGCACCTGCTCTACCCCTTTCGGCCGATTGACTCCTAGGGGACGTAACCGCTACACACTGTCTACGGCCTTGTCCTGACCGGTGGCGTCACGTAATGTGTTGCGTCCTGGTGCATCCGGGGCGCGGCCTGTCCGGGGGATACGGACTTGGCGTACTGCAGGCGGCAGGCTATCCGTAACGACTGCGAGGGAGGGGATCATGAGGCTCAGGGTCATCGGCATCGGCGCTGCGGCAACACTGGCGTTGGGTATGTTCGCGGGTAGTGCGTCCGCGAGTGTGGGCTGGCTGAACTATTTTGGTGCAGTGAGAGGAACGAACGGCGAAGCGGCCGAAGTGTCGCTGAGGTTGACGTCAACGTGCACGGTGAAGGAGAAAGGCACTCTGGTAAAAAATGGCGCGGCGACAGACGTGCTGCAATTCCAAGGTGCCAGCTTCGGAGGCTGTGCGGGTGAAGAAAAGGTCACCGGCGAAGTAAAAGGTGTGAAGTTGGTTGTGCCGCCGGAAAACACTATGACGCTGCTGACATCAGCAATTCACGTTTTGGTGCCGCCCTGGTGTGTGTACACGTACCCGAGCAAGATCGTCATGACAGGTGCATACGCCCCGAAACCTCACGAATCGGATTTCACCGACTATGGGGGCCCCATCGCGCTTCCGCTCGACAAAGCCGCGAGCTTCGGCAAATGCGAATCGACGCTGGCGACCAGCTGGACTCTCGCCTTTGGACACCCAGAAGAAGGGGTTTACTTGACTGAATGGGAATAGCGGACTCGCCAAGACCTGGACGCGTCGACTCGTGGGGTGGCGCTGTGCCGCTGGGTGGTCACGAAGCTCTAGTTCCACCACTTCGACCATGAGCGCAGGCGGCTGACCATCTTCGCCAAGGGCGGGAAGGTGCGGGCGCTGCCGCTGCCGGACCCGCACCTGTGGATGGAGTTGGAGCGGTTGATCCTGGACACCGAGGCGCAGCCCACGCACTACCAGATGTGTTTGGTGAAGCCCATCCCGCGCGCAGGCGTCCGCCGGTTCCCGGACCGGGCGATGTCCTAGACGCCGATGCACCGCCGGCGGTACCGGCGGGTGGAGGACGCCGGGGTTGTGGCGATGGGGGACACCGCAGGCGAGCGGATGCACAAGGCCCGCCGCACCGCAGGCCAGCAGCTACTCGAGGCCACGGGCAACGTGAAGGCCGTTCAGAGCCTGTTGGGCACGCGTCGATCCAGACCACCGGCGACACCTACATGGAGTGGGACAACGACGCCCTGGCGCGCAGCCTGATGGAACGGCTCGCCGCCGACGACCGATCGTTCCGCTCGTCGTTCTTGGGATGGCCCGCGTTTCCGGGGGCTATGGGAATCTAGAGGCGACGACCGGAATCGAACCGGTGTAGACGGCTTTGCAGGCCGTTGCGTAGCCACTCCGCCACGTCGCCGATGGGTTTCAAGCGTATCGGGCCGTTGATACGCTTGGCCTCTTCCCAGGGCGATTAGCTCAGCTGGGAGAGCGCCGCCTCGACAAGGCGGAGGTCACTGGTTCGAGCCCAGTATCGCCCATCGCTCCAGCAGGCCACCGATAGCGGCCCGGGGCACGGCCGGCCGCTATCGGGCTCCGCTAGCTCCAGGTCCTAGGAGCGTTGGTCCAGCGGCTGCCGGGGGGCCTTGTGGCTGAGGGCGCCGTGTGGTCGTGTGAAGTTGTAATCGCCGACGAGCCAGCATCAACCGATCAACGAGCAGCTGCCTGCTCTTCGGACCGGTCCGAGCGTTACCGTGAAGCCTCATCCGGTGTCCTCCTTGGGACTGGTGCCTAGGCACCACCCAGCCTCCAAGGAGGCCCGGATAAACAACCGGACAAACCTACCTAGGAACTACAGCTGGCGCCGCGCGGGAACTGCGATCAGAGGGGCCCGCCCGGGGGGCGCGAACCCCGCGGAGCAGTGCGCTCCCGACTCATTCGTATGTGAACCCGTCGCTGGCCGATTTCGGGCTGGCGACTTTGTTGACCGTGACTATGACGTCGACTTTCCCGGCCGCGTGAGCTGGCGCGGTGGCGCTGCATTCGGTCGTCGACGCGCAGCTGACCGCGTTCCCGTTCGTGGTTCCGAACTTGATCACCGTCGCTTTCGCGACGGTCGAGAAGCCTGTTCCCGTAACGGTCACGAGAGTGCCCCCCGCGAGCGGTCCTTTGCCCGGGCTGACGCTCGAAACCGTCGGCGAGTATTTGAACTTGTCGTTGGTTAGCGCGGTCGACCCTTCCGGCGTCGTGATCCTGATGTCCACGATTCCCGCGAGCTGCGCAGGTGAGACGGCGGTGACTGACGTCCCCGAGTTGACCGTGAAGCTCACCGCCGGCACGGCGCCGAAGGAGACCGCGGTCGCGCCCGTGAACCCGACGCCCGTGATCGTGACCGTGGTGCCGCCGGCAGTTGGGCCGATGGTCGGCGAGACCTTCGAAATCCCCGGCAGGTAATGGAACTGATCGGCTCCGCCGGTCGCGCTGGTGCCTCCCGCAGTCGTCACGGTGATGTCGACGATGCCGCTGCCCGCGGGCGATTTGGCAGTGATTTTGCTGGACGAGTTGACCGTGAACCCTTTCGCCGAGATGCCGCCGAACCTCACGCCCGTGGCGCCGCCCAGGTTGGTTCCCGTGATCGCGACCGACGTGGCGCCGGCCTGGGTGCCTTCGCTGGGTTTCACGCCCGTGACGTTCGGGGCCGGCACGAACGTGTAGTGGTCCGCCGCCGTGATCGAGCTAGCGCCAGAGGTCGAGGTCACGGTGACGTCGACCGTCCCGCTGCCGGTCGGCGATGTCGTCGTGATCTTGCCGGACGAGTTGACCGTGAAGCCGGCTTTCGTGGTTCCGAACTTGACCCCGGTCACTTCCGTGAAGTTGGACCCGTTGATCGTGACCGAGGCGCCACCTGTCGCGGGTCCGGAGGACGGGCTCACGCTCGCGACGACCGGTGCCGGCGGCCCGAACACGGCGCTGAAGTATTCACCGGCGGCGACGCCCTGCACGGCGCTGAGTTCGCTCGCTTCCTTGGGGACGTAGTCGAAGGTCGTGCATGCGAGGCCGCCTTCGACACCCGTCCCGTTTCCCATCTGTCCAACGCACCCCTGGCCCCAGCTCACGACCGCGCCCGTGCTGAGCAGTGCGACGTCGTGATCCGGCCCTGCCGAGATCGCACTTGCGCCTGTCAGATACGGACCGCCTACGCTCGAGCAGAGTCTTTCCTGATTGATGGTTCCAACGGCGCAGACTTGGACGGGCACGTCGCTCGAGGCCGGGCCGCCGTTCTGCCCGCCGATGCCCAGCAGTCCCAGGAAGTTAGTGCCCCATGTGAGCCCATCGCCGCCTTCCACAAGCGCAAGGCTGCCTTCGCCGGCCGAGATCGCGGTGACGCCGCTCAAACTGCTCACGGCGACGGGGACATGACTGTCTTCGGTCGATCCATCGCCGAGGCGCCCGTCCCCGTTTGCTCCCCACGCCATCGCCGTGCCGTCGCTCAGGACAGCGAGGCTGTGGGCGCCGCCCGCCGCAATCGCCGTGACACCGCTCAGACCACTCACCGGGACCGGCGCTTCGCGATTCGTCGTCGTGCCGTCGCCGAGCTGCCCGGAGCTGTTGTCACCCCACGCCTCCACCGTGCCGTCGCTCAGCAGCGCGAGGCTCTCCGAGCCGCCGGCGGCGATCGCGACCACGCCGCTGAGTCCGCTGACTGCGACCGGGATGTCGCTTTCGGTGGTGCTGCCGTCGCCGAGCTGCCCGCTGCTGTTCTCGCCCCAAGCCCACACCGTTCCGTCGCTCAGCAGCGCGAGGCTGTGATTTGCGCCGGCAGCGACAGCGCTGACTCCGCTGAGGCCGCTGACGATGACGGGCACCGCGCTGCACGGCCGCTGCGTTTCGAATTCTTCGTGGAAGCCTGATACGGAAGCGCAGCTCTCGGGGCCGGTGTTGGTGCCGTCACCGAGCTGCCCGTGGGCGTTTTCGCCCCATGCGGTGACGGTCCCGTCGTTCATCAGTGCGAGGCCATGGCTGCCGCCGGCCGAGATCGCGCGGACTTCTGTCAGCGCCGATCCGAAAGTGCAGGTCCCGACCGTCCCGACCGCGCAGATCGGTGACGGCGAATGGACATCGCCGCGCTTGTGTTCGACCTGGCGGGTCACGCCGTTCCCCAGACGGCCCCAGAGTCCGTCACCCCACGCCTCGGCGCGGTTCGACGCGACCGCCAATCCCGGCGTTACCGCCACGCCGGCGGCGGCGAGTGCAAGGGCCAGACACGAACTCCAGCGACGTCGCTTCGCGAGATCACGACACAGGCCCGGCATCTTGACCCCTCCTGTCTGTTACGCCCCCATGTTGTGGACCCTATACCTTCCCGCTGTTGGGCGACAAACGTTTACGAAGACTTCACGTCCCCCCGACGAAGTCGACTCGCGAGGCGCGCGCGAAGCTGCCATCGATGCTTGCCGGGTTCCGGGCTCGTGGCGCAAAGGCCGATCCAGTGGTGATCGGGGCCCCACAGGCGTCCTGAGGCGGTCGTGCTCTCCTACGAGCGCTACTTGGCGCTCTTGAGTGGCCGCGAACGCGTCAAAGCAGTTCTGGCCGACCGCCGTGCCTCCACAGAGGGGATGGGCGAGGACGAGGCGATGGAGCTTGCCGTCCAAGAGCAGCAGGCCTCACGCGGCTGAGTGCGCCGAGTCGCTGTCGACGCCAACGTCTATGTGTCTGCGCTGCTCGCGCCGAGCCGCAGCCCTGCCCAGGTTCTCGAGGGTTGAGCGCGCTGGCCGAAGAAGGCGTCGCGGTAGCCGACCCTGAGACGCAGTCAGGGCTCACGATCAGATCGAACCGGCGCTCTGACCCGGCGCCCAAGCGGCAGGGAAGCCGCTACTCGGAGCCGCCTGCAGGTCGTGGTTCGCAGGAACGATGGTTGCGCAAGTCGCAGTCGCGTGGTGGGCCGGCTTGCGCCGGCCGCTCGTGAGTGCACGGAGGTCCGGCGGGCAGTCCGCCTGTGATTCTCGGTGTCGGCGGCGACAGGGGGGCTGCTCGTCAGACGCTCGGTGGCTGCAGACGCTGTCGCCCGACGTCTGTGACGCATTCGACGAATGCCTCGACCAGCGGCGACGCGGGCCCAGCTTTGCATGCGAGGCAGATCTTGATCGGGGGGATGTCGGTCACTGGGACGTATACGACGCCGGGTTGAACGAAGGCCCTTGCGGCGGAGGCGGGCAGGAAGCTGATCGCTCGGCCGGCAGCGACGTGTTGGACCTTCTCCTCGAGATTGTCAACCGCCGGTCCGCGGCGAGGCTGGCGGCCGTCGGGCCTCGGGTCGACGTTGTGGAAGGCCTGCCAGCCCGGGCTGGCACCGCGTTGGATGATCACGGGATCGTCGGCGAGCTCGTCAATCGAGATCTCGCGTTTGCCGGAGGCCGGATGGCTGACCGGGAGAACGGCTACGCGCGGCTCTGAGCGGACCTGCACCAGCGTGAGCCCGGCCGTCGAGGAGGACCTCGGTTTGGTCGTACCAGTAGACGCGAAGAAGGCTGATCGCGACGTCGGGGTGCCTCGCGCTGAATGCTCGCCGGGCGGACGTGAACTCATCGCCGATGAGGAAGCCGATCGTCAGGGCTGCCTCACCGCGGGCGACGTCCTCGATCCGGCGCCGGGTAGCGTTCGCTGCGGCCAGCAACGACTTGGCCTCGCCTAGGACCCGGAGCCCGGCGGGCGTTAGCACGACATTCCTGCTGGTCCTTAGCAGCAGATCGGTGCCGAGCTCTTGAGAGCGTCACCGGTTTTCCCCAGGGGGCTCCGCCGGCCGGCTCGAGCGCCGCCTGTACGAGGTCGTTCTTGCCGTTGCTGCGTGTCCACACGGCGGTCGCGTCGCCCGCGGGGTCGACAGCCACCTGGGGGGTGTGCGCGCTCTGGCCTCCTTCTGAGATGTTGCCGGCCAGCGTCCACAGGCCGGCGGTGGCGGGCGAAGCCGTGGCCAGCCCGGCCACGAGTGCCACGATGAGGGCGGCGGCTCCTCGGCGCGTGGCAAAGCCGGCGGCAGCGATCGCCGCGACCCCAGAGCGCGGTGCCATCGGTCCCGCCTGGCCGCACCCTGGGCAGGACGAAGTCGCCTCCCGCCAATTCCCTCTAGCCGTCCTGCGTGACACCGACCCCACTCCCTCCCGCAGCGTGGACGGAAGCGTTCGGATATTCCGACTCGGCGAGTCTATTGCATGGCTCTCATCTCGGCCAGCCGTCTGGTGTCGGGCGAAGACGCTGCCCCGCTGCGTGCGTACGACGGTCGCAGTTCATTCGGAGATTGGCTCCGCAAAGCCGCACTCCGCGCCCCTTCGACCAGTATCGCCCATCAGGAGATGTCAGCAGCCTACCGGCCTTTTGCGACTGGCTTGCAGGCCGCTCTGACCGATCGCTGACGAGCACCGGGGCGACCGGCACCGAGCGAGAGCCCGCGCTTGGGGCGGGCCTCTCGTGTCGGCCGACTTGCGGCTCTCGGTGCTGGGCCGATCGCCGTTACTGCTCCCGCTTTTTCGACCACTCTGCCGATCCTGTTCCGGTGAAACCGACCTCGGCAACGGCAGCCCTGCCGGGATTATCGTGTCCTCGCGGGGTGAGCCGCGAAGACCGTGGGGCGCGCGGTCCTCGGCGAGCCGGTGATCAGCCGTGAACGTCGGGCCGGCCGGAGACGTCGGCAAGGTACAGCAGTGTCGCCTTGACCCGCCGGCTCACGCTCTCCGGCCCGGGTAGGTCGAGCTTCGCGAAGATCGAGTTCACGTGCTTCTCGACCGCACCCTTGGTCAGGAACAGCGAGGTCGCGATGGCAGCGTTGCTCTTGCCCTGTGCTATCTCGGCAAGGATCTGACGCTCGCGCGACGTCAGCTCGTCGAGCGGGGAGGCGCTACGCCGCACGCGGCCCTCGATCAGCGCGTCGACGACCGCGGGGTCGAGCACGGAGCCGCCGGTGGCGACCGCGCGGATCGCCTCGAGCAGCTCGGCACGGTCGTGGATCCGGTCCTTGAGCAGATAGCCGCGGCGGCTGGTGCCACGCGCCATCAGCGCGATGGCATACGCCGACTGCAGGTAATGCGTGAGCACGATCACCCCCACCTCGGGGTCGGTCTCCCGCAGGCGGGCGGCGAGGATGAGCCCCTCGCGCTCGCCGGACGGGGGCATCCACAGGTCGGTGAGGACGACCCGGGGGCGCATCGATTCGATCGCAGCGCTCAGCTCGTTGCCGTCGGAGCACACTCCGACGACCTCGATCTGCGGCGCGGAGCCGAGCGTGGACGCGAGGCCCGCACGAACCACGTAGGAGTAGTCTGCAACCACGACGCTGATCGGCTCGTCGTCGCGGCTGGGCTGGGAGGCTCTCGGCATCTTGGTTTCCGCCGGCTCCGTGTCTCGCGGGCCAGCGCTACTGAGGCGCCGGCCCGCGAGGAACGTCGCGCTAGCGCTGCACGGCGCCCGGCGTCTGACGGGCCGGCTAACCACATGGTTGCCCCACCCGGTCACTGCAGAAGCGGTTCTGTCCAAGAGCTGTCCACCTAACCACCACCGTGCCCGCCGCTACCGTCTCCTGGATACCGATCAGCGAGCTCAGCCGCAGACTCGGTGTGAGCAAGGACCTCCTACGAAAGTGGGAGCGTCGCTACGGGGTTCTCGAGCCCGCGCGCACGGCCACCGGACATCGCCTCTATTCGCGCGTCGACCAAGCCCGCGCGGAATACATGCTGCGACACATGAGGGACGGCCTCCCCGCCGCACACGCGGCGCGGCTCGCGCGCATGGCGAGGTTCAAGGAAGACCAGTCGACAGCGGCGGCGATGGCCCAGCACGCCGCCGTGACCGCGACCACGACCGCCTCTTTCGAGGACAGCCTGGTCCCGATGCTGGTGGCCGACGACCGGCGGCGCTACGTGGACGTGAACCGTGCGGCATCGCTACTCCTGCGCCTGTCGCGCAGCCAGCTGTTGGCTCTCTCCATCGACGACCTTTCGCCACGCGGAACCGCGGGCGAGACCGAGCGGCTATGGCAGCAGTTCATCCGCGACGGCACACAGAGCGGGACATTCGAGCTTGACGTCCCAGGGTCGGGGCGTCTGCTGGTGGACTACAGCGCCAAGGCGGCGGTTCAGCCAGGACGACACCTCTCGCTGCTCGTCTTCCCAGCAACCGGGCGGACGGAACCGGCCAACCGGCCGGCTGGCGGGGGCCGCCGGCTGACCCAGCGGGAGCGAGAAGTGATCACGCGTGTCGCCATGGGCGAACGGAGCGCGGCGATTGCGCACGCCCTCGGGATCTCCGTGACCACCGTGGAGTCCCGCGTCAGAGGCTCTCTGAAGAAGCTCGGCGCGCACACCCGCGCGCACGCGATCGCTCTCGCACTGGAGGCAGGGGAGATCGACATGCAGTTTCCCCGCTCGCAGTAGGCGATCGGCCGCCAACGCCGCGTGGTCGATCGGCCGCGGTGCCGAGTTAGCTGGGGAACACGCGTCGCATCGCGGCCGCGGCCGGTTGCCAGCCTGTTGCCACCATGGCGCGATCCCGCATGGCTGCTGAAATCCGACCTCTACCTGATCCACCAGCCACTCGGGGACTAGTACAGCGAGTGACGTCGAGTTCACGGGCGCGATGCGCTGGTCGGGGGGCCATTGTTTGCTCGCGAGAGCAAGCAGACACCGGGGGTGCGTCCAGCCGTTAGTGTGGGAAGTCCAATCTGGAACTAGTGGCTCGATGCCGTCAGGCTGCGGGGAGTGCGGCGGCGCAGAATTTGCACCTGCTCGCCGCAAGTGGCAGTCCGCCGCTCAAGCACTCCGGACAGGACTTCGTGGGCGCCGGTTCGCCGAAAACGGTGTTGCCGCGACGTGCCTGGTAGGCACGGTAGGGCACGACGATCGCGAAGTAGATAACGGCCATAAAGATGATGAAGTAGATGATTGCGGACACGAATGCACCAAAGTTGATTAGCTGTCCGTTGACGTGCACGCCAAGTCCATTGGTGCCACCGCCCCCGGCTGCATTGACCAATGGGGTGATTATGTTGTCGGTGAACGCTTTTATCAGCGTACTGAAGGCCAGCGCAACGACGAAACCAACGGCGATCACGATCAACTCGCCCTGCATCAGGAAGTTCTTGAAACCCTTGAACATCGAATGCGTTCTCCTTGTGTTCGATAGCTTCATCAGTCGGCATCCTATCGTCGTCCAAGCAACGACAGTCGTGCAAGATCCTGAGCGCGAGCGAGACTGGACACGGACCTTGTCAGGGCTGAAAGGCCCAATAAACACAAGCGATTCGCGCGGTATGAAACAGGCTCGAAACGAAGCAGGATAGGACACTATTCAGGCACTTTGGACGGGAGAGCGGCGGGAGACCGATTCGACGCTCCCGGCTCAACACTTGCTAGTTTGCGGCGAAGATCAATCGGTCAGCGGGCGCGGCCGTCGCCCGAGGATGCCCGCTGGTTTTCCTCGACAAGGCGGAGCTCACTGGTCGAGCCCAGTATCGCCCACTGGCAGCGCTGGCTCCGAAGAAGCGCGAACACTTAGTGAACAACTCGAACGACCCGCCTACAACTCCGGACAAGCCGGTCCAGTTCGTCACGCCCGCCGACTTCGAGGCCTGGCTGGACGCCAACCACGACCAGAGCTCGGCAATCTGGCTGATGATCGCCAAGAAGGGCTCGACAGTCCAATCGATCACCTACGCCGAGGCGATCGAGGTGGCGCTTTGCTTTGGATGGATCGACGGGCAGAAAGCACGTCACGACGACCAGTACTGGCTACAGCGCTTCACGCCGCGATCTACGCGAAGTCGGTGGTCCGAGATCAACCGCGAGAAGGTCGAACTGCTCACCTCCGCTCGGCGAATGCGAGCCGCCGGCCTCGCCGAGGTTCAACGCGCCAAGGCCGACGGACGCTGGGACGCCGCCTACAAAGGGCAACGGACCGCTTCGATCCCCGAGGATCTGCAACGCGAACTCGACCGCGACCAAGACGCATCGGCAGCGTTCGCCGAACTCGACGCCCGCAACCGCTACTCGATCATCTGGCGCATCAACGACGCCAAACGCCCCGAGACCCGCCACCGTCGCATCGCACAATACGTCGAGATGTTGCGGCGCGGAGAACGCATCCACGACTGAGGCACCGGAGTCGCAGGCAGTCAAGTTGCGCCTCGCGGTGGTGCCGAGATCAGTGCAGTGCCGCCGTGTCGGCTTGTGCCCCATGCATCCAATAGAGCGTGCTGCCGCCAAGCGCCAGCGACGAGGGATTGATCTCGGGTCCTGAATCGAGCACCCGGCTTCCCGCGGAGTCGACGGCGTGGACCTGGTAGCCCCCGCCTTCGTCGACCGGAACTTCGACGATCCAGGCGACTTCGCCACCTTCGTTCACCACGATCGCGGTGGTGTGCCCGAATCCGAATTCCAACTCACACTCACCGCAGACCTTCCGTTTCCCGGTTGGTTCGTGATGCAGCGTCCTGCCCGTCCTGAGGTCCTTGACCGTAACGCCGAAGCGGAAGCCCTCAAGGCCTTCGGTCAGGGAGTAATCCTCATACGCCACGATGCTCCCTGCGAGCACCACATTCCGGTCGCCGCCCACGTTGAGGTTCATGTACTTCCCGCCGCCGCCATTCGACGGTTCGGACCCAAGCCAGATGGCCCCGCGGTGTCCATAGGCGCAGCCGTAGATTCGATGTTCTGGACCTTCAACGCCTTTGACCACCCGGGGCGGCGGAATTTCCCAGAGGCTGTACACCTGCGCGACCTGGTTGGCCGCGATCGTTCGCCGATACGGCGTCAAGCGCGATTTGTGTGGGGAGGTACTAGGCGTGCAGAGCGCGGGCAGGGTCTGGTGATGACCACGGGATGCCCCATGACGCGATGCCGCATGACGCGATGGCTTATGACGCGATGCCGCATGAGCCGTCGCGCCCGCCGCAAGCAGCCAAGCCAGGAGAATGACGGTGGACGTTCTTCTCACACAGCTGTCGAACCCAAACGGCGCAGGCTAGTTGCGTTTGTGCGCTTCACCGGTTCCGAGCTCACCGCTGCAGCTCTGGGTCGCCTTCAACGAAGGCGACGAGCGGGAGCACGTCCGCGACCTCGTCCGAGAAGCAGTCGCCGCGCCGCGCGCATGACCTCAGGAGTCGGGCGCCGCGAACGCGAACATGCGGTCGGCCGTTATCCGGCCGTAGCTCACGCCGCTCTCGATGAACCTCTCCCACTCCGGGCCATAGCGAGGGACGTAGGTGTCCAGAAGCGTCTGCTTGAACCCCGCGAGCTCGGGGGAGCGCACGTCCACCTCAACCGCTGTTCCGTGCACGGTTACGGCCAGGTGCTCGTCCGGCAGGTGAACCGCGCTCACCCGCGGGCGCTGTCGAATGTGCCTGAACCGCAGCGAGGCCGACGCCGACCCGAAGTAGAAATCGCCCCGGTAGAAGATGCCGTCGACCGGGCCCACGATGGGCCGCCCATCGGCCGTAACCGTGCCCAGCGCCAGCAGGCACATGCCCTGGAGCCGCTCGGCGATCTGGTCCGCCCGGAGCCGCCTCTCGGGCGTATGGATGCTCAGCAGGTGCTCCCCGGCAGACGCATAGCTGACATCGAGCAGCTCTTGGACCCGCGCGAGATCGCTCGCGGTCTCATGCACCCGCACATCGAATCACGCCTCGCGGACCCAGCCATCTATGTCGCTCAACGCCGTCGTCTCCGTTCGCGAAGCAAGAGGGACACCATCACGACGACGACCACCGCGTAACCGACCCCTTCCACGACGCCTGGCGGTTCGAGGATCGACGCCACGGCGATGATGACGATTACGACTCCGAAGACCGTCATCCGGGTCCGGCTGCGCGCGCTCATGGCCCAACCTCGAGGTCCTCGCGCGACACGGCCTACTCCCCGAGACCCAGCTCGGCTAGCGCCCGATCCCGGTCGAAGTAGACGACGATCCTCGACACGGTCCCGCCCCGGATGTGAAACACGCTCGCGGTCTTCGCGCCTGCCTCGCCTATGTCGACGCCGCTCGCCTTACCTCGCCCGCTGAAGTGGTGGAGGACGAGCACGCGCTCCGAGTCGAGCTCGCGGAGCTGTTCCAGCTCATCGCGGAGGTGGTCCCACGTGCTGAGAAAGTCGCGGATCACTCCGGTCACCGCCGGGCGTCCCCTCGTGATCCCGGGTGCCGGTCCATCGATCACCGTGTATTCGATGTCGTCGGCCGCCCAGTCGTCCGAGCTGTAGTCGCCCTGGGCCCGGGCTGCGTATATCGAGCGCACGAGATCCAGGTTCTCGGACATGTGAGGCTAGTATCGCCGTAACAGGCGAGTGCCGAGGAACCCCTGCTGATGCGGGGGTTTCTCTTTAAGGAGATGCCCTCCTGCCAGCCGAGGCATGGCCGCCGGCCGCGGGGACGGCTTCGGTGCCGCCGGCCGCGTCCTCACGGCCGTGACACGCCGATCCGATGCCCCAGCACGCGGCCGGAGGGCAGCGCGACATAGGTCTCGGACGCGTTGTTCCTGTGGTTCCGCTCGATCAGGAGGCCGTCGGGGTCGGCGATCTGCACGTACGCGAAGCGCCCATGGAGTCCCGTGACATCGATCCACTGCTGCGGGTACTCGTAGGGGTACACGTCCGACCAGCCGCTCGAGGTCCCCAGCAGGTCCCTGCGCAGACCCGCGTCCTGCCGGCACGCCCCATACCGTGGCGTATCCGGCGAAAAGGCCGACGGTCGCGTGCGCAGCAGGTCGCGCAGGCAGTAGTCCGCCTTGGGTCCGGTCCGCACGAGCCTCACCGCGTGGAAGTGAGCGTCCAGCGCCCACAACTGGAACGCGGCGGCGTGTTCGAACTTCCAGTAGCTCGCGGCCCCCACGTCGCCGTACCCGTACCGGGCTCCGGGGACGTACTTGAAGACGAGCCGGGCGGCGCTCCGAAAGAGGTGACGGCGTCCCTTGCGGTCGTAGATCGCCTGGTAGGCGATCCAGGAGTGTGGTGCGCTGCGGTGGGCGCTCACCTCGAGCGGGCCCGGCCCGTGGTTGTCGATCGAGCTTGCCGCTCGCAGCAGGACGTGGCCCGGGATCGTGCTGCGGTCGAGATGCAGCTCGGATGGGGCGGACATGATCAGGTCGGGGCAGCGCAGGCGGAAGGGCGGAGCCGCGCATGGCCTCGGGCCCGTAGTCCCCGCGGGCTCCGGTGGGCCCGGGGAGGCGGCTGGGGGACCCGTGGCACCCGTCCCGACGCCGCCTTCCGGCGAGTACGCAAGGACGGGCGTGGGGGACTGCGAGATCGCGCCGGCGATCGCTGCGGCGAGGATCATCCCCGCCGCAGGAAAAAAGGCCTTGGGTGCATGCCGCAAGCTCCGAGCCAACAAGGCCTGAGATTGGCACAGCAACCGGTGCGGGGACACGCCGACAACCACGGGCGGTCGGCGCGTCCGTTCGGATATGTCACATCGGTCAAACGTCCGCTGGCTGGACGTTTGGACGAGTCGCGCCGCACTAGAGCCGATGCTCACATACCGTGGGTTTCGTCAGCCGCCGACCCGCCGCGCAATCGCACCAGCCTTCCGCACCGGCGTCGGG
This sequence comes from Solirubrobacteraceae bacterium, assembly GCA_036498265.1. Taxonomy (GTDB): domain Bacteria; phylum Actinomycetota; class Thermoleophilia; order Solirubrobacterales; family Solirubrobacteraceae; genus Palsa-744. The sequence continues at coordinate 48,446 of DASYFT010000018.1, read as the reverse complement.
GCTGCCGCGGCGGCGTCACGGTGTCCCGCTCGGCATCGCCAAGCCACGCGGATGGAGCAGCGTCATCGGCCCTGCCGTCTTCGCCTCGATCGCGGTCGGCCTGCTCGTCTTCGACCACGTCCAGCGCCAGGTCACCGACGTCGTCTTCTGGTTCACGCTCGCCCTCGTCGCCACCATCTTTGTCTGGCTCGTCAGCAAGGCCGCCATGGCGGTCGCCCGCGAACACAGCAGCGCGCGGGTGGACGAGCTGACCGGCCTGGCCAGCCGCGAGCAGCTCGACAGCGATCTCGCACGGGCGCTGGCTCCGGGCGCGCACGAGCGCTGGGTGCTCGTCGTGATCGAGCTCGACGGTCTGCCCGTCTACAACGACAACCGCGGTCATGGGGCCGGCGACGAGCTGCTGCGCGATTTCGCTCGCTCGCTCGCCGATGTCGCCGGAGGACTCGACGGCAGCGCGTATCGCATCGAAGGAAGCGGCTTCGCGGTGCTGGCGCCGACAGCCACGTCTCCCGCCGGCGCGATCGTCACGGCGGTCAACGCGGTCACCCCGCAGGACGACGACGAGCAGCTCATCGAGACCTCTCAGGGCGACGTATGCGTCCCCGAGGAGGCCGGCGACCCCCGTGCCGCGCTCGAGATCGCATCGCAACGGCGGCGCGCGCGCAAGCAGCGCCAGCGTCGCTCCGCCAGGGGTCAGCTGCGGCAGGTGCTGCTCGAGGTCGTCGCCGCGCGGCGGCCGGAGCTGCGCAACCAGGCGCCGGACCTCGCCCACTGGATCATCGCGGTCAGCCATGAGCTGGACCTGCAGCAAGAGCAGCTCGACGACATCGTGCTAGCCGCCGACCTGCGCGACATCGGCCTGCTGACCGTGCCCGAAGCGGTGATGACGAAGGGAGCCGACGCCGGTGAGCGCGAGCGCGAGCTCATTCGCCGCCATCCGATAGCCGGCCACCGGATACTTCACGCCGCGCCCGCGCTCGCTGCGCCGGCCACTCTCGTGCGCAGCGCCAACGAGCACTTCGACGGAAGCGGCTACCCGGACGGGCTCGCGGGCACGGCCATCCCGCTTGGATCGCGTCTCATAGCCGTCTGCGTGGCCTTCGCGGCGCTGACGTCGAGCGCCGCAAGGGCGGCCGTGAGCCCGCACGAGGCGCTCGCCGAGCTGAGCCGCCGCGCCGGCACGCAGTTCGACCCGCAGGTGGTGGAGGCGCTGGCCAACGTCATCCACGACACCTCGCCAGAGGACCGCACGCGGGCGAGGCCCGATCGCCTGCAGCGGCGGACACCGGCGCCGCCGCGGACGCGGTCGGTGCCGGCCTGACGCGCGGCTGGCAGCTGCGGCCGGCGAGAGGCACGATGGCGGCTCCGTGGGGGCGCAGCAGCGCCGCATCCCGCCTGGACATCGGGGGTGAGCGTTACGTTTCGCCCATGGGGCGCGCGCGGCAGGTGGTGAAGTGCGCCGCTCTGTCGTTCTACGACGATCAGGGCACGCACCACGCCGCGGCGCTCACCTACTACGCGCTCATGTCGCTGTTCCCGACGCTCCTGCTGGGGGTGTCACTGCTCGGGTTGCTGGGTGAGTACCCCGGCACCTACAACTCGATCATCAGCCACCTGCGCGGCGTCGTGCCCGCGGCAACCCTGGCACCGCTCGACGCGGCCGTCCGCGCGGCGCTGAGGAGCAAGGGCACCGCGGCGGTGGGGCTGGTGGCGGCCGTGCTCACCGCGCTGTATGGAGCGACTGGGTACCTCGAGGCCGCTCGCCGCGCGCTCAACGTGGTCTTCGGGGTGCGTGGCCGGCGCAGCTTCCTCAGGCGCAAGCTGATCGACATAGGCTCGACCTTCGTGCTCATCGCGCTCGTGGTGACGACCGTCGTGCTCATGTTCGCCGGTGGCGGGGTCGCGAGCGAAGTGCTCGGGTCCGGAGCGGCGACCGCGTGGCGGATAGCGCGCTGGCCGGCGGCGTTCGTAAGCGCGCTGCTGGTGTTCTCCTACATCTACGTGGTCACTCCCGACGTGAAGCGGCGAGCGCTCCGCTGGATCCGGCCCGGAGCGCTCGTGGCCGTCGGCCTGTGGCTTGCCGCGTCCGCCGCCTTCTCGACGTACCTCGCCAACTTCAAGAGCTTCAACGTCACATACGGCTCCTTCGCCGCGGCCATCATCCTGCTGGTCTGGCTGTGGCTCACCAACGTCGCCCTGCTCTTCGGGGCGGAGGTCAACGCGCAGATCGACCGCTCGCGGAGCTGAGCGGCCGCCGAGCCGGCCGGACCACCGCGCCGTCGCAAGGCGAGCGGAACCGTCGGCCGAGCTGAACGGTGAGGTGCACGGCCAGGTACACGCGCCGGCCGGGCTCGCGGCAACGGGGACTCCTGCCGTCTGGCGGCGGGGTGCTCGCCCGGCCGGCGCGAGGCGGGGTCTGCCCCGCACAGCGCGCGTCCAAACCCAAGTGGACGAATGGTTCACCACTTTGCATGCAAACAGCAGCAGATCAAGGCCATCGGCGCGCGGGCGCCGGGGCAGGTGTCGATCGGCTATTCGTCGAAATGAAGGGGCAAGCCACATTGCGCCCTCTCCACGGCTCGATGAGCACGGCAGCGCATGCGCGCCTGGTGGGATCAGATCCGATCGCCATGACAGACAGCGAAAACCCCCAAACGGACCCTCAGCGTGAGCCTGCTCCGGCACAGCCCGTGAGCGGCTCGCCGGGCCAGGCCGGCTCGGATGCCGCCGAGGCCGCCGCTGCCCACGTCCCGTCCGACGGCAACGGCGGTGGCGGTGGCAACGGAGTCGCGCACGGCGCTGCCGCGTCCGCCAGCGGCGGCGAGCGGCTGGCGGGGCTCACCCGGCTCGCCCGCGGGCGCAGTGCGCTGTGGGCAGCGGTGGCGCTCGCTTGCGTGGCCGTCGGAACCGTGGCGTCCGTGCTCGTGGCGAACAGCGTCGCCGACAAGGACGCCACGAAGGCGCGCCAGGCGTTCCATCAGAGCGTGACCTCGACCGGGATCGCCTCCACGGTCAGGCTGGCCGTGCAGCAGGAGGAAGACCTGCAGGTCAGCGCAAGCACGTTCTTCGCGGCCAACCCCAGGGCGAGCGCCTCCGAGTTCACCGCGTGGGCCGGCTACGCCAACGCGCTGCGGCGCTATCCCGAGCTGCAGAAGCTCGGGTTCGTGGCGTTCGTCAAGGCCCCCGAACCGGTCATCAGCACGCCGCGCGTCGCCCTCGGCGCGAGCTCGCTGCGGCTGCGCTCGGCCCAGCGCACGACCAGCGCCCTGCGAACGGTGGTCACCAAACCGGCGCCGTCGTACTTCTGCGTCGCCGTTGCGCAGCTCGCGCGCGGCGTGCGGGGCGGCGCTGCGAGCTCCGGAGGTCGCTGCGCGCTGTCGCACCGACTGCTCTCGGCCCGTGACACCGGAACGAGCACCTACAGCCCGGCCAAGGTCGGACACACGGCTGCCCTGAGCATCGTGACCCCGGTCTACCACGGCGGCGGGTTGCCGTCGTCGGTGGCTGCCCGCAGAGGCGCCTTCGCCGGCTGGCTTCGCGAGGTGCTCGTCCCCGGGGTCGTTCTGGCCGAGGCGCTCCGCGGCCACCCGGAGGGTGCCGTTCGCGTCCGCTACCGCGCCCCCGGCGCGAACGTGGCCTTCGCCGCCGGCGCGCCGCAGCAAAGCGCGCAGAGCACCACCACCGACCTCCACGACGGGTGGACGGTGAGGAGCTTCGGCCCCGTCGCGCCGGCCGGCCTCTTTGGCGACGGGCACGCGCTGGTGCTCATGGGCGCCGGCGTCCTGCTCAGCCTGCTGCTCGGACTGCTCATCTTCATCCTCGGGACGCGCGTCCAGGCGCGAATCGCGCCCGCCCGGCCGGCGCGCGGCGTGCCGCACGAGGACCTCTATGACCCGCTCACCGGCCTGCCCAATCGCGCGCTGATGCTCGACCGCGCCGAGCGTCTGCTGTCCCGGGCGGGCCGGGAGTCGGGCCTGTTGGCGGGCGCCCTGTTCATCGACATCGACTGGTTCAAGGACGTCAACGAGAAGATCGGCGAATCGGCAGGCGAGCAGCTCCTGACGATCGTCGCCGACCGGCTGTCGGGAGTGATCCGCGCGCAGGACAGCGTCGGCCGGCTCGGCGGCGACGAATTCGTCGTCCTCGTCGAGTCTGCGGCGCGCGGAGCCCGGCTCGAGTCGCTCGCGCGGCGGATCATCGAAGCGCTGCACAAGCCCGTCGAACTCGACGACTTCGGCCCCAGCTTCTACGTGACGGCGAGCATCGGCGTCGCCTTCGGCCGCTACGAGAGCGCCGATGACCTGCTGCGCGACGCCCGCCTGGCGATGTATGCCGCCAAGTCGGCGGGCAAGGACCGCTACACGCTGTTCAACGCCAACATGCGCTCGGTCACGGAGAGCCGCGCGGTGCTCGAGGTCGAGCTCAACACGGCGCTCCAGGAGCGCCAGTTCTTCTTGCTGTACGAGCCGATCTACGACCTGCGGACGCGCAAGGTGGCGGCGCTCGAGGCGCTCGTCCGGTGGATGCACCCCGTCAAGGGCGTCCTCGACCCGTCGGAGTTCATCCCGCTGGCCGAGGAAACCGGCCTCATCGTTCCGATCGGGCGCTGGATGATGGAAGAGGCCTGCACCCGCGCCGCGGCCTGGAACGTCGGCGGCCACCGGATCGGCATGTCGGTCGAGGTGTCGGCGAGCCAGCTGAACCGGGAAGGCTTCGTGACCGACGTCCGCCGGGCCCTGCAGCAGTCTGGCCTTGAGCCCGCCATGCTCACGCTCGAGATCGCCGAGACGACGGTCATGCAAGACATCGCTGCGGCTGCCGAGCGGCTCAGGGAGATCAAGGGCCTTGGCGTGCGCATCGCGATCGACGACTTCGGGAGCGCCTACGCCTACCACTCCGACCTGCAGCGCCTGCCGCTCGACTACCTCAAGGTGGACAGGAGCTCGCTCGCGGCCTCGGAGGACGAGGCCTACCGCCGCTGGCTGCTCGAAGCGATCCTGATCGTCGGGCGCGACCTGTCGCTGGCGGTGATCGCAAACGGGATCGAGGACTACCAGCAGATGACAACCCTTCAGGTGATGGGCTGCTCGATGGCCCAGGGACCGTTCATGGGCAGGCCCACGCCGGTGGATGCGATCGCGACGGTGCTGGACGCCCCGTTCCCGTCTGCGCCCGCTGCTCCCGCGGCCTCATACGACCCGCTTGCGGTGGCCGGCGCGGGGTATGGCCCGCCCGGTGCCGTGCTGGCAGGAGTCGGCGCATCAGTCGGCGCTCCGGGGCACGGAACGGGAGAGGCAGCCGCCGATTCCACGATGGTCCCATCGCCCGGAGCGGGTGATTCGCCGAGCGTCCCCGCGGCGCCGGCGTCGCCCGGAGCCGGTGAGGGACCAAGCGTCCCCGCGGCGCCGGTGGAGCCCGGAGCCGGTGCGGCTCCCAGCGCTCCCGGGGCGCCGTCGCCCGGCGGAGGCGAGGGACCCGCCGACCCCGCCTCGGGAGCTCCCGCTCCGACGGACCGCCCCTCCTGAGCTGGACGCGCGCCGTACGGCGGGGCTCAGACGGGCATCAACTCTCGCGCGCTGGCGGCGAGGTGGTGGATCCCCAGCCGCTCGTAGGCCGCAGCCGCGGCGCGTAGCGCCTCGGCTCCCGCCGCGGCGTCCACCTCGAGGGCCCGTTCGCCCAGCAGCAGCTCGCAGCGGGCGCTGTCCAGCGGCCGGCCCAGCTGCGTCCAGGCGGCGCGCCCCTGCACCAGCAGCTCGAGCGCGTCGGGCAGCTCGCCGGTCATGCCACGCGCCTCCAGCACCGCGGCGTCGCCAAGCGGGTAGTGCACGCGCTCGGCGCTCGCCGCCGCCTGCGCCGCGACCTGCGCGGCAAGCTCCTCCTCGCCGGCCCGCGCCAGCAACACGGCACGCATCGCCGTCGCCTGGATCGACTGGCCGATCAGACCGGCGCGCTCGCATACGGCGAGCGCCTGCTGAAGCGTCTCCTCAGCGTCTGCCGGCTCCCCGCGGTCGCGCTGTGTGATGGCCAGCCCGAGCAGCGCCTTGAACGCCACCTCCGACCAGCCGACCTGCTCGGCCAGGTCGCGGGCAGTGCGGAACAGCTGCGTCGAGGCCTCCCATTCGCCGTCCCGCCAGTGCAGCATGCCGCGGAGCGCATAGGGCATGCACAGCTTGCCGACGAGACCCTCGCGTTCGGCCAGCTCGGCGCTTGCGTCGTTGGCGCGCACGACCTCCTCCCAGTCGCAGCGATAGAAGGCAAGCTGGGCAAGGGCCGCGTGGAGCTCGATCTCCGCGGGGATGTCGCCGATCCGCTGTGCCAGCGCGAGGGCCTCTGCGTATGTCGGCGCCGCGGCCTGGTAGTCGCCCTCGGCGTTCTCCAGGTGGTGCCCCAGGGCAAGCATCGCGAGCACCTTCTCGTTCTCGTCCGAGTCGCCCGCCAGCTCGATCGCCCGTTCCAGGTTCTCGCGCGCCTTGACGGTGTCTCCTATGCGACCGAAGACGCGTCCGAAGATGCCGTGGGCCCGGCTCGCGGCGCCCACCTCTCCGAGACGCTCGGCCAGTCGCAGGGCCTTCTCGGAGGCGTAGATCGCGAGCATGTTGTCGCCGACCTGCATGTAGAGCCAGGCCGCCTCCTCATACAGGCGCACCAGAGCGAGCGACGGCGGCGCGTCCTTGATCAGGTTGATCCCCTGCTGGTGATGCTGGATGGCCTCGCCGCGCTCGCCCTTGTGCGCCAGCGCGGCGCCGATCTTGCGGTGCAGCTCGGCGACGTGCTCGAGGTCGTCGAGTCCGCGGTGGTACTCGAGCCCCTGCTGCCAGACCTCGATCGCGGCGTCGACCCGACCTAGGCGAAGCGCGAGGTCGCCCTGCTTCTCGCGGATGCGGGCCTCCTGGGCGCCGTCGCTCGCGCCGAGTGCCGCCGCGGCCTCGTAGTGTGCGAGCGCCTCCTGGTTCGAGTAGAGGGCGCTCGCGGCGTCGCCGGCGGCCTCGAGGAACCGCAGCGCCTTGGCGGCCATCGGCGCGAACTGCTCGGAGTCGAGCCGCACCTCCTGCCCCAGCGCCGCCGCGCGGCCGTAGTGCTCGGCCAGCAGCGCCACGACCTCCTGCCAGCGCTCGCCGGCGCGCTGCTCGATGAACATGCCCACCTCGAAGTGCTTGCGCGCCCGCACCGCCTTCGGGAGGGTCGTGTAGGCGACGTCCCGGATCAGGACGTGCTTGAACGCGAGCTCCTGCTCGTCGGCCAGCCGCGCACCCTCGCCGGGCACGATGATGTCCTTCTCGCGGAGCGTCGCCAGCGCCGCCTGGAGGTCGCCTGCCTCGGCGGTCGCCACGGGCGCGAGCGCCCCCTCCCAGAAGGTCCTCCCGACGACGGCGGCGTGCGCCACGAGCTGGCGCTCGAACGGCGCGAGCGAGTCGAGCCGTGCAGCGAGCAGCCCCTGGACGGTGTCGGGCAGCTCCGCGGCCCTGGTGCCGCCTTCCTCGGCCAGGCGCTGCACCATCTCCTCGGCGAACAGCGGGTTGCCCTCGGCGCGCTCGGCGAGCGCCTCGAGAACGTCGGGCTTGGCACCGGCGCCGGTCAGCAGCACTCCGATCAGCTCACGCGTGTCGGCCGGGGCGAGCGGGTCGAGGAACACGCTCGTGGCCGTCCGCCGCGACGCTCCCCAGCTCGGCCGCCGCTCGAGCAGCTCTTCCCTCGCCAGGCAGACCTGCATGACGGGGGCGCGCAGCCACTGCGAGAGGTACTCGATGAGGTCGAGCATGCCCTCGTCGGCCCAGTGGATGTCCTCCCACGCGAGCACCAGAGGCTCCCCGTCGGCGATCCCCTCCAGGCAGCTGCGCACGGCGCCGAAGATGCTCTCGCGTGCGCTCTGCGCGTCCTCGCGCTCGAGGGAGCCGGCGGAGTCGGGCGGCTCGATGCCCAGCAGCCGTGCGAGCGGCAGGATCCGGCGTGAGACCTCCTCCTCACCGCTGCCGTCGCTCGCCAGCAGCGGCCGCAGGCGCGCCGACAGCTTGGCCCAGGCGACCTCGGCGGGGTCGCCGTCGACGATGGAGCACTCCGCACGGAGCATTTCGCTGAGCGGCCAGTACACGATGCCCGAGCCAAACGGCAGGCACCTGCCCTTGCGGACCGTCACCTGCGGGTCGCGGCCGGCAAACGAGGCCTCGAGCTCGCGCAGCAGTCTCGTCTTGCCGACCCCGGCCGCGCCGATCACGGTCACCAGATGCGGCGTCGCGTTGCGGGTCACTCGGGCGAACAGGCTCTGCAGACCGGCCAGCTCGTCGTCGCGACCGACGAGCGGCGTCTGACGTTGCGAGCGGCGCACACCGCCGCTGTGGACGTCGAGGAGCCGCAGCGCACGCCACGCCGCCACCGGCTCGGCCTTCCCTTTCAGCTCGAGTGGCTCCAGCGGCTCGTACTCGACCCCTCCGCTCGTCGCGCGCTGGGTGCGCTCCCCCACGGTTATCGTCCCCGGGGCAGCGCTCGTCTGCAGGCGCGCCGCGACGTTGACCGCATCCCCGATGACCGTGTACGCCTCGCCGACCCTGCCGGCGAGCACCTCGCCGGTGTTGACCCCCACCCGCAGCGCGAACTGGGCCCCGAAGTCGGCGAGCAACTCCTCGTTGAGCTCGCCCATCGCCGCCTGCATCCCCACGGCGGAGCGAACCGCGCGCTCGGGGTCGTCCTCGTGGGCGACCGGCGCGCCGAAGATCGCCATGACGTTGTCGCCCATGTACTTGTCCACGCGCCCCCCGACGCGCGTGACCTCCTCCCCGAGGCGGCCGAGGCAGCGGTCGACGAGTGCCTTCACGGTCTCGGGGTCCAGGCGCTCCGCGATGGCCGTGTAGCCCGACAGGTCCGCGAACAGGACCGTCACGGTGCGCCGCTCCTCGAGCGCCCCGTCCGCCGGCCGGGGCTGCGCCCCGTGCTCGGGCGCGGGCTCGCGCGCGGTGAGCGGCGGGCCGACTGAGGCTGCGGCCGCGCCGTCGCCGGAGAGCGGGGCGCCGCAGCTGACGCAGAAGCGCGCCCCCGCGAGCGCCTCGGTGCCGCACTGCGGGCAGCTTTGCTGGAGTGGCTCGCCGCAGGCCATGCAGAAGCGCGCAGCCGCTGGGTTCTCCACGGCGCAGCTTCCGCAGGTGCGCACGGCGTTCATGGTCTACCAATGATGACGCCTGTCGCGGCACGGCAGTCTGCGAGAGCGCCGGAGTGCGAGAATCCGCCGCGTGAGCAGCCAGCGGCGTGCGGCCGGGCTCGCCTACCGGGAGGCGGGAGACTCCAGCGACCGCGTCGCGCTGCTGGTGCACGGCTATCCGGAGTCCTCCTACATGTGGCGCGCGCCGCTGGACGCCCTGGCCGACGCGGGATGGCGCGCGCTCGCGCCCGACCTGCCCGGGTACGGCGACTCCGAGCCGGATCCACCTGGGACCTGGGAGCACCACATCGATGCCCTTGAGCGCTTCGTGACCGAGCTGGCACCCGGCCCCGTTGCGCTCGTCACGCACGACTGGGGCGTTCCGATCGGCCTGCGCTGGGCGTGCGATCACCCGGCCGCCGTCAACGCGCTCGTGATCTCCGACGGCGGTTTCTTCTCCGACCGGCGCTGGCACGACCTGGCCAACATCATGCGCACGCCCGGAGAGGGCGAGCGCCTGGTGGCCGGCTACACCCGCGACGGCTTCGCCGCGGCGATGCGAGCGGCATCCAGTGGGATGAGCGACGAGGCGATCGAGGAGTACTGGAAGGGCTTCGACGGCGAGGTCAGGCGGCGCGGCCACCTGGAGCTCTACCGCTCCGGCGACTTCGACAAGCTCGCCCCCTACGAGGGGCGGCTCGCCGCCCTCGGGCTCCCGACGCTGATCCTGTGGGGCGAGGAGGACCGCTTTGCGAGCGTGCGCATGGCCCACCGCTTCCACGAGGAGATCCCGGACTCGGAGCTGACCGTGTTCGCCGGCAGCGGGCATTTCGTCTGGGAGGATGAGCCGGAGCGTGCGGCCGGCGCCCTCGTCGAGTTCCTGAAGCGGCGACTGGGGTGACGATGCGCGCGGTGGTGATGCGTGAGACCGGCGCCCCCGAGGTGCTTCGCGTGGAGGACGTCGAGCGGCCGGAGCCGGCTGACGGGGAGGTGCTGATCCGGGTGGGTGCGGCTTCGGTGAACCCGTTCGAGTGGAAGCAGCGGCGCGGCCTGGCGCACAAGCCGCTGCCCGCAGTCCTCGGCAGCGACGCGTCGGGCACCATCGAGCTCTCCCGGGCGGACGCCTTCGATGCCGGCGATGAGGTCTTCGGCCTCGTGGCGACGGGCTCCTACGCGGAGTTCGCGGCGACGCCCGCGGCGATGATCACGCGCAAGCCGGCGGGGATCAGCCACGAGCAGGCTGCCGCGGTGCCGGTCGCCGGGCTGACGGCCTGGCAGGCGCTGTTCGACCGCGCGGGAGTCGAGCGCGGCCAGACCGTGGTGATCTCGGGCGCGGGAGGCGGGGTCGGGCATCTGGCTGTGCAGTTCGCGAGCAGGGTCGCCGGCGCGAGGACGATCGGGGTGGGCTCCTCGCGCAACCGCGAGTTCGTACTCGGCCTGGGGGCCGACGACTACGTCGACTACACCCGCGAGGACGTAGCGGAGGCGGTCGCGGGGGTGGACGTGGCGTTGGACACCGTCGGCGGGACGGTGACACAGGCTCTCCTCTCGACGGTCAGGCCCGGCGGGACGCTGGTCACCATCACGGGCGGGTCCCTCGAGGATGAGGCTCGCGAGCGCGGCGTGCGGGCCGAGCGACTGGTCATGAGCCCGAACGCGGAGCAGCTGGGGCGAATCGGCGAGCTCGTGGCCGCCGGCGATGTCCGCGTCGAGATCGCGGAGGTCCTCCCGCTCGAGCAGGCGCCCCGCGCTCACGAGCTGAGCGAATCGGGTCACGTGCGGGGGAAGCTCGTGCTCGCGGTGTCCTCCGGTTAGGAGGACTGCGTGTAGCCCAGCAGCGCGAAGGCCTCGAGCGCGTCGTTGATCGCGGCTTCCGCCTGGTCGACGCGCTGGCGGGCTGCCGTCACGCCTTCGGGGCCGCCCGCGGCGACGGCGGCGGCGAACGCGGTGTATGCGTCCCGGGCCTGAGCGAGCGAGGCCGCGAGTTCGGCCTGCGCGCGGCCGACCGCCAGCGCCGGTTCGAGCGGGGAGAGCGATTCCGCGGTGTGGGCGAACACGCCGGCGAGCTTCGTCGCCGCATGCTGCAGCGTCAAGCTGGGCGCGAGCTGGCTCATCGTGCGCCTGAGCGCGGTGCGCTGCTGATCGAGCGCTGTGACCGCAGCGGACAGCGCGCGGGCGTACTGCGGGTTGGGCGTGAGGTCGTAGCTCTGGGACTGACCGACCAGGGTGAGTGTCGAGACGATGTGTTCGCAGGTGCGCATCGCGCTGGAGAAGCCGGCGGAGGAATAGCACGCGAGGCCGGTCGCTTCGCCCCCGGGATTGGGGATGGCGTAGATCGTCAGCTCCTGCGGGAAGCCGGGGATGCTCAACCGGGCGTAACGGTAGGCCTGGTTGCCGAGCAGGTTGACGATTTCGGCTCGCGGAGGCGTCTGGAAGAGGGCGACGAACGCCTTCGGCAGCGGCGTCGGTTCACCCCCCGGCAGCACGCCCGCGAGCAGGCCGGCGTGCGCCGGGTTCCCACCTGGCGCGAGCGCAAGCTCGTGCGCGATCGTCAGCGCAGGGATGGCCGGCGGTGAGGAGACCGGCTGCCAGGAGGAGGGGTAGTCGAGCAGCACGCTCGCCACAGACGCGGTGAGCATCTTCTGCGGTGCGGCGGCGCGTGAGCCTCGATGACCCAGGACGAAGCCGATGATGGCAACGACGACGAGGACCGGAAGCAGGATCGCGCGCGCGCTCAAGCGGGACGCGTACATGGGCCTCAGCCCGAGCTTTCGAACGAGCCGCCTCCGCTCGGCGGAGGACTCGTGTGGCTGCCTCCAGAGCTGCTTGATGGGGTGGGCGACGGCTGGTGCACCGGCGCGGGTGCGGGCGTCGGTTTCGGCGTCGGGGCGGGCGTGGGGGCCGGTTCGGGCGTCGCGACCGGCGCCGGCGGGGCTGCGGTCACGGGCGCGGAGGACTTGGTCGGCGCGACCGGCTGGATCGTCGGCGCCGGGGTGCTGTGGTGGACCGGGGCAGGCGCTGGCTTCGGCGCCGGTGGTGCCAGCTGCAGCGGCGGGACCACCGTCAGGTGGGCCGGCACCGCAGCCGGCGAGGGCACGACCGTGAAGGTCGCCGCCGATGCCGTTTCCGCATGGGCGGCGCCGCTGCCGGTGCTGGCCCGCCCGAGGCCGAACGCGCACGCGAAGACGATGCAGACTAAGGCCGCCACGAGGACGGGGCGCGAGTCGATCCTGGGCCGTTCCCTGCGGGCCCTCGGCCAGCGTCTCTCGATGCGGACGGTGTTCATGAGATGGGACACGCGATCGGGTTCAGGCCTGCCTGGCCGACGCATTTGTCGATGCGCACCGGTAGGCGGCCACGACGGATCACGAACTCAGTGTACTTGCCGATGACCCCATTCTTGAAGATCCTGATCTCGAGGACCGCACCGGCCCGCAGGGGGCCCTGGAAGCGGCGGAAGGCGATCACGACCATGCTGGCCCTGTGCTTCTTGCTGCTCGACGCGGCCAGGCGGCTCTCGGACGCCGTGCGGCAACCGCGTCCGCGGCAGCTCACCCGGACGCGCGCCCCGACAGGCGCCTGGACCGTGAGCAGGCTTATGTTGACGCCCGCGAACGTGACCGTCCCCGCGATGCGGACGACCGGGAAGGGGGCCATCAGGCTGAGCCGGGGGTTGACGACGTGGATCGTCTCCGTCGTGATGGCCGACTGGCCGTCGGCGGCGGTGATGCGGAGGCGCACAGGATGGTCTCCCGCCGTGGCGAAGGTCGTGCTGGTCACCTGCTTGCCGGGGATGAGCGCGGCGGTGGGGGTGAGCCCCCAGGCGAAGCCCGCCAGCGCGCTCGACTGGTCGGTCGAGCTCGAGACGAGCGTCACGGGTTCGCCGACGACCGGCGTCTGCGGGAACCACTTGAACGACGCGATCGGGGGAGTGGTGACGGGCGGGATCACGGGCACGGTCACGGTGAAGGTGACCGGAGCGCTCGTGCCGAGGTTGCCGGCTTCGTCGCTCTGTTCGGCACGGGCCGTGTAGGTGCCGGGCGTGAGGCCGCCGAGCGTCGCCGACCAGTGCCCGTCTGCAACGGGCACTGACAGGCCCTCGATCGGTGGCTGTGACCCGATTGACGGACCGGCGAAGAGCTGCACGGTCACCGTTGCGCCATCGCCCGGGGCGGTCCCGGCGGCTCCGGCGAACGCTTGTGAGCTCAGCGTCGTCGTGCTGCCGTTCGCCGGTGAGGTGAGCGTCACGGCCGGAGGGACCGTGTCGACGGTGAACCTGACCTGAGGCGACTGTTCGATCACGGTTTCGGAGCCCAGGGAGACTTCACGCTCGATCACGCGCGCCGTGTAGGTGCCGGGCGGGAGGGGAGCCACCGGGCCGATCGACCACGCCTGAGGGCGGATCGGCGATTCGATGCTCGGTTCCTGGACCACTTCGCCGGCTTCGGACTTGATGACGACCGTCAGGCGATCCTGGATCGCGACCCCCAGGAATTCTTCTTCTTCGGCGCTCGTGATCCCCGCAAAGGTGGGCGTCGCGTTGTTGGTGACGCTGTCCGGCGCCGGGCTCGCGATCGTCAGCTTCGGCGGCGGCGCCGCGCCCGCAACGCCGGGGGCAATCGCAATCGCGGCGATCGCCGCAAGTGCCGCCCCGAGCACGCCACGGGCGATCCGCGGGCGGCCGAGCCCACCGCGGCGGCCGACTGGGCGCGTCGCCGTAGCATCGTGCTCGCTCATGACGAAGGACATGTCACCGGCTTCACAGCGACGCCGTCAAGGCATGCATCGGAACGTACAGGCACTTTGCCGCGGCGCACGAGGAAGCGCACGTACTTCCCGGTCGCGCCCGGCTTGCTGACCCTGATTTCGAGGATCACGCCTGCCCTGAGGCTCCGCTCGAAGCCCTTGAACTCCACGAAGGCCGATCGCCGGCGCCCCGTGCTGGCGATGTGGCTCTGGCGCTTCAGCGGGCAGTGGCTGCCGCGGCACTGGACGGCGATCCTCGCCCCCCGCGAGGCGAGCACGCTGAGCTGGATCAGCTTGATGCCCGACCGCGTCCCCGTGCTGGTGATCCGCACGATCGGGAAGGGCTGAAGCAGCGGCAGCGCTGGTGCTCCCACGGGGATCGCCTCGCGTGCGAGGCCCGACAGTCCGTTGGCGCCCGTGGCACGGAGCTGGACGATGTGAGCCCCGGCCGTGGGGAAGGTCACGCTGTTCGTGGCTCCCCCTGGGCTGAAGCTGCCGATGCCCGCGAGGTCCCAGGCGAACGCCGTGATCGGGCTCGAGGCATCGGTCGAGGTCGACACAAGCGAGATGCTTTCGCCGGCGCGCGGGTTGGGCGGGAACCAGCTGAACGAGGTGGCCGGCGCCGACGGGGCGACCGGGGCGGCCGGCGTGGAGCTCGTCACCGTGAACGTGCTCGTGGAGCTTGCCCCGACGTTCCCTGCGGCGTCGCTCTGCGTCGCCCGCAGGGTGTAGGCGCCCGGCGCGAGGCCGCCGAAGGTGGCCGACCAGGCGTTGCCGACGACGTTCGTCGTGATGCTCTGGACGGGCGACTGACCGGCGGCGATCGACGGGCCCGCGAACAGCTGGGCGGTCACGTGCGAGTCATCGCCTTCTTCGCTGCCCGCTGCCCCGCTCGCCGTCTCGCTCGTGCTGGGGCTGGAGCTGCCGCTCGCCGGTGAGCTCAGCGTGACCTTGGGGGCGACCGTGTCGATCCTGAACGTGAAGTGTTCGGAGGTCCCCACGTCTTCGAAGTGCGTCGCGTTGTGCTGGCTCGCGACGGCGGTGTACTGGCCGTCTGGTAGCGCCGGGCTGGCGGGCCCGGAGGACCAGGCGCCGTTGGTTCCCGCGGCGGTGGCTTCCGATGCCACCGCTGGGCCTTCCGGCTTCGTGCCGGGGAAGATCCTGATCGTCACCGGTGAGTTGTCGCTGGCGCTGCCGCTGAACGATGGCGTCGGGTTGTTGGACCAGGTGGCGGGCGGGTTGAGCACCACGGTCGGGGCGGCGGGGTCCACGATGAACGTGACCGGGCCGCTCTTGCCTTCGGGGTTGCCGATCGAGCTCTTCTGCAGGGCGATCGCCGTGTAGGTGCGCTTGATCAGCGGAAGCGTCGCCTGCGCTTTCCACGCGCCCAGTTCGGGGGTCGCCGTGACGCTCGTGACTTCTTTGCCTTCCGCCTTCTTGCCTTCGTAGACCCTGAGCGTGACCGGGGTCGTGTCGCTCGCCGTGCCTTCGAAGGCCGGCGTCCTGTTGTTGGACGGCGTCGGCGGTCCGATCAGCGTGACGGCCGGCGGGAGCGTGTTGACGACGAAGGTTGCTTCCGCCGTGGCCGGGAGGTTGCCGAGGAGGCTTTCGTACGTTGCGACGGCGGTGTACGTGTTGGTCCCGGTAGCGAGCGCCGGGCTGATCGGCCCGGCTGTCCATTTGCCGCCCGAGACGGCCGCTTTGGCGCTGGACACTTCGCCGCCTCGGACCCCGCCGACCACGAGATAGACCCTGACGGTGACTTCCGTGGCCACGTGCGTTCCGCCGGCGGTTCCGGTGAAGGTGGGGGTGATGATGTTGCTCGGGGACGCGGGGCTTGCCATCGTCACGGTGGGCGAGGTCGTGTCCACGACGAATTTGATCGTGGAGCTCTTGCCGGCGGGGTTGCCGACGGAGCTGGTCTGCGTGGCCACCGCGGTGTAGTTGCGGTTGCCGGCTGGCAGCGCCGGCGTCGGCAGGCCCGACGTCCAGCTGCCCGCCGTCACGGTGGCGGTGGCCGTTGCGAGCGCGATGCCTTCGGCTTTTTCTCCTTCGTAGACCGAGACGGTCACGGGCGTTGTGTCGCTGGCCGTGCCGCTGAACGTCGGCAGCGTGTTGTTCGACGTCGGCTTGGCGAGCACGTTCAGCGTCACTTTCGGCGACGTCGTGTCGACCGTGAACTTGACGGGTGCGGTTTCGCCCGAGCTGTTGCCGATTTCGCTCGGCTGGCTGGCGATGGCCGCGTATTTGTGCGTGCCGGTCGCGAGTGCCACGGGAGCCGTCACCCAGGTGCCGGCTGAGACACTGGCTTTGACTTCCGTGACTTTCACTTTTTCGTTTTCTTTCGGTTCTTCGTAGACGCGGATCGTGACCGGCGTGCTTTCGCTGGCGGTGCCCGAGAACGACGGGGCGGTGTTGTTCGACGGGGTCGTGGGCTGGGCGAACGTGACGGTCGGAGCGCTGGTGTCGACCACGAACGTGACGGCGTTGCTCTTGCCCGTCGGGTTGCCGAGCGAGCTCGGCTGTTCGGCGATCACGGTGTACGTGTGCGCGCCGGGGGCGCCGGCGAGTGCCTGGGCCAGTGCCGCAGAGGCCCACGCGCCGCCCGTGCCTGCCGCCGTGGTGCTCGTGACTTCGTGGCCTTCGGGTTTGCTGCCTTCGAAGACGCGGATGGTCAGCGTCGTGACGTCGCTGCCGGTCCCGCTGAAGGACGGAGTCGTGTTGTTCGAGCGCAGCGCCACCGACGACGAGTTGAGCGTCACGGTGGGCGCCTTCGTGTTGATCGTGAACGCCACGTGCGCGCTTTCGCCCGCCGGGTTGCCGAGCGAGCTTTCCTGCGTGGCATACGCCGTGTAGCTTTCGCTGCCGAGCGTCCCCTCGCCGTTCGTGCTCCAGTTGCCTCCGGAGGGCGTGGTGGTGACGGTCGTCACCGGGGCGTTGAGCGAGTTGAAGATGTGGACGACGACGGGCTTGCTCGGGTCGCTCGCCGCGCCCGTGAAGGTCGGGTTGGCGTTGTTCGACAGCGGCGAGGGCTGCGAGATCGTGACGCTCGGCGAGCGCGTGTCTACGAAGAACGAGACCGGCGTGCTGGAGCCGGTGGGGTTCCCGAGCAGCGAGCTTTCCTGCGTGGCGACAGCCGTGTACTCGCCGGTCGTGAGTGCTTTGTTGGCCGCCCCCGAGGTCCAGCCGCCGCCGTTGCCCGTCGCGGTTGCTTCCGAGACGATCGGGCCGGTGGCGCTGGACCCGGCGTAGATGTCGACGACAACCGGCGTGTGGTCACTGGCGGTGCCGGTGAACGACGGGGTGGTGTGGTTGGACGGGGTGGGGGGCTGTTTGAGAGTGACCTGCGGCGGCCCGGTTTCGACCCTGAAGCTGACCGTTTCGCTGCGGCCTTCTTCGTTACCCAGCGAGCTCGGCTGAACGGCGATCGCGGTGTACTGGCCGCTCGGCAGGGACGGGCTTGCTTCTCCAGAGGTCCACCCGCTGCCGGTGCCTTCGGCGGTCGCGGTCGAGAAGGGTTCTCCTTCTGTCCCGGACCCCTTGTAGATCTTGACGGTCACCGGTGTCTTGTCGCTCGCGAACCCCGTGAAGGACGGCGTGGTGTCGTTGCTCAGCGCCGAGGGCTGGTGGAGGCTCACCGTCGGAGGTTTGGTGTTGACCGTGAAGCTCACGGTGCCGCTGTGTCCCGTGCCGTTGCCGAGCGAGCTTTCCTGCGAGGCGACGGCCGTGTATTCGCCGCTTTCGAGCGATTGGTCGGCCTGTCCCGAGGTCCAGGAGCCTCCCGTGCCGCTGGCGGTGGCTTTCGCGACTTCGTTGCCGTGAGAGTCGCGGATCCGGACCGTCACCTGGGTGTGATCGCTTGCCGTGCCCGTGAAGGACGGGCGCGTCGTCTTGGAGGGCGACGGCGGCTGTTCGAGAGTCACGGTTGGCGGGCTCGTGATGACGGTGAAGTGGACTTCACCGCTCACGCCGGCGGCGTTGCCCAGGGAGCTGGCCTGGGTGGCGTAGGCGCGGTAGTTTCCTTCTCCGAGTTCCGGCTCGCTGCTTGTGCTCCAGCTGCCGCCGGACGGGGACGTGGTGGCTGTGACTTCGTTGCTGGATTCGTCGATGATGTGCACCACAACCGGTTCGTTCGGATCGCTCGCTTTGCCGCCGAAGCTCGGTTTCGGTTTGTTCGAGACGCCCGACGGCGCGGACGTGATCGTGACCGTCGGAGGGGCCGTGCTGATCGTGAAATGCACTTCGTTGCTCTTGCCCGGCGCGTTGCTCAGCGAGCTGGCCTGAGTCGCGTAGGCGCGGTAGCTGCCCTCTCCGAGTTCCGGCTCGTTGTTCGTGCTCCAGCCGCCGCCGCCCGAGAATGCGGTCGCCGTGACTTCGTTGTTCGATTCGTCGAAGATGTGGACGACGACCTGTTCAGTGGGGTCGCTCGCCGTGCCGCTGAACGTGGGCTGTGTGTTCTTCGAGAGTTTCGACGGACCAGTGAGCGTGACTGTCGGCGATGCCGTGCTGATCGTGAATTCGACGGTTCCGCTTTCGCCTTCGGGGTTGTGGAGCGAGCTCTTCTGTGTCGCGACGGCGGTGTAGTGGCCGGCTTCCAGTTCGGGCTCGTCGTTCGTGCTGTAGGCGCCGCCGCCGGACGTGGCCGTCGCCGTGTGGTTTTCGCCGGTGTCCTTGTCGTGGATGTGGACGACGACCTGTTCTTTCGGGTCGCTGGCGGTGCCGCTGAAGGTCGGGTGCGTTTTGTTGGATGGTGTTTCGGGCCCCGTGAGCGTCACCGTGGGCTTGGCCGTGACGATCGTGAACGCGACGGTTTCGCTGTGACCGGGTCCGTTGGAGTACGAGCTTTCCTGGGTCGCGTAGGCGGTGTAGCTGCCTTCTTCGAGTTCCGGCTCATTGTTCGCGCTCCAGCTGCCGCCACTGGGGCCGGCTTCGGCCGTCGAGTCCGTGCCGGTTTCCGTGTTGTGGATGTGGACGACGACGGGTTCGTTGGGGTCGCCCGCTTCGCCGCTGAAGATCGGTTTTGTTTTGTTCGACAGGGAGGGCGGCCCGGTGAGCGTCACTTTGGGGGCCGCCGTGATGATCTTGAACGTGACCGGGCCGGCCGTGCTTGTTCCGCCGAGCAGTTCGGGCTGTTCGACCGTGGCCGTGTACGTGCCTTCTTCGAGGGGCGGGCTCGCCGTCAGGCTCCAGCTCGTGCTGAGGAGCGGTGCTTCGGCGGTCGGCGTCTGCACGACCTTTCCTTCGGTGCCTTCGCCTTCGTAGATGGTTACGGTGATCGGCGCGGCCAGTTCGTCGGTGATCCCGCTGAACGTCGGCGTGGTGTTGCTGGAAGCTTTTTCGGGCGAGCTTTCGAGCGTCACGGTGGCGAGGGCGCTTGCCACCGGCCCGCCGGCGAGCACGACGAGCGCGAGGAGCACTGCCCCCAGCAGGCCCTTGAGCGCCCTCATGGCGATGCCCCCTCCAACGTATGTCCCCCCAATAGATCCGGGTGTCCTCGGATTGCGGGGGGCCCCCATCCAGGCCGTCCCGCACTTCCGCCGATCCAGATGATACGGGGCGCAGACCGAAAATGGGAGGGGTGCGAGCGAGATCCGCGAGGGGGACCGCCGGCGGCAACCCTCCCGGAACGGCGGCTACCTGGGCAGCGTCTGCGTGAGCTCGATCACCTGCTGGAAGGTCGGGCGGTTCTGGAAGGGGAACGGGGGCACGGAGACGCCGCTGGCGTTGACCCAGCGGTTCATGTCGTGGCAGCTGGCCTGCGGGTCTTCGGCACAGGCCCCCTGGCCGTAGGCCTGCTGCGGCGTCACCGAGAGCGCTTCCGTGAGCGAGCTCTGCAGCGCCTGGCGGCACGTTTCGAGCGAGCCGCCGCCGCAGTACAGCCGGGGGTAAGCGCCTTTGGGCGCCGAGCCGAGGCCGTTGGCGGCGAGCAGGTCGCGCAGGTCCTTGCTGAGCTGGCCGTACCAGCCGTCGGCGAAGTCGGGCGCGGCGGGTTCACCGCCGGGGTAGGGGCCGCCGAGTTCGAGCATGCCGTTCGTCGCGCCGAACACTTCGTCGCCGAGCGCGGGGCGGAACGCCGCCTGGACGAGTTTTGGCCACCAGGCGTCCATGATCGTGATCGCTTCGTTGTGCTGGTAGGTCCCCGGGCTTGAGATGCTCTTGTTGGTCAGGTCGCGCCTGTGCCCGCCGTCGGCGTACCAGGCTTCGAGCTTGGCGACCGCTTCCTGCAGCTGCGGGCTAGAGGGCGTGCCGAGGACCTGGCGGATGGTCGGCCACAGCTGCACCATCCGGATGTCCTGGGTGGCGGCCTCGTCCATCGCGCTGACGAGCTGTTCGACGCCCATCTTCTTGCCGCCCGCGATGTCCTGCTGGATGAAGTTGCGGATCAGCTGCATGCGATACACGGAGCCGAAGGCGTACTTGTCGTCGGCCGCCGACCACCCCGGCGCCTGCTTGTTGTTCCACGAGACCAGGAACGGCGGGTCGATCGCGTTGGGGTGCGCTTCGAACGGGACCAGCTTCATCGTGTGCAACTGCGGGTCGTATTCCTGCCAGTCGTATTCGCCGGTGCCGAGGATCGGGAAGTCCGGCGAGGTGCCCACCGCGCGTTCGGGGTAGGCGCCGGAGAGGTAGTAGGCGATGTGGTTGGCGTCGACGTAGGCCCAGTTGAACGCGAAGTCGATCTTCGAGGCCGCCTGCTGGAACTGCTGCGGTCCGGTCACGACCGCGGGTTCGTTGAGCTCCGAGAAGCCGACCGCCGAGTCGGCCTCGTGGAAGTAGGTCGTGCGCGCGCTCGAGAACGCGACCTTCTGGCCACCCACGGTGCCACGCGCGTAGACGATGCCGTGGACGGTGCGGTAGACGGTCAGCTTTTCAGAGCCGGGCGAGGTTTTGTCGACGCCGTTGGGCGTCCAGCTGTTGTCCCGTTCCAGCTTTTCCATCGGCAGGCACTGGCCCTTGTAGGTGTAGTGGAGTTCGTCCTGGCAGAGCACCTCCGCGAACGTATCGACGTTGTCCGAGGTCGCCGTCGTCGCGCTCCACGCGTAGTCGCGGCCGTGACCCAGCTCGACGTAGAGGTTCACGCCCGGGAAGGCGGCGCCGCGGGCGTCGATGCCGGGCCCGTGGAGGTCCTCCTCCATGAGGATCTCTGGGGTGTAGTAGCCGACCTGCGGGCCCATCACGGCGATCGCGTGTTTGTTCGTGGAGTGCTTCGCGCTCACGAGCTCCCAGTTGGAGGCGTGCGGCGGGCCCGCCAGCGCCTGGTGCAGCAGTGAGGAGCCGAACGAGCCGTCGCTGGGGATCGCGTGCGGAGAGGGCGTGTGGGTGAGCGAGCCCGGGGCGCTCGCGTCGGCGCTTGCCGGCGAAAGCGTTTCTTCGACGCCACCGCCGTCGCCCAGGAACTGGACGGACCCGGGGTCGGGCATCGCAAGGCCGGTCTTCGAGAACGGCGAGGCGGTCTCGTACGGGAAGCTCTTTGCGACCGTGACCGGCGCCTCGGGATCGTTCTGCTCGCGGAAGCCTTTCCAGGCTGTGCGCCCGACGGTCTTGCCGAACTGCTTTTCGAAGGACTCCAGTGCCAGCGCCGAGCGCACCTCGGCGCCGCCGCCCTTGCCGAAGATCCCGCCGATCAGCGATGCCTCGGCGATCACGTCGGTCGGCTTCCATTCGGCCGGCACCTTCCCGAGGGCCGCGTACTCGGCCGGCATCAGGTTGGGGTTGATCAACGCCGCCTGGATGTAGGCGTTGATGCCGGAGACGAAGCTGTTGACGTCCGCGACGACCTTTTCGCCTTCGGCTCCGTACAGCTTGGGCGCGTTTTCGAGCTGCGACTGCAGGTCGGCTTCGGTGTACGGCGCGGTCATCCACTGGACCTGGTCCATCGCCCGGTTCCCAGCCGAGCCGCCGATGAAGGAGGAGAGTTCCGCACGTGCCGTGTGGCGCAGGACGTCGATGAGGAACAGCCGGTCGGCGGCGGCCGCGTAGCCGGCGCCGAACATCACGCCGCTCCGCGTGCTGCCGTAGATGTGAGGCACGCCGTAGGAGCCGTCGCGCTGGATCGTTACGTCGGAGCGCGGGCTTTCGGTCGAGGCGAGGTCGCCTTCCTTGACGCCGAAGGTCGCGTCCTTGAAGTAGGAGGCGATCTGTTCGTGCGTCAGCGTGGGGGAGGCATAGGGGAGACCGGCGTAGAGCGGGAGCTGGTCGGTGAAGTGCGGCGGGTAGGTGCCGTTGGCCTGGAATTCGGCGAGCTGGGCGGCGTTGTCCAGCCCGTTCTCTCCGGCGGGCAGCACGTTGCGAAAGCCGCCGGCGTCGTTCGTCCCATAGGGCTGCACGGGCGCGGCGCCCTGCGCCGCCGCCGGGGCCGCCGCGAACAGGATCCCCGCGACGAGGGCCAGGATCCCACGACGCATGGCCAGACCCGATGCTGCTGTGATCATGTCTCTCCCCGTTCGATGTCCCCGACCCGGATGCCGCCCGGGCCTGCGCCGCCCCCGGGCCATCCGGTGCGCTCCCATGCCACCCGACGCAGCCGCTATACCCGCGGGTGGACTTCGATAAACACCGTGGCGAGGCCGGCGGCGGGCGGCGAAGCGGACGTGCCGGGACCGATGCTTGCACGTGCAAGTATTGGGATGTGGCCTCGATCTCCGTCACCCATTACACCGACCCCGGATGCCCCTGGGCGTACTCGGCCAGCCCGGCCCTCGCGGTGCTGCGCTGGCGCTACGGAGCGCAGCTGGACTGGCGGCTGGTCACGATCGGCCTCGCCGAGGATGCCAGCCGTTACGTCGAGCGCGGCTACACGCCCGCGCTGATGGCCGCCGGCAACCTCCACTTTCGCCGCTACGGCATGCCGTTCGTCTCAGAGCCGCGGCCCCGGGTCGCCGCCACCGCCCGCGCCTGCCGCGCGATCGTGGCGACACGACTGATCGACCCGGCCCTCGCGAACGACGCGCTGCGGGCGCTGCAGTTCGGGTGGTTCACCACGACTCTTGTGCTCGACGAGGACGCCGACATCGAAAGGGCGCTCGAGCGGGTGAGCGGCCTGGACATCGGCGCGGTCATCGCGGCGATCGACGACGAGCGCACCATCGAGGCGTATGAGGAGGATCGCAAGGAGACCCGCACGGCGGAGGGCGGGCCCACGCACTTCCAGGGCAAGGCCCGCCAGACGGACGGGCCGGTCCGCTACTCGGCGCCGTCGATCGTCTTCCAGAGCGACGGCCGTCGCCTGGAGGCCGGCGGCTTCCAGCCCGTCGAGGCCTACGACGTGCTCATCGCCAACCTCGACAGCAGCCTCTCGCGCGAGCCGCCGCCGGACGGGCCGCTCGAGGCGCTCGAGCGCTTCCCCGGCGGTCTCGTCACGCAGGAGGTCGCCGCGATCATGGCCGACAACAACGAGGCGCCGGACCGCGAAGCGGCCGAGCGCGCCCTGATCGAGCTCGTCGGCGAGGGCCGGGTGCGTCGGATGCCGATCGGGGACGACGCGCTCTGGCTGCTCGCCTGACGGCCTCGCGCGCGGGGCGGGTAGCCTCCAGCGCTCCGATGTCGATCACCGTCACCCTGCCCGACGGCAAGCCGCTGGAGCTGCCGGACGGCGCCACCGGCGCGGACGCCGCCGCAGCGATCGGGCCCGGCCTGGCCCGCGCCGCTCTCGCCGTCGAGGTGCAGAGGCCGGGTGAGGACGCCTCCGAGGTGCGAGACCTGGCGAGGCCGCTGCCGGACCGAGCGCGAGTCTCGATCCTCACAGACCGGAGCGGGCCGAAGTCGCTCGAGCTGATCAGGCACGACGCCGCCCACGTCCTGGCCTCGGCGGTGACCGAGCTCTACGACGGCGTGAAGATCTCGATCGGACCGCCGATCGAGGACGGCTTCTACTACGACTTCGAGTTCCCCGCCCGCACCACCGTCTCCGAGGCCGATTTCCCGGAGATCGAAGAGCGGATGCGGGCGCACGTCGAGGCCGCCGAGCCGTTCGTCCGCGAGGACGTCCCGGTCGCCCAGGCGCGCGAGCGGTTCGTCGCCGAGCGCCAGGACTACAAGGTCGAGCTGATCGACGACCTCATCGCGGGCGCCGATCCGGCCCACCCGCTGGAGACTGTCTCGCTGTACACCAACGGCCCGTTCACCGACCTCTGCCGCGGGCCCCACGCGCCGAGCACCAGCACGGTCGGCGCGTTCAAGCTTCGCTCGGTCGCGGGTGCCTACTGGCGTGGCGACTCCAGCCGCACGATGCTCACCCGGATCTACGGAACGAGCTTCTTCTCCAGGGCCCAGCTCGAGGAGCATCTCGAGCGGATCGAGCTGGCCAAGGCGCGCGACCATCGAAAGCTGGGGCGCGAGCTGGGGCTGTTCACCTTCTCCGAGGTATCGCCCGGGGCGGCGTTCTGGCTTCCCGCGGGCACGAGCGTGTGGAACGCGCTGGTCGCGCTGTCCCGCCGGATGGGTGCCGAGCGCGGCTACGCCGAGGTCAAGACGCCCCAGATCTACGACTCGGAGCTGTGGAAGACCTCGGGGCACTGGGACAAGTACAAAGAGCACATGTTCCTCGTCGAGTCCGAGGGACGCGTGATGGGCGTCAAGCCGATGAACTGCCCCGGACACGCCCAGCTGTTCGCGATGCGCCGGCACTCCTACAGGGAGCTGCCCGTCCGCTACTTCGAGCCGGGCCTGCTGCACCGCAACGAGCCCTCGGGTGTGCTGCATGGGCTGCTGCGCGTCCGGCACTTCGCCCAGGACGACGGCCACATCTTCTGCACCGAGGATCAGGTCGAAGACGAGGTCCGAGGCGCCCTCGAGATGGCGTTCGCCACCTACGCGATGTTCGACTTCGAGGTGCGCATCGAGCTCTCGACGCGGCCCGAGCGGCGGATCGGGAGCGACGAGATGTGGGACCGCGCCGAGGGGAAGCTCGTGAGCACGCTCGAGGAGCTGGGGCTCTCCTATGAGCTGAACCCCGGCGACGGCGCCTTCTACGGCCCCAAGATCGACATGCACGTGACCGACTCGCTCGGGCGCTCCTGGCAGCTCGGGACGGTGCAGCTCGACTACTCGATGCCCGAGCGCTTCGAGCTCACGTACACGGGCGCGGACAACCAGGAGCACCGGCCGGTGATGATCCACCGGGCTCTGTTCGGCTCCTACGAGCGCTTCATCGGCATCATGCTCGAGCACTACGGCGGCGAGCTGCCGCTGTGGCTGACTCCGGTCCAGTCGATCGTGCTGTCCGTGTCCGATCGCTTCGGCGACTACGCCGGGTCCGTCGCGGATGAGCTCCGCGCCGCGGGGGTGCGCGTCGAGCTGGACGACCGCAGCGAGTCGATCGGACGAAAGATCCGCGAGGCCGAGCTCCGCAAGGTCCCTTACATGCTGATCGTGGGCGAGCGCGAGGAGCAGGAGGGCTCCGTCTCGGTCCGTGAGCACCGGGGCGGAGACCTCGGCGCGATGAGCCCCGCCGCTTTCATCGAGCGGGTCGAGGGAGAGCTATACTCGACGGCATTGACGCCCGGCAAATCCTCAGAGCGACGCGCGTAGCCTCCGCTTGACGCGCGGCCGAAACAGCTAGTGCCGGTACCCAGAAGGTTCGACCGGCGCCCGCCGGAGCGGGACACGACGAGGATCAACGAGCGGATTCGGGTGCCCGAGGTGCGCCTGATCGACGACGAGGGCAAACAGGTCGGGGTGCTCAAGACGCCCGATGCGCTCGCGTTCGCCCAGGAAAGGGAACTCGACCTCGTGGAGGTCGCGCCGGAGGCCCGGCCTCCCGTCTGCCGCGTGCTGGACTACTCCAAGTACAAGTACGAGCAGGCCCAGAAGCTCAAGCAGGCGCGCAAGCACCAGCAGCAGATCACCGTCCGCGAGATCAAGTTCCGTCCGAAGATCGCCGAGCACGACTACGACACCAAGAAGCACCACGTCGAGCGCTTTCTGCGCCACAAGGACAAGGTCAAGATCACGATCATGTTCCGCGGACGCGAGGTGACCCATCCGGAGCGAGGGACGGCGATCCTCGACCGTCTCGCCGAGGAGCTCTCCGAGCTGGGCGTCGTCGAGCAGCGCCCGATGCAGGAAGGGCGCAACATGACGATGATGATGGCGCCCTCCAAAGCGGTCATCGCCGGACGACTCGGCGAGGAGGACTCCGCCGCCGGCGAGGGCTCTGGAGAGGGCCACCACGACGGCGACGTCGCCTCGGCCGCGCTCGAGTCCGCCGGGAACGCATCGGCGCCGCCGCCTGCAGCGGCCGAGGAGCCGTCCGCGGGCGAGGACTCGCCGCCCGAGCAGGCGCCCCCGCCCGAGTCTGCGAAACCCGCCGAGCAGCCTTCCGGTGGCGAGGACTCGCCGCCCGAGCAGGTCCCAGCGCCCGAGCCGGCGAAACCCGCCGATGAGCCCTCGGCTCCCGCCGAGTCGGCAGCCTAGCCCCGCCGGGTCCGCTCCCGGCACGGCGCCGTGCCATAATCGTCTGCTTCCGCCATGCCCAAGATGAAGACCCACTCAGGCGCCAAGAAGCGCTTCAAAGTCACCGCCACCGGCAAGGTGCGCGGGCGGCACGCCTTCACGAGTCACATCCTCGAGAAGAAGTCGCCCAAACACAAGCGCGCGCTCGGCCGCCCGGTGATCCTCTCCAAGCACGACGAGCCGCGGGTCAAGCGGCTGCTGGGAGCGCGGAAATGACCAGGGTCAAGCGCTCCGTCCACGCGCGCAAGAAGCGCCGCGCGACGCTCGAGCTGACGAAGGGCTTCCGTGGTGAGGCCCACTCGAACTACAAGCGCGCGAAGGAGGCGCTGCTCAAGGCGGATGCCTACGCCTACCGCGACCGGCGCAACCGCAAGCGGGACTTCAGGAGGCTGTGGATCACGCGGATCAACGCCGCCGCCCGCATCAACGGGATGAGCTACTCCCAGTTCATGCACGGCCTGTCGCTGGCCGGCGTCGAGCTCGACCGCAAGGTGCTCGCGGACATCGCCGTCCGCGACGCCGACACCTTCCGACGTTTCGCCGAGGTCGCCCGCGAGGCGTCGGCTGCCTGACCCCGGAGAGCCGGCGGTCACCCGGCAATCGACATAACCCCTCCCGGGCGCCGCTCCTGACAAGGAGGGCGCCCTTTTTTGATCCCGGACCGCAACACCGAACACCGACACCCAATGACCCAGATCGCATCCCCCCGCAATCCCCGCCTGAAGGCGGTGCGCCGCCTGCACGGCAAGCGCGAGCGGGCCCGCCTCGGCCGCTTCATCGCCGAGGGCGAGGACCTGATCGCGGCAGCCGCGCACGCGGGGCGTCACGCCGTCGAGGGCTACCGGCTGGCCGGCAGCCACCTCGGAGGCAGCGGCTTCCACGACGTCGACGCCGCGGCCCTGGCCGGCGCTTCGACGCTCGGGTCGGCTACTCGCGTGATCGGCATCTACGAGCAGCGCTGGAGCGAGCCCGGCGGTCCGCTCTGTGTGTACCTGCACGGCGTCGGCGATCCTGGCAACGTCGGCACCGTTCTCCGGGCAGCCCAGGCGTTCGGCGCCTCGAGCGTGGCGCTCGGCCCCGGCTGCGCCGACCCGCACTCGCCTAAGGCCGTGCGGGCCAGCATGGGCGCGGTCTTCTCGGTCGAGCTCGCCCGGGTCGACGACGTCGATCAGCTCCCCGGCGAGCGCATCGCACTGCTGGCAGGCGCGGGTGAGCCGCTGCGCGGTGGAGAGGACCGCGCACCGGTCACGCTGCTGGTGGGCGCCGAGCGTGAGGGCCTGCCGCCCGAGGTCGTGGCCGCCTGCGAGCGCAGCGCGCGGATCCCGATCGCGTCGGAGTCGCTCAACGCCGCGATGGCCGCAACGGT
The DNA here is from genome assembly GCA_036498265.1 of Solirubrobacteraceae bacterium. Lineage (GTDB taxonomy): Bacteria > Actinomycetota > Thermoleophilia > Solirubrobacterales > Solirubrobacteraceae > Palsa-744. The sequence goes on along the minus strand of DASYFT010000018.1, from coordinate 20,751 downwards.
CGCCCTCTACGAGATGACCCGCTGGGGTGGGCGGGGTATCGATACCGTGCCCGCGTCATGATCGAGCGCATCGAGGAGCTCCGCGCCGAGGCCGCGAGTGAGATCTCGGCGGCCGGCTCGACGGACGCGCTCGAGCTGCTGCGCCTTCGCTACCTCGGCCGAAAGGCCGAGCTGCCGCAGATGCTGCGTGCGGTCGCGACGCTCGAGCCTGAGCAGCGTGGGCGGGTCGGCAAGTCGGCCAATGAGGCACGCCAGGCGCTCGAGACGCTGCTGGCAGCGCGCGCCGAGCAGCTGGGCGCAAGCGAGCTCGAGGAGCGACTCGAGTCCGACCGGGTGGACGTGACGCTCCCCGGCGCACCCCCGCAGCCGCTCGGACGCCTGCACGCCATCAGCTCCACGCGCCGCGAGCTCGAAGACATCTTCCTGGGGCTGGGCTTCACCGTGATCGAAGGCCCGGAGGTCGAGACCGTCCACTACAACTTCGACGCGCTCAACCACAGCCCCACCCACCCGGCACGGGCGCGCAGCGACACGTTCTACGTCTCGCCGGAGGTCGTGCTGCGGACGCACACCTCGCCGATGCAGGTGCGAGCGATGGAGCAGCATCCGCCGCCGCTCTACGTCGTGGTCCCGGGGCGGGTCTACCGGCACGACCTCGACGCGACCCACACGCCCCAGTTCCATCAGATCGAGGGGCTGGCCGTCGACGAGGACATCACGCTGGCCGACCTCAAGGGGACGCTGCTGCACTTCGCCCGCGCGTTCTTCGGAGGCGAGCGCGAGGTGCGCCTGCGCCCGCACTTCTTCCCCTTCACCGAGCCCTCCGTCGAGGTCGACGTGTCCTGCTTCAACTGCTCCGGCAAGGGCTACGTGGCCGACGGGTCGCGCTGCCCGCTCTGCAAGGGCGAGGGCTGGCTCGAGATCCTCGGCGCCGGCGAGGTCGACCCCAACGTCTACGAGCACGTCCCGACGACCGAGGCCAACGCGCCCGGCTACGACCCCGAGAGGGTGCAGGGGTTCGCCTGGGGGCTGGGCGTCGAGCGGATGGCGATGCTCAAGCACGGCATCCCGGACCTGCGCCTGCTCTACGACAACGATCTCCGCCTACTGGAGCAGTTCTGATGCTCGTCCCGCTGAGCTGGCTGCGCGAGTACTGCGACCCCGACCTGGACGTGCGCGGCATCGAGGAGCGCCTGACGATGACCGGCACCAAGGTCGAGGCGATCCACCACCAGGGCGTCTCCGCGCCCGAGCGCTTCGTCGTCGGTCGCGTCCTGACGGCCGAGCAGCACCCCGACGCCGACCGCCTGAAGGTCTGCGAGGTGGACCTCGGGGACGACGGCGGCGAGCCCGCGAGCATCGTCTGCGGCGCCCCCAACGTGGCCGCCGGGCAGACCGTCGCGGTCGCCCGCCCCGGAGCCGTGATGCCCGACGGCAGCGAGCTGCGGCGTGTCGAGCTCCGGGGCGTCGCCTCCGAAGGCATGATCCTCGCCGAGAGCGAGCTCGGGATCGACCCCGGCGCGCCGGCCGACGGGATCCTCGTGCTGGACGAGGAGACGCAGGGCTCCGCAGCTGTCCGCTCCGGCGAGGCGCCGCGCCCTGGCACGCCGCTGGCGGACGTGCTTCCGATCGAAACCGACGTGCTCGAGCTCGAGATCACGCCCAACCGACCCGACTGTCTCGCCGTCTACGGGGTCGCGCGCGAGTTGCACGCCGCCACCGGCGCCGCGCTCGCGAACCCTCCCTGGCGTGAGGACCCCGGCTCGGCCGGTCCCGTCTCCGTCGCCGAGGTGACCGTCGAGTGCCCCGACCTGTGCCCCCGCTTCACAGCGCGCGTGTTCGAGGAGGTCACCATCGCTCCATCTCCGCTGTGGCTGAGGGCCCGGCTCTCGGCGGCCGGGCAGCGACCGATCAACAACGTCGTCGACATCACCAACTACGTGATGCTGCTCACCGGGCAGCCCCTGCACGCCTTCGACCTCGACCGGGTCGCCGGCGGCCGGCTGACGGTGCGCAGGGCAGGCGACGGCGAGCAGGTCCAGACGCTCGACGGCCAGACGCGCACCCTCGACGGCGAGATGGTGCTGATCGAGGACGCCGACGGGCCGACGTCGATTGCCGGCCTGATGGGGGGCGCGCGCTCGGAGGTCGCCCCCGACACCACCCGCGTGCTGCTCGAGGCAGCCACGTGGGACGGCCCCAACATCCACCGCACCTCCGCCGCGCTCGGTCTTCGCAGTGAGGCCTCGAGTCGCTTCGAGAAGGGCCTTCAGCCCGAGCAGTGCATGTACGCCCAGGCCGTCGCGACGCAGCTGATGATCGAGCTGTGCGGCGCCCGCGTGGCGCCGGGCACGATCGACGTCGGCGAGCCGCCGCCGGAGCCGCAGGTGATCCGCCTGCGCGAGCAGCGCGTGCAGGCGATCCTCGGCGTGGCCGTCGCACGGGATCGCCAGGAGCAGATCCTGAACGCCCTGGACTTCGCCACCCAGCCCGCCGGCGATGGGCTCGACGTCACCGTGCCGCCGCTGCGGAGAGCCGATGTGACGCGAGAGATCGACCTCATCGAGGAGGTCGCCCGGATCGACGGCCTCGAGCGCCTGCCGGCCACGCTGCCGGCACGCCGCGGCGCCGCCGGCCGGCTCACGCATGCCCAGCGAGTGAGGCGCGAGGCCGAGGACGCTCTCGTCGGGCGGGGCCTTCACGAGATCGTCGGCTGGAGCTTCGCCGACCCCGTGCTGCTGGACCGGCTGCGGCTGCCGCCAGGCGACGAGATGCGCCGCGTCATCGCCGTCGAAAACCCGATCTCGGAGAGCCAGTCGATCCTCCGCCCGACGCTCCTGGGCTCGCTGCTCGACGCAGCCGGGCACAACGTCGCCCGCAACGGCCCGGACGTCGCCATCTTCGAGTCCGGCACCGTCTACCGCGCGCCGCGGGACGGCGAGCCCGGCGCAGCCGAGGAGCACCACGCGCTCGGCGCCCTGCTCAGCGGACGCCTCGCGCCGCGCTCCTGGCGGGGGACGGATGACGAGGTGGACTTCTTCGCGGCCAAGGCGCTCCTGGCAGCGCTCCTCGACCACTTCCACCTGCGGTGGTCGGTACGGGAGGCGAGCCGGCCGTTCCTGCATCCGGGCCGCGCGGCGGCGGTGCTGGCCGGAGGCGAGACGCTGGGGTTCCTCGGCGAGCTGCACCCGCTCGTCGCCGGAGCCTGGGACCTGGGGCGCACCGCCGTGTTCACGATCGACGTGGGCAGGTTGGCCGCCGCGGCGCCGGCAGTCGCCGGCTTCAGCGAGCTCGCCTCCGTGCCGGCGCTCCGCCAGGACCTGGCCGTCACGCTGCCCGAGCAGGTCGCTGCGGGCGAGATCCTCGAGGCCGTCCGCGAGGCCGCCGGCGAGATGCTCGAGGACGCCGACATCTTCGACGTCTACGCCGGTGAGCAGGTCGGCGAGGGCAGGCGCTCGCTGGCCCTCACGCTCACCTTCCGCGCCCGCGATCGGACGCTGACCGACGAGGACGTCGCGCCGCTGCGCGAGCGGATCGTCGCCGCGCTCGGCGAGATGGGGGGCGAGCTGCGTGGCTAGCGCGGTGTCCTCCCAGCCGCACGCCCCCGGCTCGCCGCGGGTGCTTGTCGCCGGCGCCACGGGATTCGCGGGGGCGCTCGCCGCCCACCTGCTCTGGCGTCATCCGGGCTTCGAGCTCACGGCCGTGACCGGGCGCTCCGAGGTCGGCCGGCGCCTCGACGAGCTCTACCCGCGCTACCGCGTCCCCCTGGAGATCGAGCCGCTGGACCCCGAGCACGGCGGGACGATCGACGCTGCGGTCGTCGCCTACCCGCACGCCGCCGCGGCTCCCACCGTCGGAGAGCTGCGCGAGCGCGGCGCCCGCGTTGTCGACCTGAGCGCCGACTTCCGGCTCGGCTCGCTTGCCACCTACGAGCGCTGGTACGGCGAGCATCCGCGCCCGGACCTGCTCTCGGAGGCGGTCTATGGGCTGACCGAGCTGCACCGCGAGCGGATCGCCGGCGCGGCGATCGTCGCCAATCCGGGCTGCTACCCGACCGCGTCGGTGCTCGCGCTCGCGCCGCTGGCCCGCGCCGGCCTGATCGCCGATCTCGTGATCGACGCCAAGCAGGGCATCTCCGGTGCCGGCCGGGCGTTCGACGAGACGACGCACCTGTCGATGGCGGCGGAGAACATCCTGCCCTACAAGGTCGCGGCGCACAGGCACACGCCGGAGATCGAGGAGCAGCTGGCGCTCGCGGCCGCCGCCGAGGGAGGCGGCAGCGACGCCGACGGCGCCCTCACCGTCCAGTTCCAGGCGCACCTGGTGCCGCTCGACCAGGGCGAGATGGTGAGCTGCTACGTAACGCCGCGCCGCGCCGTCGGGGCGGCCGAGCTTCGAGAGCTGTACACCGAGGCCTATGCCGGCGAGCCCTTCGTCGAGCTGGTCCAGACGCCGCCCGGCGTACGCGAGGTTCGCGAGACCAACTACTGCCGGGTCTTCGTCGCAGCAGATGAGCACACCGGCAAGATCATCGCGTTCGGCGCTCTCGACAACCTCTGGAAGGGGACCTCCTCGCAGGCCGTGCAGAACCTCAACGTGATGTTCGGCCTGCCCGAGGCGGCGGGGCTGGCATGAGCCGGACAGGCGCAACGCAGGCCGGCTCGCCGCCCTTCTTCCGCTCGCGCTGGGTCCCCGCGCCGGCGCACGTTCGGGAGCTCCCCGGCGACGCGGGCCTTCCGGGCGGCTTCCGCGCGGCCGGCGTCGCGGCCGGCATCAAGCAGAGCGGCAAGCCGGACGTCGGGCTGCTGCTGTGCATCACCGACACGGCGGTGAGTGCGGCCCGCTTCACGGCGACGGGCACGCCGGCCGCCCCGGTCCTCGTCAGCCTCGAGCGATGCCGCCTGGACTCGCTGCGGGCGGTGCTTGTCAACTCGGGCTGCGCCAACGCCGCGACGGGGCGCCGCGGGCTCGACGACGCGGCCAAGACCCAGGGCGCGGCGGCGCTCGCCGCCGGCGTCGAGCCCGACAGGGTGGCGCTCGCCTCGACCGGGAGCATCAGCCACCACCTTCCCGTCGAGGCGGTGCTGAAGGGGATCCTCGCTGCACGCTCGCAGCTGGACGTGCACGGCGACCAGGACTTCCAGCGGGCGATCGAAACGACCGACGCGCTGGAGAAGCGGGCCAACCTCGAGGTGCAGCTGCCCTCCGGCACCGTCCGGCTGAGCGCGCAGTGCAAGGGCGCCGGCATGATCTCGCCGCGCTTCGCAACGATGCTCTGCTTCATCGAGACCGATGCCGCGATGGACCCGGACACGGCCGACCTGCTGCTGGGGGTCTGCGTCAAGCGCTCCTTCGATCGCGCCTCGGTGGACGGCCAGCTGTCGACCAACGACACGGCGATCCTCATGTCCTCCGGTGCCAGCGGCGTGCGAATCACGCCCGAGAGCGAGGACGAGCTGCGCTTCGGAGAGGCGCTCGACGCGCTCCTGCGCCAACTCGCCGTGATGATGGTCGCCGACGGCGAGGGGGCCGGGCGGATCGCCCGCGTGGTGGTCGGCGGTGGCCACCCCGAGACCGTCGAGACGGCCGCGCGGGCGGTCGCCAACTCCCCGCTGGTCAAGGCGGCGCTGAACGGCGCGGACCCCAACTGGGGACGGATCGTCCAAGCCGTCGGCGGCGCCCTGACGGCCCCTGCGCACCCGGTGCCGCTGGCCATCGACGTGGCGATCGAGGGGGTGCAGGTGTGCTCCGCCGGAGCCGCGATCCCGTATGACGAGGATGCGGTCGCGCGTGCGGTGCAGGCGCCGGAGGTCGAGTACGAGATCGCCCTGCCCGGCGACGGCGCCGAGACCGAGGTGTTCTTCTCCGACCTCTCGCACGAGTACGTCAGGATCAACGCGGAGTACACGACCTGATGCGCGACGTCGGCACCCTGCTCGAGGCGCTGCCGTACATCAGGCAGTTCCACGGCAAGACGGTCGTGATCAAGTACGGCGGCGCGGCCATGGAGGATCCCGCACTGCGCGAGGAGTTCGCCCGCGACGTCGTGCTGCTCAAGTACGTCGGGCTCAACCCGATCGTCGTCCATGGAGGGGGCCCGGAGATCACCGGCTACATGGAGCGCCTGGGCATGCCCGTGGAATTCGTGGGTGGCCTGCGGGTCTCGGGCGAGGAGACGGTCGAGGTAGCGAAGATGGTGCTCGTCGGCAAGGTCAACAAGGAGATCGTCCTGCGCCTCAGCCGGCACGGACAGCCCGCGGTCGGGCTGTGTGGCGACGACGGGTCCCTCTTCGGGGTCGAGCGCCGCGCGGCTCCCGGTGGCGAGGACATCGGCTTCGTCGGTCGCATCGAGCGGATCAACATCGGCGTCATCGAGCACGTCTCGAGCGACTACATCCCCGTGATCGCCTCCGTCGGCGCCGACCGCGAGGGGCGCTCGTACAACGTCAACGCCGACGAGGCCGCCGGCGCAGTGGCCGGAGCGCTCGGTGCCTTCAAGGTCGTGTTCCTCACGGACGTGCCGGGCTGGCTGGCCGACCCCTCCGACGCCGCCAGCCTGATCGGTCAGGCAGGCGTCGGTCGTGTCAAGGAGGCCCTGCCGAGCCTCGACGGGGGCATGCGCCCGAAGCTCGAAGCATGCGTCGAGGCGATCAACCACGGCGTCAGCGCTGCGCACATCCTCGACGGCCGGGTGGCGCACTCGCTGCTGCTCGAGCTGTTCACCGACGCCGGCATCGGCACCAAGATCGAGGCCGGCGGGCCGGATCGATGAGCCTCGCCGACCTGCAGGAGCTCGAGCGCTCCAGCGTGATCCCCACCTATGCCCGCCAGCCCGTGGAGTTCGTCCGCGGCGAGGGCGCGCGGCTGTGGGATGCGGAGGGCAACGAGTACCTCGACTTCCTGAGCGGGATCTCGGTGACGAGCGTCGGGCACTGCCATCCGCGCGTCGTCGGCGCCGTGCGCGAGCAGGTTGGGCGGCTGATGCATACCAGCAACCTCTTCTACACCGAGCCTGCGATGCGGCTGGCGGCACGCCTGTCCCGGTCGAGCCTCGGGGGGAAGGTCTATCTGTGCAACTCGGGCGCCGAGGCCAACGAGGCCGCGATCAAGCTCGCCCGCAAGGCACGTCCCCGCGGGGACGTCGTGGTGGCGCACGGCGCCTTCCACGGGCGCACCTACGGCGCCCTGTCGGCGACCCCGCAAGAGTCCAAGCAGGCCCCGTTCGCGCCTTTGGTCCCGGGCTTCCGCGCCGTCGATCCGACGCCCGAGGCGCTCACCGCGGCCGTGGATGGGCAGACCGCCGCCGTGATGCTCGAGCCGATCCAGGGTGAGTCCGGCGTGCACGTGCTCTCCGAGGAGCTGCTGCTCGCAGCGCGGGCCGCCTGCGACGAGCACGGCGCGGCGCTGCTGTTCGACGAGATCCAGTGCGGAATGGGCCGCACCGGCACGCTGTGGGCCTACGAGCAGACGGGCGTCCGCCCCGATGCGCTCACCGCCGCCAAGGCGCTCGGCGGCGGCCTGCCGATCGGCGCGCTCGTGACCGGCGAGCGGCTGGCCGACGTCCTGCAGCCTGGCGACCACGGCTCGACGTTCGCCGGCGGGCCCGTGGTGGCGGCGGCGGCGCTGGAGGTGCTCGACCTGATCGACGACCCCCTGCTGCTCGGGCGCGTGCGCGAGCTGGGCGAGCGGCTGGCGGCGGGGCTCGAGACGCTGCCGCATGTCGCCGGAGTTCGCGGACGCGGGCTGATGCTGGCCTGCGAGCTCGACGTGCCGGCCCCGGCGCTCGCAAGGCGGGCGCTCCTGCAGGAACGCCTGGTCGTCAACGCCACCGGGCCGAGCACGCTGCGGATGCTGCCGCCCCTGACGATCGGCGAGGCGGACGTGGATGAGGCGATAGGGCGGCTTGCCGCCGCGCTGGAGGGATGAGCGGTGCGACGCGAGCTCGCGGATGGATTCGAGCTGGACGACGACCCGGCCCGCGTCGACGTCGACGCGGTGCACCAGTTCATCAGCGAGCAGTCCTACTGGGGGCCGGGCCGCTCGCGCGAGCTGGTCGAGCGGGCGATCCGCGGGTCCACACGCGTGGTCGGGCTCTATCTCGGGGATGAGCAGGTGGGGTTCGGGCGTGCGGTGTCGGACCTCGCGACCGTCGCCTATCTCGCCGATGTCTACGTGCTCCCCGCCCATCGCGGACGCGGGCTCGGGATCGAGCTGGTGAGCGAGATAATCGACGGGGGAGCGGGGGAGACGGGCGGCGACGTCGCCGCGATCCCGCGCGAGGTGCGCTGGCTGCTGCACACCGCCGATGCACAGGGGCTCTACGCCAAGCTCGGCTTCAGCGACGCCCCGCCCGCCTATCCGCTGATGGAACGCGGCCGCAGTAGCCTTCCCCGCCGGTGAGCAGCGAGCACCCGATCTCCGCGCCGCGCACGGCCTCCTACGAGGCGGACCCCGAGCAGGTCCGCCGCGTCCTGCTGCTCTACTCCGGCGGCCTGGACACGAGCGTCATGCTCAAGTGGATCCAGGACCAGTACGGAGCCGAGGTCGTGTGCCTGACGGTCAACCTGGGACAGCCGGGCGAGGACTACGAGGTGATCAAGGCAAAGGCGCTCCAGCTGGGCGCACTCGATTGCCACGTCGTCGACGCCCGCGAGGAGTTCGCGCGCGAGTACGTCGCGCCGGCGATCAAGGCCAATGCGCTCTACGGGGGCGGCTATCCGCTGTTCACGGCGCTGGGGCGCCCGCTCATCGCCAAGCTCGCCGTCGAGCACGCGCGCAGCTCGGGCTGCGACACGATCGCCCACGGCTGCACCGGCAAGGGCAACGACCAGGTCCGGATCGAGGCGACCGTCGCCACGCTCGCCCCCGAGCTGGGGGTGATCGCCCCGGTGCGCTCCTGGCGGATGGGGCGCGAGGAGGAGATCGCCTATGCGCGCCTGCACGGCATCCCGATCAAGTCGCACGCCGGCGAGGGCACCGAGTCCGCCCCGCCGTACTCGATCGACGACAACCTCTGGGGACGCTCCTCGGAGGGACGCTGGATCGAGGACCTCGAGCACGCGCCCGAGGAAGACGTCTTCCAGCTCGTCACGCCTCCGGTGCAGGCGCCGGACGAGCCCGAGCGGATCGAGCTGGGCTTCGAGCGCGGGCTGCCCGTGGCACTGGACGGCGAGCGGCTGGGGCTCGTCGAGCTGATCGAACGCGTCGCCGAGATCGGTGCACGCAACGGCGTGGGGATCGTCGACCACATCGAGGACCGGATCGTCGGCCTGAAGGTGCGCGACATCTACGAGGCTCCGGCCGCGGCGATCATCCTGCCGGCACACCAGGAGCTCGAGCGCCTGGTCTGCACGATCCACCAGAACCAGTTCAAGCCGCAGCTCGACCGCCAGTGGGCCTACCTCGTCTACGCGGGCCTCTGGTGGGAGCCGCTGCGCGGCGACCTCGACGCCTACGTGGACCGCGTCAACGAGCAGGTCACCGGGACGATCGGCATCGAGCTGTACAAGGGCAACGCCCGGGTCGTCACCCGCTCCTCGCCCAACGCCGTCTACGACGCCGGCCTCGCCTCCTTCGCCGAGTCCGGCGGCGCGTTCTCTCAGGCGGCCTCGCCCGGCTTCATCGAGCTGTGGTCGCTGCAGTCGCGGATGGCATGGCGCCTGCGTAATCGGTAGGGGCCGGGGGTAGGATGATGCCGATGAGCCGAGCTGGCTACAGGCTCCTGGGCTATGCGGTCTGGCGAGGAGGCAAGTGGTACGTGCGCACGCGGCATCGGCCGAGAGAGCGGATCTCGCCCCTGGCGCTCGCGGGCCTCGGGCTTCTCGCCTGCGCCGGAGCGGCGGCCGCAGGCGTGGCTATCGTCAGGCGAGCGAGCGGCTGAACGGTCCGTTCCGGCCCCGCCCGCGCCGTCCGCCCTTCCGCGTACCGTGGCCGTCATCGTGATGACGGATGGACATGAGACGCCCGGCGGCGATCCTCCCCGGCGCAGCGAGGGCGATCTGCTCGCCGAACGCAGAGCCCGACGCGCCGCCGAGACGGGCGAGGCCGCCCTCACGCGCCGGGCCGAGGCCGCCGAAGCGACCGTCCAGACGCTCGAGCGGCACGTCGCGAGCCTCCAGCAGCGGCTGCGCGAGGCGGAGGAGGAGCGGCGCGCGATGGCGGAGCTCGTCGAGGCCGAGCAGGCGCTCGCGCGCGAGCGCGAGCACGAGCTGCGCCGGGCCAAGCAGCGGGAGTACGCCGAGCAGCAGCTGCGGGTGGAGGCCGAGGAGCGGCTGATCTCCCTCGAGCGGGAGAGCCGAGTGGAGATCGAGCGGCTCGCCGGCCGCCTCAGCTCGAGCGAGGACGGCTCGCTCCAGCTGGCCGGCCGCCTCGAGCGGATGCAGCGACAGCTTGCGGAGGCGGAGCAGTCGGCGGCTGCCGAGCGTGCCTCCACACGCCGCTCCGACGAGGACCTCGAGCGGCGGCTCGACCAGCTCGAGCGGCGCGCCCAGGACGTCGAGCGAGGGCTCCAGGACGAGCGCGCTGCGCGGGAAGCGGCAGAGCGCCAGCTCGCCGGCATGCGCCAGGGCCACCGCCAGATCGAGCAGATCGTCGGCGAGATGAAGGGCATCGTCGCAAGGCTGCTGCTCGCCTGCGTGGAAGCGGCCCGGCCATCCCCTCCGCCGCACCCACCACCCCCTCCGCCGCAGCCACCACCCCCGCAGCCACCACCCCCGCAGCCGCCACTGGCGCAGGCCGCACTGCCGCAGCCGTCCTCCGCGCTGCCGCCGCTCCCACCGCTGCAACCGCGGGCTCAGCAACCGCCGCCGGCCTGGCCCGCGGCCCCCGCAGCGCCTGTCGGGACGCCCGCGGCCGCGGTCGCCCATACGGGCCAGTCGGGGCCCCAGCCGCGCAGCGAGGAGATCGCCGATGCCCTCGCCGAGGCGGTCGAGCGCCTGCGCCGGAGGGCGGAGCAGAGCGCCGCCGATGCGCGACCCCGACCGACCGTCCGCCAGGAGCCGCACAAGCACAGCATGTCGCTGATCGGACGCTGGCGCAGAAGACGCAAACAGCGGCGCGAAGCCTGAAGCTCCGCCGCCGCGACGCCTAGCATGGGGAGACCCGTGAGCAACCCCTCCTGCGCCCACCTGCACGTCCACTCCGAGTACTCCCTGCTCGACGGCGCGTGCAAGATCGACGCGCTGGCGGCGCGCGCCGCCGAGTTCGGCCAGCCGGCGCTGGGCCTGACCGATCACGGCGTGATGAACGGCGCTGTCGAGCTGTACAAGGCGTGCAACGCCCACGGCATCAAGCCGATTGTGGGCTGCGAGATCTACCTGGTCGACGACCACGCCGCCGCCACCGGGAGCGGGGGCTCCTCCGCCCGCGAGCGCAACCACCTGACGCTGCTGGCCGCCGACGACGCCGGCTACCGCAACCTCGTCAAGCTGTCCTCGGCCGGGTTCCTCGAGGGGCTGCAGCGCGGCAAGCCGACGGTCGACCTGGGGCAGATCGAGCGCTACTCGGACGGCGTCATCGCGCTCACGGGCTGCCTCGCCTCGCGCTTCTGCCAGCGGCTCCTGCACGACCGGCCCGCGGATGCCCGGGCTCATGCCGACGACCTGCTGCGCGTGTTCGGTCCCGACAACGTCTACTTCGAGGTCCAGAAGAACGGCCTGGCGGACCAGGAGAAGTGCAACGAGGGGATCGTCCGGATCGCCGGCGAGGTCGGCGGGCGCTTGGTGGGCACCGGCGACGTCCACTACCTGACCCGCGACGACTACCACCACCACACGGCGCTGCTGTGCGTCCAGACGAAGAGCACGATCGCAGCTCCGAAGATGACGTTCGAGACGAACGAGTTCTACCTGCGCGACAGCCGCGAGATGGCGCTCGCCTTCGCGGAGTGGCCCGAGGCGATCGCCAGCACGATCGAGATAGCGGAGCGCTGCTCGGTCGAGCTCGAGCTGGGCAAGCAGCTGATACCCCAGTACCGCACTCCCGACGGGACGAGCGAGCGAGCGTATCTGCGCGAGCGCGTTCACGAGGGCATGCGCCTGCGATACGGCGACCCCGTGCCGGCGGAGGCGCTCGAGCGGATGGAGATGGAGCTCGAGGTGATCGACCGGATGGGCTTCAACGCCTACTTCCTGATCGTCTGGGACTTCGTCAGGTTCGCCAAGGAGAGCGGGATCGCCGTGGGCCCAGGCCGTGGCTCGGCGGCCGGCTCGATCGTCGCCTACTGCCTGGCGATCACCGATGTCGACCCGCTTCGCTACGACCTCCTGTTCGAGCGCTTCCTCAACCCCGAGCGCGTGTCGATGCCGGACATCGACATCGACTTCTCGGTCCGCGGGCGCGAGCGCGTGATGCGATACGTCACCGAGAAGTACGGGCGCGAGTCGGTGGCCCAGATAGTGACCTTCGGCAAGATGTTCCCCCGCGCGGCCACGCGCGATGCGGCCCGCGTGCTGGGCTTCGACTACGCGACCGGAGACCGACTCGCCAAGCTGATCCCCGACCCGATCATGGGTCGCAGCCCCTCGTTCGAGGACTGCCTGAAGGCCGGCCAGCCGCTGCGCAAGGCATGTGACGAGGACACCGAGGCCAAGCAGATCGTGGATGTGGCGCAGGGCCTCGAGGGGATCGTGCGCAACTCGTCGATCCACGCCGCGGCCGTCGTGATCGCCGACCGCCCGCTGACCGACATCGTGCCGCTGCAGCTCGCCGACGCTGGAGTCGACGAGAACGGCGAGCGCACCTTCCGCACCGTCACGCAGTTCTCGATGAAGCCGATCGAGGAGATCGGCATCCTCAAGATGGACTTCCTGGGGCTGCGCAACCTCGACGTGATCGAGGACGCGCTCGACATCATCGAGCGCTCGCTCGGCGAGCGACCGGACATGACGACACTGCCGCTGGACGATGTGCGCACCTACGAGATGCTCTCGCGAGGAGACTCGATCGGGGTGTTCCAGTTCGAGTCAGAGGGCATGCGCGAGGCGCTCAGGAAGGTCCGCCCGACGGAGTTCGAGGACCTGATCGCCCTCAACGCGCTCTACCGTCCCGGCGCCATCGACCAGATACCGACCTACGCGCGCGGCAAGCACCAGCCCGATTCGATCTCCTACCCCGACGAGCGCCTGCGCCAGATCCTCGAGTCCTCCAAGGGCGTGATCCTCTACCAGGAGCAGTCGATGCAGATCTCGAAGGAGCTCGCCGGCTTCTCGGGGGCCAAGGCCGACGATCTGCGCAAGGCGATCGGCAAGAAGAACCGCGCGGCGATGGCGAAGCTCAAGCCCGAGTTCGTCGAGGGCTGCCGCGCTTCGGGCACGAGCGAGCAGGTGATCGAGTTCCTGTGGAACACGAACGAGAAGTCGGCCGACTACTCGTTCAACCGCAGCCACGCTGCCTGCTACGCGCTGATCGGCTACCGCACGGCGTGGCTGAAGGCCAACTACCCGGCGGAGTACATGGCCGCCCTGATCTCCTCGGTGATGTCGACGAAGGACAAGGTGCCGTTCTTCGTGGCGCGCTGCGAGGAGATGGGCATCGAGATACTGCCCCCGGACGTCAATCTCTCCGATCACGAGTTCACGGTGGTGGAGGGCAACATCCGCTTCGGCCTCGACGCGGTCAAGGGCGTCGGCTACCAGGCGGTCGAGGCGATCAAGCACGCGCGCGAAGGATCCGATCCCGACGCGGCGGGCGGGCATCCGTTCACGTCGCTGTGGGACTTCTGCGAGCGGGTCGACAACCGCACGGTCAACAAGAAGGCGATCGAGTCGCTGATCAAGTGCGGCGCCTTCGGATCGACCGGCGCGAGCCGCAAGGGCATGCTCCACGTGCTCGAGCGCGCGCAGGCCAACGGTCAGAACATGCAGCAGGACGCCCTCATCGGCCAGGGGTCGATCTTCGACCTCGACGAGACACCCGCCGCGTCGCTGCCGCGACTTCCGATACCGACCGAGGAGTTCGACCAGCCGGAGCTGCTGGCCAAAGAGAAGGAAGCCATCGGGCTGTTCGTCTCGGCGCATCCGCTCAAGCCGCTGCGCGAGGCGCTGCGCGCCCGCGTCGACTGCCCGCTGCCGGACCTGGCGGACCGCCGCGACAAGGACCTCGTGACAGTCGGAGGCATCATCACCGAGGCCAAGCGCATCCGCACCCGCAACGGAGACCCGATGATGTTCGCATCGCTCGACGACCTCGTCGGCGCGGTGGAGATCCTGGTGTTCGGCAAGGCCCTCGCAGAGCACGAGGCCCTGCTGGCGGTCGACCAGGTAGTGATCGTCAAGGGCCGCGTCGACCACAAGGAAGCGGGCAAGACCTGTGTGGTGGTGCAGAGCGCCGAGTCCTTCGCGCCTTCGCAGGAGGAGATCGAGCGAGCGCGCGCTCAGGCCGACGCGGCCGCACGCGCGGCAACGGCGCTTGCCCAGCCCGTCCACCTGCGGGTCGCCGCGGCCGACCTCTCGCGCGGAGCGCTCGAGGATCTCAAGCAGGCCATCGAGGACTTCCCCGGCCCCGCCGAGGTGCTTGTCGAGATCGCAACGAGCGCCGGGACGCGCCGGGTGCGCCTCGGCGAGGAGTACCGCGTGCAGCACACCCCGACGCTGCGGGCGGAGCTCGAGAACCTGCTCTCGCCGGTCGCCTCCGCGGCCACCGGCTGACTCAGCCGCTCGCCCGCGCGGCGACCCCGCGCCGGCGCAGCGTGACGGCGAGCTCGACTTCCTCGGCCGAGGCGCCGCTTCGCTTCTCGCCGGGTGTCTCGAGCACGCACGGCAGCCCGTCGAACTCGGGAGCCGACAGGAACGCCGAGCACCCCTCCTCGCCCAGCTCTCCCTGGCCGATGTTTGCATGGCGGTCGCGGTTGGACCCGAGGGGCGCCTGCGAGTCGTTGAGGTGCAGCGCGTGGACCCGAGCCAGCCCCACCTTCGCCTCGATCTCCGCGGTGGCAGCCCGCATCCCGGCCACTGTGCGGATGTCGTGGCCACTCGCGAACAGGTGGCAGGAGTCGAGGCACAGCCCGACCCGGTCATCGTCGCCGCATGCCTCCAGCAGCGCGGCGAGCTCGTCGATCGAGCGTCCCAGGGTGCCGCCTGCCCCCGCGGTGTTCTCGAGGTGCAGTTCCGACCCCTCGCTCTCGGCGAGCGCCTCGCGGATCGTCTCCCCGGCGCGGGCGATGGCCTCGGGGACGTCCCCCGACTTCGCCGAGCCGGGGTGGAGCACGACGCCGCAGGCGCCGATCCGCGCTCCCGCCCGCAGCGACGCAGCGAGCGAGGCAAGCGATTTCGCCCTGATGTCGGGATCCTCGCTCGCGCAGTTCAGGAGGTAGACGGTGTGGATCAGAACGGCCTCGATCGGGCTCGCGCTCATCGCCTCGGCGAACCCCGCAACGTCCTCCTCGCGGTAGTCCGAGGACCTCCACATCCGCGGCGACTGGTTGAAGATCTGGATCGCCCGGCAGCCGCGCTGGACGCCGCGCTCTATCGCCTTGGGAAGGCCGCCCGCGGGCGAGACGTGGGCTCCGATCAGCATCCGCCCGGATTATGAGGGGCGATCAGTAAGCTCGCCGCATCAGCGGGACCAAGCGAACACGAGCGATCCAGCACAAGTTGACCGGTGTGGCGCGGCGCACGCCGCTGCCCGTCCTGCGGGGCAGCGGCCGGGGGCTGCGCTTCCGTTTCGGCGAGTCGAACCTCAGTCGCGCTGTCCGCCCGGCCGAGGTACGCGTAGAGAACGAGCTGCTGGGGGCGCTGGCGCCGGGCGACGTTCTGTACGACATCGGCGCGAACATAGGGTGGTACACCGTGCTGGCGGCCAGGAAGGTCGGGCCGGAAGGCCACGTGATCGCGTTCGAGCCGGGGGTCGAGAACGCCGCCCACGTCGTCGGCAACGCGGCCACCAACCGGTTGTCGAACGTCACCGTGGTCGCAGCCGCGGTCAGCGACCGGGACGGTTGGGCGAGCTTCCTCGAGAATGGCAGCCTGCAGAGCCGCCTCGACAAAGCCGACGACGAGGCGCAGGCAAAGCGGCACGCCGCCCGCAAGCACCGCTTCCACAGGACGCTGTCGGTTCCGGTGCTCACCCTGGACAGCTGGATCGCCGAGACAGGGCAGGCCCCGCCGAGCGTGATCAAGGTCGACATCGAGGGGGGTGAGATCGGGGCTCTGCGGGGCATGGAGGCGACCCTGGCGGCGGCGGGCCCGACGCTGATCATCGAGCTGCACGCGACCCGCGACGCCGTCCTCGACCTGCTCGACGGCTTCGGCTACGAACACGAGGCCATCGACTTCGATGGGCCGTCGCGGCAGGCGCACTGGAACGCCCACGTGCTCGCGCGGCCACGGCGCTAGATGCCTGAGATGAGGGTCCGATTCGCCCCATCGCCCACGGGGGCGCTGCACATCGGTGGGGCGCGCACGGCGCTGTTCAACTGGCTGCTCGCACGCCACGGGGGCGGAGAGCTCGTGCTGCGGATCGAGGACACCGACAGGGAGCGCTCGACGCCCGAGAACGTAGAGCAGATCCTCGACGCACTGCAATGGCTGGAGCTCGACTGGGACGAGGGCCCGATCATGCAGAGCGACCGCGCCGACCGTCACCGGGAGGCGCTCGAGGCGCTGCTCTCCTCCAGTCACGCCTACCGCTCGAACGCGGGCGCCGAGGACGTCAGGGAGTACAAGCGCCTGCACGGCGCCGAGAGCGGCTTCCGCGGCGAGCCCGAAGACGAGGGGGCGGTCCGGCTCAGGGTGCCCGACGAGGGGGCGACCGTCGTGCACGACATCATCCGCGGCGAGACGAGCTTCGAGCACGTGCATCTCGACGACCCCGTCATCGCGCGCGCCGACGGCTCGGTGCTCTACAACTTCGCCGTCGCGATCGACGATCTCGACGCCGGCATAACGCATGTGGTCCGCGGTGAGGACCATCTCTCGAACACGCCCAAGCAGCTGCTCGTCCTGGAGGCCGCGCGCGCCGCGGGCCTGCGCCCCTCGCACGGCGGCGAAGAGGCCACGCTGCCGCTCTACGCCCATCTGCCGCTGCTGCACGGACCCGACGGGAAGAAGCTCTCCAAGCGCCACGGCGCGGCTTCCGTGCAGGAGCTGCGCGACGCCGGCTACCTGCCCGAGGCGGTGCGCAACTACCTGGCGCTGCTGGGCTGGGGGTCGGGCGACGACTCGACGGTGCTCTCCACCGAGGAGCTGATCGACCGCTTCACCCTCGAGCGCGTCAGCCGCAACCCGGCCCGCTTCGACGAGACCAAGCTGAAGTGGCTCAACGGCCTCTACATCCGGCGGATGCCGGTGCAGGAGCTGACCCGGCGACTCGAACGCTTCACCGGGCGCGACGGGCTCGAGGGCGCCGTTCGGATCAGCCAGGAGAAGATCCACACGCTCGCCGATTTCTGGCCGCTTGCGGGCTCGCTCATCGACGGACCCGTCGAGGACCCCGGCGCCCGCGAGCGCTGGCTGACGGGGGACGGGCTCGCGGCCCTGGCCGATGCCCGCGCCGCCCTCGCCGAGGCACCACGCTTCGACGAGGCCGGCATCGAGCAGGCCCTCACCGAGGTCGTCGAGCGCCGGGGGGCCAAGCCCCGCGACGTCTACCAGCCGCTGCGCGTGGCGATCTCAGGCACCACCGTCTCGCCCGGCATCTTCGAGAGCCTCGCGCTGCTGGGTCGCGAGGAGGCCCTCAGGCGCATCGATCGCGCCCTCGAAGCCTGACAGGCGAAAGGGCTCAACCCTTTGGCCCGGCCTGCCGATAGGTAGGGCAACGTGGAATCACGACCCGGGTTCCCGATGAGCCCAAGGAAGGGGTCCCCTGCAAATGCCGGCAACGGTCTCAGCGAAAAAGCCGAAAGCGACGAAGGCCAAGCGTCCCGTAGAGGTCGAGCGTTCGGCGACGCCCGCAGCGGCGGGTGAGCGCCACCAGAACGAGGGCCACGGGCGCCGGCTGACGATGGCCTTCGAGGCGCTCGAGGCGTTTCCCGCCCTGGCCGAGTCGCGCGACCGGCTCCTGGCGGTGATCGCCAAGGACCACGTCGCAACGGCCGACGTGGTCAACGCCGTCGAGTCCGACGTCGCGCTGCTCATCTCGATCCTGCGACTCGCCAACCAGGTCCACGACGGCCGCGGCCACGTCGACACGGTGGTCGGCGCCGTCGAGCTGCTGAGCCCCCAGACCGTGCAGGCCGTGGCCAGCCGCGTGCGGACCTTCGACTTCTTCGAGCGCGCCAGCGTCTGGGACGCCGCGCCGGAGCGCTTCCGACTGCACGCGCTCGCCACGCAGCACGCCGCCGACCGCGTCGCCGCAGAGGTCGGATACGAGCACCGCGACCGCCTCACCGTGACCAGCTTCCTGCACGACGTCGGCAAGCTCGTGCTGCTGCACGCCTACCCCGGCTACCCCTCGCAGGTGCACCGCGGCGCGCGGACGCCCGAGGAGCGGATCCACCAGGAGCGTCGCGAGCTGGGTGTCGACCACGCTCTCGTGGGAGGCGTGCTCATTCGCCGCTGGGGGCTTCCCGCCAGCGTCGCCACGCCGATCGAGCGTCATCACAACCCCGACGCGGACGGCGAGGCGGCCTTCATCCGCCTGGCCGACATGCTCGCGCACTACGAGCAGGGCGCGCGGGTGAACCCCGCCGAGATGCTCCAGTCGGCCCGCACCGTCGGCCTCGGCCCGCGCGAGCTTCGCCGGGTGCTCTACGAACTGCCCGGCTCACCCAGCCAGCGCCAGCGGCACGTCGACCCGTGCCCGCTGTCGGGCCGGGAGCTCGGCGTGCTGCAGCGGCTCGCGGAGGGCAAGGTCTACAAGCAGATCGCCCACGAGCTGACGCTCTCCACGAGCACGGTGCGCACCCACCTGCACAACATCTACGGCAAGCTCGGCGCCGTGGACCGCGCACAGGCCGTGCTGATCGCGACCGAGCGCGGCTGGCTCTAGCAGCCGCAGGGCGCGCGGGGCGCGCCCTGTCCGTCCCACATCGCCCCGCACCCGAGCGCCCGACTGGTCGCCGGGCTTCGCCGACGTTTAGCCGCGGCCCGACGCGGCTATAGAGAGCAGCGGCGGATCCAGGGCGGTGGCCTCTGGGCCCGCTCTTGCGTGTAAGCCGAGCGACCGTGGCCCGGAGAGATTGGGCCCACGGTCGCTCGCTACCCGGATGACCTGTGGTCTTCCAACGGTGCCATCGGCGCATGCGCCGGCGCGCTTGAGGCCGCGACGGGGCCTTGCGCAATACGATCGTCGCGAGCGCCGCCTCGCAGCCGCCAAGACACGCGCATGATCTCGATCACCAGCAAGTCCCCCTATGCCGTGCTCGCCCTCGCCGAGCTTGGTCGCAGCGCGGGCACGGAGCCCGTGCCGATCGGCGAGCTGGCGCGCCGGCGCGACGTCCCGGTGCAGTTCCTCGAGCAGCTGTTCGCGGTGCTGAGGCGAGCCGGCATCATCAGCTCCCAGCGAGGGGTCAAGGGTGGCTACCGCTTCGCGCGCGAGCCCTCCACCATCAGCGTCCTGGAGATCGTCGAGCTGCTGGACGGCCCGATCGGCCGCGACGCAC
This sequence comes from Solirubrobacteraceae bacterium, assembly GCA_036498265.1. Taxonomy (GTDB): domain Bacteria; phylum Actinomycetota; class Thermoleophilia; order Solirubrobacterales; family Solirubrobacteraceae; genus Palsa-744. The sequence continues at coordinate 1,214 of DASYFT010000018.1, read as the reverse complement.
ACGGCACCTTCGCCGACGCGGCCGCCGCGGCGCGAAAGGTGCTCGGCGAGACGACCATCGCCGACGTGATCGAGCGCGAGGCACGCGAAGCAGGCGCGAGCATGTACCACATCTGATTTCGGGTCCCCGCTAGGGCTGGCTCTCGTCATCCTCGGCTCGGCTCAGCCGCCGCCCATCGCCTGCGGGATACTGGGCGGGCGATGTCTGAGGAGTCCACGACTCCCGACCTGGTTGAGCTTGGGCGGGGCTTGTTCGAGGCCGCTAACCGCAGGGACTTTGATGCGATATTGCTTCGCTACGCTCCCGACGCCGTCTGGGACATGAATCCGTTGGGCGGACTGGGCAGCTTTGAGGGTCACGTTGCGATACGCGGCTTCTGGGAGGACTGGTTCGCGAGTTACGAGGACCTTGAGATCGAGCCGGAGCAGTCGCTTGATCTCGGAAACGGAGTCGGCTTTACCGTCGTGATCCAGAAGGGCCGTCCTGTTGGGAGCAGCGGTGAGGTCCGGCTGCGCTATGCGCTCGTCAGCGAATGGGTGGGTGGCTTGATCGTTCGCCTCACGAACTACACCGACATCACGGAGGCGCGCGCTGTCGCCGAACGCCTCGCGGAGCAACAGGGGTAGTCGATGTCGCAGGAGAACGTCGACATCGTGCTCGGAATGATCGATGCGTACAACAGTGGTGACGCTGACGTCGCCCTCGCGTTCTTTACACCTGACGTAGACGTCTTCCCCGACGCGTTGGTCTTCCCCGAGGCTTCGGTGCTTCACGGTCGCGAGGAGTTCAGGGCCTGGATCGAGGAGATTGCGAGCGCGTGGCGCGACGTTCGTTGGAAGGAGGCGGAGGTACGGATGGTGGACGACGAGGTCGTGCTGTATCGGGGCGAATGGGGTGGGACAGGTATCGCGAGCGGCATCGAGACGTATTCGAGCATCACTGGCCTTTACACGGTCCGTGACGAGCTGATCTGCAGGGCTGAATGGTTCTTCGACCATGCCAAGGCCCTAAAAGCGGTCGGGCTTGGGGAGTAGGCGGTGTCGGAGGAGAACGTGGAGGTAGTCCGCCAGTCGTACGAGGCATGGAATGCCAGAGCGATGGGCGCGCTGCGCGAGTGCTACGACCCCGACGCCGTCATCGTGCTCGGCGAGGGCCGGCCGGAGGAAGCAGAGGCCATCGTGGGCATTGACGCGCTCATGCTCCTGTACGCCCGA
>DASYFT010000017.1:0-1638 GCA_036498265.1 Solirubrobacteraceae bacterium | reverse complement strand
GTCGAGGAGGGGCGCATCGTCCCCGGCAAGGTCATGCGGATGACGCTGTCGGTCGACCACCGGGTGTTCTACGGCGCGACGGCGGCGCAGTTCATGGCCGAGGTCAAGCGGCTGATCGAAAACCCGGTGACGCTGGTGATGTCTCCGAGCTAGCCCGCACGGGGCAATGCCTGGGGGGTGGAGCTCGCCGGTTTCGGCTCCGGCTCGCGCTCAGCAGGCCTCGAAGCCGGCATCACCAGGTGGAGGCGTAGGTTGGCCGACTCATCGAAGTCCGCCCACAGCCGCCCGTTCATGGCCAGCACCAGCTCACGCGAGATGGCAAGACCGAGCCCGACGCCGCCCGCCGCCGGCGACCGTGAAGGATCCGCCCGGTAGAAGCGGTCGAACATGCGGTCGGGATCCGGGCGGTGTGCGCCGAGGGGGTTGGCGACGACGGTTTCGACCCCAGCTCCGCTGAGCCGCGTCGTCACGCTGACGGCCGAATCGTCCGGTGCGTACTTGACCGCGTTGTCCAGCAGGTTATCGATCACCTGGTGCAGGCGCTCCGGGTCAGCCGCCACGGGGGGGACGTCGGCCGGCGTCGATAGCTTCAGCGTCAAACCGCGGGCCTCCGCTCGCGGCCGGACGATCTCCACCTCCTGCTGGAGCTGCGCCCCGAGGTCGACCGCCGCTGTGTGCATCGAAATCGAGCCCGCCTCGACCCGCGCCAGGTCGAGCAGCTCCTGCGCCATGCGCAGCACACGCTGCGACTCCTCGTGCACGATGGTCGCCGCCCGGCTCCGCTGCGCCTCGCCGACCAGGCTTCCATCCACGAGCGCCTGGCTGAAACCGATCAGGCTCGTCAGCGGCGTCTTCAGCTCGTGCGAGACGTTGGCGAGAAAATCGCGCTGCACGCGACGCGCGCGCTCCACCGCCTCGGCCATCCGGTTGAAGGCCGAGCCGAGCATGCCGATCTCGTCCTGCCCTGTGATGCCGACGCGCCGCGAGTAGTTGCCAGCAGCGATGTCCTCGGCCGCCGCGGCCAGCTGCGTGAGCGGCCTGGTGAGCGACCGGCTGACCAGAAGGATGAGCAGCATGGCGACGATGAGCGCCGCGCCCCCTGCCTCGAGCAGGCTCCTGCCGAGGTCGCCGGCCGCCGCTGTCGCGACCAGCGCCTGTGGTTCGGCGAGCACCACATAGGTCGCGCCGAGGGGATTGCGGGCCGGCGGGATCTGCACCGCCGCCATGAAGTAGCTCTGGTCCTCGAGCGTGGTCCGCGCCTCGTACACGTTCTGCACGTGCTTCGAGAGAGAGACGGGGATTTGCAAGCCGGTCGGGTTCGCGTTCGAGCTGTCGAAGAGGACGCCGTACCTGCGATCGAGCAGCAGGAGCCGGTCCGCGCCGAGCTGCGGCACGATGTCGTTCAGCCTCGCGATGAAGTCGGCCGGAGAGGCGAGGCCGAAGCGGCACGGCGTCACCGCGACCTGCCGGTTGGCGCATTCCTCGTGGCGTACCAGGGCGGTCGCGATGGGGGCCTGCCGGTCGAGCTGGTTCTGGGCGGTCGTGAACTCGAGGTCGCGGACCAGGACCCAGGTGAGAGCACCCCCCAGGATCAGGCTGACGGCAACGATGCCGGCGGCGGCCGCCAGAAGACGAGCT
>DASYFT010000016.1:0-102469 GCA_036498265.1 Solirubrobacteraceae bacterium | reverse complement strand
CTTTGCCTTCGGCTTCCGAGAACAGCTTGATACCGGGCTTCCCCGGAGCGACCTCACCCAGCTTCCCGGCGAGAATCTTGCTTTGGACCACCCCTTCCGGCTTGCCTTCGCTCGCGATCGGGCATTCGCCGTTTTTGCAACCGGTATAGGTGATGACGATGCTGGCGAGGCTTTTGGCACCGGTCACTTCGCCCGTGATGCCGCTGCCCTGACCGGCCACGTTCGTGCAGGACACCTTGGATTTCGATTTCTGGCCTTCAAAGAACGTGGCGCCGATAGTCCCCGAAAACGGGACGCGGCTGACGGCTTCCCCGACTACGGCTTTCGTCACAAACTCCGGTTCCGCCGACGCGCTGGCCGCCGCGAGCGCGCTCATCCCGACGATAAGACAAATGACTGTAATGGCCTTGCGCATTCCCCCGCCTCCCTCCCTCGCACACTTGCCGTATGCGGACCCTACTGGGCCGGAGCTCGATGTGGTCGTGCACGCCGAGCTCTGCGCGACACGACCGGCTGCTCAAGCGCCGACGAGAGTCAGGTGACGCTCATGCTCACCACGAGCCACATCAGGAGAGCTCCCGGCCCGAACCTTGGTCATCCGCCTTCCTGAGCGGCCTGCTCGAGCGCAACGACCAGATCGTCAGCCTCGTAAGAGCCGTCGTACCGAGTGCCGTCGATGTAGAAGGTCGGCGTCCCGTTCACGCCGCTGCGTACGCCTCCGAGGAAGTCCTCGTGGATACGGTCGGCGTAGATGTGGCCGGCCAACTCCTGATCGAAGCGTTCGGTGTCCAGGCCGAGTTCCTCGGCATACCGGTGCAGGTCCTCGTTACGCAGACGCTTCTGGTTCTCGAACAGGTGATCGTGCATCTCCCAGAACCTGCCCTGCGCGGCGCCGGCCTCGGCCGCCTCGGCCGCCTGCTCGGCGTATGGATGTGAGGTCGAGATCGGGAAGTGGCGGAAGACGAATCGGACGCGGTCACCCATGCGCGCCTGGACCTCCTTGACGATCGGATAGGCGCGCCCGCAGTAGGGACACTGGAAGTCGCCGTACTCGACGAGCGTAACCGGGGCGTTTGCGGACCCCTGAATATGGTCGCGGGCCTCCGCGACCGGCACCACGAGGCGCGACTCCCAGGTCGTGCTCACCCAGCCCCTCCCGTCCCGAGGTTCTGGAGCGCGTTCAGGATCCCGTCGGCGCCGGGGTTGACGGCGACCGGCGACACGTAGCTCCAACGCACGATGCCGTCCGCGTCAATCACGAACAAAGCACGCTCGCTCGTCCCGTCCTGGGCACGGTAGGCGCGGTAGGCCCGCGACACGTCGCCCTTCGGCTCGAAGTCAGCGAGCAGCGGGAAGTGCAGATTGCGCTCGCGCGCGAAAGCCAGATGGCACCAAATACCGTCCACCGAGATACCGATGAGTTGGGCGCCGAACCTCTCGAACTCCGGCAGGACCGCCTGGTACAAGCCGAGCTGGTCCGAGCAGACAGGGCTCCAGTCCTCCGGATAGAACGCAAGGATCACCGGCCGGCCACGGCACTCGGAGAGCGACAGCAGCTGGTCCGGCGTCGAGCGAAGCGCGAAGTCGGGCGCCTCGGTTCCGGGCTCGATCGGGCCGGTCGGCGCGGCGCTCCGGCTCGTCACGGGGCACGCTCCGCCAGTGCGGACCAAGTGCCGATCGCGTCGGTTGAGCGCATGCGGACACTTTTGCGTCACGAGGGGCAGGCCGCCATACCCGCGCCCCCGATACGTTGCTCCGCCGGACCGGAGCGCAAGAGTAGGGTCAGCCCTACCCGAATGCGGCCAAGCACTCCGCATTCGGTGCCGTCGGGATTTCTCGTGCGGCGGGACGCCACCGGCGAGGTCGACCGCTGTCTAGTCCGGCTTGGCCGGGACGAACCGTCTGATGAAGTCGAGTGCGGTCTGCGCGACCTCCTGCCAACCGTGGTCGATGGTGAGCGAGTGGCCGCGGTTGGGCATCTTCTTGATCTCGGTGACGCTTGGGTTGCGCTTCTGCCGCTTGTAGGCCGCATTGGCAATCGCCCAGGGAACCGTGTGGTCCTTCTCGCCGTCGAGGATCAGTAGCGGGCCCCGATCGGGGTTCTCCGTGTCGACCTTCGACTCGGTCCAGGGATTGAGGTTGGCGTTTCCCATCTGGGCCAGGGCGATCCCCGACCCGGCCACATGGTAGGTGTCGTAAAGCTGGCGGGCCTCGTGCTCGTCGAGGGCGTTCGTCCACCCGTAGTTGAACTGGTCGAACGTCAGCGTGATCGCGCGGCTGCGCGTGAGCGGGTTGATCAGGAACGGGCCCACTCCTTTGAGCACGGAGACCGGAAGAGGGAGGACGCCGCGGAAGACCCCAGGGTCGATTGCCACCGTGGCCGCCGAGAGGCCTCGGCCGGCGAGCATCTGCGCCAGCAAGCCGCCGGTCGAGTGTCCCATGACCGCTGGTTTCTTGTTCAAGGCATCAATGATCTCGGTGGTGTGATCGGCGACCTGCTTCAAGGTCTTCTTGGCGAGGACGTCCGGGGCTGCCCGGGCCTCTTCAACCGTTTCTGGATCGTCTGGCCAGTCGGGCGTCAGCGGCGCGAAACCGGCCTGCTCGAAGAGGTCCGCCCAGTTGGCCCAGCTGCCGGGCAACAGCCAGAGGCCATGGATGAAGACGACCGGAGTCGTTTCCGAGGCGTTTGCCGCCTCGATCTCCCTGCTCTCCCGCTCCGAAATGGGCGCCATGCCGAACTCCTCTCGGTCGCATTGGAAGGTCAGCCGACCCTACCGACCGGCGCCACCGCCAGGTTTGGATCAGTAACAGGCTCGGAGCGCCGAGTTAGGGACCCGACCTGCGACGCAGCCTATGCGCTGCCGTGGTCCAGCGCATCCTCAAGGACGCCGAGGACGATCCCGAACACTGCGTGACGGATGGTTGCCTGTGCGAAGGCTTGGCGGTTGGCGGCGAGCTTCGGCAGTTCGCTGCGGGCAGGGTGGTAGCGGTCGACCAGCACGGTCATCGGCCAGGTCGCGATGTGCTCGACCAGGCCCATCGTCAGGCCGCGGACCACAGCCGACCCTGCCAGGGACGGCTTGAGTCGTGCGTATGCGGCGCCCAAGATCGCGCCGTTCTGCACGTGCAGCGCGAAGCCGATTGGTCGCCAGTGCTCGCCGCGCGTCACGAGCTTGCCCAGGATCTCGACGTCGTCGTACTTGGAGTCGAACATGTGCTGGTCGAGTGGCTGCTCTAGCGTCATCACCACCGTCGCGACCGCGCCCGCAATCCCCCCTCGCAAGCTCGTCCGGTCCATTCGTCAGATCGTCCTCCACCGACCGCGGATTTCAAAGAACGGGACGCACGATGAGCATTCCCCGGCTCGAGACGAGGTGCGCCAGGTCGTCCGCCAAACGTTGGACGTGTTCGCTCGCCTGTTGCTCCCAGCGCTCCACCTGGGTGATCTCCGCGATCAGCACGTAATCGGCCTGACCGATCGTCTGTCCGGGCACGTCCGCCGGGCGCGTGAGACGCCAATCCGACATCGTGTCAAGCGACCCGCGGACGATGTCCCGATCCTCTGCCATGAGACGCTCAAAGTCCTCGGCCAGCTCGGGCGCACGCAGCTGAAACCACATGACAAGGGTGGCGTCGGCGCTCACCCACGGAGCGTAGTGCACAATCGCACCTGGATCACTTGCCGCGGCTGGCGTTGCTGCGGATTAGGGCTCCGCTGGCTAAGGCGCTCCACAATGGATTCGCGCAGCCTGGCTCGTTCGAGAGTCCCTTGAGATTTCCGACAACGACGGAAGGAGTGACATGAAGGTCGTGGTTATCGGTGGGAGCGGGCTGGTCGGCCGCAACGTTGTGCGCCGGCTGGCCGGACAGGGGCACGATCCGGTGCCGGCCTCGCCCGCCACGGGCGTCGACACCATCACGGGCGAGGGCCTTGCCGAGGTCGTGGTGGGTGCTGACGTCGTCGTCGATGTGTCCAACGCGCCGGTCTGGGACGACGACGCTGTCATGGAGTTCTTCACAACTTCCTCGAGCAACCTGCTGGCGGCCGAGCGCGACGCTGGCGTCGGCCACCACGTCGCCGTCTCGATCGTCGGGGCGGACCGCTTGCCAGACAGCGGCTACCTGCGCGCCAAGGTCGCCCAGGAGGCGGAGATCGAGGCTGGGTCAGTCCCCTACACGATCTTGCGTGCGACGCAGTTCTTCGAGTTCCTGTCCCAGATCGTCGAGGCAGGTGCCGAGGGCGACAACGTCCGGCTGTCGACCGGGCTGATCCAGTTCGTCGCCGCCGACGACGTCGCGGCGACGGTGGCCGATCTCGCGATCGGCGCGCCCGTCGGCGGCCATGTCGAACTGGGTGGGCCCGAGGCACTCGGCATCGACGCCTGGGGCCGAAGGCTGTTCGCGGCCACCGGCGAGAAACGGACCGTCATCCCTGACCCGCACGCGCGGTACTACGGTACGGAACTGCACGGCGGCGAGCTGACGCCGGGCGAGGGCGCCCGCATCGGGACGGTCGACTTCGACACGTGGTTCCTCGCAAACCAGCGGGAGGCCCACTGACCGCGATGCCATCGCGGTCGGCCCGTTCGCCGTCCCGATTCCGTTACGGACGGGTCTCTACCGGCCGCTGAGGGCTGACACCCCGCGCGATGCGGAACTCCGCGGCGACGTCTCGTGTAGCCGCCTCCGCGCCGAGCGGAAATACGTGAAGCGCATCTACGCGCGAGATACCGGCAAGGGCCGCCGCCAGTTCGCCCGCCAGGTCGATGCCGCCGCCGCGACTGATCTGCGCCACGGCTGGCTCAGGAATCGCGACCCCTGGTAGCGCGCAGGCGCGCCGTACCATGCGCTCGCTGCGAAGCAGCGCGACGCTCGCGTAGAACCGCACGCCCGCGAGGATGTCCTCGGCGGCAAAGAGGAACGTTTCGAGGCGCCTGAGGTCGAAGATCATCTGCGACTGAACGAACGTTGCTCCAGCGGCGATCTTGCGCCGCAGGAGGCGCAACTCCCGGTCGACGTCCTCAGCGAAGGGATTGACGACCGCCCCGACCGCCAACGGGTGCGGGGCGCTCCATGCCGACGCGCTCGCAATGAGCTGCGTGGCGGTCATGTCGGCCACCCGTTCCATGCCAGGCACCGGATCACCCTGCATACAGAGGACCGCTTCCGCGCCGAGCGCCGCCGAGCCCACAACCTGGGACTGCAGGGCGAGCCGGTTACGATCGCGGCAGGAGACGTGGACGATCGTGCCCACGCCCTGCTCCCGAGCGAGCGCTACCGCAGCCAGGGGCGACATGCGCGGCTGGCCGGCGTGATTGTCGGTCAACCCGACGACGTCGACGGTGTCGGCCAGAACGGCGATCCGGTCGCTGACGCGCGCGCCATCGGCCTCCGTCGGCAGCGAGATCTCGGCGGACGTCAGGGCGGTCAGCGACACGACCGCTGAGCCTAGCCCATCGGTCCGCCCGGCCCCATGCCTCGCAGGAGGATCGGCGATCAGGACACTCGCTTTGCCCGCCAGGGCGTCGCATCGCCACCCCGGTCGACAGCGTTCGCCGCGGGCGTAGACTGGCCGGGGTGCAGCCGCCGCCAACACAGTACGTCGAGCGAGACGGAATCTCGATCGCCTACCAGGTGGTCGGCGACGGCCCGGTCGACCTAATCCTTTCGCCCGGATTCATCTCGCACCTCGACCTGGCCTGGACGGACCCTGGAACGTCGAGGCTGCTGAGTCGCCTGGCGTCGTTCACGAGGCTGATCCTCTACGACAAGCCGGGCACCGGCCTGTCGGACCCGATCCCGAACCTGCCAACGCTCGAGGAGCGCGGCGCGGACATCGAGGCGGTTCTCGACGCCGCGGGCTCCGAGAGGGCCGTTCTCTTCGGCATCTCGGAGGGCGGCCCGACGTCGGTCCTGCTCGCGGCGACGCGGCCCGCGAGGATCAGCTCGCTGATCCTCTACGGGACCTTCGCCGTCCTGCCACCCGGCGCGCCCGAGTCCTATCCACAGGAGGTGATCGAGCGCGGCAACGCCGAGTACGACGAAATGAGAGACGCCATCAGGAACTGGGGCGATGGAGCAAAGCTGGCGAGGATCTTCGCGCCGAGCCTCGGAGAGCGCCAGATGAGGTTCTGGGGCACGTTCGCGCGTGCGGCCGCGAGCCCGAGGATGGCCGAAGCGCTCATCAGGACAGTGATGCGGATCGATGTGCGCGACGTCCTGGCATCCGTCCATGTGCCGACGCTCGTGATGCATCTCGACGGCGACCGCGCCATACCTGTCGAGGCCGGAGAACTGCTCGCCGCGGGGATCGCGGGCTCCCGCTTTGTCAGGTTCGAGGGGGCGGACCACGTCTTCTGGCTCGGGCAGATGCGACAGCTCGCCGATGAGGTCGTCGACGAGATCGAGCGGTTCGTGACGGGTACGGTCCATCGGGCGGCGCCCGACCGGATCCTGTCGAGCATCCTCTTCAGCGACATCGTCGGCTCCACGACCCGTGCGTCCGAGCTGGGAGATCGCGCATGGCGCGAGCTGCTCGAGCGCCATGATGGGATCGTCGATCACACCGTCGCGGAGCACGGCGGCAGGGTCGTCAAGCACATCGGCGACGGGGCACTGTCGGCGTTCGACGGGCCGGCTATGGCGATGCGCTGCGCGGAGGCCCTGCGCGACGCTGTTTCCGAGGTCGGGATCGAGCTGCGCAGCGGCATCCACACGGGGGAGTGCGAGGTGATCGGTGAGGACCTCGGCGGCCTCGCCGTTCACATCGGCGCCCGGGTCAGCGCGCTCGCCGGCCCTGGTGAGATCGTCGTGTCCTCGACCGTCAAGGAGCTGGTCGTCGGTTCGGACATGCAGTTCAGCGACCGCGGCGAGCACGAGTTGAAGGGGGTGCCGGGGATGTGGCGTCTCTATGCCCTGGGCGATGATCGCGAGCCGCAGGTGCAACTGGACGGCGCCGAGCACTACATGCGCCGCTCGGACCGCGTCGCGGTCGCCTTGGCGCGCCGGGTGCCGCGGGCGATGCGGGTGGGTGCGCGTCTGGCTAGCCGCAGCGCGCAGCCGACCTAGAGACGAAGGTTGCGCTCACGTCACGTGTGAAGCGCTTCGGAGCGAGTCGCCGGTCTGCCGCGATCCTCGGCGCTGCTCCTCGCGTCGGCTTCGTGGTGGTACCTGCCTCCTCGCATCAGCGATGCCGCAGCGGCGATCAGGCAGGCCACGATCGCGAACGCGAACGCCTCGTGGAGGCCATTGCGAAACGGCGCCGCGATGAGGTGGGGGAAGAACGAGCGGCCGGCGAGCGTCGCCTGGCTAGCCGCGGGAAGCGCGGACAGTGCGTGCACGCCCACCAGGTGCTGGATCGGGTTGTAGCCGAGGAAGGCGGCGAAAAGGATCGACACCGGCGGCAGCTTCGCGATGTGCTGCGCCGTTCCCGCGGCCAGCCCGTGGGCCTCGAGACCGCTCGTCAGCGCGTGCGGGAGGCTCGCAGCGAGGCCGACGATCATCAGGGTGAAGAAGATGCCGATCGAGAGCACCTGCGCGGAGTTCTGGAACGTCTGGTTCATCCCGCCACCCGCGCCCCGGTCGCCGGCGGGCAGGCTGTTCATCACAGCCGCGCGATTTGGCGAGGCGAACATGCCCATCGAGACGCCGGTGAGCGCGAGGATGACGGCGAACTGGGGGAAGGAGAAGTTGATCGGCAGCAGCGCCAGCAGCACGAAGCTCAGCGCGGTGCCGAGCATGCCACCGGTGGCAAACCAGCGCGCGCCGAAGCGATCTGAGAGGTAGCCGGAGATCGGCCCGGCCACAAGCAGGCCCATGGTGAGCGGCAGCATGTAGATGCCGGCCCACAACGGCGTTTCGGTGAAGTTGTAGCCGTGTAGCGGCAGCCAGATCCCCTGTAACCAGATGATCAGCATGAACAGCAGGCCACCGCGCGCCACCGCTGAGAGGAACGTCGAGAGCGTGCCGAATGTGAATGCGCGGATCCGAAACAGCGGCAAGCGGAACATCGGGTCTGCGACTCGCCGCTCAATCCGCGCGAAGGCGATCAGCGAGATCGCCCCGGCGCCCAGCAGCGCAATCACCCGGGGGCTTGTCCAGCCAGTCGCATGGCCGCCATAGGGCCGGATGCCGTAGGTCACCGAGATCATGATCAGAATCAGCCCGAGTGCGAACGTGAGGTTTCCCCACCAGTCCACACGCCCCGGTCTCGGCTTGCTGCGCTCCTCGAGCTTCAGGTAGGCCCACACGGTTCCGAACAACCCGACGGGCACCGAGATCAGGAACACCAGGCGCCAGTCGATCGGGGCCAGGAGTCCGCCGAGCACCAGGCCGACGAACATGCCGCTGACGCCGACGATGTTGTTGATGCCGAGCGCCATGCCGCGTTGATTGGCGGGAAAGGCGTCGGTGATGATCGCAGCCGCGTTGGCGAGCAGGAACGCGGCGCCGACGCCCTGCACGACGCGCCAGGCGATCAGGTAGATCGCGCCCGACGGGCCGGTCAGCCAGTCGACGGTCAGCGCCAGCGATGCCACCGTGTAGACGACGAAGCCGAGGTTGTACATGCGGACCCTGCCGAACATGTCCCCCAGGCGCCCGAAGCTTACGATCAGCACGCTCGTCACGACCAGGAAGCCGAGGATCATCCACAGCAGGTAGAAGCTGTTGGCCGGCACGAGCGGGTCGAGCTTGATGCCGCGGAAGATGTCGGGCATCGCGATCAGAGTGATCGAGCCGTCCAGCGTGGCCAGCAGCACGCCCAGCGTCACGTTCGACAGCGCGACCCAGCGGTAGCGGTCGGGGCAGGCTGTTCCGCCTGTTCCGCCGTCCGGGTCCACGTACCCGTTCGGCACGATCTGATCGAGCTCGTTCGCTGCCACCTGGGGCCGAATTATACAGGCAATCTGTACAGTTTGCCTGCCCATTCCGATATAGTCCCTGGCGCCTTGTCATCGTCCATCGACGTGTCATCCGTCGCCAGCGAGCTGCGCGTCGTGCTCGGTCAGCTCGTGCGCCGCGTGCGCGCCGAGCACGGTTTCTCGCTTGCGCAGGGAGCCGTGCTCGGGCGTCTGGACCGCGAGGGCGCGCGGAGCACGAGCGACCTGGCCGCCGGCGAACGCGTGCGACCCCAGTCAATGGCCCAGACGGTCTGCGAGCTCGAAGCCGAGGGCCTGATCAGCCGCCGCCCGGACCCCGCCGACGGGCGCCGCGCCCTCCTCGAGCTGACACCTCAGGGCCGCGCCGCGCTCCAAGCCGATCGCAGCGCGCGCGAGGGGTGGCTGATCCGGGCGATCTCCGAGGGCTTCTCCGAGGACGAGCGGGATGCACTCCTACGCGCCGTCCCGCTGCTCGCGCGACTGGCCGAATTGTGAGTGCGACAGGCGGGGCGAGCTGACCTCGCGTCTGCGCCGTCTGGGGGCTTCGGTGTGGGAGCACTCGGCCGGCGGGAGGCGCCCGCGACCGGTGTAGCCTGCGACGGGTGGGTGATGACGAGACATTCGATCTGGCGGCCGCAGGGCTTCGCGGCGACAGCGCCGAGGTGGCGGTCTCGCTGGAGGTGCTGGCGTCCAAGCTCGAGCAGGCGCTGCCGTCTCGCGCAAGGGTCGAGCGTCGCGGTGGGGGCCTGCTCGGACGCGGGCCCAAGCACGTCCGTCTAGTGCAGGTGGAGCTGGGCGACTGCTGCTACAGGCTGGAGATGGCGGACGGGCGCCTGAGAGGCTCGCGCGAGCGCCAGAGTGGCGGGATCTCCATCAGGCGCGAGACGCTTGACGCCGATGCGTGGGTGGCAGCCCTGACGGACGACTTGCGCGATGAGGCCCAGCGAAGCGCCGAGGGACGGGCGGCGCTCGAGCGGCTGCTCGGCTGATGAGCCCACGCCGGACACAACCGCCGGAGGAGGCTCCGGACCAGGAAGCCGTCGACCGTGAGCAGCTCGAGAGCCTCCAGCGGGTAGAGCGCGGCGGCATTCCACTGAACGCCGAGCGCCGGCTCCGCGAGCTCTCGCACGGCGCGGGCGCGTTCACCTCCGACCTGTCGGTGGGATCGTTCGCTCTCTGTCACCAGCTCGGCCTGACGCCCCTGGCGCAGGTGATGGGCAGCTCGATCTACCAGGTGGGCTACGCCGCGACCATGCCCACGGAATACGCGGGCGGCTTCGGCGGCTTCATGTACGAGCTAGAGGCCCTGTCGGAGGCCTGGAACGAGGTGCGCGACCGCGCGTTCAGCCGCCTGGCCCAGGAGGCCGAGCACGTCGGCGCCGACGCTGTCGTGGGGGTCCGGATCTCGAGCGGCGCGCGGGAGTTCACAGAAGGGGCGATCGAGTGCGTCGTGGTGGGGACGGCCGTGCGCAGCAGCAGCGGAAGGCATCCTGCCGGCACGGAGGCCCGCGTGGGGACGGTTCTGACGGAGCTGTCGGTGCCGGACTTCGCCAAGCTGCGCCAGGCGGGGATCGAAACGCTGGGCGTGGTGGCATGGACCTCGGTCTTCTTCGTGCGGTCCTGGCAGGCTGGCGGGCTGGGCGGCGGAATGGGCTTCATGCAGAACCAGGAGCTGACTGCGTACACCCGGGGCATCTACGAGGCTCGCGAGACGGTCATGGCACGCGTCACTGCGCAGGCGGTAAGAGTGGGCGCCAGCGGCGTGGTGGGTGTGCAACTCGGTCACAGCATCCAGCCGGCCGGGCAGAACGGGCTGGTGATGAGCTTCAACGCGATCGGCACGGCCATCCGCCAGGGCGCCGCCACGGGCTTCGGGGCCCCCAAGACAATCATCGACCTGACGGGAGGAGCCACCACACCATGAGCGACGGCGAACCGACTGAGACGGAGAGTCCCTACGACCCCACCTCGCTGGAGGGGGTGCCCGAGGCGGGGCGGGCGCGCCTGCAGCAGAACCGACAGGGGCTGTTCACCTCGGACCTGTCGGTCAACGAGTTCCTGTTGGTCAAGGAGGCGGGCTTCGAGCCCCTGGGGCTGGTGGTCGGCAGCTCGATCTACCACATCGGCATCCAGATGGCGGGCTGGAAGAAGAGCCAGGAGATGAAGGTCCTCTCCGAAGCCATGTACGGCGCACGTCAGCTGGCGATGACCCGCATGGAGGAGGAGGCCGACCAGCTGGGCGCCGACGGCGTCGTGGGGGTCCGGCTGGACATAGGCCGCTACGAGTGGGGCCAGGACATGGCCGAGTTCATCGCGATCGGCACGGCCGTGAAGCACAGCGAGGGCGTTCTTCACAGGGCGCCCAACGGCAGGCCATTCACCAGCGACCTCTCGGGTCAGGACTTCTGGACGCTGCTGCGCACAGGCCACCGCCCTGTGGGGATGGTGATGGGCAGTTGCGTCTACCACGTCGCGCACAGGGGGATGCTGCAGTCGCTGGCCCAGACGGGCCGCAACGTGGAGCTGTCGAACTTCACGCAGGCGCTCTACGACGCCCGCGAGCTGGCCATGGAGCGCATGCAGCGCGAGGCAGCCGAGATCCAGGCCGAGGGGATCGTGGGCGTACAGCTGCAGGAGAAGAGCCACGGCTGGGGCAGCCACACGATCGAGTTCTTCGCGATCGGCACCGCGATCGTCCCCCGCGAGGGTCACGTCGACGAGATCCAGCCGCCGACCACCGTGCTGGACCTCAGCTGAGGGAAAGTCGTTCTGCTTCCGATGGAGCGGTTGACGCTTCGCGAGTCGGACGTTACGTTCTCGTCGACGCAGCTCCGCAGAGCAGCCCCTCGCCGTTGGAGGCACGAGATCGTTCAGGCCCCGAGGATCGCCGCCGCAGCGGGCGCCGTGCAGTGCAAGCCCGGCGCCGGCCGTCGCACTCGCCGAAACGATCGGGTCCGTGCCCACGCTGGCCGTCGTCCAGCCGTTGATGGTCTGCGACGGGCAGGTCAGGCGTGAACAGGCCGGTGTTGCTCTGCTATGACGGGTCGGAGGGCTCGAAGAGGGCGCTGGATGCCGTAGCCGAACTGATCAAGCCCGCCGATGCCGTCGTGCTGGTTGTGTGGACCACCGCAGCGGTGCAGCTCGCCCGAGCCGGTTCATTCCTCGTCGCAATACCGAACGAGGGCGAGATCGACGAAAAGGAGGCCACCAGCGCGCAGCAGATCGCCGAAGAGGGCGCCGCGGACGCCCGCAGGCGCGGCTATAACGCCTCCGCGCGAACCGAGCAAGCAGACGGATCCGTCGCCCAGACGATCGATGAGGTCGCCCAGGCGATCGACGCCGGACTGATCGTCTGCGGCCAACGGGGACGGGGCGCCATCGGCAGCGCCGTCCTGGGCAGCGTCTCCCACGCACTCGCCGCGCAGACCAAGCGGCCGCTGCTCATTGCTCCGCAGCACGTGTCTTAGCGCGGAGCCGACGCCGGGCGCGCTGCGCGGGCTCGAAGTGATGGCAGTTGCCGATCGCGAGCCTGGCGATTGCCGCGCGGAGGGTGGGGACCCGAGGCCTGGTGCGTCCGGGCAGGATCAGCATGGCCAGGAGGAAGGCGAGCGCGAAGATCCCAACCGCCCACCAGAATGCCGTGGTGTAGCCGTGAACCGCCGCGGCATCAGCCAGGGCGCGAGTGTGCGGGTGGGTGGCGGCGTAGCTGGCAACGGCGCTGGCGAAGATGGTGCTTAGCAGGGATGTGCCCACCGAGCCGCCGACCTGCTGGGAGGTGTTGACCATCGCCGAGGCGATCCCGGCCTCGCTGCCCTCCACGCCCAGGGTGGCGGTCGAGAAGGCGGGCGCGAAGATGCACCCCATGCCCACCCCGAGGATGACCAAACCGGGGAGCACGTGGGTGGCATAGGCCGAGCTGGGGGTCAGGCGAGTGAACAGGAACATCCCTATCGCCCCGAGCGTCGTGCCCGCGAGGACCAGCGGCTTGACGCCCGTGTGCTGGATCACGCGTGTCTGGACGGTGGTCGAGGTCACAACGAGGACACCGGTGAGGGGCAGGAACGCCACGCCGGTCGCGAGCGGCGAGAGGCCGCGCTGCTGCTGCAGAAAGAAGGTGAGGAACAGGAAGACGGCAAAGATCGCCGCGCCGGCCAGCGCGATTGTCGTGTATGCGCCGCCACGCGCGCGGCTCCAGACGATGTGCAGGGGGAGGAGCGGATACCTGACCCGTCGCTCGATCAGCACGAACGCGGTCAGGAGCACCGGGCCGGCAACGAGCGCCACGATCGTCGCGGTCGCACCCCAGCCGTGGGTCTCGGCGTTCGAGAACCCGTACACCAGCGCGAACAGCCCGAGCGATGAGGTGATGACCCCGGGTATGTCGATCGGATCGCGTTTCGGGGCCCTGTGATTGACCAGCAGGCGTAGCGCCACGAGCGTAGTGGGCACGGCGATCACGAGGTTGACGTACAGGCACCAGCGCCACGACAAGACCTGCGTGAGCGCCCCGCCAAGTATCAGGCCGAGCGAGGCGCCGCCGCCGGCGATCGCGCCGAAGATCCCGAACGCGGTGGGTCGATCAGGAGATCCCTCGAAGGTGACTGTGAGCAGGCCCAGCGCCGAGGGCGCAAGCAGCGCGCCAAACACGCCCTGGAGCGTTCGCGCGGCGACGAGCACCGAGAAGGACTGCGCAAGACCGCCGACAGCCGAGGCGATCGAAAAGCCAACCAGACCGCCGATCAGTGTCCACTTGCGTCCGAACAGGTCCCCGAGCTTTCCGCCCAGCAGCAGCAGGCTGCCGAACGCCAGAGCGTACGCCGTCACGATCCACTGCCGGCTGTCGGTCGAGAAATGCAGCGCCCTCTGAGCGGAAGGAATCGCGATGGTCACGATCGTCGCGTCGAGCACAACCATCAGCTGCGCGACGCCGAGCAGCGCGAGGACCGCCCATCGGTTGGGCTCGCGATCGGCCCCGGTTACCGACATCGGCTGATCGCTTCACGATCCCTGCCCCGGTCATCGCTCCCGGTCATCACCGGACAAACTAACACCGAGCCGCGGGCCGGCGGCAAGGGCTGACGCGCAACCGCGGAATGCCAGGGGAGCCGTTACTTGCAGGCGCGAAACCGGAGGGGGTAACGTTCGCCCCATGAGTGTGGATCTGGCGGTCGTCCGGTTCCATGGCGAGGGCACCGCTGTCGAGCGTTACGCCGCCGCGCGAGACGGCGCGATTGGTGAGGATCGTCGGCGTCCGGCGCCTCAGTGGACGCTTGATGTCGGCTTCGTCGAACGCCATCACAACGGGCGGTTGCTGCTCCGCGGTACATACGCCGGTCACTACCTCGACGTCGACGAGGGTGATCGGCTCTCGCAGCGAGGTGCCGGCGAGGGCGGCGTGGCCGGCGGCCTGATCGGCGTGCTCGCCGGTCCGCCCGGGATCGCCGTGGGGCTGGTGCTCGGCGCCGTGGTGGGCTCCCTGGCCGGGAGCCGGCCAGACGTCGAGGAGGAGCCCGAAGCGCTCGCGGCCCAGTTGCGCGAGCACATACCTCGTTCGTCGTCGGCGCTCGTCATGATCGCCCCCGCAACCGAGGTGGACGAGATGATCGCCGCCCTCGGCGAGTCCGCCACCGCGGACACGGTCCGCAGGACGCTCACCGAGGACGAGGCCGCGGCGCTCGAGGCCTCGCTCGGCGCGGGCCCACGGACGCCGGAGGCTGATCCGCGCAACCCGTGAGCGCTACACCGGGGCTAAGGTCCCATCAGCCCCGGCGTAGCCCTTGCTTGCTCTACCGGAGGGATCGGAACGTGGCCCGTATCTCCGTCGTGAACAGCTCCGGCTCCTCCCAGGCCGCGAAGTGGCCGCCCCTGTCGACCTTGTTGAAGTAGGTGAGCGTGGGGTAGGCCTGTTCGACCCAGCTGCGTGGGGTCGCGACGATCTCGCCGGGGAACGTGGTGAAGCCAGCCGGCACCGAGACCGGAGGAGGGGCCTGACCGGCCGCACGAGCCGTGGCCTGTCCGTTCTCCCAGTACGACCGCGCCGCCGAGACGCCGGTGCCCGTCAGCCAGTAGGTGGTGATGTTGTCGAGGATGTGATCGCGAGTGAGACCGCCCACCGGCTGCCGGTCGACGAAGGCGCGGGAGATCTTCTGATAGCTGTCGGTGTCGTGGTCGAGCATCCACGCTGCGAGGGCGACGGGTGAATCCAGTAGGGCGTAGCCGATCGTCTGCGGCCGCGTGGCCTGCTCGAGGAAGTAGCCGAAGCCGGTCGCCCTGAACGTGGCCCCCGCTTCTGCTGCCGCCCGCTCCTCATCGGTTGTCTGCGGGAAGGAGCCGCCCGCCAGCCCGGGCACGAACAGGTTGGTGTGGATGCCGATCAGCCCCTCGGGTGCCTGCCGGCCCATCGCGTCCGTGACAGCGGCGCCCACGTCACCTCCCTGGGCTACGTACTCGGTGTAGCCGAGGCGCGGCATCAGCTTCCCCCACGCCTCTGCGACTCGGCCGGCAAACCAGCCGAGCTCGGTCGGCTCGGCGGAGAACCCGTACCCCGGGATGGACGGCAGCACAAGGTGGAATGCATCCTCGGCGTGTCCGCCGTGGGCAGTCGGGTCCGTGAGCGGGCCGACAGTCTCGAGCAGCTCGATCACCGAGCCGGGCCAGCCGTGCGTCATGATCAACGGGATCGCGTCCTCATGCTGCGACCTCACGTGGATGAAGTGGGTGTCCACTCCGTCGATCTCGGTCTTGAACTGCGGCAGCGCGTTCAGCCTCGCCTCGCACTTGCGCCAGTCATACTCGCTGACCCAGAAGCGTGCGAGCGCCTCGATCGTCGCGAGCTGGACGCCCTGCGATCGATCCTGCACGAGCTCCGCGGACGGCAGCCGCGCCGCGAGAACGCGCCGGCGCAGGTCCTCCAATGCCGCGTCAGGAATCTCAACCTGGAAGGGGCGAATAGAAGTGGCGCCTGGCTGCTCGGTCGTGACAGACATGCTGCTCTCCTCGTTTCGGTGACGCCAACAGCGTGCTCTCCCGGTCGGCACGTCGCACCCGTCGAGGACCCTGGTCTGCACCCGGGTCCAGTTGGTTCGACCGGCATGTCCCGGCGCCTGTCAGCTCTCAGGCCGACACGACCGGCATCGGCGCTCGCCAGCCGGCGACGAGCTCTTCGAATGCATCGGCAGCCGCGGCTGCGCCGCCGGTCGCGGCGTAGCCCTCCGCTACGCGTCGGGCACCCTCCTGCCTGGCCATGGCCGTGCGGATGGCGTCTCGTAGCCGGTCGGGACGCAATCGACGAGGGGACAGCTGCGTACCGGCGCCCGAGACCTCGACGCGGCGCGCCACCTCGAGCTGATCGCGACCGAAGGGAACGACGCACACGGGCACGCCCGCGGCCAGAGCCTTCTGTGTCGCGCCGGCTCCGCCATGTGTGATCGCGCAGGCGGCTCGGGCGAGGATCGGCCCGTGGGGGACGAAGCGCTCCACGCGTGCGTTCGGGGGGACCGGACCGCGCAGGTCTGCCGAGGGCAGTGTCGCGACGACGAACACGTCCTCCTCGGCGAGTGCGTCGAGCGTCACACGGACCAGGCGCCCGTCGTCCTGATACTCGGATGACGTGCTCACCATGATCAGCGGCTGGCTCACTCCGCTAAGCCAGGGCGGTGGGTCGGCCGGGGGATCCCACGCGCCGGGCCCGACCATTCGGATGTGCGAGGGCCAGTCCGAGCGCGGGTACTCGAACGGTTCGGCGGTCATGTAGAGCAGCAGCGGTGGTGTGGTGAACAGCTCCGCGACGGTTCGAAACGGCGGTACACCCACCCCCTGGCGCGTCGCGTTCACGTGGGGCAAGGTCGAGCGCCCGAATCCGGCCGAGAGCAAAGGGCGAAGGACAGCATCCCGCAGACGCCCGAGCGGGCCTCTCGCGGGCCGGAGGCCAGGGCCGAACGGCGGCACGTCGCGCGAGGGCAAAGGGAGCGGATACGGGAACCACTGCGCCCACGGGCCGCCCCAGGCCTCTGCCGCCGCGCTGGCGCCCCAGGTCATGCAATCGACAAGAAGGGCGTCCGGCTCGTGCTGATCGATCGCGCTCCGCAGGTCGGCGACCTCCTCCTTGGATCTGGCGCCGAAGGTGGCCATGCCGCGCCTCAGGCGCGCTTGTGGCGTGCGGGCGAGGTAGTCGTCGTGCTGGATCGCCTCGATCGACGGAGCGATCGCGGCTGCTTCGAATCCGCGCGCGGCCATGCCCTGCACCTCCGAGGAAAGCGTATGGACGGCGACGGCGTGGCCGCGCCGGGCCAGTTGGTCCAGCGTGGGGACGAGCGGGAACAGATGGCCGCGCGCCGGCGATGTGTAGGCAAGGATCTTCATTCGTCGTCCTCCAGGATTCCGCGGATTGCCATGACCAGCGTCGCCGTGACCTCGGGGCGCGCCAAACCGAGGTGGCGCGAGAGCAGGCGCCACGTGTGTACGTCGCAGATCGCGATCAGGGCGGCGAGGCGCCGCTTCCGCTCGCGGCCGGACGTCCGCTCCAGGAGCGGCCCGAAGACCCTCTCCACCCATTCGTAGTGGAGCTTTCGCCCCTCTTGGACGAACTCGAAGCCCGGGGCGCCCGGCGGCAGTGTCTCGAGCTTCAGCGCCCGGTCGCCGAATGCCTCGTAGTGATCCAGCAGGTTCTCAACGGCCGCCTCGACATCTCCAGCCGGGGCGGCGGTTCGCTGGGAGACGACCGTTCCTCTGGCTCGCTCGAAGGCGGCCCTGGCCAACCCGTCCCTACTGCCGAAGTGGCGCAGCAGCGTCTGCTTGGTCACGCCCGCCTCCGCCGCGATGTCTTCCAGCGAGGTCGACGACCAGTCCTCCTCGAAGAAGACACGCGTAGCCGCGTCGAGCAGAGCCGCCCGAGTGCGCCCCTCGGCCTCCGCCCGAGCAACCTGGATGTAGCCCCTCGACGACATTTCAGTTTACCGATAGTAACACCAAATGCTACGGCGCGAGCCTGAACGGCGGGTAGCGGTCCGTCACCAGCACGTGCGCGTAGGCGACCACGCGGTTCGTCCAGCGCCCGACGCCAACGAGGAAGTCGAACATCCCGCGGGGGAAGCGACCGGTGAACAGGATGGCGAACCAGGCCGCGATCACTACGAAGACCGCCGCGATGTAGAGGAAGAACAGCACAACGTAGTGGGGGATGGCGAGGAGCCACTTGACCAGCGGCAGCCAGCGGTTGAGGTCGTTGCGCGCGTCCGGGTACGGGAAGTCGAGGTGGACCGCCTGCTGTTCGTCGGTTGATGGGTAGCGGTCCTCCATCAGCGTCAGATACACGCCCACCCGAGCGGAGAACCGCATGAGCTCGCGGTTCCAGTCAAACCACCAGCGCGGGTACTTCTGCCGGAACAGGACCATCAGCAGCGTCGGCAACACGACCAGGCCGCCGGCGCCCACGGTCCACGCCCGCCCACCGCTGTAACCGTAGGCTCCGCCCTCGAGGAGAGCGATCAGGATCAGGATCGGAATGGCCGTGAACAGCCGGAAGAACGTGGTCAGGCGGTTCAGCGGCCGGTCTGGGTAGTCGACGGAGTACTGGACGGGATACGGCGCGCCGGGGCCGGGCGGCTGGGCCTGTGGCTCCGGGGATGGTGGCTGCTCCATGTTCATGGGATTCCTCTCGTTGGGTGTACGGCGTACACTCTGTGGACGAGACCATAGGCGTACGGCGTACACTTGTCAACCTCATGACTGAGCAGAAGGAAACCACCCGCACGCGGCTGAGCAGGGCTCGCGTGCTCGAGGCTGCCATCGCGCTCGCCGACGAGGCCGGGCTCGAGGCGTTCAGCATGCGGGCGCTTGCACAGGAGCTCGGGGTTGTCCCGATGGCGCTCTACAAGCACGTCGCCAACAAGGACGAGCTCCTCGACGGCATGGTCGACATCGTCTTCGGCGAGATCGAGCTTCCCTCCGGAGATGCCGACTGGAGGTCGGCGATGCGGCGCAGGGCGGTCTCCACCCGCGAAGCGCTGACGCGCCACGGCTGGGCCATCGGAATGATGGAGTCCCGGCGCCCGGGCCCCGCGAATCTGCGAAACCACGACGCGACGATGGGCGCTCTGCGCGAGGCGGGCTTCCCGTTCGAGGTGGCGATCCACGCCTACTCCGTCCAGGACGCCTACATCTACGGCTTCGCGCTGCAGGAGCGGGACCTCGGGTTCGAGACCCCGGACAGCGCCGGAGCGGCCGCTCGCAGGAGGGCCGACGCGATCGACGCTCGCGAGGAGTACCCGCATCTGCTCGAGATCGCGACCAGGCTCCCCGACGTCGGCTACGACCCTTCCGTCGAGTTCGAATGGGGGCTCGACCTGATCCTCGACGGCCTCGACAGCCTCCGCCCGGACTGAGCGTTCACCTCGCGGCCATCAGAAGCCCCGCCGGCCAGGTCCGCCCGAGGCCGGCTCGGCTGGTTCAGCCCTGCAGGAGCTGGTAGGCGAAGCGCACTGCGAGTGCGCCGTCTCCGACGGCGCCGGCTACTCGTTTAGTCGCTCCGGCCCGAACGTCACCCGCGGCGAAGACGCCCGGCCAGACGCTCTCGAGCATGTACGGCTGACGGCTGGTCGACCACGCCTCCGGCGCCACCTCCGCGGCAGCGGCGGCGTCGCCGCACTTGATGTAGCCGGCCTCGTCGAGGTCGAGCATCGTTCCCACGGCCTCGGTGCAGGGGTCGGCGCCGATCATCACGAACACGGCCGACACCGCGACCGTCTCAGTGCTTCCATCCACTTTGCTGCGCAGATCCGCCTGCTCCAGTCGGTCTTTGCCGTGGACGGCGGCGAGCTCGGTCTGGCTGAGGATCTCGATGTTCGGACGCGACTCGATCCGCTCCAGCAGGTAACGCGACATCGTCGCTGCAAGCCCGTCGCCCCGGATGACCACCCGGACGCTGCGTGCCGCCCGCGACAGGTGCGCCGCGGCCTGCCCGGCAGAGTTGCCGCCGCCGACGACGATCACGTCCTCGCCGCGGCAACGCTCGACATCGGTTGCCATGGCCGCGTGGTAGACGCCCGCCCCCGCGAAGCGCCCGAGGTTCTCGGCCGCGAGCGCGCGCCAGCGCGCACCGGTTGCGACGACCACCGTGCGCGCGAGTGCGTACTGCCCGTCGTCGAGGTCGACGCGCACGAGATGCTCGGGGCCCTGCGCGAGCTCGACGGCACGGTGGAAGCTCGACATCACCGCGTCGAACCGCCGGGCCTGCAGCGTGGCCTTGCGCGTGAGCTCGGTACCGGAGATCCCGGTGGGGAAGCCGAGGTAGTTCTCGATCCGGGTACTGGTGCCCGCCTGGCCGCCGGGCGCCCACGCCTCCGCCACCAGCGTGCTCAGTCCCTCCGATCCACCGGACACCGCAGCCGCAAGGCCCGCGGGTCCGCCACCGAGCACGACGAGATCGAATCGCTCGCCATCGATCTCCGCCCGCAGCCCGAGGTCGCGTGCGACCTGAGCGGCCGAGGGGTTGCGCAACACCGTCGTGTTGCGCACCAGCACCGGCGTCTCCTCGCGAGGAACCTGCAGCCAGTCGAGCATCCTGGCGCTCTCCTCGTCGGTGTCGACGTCGTACCAACGCACCGGTATGAGGTTGCGCTCGAGCAGGTCGCGCACCTCGAAGGCGCGGCGGGAGCCGCGCGCAGCGATCAGCCGCGCCACACCGTACCCATGCGCCTCATGCCACTCCCGGCGGACCATCATGGTGCGCAGAACGATCTCCGCGAACTCCGGCCACGACGCCAGCATCGCCCTGAGCGCCGAGCGCTCGATGACGATCGCATCGGTCGGCTCGTCGGCGACGCACTCGGCGATGGCGGGCTCGCCCGTGAACGTGGCGATGTCGCCCAAGAAGGTGCCGGCCTCGGCGTCGGCGATCCACAGGACCTTGCCCGGCTTGCGGTCGAGCACTCGCACCCTGCCGCGCTCGAGTACCACAAACGGGGCATCTCGCTGCCCCTGCGCATAAAGGGTCTCGCCCACCGAGAAGGAGCGCCGAGAGCCGTGCTCCGCCAGCCGCGCAAGCTTCTCCACGGGCATCTTCGGGTACATCACCTCGTCGGCGAGATCCGGGAAGTCAAGTGCCCGGATCAGCGTGGATGTCGCTTCCTCGATCGGCATCGTGCTCTCAGAAGGCGTAGCAGAACCGGGACGGGGGCCGCTTCCCATACCGGCGCCTCTCGAGCGCCGTCGCGGCGGTCTGGTCAGCCGACGTCGGTGAGCACCACGCGGAGGGTGGCGGCGAACGCCTCCGGCTCGCCCTGCTCGCCGAACCCGCCGTGGTGGCTCGGGAAGGTCACCGGCTCGCTGCCGAGGCGCTCGGCAACCGCCAGCGCGGCGCGGTGAGGGAACGTGCCCTCGGACTCTGCGCCGCCCGCGACGACGATCCGCGTGGAGGCCCGGTGCAAGGAGTCGAAGTCGGGCTCGTAGTGGGTGACGTGGAGCATGTGCGGGCCGAGCAGCGGGTGGTCGCGGCTGCCGTCGTCCTCGGTCGGAAGACCGAGCTCGGCCGGATCCGGAGCCTGGCCCGGCAGGTCGGGCGGAGTAGGTCCCCTGACGCTCGTGAACGCGATGAACTTCGCCATCGCGGGCCCGAGGCCGTCGCGCTCGTAGGTCTCGTGGATGTCCGCGGTCACCGCCTGCGCCGCCTCCCGGTCCGGGAGCACGGTCGCGAGCGGCGGCTCATGAGCGACGAGCGTGCGGACGGCATGGGGATGCCGGCTGACGAGCGCGAGTGCGTTCACGGCTCCGCCGCTGCTGGCGAAGATGGCCACCGGGCCGTCGTCGAGCTCGGAGATCAGCCGGTGCAGGTCCTCCGCGTGCTCGTCGGGTGTCGCCCCCGTGACGCCGTCGACTCGGCGGCTGCGCCCGACCCCTCGGGGGTCGTACGTTACGACCGTTCGGTCCTGGAAGTGGCCGGCGAGCGCTGCGAACCCGCTCGCGTCCATCGGTGATCCGATCATCAGGAGGACCGGCTCGCTGCTCCCGGGCTCCGCCTCTCTGACGTCGTAGCTGAGAGTGGCACCAGGCAGCTCGATGGTTCGGGTCTCAGGCTGGGTCATCGTTGTCCTTTCTGCGATCTCTGCTCATACCGACCGACGCGAGGGGCAAGACTCATCGGTCGGCGGATGACTCCCAGGACCTCCATGCTGCGGCGATCTGCGGTGAGGCGTCATGCAAGCGTCGAGGACGGAGCGCCCGATCCGCTCGTGCAGGTCGGCCGGTGCGGCCGTGTCGGAACCGGCGGTGGCGCGGGCACGCCCGGCGGCAGCGGATCGAGCGGCGGGCTCGGTTACTGAACCGCCGACCCATTGAACCGCCGACGCACGGCCTGTTGGCGAAGCCCGGGCTACCCGTCGAAGACGACGTCGCCGGCCTCGGCGGGCGTCAGGTCCGGGTACAGGCTCCGGATCACCGCCAGCGCGGCGATCCCGCCGACGAGCTGCGCCAGGACGAACGCCGGGACCGAGGCGGGGGCGATGCCGGCGAAGCTGTTCGAGAACATGCGCCCGGCGGTGATCGCCGGGTTGGCGAAGCTGGCGCTGCTGGTGAAGAAGTACGCCGCCCCGATGTAGGCGCCGACGGCGGCGGGCGCCATCCTGCTGCGACCGGTCCGGGCGAGCGAGAAGATCACGAGGATCAGCCCGGACGTCGCGATCACCTCGGCGAGCAGATGCGCCGGCGAGGCGCGGTGGTGGGTGGAGATGCTGATCGCCGCGCGTTCGAACATGCCGTTGGCGACGACTGCCCCCAGGATGCACCCTGCGATCTGGGCGGGTATGTAGGCGACGGCGTCGCGCACGCTGATGCCCTTGAACGCGGCGTCGACCAGTGAGACGACGGGGTTGAAATGGCCGCCCGAGACGGGGCCGAACATCAGGATGATCGTGAACAGGCCCGCGGCAGTTGCCGCGGCGTTCTCGAACAGCTGCAGGCCGACGTCGCCTGGCGACAGAGTCTGCGCCGCGATTCCGGAGCCGATGACGAGTGCCGCCAGGAACGCGGAGCCGAGCAGCTCGGCGAGCAGCCGGCGCAGCAGTGGTGGTTTGGCCTCTGAGCTCATTCGGCCGTGAGGAGCTTCTCGGCGTACTCGCCGGGCAGTCCGGCGTCCCGGACTTCCCGGGCCACCTGCTCGGTGTCGTATTGCACGCGCTCGATCGTCACGGCCACGGTCCCGTTGCTCGGGCGTACCACCGCGAAGGCCCCGCGGGGGTTGCCGTCCTTCGGCTTGCCGACGGAGCCGCAGTTGACGAACAGCACTCCACCGTACTCGTGGACCCATGGTTTGTGGGTGTGCCCGAACACCATCACCGTTGCCTCCTCGGCGGCCGCGAGCCGCTCGTAGAGCGTTGGCGGCTTGTCCTCGAAGAGGTACTCGTTCACTTTCCGGGGAGATCCGTGGACCAGGTGGACCGGCACCCCGCCCGCCTCGAAATGGAGATCGAACGGCAGGTCCCGCATGAATTCCTTCGATGCCCGGCTGGTGTGGGCGAGCGTCCAAGCGACAGATTGCTCGCCGAGGTCGCGGTCGTGCTGATTCACGTACGCGCAGCCGCAGTCCTCCTCGTCGCGGGCGATCGCGTAGTCGTAGTTGCCGTAGATCGTCGGGATCCCCCGGTCCCCGATGAGCGTGCACACATCGTCCGGGCGCGGCCCGTAGCCGACGAGATCCCCGCCGCAGTAAACGCGCCGGAGGCCGAGCTCGTCGATCCGGGCGAGCGCGGCCTCCAGCGCCAGGAGGTTGCCGTGGATGTCCGTGATGATCGCCACCCCTTCGTCCACGCGGTGAAACATATCCATTGACAAACGTGGTTTCAATAGATATACGTAGATCGATGGCTGTCGATCTGGAGCTTGCGCCGAAGCAGAAGCGGCCCGCCGGCCAGCCCTGCTGCGAGCCGGTCGTCTACCCCGACGTCGAGCGGGAGCACGCCGTCCGCATGGCGACGGTCGCCAAGGCCCTCGGAGATCCGATCCGGCTGCAGCTCGTGGACGTGCTTCGCAAGCACGCGGGGAAGGTGTGCGTGTGCGAGCTCGTGCCCCTGTTCGACGTGTCCCAGCCGACGTTGTCCCACCATCTCAAGAAGCTCCGCGACGCGGGGATAGTCGATTCCGAGCGCCGCGGGCTGTGGGCCTACTACTACGTCATCCCCGATGCGATGGAGGAGCTGTCGACATGGCTGAGCTAGACGCGGCCTGCTGCTCGCCCGATGCACGGGAGACGTGCTGCGAGCCCGCGGCCAAGGCCGGCTGCTGCGGAAGCGGAGGCACGTGCGGCTGCGCTGCGGGGAAGGCCCACGCGGATGAGCGTGGGGCGATGCGGATCCATGAGACGCGTCGGGCGCACGAGCATTCGGGCGCGGCGACCGTCAGGATCGTCGAGCCGCGCCGGGATGCGCCCGGTCCGTGATCGACGCCGACATCCAGCTCAACGACCCCCAAACGCTCTATCGCCGGTGGGAGGACTCGCAGTGGTCTCCGTTCGAGATCGACCTTGCCATCGACGAGCAGCAGTGGGCTCAGATGGCCGGCGAGGATCGCGACCTGATCTTCTTCGTCCTGTCCTCGCTGATGGTCGCCGAGGAGCGCATCACGACCAAGTTCTCAGGTCTCGTCAGCGCCTATGGAAGCGAGGAGGAAGCGACGTTCCTGGCGACCCAGCAGGTCGACGAGGCGCGCCACATGCAGTTCTATGCCCGCTTTCAGGACGAGGTCGTGGCGACGCCGGAGGCGATAGCCGCCCACATAGAGCGTGCCCGCGCGAACGTCTCGGACGCCTTCCGGCAGATATTCGACGTAGAACTGGTCCAGGCGCACGAGCGCCTTGCGGCCGAGCCCGCCAACCTCGAGGCGAAGGTCAGATTCGTCACGCTCTACCACCTGATCCTCGAGGGAACGCTCGGACTTACGACGTTCAAGTTCACTACCGACTACCTCGACGGCGAAGGCCTCTTGCCGGGCTTCGTCGCTGGCTACTCGAAGATCCACCACGACGAGACGCGTCACATCGGCTTCGGCGTCTGGTTCCTGCGCGAGACGGTGAAGGAGGATCCCTCAACTGCGGACATCGTGCGGGAGACGCTGCGCGACGTGCTGCCGGCCGTCGCTGCCTCGCTGGCGCCACCTGACACCGGCTCAGGCCGCGACTTCGCGGCGATCGGGGCGACCAGCGACGGGATCCGAGAGTTCGCGATCGGCGGGCTTACGCGCCGGCTGGACATCATTGGGGTCCCACTGGCGACGCTGTAGAGACGGCCAGCCCGTTCAGCCGGCGGCGTACGCCTTGACTTCTGCTCGAATGGGAACCAGAGTCGTAGCGGGAGACCACGAGACGGCCTCCGGGCCGCTGAAAGGAGAGGCGATGCCCACGGTGTACGAGTCCGTCGAGGACCTTGCAGACGCGCTGAGGCGTGCAGAGCGGGCGCACGGGGAGCACGAGCAGCGAACCGGCCCCGACCCGGACTGGCCGCAGTGGTATGCGCTCTACATGGTTCGCGAGCGCGCCGGCGAGGAGCTCCCGACATGAGCAGCGACTACGACGTGATCGTTCTCGGCGCCGGCTCACCCGGCGAGCACTGCGCCGGGGCCCTGGCAGATGGCGGCCTGCGGGTGGCAGTCGTGGAGCGCGAGCTGGTCGGAGGGGAGTGCTCGTACTGGGCCTGCATTCCCTCGAAGACGCTGCTGCGACCCGGCGAGGCCGTGCACGGGGCACGTGACGCTGCCGCGAGCGCCGAGGTGGACGTGCAGGAGGCGCTTGCCTGGCGCGACTTCATGGTCTCCGACTACTCCGACGCCGGCCAGGAGCGCTGGCTGGCCGACAACGGCATCGACCTTCTGCGCGGCAGCGGACGGCTCGCCGGGGCGGGGGTCGTCGAGGTCGACGGCGTGCGCCACACCGCCGACCACGTCGTGCTCGCGAACGGCGCCGAACCGGTCATGCCGCCCGTACGCGGCCTCCACGAGCTCGAGGGTGTGTGGACGAGTCGCGAGGCGACATCGATGAAGGCGATCCCGCGCTGCCTGTTGATCCTCGGTGGCGGACCCGTCGGAGTCGAGATCGCCCAGGCGGTCAACCGGCTCGGCGGCGATGCGGTGGTGGTCGAGCGCTCCGAGCACATCCTGGCGCGCGAGCCGGCGCCGCTCGGTGAGGGCCTCGGCGAGGCGCTGCGCCTCGAAGGGATCGAGCTGGCCGTCTCGGCCAACGTCGCCGCCGCGCGGCGTGAGGGCGAGGACTACGTGCTCGAGCTCGATGACGGCCGCGAGCTGCGCGGCGACCGGCTGCTCGTGGCCGCAGGGCGCCGTCCGCGGGTGAGCGGGATCGGCCTCGAGACGGTGGGCGTCGAGCCGGACACCCACGGGGTCATGGTCGACGCGCACCTGCGCGCGGGCGAGAACCTCTGGGCGATCGGCGACGTCAACGGCCTCTGGCCGCTGACGCACGTCGGCAAGTACCAGGGCGAGGTGGTCGCCGCGAACATCCTCGGCGAACCCCGCACGGCCAACTACGAGGCCGTACCGCGGGTCACCTACACCGACCCCCAAGCCGCCGCCGTGGGCGCCTCGGCGGGCCGGTTCAGCGCGATGGTGCCGCTGTCGGGGGTTGCCAAGACCGCCACCTACACACGCGCGTACGCCGAGCAGAACGGCTTCCTCACGCTTCTGAGCGACGGCGAGCGCCTCACCGGCGCGTACGCGCTGGGGCCGGAGGCCGGCGAGTGGTTGCAGCAGGCCACGCTCGCGATCCGGGCGCATACGCCGCTCGACGTCCTCCTCGACACGATCCAGCCGTTCCCGACGTTCTCCGAGATCTACGTCGGCGGCCTCAAGGCCCTGCGCGGCGAGATCGCAGCGGCCACCAAGGCCGTCGGGGCGGAAGGCCCGATGCCCAACTGATCGAGCGAGCGACGTCTCCTGCGCGGCCTAGGATGTGGACGGCGGCCGGGGAGCTCGTGGTCGCTCGCACAGCCAAGTGAAAGGCGGGCAAAAGGCATGCGCTCCGACATCGTCCCCGGTGGCACGTTCCCCGACTACGAGCTACCGGATCACACCAAGGTCGCGCGTAAGCTCAGCGAGCTGCAGGGCGAGGATCCGCTGATCCTCACTCTTGCGCGAGGCCATTACTGCCCGAAGGAGCATCAGCAGCACCGGGACCTCGTCGCCTTCCATCCGAAAGTGGCCGTGGCCTACACCCAGATGGCCACGATCACGACCGACGCCGACCACGAGCTCAAAGAGTTCCGGGCGGCGCTGGGGGCGCAGTGGACCTTCCTCTCGGACCCGGGGCGCATCGTCCAGAAGGATCTCGAGATCCAGGAGTACACCGACCCCGAGCACGACCCGATGATCCCGCACACGCTCGTGCTGGCGCCCGGCCTGGTCATCCACAGCATCTACAACGGATACTGGTTCTGGGGGCGCCCCTCCGTCATCGAGCTGTGGCGCGACCTGCGTGCGGTCACCCGCGAGATCCGTCCCGACTGGGACCTCAGCGCACCGGGCCTGCGAGAGGCCTGGGACGGCGGCGACCGCACGCCGTTCCACGGCTTCGACTGAGACCCGCTCGGCGTTCCACCGCTTCGACTGAGACCCGCTCGCGCCCCCTCCAGCGTCTCAGTCGGGGTATTCGTCCTTGCGCCACGCCCGAGGGTTCTCGGCTTCCGCCTTCGGCGTGCGCTCGAGCAGGAACGAGTGATAGGGGGCGACGAACCGATCCGGGGCCATAACCGTGTAGGTGTGGTAGACGGTCCCGTTCTCGCGGGCGAAGGCAATCCAGCTCGGGCCCTCGCGCAGGCCGTCCTCGAGCTTGGCTCCGACCTGCCGCCCCCACTCCTCCAGCCAGTCCGGGGGGTCGTCGATCATCGTCTTGACCTGGGGGATCGCCTGCGCCTGCTCGGGCGTCAGGGCGAGCCCGAAGTCGAACGGGAAGTCGGTCCCGAACGTGGAGACGTACGGGAACTGCCAGCCCATCCGCTGCTTGTAGGCGACAAGCCGGTCGATCGGCGCGCGCGAGAAGCAGATCAGCGACACGTCGCGGTGCGCCAGATGCACGCGGGTGGCGCCCAGCTCGTCCCCCAGGTTGGAACATCCGGGGCAGGCCCCGCGCTCGTAGTCGGGTCCGAACATGATGTTGTAGGCGAGCAGCTGCGAGCGCCCTTCGAAGAGCTCGGCGAGCGTCTTGCGCCCATCCTCTGTGTCGAAGACGTACTCCTTCTCCACCGGAACCCAGGGAAGCTGACGGCGCTGCTCGGTCGCCTTCCGGCCGAGCTCCGCGTGCTCCGCCTCGAGCTTCGCAAGCTCGTCGCGAGCCGTCTGCCATTCCTGGCGGGTGCCGATCGTGTGGTCGAGCATCGCTTTCTCCTTTCGGGTGGTGCGGTTTGAGTGGGCGGCCGTCGCCGGTCCTCGAGCGGGGCCCACCAGATTAGGACTGTGCGGGCCCACAGAACTCACCGGTCACTCGCCGCCCGGCGATCACTCCGCGAGATGACTCACAGCGGCGACTCGCTCGATCGTGATCGCGATCACCACGCGCCCCACGCTTGCCAGCGCCTCGTCGCTCTGCTCCTCGGGTGGCTCATCGGCGCCCATGAAACGCTGTGCGACAGCCGCCGTTGCAGGCCCGATCCCCTGCGTGAGGACCTGCGCGGGCCCTGAGAACGTGGCCGAGGGATACGGCCGCTGCTCTCCCATGACGCACAGCGAGGCCCAACCACTCTGCTCCACGTCGGTCACCTTGCGGCGTCCGGCGACGCTCGAGATCAGGAGACGGTCACCCTCGCGCGCGTAGTAGACGACCGATTGGCGGGCGTGACCGCTCGGAGGCTCCGTGGCGAGCACGCCGACGATCTGCGAGTCGAGGAGCTCCTGCACCGGCGGGGTCAGCTCGCTCATCGGCTCCTACGCTATCCGGCCGTGGCGCGCTCCGCCTCGCGCCCGACCGCGACCCTCGATCGCTTGGGATAACGTGCCGGCACCAGCGTAAGGAGGCCGACTCGATGGAGATCATCCGCAGCAGACCCCAGACCACTAGCGGGCCGCCGGAGTGGTTCACGGGCTCGGTGTTCATCGACGGGATCACCCCGGGGGACACCGGTTCCCGATTGAGGGCCTACCGCGTGCACTTCAGCCCGAGCGCACGTACCGCCTGGCACACGCACCCCCACGGGCAGGTGCTCCACGTCACCGAGGGAGTGGGGCTCGTGCAGCGCCGCGGCGGACCCATCGAGGAGATAAGGCCCGGCGACACCGTCCACATCGATCCCGGTGAGGATCACTGGCACGGAGCCGGCACCGTGCACTTCATGACCCACCTCGCGCTTCAGGAGGCCGGCGAGGACGGCGTCGATGCCGTCTGGGGCGAGCACGTCAGCGACGAGGAGTACGCAGCGGCGCCCGACAGCTAGCGCCCCGCTACCGCCGGCGCGCCTCGGGGGCGAGCGCGGGGTTGCTCCAGCCGGCGTCCGTCGGGTTGATCGTCGTGCCCGGCGGGACGATCTCATCGATCCGGTCCAGCAGCTCGGCGTCGAGCTGGACGTCAACGGCCCCGAGCTGGGACTCCAGCTGATCCATCGTCCGCGGGCCTATGATCGCCGCAGTGACCGCGGGATGGCGGATGACGAAGGCGAGCGCCATGTGGATGAGCGAGATGCCCGACTCGTCCGCAAGTCGTGCGAGCGCGTCGGCGGCCTCGAGCTTCGCCTGGTTGGCCGGGATCGAGAGGTCGTAGCGCTGGGGGATCATCGCCGAGCGCCGTGAGGTCAGATCGTCCGAGCCCTTGCGCCAGCGCCCCGACAACCAGCCCCCGGCCAGCGGGCTCCACGCGATCGTGCCCATGTCGTGCTCCAGACAGGTCGGGAGCACGTCCGCCTCGATGCCCCGCGCGAGGATCGAGTACGGGGGCTGCTCGCAGACGTAGCGCTGGTGCCGTCGCTCCCGCGAGACCCACTGCGCCTCGACGATCTGCGCGGCGGGGTAGGTGGAGGACCCGACGTAGCGCACCTTGCCCTGGGCCACGAGGTCCGACAGCGCGCCCAGGGTCTCGTCGTGGTCGGTCCATGGATCCCAGCGATGCACCTGGTAGAGGTCGATCCAGTCCGTCTTCAGACGTTTCAGCGACGCCTCCACCTCGCGCATGACCCAGCGGCGCGAGTTGCCGGATTCGTTGGGGTCATCGCCCATCGTGCCGTGGAACTTCGTCGCCAGCACCACGTGCTCGCGACGCCCCCCCGCCAGCGCCTCGCCCACGATCTCCTCCGACTCGCCGCGCGAGTAGACGTCTGCAGTGTCGATGAAGTTGATACCCGCGTCCAGCGCCCGGTGGATGATCCTGATGCACTCCTCGTGGTCCGGCTCGCCCCACGCTCCGAACATCATCGCCCCGAGGCACAACGGCGTCACGTGGACGCCGGTGCGCGCGAGCGTTCGCTGGTCCATCTCCACAAAATACCCGCCGCCGCCGCGCCGGGGCAGCCCCGTCGAGGCCGCGTGCCCTCGGAGGCTTCAGTAATCCCCTCGCGGCGCCGATTAGTCCTGAATGACGGGTGAACGCTCGAGCTCCGGGGGGGCTGAGGTCCGAGCCCCGGCGCCGCCGCTGCCGCTCCCATCCAGCCCGGCCCCGGAGGTCTGCCGCCTCGGAGAGGCGTTGCAGGCCCGCGCCGCGGAGGTGCTCTCGCGCACGATCGCAGAGACGGTCGACTCGGGTGAGGTCGTAGATGCGCTCGTCCAGGACAGCTTCGAGCAGATCTGCACCGCCTCCACCGTCGCCGTCGCCCGCTGGATCTCCGGCGACGGGCTCGAGGTGACCAACGACGCGGCCGTCAAAACCTCGAAGATCTTCGGCGAGCTCGCTGCGCATCGTGCGGCCTCGCTCAACGAGGTCACCAGGCGCTGCCTGTGGTGGCGCAACGTCATGGCCGATGCACTGCACCAGTGCGCAGCGCAGCTGGAGTCCTCACCCGAGGCCCTCGCGCAGGCCCTGAGCATGCTCCAGCTCAGCCTCGAGTTCAGCCTGCTGCGCATGTGCCAGTCCTTCGAGGCCGAGCGCCGGCGCACCGACGAGGAGCTCACACGCCGCGAGGACGAGCTCGCCTTCCTGGCGACGCACGATCCGCTCACGGGTCTTCCCAACCGGACGCTGATCCTGGACCGCGTCGAGCAGATGCTCGCGCGCTCGGAGCGCCACCAGACGCCGGTGGCGGCCCTGTTCGTCGATCTGGACAACTTCAAGAGCATCAACGACACACTCGGGCATGGCGTCGGCGACGAACTCCTGCGCGCGGTCGCGGCCCGGCTCGAGGGCGTCGTGCGCCAGGCGGACGGGCTCGGTCGCCTCGGCGGGGACGAGTTCGTCGTCGTCGCCGAGGAGCTTTCGATCGCAACCGGTCCGGAGCTCGTCGCGGAACGTCTGCTCGAGGCGCTCAAGCACCCCTTCAAGCTCGGCGAGGACGGCGAGAAGCGCGTCACCGTCACGGCGAGTGTCGGGGTTGCCGTGGGTGAGCGCACCTCGGCGGAGGAGCTCTTGCGGGATGCGGACATCGCGATGTATCGCGCCAAGTGGGACGGCAAGAACCGCTACGCGGTGTTCGAGAGTGGGATGCACCACTCGATCCAGGAAAGGATCGACCTCGAAGTCGACCTCCACGGAGCTCTGGAGCGCGGCGAGTTCGTGCTCGCCTACCAGCCCACGTTCGCGCTGAGCGACATGACGCCGACCGGGGTGGAGGCGCTGATCCGTTGGCAGCATCCCGTGCGTGGCCTGCTCCAGCCGGACTCGTTCGTCCCGCTCCTGGAGGACTCTGGGCTGATCCACGACGTCGGCAGGTGGGTGCTGCAGGTCGCCTGCCGTCAGGGCGCCGCCTGGCGCCGGAGCGGCTATCCGATCGACATGGCCGTTAACGTCTCGGCCCGTCAGCTCGACACGGATGCGCTCGTCGCCGACATCGAAGGTGCCCTCGCCGACAGCGGCCTGGAGCCGGAGGCGCTCACGATCGAGATCACCGAGACGACGATCATGCGCAACGTGATGGAGACCGCGCTGCGGCTGGAAGCGATCAAGCGACTCGGCGTGCGCATCGCGATCGACGACTTCGGCACCGGCTACTCTTCGCTGGCCCATCTTCAGCAGTTCCCCGTCGATGCGCTCAAGATCGACCGGTCCTTCATCTCCGGCCTGAGGCGCAACAAGGAGGGGGAGACGCTCATCCACACGCTCGTCCAGCTCGGCAAGGCACTCTCGATCGAGACGTTCGCCGAGGGGATCGAGCAGCAGGAGGAGCTGTCGCTGCTCAAAGAGGAGGACTGCGACAGCGGCCAGGGCTTCCTCTTCGCCCGCCCGCTCGGCGTCACCGAGGCGGAGAGCTTCTTCCGCAACTGGCTGCAGAACGCCGGCCCGCGGGTCCGCCGGACAGCGCGGCGTTCGAGCCGCTCCCTGCGAAGCTAGCCGCCCAGCGGCTCGTAGCCGGCCTGCTCCTCCGCCGTGCGCTCGGCCCAGGGAATCGCCTCGAGACGAGCATCGGGAATCGGCTGGCCGCTCTCCACCGACAGCCCGTATCTGCCTTCGGCAAGTCGCCTCTCGGCTCGCTCGATCGCCTCCAGCTCGTCGTGCAGCGGCTCCGTCAGGCTCTCCTCGATCTCGCTGTCGACCATGTCGGTCCCGGCGTCGGAGGCCTCGAACGGGTCCGTGTCCTCGTCGTCTTCGAGCCGCGCGTCGGCCAGCGCGCGTTCCACCCGGGCGCGTTCTCTGGCCAGCAGCTCGCGTGCGTGTCCCGGGTCCATTCACCGCAGTATGCAGACCTGCGGGGGGAATCGTCAGCCGCCGACGCGCGCGGGACGGTGGACCGCGTCAGGCCAGGCGGACGCGGTCACCGACGCTGACGCTTCCCTCGCCCACGACCGCGCCGTGGACGCCGAACGCGAGCGGTTCCGTCGTCTCGGCGCCGGCGCGGTAGTCGCGGAGGATGTCGAGGGTCGGCAGGTCCACGAGGCCGCTCTCCGGGTGGCGGCTCGTGATGATGCAGCGGCCGACATGGCCGAGCAGGTGCACGCGGGCAGCTCCGATGACCAGATCACGTCCGATCCAGCCATCCTCTGCGTGAGCCTCCGTCCCGCTCACCTCGATCGACATGCGAAACCGGCGAGCGTCGATCCAGGGCTCTCCTGCGGCGCGCGCCAGCGCGCCGAGCGAGGCACTCGAGATGATCGACACCGCTCCTCTCGCGCCGCGGTCGATGGCCGACGAGCCGTCGGCCGGCGCAACCAGCCGCAGCGCCTGGCCGGCGTGCTCGGAGAGCGCCGCCGACAGCGGTCCCTCCACCAGGCGGGCCAGTCTGGTGGACGAGAAGAAGCTCGCCTGCAGCTCGGCACCCAGCTCGACCGGCGCGCTGAGGAGCCGGCCGTCGGGGAACGTCAGCGACAGCACCTCCTCCGGCTCGTCGAGATCTGCGATCACCCTGTTGAGATCGCCCACGTGCTTTCCGTTGACCATTCGCCCGCGCTCGTCGATCAGGAAGAAACGGCGGTCGCCCCGCAGGCCTCCGCGCTCGAGCGTCGCCTGCCTGCGAGCGGCGATGCGAAGGCCCTTGATCGGGGTCGTGTTGAGGGCGGCGACGACCATCTCGGGCGACGACATGACCCCGTTCTAGCGCCCATCACCGACTCGCTCCGTCTGAGCCGAGGAATGGGCGGGCGTCGGCCGGCGATGCGCGCTCTGCACACATCGCCCCCGGGCATGCGCGAGGATTCCGCCGCGGCCATGACCATCGAGGACGCCAACGAGGCTGATCTCCCACGGATCGTGGAGATCTACAACGACGCGATCGCGCGCTCGACCGCGGTGTTCAGCGATCAACCGGTCACGCTCGAGCTTCAGCGCCGGTGGATGGAGTCACGCCGGGCCTCCGGGAACCCTGTGATCGTCGCGCGAGCGGACGGGGCGGTGGTCGGGTTCGGCAGCTACGGCGACTTCCGCGCGTCGGCCGGCTACCGCCTGACCGTCGAGCACTCCGTCTACGTTCTCGCCGCGCGGCGCCGGCAGGGCATAGGCCTGCGTCTGCTCGTGGAGCTGGTCGAGCGGGCCCGGCGGGCCGGAAAGCACGCCGTCATCGCCGCGATCGACGCCGAGAACCACGCGTCGCTGCGGATGCACGAGCAGCTCGGCTTCCGTGAGGTCGGCCGGCTGCCCGAGGTGGCCCGCAAGTTCGAGCGCTGGCTCGACCTCGTGCTGATGGAGCTGCAGCTCTGAGCCGCCCTGGCGCGCCGCCTCACGCCACGGGCTCTCCGGCGACTCCCTCGGCGGCTCCCAGGAACTCGTCGAGGAGCTCGTTGTACGGCTCGCCGGTCGCGGGGATCGTGTGGCCGCGACCGCGGACGACGGCGCGGCGCGCCGCCAGCGAGGCCGCGAGCGCATCGCACACCGTCTCGAAGACCTGCGAGTGGCCGCCCGATATCACAAGCGTCGGGAAGCCCGCCCGCCTCAGCGAGTCCAGCGGCGGATCGGACTCCCAGGGCGGGCGCTCGCGCATCAGCAGCCTCGCGCCGTCGAGCAGCTCCCCCTGGAGCTGGCCGGGCGTCTCGTTCGTCGAGCCGACGCCGCCGCGGAAGGCGCGCAGGAAGTCCAACGGCTCGAGCCGCCGCGCCTGCCCGTAGAGGAGGTCGCCCCTCTCGATCTGGGCGTCGACGAGCGAATCGCCGGCTGCCACCCGCAGGCAGCCCGGCTCGGAGACGCTCAGCGAGCGGACGGAGCCCGGACGCAGCGCGGCGGCATGCAGCGCGATGACGGCGCCGTATGAGTGGCCGACGAGGTGCGCGCCCTGGCCCAGCAGCTCGGCGACCAGCGGAGCCTCCGCCTCGAAGTCTCCGCGCGCCAGCGGCGGGCTGGCACCGAAACCGGGTCGGTTGGGCATGACCAGGCTCCACCGCCCGGCGAGCTCCAGCTGGTGGCGCCACGTGCGCCTCGCTCCGACCACGCTGCCGTGGACGAGCACCACGGGCGGGCCCGAGCCCGCCCGAACGACCTCCAGCTGCGATGCGGGAAGCATGACTCCGGGAGCTCAGCGGCTCACGGCCGCGGGCTGTTGGGAGAGCCGGGCGTACGGTCGCACCCGCAGCGCCAGCTCGAGCTCGAACCGCTCGTCGGGGTCGTCGAGCGCCGTTCCGAACAGCTCCCTGAGCCTCACCATGCGGTAGCGAACGGTCTGCGGGTGGACGCCGAGGTGGTGGGCGATGGTCTTTCTCTGTCCGGGCGTCCGCAGCCACGCCGACAACGTCAGCGCGAGGTTCGCGCGCGTGTGCTCGCCCTTGACCGCGGCCAGCGGCGCCAGCCGCCTTGCGGCGAGCTGCCGCGCCAGTTCCGGCTCGGCGCTGAGCAGCAGCGCGACCTCGTGGTCGTCCGCCTGTGTCAACGGGGCCCGCTCGAGCAGTCCGGCCTGCACCATGCCTAGCAGAGCCGTGGCACGCCGGAGGCTTCGGCGGGCCTCGACCACCGCGACCGACGGGCCGAGCGCGAGCCCCACGCCCGCTCGCTCCGCGGCGGCGGCCAGCCGGCGGCGGCGGCCCGGGCCGTCGGGGTCGAACATCGCACCTACGAAGGCCCCCTCGCGCGGTCCCAGAACGACGTGGTCGCGGGCGGAGCGGGCAAACGCCTCGTACCGCTCCGCCGGTCCGACGAAGCAGGCCAGCGTCGGTGTGAGCTCGACGCTAACCGCCCGCGCCGATGCCTCCAGGACATCGCGTGCCGGCTGGGGATCCTCCAGCAATAGGCGCACCAGCTCGCTCCGTCGCGAGTGGGAGGCACCCGACCGGTGTGACTGCTCCTCCGCGAATCCCGCGGCAGCCTGGGAGGACAGCTCATCGACGCATCCGAATCCGGTCTCGGCCAGCCGGTAAAGGTCTCGCGGCTCGATCCCGCCGGCTGCACCGATCTCGGTCAGGCGGCGCCACATCGTCTGGCCGGCGATGCGATAGAAGCTCATCAGCTCGTCGAGGCTGCGCCCGGCGCGAGCCTGCGCGCGCCCCAGCCCGAAATGAAGGTCCGTGCCGGGCGAGGGCGCCGTCTGGAACCAACGGTCGACGGCGTCGGTCAGCCCCAGCCTGAGGTTCCGCTCGAGCGCACCAGGGGGGTTGCCGGCGCCGGCGCCGTCGGTCCGGATCGCGGCGACAGCGGCGTCGACGATCGTCGGCACCACGGGAAGCAGGGCGGCCCGCAGCTCCGCCGGAGGGGGCCCGGCGCCCTCACGCTCAGCTTTGTCCGATCGCGACAAGATCGCCTCCGTCTCGGCGCCAGAAGTGCCCTCGACAGTACAAGACTTCGTCGTGATGGAGCAAATAGTGTCGTCGACAAGCCGCCACAGGGCCGGGCGGGTAAATCGCCCGGCGCAAGTGCGCCGGGGCAGAGGGAGGGGTGAACGATGCACATGCACGAGGTCGCGCCCGCGACGGCGCGACGGGTGCGCGGGGTCATCTGCGCCGGGGCGCTGGCGCTGCTGGCGTGGCTGGCGTTCGGAGCGCTCGCGCCTGCCAGCGGCTTCGCCTGCTCGAACGTCGAGTTCATCGGCGTCCGCGGCTCCGGCGAAAGCTACTCAGGCAACTACGGGATGGGCACCCAGATCGGGAACATGTTCGAACGCGTCAGAGCGCGTAAGCCGTCGAGCCAGACGCTCCAGTCCTACGGGTTGGAATACCAGGCGGTCAACGTCGCCGAATGGTGGAATGCCTGGGACTACTACTTCAGCGTCTGGGAAGGCGACGAACACCTCGAAAACCGCATTAAAGGCGACGCCTCGGCCTGCTCGGGCATGAAGATCCTCGTCGCAGGCTTCTCCCAGGGAGCCCACGTCGTCGGCGACTCGATCGAAAATCTCGCGA
This sequence comes from Solirubrobacteraceae bacterium, assembly GCA_036498265.1. GTDB lineage: Bacteria > Actinomycetota > Thermoleophilia > Solirubrobacterales > Solirubrobacteraceae > Palsa-744. The sequence continues at coordinate 65,717 of DASYFT010000016.1, read as the reverse complement.
ACAAAAACGACAGCTCGCTAGGGCACGTGTACGGAGTGGCGCTGTACGGCGACCCGCGCTTCAGCAAGGACGACCACGCCACGGCGCGCGGCAACTACGACCCCAACCACTGGGGCATCCTCACCGAGCGCGGCAACTACAGCTCGAAAATCAACAACCGCCTCGGCGATTGGTGCCGTCTGAAAGACGCCATCTGCCAGGGCTTCAACGCGGGCGACACCGCACATCACGAGTACAAGAACTACGAAGGTGGCCTGTTCCTGCAGCAGGGCGCAGAAATGATGTTCAGCCACATCGGCTGGTAGCCACTGCCCTGGGAGGGGCGAGGGGCGGTGGCGCGTGGCGCCACCGCCCCGCCCGTCGGGTCGACGGGGCACGCCGAATCGGCAGCCCTTGACCTTTTCGGCGTGGTGGCCTATGAAGTGCGGCATGGCCGACGAGACGAGAGAGCTGCAACGCGCTGAGTGGAAAACCTACTTCGACGACTTCAGCCGCGACCTCGGCGACTTCCAGGCCACCGTGGAGGTGGACGGCCGTGACATCGGGGCGCAGACCGAGGCCGAGGGCGTCCGCCTGGCCGGCATCACATACGACGACGGCGATGACATCGTCGTGATCGGGCTCGATGCTCCCGGTGGCATCCAGGAGGAGGTCGAGCGGATCATCTCCGAGCCGCAGACGATCTACGTGGCAACCGAGGACGGCGGCGCGACCACGTTCGACATCGAGGACGCCGAAGGCCACAAAACGCTCGTGCGGCTGGAGCCGGTGGTCTGACGCGCGAGCCGGGCCGATGACCGGTCATCACCTCGAAATCCGCCCCCTCTCGAAGCAGCACTGGGTCTTCGGCTACGAGGGCGACCCCACCCCGCTCTCCGAGACGCCGACGCTCGAAGAAGCCCTCGCCGAGGCGCGGATCCACGCCAAAGAATTCGGTGAGTCGGTGCTCCACGTGCACCATCTCGACGGCCGCGTGGAGGAGACTCTCGTCGAGCCGGAGCGGCGTGCACCGACGCCGGCCGACGTGAAGGGGCCTCACGTCGAGCCCCGCTGAGGCTCAGGCCAGGCCGCGGATGAGATCGGCTCCGCGCTCGGCGATCATGATCGTCGGTGCGTTCGTGTTGCCGCCGACGATCGTCGGCATGACCGACGCATCGATGACGCGCAGCCCGCGGAGGCCGTGCACCCGCAGCTGCGAGTCGACGACCGCCTGCTCGTGGGTGTCGCTCATCCGCGCGGTTCCCACGGGGTGGTAGATCAGCATCAGCCGTCGGCGGAGGTCCGCCTCGAGCTCCTCGCGTGTCTGCGCACCGGCGCCCGGCTTCAACTCGCTCACCACGATCTCGCGTAGCGGCGCCTCGGCCGCCATCTGGCGCGCGAGCCGCATGCCGGCGAGCAGCGACTCGACATCCTCGGGCTCCGACAGGGAGTTCGTGATCATCCGCGGCTTGGCCGTCGGGTCGGCCGAGTCGAGCCACACCTGGCCGCGCGCCCGGGGCGAGATCAGCGTGGGGGCGATCACTGCGCAGTGGCCGTCGTACTCCTCTGCGCCGTGGTCTTCGTAGTAGGCCGCGCCCATGTGCAGCTGAATGTCCGCGGCGGGCAGTCCGCCACGCGTTCGGGTGAACGCCACGGCCTCGGCGACCGTCGAGCTGAGCTTTCCCGAGCGACGCAGCAGCCACTCGGCCAGCTGCCGGGGGCTGTCGGCGCCGTACAGCGTCTGCGTGTCGGAGACCTCCCAGATCAGTGTCACGAAGGGGTGGTCCTGGAGGTTGCGCCCCACCCCCGGAAGGTCGTGGCGGACCTCGACGCCGGCGGCCTCGAGCTCCCGCGCGGCTCCGATGCCCGACAGCATCAGCAGCTGCGGCGAGCCGATCGCTCCCGCGGAGAGGATGACCTCCCGCTCCGCCCTCGCCAGCTCGGTGCCGCGCCTCCCGGCTCGGAGCCGGACCGCGACGGCGCGGTCGCCGTCGAGCTCCACGCCGAGCACGCTCGCCCTGGTGCGGACCTCGAGGTTCGGCCTGCCGAGCGCCGGGCGCAGGAAGGCGTCGGCGGCGCTGAAGCGCGCGCCGTTGCGCTGGGTCACCTGGAACATCGAGGCCCCGTCCTGCTCCGGGCCGTTGTAGTCCGGCACCTGCGCGATGCCCACCGCCTGGCAGGCGGCGAGGAAGCGGCGGTTCATCGGCCGCGGCGATCGCTGCTCGCTCACCTTGAGCGGGCCGCCGGCTCCGTGGAACTCGGACGCTCCGCGGACGTTGTCCTCGGAGCGGATGAAGTACGGGAGCACGTCGCGGTAGCCCCAGCCGGTGGCCCCCTGAGCCTCCCAGCTGTCGTAGTCGAGCGGGCGACCCCGCACGTACAGCATCGCGTTCATCGAGCTCGACCCTCCGAGGGCCTTGCCGCGCGGTATGTACAGCGAGCGACCGTCGACGTGCGGCTCGGGCTCCGTCGCGTAGTCCCAGTCGAGCCTGGTGTGGAACTGCTTGGCGAAGGCCGCCGGGATCTTGATGTTGGGGGAGCGGTCCCTGCCGCCCGCCTCCAGGAGAAGCACTCGTACCGAGGGGTCCTCCGAGAGCCGATTGGCGAGCACGCAGCCTGCGGACCCCGCACCGACGATCACGTAGTCGTGCGTCGCCTGTCGGTTCCCGCGGCTCATTTCTGCGAGCCGGCGAGCGGCGCCCGATCGGGCGCCGGCATGAAGCGGTACTCGCTGGCCACCAGCTGCTCGGCGCGCTGGCGGTACTCGCGCATGTAGCCCGGCCAGTTGGCCACGATCCGGCCCTCCTCGGTGCGATACCAGGAGTCGCACTGCGTCCACGCCGTTCCGGCGAAACGCGCCTGCAGGGCCCGGTCGCTGGCCAGCTCGACCTCGGGCCGCACCTCGATCGCCCCCGCACCGCGGACTCGGAGCGACTCGAGGGCCTGGCGGATGTAGGCGGCCTGCAGCTCGAGGTAGAAGACGATCGAGCCGCCCGAGGTGTTGGTGTTCGGCCCATACATCACGAACATGTTGGGGAAGCCCGGGATCGTCATGCCCAGGTGGGCGTGCGCCCCGCCCGCCCAGCTCTGGCGGAGAGATCGTCCGCCCGAGCCGGTGATCTCCATCGGGAACATGAAGTCGTTCGTCCTGAACCCCGTGGCCCAGATCACGCAGTCGAGCTCGTGCAGGACACCGTCGCGGGAGACGATGCCCGCGGGTGTCATCCGGGCGATCGGCTCGGTCACCAGCTCGACGTTCGGGCGTTCGAGCGCGGGCAGGAACTGGGAGCTGAAGAGCACGCGCTTGCAGCCGAACGTGTAGTCCGGCCACACCTTGGCGCGCAGCTGCGGGTCCTTCAGCTGCATTCGCATGAACGCACCCGAGCGGGCGTGCAGCAGCCGGCCGAACGTCCGGGGATGGCGAATCGCGACGGTGATCGCCTCGCAGTACTGGAACATGAACCTGCGCCTGAACGCCTGCACTCCCGGGATGAGCTCGATGGCGGCCTTGACGAGTGCCGGGTAGGTGCGGTTCATGCGCGGAAGGAACCAGTTACTGGTCCGTTGGAAGACCGTCAGGCGATCGACCTCGCGGGCGATCTCGGGGACGAGCTGCACCGCGCTCGCACCCGTGCCGACGACCGCCACGCGCTTGCCCGCGAGCCGGTAGGAGTGATCCCATTCGGCCGAGTGGAAGCTCTGCCCGGCGAAGCTGTCGGCACCCTCGATCCGCGGCCGCGCCGGCTGGTGCAGCTGACCCGTTGCGAGGATCAGAGCGTCCGCCTCGTACGTGGCGCCCTCCTCGGTCTCGACGGTCCAGCGGCAGGTGGCCTCGTTCCACGAGCAGGAGGTCACCGTGCACCGGGTGTGGATCAGGCGATCGATCTGCTGCGTGCGCGCGACATCACGCAGGTAGTCCTGGATCTCCGCCTGCGGCGAGCACAGCCGGGACCAGTCCCGGCGCTGCGCATAGGAGAACGAGTACAGGTGGCTGGGAACGTCGCAGGCTGCTCCGGGATAGCTGTTGTAGAACCACGTTCCACCAAGATCCGGCGCCCGCTCGAGGATCGTCACGTCGCCGATCCCGTGGCGGCGCAGCTCGATCGCCGCCGCGATCCCGCCGAACCCCGCTCCGACGATCAGAACCTGCAGTGCCCGACGCGAAGGGATCTGCTGGGGCTCGGCTGTGACGGACATGGCGGGCGGCTCTTCCCCTCGATCGGATCATCCCCCGGAGTGGCGAGGGACAACCTTAGGCGCTCGGGGCCCGGTCCGCCAGTCACGCCTGATCGGGCACGGTCGCCCCGAGCCAAGCAACGGCCGGTGGGATCTGAGCAGCGTCCACGTGGTGCCCACCGTCGCCCTCGTGGTACTCCACCGCCAGGCCGGCATCGCCCAGCAGCTCACTGGCTTGTCGCGCGAACGCGACGTCGATGACAGGGTCGCCGCGCCCGTGCGCGATGAAGACTCGCAGGCCGGCGCGGCCCGCGAGGTCGGGCTCCCAACCCTCCACCGTCGGCATGAAGCCCGAGAGCGCCAGGATCCCGCCGGGCACCGGCCGGTCTGCGTCGAGGCCCAGGGCGTAGCTCATGACCGTCCCCATGGAGAAGCCGCCCAGCACCGTCCTCGCGGGCGCCACGCCGGTCCGCTCCCAGAGCTCGTCGTGAAGCTCCGCGAGGTCCCGTCGGGCCGAGTGGAAGGTCTCCGGATCGGGATGGCCCACGCGGGGGACCAGGTACCAGTGATGGCCGGGGGCGCCCGCCAGGGTGAGCGGGGCCCGCGGGGTGACGACGTGCAGACGGCGCGCGGGATCGAGCACATCGGCGAGGGGGAGGAGGTCATGCTCGTCGGCGCCGCGGCCATGGTGCAGCACAAGCAGCCCCTGAGGCTCACCGGCGGCGGGACGCTCGCGGTAGACGAGGGCGCTCACGGCGAGTGCGCGAGCAGCCTGGCCGCGACGCCTTCGATCGTCTGCTGGCCGTAGCTCTTTGAGGGCTCACCCGCGCTCAGGACCGCGATCGAGAAGGCCACTCCGTGGCGCTCGAGTCGTGCGACCTCGGTGAAGATCCCCTCTTCCGGCAGCCATCCCGTCTTGAAGTAGACCTGCCAGCGCGGTCGCGCCACCGGCGGCACCCCCCAGCTCTGCGAGGGCTCGATGCCCGACATCAGGAACCGGGCGTAGCCGTAGAACCGCGGTGGGATGAGCCGCGGGAGCTCGAACAGGAGGCCCGCCTGGTCGGCCGCCGAGGTCTGCGTGAAGGCCCACCAGCCGACGCCGGGGGCGTAGTCGCCCATGCCGGATTCCCTGGCCACGCGCTCGAGCGCCGCGCCCCCCACGATGCCCAGCACGGCAGAGGCGGCGTTGTTGTTGGATTCGTGGATCATCGGATACAGCAACGAGGTGTCGGACGGCTGCAGCCCCCGGTGATCGGCTTCGAGCTTCTGCAGGTAGGCCACGAGCATCATCACCTTGACGATGCTCGCCGTATCGAACTGCTCGCGCAGCCGCAGCCCGGAGAGACGGCCGCTGCTGTCCACCACCGCGAACGACGTGCGCCCGGCGCGTGAGTCGAGGAAGCGGGCGGCCGCCGCGATCGCGCCCGGCGAGGGATAGGGCGCGAGCGGCGTGCCCCTCCCTTCGCCGAGGTACTCGATCGCCGACACGCTCGCCGGCGCGGCAAGGGTCACGGCCGCAAGGAGCGCCAGGACGCCGGCCGCCAGTGCCCTGCCGGCGAAGCGCTCAGCGCCCATCGGCCGGCAGTCTGAAGCCGTGCGTCGGGCAGCTCCCGTGCGTCGCCGGTCTGCCCATCGCCCGTTCCCACGCGGGGTTCAGGCACACGCGGTAGAGGAACCGTCGCGCGGGCGGGTCGACGATCGCACTCGCGTATGAGACGCCCGGCGCGAGCTCGCGGGTCGGCGTGACGGCCGCGAGGTGGAACACGCGGGCGTTGCGCGGAGCCGTGAACCACAGTGCGCTCCCCGACGGGGAGCCGCCTTCGATGGCGTGGCGGATCCGCATGCTCAGGCGCGTCGCCCCCGGCCCGAGACGCCGTGCGGCGATCGCAACGGCGGGGTCGACGTACACGCGCAGCCCACGGCTGCTCGCCCCGGTGGCTCCGTCCTCGATCACGCGCAGGCGGCTGTTGCGTTCCGGCGCCAGGCCGTCGAAGCGGAAGCTGCCGCCGGCGCCGCTCGTCGCGTGAGCGATGGTCGCGAAGCTGCGCGATGGGTAGGGCTCGCTCTGCAGCTGCAGTTGCACGCCGGCGACCCCCTCCCCGTCCACGCTCACCACCCCCGCAACGGTCAGCTTCGCGCCGATGGTCAGCTCGGCAGGCGCCGCGGCCGCGGCGATCTGCCTCGTCGAGGACGCCGTCGACGTGGCGCCTGCCGTCGCCGCGCCCGCCACCGCCGGTGCGAGGGCGAGGAGCGCAGCCGGCAGAGCGCCGATGGCGTGCGATTCGAATCCCCACATTCGGTGGCGCAACGGTAGACCATGGTCCGGGCGGGAACTCCCGGCTCGTGGAGCGCTCGGAGCTTCGGCGCCCGCCGCGCCCCGTCCGGCTGAGGCTAGTGCCTGACCGTCACGGTGCTCGACGCGCTCGAGCGCGATTCGCTCCTCGAGCGCGGAACGAACTGGGCCCGTACCTTGATCTTCACGCGGTGGTGGCTTCTTAGCGCCCTGACGGCGCCGCTTCCGAGACGGACCCGCAGCGTGGTCGTCGCCGCCTTGCGCACGGTGCGCCTTGCCGTCTTGAGTTTCCTGCCGCTCACCGTTATGCGCCCGGCGCCCGGCGTCCGCACTGTGATCAGGAGGGTGTGACCGACGACCTTGCGCCGCAGGATCCTGATGCCGCAGCCCGCCACGGACATCTTCGTTGCCTGCTTGAACTGCGCGCCGCTCTGGGCGGTGATCACCGTGGGCATGATCAGGCTGTGCGCGCACAGGTTGCCGAAGGCCGCCAGCGCCGAGTGCGGGCCTTGCGGCAGAGTCAGCGAGAAGCTCGACACGGGCACATCGGGAACCGAGGCGAACGTCGAGGTCGTGATCCCCTTTTTGATGTCGGTCGTCCCTTCGAGGATCACGCGGACACCACCGTCCTGCAGCACGAGTACCAGATTCGGAAACGCCTCGGCGGCGTGCGAGACCAGGTAGGCAGGACCGGTGAGGCTGCCCGGCAGCACCGGTGTGGTCGCGCTGGCCGTGCCGACGACCGAGGCGGATGGACAGCTTGCCGGGTTGGCTTCGAAGGTCGCCTGGGTGCACGCTTTCTGCAGCGTTGTGAGCCGCGAGGGCAGCTGCAGCGGCAGCTGCGTGAACACGGAGCGGATGTTCGCCTGGTGCGGGCCCTGCGTGACGTTGACCTTCAGGCCGGCGCCGTTCGCTTTGGACACCTTGGAGCTGGTAGCGACCTTGAACGTGGGCTTGAAGGCGAGGGCGTTGCAGTTGCTCACCTGGAACCCGCTCGACGTGACCTGCGTTCCGTTGAACGTCGAGCTGAGCGTCGAGTTCGTCGCCAGCGGCCCGCAGTAGGTCGGGTTGAACAGGAAGCTCGCGCGATCGACGGCCACACTCACCGTGCGCAGGCGCAACGGGACGCCGCGGACGATCGTCGGGATTGCGCTCGTCGCGATGACACGACCGGTGTGCTGGTCGACGCCGATCCCGACGCGCGTGATGACCGACCCGAAGTCGAACGGGCCCGCGACCGCCGCCACGGGTATCGACAGCCCGTAGGGCGCGCCGCCATACGGCCCGGTGAAGTAGACGGGGCCGGAGAAGACATATGGTTCGGGGCCGGCGCCTGCGCTCACCGTGGCAGTGCCGATCCGGCTGGCCGCCGGGCAGGCGCCGCTCTGCGCCTGCGGTTCGCCGCACTGCGTCACCGAGGGTATTGCGCCCACGAGTCCGGGGGGCAGGACGGTTCTGACCTGCGAGAGGTACTGCTGGCCATCGCCACGCGCGAGGTTGAACGTGTAGGAAGTGTAGGCACCCGCGGTCGCGCTGCTGCCCTGCGTGGTCTGCGTCAGCAAGAAGGGCAGGGGAGACGGACAGCCGCTCGTGACGAACGGGGTCGACCCGATCGCGGGGGGACCGCCGGTGTAGGGAGTGAACAGGGACTGCACCGGGGAGCTCCCGCACACGAGCGGGTTCGCCACCGGGGCTTGCGCTCCGCTCTTGAGCGTCATGATGAAGTCGCTGAACGGCAGCTGCGGGTTTTCGGTGAAGCTGGCTTCAACCCTACCTGTGCCCGGGTCGGTGTTGACGAGCCCCTTCAGCCTCACGGAGACGCCGTATTGCGGAGCCTCGGCGTCGACGTAGATCGTGTATGGAGGCCCCGTGATCGGCCCACCAGAGGGATTGCCGAGATAGACGTTGCCCGCCAACGAGCCAGGGGGCAGGTCGGTTTCGATCGCGACAGTCCCGATCATGGACGCTGCCGGGCATGCGACGGGCGCTTGCGTGCCGATGCCGATCTGCCCCGGGCTGCAGGTCTGAAGCCCTCGCGCCGCCGCCGGGTTGAGAGTCATGCCTTCCGGGAGCGTCACGTGTGCGTCTCTTATGTCGGCCGTGTTGATTTCGCCCGCCGCTTCGTTCTGCGGCACCTTCACCTCGGTCCTCGCGCCGTCAGGCGCGTCGGACTGCGCGGTCTGCGGGCTGACCTGTGCCGTCGGGCCGAACGGCACTTTGTCGCAGCCTTCGACCCCGACGGGGGTGTGGGTGGGGGTGCTCGAGACCTGGCCTTCCCACGATTCGACTTCCAGGTGCGAGGTCGTACTGGCCGAGCAGACGCTGGGAAGCGTGAGGAAGTTGCCGTGGCCGGCGTTGCCGTTGAAGTTCAGTTTCGACTTCACCGTAGCCAGTTTCAGCCCTTCGCTTTCCTTCGGGACGTTGTTGATTTCGAAGTACTCGTGGTAGTCGCCGCTCCAATCCACGTGGCCTTCCAGCAGCAGATGTGTGTGAAGCAGCGGTTTGACGCCGATGTCGATGCCGAAGAGCAGAGGCAGCCCGGGAGACTGTTCCAGGTTGTACACAGTGCCGGTGATCGGCAGGTCCGTGAGCCCGTCGAAGACGATCAGTTCCGTGTTTCCGACTTCCGTTTCCGGTTTGCACGCGTTCACGGCGAATTCCGCCTGCCTGCACTTCGGAACTGCCTCCGGGTCGGCCGCCAGGCCGGGCGGCACGTCGACGCGTATGCGCTTGACGGCGCCTTCCGGTTCCTGCTGTTTCAGGACGGTTTCTTTCGTGTTGACGACGAACGTCGTTATTCCCCAGTGAGGATGGCCCGCCGCCTGGGTGAAGGCTTCACCGTGGTCTTTTTCGATACTCGCATATGTGCAGTTGGGCAGCAGGGTGGAGCATGTGCCCGCTTCGAAGTTGGCTTCGGTCACGCCGAACGACGCATCGGCCGCCGGTACGCAGATCGCGAGCAGTGCGGAGAGCGTCGCCAGAGGGACTATCCGGGGCAAAAACCTCATGGAAAGATGAACCTCACATCTACCTCCCTGTAGTGCAGGGCATCTGATCGGCGACACGTCGGCCAGCAGCTAGCTACCCACTCGCCGGTCGAGTATTCGCGGGTACGCAAAAGGACGAGGGCCTGGCGAATGCCGAGCCGCTACCCCTCGCGGGGGATGTACGGTGCGAGCTCGCGCCTTGCGATCGACAGCTTGTGCACCTCGTCCGGCCCGTCGGCGAGGCGCAGCGTGCGCAGGTGCGCGTAGGCCCAGGCGAGGTGGAAGTCGTCCGAGACCCCGCCACCGCCGTGTACCTGAATCGCGCGATCGAGGACCTTGAGCGCCACGTTCGGCGCCGCCACCTTGATCGCCGCGATCTCCGTCCGCGCCTGGCGGTTGCCGACCGTGTCCATCATCCAGGCGGCCTTGAGCGTCAGCAGCCGCGCCATCTCGATCTCGATCCGCGACTCGGCGATCCAGTCCTGGATGTTCCCGCGCATCGCCACGGGCTGGCCGAAGGTGACCCGGCTCACGGCGCGCCGGCACATGGCCTCGAGCGCCCGCTCGGCAGCTCCCAGCGCGCGCATGCAGTGGTGGATGCGGCCCGGACCCAGACGTGCCTGGGCGATCATGAAGCCGTCGCCCTCGCCCGCGATCAGGTTCGAGACCGGGACGCGCACGTCCTGGAAGTCGACTTCGGCGTGGCCCTCCTGGTCCTGGTAGCCGAACACCGGCAGCCCTCGCAGGAGCGTCACCCCGGGTGTCTCCAGCGGCACGAGGATCATGCTCTGCTGCTTGTGGACCGGCGCGTCCGGCTGCGTCTTGCCCATCACGATCATGATCCGGCAGTGGGGGTGCAGCGCGTTGGAGGTCCACCACTTGCGCCCGTTCAGCACGTAGTCCTCGCCGTCGCGCTCGATGCGCATGGCGATGTTCGTCGCATCGGAGCTGGCGACGTCCGGCTCCGTCATGGCGAACGCCGAGCGGATCTCGCCGTCGAGCAGCGGGGTCAGCCAGCGGTCCTTCTGCTCCGGCGTGGCGAACTGGTTCAGCACCTCCATGTTGCCCGTGTCGGGCGCCGAGCAGTTGCACGCCTCCGAGGCGATGTGCGAGCGGCCGAGGATCTCCGCAAGCGGCGCGTAGTCACTGTTCGACAGGCCCGCGCCGTTGTCGGGGTCCGGCAGGAACATGTTCCACAACCCGGCCTCGCGCGCCAGCTGCTTGAGCTCCTCCATGACCGCGGGCTGGTGGTGAGGATCGCCGGACTCGCGCAGCTGCTCCTCGTAGGTCGCCTCGGCCGGATGGACGTGCTCGTCCATGAAGGAGCTGAGGCGCTCCTGGAACTCGGAACAGCGTTCGCTCGGCTGGAAGTCCATCGGTTCTCCTCGCTGGCGGCAATGGGCTTAGGATCATCCACGATGAGCCAACGAGGCGCCAGCTACCGCGCGGCGGGCGTGGACTACGACGCGCTCGACGCCGGCAAGCGCCTTGCGATCGCGGAGGCCCTGGCGACCTCGCCGCTGCTCGCCGCACGGGGAGGGCGCGCGCTCGACTCCTCTAGGGGGGAGCCCGCGTTCGTCTTCGAGCTCGGCGGGCAGACGCTCGCCTTCGTCGTGGAGGGGCTCGGCACCAAGTCGGTGATCGCGCGGCAGGTGCTCGAGAGCCAGGGGATCGATCGGTTCGCCGACGTCGCTTACGACACGGTCGCGGCGATCCTCAACGACCTCTCGAGCGTCGGCGCTCTCCCGCTCGTCGTCAACGCGTACTTCGCCACCGGTGCATCGGACTGGTACCGGCAACGCGAGCGCGCGGCGTCGCTGCTCGAGGGCTGGCGCAGGGCGTGCACGGATGCAGGCTGCGTCTGGGGCGGGGGGGAGTCGCCGTCGCTCCCGGGGCTGCTCGACGAGCGCGACATCGAGCTCGCAGGCGCCGCCGTCGGAGCCGTCCCGGCCGGACGCTCGCCGATCCTCGGCGAGGACCTCGCCGCCGGCGATGAGATCGTGTTCGTGGGATCCAGCGGCCTGCATGCCAACGGGGCATCGCTGGCGCGGCTCGTGGCCGATCGCCTGCCCGACGGCTACGCCACGCGTCTGCCCGGCGGCGCGACGCTCGGCGAGGCGCTGCTCGAGCCGTCCGTGATGTACGTCCCGCTGGTGGCGGCGCTGCTCGAGCAAGCCGTGCCGATCACCTACATCTCCCACGTGACCGGCCACGGGCTGCTCAAGCTGATGCGCCCCGCGCGCGAGCTGACCTATCGGGTGAGGGAGCTGCCGGACGTGCCGGAGGTGCTGGGCTTCCTGGTCGCGCAGGCGGCCCTGGACCCTGCGTCCGCCTACTCGACGTTCAACATGGGCGCCGGTCTGGCGGTCTACGCCGCCGCCGGCGAGGGCGGCCGCGTGGTGGCCGCCGCCGAGCAGCTGGGGCTGCGGGCGATCGTCGCCGGGCGCGTCGAGGAGGGGCCGAGGCAGGTGATCCTCGAGCCGGTCGACGTGCGCTTCGCGGGCAGCGAGCTGGAGCTGTCGGCCAACGCGACGTAACCCTCAGGCGCAACCTGAATGTCGCTCGAGAGCGCTACTCCGGCCAGCTTCACGGTATACAGCCCATGTGACGCGCTATCTGACGCCACATGCCTGGCTGCGCGCATTCGGTCGTGCCCCGTCCGGCCGCCGCCGTTCAAGCTTGAACGGACTGCGGCGGGGGGATAAGGTGCGGCCGAAGAATGTCCCCGCTGTTCCCCGGGTACTGTCCCGAGGATCTCGATGTCGCCGGACCGGCATGGCTCCGGAGCTACCCGGATCGAGGCGGACCTGTCCATCAAAAGAGGAGAGAAAACTGATGCGCAGAGCATCCACCTGTCTTGCCGTCGTCGGCCTCGCCGTACTCGCCATCGCGAGCACTGCGTCGGCGACCCCGGTGGTCACGCTGAAAGCCAAAGCGGTTCCGATCCCCGGCTTTTCGCACACCGGCAACTTCCTGGGCGCCGGCGCAGCAGCCGAAGCCACCTTCCACATCTCGGGGACGGAATACGCGGGGTTCCCGCCGCCAGTGATCGGGATCAACTTCTTCCTGCCGACCGGCTCGAAGATCCACACGGCGGGCTTCAAGACCTGCCCGACCCCGACGCTCGAAGCCAAGGAACCGGCCAAGTGCCCGAAGGCGGCCAAGGCCGGCCCGACGGGGCACGCTGAAGGCGTCGTGCGGTTCGGCAAAGGCGAACCGACGAAGGAGAGCGTGACGATCGAATCGTTCTACATCGCCGGTGGTCTCGGCTTCTACACCGAAGGCCACTCGCCGGTGCAGCTCGAATTCTTCTCGAAAGGCAAGTACACGAGCCTCGGCGGTGGCGGCGGCTTCGGCCCAGAGCTGATCACCGAAGTGCCGCTCGTCGAAACCGTGCCGGGAGCACCCGACGCGTCGGTTGAATTCATCAACGTCAAGGTCGGGAGCGCCTTCAAGTCCCACGGCAAACCCGTCTTCTACGGCATGACGCCGAAGAAGTGCAAAGGCTCATGGAAAGGCAAGGCGGAAGTCCTGTTCGCAGGGCTCGGCGGGCTCTCGCCACAGACCGTGTCTGTGCCGTACTCGCTTCCTTGCCCGAAGCACTGACAGACAACCGGCGGAGTTGACGCGCGGGGAAGCGTAAGCTCCAGCCAAAGCAGAGAGGTACGGGCGACCTCATCGGGATGATGGGGTCGCCCGCCTCGTTGTGAACGGCAAGGAAGGAACGGGTGACGGAGAGAGTCGGGCGGAGGAGATTCGCGGCCGGGATCGCCGGTGTCGCCTGTGTGGCGGCACTGGCCGCCATCGTTCTCCTCGCCACGTCGGCCGGGGGCTCCAACGGCACCTACACGGTGCGGGCGATCTTCGACGACGCCGGCAACATCATCTCCGGCGAGGACATCAAGATCGCGGGGGTGAAGGTCGGGACCGTCGGCTCGGTCACGGCCACGCCGGCGGCCAAGGCCGCTGTGATCCTCGAAATCACGAAGCCCGGGTTCCAGGACTTCCGCGCCGACGCCAGCTGCACCGTCCGTCCGCAGGCTCTGATCGGCGAGAAGTACGTCGACTGCCTGCCCACCCAGCCGCGGGTCGAAGGCACACCGCTTCCGCCCCCCCTGCAGAAGATCCGCCGCGGCGAAGGCCAGGGTCAGCGCCTGCTCCCGGTCACCAACACGCACAGCCCGGTCGACGTGGACCTGCTCGGCGACATCAGCCGCCTGCCCGAACGCCAGCGCCTGACGATCATCCTCAACGAACTCGGAGCCGGGCTCGCCGGCCGCGGCAGCGATCTCAGCGCCGTCATCCGCCGCGCAAACCCGGCGCTGCAGGAACTGGACAAGGTGCTCGCCATCCTGGCGAGCGAGAACCACGTGCTCGCGAAACTGGCGGTCGACTCCGACCAAGCGCTCAAACCGTTCGCCGCGGTCAGGGAAAAGGTCGCCGACTACATCGTGCAGAGCAACAAGGTCGCGCAGGCAAGCGCCGCGCACCGCGGCGCCCTGGCCCGCAACCTGCAGCTGTTCCCCCCGTTCCTGAGGCAGCTCGGCCCTGCAATGGACCGGCTCGGGCGCTTCGCCGAACAGACGACGCCGGTGTTCACCGACCTCGGCAAGGCGGCGCCGGGGATCAACAAGACGTTCACCAGCCTGCCCGCGTTCTCCAGCAGCTCCACCGCCTTCTTCCGGAACTTCGGCAAGACCTCGAAGCTGTCCGGCCCGGCGCTCGTCGCCACCCAGCCACTGCTGGGCCGCCTGCAGGCCCTGGGCAACGCGGCCCAGCCGTTCAGCGGGAACCTGGCCACGCTGCTGACGAGCCTCCGCAACACGGGCGGCCTCGAGCGCATCATGGACTTCATCTTCCTCGGCGCGGGGGCCGCGAACGGCTATGACTCGCTCGGCCACTTCCTGCGAGCGGAGGGCGTCGGCACCGCCTGCCTGACGTACAGCATCAAACCGACCTCGCAGTGCAACCGCAAACTGTTCAGCACGACGGGTGTCGCCGAAGGAGCCTCTGCGTCGAGTGCCAAGGCCTCCGCCGCGAGCATCAACCCCGGCTCGACCGGCCTGGTGATGGCGCGGACGCTGGCCGTGCTGGGAGGCGCCAGTCCCGCACAGGCGCTCGCGAAGTACCCCGGCTCCGCCCCCACGTCAGGCGAACTCGGCGGCACCGCGCCGGCGAAGGGATCCGGCTCGACCGCCCAACCGGTCGGCGGCTCCACGGCCGGCACCACCTACTACGCCCCCGGCGCCGAAGGCTCCGGCGCCGGCGGACTCCTCCTCAACTACCTCCTCGGCAACTGAGCGACGCGATGAACGGACCGACACTCCAGCCGCGCCTCCTCATCGCCGCGTTCGCCGGCCTCGCGCTGCTCGCGCCGGCCTCGAGCCTGGCCGCCGAAGGCGCGGCCGCGCCGCCCGCGCCGGCCGCCGAAAAGACCGCCGCGGAAGCGACCGAAGCGGAAAAGACGGCTCAGGCCGCGCCGCCAGCCGCCTCGACGACGACGACCGTGCTGCCGGCGCCCCCTCCCGCGTCGCCCCAAGCGGCACCCTCGCCGGGGGTGCAGGACCAGCGCTCGCAGGGGAGCACGCCCGGCGCCGGATCGAAAGCGGGCGCCCGCCACGGCGAAAAGGCGACCCCCGGCCAGACCGGGGAAGCCGAAGGCTCCTCGGGCGTGAACCGCGCCGGGCGGCGGGCGCCCCGGCCGTCCGCGCTCACGCCGTCCCTGCCGCCGTCGCTGCTCTCGTCGATCGCCGGCGTACCGGACTTCTTCATCGAAAGCTTCCGCATCCCACCGTTCCTGCTGCCGATCTTCCAGGCCGCCGGCACGGCCTACGGGATCCCATGGCAGGTGTTGGCGGCGATAAACGAGGTCGAGACCGACTACGGACGCGACCTCAGCGTCTCGAGCGCCGGCGCCGAGGGCTGGATGCAGTTCCTGCCGGCCGAGTGGGCGCAGTACGGAGTGGACTCCAACGGCGACGGGTTCATGGACCCGTACAACCCGGCCGACGCCATCTTCGCCGCCGCGCGCTACCTCCGGGCGGCGGGGGGCGCCCAGAACGTCCGCGCCGCGGTGTTCTCCTACAACCACTCGCAGGCATATGTCGACTCGGTCATGCTCCGCGCCCAGCTGCTCGGCGGCACGCCGGCCGAACTGCTCGGCGCAATCACGGGTCTGACCGAGGCGCGCTTCCCGGTGCACGCCGCCGCCCACTTCAGCGACGGCTTCCCGGCTGTCCCGGCCACCGGCTCGAGCTCCACGCGAACGCTCGCCGGCACGGTGATCTACAGCCGGCCCGGCGCACCCGTGATCGCCGTCCAGGACGGCAAGGTCGTGCAGATCGGGAGCTCGCCCACGCTCGGGCGGTTCGTCACGTTGCGCGACGCCTTCGGCAACACCTACCTCTACGGGCAGCTCGGCGACGTGGCACCCGTCTACCCCGTCCTCGTACCCCGCCTCCACAGCGCGCTCAGCAACCGGCTCGGCGGGGCCGGCGGCACGGGAGAACCGGCGCCCAGTGGTCCGGCGACGGCCGGCGCCCAGCCGCGATCGCCGCTGTCTACGGCGGGCACCGTCTCGGCGCTTTCACTCGGCGCCGCCGCCGCGCTCGAACCGCCCGCACCGGCCGCCGTCAAGCAGACGCCGCCGCTGCCCCATCCGCCCGCGGGCAGGCTGCGCGTGTTCAGGGAAGGCTCCAACGATGTCTACCTGCACCCTCTGCGCCCCGGGGTGCAGGTGATCGCGGGGACCGTGCTCGGCCACGTCGGCTCGGCGGCCGGCACCGGCTCGGGCGGAGCCGAACCCCACATGCTCTTCCAGATCCGCCCGGCCGGAGCCGCCGCGCCGGCGATTGACCCCAAGCCGATCCTCGACGGCTGGGTCGCGCTCGAGAACACCTCCATCTTCAGGGCCAGGGGAGAGAACCCGTTCCTGGCAACCTCGCCGACGATCGGCCAGGTGCTGCTCGAGTCCAAGCAGCAGCTCGAGCCCCAGGTGCTCCACGACCACGGCATCCGGCTCGCCCGCTGCGGCCGTCAGGCCGTCCAGGCCGGCGCCGTGGACAAGCGCGTGCTCGCCATGCTGGAGTACCTGTCGGTCTCGGGGCTCGGACCCGCCGTGTCGGGGCTCGGTTGCCCGGCCTCCGCGCCGGGGGCCGCTGGCTCCGGCGCCGGTGAGGACTCCCTCGCGATCACGGCGGTCAACGGCGTACCCGTAGCCGGTCATCAGGGCCCGGGCTCGATCGCCGATGACACCGTCCGCAGGCTGCTGATGCTCCAGGGCGCCACGCGACCGATCCGGATCGTCAGCCTGATGAGCTACGGCCACGCGATTGGAGCGATCGCCAGCCCGCAGGCGCGCGACGCGATCGACGTCACCTTCAGCTCCGGCGCGCGCGCTGTGGCGCGCAGCGCGGGCGCACAGCAGTCCGCGCTCAGCCCGACAGAGTGGATGAGGCTGATCGCGCGCCTCGGGGAGATCCCCGACCCGAGCGTCGTGCGAGGGCCCTCCGCGGCGGCCATCCGCGACCCCGCCGCCCCTACGGCGCCGAGCAACGAAAGGCAGACCGGTGGCAACGGCTAGCCCCCCCAGCCCGCCTACGGCGCCACCTCCCCCGCCGGGGCCGAGCGGCCCCGTGGGCCGCCCGCGGGCGCCTCGTGCGGGCCTCGGGCGAGCGCTCGCCGTCGGCGCCCTCGTGGCCGTGGTCGTGATCATCGCCCTGCTCGCGCTCGGAGGCGGTGGCGGCGCCAGCTACCAGCTGGTCTTCCCGGAAGCGGGACAGCTGGTCCGCGGCGACCAGGTGCAGGTCGGTGGCGTCCCCGTCGGCAGCATCACCGACATCGTGCTCACCAAGGACTTCAAGGCGCGCGTCACGATCCACGTCGACTCCTCGCTCGCGCCGCTGCACGAAGGCACCGTGGCACAGGTGAGGGTGCCATCGCTCTCGAGCGTCGCCAACCGCTACATCGCGCTCTCGCCCGGGCCCAACAACAACCGCGCGCTCGCCGCCGGTGCGACGCTGCCCGCCGGTGCGACCCGCGAAGTCGTCGACCTCGACAAGCTCTTCAACACACTCAATCCCCAGACCCGAAAGGGACTGGCCCAGTTCCTGCAGGGTTCGGCGGAACAGTACGAAGGAGCGAGCCGTGACCTCGGGCTCTCGACCGAATACTTCCCGCCGGCCCTCAGCGCCAGCAACCAGTTCTTCTCGGAGCTGGCTCGAGACCAGCCCGTGTTCACCAACTTCGTGGTGGAAAGCGCCAAGGCGGTCACGACCATCGGCGCGCGCGGCGAAGCGCTGACCAACCTGATCGAAAACGCCAACACGACCTTCCAGGCGATCGGGTCGCAGCAGACCCAGCTCGCCCAGGGGCTGCGCCAGCTGCCGGTCACGCTGCGCCAGGGCAACGTGACCTTCGCCGAACTGCCCTCCACCTTCCAGGCGCTCACCCAGCTCGTCCAGACCTCCAGGCCGACCACCAAGTCGCTCACCACGCTGTTCGAACGGCTGCGCCCACTGGTCACCACGGCGAACCCCGCCGTGCACAACTTCAACGAAGCCTTCAGCCGCCCCGGGCCCAACAACGACCTCACGGACCTGATCAACGCGCTGCCGGCCCTCGCGAAGACGCTGACGACCAGCTCGCCCGCCAGCGTCACCGCACTGCAGGAATCGGTTCCGATCACCGCCTTCTTCGGCCCCTACGCCCCAGACCTCTCCGGCACGCTCCGCACATTCGGGCAGGCGGGCGCCTACTACGACGCCAATGGTCACTACGCCCGCCTGATGCCCCTGTTCCCAAGTTTCACGCTCGGAGAAAACAACACGCTTCACCCCGCGGCAACCCCCCAGGCGGGCCTTGCGAACCTCAAATCCGGGCAGCTGCGACGCTGCCCCGGCGCCGCGACCCAGCCGGCCGCGGACGGCTCGGCTCCGTTCACGGACAACGGCCTGCTCACCTGCGACCCGCTGCAGACGCCCTGATGAAACGGCGCCGGAACACATCCCTGGCAGGCAACCCGCTGCTGATCGGCGCCGTCACGACGCTGATCGTCGTCGTCGCCGTGTTCCTCGCATACAACGCGAACAACGGCCTGCCGTTCGTTCCCACTTACAACATCAAGGTGGAACTGCCCGAGGCCTCCGGCCTGATCCCATCCAACCAGGTGCGGATCGCCGGAACCCGGGTCGGCCTCGTGAGCTCGCTGACGCCGCACGAGAACCGCGCCACCGGACGAGTCAACGCGATCGCCACGCTGAAGCTCGAAAAAGGCATCGAACCGCTGCCGGCCGACACGAAAGCCATCGTGCTGTCGGTCTCGGCGATCGGCCTGAAGTACCTCGAACTCGAAAAGGGAAGCTCGAGCCGCCCGCTCAAGGCGGGGCAGACGCTGCCCGTGGCGCAGACTCGCGAACCGGTGAACATCGACGAACTCTTCAACATGTTCGACCGTCCGACACGAACCGCGATCAAGGTGAACACCAACAACTTCGGCAACGGGCTGGCAGGCCGCGGGCTCGGCCTCAACAACACGATCGCGGAACTCCGTCCACTGGTGAACGGCGCCGTGCCGGTCCTGCACAACCTCGCGGCTCCCCAGACCGACCTGCGCGGCTTCTTCATCGCACTCGACCGGGTCGCCTCGCAGGCCGCACCTGTGGCCAACGCGCAGGCCGCGTTCTTCAGCGACCAGGACACCTTCTTCAAGGCTTGGGCGGCCGTCACGCCGTCGCTCGAAAAGGCGACGGAGGGCGGGCCCCCCGCGCTCGAACAGGCCATCCACTCGCTGCCGTTCCAGGCGCCGTTCATCGAAAAGGCGACCGAGTTCATGCACCTGCTGCGACCGAGCGCGCGCTCGCTCGTGACCGTCGCGCCGCCGCTCGGCCATGCGATCTCGGTGGGCGCCGTGAACCTCAGGGCCGCCACCGAACTGAACACCCAGCTCGCTTCCTCGGCGCAGGCGCTCGCCGCCTTCTCGCAGAACCCGGTCGCCTCGCTGGGGCTGGAAGACCTGACCCGGACCCTTCAGGTCGGAAACCCCCTGTTCGCCGGCATCGCGCCCGCACAGGCCGTCTGCAACTACCTGACGCTCGCCTTCCGCAACGTCGCCAGTCTCGAGTCCGAGAACGTCGGGGTCGGCACGCTCGCGCGCTCGGGCTTCGTGCTCTCACCGCCCGGCCCCAACAACGAGGGCTATCCGTCCAACGCTCCCGCCAACGGGCCGTCGACCGAACACGGCTTCCACTCCGCGCAGATCATCGACAACAACCACGTGCACGTGAACCCGTACCCGAACGTGGCCGGCCCGGGCCAGCCGCAGGTGTGCGAAGCGGGGAACGAGAGCTACCTGGAAGGCAAAGCGGTCATCGGCAACGCCCCCGCGAGCGCCGTTGCGAACAAGCGCGAACTGACCACGCGCGAACAGAACCTCTCCGGCGAACCGTACCCCGCCGCCACGCTCAAGGCGCTCGGCCTCACGAAGGGGAAGAAGAAATGAGCCGCCGGCGTCTGTGGCGCCGTCACGGCGAGATCCCGGTCGTCGAGCTGCAGCGCTACAACCCGCTGCGCGTCGGCATCATCGTGATCGTGCTGGCCGTGGTCCTGGCGTATTTCGGCTTCACCAAGCACATCCCGTTCAAACACGGCTACCGCCTGAAGGCGGTCTTCGCCTCGGCACAGAACATCCACCCGAAGTCGCCCGTGCGCGTCGCGGGCGTGGACGTCGGCAAGGTGAGCTCCGTCACGCGCTCGGGCAAGGCGGGGCTGGTGACGATGGAAATCGAATCGAAGGGCCTGCCGATCCACTCGGACGCCACGCTGAAGATCCGGCCCCGGATCTTCCTCGAAGGCAACTGGTTCGTCGAAATGCAGCCGGGAAGCCCGTCGGCCGGCACGCTTTCCTCGGGCGCCACGATCCCGATCACGCAGACGTCCGACCCGGTCCAGCTCGATCAGGTGCTCGACGCCCTGAACACCGATACCCGGTCGAACCTGCAGACGTTCCTCATCGAATACGGGGACGCGCTCACGCGCAAGCCGAATGCCGCCGAAAACGCCGAACAGGACCCCGACGTCCGCGGCCTGAACGCGGCGCAGGCGCTCAACAAGGCCTACCACCGCGGCCCGTCGTCGCTGCGCGGCACCGCCGTGCTCAACCAGGCGATCACCGGCACCGAACCCCACGACCTCTCGAAACTGGTCGCAGGCATCGGCAAGGTCACCTCGGCGCTGAACGTGCACGAGCAGCAGCTGGGTGAACTGATCGGTAACTTCAACACGTTCTTTTCCGAGTTCGCGGCGCAGGCCGCGCCGCTTCGCGCCACGGTGGCGGAGCTCCCGAGCTCGCTGCGCAACATCGAGCGCGGGCTCGCCTCGCTGAACGCCTCGTTCCCGCCGACGAAGACCTTCGCCAAGGACATCCTGCCGGGCGTGAGGCAGACCAACCGCACCGTGGCGGCGCTGCTGCCATGGATCGCCCAGGTGCAGGCGTCGCTCGGGCCGTCCGAGCTCGGCGGGGTCGCGCAGGGGCTCTCGGCCGCCACGCCGTCACTCGCCAGCCTCGAGTCCCAGCAGGTTCCCCTCTTCCAGCAGACCGAACTCTTCAACAAATGCCTGACCAAAGTCCTCTACCCGGCCGGCAACACCAGGATCCAGGACGGCTCGAGCACCTCCGGCGTCGAGGACTACAAGGAATTCTGGTACAGCCTGGTCGGGCTCGGGAGCATCGGCCAGCACTTCGACGGCAACGGCGTGATGGCCAAGTTCATGGTCGGCAACAGCGGGCAGACGCTGCGCTCGCAGCGCGTCAAAGAGCTGGGCAGCAAGAGCGAAGGGCTGCAGCTGCTCGCCCGCTCGCCGCTGCCACCGCAGGGCACGCGCCCGGCATATCCGGCGGAAGAGCCTCCCTACCAGCCGCAGTCGCCCTGTTACAAGCAGGCGCTGCCGAACTTCAACGGCCCGCTCTCGCAGGGCCCGGCGGACGGGAACGGCTGATGGCTCAGAACGCGCCGGCACCGGGGCACGAAGGCGGGCTGAGCGTCCGCGACCAGATCGAGCGCTACCGCACGGCGTTCATCGCCGTGGTGACCATGGTCCTGATCGCGGCTGCCGTCGGCGGCTACATCCTCGCCCACGAGAACCTCAAGCTCCCGGGCTGGGTGCCCGTCTTCGGTCGCAGCTACTACACGCTCAAGGCAGAGTTCCAGACCGCTCAGGCCGTGACGCCGGGGCAGGGCCAGGCAGTCACGATCGCCGGGGCCAAGATCGGCGAAATCGCGAGCGTGGACCTGAACAACGGGGTTGCCACGGTCACGATGAAAGTGGTCCCGAAATACG
The DNA here is from genome assembly GCA_036498265.1 of Solirubrobacteraceae bacterium. Classification (GTDB taxonomy): domain Bacteria; phylum Actinomycetota; class Thermoleophilia; order Solirubrobacterales; family Solirubrobacteraceae; genus Palsa-744. The sequence continues at coordinate 43,946 of DASYFT010000016.1, read as the reverse complement.
CGCGCATCTACCGCAACGCGACGCTCCTGCTGCGCCCCAAGACGCAGCTGCAGGACATAACCATCGAGGTGAACCCGGGCACCCCCTCGGCGGGACGGCTGCCGAGCGGCGGGACGCTCGGGCTCGCCCAGACGGCGCCCAACGTCAACTTCGACGAGTTCCTTGCCGGGCTCGACGCCGAAACCCGCGCCTACCTGCAGGAGCTGCTGGCGGGCGCCGGCCAGGGTCTGAAGGGCAACGCCGGCGCCCTCTCCGCCACGCTCAAGCGCTTCGACCCGGTCGCGCGGGAGTTCCAGAGGATCGCCCAGCAGGTCGAAATCCGGCACACGAACGTCGCGCAGTCGATCCACAACTTCAGGCTGCTGATGGAAGCGCTCGGCGGCAAGGACAAGGAGCTCGCCCAGCTCGTCGAGGCCTCGAACGCGGTCTTCGCCGTGTTCGCCAAGGAGGACGCCAACGTCCAGCAGACGCTGCGGCTGCTGCCCGGGGCGCTGCACAAGACCTCGACCGGTCTCGGCAAGCTCGCAACGGCCACGAACGTCCTCGGCCCGACGCTCCACAAGCTGCAGCCGTTCGCCAGCGCGCTGGCACCAGCCCAGGAAGCCTCGCGACGGACCGCCGAAGCGACGACGCCGATCATCAAGAACGAAATCCGCCCCTTCGCGCGGCAGATCCTGCCGGTCGTCAACCAGCTCGCGCCCGCCACCAGGGGCGCCGGCGAAGCGTTCCCGAAGCTCGCCGTGAGCTTCTCGGTGCTCAACGAATTCTTCAACGAGCTCGCCTACAACCCCGGGCCCAGCAGGGGCGGCTTCCTGTTCTTCCTGGACTGGGGCAACCACGACCTCAACAGCGTCGTGAGCAGCGCCGACGCGCACGGCGCCGTGGGTCGGAGCCTCGTGTACTTCAACTGCGAAATCCTGCCGCTGTTCACCGGCGTCGCCGAAGTGAACCCGACGGTGAACCTGCTCGTGAACCTGCTGAAGCCGCCCACCAAGCAGGAATGCGTGAACCTCGGGGTGATCAAGGGAAGCGCGACGGCGGCGGCGGCGCGTGCCGGAGGGCGCTCGGCAGCCGGAGACGTGTTCGGCGCGCCGCTCGGCGGCGCGCTCGGCGCCGGAGCCGGGAGTCCGGCAGCGGCCAAGAGTGGGAGCGGGGGCTGAGATGCAGAAGCGCGCTCCCACCCTCGGCAACATCCTCGTGATCATCCTGTTCGCGCTCAGCTGCTTCGGGCTGCTCATGTTCCTGTGGGGGTCGTTCGGCGGCCCGCTGCCGCTCAAACCGAAGGGCTATCGCTTCACGATCGCCTTTCCGCGCACGCTGGCGCTCGCCGAACAGTCGGACGTGCGCATCAGCGGGGTGAACGTCGGCCATGTCATCGCGCTGCACCTGGGGAAGGACGGCCGCACCCACGCGACGGTCGAACTGTCCGGCAAATACGCGCCGATCCGCGCGAACATGCACGCCATCCTGCGTCAGAAGACGCTGCTCGGCGAGACCTTCGTGCAGCTGATCCCGGAGGGCAACACGGGCCCTGCTCTCAAAGACGAGGGACAGCTCGCCAACGCCCAGGTCGAACCCTCGGTCACCCTCGACGACATCCTCTCGGCGTTCGACCCCAAGACGCGGCGAGCGTTCGCGGTCTGGCAGCAGGCGCTCGCCGCGGGCATACACGGGCGCGGAGAACAGATCAACGCATCGTTCGCCCAGCTCGAACCGTTCGTCGAAAACGCCAACCGGCTGGTGACCATCCTGAACTCGCAGGAAGGCGCAGTGCGCGCCCTCGTCCGCAACACGGGTGTCGTCTTCAACGCCCTCGCCAGCCGCGACCACCAGCTCGAAGGACTGATCACCAACGGCGAGCGCACGTTCCACGCCGCCGCCGAAGGCAGCAAGGGGTTCGCCGAAGCGTTCCAGGCTCTGCCCGCCTTCGAGCACAACTCGACCGTGGCGCTCAGGGAACTCGACAGCTTCGCGACGATCGCCAATCCCTACTTCGACGAATTCAGGCCGACCGAGCGCCAGCTCTCGCAGCTGCTGCGCGCAACCGAACCGTTCGCGCCCGAATTCGACAGGTTCCTGACCACGCTGGGGCCGCTGACAAAGGCGGCCAAGAGAGGCCTCCCGGACGTCAAGAAGACCCTCGACCTCACCGTGCCGGTGCTCGAAAACCTGCGGCCGGTGCTGCACAACCTCGACCCCTTCCTTCAGTACACCGGCGAATACGTTCCCGAGGTGCAGGCCTTCTTCGCCAACCTCACCGCCGCCTCCGAGTCCCACGGCCGTAACGGCAGCGACCAGACCGGGCCCTCTCTGCACCTGCTGACCTCGATGAACGTCCTCGGCCCCGAGAGCCTCGCGCTCTATCCGAGCCGGATCGGAACCGACCGCTCGAACCCCTACTTCCACACCGGCGCGCTGCACTCGCTCCCCAGCGGCCTGCCGGTCTACAGCAGCAGCTCGTGCTCGAACTCGGCCCCCGCGGTGAGTGGTCCGGCGAACGAAACGATCTCCGAAAGCATCATCGAACAGATCATCCAGTTCAAGGCCGCGAACGCCCCCGAACACCCGAACGAAGTGCCCGCGCCCGTCTGCCTCCAGCAGGGCCCCTTCACGTTCAACGGCCAGACCAGCCAGTTCCCTCACGTAACCTTCGGAGGGTGATGGCGAGCACCGACGACTTCGAGTACCACGCCGACGACCTCGACCTTGCCGGCGACTCCGAGAGCGGCGACTGGTCGATCCGCTGCGTGGACGTGCACAAGCGCCTCGGCGGCGTGCCGGTGCTCAACGGGCTGAACGTCGCCTTCCCGGACGACACGATCACCGTCGTGCTGGGCCCTTCGGGGACCGGCAAGAGCGTGCTGATCAAGCACATAATCGGGCTGATGTTCCCCGACTCGGGCGACATCGTCGTGCAGGGCCAGTCCGTTCCCGGCCTCACGATGCCTCAGCTGCTGGCCCTGCGCCGCAAGATCGGCGTGCTCTTCCAGGACGGAGCCCTGTTCGGCTCGATGTCGGTCTTCGACAACGTCGCGTTCCCCCTGCGCCAGCACACGGACCTCCCCGAGTCGCAGATCGCCGAGCGCGTCTCCCAGCGGCTCGCGGACGTGGGCCTGGCGGACGCCATGGACGACGCGCCCTCCCAGCTCTCCGGCGGGATGCGCAAGCGGGCCGGCTTCGCACGCGCGCTCGTCATGGAGCCCGACATCGTGATCTTCGATGAGCCCGACTCGGGTCTCGATCCGGTGCGCACGGCGCTGCTCTGCGACCTGATCCAGGAGATGCACCAGATCTACAGGGGCTCCTACATAGTCGTCACCCACAACATCGCCTCCGCGCGGCAGATCGGCGAGTACATCGCGCTGCTGTGGAGGGGGCGGATCGTCGAGGCGGGCGACGCGGCGAGGATGTTCTCCTCCGAGAACGCGTTCGTGCGCCAGTTCCTGAGTGGGGAGGCCGAGGGGCCGCTGACGATGGATTGACCTCCCGCGTCGATTGACGCGGTGCGGGACGTATGCGAACATGTGTTCGTATGGTCGTCTGTGTGCATCTGCCCCGCTTCGAGCTGGTCGTAGCCGCCGCAGACCGATCCGAGATCGTCCGGGAGGCGCTGGCCGGCAGGGCGCTGGCGCTGGCCCCCCTGCTCGGCGGCGAGCGCTCGAAGGGCGCCCGCGCCGACCCGGCGGTCCCGGCGGTCAGCCCGGTCGGGAGGGTGGGGGAGGTCTCGGGAGCGGCCGAAGCGTGCGGTGTGGTCGCCGGCATGGTCCTCGGCGAGGCGCTCGCCCGTTGCCCCGGGCTCGTGCTCGTGCCTCCGGACCCGGTTGGCGCGGCGGAGAGCTGGGAGGGGATCCTGCGGGCCCTGGAATCGATCGGCGCCGCCGTCGAGTCCGCCGGTCCCGGCGCCGCCTACTTCGAGACCGGTGGCCTGCGCGCCCTCCACGGGACGGACGCGGCGACGATCGAGGCTGCTCGGCATGCCTGCCGCACGGGTGCTCCGGGCGCGCGCCCCGGCGGGCTGGGCAGGCCTCCGCGCATCGGCGGCGGCCCCACCCGCTTCTGCGCCATGGCGGCCGCCCTTGCGGTGCGCTCGCGCCGGCCGCTCCTGGTCGACTCCGGGGACGTCCGTGCCTGGCTCGCCGGCCGGCCGGTCGAGCTGCTCGCCTCCCGGGCGCAGACCGCGGCGCTGGTGGAGCCGCTCACGCGCCTCGGCGTGCGCACGCTCGGAGAGCTGGTGAAGCTGGGGAGGCCCGCGCTCGCCGACCGCTTCGGTGCTTCGGGTGCGCTCGCACATGGGCTCGCCTGCGGCGAGGACAGCCCGCTGGCGCCGCGCCGCCCCGAAGAGCGGCTGGAGGAGTCGATGGGGGTCGGCGACGCGAGCTCCGGGGCGGCATTGAAGGGCGTGCTGGGCGTCCTGGTGAGCCGGCTGCTGGCGCGGCCCGAGCGGCGCGGGCGCACGCTGCGCGCCGTCACGCTCTCCGCTCGCCTGCTCGCCGGCGGCGGCTGGCGCGAGCGCGTGGTGTTCCGCGAGGCGCTGTCCGATCCCGAGCGCATCTGGCTTGCGCTGTCGTTGCGCCTGTCGCTGCTGCCGGCCCCCGCGGGCACCCTGGGGCTGTCGGTCGCCGGCTTCGGCCCTCCGGCCAGCCACCAGGGAGCGTTCCTGGAGGAGGCGCCGGCCCGGCGCGCCGCCCGCCTGCGAGAGGCGATCGCCCAGGTGCGAGCGGCGGCCGGGGCGGAGGCGGCACTGCGAGCGGTCTGCGTGGATCCCCACTCGCGCGTGCCGGAGCGGCGGGTGATGCTCGCTCCGATCCCGGAGTGAGCGCCGTGGCGCGGATCCTCAACAATCCCAGGCCCGCGCGCGTCCGCTTCGGGGACGCACCCCATCCGATCGAGGTCAACGGCGAACGGATCGAGTCGCTGCGCGAGTCGTGGCTGGTGGAGGACCGCTGGTGGACCCCCGAGCCCCTGCGCCGCCGCTACTGGGAGCTGGTGGGCGAGCGGGGACGCAACGTGGTCGTCTTCCACGACCTGGTCCCCACGGGCCGCGGCGGTGGCGGCTGGTTCCTCCAGAGCTCGCAGGAGTGAGATGACGCCTGTCAAGCCGCCATACGTGGAGCTGCACTGCCACTCGGCGTACTCGTTCCTGGACGGCGTCTCGCTGCCGGAGGAGCTCGCGCAGCGGGCCGCGGAGCTCGGCTACAGCGCGCTCGCGCTGACCGATCACAACTCGGTGTCGGGCTCGATGGAGCTGGCCCAGGTGGCGGCGGACTGCGGCGTGAGGGCCATCCACGGCGCCGAGGTGGACGTGGCTCTCGACCCCGCCGGCGCGCGCTACGGCACCGACGGCGCGGGCGAGGGGGGAGACGCCACCCGCCACATCACGCTGCTCGTGCGCGACGGGCGCGGCTGGAGCAACCTCTGCCGGATCCTCACGCTGGCCCACGCCCACACCCGCGACGGGTACCAGCGGCGCCGGCTCGGCGAGCCGGCGGTGAGCCTGCAGGCGGTGCTCGACCACGCCGAGGGGCTCGTGTGCCTGACCGGCTGCGCCGGACGGTCGCTGATCGGCCGAGGCGCCGCCGAGGAGCCGGCGGCCCGCCGCCTGCTGGACGCATTCGGTCCGGAGGACCTCTACGTGGAGCTGCAACGACCGTACGCCCGCCGCGACCGGGCCCGCAACCGCGCGTTCGCAGAGACCGCCAGGCGGCTGGGGGTGAGATGCATCGCCACGGGCGACGTCCACGCGCACGTGCGCGCCAGGGCCGAGCTGCAGGACGCCTTCGTGGCGCTCGCCCACCACACGACCCTCGACGCCTCCGAGCCGTTGAGACGCGGCAACCACAGCCACGTCATGAGCTCGCCGCAGGCGATGGCCAGCCGCTTCGCCGACCATCCCGAGGCGGTCCGTGAGACGGTCGAGCTCTCGGAGCGGCTCACGTTCGACCTGACGAAGGATCTCGGCTACCGCTACCCGGGCGCGGAGGACGAGAGCTCCCCGCGGCGCCTGGCGGAGCTGTGCCGAGCGCGCCTGGACGAGCGCTACGGACCAGATCCAGCCCACCCTCCGGCCGGCGCCCGCACCGCGTACGAACAGGCGCGGGCGCGCCTCGAGCAGGAGCTGCGCGTGATCGAGCGGCTCGGGCTGGCTGGCTTCTTCCTGCTCCACCACGACATGCTCGAGCTCGCACGCGAGGTGGCGATCGAGGTGCGCGGAGCGGATTCGGTGCGGGCGCTGCTGGCCCCCGGTCGCGGCCGGGGCTCCTCGGTGTCCTCGCTCGTCTGCTACCTGACCGGGCTCTCGCACATCGACCCTGTCGCCAACAGGCTGGCGCTGGGGCGCTTCCTGCACGAGGACCTGCACGGGCTCCCCGACATCGACCTGGACTTCCCGCGCGACATCCGCGAGCGGCTGATCCCGCGCGTGCACGAGCGCTACGGTCAGGACCGCACCGCGCTGGTCGCCGCCTTCCCGACCTTCCGCGCGCGCGGCGCGATCCGCGAGCTGGGCAAGGTCCTCGGCCTGCCGCCCGGAGCGATCGAGCGTCTGGCCAGGGGGGCCGACAGGTACGGGAACGACGCCGAGCACGACGCCGCCGTGGCGCTTGCGGGCGATCGTCCACGCGCGGAGGGCCGCGGCGGTGGCGAGGAGGAGATCCCGTCGGAGCGCTGGCGCCGGCTCGGCGAGCTCGTCGAGCAGGCCTACGGGCTGCCCCGCCATCTCTCGCAGCACTCCGGCGGGATGATCGTGTCGACGAGGCCGCTGATCGACTGCTGTGCGGTCGTGCCCGCCGCGATGGAGGGCAGGCAGATGGTCCAGTGGGACAAGGACTCGTGCGCGGACGCCGGCTTCCTGAAGATCGACCTGCTGGGGCTCGGCATGCTCTCGGCGGTGGAGCGCTGCGTCGATGAGATCGCCCGGGTGCACGGGGAGCGCATCGACCTCTCGCGCATTCCCTTCGACGATCCGGGCACCTTCAGGGCGATCCGCGCGGCCGACACGGTCGGCGTCTTCCAGATCGAGAGCCGCGCTCAGATGCAGTCGCTCCTGCGCACGCGCCCGGCGAACCTCGAGGACCTGACCATCCAGGTGGCGATCGTCCGGCCCGGGCCGATCCAGGGCGGCGCGATCAACCCCTACATCGAGCGTCGGCGGCGGCTGCGGGAAGACCCGGCATACGAGGTCCCCTACGACCACCCGGCGCTCGAGCCCGTCCTGCGGGAGACGCTCGGCACGATCATCTTCCAGGACCAGGTGATGCAGGTCGCCGAAGCGTTCGCCGGGTTCAGTCCCGGTGAGGCGGACGGGCTTCGCCGGGCGATGAGCCGCAAGCGCTCGCAGGAGCTCCTCGGCCGCCATCGCGAGCGCTTCATCGCCGGGGCGCAGCGGCATGCGGGCGCCAACACCGCGACTGCCGAGCGCGTATGGGGCATGGTCGAAGGCTTCGCCGGCTTCGGCTTCCCCAAGGCTCACAGCGCCGCCTTCGGCCTGCTCGCCTACCAGTCGACCTGGCTGCGCGTGCACTACGGCGCCGAGTTCCTGTGTGCGCTGCTGAACGAGCAGCCGATGGGCTTCTACGCTCCCGACAGCCTCGTCCACGAGGCCGAGAACCGCGGCATCGCGATATTGGGGCTCGACGTCAACGCCTCGGCGGCGCAGTGCACGGTGGAGGAGGGAGGGGTGCGCCTCGGCCTGGGCCACGTGAAGGGCCTGGCGAGCGCCGAGGTGCGGAGGCTGGTGGCCGAGCGCCGGCGCGGCGGTCCCTTCCGCAGCCTCGGCGACCTGGCGGCGCGCGCCGGAGTGACGCGCCGGACGCTCGAACAGCTGGCCTGGTCCGGCGCATGCGACAGCCTCACCGCGGGCGGCGAGGGGCGAGTGGGCGGCGAGGGGCGAGTGGGCGGCGAGGGGCGAGCGGGCGGCGGCAGGCGCTCCGCCCTGTGGCAGCTCGGTGTGGCCACGCCGGCCGAGACGCTGGCGGCGGACGAGAGCACCCAGCTGGCGCTCTCCCTGGAGCTGCCGGCGCCACCGAGCCTGCGCAGGCTGGGACGCTGGCAGCGGCTGATCGCCGACTACTCGACCAGCGGGATCACGATCGGGGACCACGCGCTGGCGATCCTGCGCGACCGGCTGACGGTGCCGATGCTCGTCACCAGCGCCCAGCTCGCGCGGCTCCCCACCGGTTACGACGTCGCGATCGCCGGCCTGGTGATCGCAAGGCAACGACCCGGGACTGCGAACGGGACGATGTTCCTGCTCTTCGAGGACGAGTTCGGAACCGTCAACCTGATCGTTCCCAAGGCGGTCTACGACCGCCACCGCCACCTGGCCCGAGCGGAGCCGCTGCTGCTCGCCAGGGGCTGCCTGGAGCGATCGCAGGAGCCCGCCTCCGCGAGCGTGCTGGGCCGTCACGCCGTAACGGAGCAGAACGGCGACAGGCGGACGGAGCAGAACCGCGACGGCCGGACGGAGCAGTACCGCGATGGCCCGACGGAGCAGATACGACCGGTCATCAACGTGATCGTGCGCGAGCTGGCGCCGCTGGAGCGCTTCCTGCCCGCCGGCGTCGACGATGCACCCGGCGAGGTGGCGGGCGCGCGTGTGCATCGCCTGCCGGGCGGCTCCCCGCCGGCCGCCGACACCGAGCGCTCCGGGGAGGCCGAGCGGGGCGCAGAGGAGGAGCTGCACGGCGCCGAGGTCGGATCGAGCATGCGCGCCGTGGCGCCGCCGGTGCAGAGCTTCGCCGCCGGCCGCCGCAGGTAGCACGTCCCGACCGCCACGGCCTGCCCGTCCGCCCCGGCCGGCGCCCTCCCCCGCTGCGATCAACCGGAACCGTCCCGTCCACCGGACCTGCTAGATACTGTGTCATGAGTACAGTTGTCTGCAAGAACGGGGCGTCCACTCGCGCCAGGATCTCCGCCGTGCTGGGTGAGTTCGGCACCCCCATGAGCCGGGGGCTCACAGCGATACTCGGCGAAGACGCCGACATCGAGATCATCGGCGCCGCCCTCGGGCCGGCGCTGCTGGAGCAGGCCGTCGCCGAACGCTCGCCCGACGTCGCGCTTCTCAGCGGTCAGACCGCGGGAAGCCGCCTGCTGGTGGGCCGGCTCACCTCGCTGCACCCGGCGCTGCGAATCGTGGTGCTCGCGAACGAGCCGTCCCGCTCCTATGCCCTCCGGCTTCTCACGTACGGGGTCGCGGCGTGCGTCTCGAGCGACGCCACGGCCGAGGACATCCTCGCGGCGATACACATGAGCGTCGAAGGCAAGCAGCTGATCGCCTGCCGGCCAGCGTCGCGGTCAGTGCCGCAGCTGTCGGAGCTGTCGGGCCTCACGGGGCGCGAGGCCGAGGTGCTGAGCCACCTGCGGGCCGGCGCCACCAACGCCGAGATCGCCTCGCTGCTGCACATCAGCCAGGAGACCGTGCGCTCGCACGCCTCGAGCATCTATCGGAAGCTCGACGTCCGCGGACGCCGCGATCTGCCCCGGCTGGAGGAGTGACAGCTCACCCGTGTCACTCACACCTCTACCCCAAGGATCACCCGCGCCGGCGATTGTGGCAATGGCCGCGACGCAAATAGAAGTGACTTCCCGGCAAGTCAACGGTGAACCACTGGAGGTGGCAGTTGTCGATCAGCGCAGCGACGAAGGGAAGAATCGCGCTTCTCGCGATCGGGGCGGTCGTGGCCCTCGCGGCGATCGCGCCCGGCGCGGCCCGCGCCGAATACTACGGCGGCTGCACGTACAGCTGGGGCACGCCGTGTTACATCGTCTACGGCGGCATCAACTACCTGATCACGCAGGACCCCGACCACGCCGTGTACTCCTGGGGCAGCACGCCTCCCTTCAACGGCTACAAGACGGCGAAATACGACGGCGTCGAACGCGACGTCTGCGGCACGATCATGGAACACGAGGGCACGCTCTACCCGTACGGGTGGACGTGTGGATGGGGCCAGTTCGTCCAGACCTACCCCGGGATCGTCGGCTACTCGGCGATCGGCGGGGCGCAGTACTACAACATCGCGCTCTACCAGATGATCGACTGGGGAGAGGCCGGTCCCTGCGGCCAGCAGGGCTCGAACTGCTGAGCGGATCTCGGCGAACGCCGCCCGGCGATGCGTGCTGCAAGCGTGGCGCCGGCGGCGGCGCTCGCCCTCGTGCTGAGCGCCTGTGGCTCCGAGCGGGCCGTGATGTCCCCACCGGCATCGCGGCCCGCCGTGGTGTCCCCACCATCGCGCCCCGCCGGAGCGCTCAGCCCGCGCGCGGATGCCCATCCCGCACCCGGGCCGCGCGTGGCGGGGCGTCGCTCGGAGGCGGGCCCGTTCGCCATCCTGCGCCGGCCCCCCCGGCCGGCCGACCGGCTCCCCGCTCGGGCGCTGGAAGCGGTACGCCGTGGCAACGGCGTCCATCTCGCCGGTGTGGTGACCCTGGACCCCAGCTCTGCGCGCCGGGTGACGCTGCCCGGGTTTCCTCCCGTCTGGGTGCTCGGGGCGCCGGGCGCGATCTGCCTGATGACCGCCGCTCCGGGCGCGCGGCGGACCGGCAGCGAGTACGCGCTGAGCTGCGTTCCGCCCGAAGCCGGCGCTCTCGGGCGTCTCGTGCGGACCTACGGCGACGTCGCGCTGCATCCCCCGCAGGTCCTGGTGGAGGGCGTAGTGCCCGATGACGCCCGCGGCCTGACGCTCGATCTGGGCGGTGAGCGCCATCAGCGGCTCTCCACGCGCGAGAACGTGTTCGCCGGCCTCGCCCGGGCACCGCTCTCGGTCAGCTACCACACCGGCTCGGTCCACCGGACGATCCTGCTTCCGCTCGCGCCGGGATCGCCGGGTGCGCTGCTGGGAGCCGGCGGGCCGCTGGGGTGAGGATGCGCGTGGCAGTCTCGCTCGCGTGCGCGCTCGCCGGCGCGGCGGGCATGGCGTCGTCGGCGCGGGCGGTGTCCATCGTCCAGCATCCGCTGCCCGGCCGCGCGCCGCTCGCCTCACCGGAAGCGATCCTGGCCGGCGCGGGCGGCCTGCTCGTGGCACCCACCGCGCCCGGTCCGGCTTTCGAGACGCTCCAGACGAGCGGCGCCATGACGTTCGCCGGCGGGCCGGCGGGGCCGAGCGCCATCCGCCTGGCGCGCGGCCCGTCCGGCGAGCCGTGGTACTCGAGCACGGTTCTCGTCCGGGAAGCCGACGGCTCGGAACTCCCGTATGCGGCCATCTTCGAGGTGACGCCCGCAGGCGTGGCGCAGCGAGCGCGCTACGGATCGACCGCGGACGCGCCCGTCGACCTCGCCGGTGGGCCCGACGGCGCGCTGTGGATCGCCAACGTCGGCGCAGGGGACTCGATCGACAGCTACCTGCCGGGCGGCCAGATCGTGAAGCACCCGACCAGCGGGCCGCCGATCGCCCTCGCTCCCGGCCCCGACGGCGCGCTCTGGTTCACCGACGCCGGACCCTGCGGGGACTACGGCGGTCCCTGCATCGGGCGCATCTCCACGACAGGCGAGGTCAGCTACCACCCGCTGCCATGGCCGTCCGGCCCCTACGGCATCACCACCGGCGCCGACGGCGCGCTGTGGTTCGCCGAGTGGCAGGTCTCGGCGATCGGCCGCATGACGACCGACGGCCGGCTCCAGCAGTTCGCGATCCAGGGCCCGGCCGGACGCCCCGTGGGTGCCGGTGGCCCGACGCCGACGCGGCTGGTGGCCACGGCCGACGGCTCGATCTGGTTCGTCGATCCCGGAGACGATGCCGTGGGCCGGGTCAGTGCCGCCGGGCAGGTGAGCGAGTACCCGATCCCACCGCTCGCCGCCGCCGAACGGGTCCAGCCTGCCCTCGCCGACGCGGTGCCCGACGGGATCGCCGCCGGGCCCGAAGGGCTGCTGTGGGTCACCGAGGCCAACGCCAGGTCGATCGCGAGTGTGGATCCCAATGGACGGCCGGCGAGCGCGACGCCGGAACAGCCGGCCGGCGGCCCCGGCTCGCGCGCCGCTCGCCGCACGCGGCGCTGCGCGGGGGGCATCCGGCGCGCGGGCACGCGCTCGCGGCGGCGCGCCCATCGGGTCGGCTGCCGTCGCGCTCGCAGGGCGCTACGCTGAGCGGATAGCGCGTCTGGGAAACACCGACCTCGACGTCCTCCCGCTGTGCCTCGGCGGCAACGTGTTCGGCTGGTCGATCGACTGGCAGCGCTCGTTCGAGGTCCTCGACGCCTATGTCGAGGCGGGCGGCAACTTCATCGACACCGCAGACAGCTACGGTCGGCGCGGGCCCGGGGGAGAGGGTGAGTCCGAGCGGATCATCGGACGCTGGATGGCCGAGCGCCAGAACCGCGACCGGCTCGTGATCGCCACCAAGGTGGGGGCGTCGCCGTCGCTGCCCGGCCTCTCCGCCGAGACGATCGGCCGCGGCATCGAGCGCTCGCTCCACAACCTCAAAATCGACACGGTCGACCTCTACTACGCGCACCAGGACGACCCCGACACAGCGCTCGACGAGACGCTCGGCACCTTCGCCGAACTGATCGCCAAAGGCAGGATCCGCCACGCCGCGGCGTCCAACTACAGCGCGCCGCGTCTGCGCGAGGCGCTGGCCGTCGGCGAATCGGAGGGCATGACCCGCTACGTCGCCCTGCAGACGCACTACAACCTGATGGAGCGCGAGCGCTACGAGGGCGAGCTGCAGGCCGTCTGCGAAGAGGAGCAGCTGCCCTGCCTGCCCTACTTCGCGCTCGCACGCGGCTTTCTCACCGGCAAGTACAGGCCCGGCGGCCCAGAGGTGAGGAGCCCCCGCGCCGCCGGGGTGCTCGAGAGCTACTTCAACGAGCGCGGTTTCGCCGTGCTGGACGCGCTCGAGGAGATCGCATCCGAACACAACACGACGATCGCGGCCATCGCCCTGGCCTGGCTGCTCGCGCAGCCCACCGTGCAGGCACCCGTCGCGAGCGCCACCTCGCCGCGCCAGCTCGCCGAGCAGCTGCCTGCGGTGGATGTCCGGCTCACCGCCGCACAGCTCGAGCGCCTCGGCCAGGCCAGCGCCGTGGCGCAGCGCGCGGCGTAGAAGCTGGGTCTAGGGCGCTCCCCTGATCCTGCAGGAGCGCGGGTCGAACGGCGATTCGCCTCTGCGCAGGTGGCGGGCCTGCAGCGAGGGCACCCCGTTGACGGTTGCCGGTTCGGCGGTCACGAGGATGCAGCCGCCGATCGACGGCAGGCTGCCCCAGCCTTCGCACATGTAGGACTCCTCGCCGCCTTCGCCGGGGCCGATGTCGTGGCACGCCTGCGCCGGGGCGCGCACGAGACCCCGCTTCGTGCCTTCCATGAAGCGTTCGCGGAAGCGACGGCGGAAGGCCGCTTCCACCCTCGCGCGCTGCGCGTCGTGGCTCACGGGCCTCGCCGGGGTCGCCGGGGTGCTCGGCGTTGAGGCGGCGGGCGGCGTCGATCGGGTGGTGGGCGTCGCGGCGGTCGGCGTGGAGGCGGTGGCCGGCGCCGATGGGGTGGTGGGCGTCGCCGTGGTCGTGGATGTCGTTGCCGGGGGAGTCGCCGTGGTGGTGCGCGTCGCGGTTGGGCTCTTCGAGCTCGAGCCGCAGCCGGCGAGGACGGCGGCCAGGATCAGCGCCGGTGCCGCGGCGTAGGTGCGCGGCCGCGATCCCGCTCGCATCCTCGTGTGGCGTGCCGGCAACGGCCCGCGCGCTACCCGGCGCCGTCCGGCGCCGCGAACTCGAGCAGCTGGCCGTCGGGGTCGCGCACGCTCAGGGCCCCGTCGCCGGCACGCGCGACGGACGCGGGGCCGTCGTCGGAGAGACGGCGCTCGAGCTCCTCCACCGCGCCGGCGTCGCCCAGCTCGAAGCGCACGTCGCGCAGGCCCGGCGAGCTGTCGGGTGGCGGTCCGGCGCCCTCGCTCTGCCAGGAGTTCAGCCCGACGTGGTGGTGATAGCCGCCGGCGGACAGGAACGCGGCCGAGGGCATCCGCGCCTGCTCCTCGAGGCCGAGGGCGCCGCCGTAGAAGGCGGCTGCGCGCGGGACGTCGGAGACCTTCAGGTGCACGTGCCCCACGACGGTCTGCGGCGGCGTCAGCGGCGAGTGGCCGCCGGCGTCCTGGGCGAGCAGGTCCTCGAGGTCGAGCGGCAGCGTGACCATCCTCACGCCGTGCCCGCCCGGGGGGCGCTCCCACTGCTCCCGCGGGCGGTCGGCGTAGATCTCGATCCCGAGCCCGTCCGGGTCGCTCAGGTAGAGCGCCTCGGAGACGCCGTGGTCGGAGGCGCCCTCGAGCGGCCAGCGCTGCCCGACCACCCTTCTGACGCTGGCCGCCAGAGCGGCCCGCGACGGATGCAGCCAGGCCACGTGGAACAGGCCGGTGCTCGCCGGCGGCACCGGCGTCGGATGCGCGATCCCGGTGAGCACGAGCGCGGGGCGATCGCGGTCGTGGCCGAGCTCGGCGCGGTCGCCCTCCGTCGAGAGCAGCGGCAGGCCGAGGACGCGCTCGTAGAACTCCGCGCTACGCGGCACGTCGCCGACGGCCAGCTCCACCGAGCCGATGCGCAGCGCCGGGTCGATCATCGTCTGCCCGGGCGGATCGATCATGCTCACGCCTTCAGGGTAGTCTGCTGGCGCCATGAAGTTCCGCAAACTCGGCTGGAGTGACATCGAGGTCTCCGAGATCAGCCTCGGGTCGTGGCTGACCTACTCCGGCGGGGTCGGCCGCGAGCAGGCCGAGGCCTGCGTGCAGGCCGCCTTCGACGTCGGCATCAACTTCATCGACACCGCCAACGTCTACGGCCGCGGCGCGGCCGAGTCGCTGCTCGGCGACGTGCTCTCCGGTCGCGATCGCTCCTCCTACGTGCTGGCCACGAAGGTGTTCTTCCCGATGTCGGACACCGACCGCGGCCTGTCGGCGGCGCAGATCCACAAGCAGATCGACGCGTCGCTGCAGCGACTGCGGACCGACCACGTCGACCTCTACCAGTGCCACCGCTACGACGACCGGACGCCGCTGGAGGAGACGATGACGGCACTCACCGAAGTGGTGCGGGCCGGCAAGGCGCGCCACATCGGGTTCAGCGAGTGGCCGGTCGAGAAGGTCGAGGAGTCGCTGGCGCTGCCGGGAGTCGAGCGCTGGGTCTCGAGCCAGCCGCAGTACTCGATGCTCTGGCGCACCCCCGAGGCCGAGCTGATCCCCCTGTGCGAACGCGAGGGCATCTCGCAGATCGTGTGGTCGCCGCTCGCCCAGGGAGTGCTCACGGGGAAGTACAGGCCGGACGAGCCGCCGCCGGCCGACTCGAGGGCCACGAGCGAGAGCATGGGCGGGTTCATCGGCCGCCTGATGGAGCCACGCGTGCTCGAGGCGGTGCAGCGGCTTCGCCCGATAGCCGATTCCGCCGGCCTGACGATGGTCCAGCTCGCGCTCGCGTGGGTGCTGCGCCAGCCCAACGTCGCCTCGGCGATCATCGGCGCGAGCCGACCCGAGCAGGTGCACGACAACGCCTCCGCGTCGGGGATCGTGCTGAGCGAGGAGACGCTCGCCGCGATCGACGAGGCGCTCGGCGACGTCGTGGTGCGCTGAGGCGCAGCCCCGCCGGGCGGCGCTCAGCGGGGCTCGACCACGAGGGTCTGGAAGGCGCGGCCGACCACGCCGCGGACGTCGTGGAGGACGCTTTCGGCGAGGCCGCTGCCGCCGCCGTGCAGCAGCGTGCGGGCGTGCAGGCCGATCCACTCGCCGCGCGGCGGGCGCAGCAGGTGGATCATGAGGTCGGCGTTGATGAACACGTAGCGGTCGAACGGCAGCGCGGCGCTCACGCCGTTGCCGAAGTCGGCCGTGGCCGCCAGCCGTGCCAGCGGCGACGGCGGCTCGCCCTCCAGCAGCGGATGGCGCAGACGCATCCACACCCGCGCCGGGCCGAGCGCACGCGGGTCCTCGAGCCAGCGCATCTCCATGGCGCTCGCCGCGAAGCTCTCGCCGCTCGCGCCGTCCAGGGCGAAGATCACCGGCGTGCCCGCGTCCGGCCCCGGCATGCTCGCCCGCCCGTCCCGCGGCTGCCCGCCGTCGAGCTCCGGCGGCTCGAGCTCCGGGAGCCCCTCCGGGACCGGCTGCACGCGCAGCGCGCTCGCCCGGCAGACCAGCTGATCGCCGCTGTGCAGCTCGCAGGCCAGCTCCTGCACGCGCCGTCCCGGCCGGACGATCCTGGTGGACAGCGTCAGCGGCGCGAACGGGATCGGGCGCAGCAGCTCGAAGCCGAGCCGTGCGATCTGCAGCTCTGCGCCCGGCTGCAGACGCTCGAACGCGGCCGTGATCAGGGCCGCCGGAGCGCCGCCGTGGAGCGCCGCGGGATCCCACGGACCGCGTGCATGGCCGGTCGGCACGAACCCTTCTGCGGCGGCGAGGAACACCGCGTCCGTGGTCGTGGACGTCACTGCGCCAGCCGTGCCGCGAAGTCGGCAAGCCGGCCGGGGTCCGACAGCGGCGGGCCGTGCCCGAAGCACGTGAGCCGCGGCCTCAGCTCGGCCAGCCGCCGCGCGCTCGCCCGGTTGCGGGCGGGGTCGGGGGTGAACGCGGCGAGCGGCTCGTGAAGGCCCGGCAGGCCGGTGGTGAGGTTCATGTTGGTGAGCACGTCGCCTGCGATCAGGACCCTGTCGGACTCGCGCCAGTAGGCCACGTGGCCCGCGCTGTGGCCCGGGGTCTCGAGGACCGTGAAGCCCGCCACCTCGTCGCCCTCGACCAGCGCCCTCGCGACGGGGTGCTCCGGGCCGACCCAGAAGCGCCGCTGCACGAACGTCGCCCACGTCGGCGGGTTGACGCCGGCCACGCCGCCCGGGGTCTCCATCGCCGGGACGTCGCCGCGCCCGCACCACAGCGGTATGCCGAGGCGCCCGCAGATCGCGTGGCTCGAGCCCTGATGGTCGGGGTGCGCGTGGGTGAGCGCGTGCGCGGCGACCGGCCGCCCGGCGATCTGGCGCATGATCCGCCGCTCCGCGCGCCGCGTCGCAGCGTCGATCAGCACGTCGCCGATCACGTACACGTTGATCGCGTTGGGCGGCCATCCGCGCAGCTGGTGGACGTCCCTGGCGAGCTCTCTCATCGTGCGCTCCTCTCGTGGCTGGTCGGCCGGGGCCTCAAGTGCGCGACTGCTCCCAGGAGAAGCCGCGCACGGCCATGTAGATGCCGAACGCGCCCCACAGCCCGATCACGGCGAGCGCGTCGAGATGGGCGCCGAGCCCCGAGCCCGTCACCATCGCACCCGACAGCCCGTCGATCAGCGGCTTGAGTGGCAGCGCGTCGGCGATCGTGTGCACGAACCCCGGCGCGCCGGTGGAGTCGAAGGCGTAGAAGGAGACGAACACGACCGGCAGGAAGACCGCGTTGACGTACGCCGCCGTCGACTCGAAGTTGGGGATCACGTGGGCGAACGCGACGCCGAGCGCGGCGAAGCAGACAACGCCGACGACCACGAACACGAGCAGCTCGCCTGGGTCCGGCGGCCACGGGATCCCGAAGAAGACGCGACCCGCGAGCACGATGATCGCGATCTGCAGGGCTGTGTTCGTGACGGCGTTGGCGGCGACGCCGCCGAAGTAGGAGATCGTCGGCAGCGGCGTCCCGCGGATGCGCTTGAGCACCCCGCGCTCGCGCAGGAACACGACGTTGTAGGCCAGCGCGGTGAAGGTCGTGGACATCACGCTCAGCGCCGCGATCGAGGGGATCAGCTTGTCGAGGTCGCGCTGGTTGCCGCTGAGGATCGCGCCGCCGGCGAACAGGAACAGCAGCGGCAGCAGGAAGTTGAAGAACGCGGCGCTGGGGTTGCGCCAGAACATGCGCCGCTCGAGCCGGTACTGGCGCCAGCAGAGGGAAACCGCCTCAGGCATCGGCGGTCAGCTCCAGGTAGACGTCCTCGAGGGTCGGGCGCTCGACCGAGAGCTCCTCGAGGCGCTCGCCGCGCGCGAGCGCCGCGCCGGTCAGCTCGTGCAGGAGCGACGTCGGGTCGTCGGTCTGGCGCTCCACGATCTCGCCGTCGCCCTGGCGGTAGGCCACGCGGTAGTGGGCCGCTCCCACGCCCAGCTCGCGCGGCGCCCCGACCGCCAGCACGCGGCCGTCCTTTACGATCGCCACGCGGTCGGCGAGCGCCTGCGCCTCCTCGAGGTAGTGCGTGGTCAGCAGGATCGTCTTGCCGAGGTCGCGCAGCGATCGCACCGTCTCCCAGGCGGCGCGCCGCGCCTCGGGGTCGAAGCCCGTGGTGGGCTCGTCGAGGAACATCAGCTCCGGGTCGCCGATCAGCGCCAGCGCGAAGTCCAGCCGCCGCAGCTCGCCCCCGGACAGGCGGCGGCTGCGCACGTCGGCCCGCGCCTGGAGGCCGGACAGCGCCAGCACCTCCTCGACGTCGCGGGGGTGCGGATAGAAGCTCGCCCAGTGGCGCAGCGCCTCGCGCGGCGTGATGTGGCCGTAGATGCCCCCCGACTGCAGCACCACGCCGATCCGGCGGCGCAGGTCGATCGAGCGCCCGGCGGGGTCCTGGCCGAGGACCGACACGTCGCCGCCCGTGCGCGAGCGGTATCCCTCGAGGATCTCGATCGTGGTCGTCTTCCCCGCCCCGTTGGGCCCCAGCAGCCCGAAGACCTCACCGCGCCCCACAACGATGTCGAGCCCGCGCAGCGCCTCGTACTCGCCGTAGCGCTTGCGCAGGTCGCTCACCTCGATGGCCGGGTCCGTGTCGCTCACGGTCCGATGATGCCAGGACCGCCGCTCGCTACCAGTGAACGCCCCTCGTCAGCGTGGCCATCGCGATCTGCTCGAACGAGGCGCGCTCCTCGACGTCGGGCTGCCCCTTCGAGGCGGCCGAGTCGGGGAACACCCGGTAGGCGAGGTGCAGCAGCCTGTCGACCGCGCTCGGCGACAGCGTGTAGGCGACTTCGCCGAAGCGGCCCAGGCGCGTCCCCATGTGCTTGGGGCGGCTGCGCAGCGCCTCGCAGATCATGTCGGCCGCCTCCTCCGGGCTGATCGCGGGGAAGGCGTCGTACATCTTCGTCGGCGCGATCATCGGCGTGCGCACCAGCGGCATGTGGATGGTCGTGAACGTCACACCGTCGCCGATCACCTCGGAGGCGACCACGCGCGTGAACGCGTCGAGCGCCGCCTTCGAGGCCACGTAGGCGGAGAAGCGCGGCGGGCTGGTCTGGACGCCGATCGAGGAGATGTTCACGATGTGGCCGGTTCCGCGTTCGCGCATCCTCGGCAGCAGGCCGATTATCAGCTTGACCGCGCCGAAGTAGTTGAGCTGCATCGTGCGCTCGAAGTCGTGGAAGCGGTCGTAGCTCAGCGCGATCGAGCGGCGGATCGAGCGCCCGGCGTTGTTGACGAGCATGTCCACGTTCCGGTGGTCGGCCAGCACCCGCTCGAGCAGCCGCTCGATCGACTCCGTGTCGGAGATGTCGGCGGCGTAGACGTAGGCGGTTCCGCCGGAGGCGACGATCTCGGTCCGGACCTCCTCGAGCTTCTCCACGTTGCGTGCCACCAGCAGCGGTACGCCTCCGGCGGCCGCGACCTTCATGGCGGTCGAGCGGCCGATCCCCGAGGAGGCGCCGGTGATCATCACCGTGCGGCCGTCGAGGGCCTCTTTGAGCGTCCGCCCGCGCCTCAGGCCGGGATCCATCTCGCGCTCCCAGTAGTCCCACAGGCGCGAGGCGTAGTCGTGCAGCGGCGGCGGCTGTTCGAGCGGCGAGCCGGCCAGCGCGGCCGCCGCCTCGCGCGTGTCGAATCTGGGCACCAGCTCGATGTGCGAGACCACCTCCTCCGGGATGCCGAGCTCGCGCAGCGCGAGTTTGCGCAGCTGGCGCCACGGCGGCAGCTGCGCGGTGAGCGTCAGCGGCCACTTCGGCAGCGGCGCCGTGAGCCGTTTGTCGATGCTGACCGCGAAGCGCGGCGCGTGCGCCGCCGTGGCGAGCTCGTTGATCAGCTCGTCCACACGCTGCGGCCGCGGGTCCGTCAGGTGGAAGGCCCGGCCGTCGAGATCCGGCTCGTGCGCGATGTGCTCGAGCGCCCCCGCGACCCAGTCGACCGGCACCACGTTCGTGTAGCCGAGGTCGAGGCCCACCAGCGGCACCCACTCCGGCAGGAGCCCGCGCAGGCGCTGGATCGCCTTGAAGAAGTAGTAGGGCCCGTCGACCTTGTCCATCTCGCCGGTCCTCGAGTCGCCGACCACGACCCCCGGGCGGTAGACGCGCCAGGGCACGTAGGGCTGCTCGCGCACTATCCGCTCGGACTCGAACTTGGTCAGGTGGTAGGGAGAGGGCAGCCGCTGCCCCTCGTCGAACATGTCCTCCTCGAACAGCCCGCGGTACTCCCCGGCCACGGCGATCGAGGAGACGTGGTGCAGGTGCTTGGCCTCGACCGCGCGTGCCAGTTCGACGGCATGGGTGGTGCCGCCGACGTTCACGGCGGTATTGCGCTCGGCCGGCGCGGTCATGTCGTAGACGGCGGCCAGGTGGAAGAAGTGGGTGACCTTTCCGCGCAGCTCGTCGATCTGCTCCTGCTCGAGACCCAGCAGCGGCCTGCGCAGCTCGCCGATCACTGGCACGATGCGGCTCGCGGTGGACGGTCCCGCGACGATCCTCAGGCGCTCCACGAGGTCGTCCAGGCGTGCCTGCGAGCTCTCGCGGACGAGCACATGGACCTTGCCCTGACGCTTGTCGAGCAGCTCCTCCAAGAGGCGCCGTCCGATGAAGCCGGTTGCCCCCGTCACGAAGTAGGCCATCTAGCCGAGAGCCTACCTAGTCCTAGGCGCCGGCGCCGGCGCCGCCGCGGCCCTCTCCGGCGGCGAACCGCTCCGCGCCGCGCGCGCCGTCCTCGAAGACCTCCGGGCCGGCCTGGGCCTCGAGCGCGAGACCCTCATCGAGCGCCAGCCCGAGCCCCTGGATGGCGGACATCCGGTCGGCGAGCATGGTTCGCTGGGGGAAGCTCGCGAGCCCCTCCGCCAGGGCCAGCGCGCGCTCGAGGTGCCCGGCCGCGGGCACCACCTCGGTGACCAGCCCCATCGACAGCGCCTCCGCGGCGCCGAGCATGCGGCCTGTGAGGATCAGGTCGAGCGCCCGGCCCAGCCCGACGATCCGCGGCAGTCGCTGGGTCCCTCCGTCGATCAGCGGCACGCCCCAGCGGCGCTCGGGATAGCCGAGCGTCGACTCCTCGGTGGCGATTCGCAGGTCGCACCACAGCGCCAGCTCGAGCCCTCCCGCCAGGCAGAAGCCCGATATGGCGGCGATCGTCGGCTTGGAGGCGGTCAGGCGGGTGAAGCCCATCGGCCCCTCGGGGCTCATCAGCCGTCCGGCGAAGCTCCGGGTGGCCTTCAGGTCGGCGCCCGCGCAGAAGGACACGCCGCCCGCACCGGTGAGCACGAGCACGCGCGCCGACTCGTCGCCCTCGAAGCGCAGGTAGGCCTCGTGCAGGGCCTCGGCGGTGGGGCCGTCGACGGCGTTGCGCCTGTGCTGGCGGTCGATCGTGACGAGCGCGGCGGCGCCGCGGCGCTCGTAGCGGACCGGCGGCGCCTCGCCCGCGGCCTGCCCAGGCTCGTCCATCCGCCGGAGGGCTACCAGCCGCCGTGCCAGCGGGAGTCGTCGAGCATCGCCTTCTGCGCGGCCTGCCGCGCGTCCTTGCGTTTTTCGAGCTGGCGCTGGAGCGTGCTCATGACGATCACGAAGATCGGGAAGAAGACGATGAGGATGAAGCCCGCGTTGGTGACGACCTGGTCGTTCGTCTCGCCGTAGAGCCCGCGCCCGTCGTTCATCGCCTCGGCGGCCGGTGCGAGGACGAGCAGGCAGAGCACGGCGAGCAGGAACAGCCGGGTGAGGAGAAGGCGGCGCATCCGAGCCTGGATCCTACCTGAGCGCGTCCCGCCCGCGGTGCCCCGATCGGGGCCGGCCGCGCCGTGCGCGGGCCCTACCATCAGCAGCCGATGGCTCTCCTCACCGCATCCGACCTCCACAAGGACATAGCCGGGCAGCCCTTGCTGCAGGGCGTCTCGTTCAAGCTCGAGCGGGGCGAGCGGATGACGATCGCCGGTCGCAACGGCGCCGGCAAGACGACGCTGCTGCGGATGCTCGCGGGCCGGGCGTCGATCGACCGCGGAGAGCTCAGCCTCGCCAAGGGCGTGAGGATCGCGCTGCACGACCAGCGCCCGCCGCGCGAGCGCGACCTGGCGCTGCGCGACTACGTCCTCTCCGGGTGCGCCGAGGAGCTCGAGATCGAGTCGCGGCTGCGCGAGCTCGAGGAGGCGATGGCGGCGGGCGGCGGCGACGAGGCCACGCTGGCCCGCTACGCCACGGCCCAGGCCCGTCTGGAGGCGCGCGGCGGCTACCTGTGGCGCGACCGGGCCACGGTCATGGCCCGCGGACTGGGGTTCACGACGCCGGACCTGGACCGGCCGCTCGACAGCTTCTCCGGCGGCGAGCTCACGCGCGCCTCGCTCGCCCGGGCACTGGCCACGGGCGCCGACGTGCTGCTGCTGGACGAGCCGACGAACCATCTCGACATCGAGTCGCTCGAGTGGCTCGAGCAGACGCTCGTCGAGCTCGACGCCGCCGTGGTGCTCGTCGCCCACGACCGCTGGTTCCTGGAGGCGGTGGGCACCTCCGTGCTCGAGCTCTACGGCACGCCGGTGACGCGCTCGCGCTTCTTCGCCGGGACGTGGCACCAGTGGCGCCGCGAGCAGGCCGCCCGCGAGCTCGCGCTGGGGCGGGCGATCGACTCCCAGCGCGCGGAGATCGAGCGGATGGAGCGCTTCATCGAGCGCTTCCGC
Source organism: Solirubrobacteraceae bacterium (assembly GCA_036498265.1). Classification (GTDB taxonomy): domain Bacteria; phylum Actinomycetota; class Thermoleophilia; order Solirubrobacterales; family Solirubrobacteraceae; genus Palsa-744. The sequence continues at coordinate 21,197 of DASYFT010000016.1, read as the reverse complement.
TACAAGGCCAGCAAGGCGCGCCAGGCGCAGTCGCGCGTGAAGCGGCTGGCCAAGATGGAGCGCATCGAGCACGACCCGCGTGACGCGAAGGGCCTCGAGTTCGCGTTCTCCAAGCCGGAGCGCTCGGGAAGGGTGATCTTCGAGCTGCAGGGCGCCCGCGTCGAGGTCGGCGGCGGCGAGGGTCCGGACGGCGAGCGCCGGGAGCCGGTGACGCTGCTCGAGGAGGCGGAGCTGTGGCTCGAGCGCGGTGAGCACGTGTCGCTGGTGGGCCCGAACGGCAGTGGCAAGACGACGCTCATCGAGACCCTCGCCGGGCGACGCGAGCTGGCGGCGGGCAAGCTCGGCGTCGGCCACAACGTCAAGGTGGGCTACCTCTCCCAGCACGCCGAGGAGCTCGGAGCGGGCGGCCCGCCCGACCAGAGCGTGCTGGACGCCGCCCAGCGCGCCACCGGGCTGACCCCGGGCCGCGCCCGGGCGCTGCTCGGGCGCTTCCTGTTCTCCGGCGAGGAGGCGGAGAAACCGCTCACCGGCCTCTCCGGCGGCGAGCGCAGGAGGCTGTCGCTGGCGGTGCTCGTCGGCGGGGCCCACGCCCCCAACGTCCTGATCCTCGACGAGCCCACCAACCACCTCGACATCGAGAGCCGCGAGGCGCTCGAGGACGCGCTGCGCGCCTTCGGGGGGGCGATCCTCCTCGTCTCGCACGACCGCGCGCTGCTCGACGCGGTCGGCTCGCGCACGATCGCCATCGAGGACGGCACGCTGCACAGCCATCTCGGCGGCTGGCCCGAGTACGTGCGCGTGCGCGAGGAACGGTCTTCGATCTCTTCGACTGGGACCGCGCATGCGCGGTCCCACCGAGGGGCGCATGCGCCCCTCGGCCGCCCGGCGCATGCGCCGGGCGGAACAGCTGAGGAGGAGGGGCCTGCGCCGGCTGCGACGGCGGAGCGGGCGGCGCGCGGCAACGGGGACGGCGGGCGCAAGCCCGGCCGCAGGGCCAAGGCCGGCGGACCGTCCAAGAACCGCCTGAGCGCGCAGGAGCAGGCCGAGCGCGCCGTCGAGGAGGCGGAGGCGGCGATGCGGGCGCTGGAAGCGGAGCTGGCCTCGCCCGAGGCGTGGTCCACACGCTACGAGTCGGCCAAGTCCGAAGCGCGCCACACGGCCGCCAAGCGGGCGGTGGACGACGCCTACGCGCGGCTCGAGGCGCTCGTCGACTGACCTAGAATCAGGCGATGGACCGCACCAGGAACGTTCGCAACATCGCGATCATCGTCGCGATCGCCGCGGCCGTCTACCTGCTTCCCGGCGGCGGCCGCGTGGCGAGCACGTTCGAAGCCGCGCTCTGGACGGCGTTCGGCATCGGCATCGCCTACCTGGGGGTGCGCATGTACCGCGAACACCAGATCACGCTCCAGAGCCTCGGCGACCGTCACCGCGCCCTGCTCTACGGCGGCGTGGCACTCGGCGTCTTCCTCGCCGCCGCCCGCAGCCGGATGTGGGAAACGGGCTCCGGCGAGCTGCTCTGGTTCGTCCTGGCCGCGTGCGTCGTCTACGCGCTGCTCGAGGTCTTCCGCCACTCCCGCAGCTACTGACCGCCGGCTGCGGGGAGGCCCCGTGGCGGGGCGGGGCGCGGGCCGGGCGGGCTCCTATCCTCGATGGACATGGCAGCAACGGACATCACGACCGCGGATGCGCACGACGACGGCCGCGCGAGCCTCGCCGAGCAGCGCCGCGCGCTGCCCGACCAGCCGGGCGTCTACCTCTTCCGCGACGGCCGCGGACGGGTGGTCTACGTCGGCAAGGCCAAGTCGCTGCGCAAGCGGGTGGCCTCGCACTTCTCCAAGGCGGGCGGCCGGGCGACGGGATCCCCCGGTCACGCCGAGATGGTGGCGAGCGTCGAGCAGATCGAGTTCGTGGTCGTCGCCTCCGAGGCCGAGGCGCTGCTGGCGGAGCAGAGCTTCATCAAGCAGTACCGCCCCCGCTTCAACATCCGGCTGCGCGACGACAAGTCCTACCCCTTCATCGCCATCTCGCTCGACGAGGACTACCCGCGCGTCTACTTCACACGCGAGCGCCACAGGCCGGGCCGCGTCTACTTCGGTCCCTACTCCAACGCCAAGCGGGTACGCGCCACCCTGGAGGTGCTGGCCAAGGTGTTCATGTTCCGCTCCTGCACGGGCCCCGAGCCGGGGCGGCGCAGCGGCAGCCCCTGCCTCGACTACTACATCAAGCGCTGCGAGGCGCCCTGCGTGGGGTACGTCTCGCGGGAGGACTATCGGGCGAGCATCGACGGCGTGATCGACTTCCTCTCCGGCCGCTTCTCGGCGATCGAGCGCGACCTCGAGGGCCGGATGCGCGAGGCGGCCGCGGTCGAGCAGTTCGAGCAGGCGACGCTCGAGCGCAACCGCCTGCGCGCGGTGCGCTCGCTGCTCGAGCGCAGGCGCGTGGCCAACGAGTCGGTCGGGACCTTCGACGCCGTGGCCGTTGCGGTCGACGGGCGCGACGCCAACGCCAAGGTCTTCCAGGTGCGCGACGGCGTCCTCTCCGACCGCCAGTCCTTCTACCTCTCCAACGAGACCGAGCGCGGGCTCGCCGAGGTGGGGGAGGAGTTCATGCTCCAGTACTACGGCGGCCACATGTCGATACCGGCCCTGCTCGTCGTGCAGCGCGAGCTGGGCGACCGTGAGGCGCTCGGCGACGCGCTCGCCAGCCGGCGCGGCGGACCGGTCGAGCTGCGCGCCGCCGAGCGCGGCGAGAAGCGCCGCATCCTCGAGCTGGCCGGTCGCAACGCCCGCCTGGCGCTCGACCAGGAGCGGTTGCGGGCCGAGCGCCGGCGCCAGGGCCGGGTGGAGGCCCTCGAGGGGCTGCAGCGGGCGCTCGACCTCGACGTCCCGCCGGTGCGGATCGAGTGCTTCGACATCTCCAACCTCGGAGGCACCCACACCGTCGCGTCGATGGTGGTCTTCGAGGGCGGCGCGCCCAAGAAGGCCGACTACCGGCGCTTCACCATCCGCACCGCCGAGGGCTCCTCCGACGACTACGCGGCGATGGCCGAGGTGCTCGCCAGGCGGTTCGCGCAGTGGGAGCGCCAGGCCGACACCTCACCGCACGACGCCGACTACGACGCCAGCTTCGCCGCCCTGCCCAACGTCGTCGTGATCGACGGCGGCAAGGGCCAGCTGGCGGCCGGCCTGGGGCCGCTGCGGGGCTTCCGCGAGCGCGGGGTCGCCGTGGTGTCGCTCGCCAAGCGGATTGAGGAGCTGTTCCTGCCGGGGCGCCGCGCGCCGTTGGTGCTCGACCACTCCACGCCCGAGCTGCAGCTGCTCCAGCGCGTGCGCGACGAGGCGCACCGCTTCGCGGTGACCCACCACCGCACCCGTCGCGACAAGGCGATGACGAGCTCGGTGCTCGACGAGCTGCCCGGCATCGGCGCCGCGCGCAAGCGCGCGCTGCTCGCCCACTTCGGATCGCCCGAGGCCGTCCTCGCGGCCTCGCGCGAGGAGCTGCAGGCGGTCCCCGGCCTGCCCGCGAAGGTCGGCAGGGAGCTGCATGGACACCTCCATCGCGCCGGCTGACGCACCGACACCAGAACGTTCACCGCTCGTCCGCCCGCCGCGGCACAATTGAGCCGATGGCCGTGATCAGGACACTGCGCCCGCTGCGCGCCGCCGCCGCCAAGTCCGAGCGGCCGGTGATCCGGTCGCGGCTGCAGGACTTCGTCGTGATCACCGGGTTCTCCGGCGCCGGCAAGTCCACGGCCATGAACGTGTTCGAGGACGCCGGCTACTTCTGCGTCGACAACCTGCCGCCCGAGATGATCCGCTCGCTCGTCGAGCTGTTCGTGCACGAGGGCTCGAAGGTGGAGCGGGCCGCGGTCGTCTCCGACGTTCGCGGCGGCGTCTACTTCGAGGCGCTCCGCGCCGTCGTCGACGACCTCGACGCGCTCGGGCTGAGCCACCACGTGCTGTTCCTCGAGGCCTCCGAGCAGAGCCTCGTCACCCGCTACAAGGAGACCCGCCGCCGCCACCCGCTGGCGCCCGAGGGCAGCGTCGCGGCGGGCGTCGCCGAGGAGCGCTCGCTGCTGGAGCCGCTGCGGAGCCGGGCGGACCTGGTCATCGACACGACCGCCATGTCGCCGGCCACCCTGCGCCGCAAGATCGCCGACGAGCTCCTGCCGCGCAAGACGCCGGGGCGCCTCGCGCTGACCTTCATGAGCTTCGGGTTCAAGCACGGGCCGCCTCGCGAGGAGGACCTGGCCTTCGACGTGCGCTTCCTCGAGAACCCTCATTACGAGCCGGATCTCCGGGAGCTGACCGGCCTCGACGAGCCAGTGATCGCCTACATCGCCCGCGACGGGCGCCTCGCCCAGTTCTACGAGCGGCTGCACCCGCTGCTCGACTTCCTGCTGCCCCAGTACGTCGCCGAGGGGAAGGCACACCTGGTGATCGCCATCGGCTGCACCGGCGGCCGTCACCGGTCCGTGGCGATCGCCGAGCACCTGGCGGCGCGCTACCGCGAGGAGGAGCATCTCGACGTGGCGGTGGCCCACCGCGACATCGACAAGCCCCCTCGCAGCGCGTGACGCGCTGATAGCCTCCCGCCGGCACGCCGGGCGACGGACCGGCCGGCCGCCGGATCGAACCTCTGAGCGGCCGGCGCTCCTGACCCCGGCACGTTCATTTTCGCTTCAGGAGGCATGAATGCCAGTACGCGTGGGGATCAACGGGTTCGGCCGCATCGGCCGGAACGTCTACCGCGCCGCCATGGCGCGCGGCGAGGCGCTCGCCGGCGAGATCGAATGGGTCGCCGTCAACGACCTCACCGACTCACGCACGCTCGCGCACCTGCTCAAGTACGACTCGATCCTCGGCCCCTACCCCGGCACCGTCAGGGAGGCCGGCGAGGGCGCCATCGAGGTCGACGGCCGTGAGCTGAGGGTGCTCGCCGAGCGCGACCCCGCCGCGCTGCCGTGGGGCGAGCTGGGCGTGGACGTGGTGATCGAGTCCACGGGGCTCTTCACCGACCGCGACAGCGCCGCCAAGCATCTCGCGCAGGGCGCCCGCAAGGTGATCATCTCGGCGCCCGCCGGCGACCCGGACGCGACCGTCGTGCTCGGCGTCAACTTCGACGAGGCCTATGACCGAGACGCCCACGACGTGATCTCGAACGCCTCTTGCACGACCAACTGCCTGGCGCCCGTGGCCAAGGTCCTCGACGACACCGTGGGCATCCGCCACGGGCTGATGACCACGATCCACGCCTACACCGCCGACCAGCGGCTGCAGGACATGCCGCACAAGGACCTGCGCCGGGCGCGCGCCGCGGCGATCAACCTGATCCCCGCATCCACGGGTGCCGCGAAGGCGATCGGCCTCGTGATCTCCTCGCTGCAGGGAAAGCTCGCCGGCTTCGCCGTGCGCGCACCCGTGCCGACGGGGTCGGTGGTCGACCTCACGGTCGAGTGCGAGCGGCAGACGAGCGTCGAGGAGGTCAACGAGGCCCTCCGCGCAGCCGCACGGAGCGGCCCGATGGCGGGGATCCTCGACTACACCGAGGACCCGATCGTCTCGACCGACATCGTCAAGTCGCCGTTCTCCTCGATCGTGGACTCCCAGCTGACCGCCGTGATGGACGGCACCATGGTCAAGGTCGTCGCCTGGTACGACAACGAGTGGGGGTACTCCAACCGCATAGTGGACCTGGTCCAGAGGGTCCTGTGAGCGCAGGGCGGGCCGGCGGCGGGGGGCGGCGCGCGGCGGGGACGGCGTGACGGAGCACGGTCAGATGGGAGCGGGGGACATGAGGACCATCGACGAGCTGGACGTGGGGGGCAGGAGGGTGCTCGTCCGCGTGGACTTCAACGTGCCGCTCGCCGACGGTGCCGACGGCGAGCCCACGGTCGCCGACGACGCCCGCATCGTCGCCGCGCTGCCGACGATCGAAGAGCTGCGCGGGCGCGGAGCGCGGCTCGTGCTCGTCTCCCACCTCGGCCGGCCCGGCGGCAGGGTCGAGCAGGGGCTGTCGATGGCGCCGGTCGCCTCCCGGCTGCGCGAGCTGACGGGCGCCGAGGTCGTACTCGCCCCCGCCGTCGTGGGGGAGGAGGTCAGGGCACTCGGCGAGCGGCTGCGCGACGGCGAGATCCTGCTGCTCGAGAACGTCCGCTTCGAGGCCGGCGAGGAGCGCAACGACCCGGAGCTCGCCACCTCGCTCGCCGAGCTGGCGGACCTCTACGTCGACGACGCGTTCGGCGCCGCCCACCGCGCGCACGCGAGCACCGAGGGCGTCGCGCACCTGTTGCCGAGCGCCGCCGGCCGCCTGATGGAGCGCGAGGTGGGCACGCTGAGCGGGATCCTCGAGCACCCGGCGCGGCCGCTCGTGGCGATCGTCGGCGGCGCCAAGGTCGCCGACAAGATCGGCGTCATCGATCGCCTCCTCGAGCTCGCCGACGTGCTGATCATCGGCGGCGCCATGTGCTTCCCGTTCCTGCACGCACAGGGACACGCCGTGGGCGACTCGCTGTGCACCGAGGAGGACGCCGAGCATGCACGGCGCGCGCTCGCCAAGGCGTCCGCGCCCGGCGGCTCCCGTGCCCGTCTCGAGCTGCCCGTCGACCTCGTCATCGCCGAGCGGCTGGCCGCCGACGCCGAGCACCGGGTGCTCGACGGCGTCGAGGTGCCCGACGGCTGGATGGGCCTCGACATCGGGCCGCTGAGCGCCGAGCGCTACCGCCGCGAGATCGCGCGCGCGGGGACCGTCTTCTGGAACGGGCCCATGGGCGCCTTCGAGCTCGCCCCCTTCGCCGCCGGCACCCGCGCCGTCGCGGAGGCCGTCGCGGGCGCGGAGGGCCTCACGGTGGTCGGCGGGGGAGACTCGGCGGCCGCGCTCGCGCGGTTCGGGCTGGCCGGCACGGTCGACCATCTCTCGACCGGCGGCGGCGCGACCCTCGAGCTCCTCGAGGGCCGCGTGCTGCCGGGCGTGCGGGCGCTCGGCGGCGTCGGGGCGGGCCGGCGATGACGCGCACGCCGCTGGTCGCGGGCAACTGGAAGATGCACAAGACGGTGCGCCAGGCCGAGGACTACATCCAGGCGCTGCTGCCCCGCGTCTCCGCGCTCGACGGCGTCGACGTCGCGATCTGCGTCCCGTTCACGGACCTGCAGGCGATGGTCGACAGCGCCAGGGGCTCGCGCGTGGAGGTGTTCGCGCAGAACATGCACCACGAGCCCGAGGGCCCGTTCACCGGAGAGATCTCGGCGCCGATGCTGGGCGAGCTGGACGTCCGCGGCGTGGTGCTCGGCCACTCCGAGCGCCGGTCCATGTTCGGCGAGACCGACAAGGCGCTCGCCCTGAAGGTGCCGGTTGCGCTCGAGGCGGGGATGGTGCCGATCCTGTGCGTCGGCGAGACCGAGGAGGAGCGCGACGCCGACGAAACCGACCGCAAGCTCCGCCAGCAGGTCAGGGAGGACCTCGCAGGGGTCACCACCGAGCGGCTCGGCGACGTGGTGATCGCCTACGAGCCGATCTGGGCGATCGGCAGCGGGCGGGTCGCCAGCCCCGAGCAGGCGCAGGAGGCGATCGCGTTCATCCGAGCGCTCGTCGGCGACCGTGACCGCGAGGCGGCGGAGCGGACGCGGATCCTGTACGGGGGCTCGGTCAACGCCGGGAACGCCCGCGAGCTGCTGGCCCTCCCTGACGTCGACGGCGCGCTGGTCGGCGGCGCCTCGCTGGAGGCGGAGTCGTTCGCCGCGATCGTCTCCGCCGCGATCCCATGACGCCGCCGCCGGGCGCCGGGTTGCCGCCCGGAGCGGCGAGCCTGCCGGCCCCCAGCGTGTGCCTGGTGGTGCTCGACGGCTGGGGCCTCGGCCCGCCCGGTCCGGGCAACGCGGTCTCGCTCGCTCGAACGCCCGTCTTCGACGAGCTCTGGGCGGCCTACCCGCACACCACGCTGCAGGCCAGCGGGCGGGCCGTCGGCCTGCCGGACGGCCAGATGGGCAACAGCGAGGTCGGCCACCTCAACCTCGGCGCAGGGTCCGTCGTCCGCCAGGACCTGGTGCGGATCGACGACGCCATCGCCGACGGCTCGCTGGCGGCCAACGAGGTGCTGCGCGCGGCCTTCACCGGGGCGGGTCGCGTCCACCTGCTCGGGCTCGTCTCCGACGGCGGCGTGCACTCCTCGCTCGAGCACCTCCGGGCGCTGGTGGAGCTCGGGAGGACACTCGGTGCCGAGGACGTGGTCGTGCACGCGTTCACCGACGGACGGGACACGCTGCCGCACGCCGGCGCCGGGTACCTCGCCGTCCTCGACGCGATGCCGGGCGCGCGCGTCGGCTCGGTGATCGGGCGCTACTGGGCGATGGACCGCGACCGGCGCTGGGAGCGCACGCAGCGCGCCTACGACATGCTGGTCCACGGACGGGCGCCGCATCACGCCACCAGCGGCGAGCGCGCGGTCGCCGACGCATACGAGCGCGGCGAGACGGATGAGTTCGTCGAGCCCACGCTGGTCGGGGGAGAGGCGCGCATCCGCCCCGGCGACAGCGTGATCTGCTTCAACTTCAGGCCCGACCGCATGCGCCAACTGACACGCGCGCTGGCCGAGCCGGGCTTCGGCGAGGGCGCTGCCACGGCGCAGGACCGCGAGGAGCTGCCCGGCTGGGTGGGGCGGGGCGGCGCCCCGCCTGTCGAGCGGCTCACCACCCTCACCCGCTACGAGGAGGGGTGGCTCCACCCGGTCGCCTTCTCGCCCGAGCGGCCCGCCTGCACGCTCTCGCGAGTGCTGGCTCGCGCCGGCGCCCCGCAGCTGCACGTCGCCGAGACCGAGAAGTACGCGCACGTGACCTACTTCTTCAACGGCGGCGAGGAGACGCCGCTGAGCGGCGAGCGCCGCGAGCTGGTGGCCTCGCCGCGCGACGTGCCGACCTACGACCACCGGCCGGAGATGAGCGCCCGCGAGGCGGCGGCGGCGTTCGTGGCGGCCTGGCGCGAGGGCGGCCCCGGCGGGTATCGATTCGGGATCGTCAACTTCGCCAATGCCGACATGGTTGGACACACCGGGGTCATCGACGCGGCCGTCAGCGCCGTCGAGGCGGTCGACGGGTGCCTCGGCGAGGTGGTCACGGCCGTCCATGCCGGCGGAGGCGCCTGCATCGTGACGGCCGACCACGGCAACGCCGACAACATGCTCGAGCCGGACGGCAGCCCCAACACCGCGCATTCGCTCAATCCCGTCCCGCTGATCCTCACGAGCCGGGCCGTGTCGCTGCGCGACGGCGGGATCCTGGCGGACGTGGCGCCGACCGTGCTCGAGGCCCTGGGGATCGAGCAGCCCCCGCAGATGACCGGCCGCTCGCTGATCGCATGACCGCCGTCTCGCGTGAATCGGCCTCCAACGCTGCTATGTTCGCCTGAGAGGGAGCTGAGGCAGGACCCCGTCAATGGCAACCGCGACCGCAGTCAAGATCTCACCGGCCGAGCAGGAGGCTCTGACCGACGGGGAGCTCCGCGCCTGGCGCGGGCTGCTGCGGGCCCACGGGTGCCTGGCCAAGCGACTCGACGCCGAGCTCGAGCGGGCCCACAAGCTGCCGATGACCTCCTACGAGGTGCTGCTCCACCTGCAGGAGGCGAGCGACGGGCGGATGCGGATGTGCGAGCTGGCCGACAGCGCTCAGCTCTCCCGCAGCGGCCTCACGCGGCTCGCCGACCGCCTCGAGCGGGACGGGCTGCTGGTGCGCTGCTCCTGCAACCACGACGCCCGCGGCTCCTACGCGTGCCTCACCGACGCCGGCCGCGAGCGCCTCGAGGCAGCGCACGTGACGCATCTGGCGGTCGTGCGCGAGCACTTCCTCTCGCACTTCTCCGAGCTCGAGCTCGGAGTGCTGGCCGACATGTGGGAGCGGATCGCTCCCTGCAACGGCTGCTGAGCCGCCGCCCCTCTGGCTGAGGCTGAGCCGCCCCTCTGGCTGAGGCCCGCCGGCGGCCTATCGGCAACTGCACAGCCGCTTAGCCCGCAGGCCCGCGGGTATCGACTGCAGTGGTGCACCAAGCCCGGAAACGGGGCGAGCACGCCGCTCGAAGTTGACAGCAGGTGACTTAGATTTTATACTGCGTGCTCGTCTAGGATCTCAATCAGTGGAGGTAAGGACGATGGCACTTATCAGATGGGAGCCCGCTCGCGAGATGCAGACGATCCAGCAGGAGATGAACCGGCTGTTCGGCACGCTCTTCGACGCTCCCCAGGCCGGCGGCGGTGGCGACGGCGGCTCGCTGCAGCAATGGATACCGGCGATGGACCTGGTCGAGGAGGGCGATCACTACGTACTGCGCGCCGACCTCCCCGGCGTCCGCGAGGAGGACATCAACGTCGAGCTCGAGGACAACGTCCTCACGATCTCCGGCGAGCGCAGGGCCGAGCACGAGGAGCGCCGCGAGGGCTACTACCGCGTCGAGCGCGCGTCCGGCAGGTTCTCGCGCTCGCTGACGCTGCCCGAGGGCATCGACCCCGAGAGCATCGAGGCGCAGTTCGAGAACGGCGTGCTCACCGTGCGGATCCCCAAGCCGGAGGAGCGTCGTCCGCGCCGCGTCGCGATCAGCGTCGGCGACAAGGCGCCGGTCATCGAGGGCTCCGGCAGCGAGCGCTCCGGCAGCGAGCGTTCTGGCGGCGAGCGTTCTGGCGGCGAGCGTTCCGGCAGCGAGCGTTCCGGCGCCGAGCAGGGGTCGATGGCCGGAGGCCGGGAACCGGCGCAGGCCGGCCAGGGCCGCTCCGGCGGCTCCGCGACCTGAGCCAAGGCTCAGTCTCGGGACCGATCCACCGCCTCGCTCGGGTGGGGCGCCGCCTCCTTGGCGGCGCCGCCATTCGAGCCGCGGCGATGACGGCGGTGCAGGACGAGCGCCCCGGCGATCGCCACCACCGCCGCCACCAGCCCGAAGATGCCGAAGGTTTCGATCGCGTTGCCGGCCGAGTGGCCGAGGAAGTAGGCGATCAGGCCGATCGTGGTCGCCCAGCAGATGCCGCCGAGTGCGTTCCACAGCAGGAACGACGTGTAGGGCATGCGGGTCGCCCCGGCGAGCCACGACGCCCACACGCGCAGCCCGAGCACGAAGCGCCCGAAGAACACCGCCTTGGGGCCGTGCCGTTCGAAGAACGGCTCGCCGACCTCGATCACGCGCAGCCGCTGGCGGTGCATGAAGCCCGGTCGCTCGAGCAGCCAGCGCCCGCCCTTTCGTCCGATCAGGTAGCCGATGTTGTCGCCGACGATCGCCGCCGCCGCCGCGAGGGCGATCACGAGCTCGATTTTGAGTTTGCCCTGGCTGGCCAGCACCGCCGCCGTGATCAGGGCGGTCTCGCCGGGCACCGGTACGCCGCTCGACTCGCTCATCACCAGGACGAACAGCAGCGGGTAGCCGGCGACGTCGATGAGGTGCTTGACGTTGACGATGGCGGCGAGCATGGGTTGCGCTCCTAGCATGAAGCAGACGCGGGGAGAGCCCGGGGCGGCGCGGATGGGGCGGGAGATCGTGCCCGCGAGGCGGTCCGGCTACTTGGTGTTTTCGGAGACCAGCTGCTTGAGCGCGGAGGAGGCCTGCCGGACGTCGGAGTAGACGACGTTGCGCAACGTCACGCGCGTCTGAGCCGGCGCACTCACGAGCACGATCGCGATGATGGCCGCCGCGATCGCCAGCACGCCGAGCAGGACCAGAACCAGCCGGTTGCCGCGCCTGTCCCGCGCCGGCGCCGCGGCCGCGCGCGCAGGTCTGGCGGCGGGCGCCTCGCGCTTCGGGCCCGGTCGGGGCCGGCGCGTGGAGAGAGCTCGCGTGGCTCCCGTCGCCGAGCCCCTGCCGCCCGCCGAGCCCCGCTCGCTCGCCAGCACGCTCGTGGCCTGCGTGGCGGGAGCCCCGCGGGCCTGGGCGCGGCGCTCGCCGGGAGCGACGCCGCCCGCCCCGTCGCGCAGCGCGCGGCCCATCTCGCGGGCCGTCTGGTAGCGGTCGCGCGGGTCGAGCGCGAGCGCCACGGCGACGGCGTCGGCGAGCTCCGGGCCCACGGCGGCCACCAGCGTGTCGAGCGTCGGCGGCTCCTCACGCTGCTGCTTGAGCGCGAGCTCCGTGAGCGACGCGGCCTCGTAGGGGAGCCGCCCGGATATCAGCTGGTAGGTGACCACGCCCAGCGCATAGAGGTCGGCGCTCGGCCCGGCCTCCTCGCCGCGGGCCTGCTCGGGGGCCAGGTAGGCGGCCGTGCCGAGCACCGAGCCGACCTGGGTGATGCTCGATTGCTCGGTGGCCTTCGCGATCCCGAAGTCGGCGAGCTTGACCTCGCCTTCGCGCGAGCGCAGGAGGTTCCCGGGCTTGACGTCGCGATGGACGACGCCGTTGCGATGCGCGTAGTTGAGGCCCTCGCACGCCTGCTCGATGATCGACAGGGCCTCGTCGACCTCGACCCAGCCGTCGTCGCGCAGGATCTCCGCTCCCGAGCGGCCCTCGATGTACTCCATGACGATGTAGTACTGGCCCGTTCGATCGTCCTCGCCCGAGTCGAACACCTGCACGATGTTCGGGTGCACCAGCCTCGCCGCCGCCTGCGCCTCGCGCTGGAAGCGGGAGACGAACGTGGGGTCCTCGGCGAGGTGCTCGGCGAGCAGCTTGACCGCCACCTGGCGTTCCAGGCGCATGTCCATGGCGAGGTGCACGGTGGACATGCCGCCGAAGCCCAGACGCCCCTCGAGCCGGTAGCGGCCGGCGATCTCGGCGACGCTCATTTGCCGCCTTCCTGACCGCCCGGGCCGTTGCCGCCTTCGGCCGGTTTGGTGCCGCCACCTTCCGGGGCCGGTTTCTGTTCTTCGGCCGGAGTGCCGCCGCCGGGGCCAGAGGTCGTGGGCGTGGTCGGCGTCGTCGTAGGCGTCGTCTGGGTGGTGGTCGTCTGGGTTTCGGTCGTGGTGGTGGGCGTCGAGCGCGTGCTCGTGGTCTTCGGGGCGGTGGTCGTCGTGGTGGGCTGCGACAGCGGCTGCCTGCACAGTTCGAGGGCGTGCTTGCGGAGGTTCGTGATCCCCTGGCGCAGCGTGCTGCGGAGTCCCGCGTCGACCGAGGAGGGCAGGACGGCGAAGTCGTGTTCCGTCTTCAGGATCGCCGCTTCGGTTTCCGAGCAGTTGCCGTTGCCGGACTGGGCCGCGCCGGCGACCGCTTCGAAGTCGCTCTGCAGCGGCCCGGCGTCCGCCGCCGGGATCAGCTTGCCGGTGGAGCTCCCGCAGGAGACGAGCAGCGCCGCCGCCGCGCCGAGTGCCGCGGCGGCCAGGAGCCTTGGCAGCCACCTGCGCAGGCGGCCGCGAGCACGCGATCGGCTCCGGTTGCGGTCCCCCATGCTCACTGACCGTACTCCAGCCGCTCCGCGAGCGAGTCCGGTAGGCGCGCGGCGCGGATCGCCGCGGCCGCTCCCGCCACGTCGTACTCGGCGCGCTGGAACGAGGCGCGCTTGGCGTCCAGGTCCAGCAGGAGCCAGGAGGCGCGCGGATCCCCGTCGCGGGGCTGGCCGACGCTGCCGGGGTTCAGCAGCCATTCGCCGTCCGCCAGGTCCAGCTCCGCGCCGTCGCGGCACGGCTCGCCCGTGGCGAGCTCGCCCTCGTGCCTGGCGAACGACAGCGCGACGTGGGAGTGGCCGATCAGGCAGATCCGGTGCGGCTGCTCGTCCAGGCACAGCTCCGCCAGCAGCGCCGAGAGGACGTACTCCCACACGGGGTCGCGGGGGCTCGCGTGGTAGAGGCCGACGCGGTCCTCCTGGCCCTGGGGGCTGAGGCTCTCGAGGAAGCCCACGTTCTCGGGCGACATCACCTCACGGGTCCACTGCGCCGCGAGGCTTGCTCCCCGCGAGAACTCGTCCAGGGGGATCTCGCCGGTGACGGCCATGTCGTGGTTGCCGGACAGGCACACCGCCGCGTGCTCCCGCGCCAGCGCGACGCAGGCATCGGGCTCGGCGCCGTAGCCGACCAGGTCACCCAGGCACCACAGCTCGGCCGCGTCGCTCGCCGCGACGGCCTCGAGGGTGGCCTCGAAGGCATGGCGGTTGGCATGGATGTCGGAGACGACGGCGACCTTCATCACTGCAGGGTAGGAACACCGCTCCCCGGAAGGCGTTCCACGGCAGCGTGGGCTGCAAGCGGGCGCTCGCGCGCGGCCGCCTCACGGCCGGGCCCCCTCGGCCTACTTGTCCTCCTCCTCGGGACCCGACTCGGAGCCGCCGTACTCGGGCAGGTTCTTTATGCCCTCCCGCGTCAGCCACTTGGAGTAGTTGTCCTCCATCGCGTCGATCAGCTCACGCATGAAGCGCGGCGAGAGGTTGACGCGCGAGACCACCACGCCCGGGACCTCCTCGGACTCGACCTCGTGGTCGACCCGCGCGAAGGTGACCGTGAACTCGTAATCGGAGTGGCTGACGTTCGCGAAGTTCGCGTAGACGCCGCCCATGATCTCGGGGGAGAGGTGGATGTTTATGTGGCGCTCGGCGCCTGAGTCCTGGTCGTTCACGCAGCTAGTATCGCAAGCGCGCCGGGCAGTGACCGATGACAGCCTCCTCCGCCAACGACCAGCCGCCCTCAGCCGGGGGCCCCACGCCGCTGGACTCGCTGCGCGCGGACGTGCTCGAGGCGGCCGCGGAGATCGGCGGCGGTAGCGCCGGCGGCGCCATCACGCTGGAGCGCTCGCCCCGCCCGCAGTTCGGCGACTACTCCACCAACGCGGCGCTGCTGCTCGCGCCGCGGCTGGGGGAGCCGCCGCGGGCCGTCGCGGAGCGCCTCGCCGGCGTGCTGGAGGAGCGCCTCGGGCCGGGCCTCGACCGCTACGAGGTGGCCGGCCCCGGCTTCCTCAACCTGTTCCTCTCCGACTCCTGGCTGTCCGGGGCGCTGGCCTCGGTGCTCGAGGCGGGAGACCGGTTCGGCGCCGGCGGCGCAACGGAGCCGGAACGGATCCTGGTCGAGTTCGTCTCCGCCAACCCGACCGGGCCGATGCACGTCGGGCACGCACGAAACGCCGCCTACGGCGATGCGCTGGGGCGGATGCTGTCGTTCCGGGGCCATCACGTCGAGCGGGAGTTCTACGTCAACGACGCCGGCTCGCAGGTGCGCAAGCTGGGCGAGTCGATCGGGGCGCTGGCCAAGGGCGAACCGGTGCCCGAGGACGGCTACCGCGGCGACTACGTGCAGCGGCTCGCCGAGCTCGCGGACGGCGAGGAGGATCCGGACGCGCTGGGGCATGAGGCCGTGAAGGCGATGGTCGGCCAGATGCAGAGCTCGCTGGCCGATTTCGCCGTCCTGGACTTCGACCACTGGGCGTACGAGAGCGCGCTGCACGAGGGCGACCCAAGCCCGGTCGCGCACACGCTCGAGCTGCTCGAGCGGGAAGGACGCACGTACCGGAGCGAGGGGGCGCTGTGGCTGCGCACGACCGAGTTCGGCGACGACAAGGACCGGGTGCTCGTGCGCTCCAACGGCGAGCACACCTACTTCGCCTCGGACATCGCCTACCACGAGGACAAGCGCGAGCGGGGCTTCGGACGCCAGGTGAACGTGTGGGGCGCGGACCACCACGGCTACGTCCTCAGGCTGAAGGCCGCCTACCAGGCGCTCGGAGGTGACCCCGGGCAGCTCGAGCTGCTGATCATGCAGCTCGTCCATCTCGTGCGCTCCGGCGAGCGCGCGCAGATGTCCAAGCGGGCGGGGGAGTTCGTCACCCTCGACGACCTGCTGCAGGAGATCGGCGTCGACGCGGCACGCTGGTACCTGCTGGCGCGCTCGCACGACACTACCGTTGACCTCGACCTGGACCTGGCGCGCGAGCAGTCCAACGAGAACCCGGTCTACTACGTCCAGTACGCGCACGCGCGCATCGCCTCGATCCTCGCCAAGGCGGGGGCCGCACGCGGGGGCGCCGCCCAGGAGGCTGCGGCGGACGAGCGCGAGGAGCCGCTACACCCCACCGAGCGGGCGCTCATCGAGCAGCTGCTCGCCTTCCCGGACGAGCTCACCGAGGCGGCCGAGCGCCGCGCGCCGCACAGGATCACCGCGTACGTGCTCGAGCTGGCGCAGGCCTTCACGGCCTTCTATCGCGACTGCCGGGTGGTCGGCGCCGAGCCGGAGTCGGTGGAGTCGTTCCGGCTCGCCCTCTGCGTCGCCACCAAGCGCACCATCGCCCGCTCGCTCGGGCTGCTGGGCGTGAGCGCGCCGGAGGAGATGTAGCCGCGCCGAGCGCCGGCCCGCACCGGCGGACCGCTCAGTCGAAGCGTGCGAGGTCCGACTCGAGGCGGGCGCTGTCGGAGGGGTCGAGCGGCGCGGCGGCCGCCTGCGCGGCGGGGCCGCCGCGGGTTCCGCGCCGCCAGCGCGGCAGCAGCACGGCCAGCATGGCCAGGAGCGCCAGCACGACCGCCGCAGGCACGAGGTAGACGGACAGATCGAAGCCGTGCGCACGCGGCAGGCCGAGGACGCTCTGGCCGTACTGGGCGACGAGCGCCCGCTTCACCTGCGCTTCGCCGTAGCCCTGCCCGATGAGGCTCTGGATGAACGCGCGCTCGCGGTCGGCCTGCGGCGACTGGGCGACGTCGAGCGGGATCTTGCAGGTGACGCACATCACCTGGCGCTCGATCACGGGCAGCGTCGTGCGCGCGGTCGCTGCGCCCGCTGCCGGGGTGCTCGGCATGCCGACGGCGACGGCGAGCACGAGCGCGATCGGCGCCAGGCGGAGAGCCCGGCGGGGCCGTCGCGGCGCCGGCCGGGCGCTGCGCCCGACGGAGGCGGCCGGCCGCCTCACGAGCTGCCCGCGATCGCGAGGGCGCGGTTGATGAAGTCCTGGCCGATCTCTCCCCGCCGCAGGGCCACCACGTCGCCGCGGCGATCGACGATGAAGCTCTCGGGCAGCTGGTCGGTGCCGTAGGAGCGCGCGAACCCGCCGTCGCTGTCGCGCAGGTTGGGATACGCGAGGTGGTAGCGCCGCACGAAGCCCTGCGAGTCGGGGGAGGCGTCCTCGTAGGTCACGCCGAGCACGGTCGCGCCGGCCTGTTCAAGCCGGCCCTGGGCGCGCTGCAGCAGCGGCGCCTCGGCCTTGCAGGGGGGGCACCAGGACGCCCAGAAGTTCAGTAGCACGACCTTGCCCTTGAGCGCAGCGAGCGAGCTGTGGCCGGCGGAGCCTAGCCTCGGCAGCAGGTGCGCGGCATCGGGCGCGGCCGGGCGCTTGCCCACGGCCACGAGCTCGTCGAGCGTCCTGCTGGCAGACTGCGCCGAGACGCCGTAGACGAGCAGCCCGACCAGCGACGCGCCGGCGAGCGAGGCGAGGATCGGGAGCAGTCGGCGTCTCACCGCCATCAAGCCTAGAGGCGGCGCGGCAAGCCGGCGCCGCGATGCTCAGCTCTGGGGCGAGGGACGGGCGCGCTGTGACGCCGGCAGCCCCGGCTCCTCATTCGCTGCACTCGCGCCCGGTTTCAGCTTGGCGCCGAGCAACCGCGTGACACGGTCGAGGGCGTCGGCATGGCGGCGGCAGAACCCGTGGCGCGACGGGATTCCCTCCTCCGAGCAGTGCGGAAAGCTACATGCCGCCATTCCCGCCTACTACCCTTTTCCGCCGGTTTAGACAATGACTCCGATTCGCAAGCTGATCTACTCGATGGGCGTCTCGCTCGACGGCTTCATCGCCGGGCCCGACGGCGCGATCGACTGGGCCGCCCCTGACGAGGAGCTTCACCGCTTCCACAACATGCAGGCGCGGGAGGTCGGCGCGCAGCTCTACGGCCGGCGGATGTGGGAGGCGATGGCACCGTGGCAGACGGCCTCGGAGCGTCCCTCCGCCGGCGAGCCGACTCTCGAGTTCGCGGCGATCTGGCGGGACACGCCCAAGGTCGTCTTCTCGCGGACCCTCGAGCAGGTCGAGGGTCCCCTCGTCACGCTCGTCCGGGGCGGCGCCGCGGAGGAGGTCACGAGGCTCAAGGAGCAGCCCGGCGGAGACCTGGCGGTGGGCGGCGCCGGCCTGGCCGCAACGATGATCGAGCGCGGTCTCGTCGACGAGTACCGATTGTTCGTGAGCCCCGTCGTGCTGGGCGGCGGGACGCCCTACCTCCCCGCGCTGACGCGGGGGATAGACCTGGAGCTGCTCGAGACGCGGACGTTCGGCTCGCGCGTCGTCTACCTCCGCTACAGGGCCGTGTGATCCAGGCCAGGCTACGGCTTGCGACGCGCCGAGGGGGTTGGATGGCGGCGCGCCGCAAGCCTGGTCGGAGACGAGAGTCCCCCGGTAGGGGCCCAGGTCACTCGACGTCCTTGGCTCGCCGCGGTGCGCGCGAGACGCACGATCACGCCCGCACGCCCGGATCCGGCGGCAGCCGCACGCGGCTCCAGGGGGATCGACAGGGCGCCCGAGCTGCGAGCGAGACAGCGGGGGCACACCGGCTTCTCCGCTCGGCCCCATGCGGCTTCGGCGAACCCACAGCGTGTGCAGATGACGTCCGGCATTTGGTGTCTAGCGCGATCCCATGACGGATATGGAGGCTCCCCGACTTCCGAAGCTCGGCCTTCACGATCGGCTCGATCGCGAGACCTGCGGCAAGGACCAGACCACCGTAAGGCGGCGCCGTCCGAATGCAAGCTCCGCCGGAGCCCGAAGCCGCTCCGACGGGACTTTTTTCTTCGCCGCCCAGCATCGACTCGACATGTGTCCGAGGCGGGCGGCCTGCGACGCCTGCGGCCCGCAGGGAGGGCCCGCCCTCGGGTCCCGGGGCGTTTGGGGGGTTGTGGCCCCGGGGGTGCCTCGGGCGGGTTCCCTGATCTCTCCCTCTCCGCCCAGTACGCGGCGGAAGGTCCTGTACAACCGGTATTACCCGACTACCGGCTCTCCTAAACATGCCGCGCGGGCGGGGCCGCTCAGGGCTACCGGGCCCTGTGACAGACGGTGGAGCCGCCGTCCACGATCGAGCCGCGGACCGTCACGAAGCGCCAGGCGTACCGCTCGCGGTGCAGGGCGAGCAGCAGCGTGCCGAAGTCGCGGTCGTCGCGACGTTCACTGCTGCGAAGCGGTTTGCGCACGAAGTGGAAATGGTTCCTTCCGCCCGTCCCCACGACGAACTCGCGAATGCCGCGCGGCGTCGGCCTGCCCTCGGGATCGAGCTGCGCAAAGCGCTCGTAGTCGTGAGCGTGGCCGTTGATGACCACGTCTGCCCTCGCGCGGTAGAGCAGCCGCCACAGCGGTGCCACTCCGAGCTCTTCACCGAGGCCGACCGTGGAGGAGAAGCGCGGGTGGTGCCAGAAGGCCAGGATGCACCTCCTGCGGACGTGGGCTAGGTCTGACCTCAGCCAACGAACCTCCGCGGCGCTCACGATCCCGGTGTTGGTGTCCGCGCAGGCTTCCAGGCAGGCCGAGTTCAGCGCGATCACGTGCCAGCTGCCAAGCCGGTAGGAGTAGTAGCCGCGGCCGCCCGGGCCGGCGGCCGCGCCGAAGTACTGGAAGTAGCCCGCCGCCGTGGGGGAGCTCGAGTACTCGTGATTGCCGGGCACGGCATGGACCAGCGGCATCAGAGGCCCCCACGTTTCGTTGAAGGCGCCCGGGCCCATGAACTCGGGCAGCATCGACTGTTCGTACTGGATGTCGCCCAGCAGGGCCACGCTGGACGGGCGGGCTGCCTGGACCAGCCGGGCCGTTGCTCCCTGCTGGCATGCCTCGGGCGTTATCACCGATTCGGGCGGGCAGGAGATGTCCCCGACGGCGGCCAGCAGCGGATCGCCGCCGGCGCCGGCGCACTCGGAGGCGACGGCGGCCGTCAGCGCGACGGTCGCAAGGAGGGCTGAGAGCAGGAAACGGCCCACGCGAACTGCGACACATCCCACACCGGCCGGTTTCGCTCCGGGCCGGCCAGGAACCGCGTTGTCAGGGTGCCGCGCGAAACGGGATGACCGCGGCGAGCCCTGTGACGTCGAAGACCCGCTGAACGTTCGCGGGGCCAGGCACGACCCTGAACTCGCACGCGCGCTGCAGGCACAGATCCCTCGCCAGGAGCACGAGTCGCAGCCCGGTGGACCCCATGAACGTGAGGCCGCTCAGGTCCAGCGTGATCGCGCGGGTGCCGTTCGAGCACACCTGCCTGAGCAATGCCTCCAGCTCGGCTGACTGCGCGAGGTCGAGTTCACCTCTGAGGACCAGGCGGTGCTCACCGCAGACGACGCTGTCCTGGATCTCGAGCGCCGCCCCGCTCTCCGAGACGGCGGTCCTGCTTTGAGCTGAGATTGACATTGCCCCCTCCTCCGCATCAACACTTCCTGCAGAGCAGCCCCCCAGAGCACTCAGACGTCGCCGTGGGCCTCCTGCTTTTGGACCGGCTTCGATGCCATTTCCCCGCTGACATCGAAGCTGTGCCAGACGTTACCGCCAGGCGATCCGTTGTCAAGTCCCAGGCCCGGTCGGCGAGGCCGGCGACCTCGAGGGCCCCCCGCCGGCTGTCCGACGAGCGCACCTGGGCGAAGGTTGGGGAGCACGTAACATGCGGTCCTGCGCGGCGGTAGCTCAGTTGGTAGAGCGCAAGCTTCCCAAGCTTGAGGTCGCGGGTTCGAGACCCGTTCGCCGCTTCGGGAACCGCGTGCAACTCGGGTGGGTTGCGCCGACTGCGCCCATCGGGCATCGTAGGAGCCGTCGGGGGGCAGCTTCAATCCGAAGGAGGCGCAATGAGACCCGTGGTCCTCGTACACGGTGGGTTTGTCGACGGTTCGGGGTGGGAGCCGGTGTATCGAGACCTCCGCCAAGCCGGTCATCAGGTGAGCGTCACGCAGCATCCAACGAGATCCCTGGACGACGATGCAGCAGTTGTCGGGAGGGTCCTCGATCAACAGCCTGAACCCGGGATCTTGGTTGGCCACTCCTACGGTGGCGCGGTCATCACGCAGGCGGGCAATCATCCGAATGTCGCGGCCCTCGTCTACATCTGCGCGTTCGCCCCCGACTCTGGCGAGTCCACGAACACCCTCATCGAGGGCTTCCCTGCCGATGGCCCTCAGCCCCCGATCCTGCCGCCAGTCGACGGGTTTCTGTTCCTGGACAAGGCGAAGTTCGCAGCTTCCTTCGCGGCAGACGTGTCACCAGACCTCGCCGCCTTCTGGGCCGATGCTCAACTGCCTTGGGGGCTGGAAGCGGTGGGCGGCCAAGTCAGCGACGCGGCATGGAGACACAAGCCCAGCTCATATCTCGTCACCACAGAA
>DASYFT010000015.1:0-2084 GCA_036498265.1 Solirubrobacteraceae bacterium | reverse complement strand
ATCAAACGATCTGAAGCAGAAGGGCATCCAGCATTCGGTCCTGAACGCCAAGCCCGAGCACGCCGAGCGCGAGGGCGAGACAATCGCCGAGGCCGGCGCCCCCGGGGCGGTCACGATCGCGACCAACATGGCGGGCCGCGGCGTCGACATCAAGCTCGGCGGCAACGCGGAGCACCTGACGGCGCTCGAGATGGCCAAGCTCGGGCTGGAGCCGGGCAATCCTGACTACGACGAGCATTACCAGAAGGTGTTCCCCACGATCGAGGCGCGCGTTGAAGAGGCGCGCGACCAGGTGCTCGAACGCGGCGGCCTGTTCATCCTCGGCACCGAGCGTCACGAGTCGCGACGGATCGACAACCAGCTTCGCGGCCGTTCCGGACGCCAGGGCGACCCCGGCGAGTCCCGCTTCTTCCTGTCCGCCCAGGACGACCTTGTGCGCCTGTTCGCGGGCGAGCGGATCTACAAGATCCTCGATCGCCTCGGGAGCACCGATGAGGAGGGCAACGAGGAGCCGATCGAGCACGGCATGCTCTCCAAGCAGATCGAGAAGGCTCAGCGGAAGGTCGAGGAGCAGCACTTCCTGACCCGCAAGCACACGCTCGAGTACGACGACGTCCTCAACCAGCAGCGCGAGGTCATCTACACCTACCGCGACGAGATCCTCGAGGGCCGCGACATGAGCAACGCCGCCCGGACCGAGATCGGGAACATGATCGAGCGGCAGGTGGCGGATTACACGGCGGGCGACTTTGTCGAGGAGTGGGACGTCGAAGGCCTGCTCCGGCGGATGGATGAGATGTTCCCGCCGGACGCCGATGTGCTCGACGTCGATCCCCACCGGGTCGACCGCGAGGAGTTGCTCGACGCGCTCAAGGAGCAGGCGGATGACGAGTACGACCATCGCGAGGAGGAGTTCGGCCCCGAGCTCATGCGCGACATCGAGCGCTTCCTCCTCCTCCAGATCATCGACCAGCGCTGGCGCGAGCACCTGTACGACATGGACTATCTGCGCGAGGGCATCCACCTCCGCGGGTTCGCCCAGATCGAACCGCTCGTGGCGTACAAGAACGAGGCCTTCGAGCTGTTCCGCGACCTGATGAACAGCGTCTGGGAGGACTACGCCCGCCTGATCTTCCACGTCGAGGTCACGCCGGTCGATCCCGGCAACGGCTCCCCGCCCGCGCCTCCGCCGACGCGGAGCCCGAGCCGCGCCGCGAGCTCGTCGACGGGCGGCGGTGGACGCGTTACCTACTCGGGCGGCGGTGGTGCCCCGCAGGGCGCGATGGCGATCGCCGCGGCGGCCGGGGGGGCGGCCGCCGCCATGGCCGAGGAGGCCGGCGAGGAGGCGCTGATGCCGCACGTCGAACAGCGCCGCGTCGACCCGGGCGAGCAGATCGGGCGCAACGACCCCTGCTGGTGCGGATCGGGCAAGAAGTACAAGAAGTGTCACGGGGCCTAGGGGCCTGTGGCAGACGCTGACGACCTTCGTGTCTCAGACGAGCAGCGCGACCGCGCGGCGCAGGAGATCCGCGAGCACTACGCCGCAGGTCGGCTGACCGACGACGAGCTCTCAGACCGCGTCCAGGCCGCCTACACCGCCCGCACCGAGCAGGAGCTCCGGAGGCTGCTGTCCGACCTGCCCAAGCTGCCGGCCTCGCCGGCGCAGCAGAAGGCGGAGCTGGCCGCGCGGCGCAGCGCGCTGCAGCGCCGGATGTTCCAGGAGGCCGGCGGCGGGCTCGGGCTGTTCGTCGTCTGCAC
Organism: Solirubrobacteraceae bacterium; assembly: GCA_036498265.1. Taxonomy (GTDB): domain Bacteria; phylum Actinomycetota; class Thermoleophilia; order Solirubrobacterales; family Solirubrobacteraceae; genus Palsa-744. The sequence continues at coordinate 326 of DASYFT010000015.1, read as the reverse complement.
GGCCATCTGGCTCGTGTCCAGCGGGCGGCACGGACACGGCCAGTTCTGGCCTATTTTCGTGCTCCTGATCGCGCTGATCCCGCTGTTGCGGAACGGCTGGCGGCTGTATGGCCCCGCACCCGATTTCGACCAGGTGGAACGCGAGCTCGACGCCCGCCGGCGCAAGCACGAGCTCCGCAGCGGGGTGCGCGGCGACGCGTACAGCAACGCCATGCGGGATGCGAAGCGGGCGACGCGCGACGGCGCTCGCCGCGCGCGCCGGCACGGCCGTGATGTGTGAGGCCGGCGCCGAGCGCTGCTACCTTGAAGGGAGATGACCACCGCAC
>DASYFT010000014.1:0-36319 GCA_036498265.1 Solirubrobacteraceae bacterium | reverse complement strand
GGCCGCGGGAGCAGGAGGGCGCCGCGGCGCGGTAACGGCGCGTGGAGATCGCGGATCGGCTGGCGGTCCGCCTGGCGAAGCAGCAGCACGCCGCACGCTTGGAGCGCCCGCGGCGGTGCTTGGGGCGAGGCGCGGGCGCGTCCGGCTAGGCGGGGAGCGTTCGGGGTAGTCCGAAGTGGGCTAGGAGGCTGCGCTCGCCGAACCATGTGATGGCCGAGATGCGATCGTGGGTGAGCGTGAGGACGATTAGTCCGTATGTGCGTGCTATCGCCGCTTGCGGGTCGGGGAGGTAGCAGCCGAAGGCGGGTTGGCCGTTCGCGCGGGTCGGCACGAGTCGGAATGGCACGCCCCGAAGGGCTTGGCGGTCGTGCCAGAACCTCGCGATGGCCTGCCGGCCTTGGTACTCGTACGGCTGGGGCGGCATTGTGAGCCAGGCGTCGTCGGTGAGCAGGGAGACGATGCCGTTGGTGTCGCCGCGCTCGAGCGCGGCGGCGAAGCGGCCGGCGAGCTCGCGCTCGCGCGCAGCGCTCGGCAGGGGTGCTCGATCATGGCCGTGATGGGGTAGGCGGTCATCCACACTCGCGCGCGCACGTTGCAGCGCCCCCTTGACCGAGGCTTCACTGGTGTCGAGCATCTCGGCCACCTCGGCGGTGCGAAACGCGAGCGCATCGTGGAGCACCAGAGCCGCGCGTTGGCGGGGCGGGAGGTGCTGCAGCGCGGTCATGAAGGCGAGCCCGACGGACTCTCTGGCGTCGTAGCGTGCCTCCGGCCCGGGGGTCGTGTCCGCGAGCCCTTCCAAAAGCACGTCGGGGTAGGGCTCGAGCCAGATCGGCTCGGCCATGCGGGTGGGCTCGGGTGGCTCGACCATTGAAGGCACCTCCTGGGCGCGACGTCCGCGGTCGCGAAGCGCGTTCAGACAGCGATTGGTGGCGATCCGGTACAGCCATGAGCGCAACGAGGCACGCTCCTCGAAGCTGTCGAGCCCGCGCCAGGCTGCCAGCAGCGTCTCCTGGAGCTGATCCTCGGCATCCTGCAGTGAGCCGAGGATGCGGTAGCAGTGGAGGCGGAGCTCCAGCCGGTACGGGTCGATCAGGTCGCGGAAGGCGTCCTCGTCGCCCGCACGGGCGCGCGTGAGCAGGCGGTGGCTCGCAGGCCGCATCTGAACGTCAGGTCTCGTGCGCATCACTTCCAAAGACACCGTCTGGCAGCGAAACGGAACGGTCGATTCGCCCGTTCCGTTCTCGGCGGCGCCGGGGTCTCAATGAGCAGAACCGCATAACAGCCGAGTCGGTGCCCCGACCGGCGATCGAGCTGGAGGCTCCAGATGACATCCAAATCACGCACTGTCAATCGCTGGCGCGCGTTCGCGCTGCTGGCGGTGGCGTACTTCATGACGATCATCGACCTGACGATCGTCAACGTCTCGCTGCCGACGATCGGCCGCGACCTGCATTTCAGCGCGACGAGCCTGCAATGGGTCGTGACAGCGTACGCGCTCACGTTCGGCGGGTTCCTGTTGCTCGGCGGCCGTGCCGCCGACCTACTCGGCCGCCGTCGGGTCCTGATGGCGGGGTTGGCGTTGTTCAGCGTGGCTTCGCTGGCCTGCGGGCTCGCGACCGGCCACGGGTTCCTGATCGGAGCGCGAGCGGTGCAGGGCCTCGGCGCCGCGATCATGCTGCCGGCTGCCCTGTCGATCGTGATGAACATGTTCGAGGAGGGCGCCGAGCGCAACAAGGCCCTCGGGATCTGGGGCGCGATCGCCGCCAGCGGCGCGACCGTGGGACTGATCACCGGCGGGCTGCTCACGCGCTACGCCGGTTGGCAGTACATCTTCTACCTCAACGTCCCGATCGGGGTGATCGCCCTGCTGGTGACGCCACGGATCGTGCCGGAGAGCCGCCTGGACACGGCGCGCCGGCGCTTCGACGCGGCCGGTGCAGTCGCCGGCACCGGCGGGCTGGTGCTGCTCGTCGACGCGATCTCCCAGGCACCGCAATACGGCTGGGGCGGCACGCGAACGGTCGCGGTGCTGGCGGCCTCCGCGGCGCTGCTCGCCGCGTTCCTGGTGATCGAGACCCGAGCCAAGGAGCCGATCCTGCCGCTGCGGATCTTCCGGCTGCGGACGCTCGCCGGCGCCAACGCCGCCGGGCTCCTGCTCGGCGGCAGCTTCTTCGCGTTCATCTTCGTCGGCACCCTCTACCTGCAGGACGTCCTGCACTTCAGCGCGCTCCAGACCGGGGCGGCGTGGCTCGCGACGTCCGTGACCTCGGTGGCGCTGGCTGGCCTCTCGCAATATCTGGTGACCCGAGGCGGGGCGAAGATCGTGATGGCCTTCGGGATGACGCTGATCGGCGCCGGCATTCTCTGGGCGACCCAGGTGCCCGTCCACGGACGCTTTGTCGGCAACCTGCTCGGTCCGTTCGCCGTGGTCGGCGCGGGCACCGCGTTCTCGTTCATCCCGATCTCGATCGGCGCACTGGCGGGCGTCGACGAACATCGAGCCGGTCTCGCCTCCGGCCTGCTGAACACCAGCCAGCAGCTCGGCGGAGCGATCGGGATCGCGATCGCCTCGAGCGTCGCCGCCAGCCACACGCAGGGACTGCTCCATTCCGGCCACGCCGTACCGGCCTCGCTCACCGGCGGCTTCCAGCGCGCGTTCTGGGTGCTCGGCGCTATCGCCCTGCTCGCCGTCCCGGCGATCTTCGCGCTCGTCCGCCGCAACGAGCTCTCGGACGCCGTCGCGAAGACCACGAGCCGCGAGCCGCAACCTGCCCTCGCGCCCGCGAGCTGACTCGAGAACAACCGACCCGAACAAAGGAGAAACCGATGGCAAGAATCGTGATCAGTGGGCCGCAGAACGTCTCACTCGACGGAGTGGTCCAGGACCCGGACGGCAAGGAGGGCTTCAGGCTGGGCGGCTGGTTCGTCGAGTTTGGGGGCGAGGACCTGGAGGAGTGGAACAAGATCGCGCTCGAGGAGGCACTACGCGCCGAAGCATGGCTGCTGGGTCGCAGAAGCTACGAGTTCTTCGGGCAGCGGTGGCGTCCCCGGACCGGCGAGCTCGCGGACAGGTTGAACACCATGCCCAAGTACGTCGTGTCCTCCACCCTCGAAGATCCCGAGTGGAGCAACTCCACGGTCCTCGAGGGCGACGCGATGAGCGAAGTCTCGCGGCTCAAGCACGAGCTGGACGGGGAAATCGTCGTCCCTGCCAGCTATCAGCTCGGCCGCGCGCTGATCGAGCACGACCTGGTCGACGAGCTGCGGTTGGTCGTCTTCCCGGTCGTGCTCGGGGCCGGCGAGCGCTTGTTCGGCGACACCACCGACAGGAAGCCCATGCGCCTCACCGGTACGAAGACGATCGGCGACGGCCTCGCGTTCCTCACCTATGAGTTCGTTCGGAAGGCCGGCGCCAGCGAACCCCAACCACTTTCGATCGCACAGAGGAGCCAGATATGACCGCAACATCATCGACACCGTTCATCGCCGCGATGCAAGTCACACTCGACGGCTACATCCTCGGCCCGGCCGGCGAGGCCGACTGGGTTGATTCCTGGGCCGACGGCCTCGACCTGCTCCCAGCGGTTGACGCGTTCGTCCTCGGCGGCGGGATGTTCCCCGACTACGAGAAGTTCTGGGCGGCGATCTTGGACAACTCCGCCGAGGTGTCCGAGTGGCTCGGAAGAGACCCGTACCCTCGCGAGCAGTCCTACGCGCGCGTCGCCGCCGAGACCCCCCATCTGGTGCTCTCCACGACGCTCAGCCACGTCACGTGGCCGACGGCGCGGATCGTTACCGACGTCAACGAGCTTCGCTCCTTGAAGCGGCCGGGGGGCGACGCCGTCTATGTCGTCGGAGGGCCCCGATTGGTCACCAGCCTCATCAACGCCGGCCTGCTCGACGAGCTTCGCCTGATCGTGCATCCAATCGCGGTCGGAAGCGGCACGCCACTGTTCGGAGGGGTCGGCCAGCGACAGGCGCTCGAGCTTCTGAGAACGGAGCCCGGGCCTTCGGGCCGCGTGAACCTCACCTACCGGCTCCGGCCGGCGACAGCGACGACTGCAGCCGCGGCATGAGCGCAGCGCGAAAGGCTCTCTGATCATGGCCGACACGGATCGCACCACTGTCAGCGAATACAACGAGCAGGTCATCGCGGAGTTCCGGGCGAACGAGGGACGCGTCGGCGGGACCTTGGCGGACACTCCCGTGTTGCTCCTCCATCACGTCGGCGCCGAGTCCAGAACCGAGCGCGTCACGCCCGTGGCGTACAACGCTCTGGGCGACGGCTCCTTCGTGATCGTCGCGTCAAACGGAGGATCACCGACGCACCCGCACTGGTACCACAACCTCAAGGCCAATCCCAGGATCGAAGTCGAGGTCGCCACCGAGAGGTTCACGGCGGTCGCGTCAGAGCTGGGCGGCGCCGCGCGCGCCGATCTGTGGCCAAAGCTGATCCAGGCGGCTCCTTCGATCGGCCGGTTCCAGGCCCATACGACACGACAGATCCCGGTGCTCGTGCTGAGCCGCGAGGAGTGAGCTTCCGGCAGCTAACGAAGATGGCTGCTCTGCGGGACCGAGCCTGCTCGTCCGTCCCGCCGGCGCCTCACGCGACTCGCATCCCGGCGATGGACCTACGTGGCTGGGAGGCGAAAGCGGCGATGTCCCGGTTCAACTGCACCCGGTGCGTGAGGTACAGCCCGTGCGGCGCGTCCCGGTAGGTCGCGAGCGTGCCGTTCGGGAGCAGTGACGCCGCCTGCAGCGCCGAGAGCTCGAGGGGGCTCGACGCGTCGTGGTCACCGTGGACGAGCAGGACCGGGAGCTGCAGGTCGGTGAGCTCCTGTCGGAAGTCGGTTGCGGCCCCGAGCCGGTTGAACTCGATCAGCGCTTGCAGCGAGCAGCCGAGCAGATCGGCGCGGGTCCATTCGCGAAGCACCGGCCCGACGTCGCAACCGGGCAGGCCATCCCCGAAGTAGGCGGCTTCGTTCTGCTCGATCCAGCGCCCGAAGTCCTCTGCCCATTGCGTGCGCACGGCCTCCAGCATCTCGCTGGGGATCCCCCGGGGGTTGCTGTCCGTCTGTTCGCTGAATGGCAGGCTCGTCCCGACCACCACCACCTGCGAGCTCCGCTCGCTGCCCTCGAGCGTCAGGTAGCGGACTATCTCGCCTCCCGCCATCGAATGCCCCACGAGCGTCAGGTCGGCGAGGTCGAGCTGCTCGATGATCGCCGCCAGGTCTCGTGCGAGGGTGTCGTAGTCGTAGCCGCGGCCGGGATCATCCGAGCGGCCGTGTCCGCGCCGGTCGTAGGCGATCGTCCGCATGCCGGCGCGGCTGAGCGCCGTCATCTGGTACTGCCACTGGACGCTGGAGAGCCCCCAGCCGGAGCAGAAGAGGATCGGGTCACCGGTCCCCCAGTCGCGATAGAAGAGCTGCGTTCCGTCATGACTCTCGATGGTGGGCATCTCGCTCCTTTTAGTCGTCTCACCAGGAACGTTCAGTTGAACACCGAACGCGTGCGCTGTCGATTACCTCATGGGTAGTGCCGGGGACGCGGCACCCGCCCACCCGGCTCAGGCGACGTTTTCGTGACTACCTTCGAGGTAATTCTCTGGACGAAAGCGCTGCTCTACGCTGCAGAGCATGGAGGCGGCACGCTTGACTGCACACGTGGGTTTCGGCGAGCTGTTGCGCCAGTGGCGGGCACGACGGCGCATCAGCCAACTGGAGCTCTCGCTGGAGACGGAGATCTCCGCGCGGCACTTGAGCTTCGTCGAGACGGGTCGTTCGAACCCGAGCCGCGAGGTCGTGCTGCGCCTCGCCGAGACCCTGGAGGTCCCGCTGAGGGAGCGCAACGCGCTGCTGCTCGCCGCGGGGTACGCGCCGCTCTTCGCCGAACACGCCTTCGAGTCCGCCTCCATGGGACCGGTCCGCTCCGCGCTCGATCGGTTCCTGCGCGCGCACGAGCCGTACCCGGCGTTGATCGTCGATCGCGGCCACGGTCTCGTCGCGGCCAACGACGCGCTCGGCACGGTCACCGAGGGCTGCTCTGCCGATCTGCTGACCAACGATCCGAACGCGATCCGGATCGCATTGCATCCGGACGGGATGGCGCCGAAGACGGTGAACCTGGCGGAATGGAGCGCACATCTGCTCTCGAGACTGCGCCGCGAGGCGGCGATCTCAGGCGACCCGGGTCTCCTCGCTCTATATGAGGAGGCCGCGGGCTACCCGGGTGTTAGTACCGAGATGCCGACCCGTGAGCGGTCCGATCATGACCTGTTCGTCCCTTTGCGCCTGCGCGACGGGGACGGTGAGCTGGCGTTCCTGTCGACGATCTCGACCTTCGGCAGCGCATTGGACGTGACCGTGTCGGAGCTCTCGGTCGAGGCCTTCTACCCCGCCAACGCCGACACCGCGGTCAGGATGCTCGGCGCCGTCATGGGGGCCTGAGCGTCCGTCCACCCCGATGCGTCACATCCGGGACCGCCGGCCTCGGTCACTTTGCCCGGTCGCGCGATCACGCGTCCCGCTCGACCCTGGTTGCCTCAGACTGCGGCTGCCGCCGGCGCCGGCTGGGCTCCGACTATCGTCCGCACCCGGCCGGTGACGACGTCGTAGACGTGCCCTGAGACGGCGACTCTGCCGGGGACCGGCGGGGCTGAGCGGAGGCGTTCGACATCGCTCCTGACTGTCTCGGCTGGATCGAGGACGGCGGCCTTGCGGAGCGCGGACTCGTCGATGCCGATTCGCTCCGCGTAGCTGCGACGGAAGCTCTCATCGGCGAGCGCCGCTGCCCCGCACTGCGTGTGATGGATCACCGCGACCTCGAAGAGGGGACCGTCGGGTATGGCCGCCTCAGTGATCTGGCCGATGAAGGCGACATCGCCGATGACCCCTGGTGTGACACGTCCGCCGACGTTTCGAGCGACGAACGCGTCGCTCAACTCGAGGCCAAGGAAATGGGCCGGGTCGACGCGCGGGTCGATGCAGGTGATCACGAACAGGCGCAGGTTGGGGAACACCACCGCACCCTCGTGTCGACCGGCGTCGGCGAAGGCACGGTTGCGCTCTAGCAGCGATTGGATGGTGGTGGTGGTGGTCAACGTCTCGCTCCTTTCCGAGGTGAACGATCTGGCTGCTGTCTGGGCTCGGGCCGCCTAGGCACGGGTCGGTTCCGGGGCACGTGACACCGCCGCTGTGCGCTCGCGAAGCCCGATCCGGTCGTGGAGTCGCCTCAATGGCTTGGGGGCCCACCAGTTCCATGAGCCGAGCAGCTCCATCAGTGCCGGCACCAGCAGCGCTCGGATGATCGACGCGTCGATCAGAACCGCCAGCGCGGTCCCGACACCCAGCTCCTTGATGAAAACGAGCTTGGAGGTGGCGAACGCGGCGATCGCGACCGCGAACAGGATCGCCGCGGCCGTGATGATACGGCCGGTTCTCTCGAGCCCTACCGCGACGGCCTCGGAGTCCGGCGTCCCGTTGTCCCTCGCCTCCTTGATCCTCGAGAGCAGGAACACGCCGTAATCCGTTGCGAGGCCGAAGCCGATCGCAGCAAGGAAGATCGGTTGGGTGGCATCCAGTGCGCCTTCGCTGGTGAACGAGAGCAGCCCCTGGAGGTTCCCGTCCTGGAAGATCAGGACGAGTATTCCGAGGACGGCGCTCAAGCTGAGCGCGTTCATCAGCACTGCCTTCAGCGGCAGCACGACCGACCCGGTGAAGAGGAACAGGATGATCACCGTGGCGGCGACGATCAGACCGAGCACGAGGGGAAGATGGGCGGCGAGGCTGTGCTCGAGGTCGAGGAAGTTCGCGGTCTGGCCGGCAACGCCGACGTACACCGGCGCCCGGATCGCGCGGATGTCGCGCACCAGCTGCTTGGTCGGCTGGCTGAGCGGGCGCTGCACCGGGGAGACCGCCAGCAGCGCGTTTTGCTTGCCGGCGGCCTGTGCGGGGGAAACCGCCGAGACATCCGGTAGCCGGACGATCTTCGCTGCGAGGGCGGCCACCCTCGGGGAGCCGGCGGGGGCGCCGACCACGACCTGCACCGGGGAGGTCCGGTTCGGTGGGAACTCGCGAGCCAACGCGTCGTCGACCTGTCGCGCGCTCGCGCTGGCCGGCAGGACCCGTGCTGTGACGGTGGTGAAGTTGATGCCCGTGAAGGGGAGCCCAAGTGCGATCAGCAGGCCCGTCGCCAGGCCGGCGACGCGCCTGGGGCGCGTCCTCACGTACTGCGCCAGCCGGTACCACGCTCCACTTTGGGCCGGCAGGGCGTCCCGGTCGGCGGCACGCTGCAACGCCTTCGGGGCGAGCGAGTTGACTCGCTGGCCGAGCAACGCGAGCAGCGCCGGGAGTACGAGCAGCGCCAGTGTCGCGGCGAGGATCGCAACGACTGCGCCGGCAACCCCCATCGAGTAGAGGAACCGCTGCGGGAAGATCATGAGCGAAGCGATCGCCGCGGCGACGGTCAGCGCGCTGAAGAGAATCGTTCGTCCCGATGTCTGGAGCGTGCGTTGGAGCGCCCCCAGGTCGTATCCGGTGGCCGTGGCCTCCTCGCGGTATCGCGAGAGCATGAACAGGCTGTAGTCGATCGCCAGTCCCAGTCCCATTCCGGTTACGAAGTTGAGCGCGAACACCGACAGATCGGTGAAGCTGGCGATGATCCGCAGCGCGAGGAAGCTCATCACGATCGCCAGACCGCCGATCAGCGGCGGGATCAGGGACGCGACGAGCGAGCGGAAGAACAGCAGCGACAGCAGGAAGATGAATGGGAAAGCGAGCAGCTCGGCGCGCGCAAGGTCGAGACCGACCTGCCTGTTCGCCTGGGCGCTTGCGATCTCTTCCCCGCCGAGCCGCACGTCATGCTGCCCGGAGAAGAGTGCTTCGATGTGACGGGCGGTGTCTTTGTCCGACCGGGGCTTGAGGTAGGCGACGACGTATGTCGAGCGATGGTCGTGGGAGACCATCGCTGGATCGCGCGTTTCGTAGTAGGCGGCGACGTTCGCCACGCCGGGCTCAGCTCGGAGCCGCGAGGCGACTTGTTCGACGCGTCGCTTCCCGGCAGGGCTGCCGAGGTCGCCGGGGCTCACGATCGCCACCACCCCGGGGGCGATCTTCCGGCCGGCGCCGGCTTCGAAGCGGCGTTCGGCCTGGATGGACTGGGTTGCCGGATCGGTGGCGCCGTAGGAGCTCATGTGCTTTGCGACGCTGAAGCCGAACACTCCCGCGAGGACTGCGACGCCGACCGCGGCAAAGAGGATCGGGCGTCGGTGAGCGTTGATGAAGGTGGCGAGTCGGGCGAGCATGCGCTACTCCTTCTTCTTGTCTCTCTCGAGCCGGCGCTCGGTTTCCTTGCACCAGTCGATGGTCCATTCCGTCAGTCCGATTCCCATCTGCAAGGTGAGATGGGCACCGGTGGGGCCCTTGCTTGCGTGGGGCTCGATCGAGCGCAGATGGGCGAGCCCCCTTTCTTCTCGTTCGCGAATCCGGCGGAGGATCTCGGTCCGATGGCCGGGCAGGCTGTCCGAGAAGAACAGCTTCAGCATGCCTTCGTCTCGGAGCTCGTAATACGGCTCCTGTTCTGAGGCCAGCCATGCTCTGAGCTCCGATTCGCCTGCTGTGGTGAGCTCGTAGACGGTTCGTGCGCGTCCGCCGGAGGGCTCATGTCGCCCGCGCACCAGGCCTCGTTCCTCGAGCTTCTTGAGCTCGGGATAGATCTGCCCGTAGCTGGCCGCCCAGAAGTACCGGATGGTCCGGTCCACGAAGGTCTTCATGTCATAGCCCGTGCGCCTGCCGAACGGGATCAATCCCAGGACCACTCGTGCGGTCGCGCTCAGGGGGCCGGCTTTCGAGGAGGATGTGGCCATAGGTCGCAATGATACATCATCATGACCTATCTGCAAGACCTATCCAGGTGCCCGATCTGCTCGACGCCCGCCGCACCCCTACGACTGCGAACTGGCGGCAGCGCATCAGGGCGGTCAGCCCGCGGTCGGCATCACTGCAGCAATCGCGCTCTACCGAGCGCTGCAGATCGCGTCCGTGATCAGCGACGGTGCGTCGAGGTCGACCGGCCCCGACGCCGTTGCGGCTTTCGTCGTGCCGCTGTCCGCGCCCGGTCGTCTGATCTCGTGACTGGCGGCCAACCGACGACACCGCTCGATGACAACCGGGCGTCGACCTCGTCGGCGGGCTCCGGGCGCGCATAGTGGTAGCCCTGGCCCCAGCGACACCCCAGCGCTGTCAGCTTGGCCACCTGCTCCGCGTCCTCGAGACCCTCGGCGATGACGCGCAGGTTCAGACTTCCGCCGACATCTAGGATCGCCTGAGCCAATGCGGCTTCGCCGGGCCTCGCGATGCCGTCGACGAACGACTTGTCGATCTTGAGGATGTCGATGGGAAAGTGCCGCAGGTACTGGAGCGAGGAGTATCCCGTGCCGAAGTCGTCCACGGCGACCTGGACACCGAGCTTCTTCAGGCGCGCCAGCGCGCCGCGCTCGAGGTCCTGCACCAACAGCGTCTCGGTGACCTCCAGGATCAAACTCGCCGGATCGAGGCCCGACGCGTCCAGCACGCGTGCGACGTCGTCGACGAGCTCGGGACGCTGCAGCTGCGTGACGGACAGGTTCACGGCGATCGCGAGCGGCGCCTCGGCGGGATGACGGCGCTGCCAGGCCGCGCCTTGCGAGCAGGCGAGTTCGAGCACCTGGTGTCCGATCTCGCAGATCACTCCTGTCTCCTCGGCGGTGGGTATAAACGCCATCGGCAGCAGCAGCCCGCGCTCCGGATGGCGCCAGCGCACCAGCGCCTCGACGGCCGCAACCGACCCGCTCTCGAGTTCGACGATCGGCTGGTAGACGAGCTCGAACTCCCGTCGCTCCACCGCACGGGCGAGATCCGTCTCCAGGAGCAGGCGCTCGACCAGGGCTGCGTGCATGCCTGGATCGAACAGCTCGCACTCGCCCCGTCCTCTGCTCTTGGCCTGGTACATCGCGAGGTCGGCGTTGAGGACCAGGTCGTCCGAGCTGTCGCGCATGGTTGCGACACCGATGCTGACGCTGACCTCGAGGTCCTGGTCCTGGATGCCGAAGGGCGCTTGCACCGCTGCCATCACCCGCTCGGCGACGTTCTTCGCCTCGCTCGGATGACCGATGCCCTCCAGCAGCATCGCGAACTCGTCGCCTCCGAAGCGGGCGACCGTGTCCCCGGGCCGCAGGCACTCGCGCAGCCGGTCGGCGACAGCGACCAAGAGCCGGTCTCCCGCCGCGTGGCCACGGCTGTCGTTGACGCGCTTGAAGCCGTCGAGATCGAGGAACAGCACGGCCGGCGTGGAACCCGTCCGCGTGGCTCGCCTGACCGCGTTGTCGAGGCGGTCGAGGAAGAGCGCCCGGTTGGGAAGCCCTGTGAGCATGTCGTGAAAAGAGCGATGCAGCGCTTCTTCGTAGTTCTTTGCGTCGGTCAGCGCCAGGCTCGCGTGCTCTGCAAGCGCCAGGAACACCTCGCGTTCCGGCGCGCTGTACGTGCGCTCAGGGTCCCGTGAACCGGCGGCCAGGGCGCCGACGACGCGCCCGTTCTCGAGTACCGGCGCTGCGATGGCGGACTGGAGGCTGCGGCGCTTCAAGCCTTCGATCGACTCGAGGTCCGCGCCTTCGCGCTGCGCGACGACCAGACGCTGCTGCGCCGCCGCGCGGCCACCCGCTCCCTCGTTGATCGGCGCCCGGCTGCCGACCGGGAAGCGCACGGCATCCAGACCGCGCGAGGCGATTAGCACGGTCCACTCCTCGTCCTGGGGATCGATCAGCCGCAAGCCGACGCTGTCCAGTTTGAGCAGCTCGCAGGCGCCGGCCGCGATTGCGTCGAGCACGTCGCTGAGCTTCGCGCGCTTGACTATCGAGCGCTGGATCTTGGAGAGCCTCTCGAGCAACGCCTGACGTTCGCGGAGCGTCGTGAGCAGACGGGCGTTCTCGCGGGACTGCTGCTCGCTGCGCTCGCGCAGCGCGCGCTCGTCGCCGAGCACGCGGAGCCCCTGTAGAGCAAGTGTGAGGACCCGCGCCATCCCCCGCAGGAGGTTGGCCTCCTGGCTGCTGAACGGCTCTCCGCCACTGCGCGCGAGCACAAGCCTTCCGGACCCGCCGTCCTCCAACGGGACAGAGATGACGGCGCATTGGGCGGCACCGGGGACCTCGATGGTGAGGACCTGGCCCTCTGCGGCGGCGACGAGAGTCTCGGTGGGCTCTTCGTGTGCCGGAAAGCCGGTGCACGCCAGCACCCTTCCCTCGCGGACGATCGCGCCGACCTCAGCCTCGAGCGCCTCAGCCGCACGCTCGACCGCGCGAAGGATCGCGGAGTGCTCGTCGGGAAGCGCCGAGATCAGGCCGAGGAACTCGACCAGCTGCTGGGTGCTCCAGCTTTCGCTGAGATTGGCCATGCCCAACGCTCAGCCAACCGCGAGCACCACGAGCGTCTGGTTGTGAAAGCCGCTCTGGCCGCGTGTACGCGCGATCTCACCGTAGGTGTAGAAGCCGGCCACCGGCGCTCCGCCCGCGCTCCTGGCCACCTCGCCGATCTCGGTTGCGATGCCGTCGTCGCCGAGCACGCCGCGGCGTGCGATGCAGTCAAATGCGATCAGCCCCAGAGGGGACCCGCCCTGCAGCGGCACAAGAGCATCGGCGCAGGCAGCGCTCGTGGCCTCGAGCACCGATGTGTCGTCGCCCTCCATGAACCACGCCATGCCGCCCTGTGGGACCTCGGCGATGAAGCCCAGGGAGCCGTCCTCGAAGTTGGCCTCGCCCACGAAACGGACGTGGTCCTCGCCACTTCGACCGCTCAGCCCGAGCGGATGCGTCAGTGCGAATCGCGTGAAGGCCGCCGGATCGCGCCGTGCCTCGGCGGGCGGCTCCAGCCGCTCCATGTACACATCGAGCGCCACCCGGTCGTCGAGCGTGAACACGCGGTTGTTCGCGCTGCGGGTGACGACCACGGGCTCGCCCACGCGCCGCCAGCCGTGACGGACGCCGATTCCCATCGGTCCCTGCGAGCTGATCGTCGCGCCCACGACGGCGTTCTCGAGCACGCGGTTGTTGTGGAGCTGGTGTGTGTTTCGCATCTGGAGATCGTCGCCGGCGCAGCCGCCCACCAGTGGCACGCTGGCCCCGACCGTGCTGTAGGCGCCGCGAACGATCTCCTGCTGATCGCCCGCCAAGCCATCGGTGAGCATCACGAGCACCCGATTCGGGTGTCCGTCGAGTGCCTCGGCGCAGCGCGCCACGCGCGCACCGGCGGCCCGCAACTGCTCGGATGCGTCGGCTGCGGCGGCGGTCGTGATTGTGAAGCCCTCGCCGCCCAGAGCGGCGATCACGACCCCCGCGTCGCCCGGCCCGTCGGTGGCGATCTCGCCCGCCGTCGAGCAGCCGATCAGGGGGACGCCGCCGGAGCGGTCGTTGATCGCCCGGAGGAGCTCGTCCAGGTCGTAGCTGCTGAGCAGAAGACGAGCAGCAGCTTGGGGCTCTCGCCGACCAGCGCTTCTGCCACGGCGTGTGCCGCTGCGCATGAGGCATCTGGGTCATCCGACCGGCCGACGGCGAACCACCGGCCGGTGTCCCGGTGAAATGCAGGTGAGGCACCCATTGGGCACGCCTCCGAATCCATTTTGCGGGTCGTGTCCAGTTCCTATCGGCAGATCCGGGACTGGCTTGACCTCTCGTACCCGTCGTGTCGCCATCCTGGACGCACGATTCGCGCTCGACGATGCTGGATGACCAGACGCCGGCCGTGCGGCCGGCGTCTGCCCATGTCACATCCGCTGGTGGTTCAGCTGCCGCTGCCGCGGCGCTGACGACGCTGCATGCCCACGATTGCGAATCCGGCGCAGATCAGCAGGGCTCCGACGGCGATCGTCCACCGCAGGTCCAGGCCGGTGAACGGAAGCGTCGTGGCTTTCGTGCTGCTGGTTGTGGCCGGCGAGCTCGAGCTCGAAGGCGCGGTTTCTTTGGACGGCGCCGTTTCTTTCGAGGGGGAGGTTTCTTTCGAAGGCGTGGTTTCTTTGGAGGACGTCGTCGTGGTCGGCGTCGTCGGCGTGGTGGGAGTGGTCGTGGGAGTGGTGGAAGGCGTGGTCGTCGGAGTACTGGGCGTCTGGCCGTAGCCAGAGGTCCCTTCCGCCGCGAGCGCCACCGAGGGCGCCGCGAGCGCCGCCACCGAGAGCGCCACCGGCAGCAGCCAGCCTCCGCGAAGCGCGCCACGCGCCCGCCTGGTCGACCTTGTGCCTGTTGCCTGCGGCCTGCTCGAGGCCACGACGTCGGTCCGAGTCATGCCTACCTCCCGTTGATGTGAGCCAGCGCCCCGGCCCTCGCAAGGGCCTGCCTGCATGAGCGTTTGGGCGATGTTGGTTGCAATATGTCGTCTCTACTTCGCCAAATGCGGGCCGGAGCCTGCAATCCAGCCTCAAAGGTGTATCAAGAACCGCGGCGGCAGTGCCGCCGCAGTCCATACGTACCCCTTGGGGCCGAACCTGTATCGGCCCGCCTCACGCGCTGCTTGAGCCGGGCGTTGCGGCTGACGGCGACGTTGCAGCGCGCCGGCACGCCCCCGCAGGCGGCGCCGGCGCTCAGACGCGCACGCGGCCGTCGAGCGAACCTTCCTCCAGACGCCCGCGCAGCACCTTCTTGTCGAACTTGCCGACGCTCGTCTTGGGGATCTCCGAAACGAAGGCGAACTCGTCGGGAAGCCACCACTTGGCGACCCTGTCGCGGAGATGGTCCACGAGCTGCTCCGCCGTCGTGCCGGCCCCGTTGGCGAGCACCACGCAGCAGAGCGGCCGCTCGGCCCAACGCTCATCCGGCTTGGCGATCACGGCCGCCTCGACCACGTCGGGGTGGGACATGAGCTCGTTCTCGAGCTCAACCGAGGAGATCCACTCCCCTCCCGACTTGATCACGTCCTTGGCGCGGTCGGTGATCTGGACGAACCCCTTCTCGTCGACAGCGGCGATGTCGCCGGTCCGGAGCCAGCCGGAGTCGAACTTCTCATCGTTCGGCTCACGGAAGTACCCGGACGCCACCCACGGCCCGCGGACCTCGATCTCTCCCGTCGACTGCCCATCCCACGGCACCTCCGTGCCGTCGTCGCCCACCAGCCGCAGCTCGACCCAGGGCAGCGGCCGGCCCTGGCGCGCACGGTCGTCCCAGTAGGCGTCGTCGTGCCGCTCCTCGCTCGGCCGCGAGTAGGTGGCGACCGGGCTCGTCTCCGTCATCCCCCACGCTTGGAACATGCGAACCCCGTGACGCTCCTCGAACTCCTTCATGAGCTGCCTCGGGACGGCGGAGCCGCCGCAGGCGGCATTGGTCAGGGAGGAGAGATCGACCTCGGGGTGCGCGTCGGCGTAGCGCAGCAGGTCGGCGAAGATCGTGGGCACGCAGCCCATCAGCGTCGGCCGCTCGGCGGCGATCAGCGCGGCGAGCGGCTCGGCGCCCAGGAAGCGATCGGGAAGGATCAGATCGGCGCCCGCGAGCGCCGCGCCATAGGGAAGACCCCAGGCGTTGGCGTGGAACATCGGGACCACGGCCAGCACGCGGTCGGCGCGGGAGAGGGCGGTGGAATCCGTCATCAGCGTGCCCGTCGAGTGCAAGCTGATCGAGCGGTGCGAGTAGAGCACGCCCTTCGGGTTTCCGGTGGTCCCGCTCGTGTAGCAGAGCGCCGCGGCCTGGCGCTCGTCGAGCTCCGGGTAGTCGAAGTCGCCCGGACCGGCCGAGTCCAGCAGGTCCTCGTAACGGACGGCCTCCGGCAGGCTCCCCGTGTCGCCGTCGCCCATCACGACGTAGCGCTCGACGGTGTCGAAGGTGGGCGCCAGCTGCTCGAGCACGGGGACCAGCGAGTCATCGACGAAGATGATCCGGTCCTCGGCGTGGTTGACGATGTAGGTGAGCTGCTCGGCGAACAGGCGGATGTTGAGCGTGTGCAGCACTGCACCGATGCAGGGGATCGCGAAGTAGAGCTCGAGATGGCGCTGGTTGTTCCAGGCGAACGTCGCCACGCGATCGCCCTGCTCGACCCCCATCTCGCAGAGAGCTCGCGCGAGGCGGTCCACCCGTTCGGCGACAGCGGAATGCGGTGCCCGCTCCACGCTGCCGTCCTCGTTCAGCGTGACGACCTCGGCCCCGCGGTTCCACGAGCGAACCCTGCGACGGATGTGGTTGAGCGTCAGCGGGAAGTCGTCCTGCATCAGCCCCGGAAGCATCTCGGTCATCCTCTCCTCGCTCCTTCGCGCGGCGCCAGCTCCGCCAGCTCATCGTAGATCCCGCGCGTCCGCTGGGCGATGTCGTCCCAGTCGAAGCGCAGCACGTGCTCGGAGGCCTCGGTCACGAGTCGGTCGCGAAGCTCGTCATCGACCAGCAGGCGTTCGATCATCACGCCGAGGTGTGCGGCATCGCCGCCGTTGAAGCGCAACCCCACGCGCTCGCCCACCGGGACCACCTCTCGCAGACCTCCCGTGTCGGCCACGATGCACGGGCAGCCCGACGCCATCGCCTCGAGCGCGACCAAGCCGAAGGGCTCGTAGATCGAGGGGACCACACAGAGGTCGGAGATGCTGTAGAGGGAGTGCAGCACGTCATCGCCGATCCAACCGAGGAACGTTCCGTGCCGCGCGAGCCCCAACCGCTCGGCCTGGGCCCTCAGCTCGCCCTCGTGGGTCCCGCTGCCGGCCACCAGGAAGCGCACGTTGCCGACTCGCTCGATCACCTCCGGCAGGGCATCGAGCGCGAGCTGGAACCCCTTCTCGTAGACGAGACGGCCGACGAGCAGCACGAGCTTCTCCTCCGGGGCCGCGAACTCTCGCCGGAGCGTCTGGAGGTCGCCACTGGGACGCAGGTCGTTTGGATCCACGCCGTTCGGGATGACCGCGATCCGCCGCTCCTCGATGTCGAAGATGTCGGCCACGTGCCCGCGCATGTAGTACGAGCACACGATCAGGGCGTCGGCGCCGTGGGCCATGCGGCGCTCGGCCGCATGGATGTGCGACTGGGGGGGATCCTGGACCCAGCCCTGATGGCGGCCGTGCTCGGTTGCGTGGATCGTGGTGACATAGGGCACCTCGAGCCGCTCCGAGAGCACCGCCGCGGCGTGGGCGACCAGCCAGTCGTGTCCGTGTACGAGGTCGTAGGAGCTCTCCTGCGCCAGTGCCTCGCCCGCCGCGATCATGTCCTCGTTCATGTGCTGCACCCATGCCACGAACCGATCGAGGTCGCTGGGCCAGCTCGGCTCGCGTATCCGGTGGACGCTCAGGCCGGCGAGCTCGCCGCCGGGCGCGCCCCGGCCGTTCTCCGATTGCTCGCCCCTCCCCCGCGTGAGCACGTCCACCGTCGCGCCCTGGCGGACCAGAGCCTCGGCAAGCTTGCGGACGTGCCGCGCGAGGCCGCCCTCGATCACCGGCGGGTACTCCCACGAGAGCATCAGCACGCGGTTGCTCATCTCCGGGACCCTATAACCCAGCGCCGGCCCACCCGCCTACCGGCTCCGCTCTCGCGGCTGGAGGTCGAGCTCCAGCTGGCGCGGAGACGGCTGCAGGCGTCCGCTGGCCTCCCGCGGGCGGCCGCGCTTGACCCAATGACCGATCACCTCGCGGCTGCGGCAGCTGTGGAAGGTGATGCGCCGGTCGGTCGGAGCGAGCGCGAGGCCGCCCGGCGCGAGACCCACCACGACGGCGTAGAAGCGCCTGCCTTTGTGATCGACCTCGACGATGTCGCCGGCCTGGATGCCCTCGAGGCGCATGCGCGGAGAACTCCAGCAGGATCGGGCCCGCGACGCCGCGCGGCCCCCCCGCGTCGCTGCGGCCCGGCTCTCTGGCTCCCGCCGCGCCAAGCGCGTAGGCTTTCCGGGTGCGCTGGCTGGTGGATGGGATGAACGTGATCGGAACGCGTCCAGACGCATGGTGGCGGGACCGGCACGGCGCGATGGTCCGCCTCGTCGGGATGCTCGAGCGTTGGGCGGCAGCCAGCGGCGAGCAGGTGACCGTGGTCTTCGAGCGTCCCCCCTCCCCGCCGATCCGCTCCACCGTCATCGAGGTGGCGCACGCCCCGAGGCCGCGGCGCGACTCCGCCGACGATGAGATCGTTCGCCGACTCGCGGCCGACTCGGAGCCCGGCTCCGTCCGTGTGGTCACCTCGGACCTGTGGCTCTCCGACCGCGTGCACGCGGCCGGCGCCTCCGTGGAGGCCGCGGCGCGGTTCCGGACCCTGATCGAGGACGACTGATGGCGGCGCACGCGCCGGCCACGAGATATGCGCGCAGCGGCGACGCCAGCATCGCCTACCAGGTCGTAGGCGAAGGAAGCCGCGACCTCCTCTTCCTCACCGGCTGGATCACGCAGATCGAGCAGCTCTGGGAGGCGCCGGCCAACCGGCGCTTCCTGGAACGCCTGGCCGAGTTCGGCCGCCTGATCCTGTTCGACAGTCGCGGGACGGGGTTGTCGGATCGGGTCCTGGTCGAGTACTCGGTCGAGCAGGAGGCGCGGGACGCCATCGCCGTGCTGGACGCTGCCGGCAGCGAACGCGCCGCCGTGATGACCTATGCGGTCGGAGGCCTCGTCGGGGCCAGCCTCGCAGCCGAACATCCTGACCGCATCGGTGCCCTGGTGATGTACGCCTCCATGGCACGCACCTCGTGGGCGCCGGACTACGACTGGGCGCTGACGAGCGAGCAGCGCGAGGAGATCAGCGAGCGCAACCTCTCGACCTGGGGTGAGGACAACAGCATCGCGATGTCCGCATGGGCGCCGTCGATGGCGGAGGATCGGGCTCTGATCTCGTGGTTCGCACGCATGCAGCGTCTCGCCGCGAGCCCCGGCGAGGCAAGGGTCATCTCCAGGGCGATGGTGGACCTCGACGTTCGCGACGCGCTCCCCCGGATCCGCGTGCCCACGCTGGTCATGCATCGCCCGCGCGAGCTCGTCTGGGACGTGCGTCACTCGAAGTACCTCGCCGAGCGCATTCCCGGCGCGAGGTACGTGGAGCTGGAGGGAATCGACTCGTTCCCGTTCGTCGGCGACAGCGACGCCATCATCGAAGAGGTCGAGGAGTTCCTCACGGGCGTGCGCAGCGGCGGCGAGCACGTTCGCGCCCTGCTCACCGTCATGTTCACCGACATAGTCGACGCCACGCCGCGCGCGGCGGAGGTGGGTGACCGCCGCTGGCGCGATCTGCTCGCCGAGCACGACCGTGACGTCAGGGAAGAGCTGGCCCGCTTCGGCGGTCGGGAGGTCAAGACCGTCGGCGACGGCTTCCTCGCGACGTTCCGCGGGCCTCCCTCATCGGCTCTGCGCTGTGCGCTAGCCGTCAACGCGGCTGCAGCGGCGCTCGGGATCGAGGTGCGGATCGGGATGCACACGGGAGAGTGCGAGCTGATCGGCGACGACGTGGGCGGCATGGCCGTTCACATCGCCTCCCGCGTATGCGACCTCGCGGAGGGTGGAGAGGCGCTCGTCTCGGGGACGGTCTTCGGGACGGTCGTCGGCGGGCCGTTCACCTTCGAGGACCGCGGCTTCCACGAGCTGAAGGGCGTGCCCGGCCGCTGGCCGCTGTTCGCCCTGCGCGCCTGAGCCGCCTGCCCGGCCGCTCGCGTCTCTTCGCCCTGCGCGCCCGCGCCGCGTGCCCGGCCGCTCAGCCCCGCGCGCTGCGCCTGGACGGGAGAGCAGGTGCGGGGCCGGCACGCCGGCCCCGCACGCCTCCTCCTGCTGGAAGGCCCTCGTCCTAGAAGGCCCTCGCCTTGATCTCGGTCGCTTCTTCGCCGGTCACCGCAGACCTGGCGGTCAGGCCGACCTGTTCTGTGGTCGTGCCCGATCCGGTCGTGACCGCGGCGCTCAGCACGTCCTTCGGCATTTCTTCGAACGCTTCCGGCACCTGCAGACCTTTGTTGGCTTTGATGTTGACGAGCGACGTCACGGCTTTGGTCGCGCTGTTGATCGGCGTGGCCGTGCCGATCACCGACCCGCTCACCGTCTCCGCCAGCCCGCCGCATTCGAACTGGGCGAACTGCGTGCCCGATTCCGGCCTGAACGCCAGGCCGACGGCCGGTTTGAGCGGTTCGCTGTCTTTCGTGAAGCCGAGTTCGCCGACCAGCGCGGCCGTGCGGATTTCTCCCGAGCCCGCGGACGGACTCTGGCAGGCCGTGTGGAGCGACGTGCTTTCACAACCGGTGAACGTGAACGCGACCTTCTCGGTTTTCTGGCCTGTGTATTCGCCGCTGCTCGAGTTCGCCGAGCACAGGACCTTCGTTTTGCCCACCGTTTCGAACGAGCTGATGGCCCCTTCGCCGGTGAACTTGGGATTCGGCCCTGGCCCCGGGATCCATTCGAACTTCCCGTCGGTGAGGCTTTCGGCCGATTCGGTGACGCAGTTCGACGTCGAGTACTTGCCGCCGAATTTCGTGACTTTGCCTTCTTTGACGCCGACCAGTTTGGTGCAGTGGCCGAACTGCGGGATTTCGGTCTCGGTCTTCACGATCCGCGATTCGGCGTTGATCACGCTTCCGCTCATGATCGCGGTGTTTTTGCCCGCGGCCGACGGGAGGCCGGCTTTGAGGTCGACGGCTAGGTCGACGACCGGAGCCAGGATGCCGGCGCAGCCGTTCACGCCCGGCGCCGAGAACGCGTTGTCGACGATCGTGTTGCCGGTCACCCCTGTGATGCGACCTTCGGCCTTGATCACGAGGTTCCCAGGGTTGCCGCTGATCGGCTGGTTGGGCGGCGGCGGGTTCGTCGTCCCGTCCGTCAGCACCAGTTTGATGGGTTCGGACTCCGAGCCGATGTAGCAGGACGGTCCCAGGAGATGCAGCAGCGTGTCGTCGAGTTTCACCTTGATCGGCAGTTCCACGAGTGGTCCCGCGTTCCCGCCGACGTTCGCTATTTTGATGAAAGCCTGGCCCGCCAGTTCGGCGGTTGTGGTGACTTCGAGGAGGTCGCCGAGGGGTTCGATCCCGAGCAACCCGCCAGGCAGCGTCAGCGGTGTTTTGGACAGCGTGTTGCCATCCGTCGCCGCGATGAGTTCCTTCGTTTTTCCGTTCACCCCGCCCTGCAGGATCACCGTCTTGTTGATCGGGACAGTGTTGTTGCCGAGGTGGAATTCACCACCCGTCACCGTCGAGAGCACGCAAGCGGTGACGCCGGGCGTGTTGTAGGGACAGTCACTGAACGGCAGAAATTCTTTCTGGAACGATGCAGCCCCCGCCGATGACGTCGACCCCAGTGCCGCGACTGTTGCGAGCAGGGCCGTTGCCAGGAAGGCGAGTCTCCGGTGACGCGTGCCACTGCGGGCCGCCGCTCCCCTCATCCCTCTCATCCCTCTCTCCTTGCGCTCGTCGCCGCCGGCGCCCACCGCGTCAGCGATCGTTTTCATCCTATCCCATCAGGGTCAAGGGCGCAGATGCCTCGGGCGTACGCACCTATGAAACTCGCATTACATGGCGATGTAAAGGTAAACGGGTAATTACACGGCTACGAGATGGGAATGCAGAGGGTCCGCGGCCATGGGATAAAGGCGCAATTACACAGGCTTCTCGGCGCGAGTGACGACGGTCAGGGTCGCCTCGGCCCGCACGCGAAAGCCGAGCTCCTCGTAGAGTCGGATCGCCGTGCTGTTGGTGCTCATGACGTGCAGGAACGCGCGCTCGGAGCGCCGGTGGATGCTCGCGATGAGGGCGCCGACCAGGCACGAGGCCAGGCCCTCGCCCCGATGGTCCGGGCTGGTGCACACGGCGCTGATCTCGGTCCAGCCGTCCAGTCGGAACCGCTCGCCGGCCATCGCGACGAGGGCACCGTCATGCCGGATCCCCAGGTAGTCGCCGAGCTCGATGGTCCGGACGAGAAACGGACCCGGCTCGGTCTTGGCCACGAGCTCGAGCATCTCTGGTACATCGCCCGCGCCGAGCCGGATCGCCTCCGCGCAGTCGACCCCTGTGACACGCTCCTCGACCATCTGCACCAGGTCGAACGCCTGCACCGCCCGCCAACCGTCCGGAAGCTCGGTCGCGGTGTAGCGGCCGGCCACGTAGGTCCCGGGCTCGACGAGCTCGGCGGCGTCCTTCCAGTCCTGCGCCGACGGCGGTGACGGCAGGGCGAGGAACGGAGCGACGTCCTCCTGATACCGGCGTGCACGCCCACGCACGTGCCCGAGTGAGGCGTGCGCGCCAAGCAGTGACGCGTACGCCGGATCGTCCAGGGCTCCGTCGCTCGGCAACATGCCTGCTGGAGATACCACGCCAGGCATGGCCGCCGGGGCGCGGCCCACATTGCACTTACGCCGCAGCCAAGGTCGGCGTCAGATCCGCGGCGGTGGTTCCGATCGATTCCCTGGCGACCTTCACCCGAGAAGTAGTCGGGACGGCCGGATTTGAACCGGCGACCCCCTGCTCCCAAAGCAGGTGCGCTACCAAGCTGCGCCACGTCCCGTCCGAAGGCGAGTCTACCCCTGCCTCGCACGGCAGCGGCGAAGCTCTGCAGCGCTCCTTGCAGATGCCTGGCCCCCGACGGGATGCGGGCGCGCGTCCTGGCGAGGCCCGTCGGCGGCGCCGTGGCGCGCTCGAACGTGTGCCGCGCTGCTAGCCTCCGCCACCGCCATGGCCGACGTACAACCGCTGCGAGCCATTCACTACGAACCCTCCGTCGTGGGCCCCCTGGCGAAGGTCGTGGCTCCCCCCTACGACGTCATCGACGCGGGCCAGCGGGCGGAGCTGGTCTCTCGCTCGCCGTTCAACGTCGTTGAGCTGGACCTGCCACAGAGCGAGACGGACCCTTACGCGGCGGCGGGTGAGCTGTTCGAGAGCTGGCAGCTGCAGGGCGCGCTCGTCCGCGATCGCGAGCCGGCGATCTGGGCGCACACTCAGGACTACTCGACGCCCGACGGGCGCAGGCTCACGCGGCGCGGCTTCTTCTGCCGTGTGCGCATCGAGCCCTACGGCGCCGGCCGGATCCGCCCTCACGAGCGGACCCATCCCGGCCCGAAGGAGGACAGGCTTCGCCTCACGCGCGCCACCAGGGCGAACATCTCGCCGATCTTCTCGCTCTACTCCGATCCCGGGGAGGTCGCCTGGACGGCGCTCTCGCCGGCGACCGAGCTCCCTCCGTGGGGCGAGGTGAGCGATGCGGACGGCACCGTGCATCGCATCTGGCGGGTTGCGGAGGCCGGCGCGATCGCGGCCGTCCAGGCCGCGACGGCCGAGGCCGAGCTCCTGATAGCCGACGGGCACCACCGCTACGAGACCATGCAGGCCTACGCCGAGGAGGTCGGTGGCCAGGGCGAGCACAACTACATCCTCATGTGCCTGGTCGCGATGGAGGACCCGGGCCTGACCGTGTTCCCGACCCACCGCCTGGTCAGGGGACTCGACGGCGGGCGCCGCGAGGCGCTTGCGCGGGCGCTCGAGCGCGACTTCGAGATCACCGACGTCCCCATCGAGCAGCTTGCGCCTCCACCGGGCGATGGCCCGCTGCAGCTCGGCTACATCGACGGCGATGACATCCCGCGCCGGCTGACGCTCCGCGACCAGGCGATCGCGGACGCGGCGCTGCAGGATCACGCTGCCGCCTATCGCAGGCTCGACACGGGCGTGTTGGAGACACTGCTGCTGAAGGGCGCGCTAGGGCTGAGCGACGAGGACATCTCCCATTTCAACGGCCTGTTCTACGCGCGCGACACTGCGGAGGCCGTCGCGATGGTGCGCTCCGGTGAGTACGACGCGGCCTTCCTCATGCGGCCCACGCCCGTCGGCCAGGTTCGCGACGTGGCGGCGGCAGGCGAGAACATGCCGCCCAAGTCGACCTACTTCTTCCCCAAGCTGCTCACCGGCCTGCTGTTTAGCCCGCTCGTATAGCTACGGCGGCCGATTTCAGCGCCAAGTCCAGCCGCTGCGAGGGATATGATGATTCTACGGGGGGAAGATCTAATCGAAGGGACTTAGATGAGCCAACCGCAAGGGCTTACACGGATGAAAGCCACCGCCCGTCGGGACGGACGCACGCTCAGGCACAGCGTGCAGGTCCGCGACCATCAGCTGACCGTCGACGAGCCGTTCGAGTCCGGCGGCGACGACACGGGCCCGGATCCACTCGAGCTGCTTGCCGTGAGCCTTGCCTCGTGCACGGCCATCACCATGGAGATGTACGCGAGCCGCAAGGGCTGGGACATCGGTCACGTGGAGGTCGACGTCGAGTACAGCCCCGCAGAGAGGGGATGCCCCACGAAGTTCCAGCTCGTCATGCGGCTCCCCGAGGATCTGCCCGAGGAGCAGGTGGACCGCCTGCGCGTGATCGCCGCGAAGTGCCCCGTTCACAGGGCGCTCGACGGCGAGGTCATGTTCCAGGAGCGCATGGAGCGCGTTCACCTGGCCGCCTGAGCGCCCGCAGTCGCCTCCCACCGACGAGATCCCCGCGGCGGTGCTCGTGCCGCTGTTCCTTGCCGACGGCGCCGAGGAGCCCCACGTGGTCCTCACCAGGCGCCGCGCGGACCTGCGCCGGCATGCCGGTGAGATCTCCTTCCCGGGCGGCCGCCGGGACGCGGGCGACGCGGACCTGGCCGAGACGGCGTTGCGCGAGGCGGAAGAGGAGATCGGCCTCGCCCGCGATCGGGTGCGGCTGATCGGCGAGCTGCCGCCGACCTCGACCTTCGCCACCAACTACGTGATCCATCCCTATGTCGGCGTGATCCCCGCCGGACTGCTGTGGCAGCTGTCGGCCAAGGAGGTCGACGCCGTGCTCGAGCTGCCCGTCGCCGGACTGCGCGGCGCGCGGACGCGCGCGAGTCTGGAACGTCGCGGCATCTCCTTCCAGACCGACGCCTACGTCATCGACGAGAACCTCATCTGGGGCGCAACGGCCCGGATCCTCGAGCACCTGCTCGAGCGCCTGCACCCCACGGCCGCAGGACGGGACGCGCTCGAGCTGCGCTCCGCTCCCGCCGCAGGCTGAGCGCCGAGCGCCGCCCTCGGCCGGCGAAGGCCTAGGCGCCCTTCTCGACCGGGACGCCCACGAGGTTGCCCCACTCGGTCCAGGAGCCGTCGTAGTTCTTGACCTCGTCGCGTCCGAGCAGCTCGTGCAGGACGAACCACGTGTGCGCCGAGCGCTCGCCGATCCGGCAGTAGGCGATGATGTCGTCGCCGTTGAGCACGCCCTTGCTCCCGTACAGGTCGCGGAGCTCATCGGCCGACTTGAACGTGCCGTCCTCCTGGACCGCCTGGGCCCAGGGGATCGACGCCGCTCCCGGGATGTGTCCCCCGCGCTGGGCGCCCTCCTGCTCGTAACCGGCCGGCGAGATGATCTCGCCGGCGAACTCCGCCGGTGAGCGCACGTCCACGAGCCTCGTCGGCCCCTCGATCGACTCGAGGACTTCGTCGCGGTAGGCGCGAATCGCCTGGTCTCCCGGCTGCGCGGTGAAGCTGACGGCGGGATGGTCCGGCAGCTCGGAGCTGGTCGGACGTCCGTCGGCGATCCACTTTTCGCGCGGCCCGTTGAGCAGCCGGACGTTGTCGTGCCCGTAGTACTTGAGATACCAGTAGGTGTAGGCGGCGAACCAGTTGTTGCGGTCGCCGTAGAGAACGATCGTGTGGTCGTTGGAGACCCCGTGACTGCCGAACAGCTCGCCGAACGCCTCCGGTCCCAGGAAGTCGCGGCGAACCGGGTCCTGAAGGTCCTCCCGCCAGTCGAAGCCGATCGCCCCCGGGATGTGGGCCTCCCTGTAGAGCTCGGGGTTCTCGTCCACCTCGACGATGCGGATGCTCTCGTCGTCCAAGTGCTCCTGGAGCCAGTCTGCGTCGACGAGCACGTCCTTCGCGTAACCGGGCATCGGTACCGCCTTCCTAAAACCTGATCAGCTTTGCGGAGATTGCGCTCAGCATAGCGCGCGGGCCCGTACGGCCCCAGGCCCGCGCTCAGCCTTCAGGCGTCCAGCCCGACATCCCCGACCACGCCGTCGAGGAGCCCGGCGCGGTCCTCCGCGCCAGACTCGACATACGCGGCCAGAGTCCCGCGCCGACCATGGTGAGCGAGCCGAGCAGCGCGAGCCAGGCGCCCTCGCGCAGGGACAGCGACACGAGGCTTCCGGACGGCGTAGGGGGCACGATCATCCGGTATGCGACGCAGACTGTCGCGACGGCGCCGAGCAGGACCACCGAGGCCCCGGCCCCCTCCGGAACGCTCGACGCATGCCGGGCGAGCGGCAGCAGGGCATCGAGCAGCGCGAGCCCGGCGAGCACGAGCAGGACGACGTTCAGGTTCTTGAGTGCCTGGTGCGCACTCAGCGCCGCCACCTCGTGACCGGCAAGCGCGCTCAGGTTCGCGTGGATCCCCTGGACGTCGCTCTGGAGGGTCGCGTTCCCGAACTGCGACGCCAGCTGATCGCCGACCTGCTGGACGAACGCGATTCCGCCGGCGGTGAAGCTCACCCCGTACCAGGGCAGGAACACGGAGACGGCGAGGAGGATCGCTCCGAGCGTCGAGGCCAGCAGGCTGTATCGGGAGCGGTCGCCCGCCATCACGGGAGCTCATCGACGGGCGGCTGAGGCAGCTTGATCGGCAGCGGCGATGATCCGCGACTAGAGCAGCGAGCTGATGCCTGCGAGTGCATCCTCCAGCCAAGCGTCGCGGTCCTCGAGCTCGGCCCTGATGAACCGGACGGGGATCGCGTTGCGCTCGGTGAGCGCGCCGGCGATCTGCGCCCCCCCGCTCACCAGATCGGAGGTGGCGGGCGTCCCCGCCGCCTCATAGAGCATGCCCCGCACGGTCGTGTCGACGGCCTGGGTCACGAAGAACTCCAGCCGGGAGGTGTGAAGCGCCTCGAGCTCCTCGCGTGCACCCGATGCCGAGCCGAGCAGCCAGCACAGGACCGTCACGCCGTCGAGCGCCCCCCTGAGCGTTGCAAGCCGGTCCGGCGTGCCGATCCAGCACTCAGCGCCCGCCGTCTCGATCGCATCGCGCCTGTGCTCGGTTCTCGTGGTGATGCGCACCACGTTGCCCTCCGAGACCAGCGCCGATGCGAGCTCGCGACCCCTGCAGCCACCGCCGACGATCAGGATCCGAGCCACGGCGCGGCATCTTATGCGCCTCGCTCAGGACCTCCTGGATGCCGCGAGCCCGCCACCTCGGAGCCGCAGTAGGGCGCGGTGCTCGCTCAGGAGCTCCCGGACTGGGGCCGATGCTGCAACTCGGCACCCAGCCGGTCCAGAACCTCGCCGCGGTCGGTGCCGTGCGCACGGAGCACCTTGTCGAAGTCTGTGCCGTAGACCTCCATGACCGCCACGAGCACGTCACCCGTCCCGACCGCGCGCCCGCCCCGCTCGCCGGCGATGCGAACGGCTCCCTCGGTCACCGCCGCCACGGCGTCGCCGTCGCCGTCGCCGTCGCCGGCCGAGCCTGCAGGCTGCACCGAGCTGCCGTCGGGCTCTTCGAGAGGCGCCTCGCTGACGCCGAGGGCCTGCAGCGCGATGCCTGCCTCGCCGTGACCGCGGAGTATCCGCAGCCAGCGCTCGGCCTCCGCCTGCCGCGTGTCGGCGAACGGCATGGCGGTCGACGCCATGCCGAGCACCATTGCCGCGTTGGTGTCGGGGGCGAGGCCGGAGCTCACAGCCTCATCCTACGGCGCCGACCGTCGCGCGTGCGCGGGGGTGAAGCAGCGAGACGTTCTGGGGACGCAGCACCACCTGGGGCGTCTCCTCTCCGAGGTGCAGCTCGAGGACGACGCCACCGTGCCTGGCGACCGCCGTCCGCAATGAGTCGAGCACCGCCGGGATCTCCTGATCCTCGACGCCACCCCCGCGCAGGAAACGCTCGGCCCTGCCGCGCTCGAGATCGCGCCGGTCGAGCTCGATTTCCTCGATCTCCACGCGCGGCGCGATCGGCTCGCCGTCGATGTGCAGCAGGCACGCGGCCATGTCGTCCGGTCGCCGATCCGACTGCTCTGCGACGCGATCGAGGATGGCCGCCGCGTCGGTCTCGCCACCCAGCTCGGCGACCGTCCTCTTCAGGCGGGGCGCGCCGTAGAGCTCGTGCCCTATCCGCGCCTCGATCACGCCATCGGTGTAGAAGCACGCGAGCGCCTCGCCGGGAACGGACACGACGGTCTGGCGCCTTCCGGTGGCCTGACCCGCTCCGATCGGCGGCGAGGAGCCGGCCGTCAGGGTGTCGATCGACCGGGTCCCGCTCACGACGGGCGGCGGATGCCCCGCGCAGGAGTAGACCAGCACCCGATCGTGTGGCTGATAGGTCGCCAGCACCACGGTCGCGAACGAGCTGCCGAGCTGTCGCTCGAGCACCGGCGCCGCCGCCTGCAGCGCGCCCCGCGGTGAAAGACCGGCCTCGAGGTAGGCACGGAGCGTGAACCGCAGGAGCGTCGTGTGGGGCAGCGCATGGCGCCCATGGCCGGACACGTCGCCGACGATCACCGCGACCTGCCCATCCTCGAGCGCGAAGACGTCGTAGAAGTCGCCGCCGGCGCCCGGTCCGGAGGCCGGCCGGTACGCGGCGGATGTCCCGACCATGCCGAGTCTGCCGGGGAGCTCGGGCAGCAGGGCCGCCTGGAGCAGACCCACGTCGTCGAGCAGCTCGCGACGCTGACGCGCGAGGCGGCGCGCCCGCATCGAGGCGATGCGCGACATCGCGCCCAGTGCCAGCGCGAGCGCGGCGAGCGCGGCGATGACGCCCCATAGCAGCGTCGGGATGACGTTGATGATCCGGGTGACCGTCGTGACCAGCTGCGACTGGCTGTGATGGGCGGGACGGCGGGCGGCCCGCGTTCCGCCGCCCCTCTTGGCCGTCGCCGTTGCCGGCGTCGTGGCCGGCACGGCAACCGGCGCGGAAGCGGGGGTGTGAGCCCGCGCGGTCGCCGATGAGAGATGGCGGATGCGGGAACGGCGGCGCAGCGAGCGGTGCCCCAGCGTGCCGCTGGCAGCGGAGCGTGCTTCGGCGACGATCCGAGGCGGGGCCGGGGCGGGCGGCGGGAGCGTCGGCGCGATCGACGGCGCGAGCGGCGTCACCGCCGCGGCTGCAGCAGCCGGTACCGCGACAGGCCTCGGCTGCTCGTGCGTCCCCTTGCCGGCCGGTTCCTTCGTCCGGGGTTCTTTTGCCTTCGGTTCTTTTGCCTTCGGTTCTTTTGCTTTGCCGTGTTTCCCCTTACCGTGCCCGTGCTGGGAGACGGCCGGGGCGAGCCCGGCGCGGACTTCTTCTTCACCGCCCGATTCGGACTGGCTTTCGCCCGTGACGGTGCCCTGGGCACTCGCCGACTGAGGCTTCGCGTGGCGGGGTTGGCGAGCCGGCCGGGCGGCGGCGCCCTGACCACGCGTTGCTTCACCCGAAGTGCGGACCTGGGATGCGCCCTGCGCCTTGCCGGCGTTGGGGGAGGTCCGGCGCCCCGCCTGGTCGCGAGGGGCCGAGCCGGCCGCAGGAGCAGAGCCGGCTTCGCCGTGCTTGCCCGCGGCCGGCGCCGGCGGCGGGACCGCGGCCGGCTTGGCTTCGCCGGCAGGCTGGACGGGCGATCCCTGGGCGGAGGGCGACGCCGCCTGCTTGGGATGGTTGACCTTCGCCGCGGCAGCGGCCGCGTAGCCGCCGCCGGCGAGCGCGAAGCCCGCTATCGAGATGGCCGCCGCCCATGACGGCAGCGTGTTATGGAAGGGTCGAGCTGCGCCGGCGCGACGCGACATCAATCGGCCGCCGGCGCGCCCCCACGGGCGTAGGCGAGCGCGTCATCGAACGTCGGGAACATCTCGAACGTGGCATCGAGGCCGGTCAGCTCGAAGATGTTCAGCACGTCCGGATGTGAGCAGGCTATGCCCATGCGCGTGCCGGCGGCGAGGTTCCTGTGGACACCCACGAGGACGCCGAGCGCCGTCGAGTCGATGAAGCTGACCTGTGAGAGGTCGACGACGAGTCGTGTGGTGCCCGAGCCGAGCGCGTCGGCGAGGGCCCACTTCAGTTTGGGTGCCGAGGCGAGATCCAGCTCGCCCTCGACGCTCAGCACGCTCGTCTGCGGGTCGACCTGGCGCTGGCTGATGGCGAAGGTGACCTTTCCCTCGCCCGCGGCCTGCCCATGGTCAGCTCTTGCGCCGTCTCCGGCGAGCCCCGGGCGTCTGCCCTTCACGGCAGATGTTCCATTCCCACGCATGGCACGATGAACCTCGGCGGCTGATCGGGCACTCTTGAGCGCGTCCAGGGCGTATCCAACAATCGTCCAGACGACGGCCGCGGGGGCGCGCCCGGTCTCCCCCATCCGGGTGAGCCTCATGACGGACGAAGCATCTCGGTCGTCCGCTCGCGCCACCCGGCGATGTGGCCTCCGGACGGCGGCTGTCACCCTGCGATCCTGGGCTCGAATACCATCCGTCGCCGCCCATGACAGCCCCCTCCAACACGAACACCAACCCCGGAGCCAGGAGCGGCGACGTCGCGACGATGGACAAGATCGTCGCCCTCTCCAAGCGGCGCGGGTTCGTGTTCCCCTCATCCGAGATCTACGGCGGGGTCGGCTCGACGTATGACTTCGGGCACTACGGCGTCCTGCTCAAGACCAACGTCAAGAACGAGTGGTGGCGGGCGATGCTCCAGGAACGCGACGACATCGTCGCGCTG
This sequence comes from Solirubrobacteraceae bacterium, assembly GCA_036498265.1. GTDB lineage: Bacteria > Actinomycetota > Thermoleophilia > Solirubrobacterales > Solirubrobacteraceae > Palsa-744. The sequence continues at coordinate 5,728 of DASYFT010000014.1, read as the reverse complement.
GACTCAGCCATCCTCCAGCACCCCCGCGTGTGGGAGGCCTCCGGCCACCTGGCCGGCTTCACCGATCCGCTGGTCGACTGCCGCACCTGCGGCCAGCGCTTCCGCGCCGACCACCTCCAGGAACTCCAGTGCGGGCGCAAACCGTCCAAGCACCCCGGCGAGGCGGAGGAGTGCTCGCTGACGGAGGCTCGCGACTTCAACCTCATGTTCGAGACGACGATCGGGCCCGTGAAGGAGTCGGGAGCGACGGCCTACCTGCGCCCCGAGACCGCCCAGGGGATCTTCATCAACTTCAAGAACGTGCTGCAGTTCTCCCGCAAGCGACCGCCGTTCGGGATAGCGCAGGTGGGCAAGTCCTTCCGCAACGAGATCACGCCCGGCAACTTCATCTTCAGGACACGCGAGTTCGAGCAGATGGAGATGGAGTTCTTCGTGCCGCCCGACCAGGCGTCGGAGTGGTTCGACTACTGGCTCGCGGAGCGTGAGCGCTGGTACCACGAGCTCGGCATCCGCCCCGACCACCTGCGCCTGCGCCCCCACGACGCGGATGAGCTCTCCCACTACTCCTCGGCCACCAGCGACGTCGAGTACCTGTTCCCCCCCACCAGCTCCGACGCCAACGGGGTGCCCGATGGCGAGGACCGATGGTCCGAGCTCGAGGGGATCGCCAATCGCGGCGACTTCGACCTGAGCCGCCACGCCGAGTTCTCGGGACAGAAGCTCGAGTACTTCGACCCCGCCACCGGCGAGCGCTACGTTCCGCACGTGATCGAGCCTGCGGCGGGCGTCGACCGCGCGACGCTGGCCTTCCTCGCCGACGCCTACGACGAGGAATTCGTCGAGCGCGAGGGCACGGGCGAGGGCGAGCGACGCACCGTCCTGCGACTGCATCCGCGGCTCGCGCCTGTGAAGGTGGCGGTGCTGCCGCTGGTCGGCAAGGACGGCCAGCCGGAGCTCGCCCGCGAGGTGCACCGCGCCCTGCGCTCACGCGTGCAGGCGGAGTACGACGCAGGCGGCGCGATCGGACGCCGTTACCGCCGTCAGGACGAGATCGGCACGCCGTTCTGCCTTACGATCGACCACCAGAGCCTCGAGGACGCGACCGTCACGCTGCGCGACCGCGACTCGCTGGAGCAGGAGCGGCTGCCGATCGCGGGCATCGCCGAGGAGATAGAGAGACGGATCAACGCCCCCTGGAAGACACCGAAGCACTAGGTAGAGAGGAGAGGGATGGACTTCGACCTGACCGACGAGCAGCGCCTGATCAAGGAAACCGCCCGCGAGTTCACCGACAACGAGCTCGTCGAGCGCACGCGCGAGAACGCGCGCAACCACCATTTCGACCTCGAGCTCGTCGGGAAGATCGCCGATCAGGGGTACCTGGGAGCGATCGTGCCTCCGGAGTACGGCGGCGCCGGTCTGGACTACCTCAGCTACGGGTTGATCGTCGAGGAGATCGGACGCGGCGACTCGGCCATCCGGACCGTGATCTCGGTCCAGACCTCGCTGGTCTGCTCGGGGATCCTCAGATGGGGCACCGAGGAGCAGAAGCGCCGCTACCTGCCGAGGCTGTGCTCGGGCGAGTGGCTCGGCTGCTTCGGCCTTACCGAGCCCGACACGGGCTCGGATGCCGCCAACCAGCGCACGCGCGCGCGCAGGACCGACTCGGGCTGGGTCATCAACGGCGCGAAGATGTGGATCTCGATGGGCGACTACGCCAAGGTCGCTCTGATCTTCGCCCAGACTGACCCCGAGCTCGGTTACAAGGGCCTCGCCTGCTTCCTCGTCGACACCGACCAGCCCGGCTTCAAAGCGCAGCCGATCGAGCACAAGATGGGCCTTCACGCCTCGGACACCGCCTCGATCGCGCTGGAAGACGTCGAGGTCTCCGACGAGGACATGCTCGGCGAAATCGGCGACGGCTTCAAGGTGGCCATGTCCTCGCTCGACTCCGGCCGCTACTCGGTGGCGGCCGGCTGCGTGGGCATCTGCCGGGGTTGCGTAGAGGAGTCCGTCAGGTACGCCAAGGAGCGCGAGCAGTTCGGGCGCCCGATCGGCAGCTTCCAGCTCGTGCAGGCGATGATCGCCGACATGGTCCTGAAAACAGACGCTTCGAGGATGCTCGTCTGGCGCGCGGGCTGGCTGAAGGACAAGGGGCGCCCGAACACCCTCGAGACCTCGGTCGCCAAGCTCCATGCCACCGAGGCCTCGCTGGAGTGCGCGAACCTCGCGATCCAGGTGCACGGCGGCGCCGGCTACGTCGACGACCATCCAGTGGAGCGCTACTTCCGCGATGCCCGCGTGACGACCCTCTACGAGGGGACCTCGCAGATCCAGAAGCTCATCATCGGCCGAGCGATGACGGGGATTAACGCGCTGGTGCCGGCCTGAGGAGCGCTGCCCGCGCCGAGTCCCACCTGATGTCCGAGCCGCCGCCCCTCCAGCAGGACGACCCCGGCAGCGCGGGCGCCCCCGCGGCGCGGCCCGCCGCCCGGATCGGCGTGCTGGGCGCAGGAACCATGGGGGCCGGGATCGCCCAGCTGGCGTGCCGGACAGGAGCCGAGACGCTCCTGCACGACCCGATCCCGGAGGCGCTGGAGCGCGGGCTGGCTCGTGCGAGGGCCGGCCTCGAGAAGGAAGCCGAGCGCGGCAGGGCCTCGGCGGAGGAGGCCCGGTCCGCGGGGGAGCGCCTGCACACGGTGGCGGACCTCGGCGGGCTCTCCGCCTGCGAGCTCGTGATCGAGGCGGTGCCCGAGCGACTGGACCTCAAGCACGAGCTCTACCGGCGACTGTCCGAGATCGTCGAGCCGGACTGCGTGCTGGCGACCAACACCTCCTCGCTGCTGGTGACGGCGATCGCGGCGGCCGCATCCAACCCGGAGCGGGTGGTGGGCATGCACTTCTTCAACCCCGCGCCGCTGATGCGCCTGCTAGAGGTCGTGGCCGGTGAGCGCTCCTCCGAGTCCGCGCTCGCCATCGCGCAGGCGACCGGCGAGGCGATGGGCAAGACGGTCATCCGCGCGACTGATGGGCCCGGCTTCCTCGTCAACCGCTGCAACCGTCCGTTCGGGCTCGAGGCGTTGCGGCTCCTGCAGGAGCGCATCGCCGACATAGCCACGATCGACCGGATCTGCCGCATGGAGGGCGGGTTCCGGATGGGTCCCTTCGAGCTCATGGACCTGGTCGGCGTGGACACCGGCTTCGAGATCTCCAAGAGCTTCTTCGAGCAGAGCTTCGGCGAGCCGCGCTGGCGCCCGTCGCCGATCAGCGCGCGATACGTCGCAGCGGGGATGTACGGGCGCAAGAGCGGCCGCGGCTACTACGACTACGGCGGCACCGAGCCGCCGGCCGGGCACGCCCACCGCCCGGACGATCCCGAGCCGATCGAGTCCGCGCCGCCCACCGGCGGCGAGGGCGTGGTGATCGTCGCCGGCGAGGGATCGCTGGCGGGGGAACTGCGCTCCGCGGCCACCGCCGCCGGCTACGAGGTGCGGGCTCCGCACGCACCCACCGGCGGTGTGCTGCCCGCGCTCATGCTGGACTGCGACAGCAGGCCGGAGCGGCGCGGACGGGGAACGCTCGACGGCTCGCGCCCGGACCGCCGCGGGACGCCGCCGCCGCCGCAGGGCGGCGCCCGGCTCGTTCTGTGCGCTCACGGCTCGCTGGGCGCGCTGGATCCCGACGGCAGCTCGGTGGGCTTTCACGTCGTGCCGCCGCTCGAGCGGGCCACGCTCGTGGAGCTGACGCGCGGCGAGAGCTCATCGCCGCTGGCGGCCGGGCGGGCGGAGCGCTTCTTCTCGGCGTTGGGAAAGCACGTCGCCTGGGTTGGCGACGCCCCGGGGCTCGTGCTGGGGCGGATCGTTTGCCAGGTGATCAACGAGTCGGCCTTCGCCCTCGGCGAGGGGGTCGGGAGCGCACGCGACATCGACCTCGGCATGGTGCTCGGGCTGAGCCATCCGCGCGGCCCGTTCGAGTGGGCCGACACGATCGGGCTCGACCACGTTCTCGCCGTGCTGGAGGCGCTGTGCGACGAGTACCGCGAGGAGCGCTACCGTCCCGCACCCGCACTGCGTGCGCTGGTGCAGGCGCGCCGGCTCGGCCGGGCCAGCGGAGCGGGGTTCTTCGAGTACGGGGCATGAGCAGACCTCACGTTTCGGCTCCCGCCGCCGTTCAATCGATGTGAGCGACGCCCTGCCGCCCTTCCAGCGCTTCCTCGACGCCCACCGGGACGCGGTGTGGCGGTTCCTCGTGCGCTCGGTGGGGCCGGTCGAGGCGGAGGACTGCTTCCAGGACACCTTCATGGCGGCCCTGCGCGCGTACCCAAAGCTGCGGCCCGGCTCCAACATGCGTGCCTGGGTGCTCACGATCGCTAGCCGCAAGGCGCTCGACGCGCATCGCGGGAGAAAGAGACGGGGGCTGCCGCTCGGCGACGCGCTTGCGGCCGACCACCGCACCGAGCCCGCGCCGACGGAGCGCGACGAGGCGCTGTGGGACGCAGTCGGCGAGCTACCTGCGCGTCAACGCTCGGCCGTCGTGCTGCGCTATCTCGCAGACCTCCCGCATCGCGACATCGCGGTCGCGATCGGCTGCTCCGAGGAGGCGGCGCGCCGCTCGCTGCACGAGGGACTGACGAAGCTCAGAAAGGCGGTACCGGCATGACAGCTCAGACCCACAACCACAGAGACGGGCTCGCGGGCAGGCTGCGCGGCGCTCGCAGCACGGCCGAGCACCGCCGTGCCGACCAGCACGCCGCGGCGCTCGCCGCGCAGAGGTTCGCCGAGCGCGCGGCCTCGGACGGGCTCGTGGACGTCAGCTACGGCGTGCTCGACTCGCCGTTCGGCCCGCTGACGGCGGCGGCCACGAGGCGCGGGCTCGTGCGCCTCGCCTTCCCGGAGGAGGACGTCGACGACGTGCTGGTGCGCCTGGCACGCCGTCTCTCGCCGCGGATCGTCGAGGCGCCCGGACAGCTCGAGGGCGTGCGTCGCGAGCTCGAGGAATACTTCGAGGGACGTCGCCGCCGCTTCGCGGTCGCGCTCGACTGGTCGCTGGTCGGGCCGTTCGGGCGCCGCGTGCTCGGTGCGACCGCGGCGATCCCCTACGGCGGCGTGCTGAGCTACGCCGAGGTGGCAGCTGAGGCCGGCAGCCCGCGCGGCTCGCGCGCGGCGGGCAACGCGCTCGGCTCGAACCCGATCCCGATCGTCGTACCGTGCCACCGGGTGCTGCGCAGTGGCGGCTCGCTCGGCGGCTACGGCGGCGGGCTCGACCGCAAGCGCTGGCTGCTCGACCACGAGAAAGGCCGCCGATCCCGCTGAGGGACCGGCGGCCTTCGCGTCGTCTGCGGAGGAGGACCTAGAGGCGGCGGCGAAGGCGCCCCGCCACCACGAAGCTGCTGCCCGAGACGAGCAGCAGCACCGCCGTGGCCCAGGGCACGTCGCCGCCGGTGTTCGGCGTGGTGACGATGCCCTGCACCCCCGAGGTCGGGCCGCCGGTGGTGCCGGTGGTGGTGATGCCCTGCACCTGCTGCGCCACCACGTTCACCGTGAACGGCACGTCCGCCTTGGCGCCGCCGACGTCGACGACGTGCACGGTGCCGCTCTTGGTGCCCGCGCCGCCGTAGGTGTGCGAGCCGCTGACGTCGTAGCCGCCGCCGGCGTTGGCCACCAGGGTTGTCGGGCTGGTCGAGCCGTCGCCCCAGTCGATGGTCGCCGACAGGTCGCTCGGCTTGCCG
>DASYFT010000013.1:0-9878 GCA_036498265.1 Solirubrobacteraceae bacterium | reverse complement strand
CCGGGCAGCGCCACATGTGGCGCTGCCTCCCGAGCGGTGCATGCACCGCTCGGCGAACCCGCGCAAGCGCGGGTTCGTCCCTCACCACCGGTAATGCGCGAAGGCCTTGTTGGCCTGCGCCATGCGGTAGATGTCGTCCTTGCGCTTGTAGGCGCCGCCCTGCTGGGACTGGGCGTCCATGAGCTCGTTGGCCAACCGCTGGGCCATGGTCTTCTCGCGGCGCTGACGCGCGAACTCGACGAGCCAGCGGACGGCGAGGGTGCGGGCCCGCCGGGAGGGGACCTCGACGGGAACCTGGTAGGTGGCGCCGCCGACCCGGCGCGAGCGCACCTCGAGGGTGGGCGTGAGCGTCTTGATGGAGGCGTCGAGGGTCTCGAGCGGGTCTTTGTCGCTGCGCTCGGCGATCAGCGCGAGGGCGTCGTAGACGATCCGCTCGGCGGTGGACTTCTTGCCGTCGAGCATCACCTTGTTGATGACCTGCTGGACGAGCTTCGAGCGGTGGATGGGGTCCGCCTCGACGGGACGGATCTGGGCGGCTGCGCGGCGCGGCATCTATTTCTTCTTCACGCCGTACTGCGAGCGCGCCTTGCGGCGGTCGCTCACCCCGGCGGCGTCCAGCGTGCCGCGGACGACCTTGTAGCGGACGCCCGGCAGGTCCTTGACGCGGCCGCCGCGGACCAGCACGACGGAGTGCTCCTGAAGGTTGTGGCCCTCGCCGGGGATGTAGGCGGTCACCTCGATCGAGCCGGAGATGCGAACCCGCGCGACCTTGCGCAGTGCGGAGTTGGGCTTCTTCGGGGTCGTGGTGTAGACGCGCGTGCAGACCCCGCGCCGCTGCGGCGCGGCGACCTTCTTCTTGCGCCCCTTGCCGGACTTCAGTCCGGGCGTGGCGAGCTTCTTCTTGGGCGTCACGCGCCCCTTGCGGACGAGCTGGGAGGTGGTCGGCATGCGAGCGAAGATGCTAGCAGCGCTAGGCAGCCTGGGCCGCGCCCGCCGCGCGGATCGGCGCCGGCATCAGCGCCGAGGCGACAACCACCAGCACGAAGGCCAGCGACTGCAGGACGACGCCGAGCGGGCTGCCCGCCATGGGGTCGCCGAAGACGATGATCCCGCCGGCGATGCCGGCGATGTTGGCGGCCGTGCCCGTGACCGCGATGACCGGCACCGCGTCACCGTCCTGCAGGCCCCGCGCCGAGGCGTAGAAGGCGACCACCGAGGCGGCAATCGCGACGCCGAACCAGGGGCTGAGGGCCAGGCCGGCGATCCCGTGGGCGCCGGTGATGCCCGTGAGCGCCTTGATGGCGGTGTCGGAGACGCCGAACAGGATGCCCGCGGCGGCGCCCAGCATCACGCCGTGGTGCTCCACCGGGCCGCCCATCCGCGGACCCATCAGCAGCAGGCCGCCGAGTCCGAACAGGCCGGCCTCGAAGGAGATCATGGCGGCGTCGGAGAAGTGGGAGTGGGCGCCGTGCATCTGGGGGAGCGTCAGGCCGAGCAGCACGAGGCCGCCGGCGGTGAGGACGAGCCCGATCCACTGGCGGCGTCCCACCTGGAAGCCGAACAACCGCTCGGCCATCACCGCGATGAACACCACGCCGGCCGCCAGCGAGACCTGGACCACGGACATCGGCGCCAGCGCAAGCGCGCCCACGTGCAGGCCCCAGCTGCCGGTTGCGGTGAGCATGCCCAGCGTGAACCACTTGGAGGAGTAGAGGCGCCTGGCCGAGCGGAACGGGTGCAGGACCTGCACCTTCGGCACTTCGTTGGCGCCGCGGTACTTGTAGAAGAAGCCCAGGTTGGCGACGAACGCGCAAGTGAGGGCCAGCAGGATGCCAAGGTCTAGAGTCATAGTCGAGAGGTGGGAGGCCGGTTGAGCCATCGACCGCGCCTGCCGGGTGCTTTACTGCTCGCGGGCCATATCGGCGGATCAACCGTGTACGGCAGGGTACCCGTCTCGACCTGTATGCAACCTAAAGAGCGCCTATTGATTCGCCAAGGAAGCGACGGTCCGGCGCCCGAGACCGCAAAACCCCTGCTGATGGTCGACATCGACGGCGTCATCTCGCTGTTCGGCGTGGCCCCCTCGCTCGGCGGCGAGACGCCGGGTGCCGACGGGTGCTTCCACTCGATCGACGGCATACCGCACTTCCTTTCGGCCACCGCCGCCGCGCACCTGCTTGCCCTGTCCGAGCATTTCGAGCTCGTCTGGGCGAGCGGCTGGGAGGAGAAGGCCAACGAGTACCTCCCGCACCTGCTGGGACTGCCGGAACTGCCGTTCCTGCGCTTCCCCGCGGGCGTGCAGGGGACCCGCCGGACGGTCGGCCACTGGAAGCTCGACACGATCGACGAGTACGCCGCTGGGCGCCCGCTTGCATGGGTCGACGACGCCCTGGGGCCCGCCTGCCACGAGTGGGCGGCCGCCCGCACGGCCCCGACGCTGCTGGTCGAGACCGTCCCCGAGCGCGGCCTCACGTCGAGGGAGGCGCTGCTGCTGGAGGGCTGGGCGAAGGAGCGCCCGGCGGCCCCGCAGGCGGCGGGCTGACCGCGAGCGCTCCGGCAAGCGCGAGCGGCGCCGACACGGCGGCCCCGAGCCCGCCAGCGCCGGGGAACAGCGCCCGCAGCGAGGTCCTGCGCCGTCCGGGCCCGAGGATGGCCGCAAGCGTCCAGTGCCCGGCCGGGTCCGTCACCGCTTCGCCCACGCTCAGCTCCCTGACCACCTCTCCCTTCCGGGCCACCGTGCGCGCCTGCACCAGCACCCGCGCCCCCGCCACGGGGCCGCCTCCGAGCACCGAGAGACTGCCGGTGAGCGTCCTTGCTTCGCCGGGCGGCGAGCCGGGGGCGACGGCCGGCGGGGAGCCCGGCGCGGGCGGCGTTGCGCCGGGTGCCGGCGTGGCCGGCGTCGGCGCGGGCGCGGGCGCGGCCGGCGCGAGCGACAGCGTGGCGAGCACAGGGCGCGGCGCCAGGCGGCCCACGGCGCTGCGGAGCGCCGGCAGCTCGCCGTAGAGGGCGTCGCCGGGGCAGTCGGTGGAGTCGCCGTCCCGGTGGCCGGCGATCCGCCTCAGCGACACGCGGGCGTCGGCCGGGAAGCGCGAGTAGGAGGCGCCCGCGGGGTTCACGCGCACGGTCACCCGGCCGGCGGCCGGCACGCCGTGCAGCGAGAGCTTCCACGCCAGCAGACGCTCGAGCGAGGCCCGCGCGGCGGCGGAGACCGGCGCGCTCATGAAGGAGCCGAGCACCGCCACGCCGGTGGAGACCAGGTTGTAGCCGCCGGCCTGCGCGCCCACCACCGGCTCGTCGATGCCGCCCGCTCGCGCCTCGAAGATGCGCCCGTAGAGATCGACCACGAAGTTGTAGCCGATGTCGTTCCAGCCGTGTACGAAGCGATGGTAGGCGTAGATCGCCCGCAGCATCGCCGGCACCTCGGCGGGCGAGTAGCCGTTGGGGTTCTCCGTGTGGTGCACGAACGCCAGGCGCACATCGCCGTAGCCGGGGGCCACGCGCGGCGGCGAGATCCCCCGCGCCCAGGCCTGCCGGGCGATGATCGGGGGCTGGCCGGGACCGGCGTGCAGCACCGGGGTGGCCAACGGCAGCGCCGCCGCCGACAGCGCGCCGGCGACCTGCGCCCGGCGGCGCGCGCCGATCCCGCCGCTGACATCCACCAGGGCCAGGCGGACGTCGCTCAACGCGTGCCTGGCCCGCAGCTGCACGGCTGTGGTACCGCCGGTCCACAGCGGGTCGCCGATGTGCGCCGCGCCCCCGGCGGCGGCTGCCCCCGGCTCGTGTCCTGCGCAGCATCCGGCTGCGGCAGCCCAGCGGCTCCACCCGCCTCCGGGGAGCGCGAAGCGGAGCTCGACTCCGGCGTCCGCCGGACCCTGCCACTGCGCCGCCACGAGATCCGCCAGGCGATCCAGCCGGATCGTTCGCCCGCCCGGCGACAGGCCGCCCACCGTCTGCCAGCCGAGCTCCGGCGACTGGGGCGAGAGCAGCGATGCGAGCGCGCCGCCCGGACGCACCAGGCTGCTGGCCACGGCGCCGGCGCCGGCGCCCAACAGGGCTCTGCGCGTCAGCGCGGGAGCGCTCATCTCATCCCACTACACGCGTGCGAGGCCAGGGTCGCGCGAGCCGTCTATGAGAATCCCCTCAACGGCCGGAGGCGAACACGATGTGCCCCTCGAGGTGCGCGGCCGCGGGGCCGTCCGCAACGTGGCGAATCCGGCAGCCGGCCGCGGTGCAGGCGATGGCGTCTGTCTGCGCCCCGCCCTCCGTCGCCACCAGCAGCTGGCCCGGCGCCACGCCGGCGGCAATCAGCGACGAGCCGCCGATGCGCAGCACGGCGTCGTCGCCGGGATGGGGATTCCCGGGCGTGCGGCGGTCGGCCACCAGCGCGCTCCACGATGACCCGAAGCCGGCCGGCACGAAGCCGGCGCTCTCCACGCCCACGTCACCGCCCCGCGCCAGCCCCGAACCGGCCACGAGGCTGCTGCGGCCGTCGGGCGAGATGGCGTACACGCGCCCGCTGTTCTCGTCCGGGGCGATCAGGTCGCCCGCGAAGCGTCCGAAGCTCGCCGGTGCGACCGCGATCCCGCCCTCGAGCTTGGGCGCCGCCGTGCTCAGCGTGGTGACGGTGCCCCGGCAGTCGATCGCGTACACGGTCGTCCTCGCGCCTTCGGTGGCGGTCACCAGCAGCCGATGGCCGAAGCGGCCGGTGGTGTCGAGCGCGATCCCGTTCTCGAGGCCGCGCGCCGGCAGGCTCGCGAGCTCACGGGCGCGGCCGCCGGGGTCGACGGCAGTCACGCCCGACCCGTGGCGCAGGCGCAGCACGTACACCGTCCCTGCCGGGAAGCTGCAGCCGCCGGAGGACACCCGCTCGCCGCTGGACAGCGCGATGTAGGGCTCCTCGCCGCCGGGATTGCGGTAGCCGCCCGCGCCGCGCGCGAACGGGTGGACGGCGCCGCCGGCGCCCAGCAGTGCGAGTCGTCCCGCCGTCGCGAGCACGATCGCCCCGTCCCCGCGGGGCGGCGTCAGGTCGAGCACGCGCGTGATCCGCACAGCCGGCGTCCAGCGCGCCCGCGTGGCAGAGCTGACCGCCGTGATCCGCTGAGTCGCCGCCGAGCCGCAGGCCGCGAGCCCCGCGCTGAGCGCAGCGGCGGCCAGGCACGACGGGATCAGCGCTCGCCGGATGGACACGTTGACAGCAGGGTCGTCCTACGACTTGTCATAGTAGACCACCCGGCGAAGCACTGCGGAGCGTGAACCTTCCCTGATCGGGACGGCGAGGCCTGTGGCAGGCAGGGCTGCCCGCGCTCGGCGCGGGCAGCCCACCTTCCTACTGGTCTTTCGATTTCTCCTCGGAGATCTCGAGCTCGGCGAGCTCCTCGGCGAAGCCGGGGTCGGTGCCGCCGGCACCGATTTTCTCGAGCGAGGCGAGGTCGGCGTCGAACTCCTGTCCGTAGCCGCCGTTGAACCCCTCGCCGGCCAGGCCGAGCTCCGCTGCGATCTCCTCCTGGTCGAGCAGGCCGACATCGTCGATCGCCCGCGGGAGCGGCTCTGAGGGCTCGATCTCGATGCGACGGTAGCGCTTGAGGCCGGTCGCCGCCGGGATCAGCTTGCCGATGATCACGTTCTCCTTGAGGCCGTTCAGCCGGTCGATCTTGCCTTCGAGCGCCGCATCCGTGAGGACCTTGGTGGTCTCCTGGAAGGACGCTGCCGACAGGAAGGAGTCGGTGTTCAGGGAGGCCTTGGTGATCCCGAGGATGATGTCCTCGAAGATCGCCGTTTCGCCGCCCTTCTTGATCACCGCGTCGTTGGCTTTGGCGAACTCGAACCGGTCGACGAACTGCCCCGGCAGGTAGTCGGTGTCGCCCTTCTGGTCGACCCTCACCTTTTTGAGCATCTGGCGAACGATCAGCTCGATGTGCTTGTCGTTGATGTCCACGCCCTGGGACTTGTAGACCTCCTGCACCTCCTTGACGAGGTACTGCTCGGTCTCGGTCCTGCCGCGGATCGCCAGCAGCTCGTGCGGGTAGACCGACCCCTCGTTGAGCTGCCTGCCGGCCTTGATCTTCTCGCCGTCGGTAACGAACAGGCGGGTGCGGCGCGGGAAGGCGTGACGGTGCTCCTCGCCGGCGTCGTCCGTGATCACCACGGTCAGCGCCTTGTCGGTCTCCTCGATCGACACCGCGCCGTCCTGCTCGGCGATCTTCGCGAGGCCCTTGGGACGCCGTGCCTCGAACAGCTCCACCACGCGCGGCAGGCCGTGCGTGATGTCCGCGCCGGCGACCCCGCCGGTGTGGAAGGTGCGCATCGTCAGCTGCGTTCCCGGCTCGCCGATCGACTGCGCAGCGACGATGCCCACTGCATCGCCGATCTGGGCGAGCGCGCCTGTCGCCATCGCCCTGCCGTAGCAGGCCTGGCACACGCCGCTGGGGGCCTCGCACTTGAGCACCGAGCGCACGGGAACCGTGACGTCGTTGCCCTTCGCCTGGTCCTCCGCAAACGCCTGCGCGACTTCGGCCAGCTCCGCGCGGCCGACCTCGGCGCCCTGCTCAGTGAGCATGCGGTTGCGCTTGGTCGTGATCGGCCTGGCGGCGATCCGCCCGACGAGGCCGTCGTTGGGCTCGCCGTCGGCCTTGAACACGGCCATCTCGATGTACTCCTCGGTGCCGCAGTCGACGTCCCGGATGATCACGTCCTGAGCCACGTCGACCAGCCGGCGCGTCAGGTAGCCCGAGTCCGCCGTGCGCAGCGCGGTGTCCGCGAGACCCTTTCGCGCGCCGTGCGTGGAGATGAAGTACTCGAGCACCGACAGGCCCTCCATGAAGTTGGCCTTGATCGGCCGCTCGATGATTTCACCCTTCGGGTTGGCCATCAGGCCACGCATTCCCGCCAGCTGGCGGATCTGCTTGAACGATCCACGGGCACCCGAGTTCGCCATCATGAAGATGGGGTTCAGGGTGTCGAGGTTGTCGACCATCGCGTCGGCGACCTCGTCGGTCGCCGCGTTCCACTGCTCGACGACGGCCTCGTGGCGCTCCTCCTGGGTGATCAGCCCATCGTCGTACTGGCTGGTGATGTCTCCCACCAGCTTGTCGTAGCGGTCGAGGATCGACTGCTTCTGCGGAGGAACCACCACGTCGTTCTTCGAGATGGTGATGCCGGCCTGGGTGGCGTACTTGAAGCCCAGGTCCTTGAATGCGTCGAGCACCAGCGAGATCGTCGTCGCGCCATAGGTCTGCACGAGCATGTCGATCAGACGCGTCGTGTCGCGCTTCTTCATCGACTGGTTGACGAACGCGTACTTCGAGGCGTCGAACTCGTCGCCCAACGCCTCGGCGAGCGCACGCTCGATGCGGTCGTTGTAGATGATCCGCCCGATCGTCGTGAGCACGTGACCGCCCTCGCGCCCGTAGGGGCGGAACTCGGCGATGTCGTGCAGCTTGACCACGCCTCCCTCATAGGACAGCTCGGCCTCCTGCGCCGTGCGGAACACGTGCGGGCGCGGCTCGTAGGTGGCGCGGTCGATCTTCGCCAGGTCCTCCGCCTCCGGACCATAGGTCAGGTAGTAGGCCCCGAGGATCATGTCCTGGGTCGGGGTTGCCAGCGGCGCGCCGTGCGCCGGAGAGAGGATGTTGTTGGAGGACAGCATCAGGATGCGGGCCTCCGCCTGGGCCTCCGCCGACAGCGGTAGGTGCACGGCCATCTGGTCGCCGTCGAAGTCGGCGTTGAAGGCATGGCACACCAGCGGGTGGACCTGGATCGCCTTGCCCTCCACCAGCAGGGGCTCGAACGCCTGGATCCCGAGGCGGTGGAGGGTCGGCGCGCGGTTGAGCAGCACCGGGTGCTCGTGGATGACCTCCTCGAGCACGTCCCAGACCTCGCCGATCATCGAGTCGACCATCTTCTTGGCCGCCTTGATGTTCTGCGCGGACTTGCGCTCGACCAGGCGAGCCATGATGAACGGCTTGAACAGCTCCAGGGCCATGATCTTGGGCAGCCCGCACTGGTGCAGCTTGAGGTAGGGGCCGGCCACGATGACCGAGCGTCCCGAGTAGTCCACGCGCTTGCCCAGCAGGTTCTGACGGAAGCGGCCCTGCTTGCCCTTGAGCATGTCCGACAGCGACTTCAGCGGCCGGTTGCCCGGACCGGTGACCGGCCTGCCGCGGCGGCCGTTGTCGAACAGCGCGTCGACGGCCTCCTGCAGCATGCGCTTCTCGTTGTTGACGATGATCTCCGGCGCGCCAAGGTCGAGCAGCCGCTTGAGGCGGTTGTTGCGGTTGATGACGCGGCGGTAGAGGTCGTTGAGGTCCGAGGTGGCGAAGCGGCCGCCGTCGAGCTGGACCATCGGCCGCAGCTCAGGCGGGATCACCGGCACGGCGTCGAGCACCATCATCTCCGGTTTGTTGCCGGACTGGATGAAGGCCGAGACGACCTTCAGGCGCTTGACGGCACGGGCCTGCTTCTGGCCTTTGCCGGTCTTGACCTGCTCCTCGAGCTCCTTGCGTTCGGCCTCCAGGTCGACCTGCTGGAGCAGGTCCCGGATGGCCTCTGCGCCCATCCCGCCCCGGAAGTACTCGCCGAAGCCGTAGGAGGAACCGAACCGCTCCTTTAGCTCGCGGAAGGTGGCCTCGTCGTGCTCGATCTGCTTGGGCTCCATCGTCTTGAAGAGCTCCCACACCTGGCGCATCCGCTCGGCGGCGTCCTCGATGTAGGCCTCGGTGTCGGCGATGTCGGCGTCGAACGCCTTGGTCAGCTCCTTGACCTGCTTCTCGCGCTCGTCGTCGGAGATTTTCTGCAGGTTGATGTCGAGCGAGTCCGCCCAGAGGTGGTCTTCGTCGTTGAAGTTGGTCTGTTTGCCGGTCTGCAGGTACTTCTCGCGGCGCTTGAGCGACTCGCGCAGTTCGAGCACGCGCTCCTCACGCTCGGCGGCGTAGGAGTCGAGGACCTTGTTGACCTCCTTCTCGAGGCTGTCGAGGTCCTTGGAGCGTGCCTCCTCGTCGACCCAGGTGATGATCGAGGCCGCGAAGTAGAGGACCTTCTCCAGTTCCTTGGGAGCCATGTCGAGCAGGTAGCCGATCCGGCTGGGCACGCCCTTGAAGAACCAGATGTGACTGACGGGCGCGGCCAGGTCGACGTGCCCCATGCGCTCGCGGCGCACCTTTGAACGGGTCACCTCGACGCCGCAGCGCTCGCAGACGATGCCCTTGTAGCGCACGCGCTTGTACTTGCCGCAGTAGCACTCCCAGTCCTTGGTGGGACCGAAGATGCGCTCGCAGAACAGGCCGTCCTTCTCAGGCTTCAGCGTGCGGTAGTTGATGGTCTCCGGCTTGGTGACCTCGCCCGAGCTCCAGCTGCGGATCTGCTTGCTGGAGGCGAGGGAGATCTCGATCGCGTCGAAGTTGTTTATGTCAATCATTCAGTGGGCCTCTCTGGCTGTTGGTGAATTCGTGGCCCGGCTGCTTCTTTGGCCGGGGCGGCTGCCGGGTGCCGCCCGGGCCGGCGTCTACTCGGGCGCCTCCTCGCCGACCAGGTTCTCCAGGTCGACGTCCTCGGTGACCCCGACCTCGTCGAGGTCCGGTGCGGCCTCGGCGTCCTCCTGGGACTCCGCCGAGGCATCTGTGGTGTCCTCGCCCTCGAGCGCCTCGTCGCTGGCGTCGCCCGCCGCGGCCCGTACGCCCGAGAGGTCGATGCCGAGCTCCTCGGCGGCGCGCAGCAGGTCGTCGTCCTCGTCGCGCATCTCGGCGCGCTGGCCCTCCTCGGAGACGACGTTGACGTCGAGCGCCAGCGACTGCATCTCCTTGAGCAGGACCTTGAAGGACTCGGGGATCGACGGCTCGGCGATGTTCTCGCCCTTGACGATCGCCTCGTAGGCCTTCACGCGC
>DASYFT010000012.1:0-43098 GCA_036498265.1 Solirubrobacteraceae bacterium | reverse complement strand
GTAGCCGTAGCGCTCGGCGAGGGCACCGTCGAAATCCTCGCCGCCGAGCACGATCTCGAAGGCGCGGCCACGGCCGACGATGCCGGGCAGCCGGGTGGCGGGCGCGCCGCCGGGGATCGCGCCCAGGGCAACCTCGAACTGAGCGATGACGGCCCTCTCGCGGCTGGCGAAGCGGATGTCGGTCGCAAGCGCGAACTCGCTGCCGGCGCCGCGGGCACGGCCGCGTAGCGCGGTGATCGTGACCACGGGGGACTTGCTCAGGCGGGCGAGGAAGGTGGCCCAGTGCAGCCACGGCACCGCCTCGCTGGGCTGGCGCGCCGCGAGCGGGCTCATGTCCGAGGGGACCGCGTAGTGCGCCAGGAAGTAGTCGGGGTTGTCGCTGTCGAACAGGACGACTGCCACGCGGCCGTCCCGTTCGACCTCATCGAGCAGCTGGTGCAACTCGAGGTTCATCTGGCCGTCGATCAGGTTGAGCGGACCGTTGTCGAACGTGACTCGCCAGAAGCTCGCGGAGTGACGGGTCACGCGGAAGGTCGTGGGTGAAAACGGGGCGGAAGTGTGATCGGGCATCGTAGGTCCTTCTTTCGTCGTGAGCGGGCGGTCATGGGAACGCAGCCGGTCAGGGTTCCGCCCCGGCGGGCTAGCTCCCATCGCCCTTGTGCGCCCATCTAGCTTCGTGTCGGCGCGTGACGCTCGCTGCTCTTGGGCGACGAGCGATTCGTGCGGGTGCTCGACTGGGTTGTTCATACTTGCTCCTTCGCGTAGCTGGGTTGGGAGCATCGACAGTCGCAGCTACCAGGGGTGCTCGAATCACCCAACGGGTAGTCGTCGTCGGGACTACCTGGTTGGCGCGGGTCGGGCCGGCTCGCATCCCGTGTCCTCGGTGTCGCATGGCGCGGTATCGTCGGTGTGCCATGGTCACCGAGGGGCCGGCAGCGGTGTTGCACGGCCGGCGCACCGAGCGCGAGGTGCTGGATCGGCTGCTCGGGGCGGTACGGGATGGGCGCAGCGGGGTGCTGGTCATATGCGGCGAGCCGGGGGTTGGTAAGACGGCGCTGTTGGAGGCCGCGATCGGGTCGGCGTCGGGCTTTCGGGTTGCACGGGCGGTGGGTGTAGAGTCGGAGATGGAGCTGGCGTTCGCGGCCCTGCAGCAGTTGTGCGCGCCGTTGCTGGATCGGCTCGGGCGCCTGCCCGTGCCTCAGCGGGAGGCCTTGGGGGTGGCCTTCGGGCTCGGTGCGGGGGACGCGCCCCATCGGTTTCTGGTCGGGCTCGCGACGCTGAGCCTGCTCTCGGAAGCGGCCCAGGAGCAGCCGCTTCTGTGTGTCGTCGATGACGCGCAGTGGCTTGATCGGGCGTCGGCGCAGGCGCTGGCGTTCGTGGCGCGGCGGCTCGTGGCGGAGTCGGTCGCGCTGATTTTCGTGACGCGTGACCCGGGCGATGACCTCGAGGGATTGCCGAAGCTAGTCGTCGAGGGGCTGCGTAACGGTGATGCGCGCGCGCTGTTGGGCTCCGCGTTGCGGGTGCCGTTGGATGAGCGGGTGCGGGAGCGGATCGTCGCTGAGACGCGGGGTAATCCGTTGGCGTTGTTGGAGTTGCCGCGGGGATTGACGACGACTCAGTTGGCGGGCGGATTCGGCGTGTTGGACGCTTTGGGGCTGTCGGGGCGGATCGAGGACAGCTTCCGCCGGAGGCTCGCGGGGCTTCCGGCCGACACCCAGCGACTGCTGTTGGTCGCAGCGGCGGAGCCGGTCGGTGACCCACTCCTGGTTTGGCGGGCGGCCGCGCGGCTCGGGATCGTGGCGGCGGCGGCGGCCGACACCGATGGGTTGCTCGGGATCGGGACGCGCGTGACGTTCCGTCACCCGCTGGTGCGTTCGTCCGTGTATCGCGCGGCCTCGCCTACGGAACGGCAGGCCGTGCATCGCGCTCTGGCGGACGCGACC
Organism: Solirubrobacteraceae bacterium; assembly: GCA_036498265.1. Classification (GTDB taxonomy): domain Bacteria; phylum Actinomycetota; class Thermoleophilia; order Solirubrobacterales; family Solirubrobacteraceae; genus Palsa-744. Next base: position 41,155 of record DASYFT010000012.1, on the reverse strand, counting down.
GACCCCGAGATGGACCCCGATCGCCGTGCCTGGCACCGAGCCCAAGCGGCGTTTGAGCCCGACGAGGAGGTCGCTGAGGAGCTTGAGCGCTCGGCTGGCCGAGCGCAGGCGCGCGGCGGGCTGGCGGCAGCGGCTGCCTTTCTGGAACGTGCGGCCGGACTGACGGTCGAGCCGGCGCGGCGGGCGAAGCGCGCACTGGCCGCGGCCCAGGCCAAGCACCGAGCCGGCGCGTTCGACGCGGCGCTCGCACTGGTCGCCATCGCCGAGGCGGGACCGCTCGACGAGCTGCGGCGCGCCCAGGTCCACGTGCTTCGAGCCCAGATCGCGTTCGCCGCGAGCCGCGGCAACGATGCTCCGCCGCTCCTGCTCAACGCCGCCAAGCGGCTTGAGTTGCTGGATGTGACGCTCGCGCGCGAGACCTACCTCGATGCGCTCGACGCGGCAACGTTCGCCGGCCGTCTCGCCAAGGGAGGCGGTCCGCTGGAAGTCGCCGAGGCGATCCGTGCGGCGCCTCGCTCGCCGCAGCCTCCGCGCGCGCCCGACCTCCTCCTCGAGGGGTTCGCCGTCCTGATCACCGACGGGCACGGCGCAGGCGCGCCGATCTTAAGGCAGGCGCTGAGTACGTTCCGGAGGGACGAGGTCTCCTCGGAGGACGGCCTCCGTTGGCTTTGGCTCGCCTACAACGCCGCCGTGCTGCTGTGGGACTATGAGAGCTGGGACGTGCTCTCGGCGCGTTTCGTTCAGCTCGCCCGCGATGCCGGTGCGCTGACCGTGCTCCCGTTGGCGCTCACGACGCGCGCAGGGGCGCACTTGCTGGCGGGAGAACCCGCCGTGACCGCATCGCTCGCTCAAGAGGCGGCGGCGGTGAACGAGGCGGCCGGAAGCAGCCTCACGCCTTACCCGGCACTGGCGCTGGTCGCCTTCCAGGGCCGCGAGGCTGAGGCAGCCGAGATGATCGAAGTCGCCACGAAGGAGGTCGTGCGCCGCGGCGAGGGACGGGGGCTGACCTTCACTCACTGGGCCACCGCCGTGCTGCATAACGGCCTCGGTCATTACGAGGACGCGGCCGCTTCGGCCGCGCTGGCGGGCGAGGATTCCAACGCGACGTGGCCCCGAAACTGGGGATTAGTCGAGCTGATCGAGGCGGCCGCCCACTGCGAGAGGGCCGAGCTCGCAGGGGATACGCTCGACAGGCTCTCGCAGATGACAGCGGCCAGTGGCGGCAACTGGGCTCTCGGCGTCGAGGCCCGCTCGCGGGCGCAGCTCAGCCACGGGAAAGCCGCCGAGACGTTCTACCGCCAGGCCATCGAGGCGCTCGAGCGGAGCCGCGTCCGCGTGGAGCTCGCACGCGCCCACCTCCTGTACGGCGAATGGTTGCGGCGAGAGCGCCGCCGGCTCGATGCGCGCGAGCAGCTACGCAGCGCCCACACGCTATTCACGGAGTTCGGCATGGAAGCGTTCGCCGACCGAGCCCGGGTCGAGCTCGAGGCGACCGGCGAGCACGCCCGCAAACGCACCGCCGACACCCGCGACGACCTGACCCCCCAGGAGGCACAGATCTGCCGCCTCGCGGCCGAGGGCGCTACGAACCAAGAGATCGCGGCACAGCTGTTCATCAGCCCGAGCACGGTCCACTACCACCTACGCAAGGCATTCCGCAAGCTCGACGTGAAGTCCCGCCACCAACTCAGAGACCACCTGCCCCAGCACGGAACAGGCCTCTAACCAAACTGCATGCCGCACCGGGCGCAAGGCGGATGAAGCCCACAGGTCCGTGTTGCTGGTGTCTGAGGCGGCGACCGCTGGCGCCGAGCGCGGGTGGCGGCCATCGAATCGAAGCGTCGATCTCGATCTCGTCAAAACAGCAGGCTCGCTCGCCTGCCTTCGAATACTTTGACGCGCGGCTTCGACGAGATCTGCCGCTGCCTCTCAATGTTGTCGCGGCTGGCGCGCGCGTGTTCCGTTCATGTTCCGTTTTGAGCCGATCGAGCCCGACGGCCGAACCTCACTTTGGCTCTACAGAGCCAAACCTGAGCTGACTGGAAAGCCCGGATCTGGCTGGCGCCGGGCGGTCTGTTGGCCGCTCGAACCCTTCCGGGGTCAACACCCACATGGAGCAGAACCAGCTGTTGCCACGCCGTTGCCACGGTCCGCCTGTTGGAACTCGCGCGCCGCCCGGCGCGGGCGCAAAACTACCGACTTCCAGGCACAACCCATGCGCTCGAGTGGACTCGAACCACCACGGGGCGTTAGCCCCACAAGGCCCTCAACCTTGCGCGTCTACCAAATTCCGCCACGAGCGCTCGCGGGTCGCGAGTATAGCCCCGTCATGCCGCGCCTCGCAGGCGTCCGCCGCGGTCCTTGCGTCCGTCCCCGGCCGGCGCTACAGTGCGAACACATGTTCGTCGCATAGTCCAACGGACGGGGGTCAAGCAGAGATGGATCTGACCAAGCGCCAGCAGGAGATCTTCGACTTCATCCGCAAGTACTCGGCCAAGTACGGCTACCCGCCGACCGTCCGCGACATCGGCAAGGCGGTCGGGCTCGCCTCCTCCTCGACAGTCCACGCGCATCTCGCGAACCTCGAGAAGATCGGGCTGCTGCGTCGCGATCCGTCGAAGCCGCGCGCGATCGAGCTGCTCGACAGGGCGGTGGGGACCGCGGTGGACAGCGTGCGCGGGTTCGTGCGTCCCGATGCCATGCCGCTGCTCGGCTCGGTTGCGGCCGGCCAGCCGATCCTCGCCGAGGAGAACATCGAGGACTACGTGTCGGTCCCGGAGATCGCCGGCGGGGGAGACGGGGCATACCTGCTGAGGATCCGCGGCGACTCGATGCGGGACGCGGGCATCCTCGAGGGCGACTACGTGGTCGTGCGCCCCCAGGACACCGCCCAGGACGGCGACGTGGTGGTGGCGCTGCTCGGCGAGGATGCGACCGTCAAGCGGTTCTTCCGCGAGACGGATCATGTGCGCCTGCAGCCCGAAAACGACGCGATGGAGCCGATCCGCAGCAAGGAGGTCAAGGTGCTCGGCCGAGTCGTGGGGCTGCTCAGGTCCGTCTGAACCGCGCCGCGGTGCGTCGGAGACCGACTTGCGACCCTGACGCGCAAGCGCGACGGGAAGCCCAAAGGCCTTCACAACAGCATCGCCGGGCGCTACGGTGAACTGGCAGGTCAGGCAGCCGCGGAGGCCTTAGGGCCCTTCGAGGAAAGTCCGGACATCACAGGGCAGGGTGGTCGAGCTATCGACCCGGGGAAACCCGCGGGAAAGTGCCACAGAAACAAACCGCCTAAGTCCGCCGTCCCACGTGAACGGCGGGCCGGCAAGGGTGAAATGGTGCGGTAAGAGCGCACCAGCGTCGCGGCGACGCGGCGGCTGGGCAAACCCCACTCGATGCAAGGCCAAAGCGGATCGCTTGCAGGCTGCTCGCCGAGATCCAGGTAGGCCGCTCAGATGGATGGCTGCTCAACGACAGAATCCGGCTTATCGACCTGCTAACGAAAAGCCCCGCCTCGGCGGGGCTTTTCCATGCCATCGTTGAACCGTCGCGCGGGAGGTCTAACGCACCGGGCATGGCGGCTCCCCGTATCGCTCCTGAGACCGACAGTGCCGTGGTGCTGACACGGCTGTTCATCGAGGCGCTGAACGCACGCGACGTCGACGGCCTGGCTCACCTCGTGAGCGACGACGTGGAGTTCCGGAACCCCGCCGGCGGGCGCTCCCTGCGCGGGCGCGAGGCGCTCGAGCGGATCGTCCGCGCGGCCAAAGAGGCCCGTGTGCGCCTGGTGCGGCGAGACGGCGAGGACGTGAGCGTGGATGACGGGGTGGTGCGCGTCAGGGTGCCGCTGATCGAGATGGTGGGAGGCTCAGAGGTGGACGCGACGGCCGTGTTCGACGTCCGTGACGAGCGGATCAGCGCGTTCGAGGTCAGCTCGGAGCTCCTGCGGCGCTGAGAGGACGGCAGGTAGCGCCTGACTCTTGCCGCCGCCACGCGTGGCCGATACATATGGGCTATGCGGGCGCAGGCGATACCGGCCTTGACCTCGCCTTCTTCGGGGCGCGGTCTGCCGCCCGGGCTGGCGCGGCTGAGCGACGAGCGCCTGGCCCGGATGGTGGCCCACGGCAGCGATCGTGCGTTCGTGACGATCTACGAGCGCCATTCCCAGCCTCTCTACCGTTACTGCCGGTCGATCGTGGGCAACGACGCCGACGCGCAGGATGCGCTCCAGTCCGCCTGCACGTCCGCCCTCGTCGCGCTGCGACGCGGCGCCCGCGATGCCCCGCTGCGTCCGTGGCTGTTCCGGATCACGCACAACGAGGCCGTCTCGCTGCTCCGCCGTCGCCGGCCCTTGGTGGAGCTGACCGAGGGCCACGAGCCTGCCACTCCGTCGGCCGGGGACCGCGCGCTGGAGCGCGAGCGGCTGACGCTGATGGTGGGAGACCTTCGGGAGCTCGGCGATCGCCAGCGCGGCGCGCTGGTGATGCGGGAGCTCAGCGGGCTCTCCCACGCGGACATCGCGGTCGCGCTCGGGATCTCCGTGGGTGCGGCCAAGCAGGCGATCTTCGAGGCGCGCCGAGCGCTGCTCGATCTGGCGGAAGGTCGCGCGATGAGCTGTGAGCAGATTTGCCGGATGATCTCCGACGGCGATCGCCGCGCCCTGCGCGCCCGCCGGGTACGCGCCCACCTGCGCTCGTGCGAGGGGTGCGCGACCTTCGCCGCCGCCATCCCGGCACGTCGCGCAGAGCTTCAGGCTCTCGCTCCCCCGCTCGCGCCGCTCGCCGCGGCCGGCGTCCTCGGAGGCGTGCTCGGCGGCTACGGATCCGGGCACGCCGGCGCTGCCGGCGGCTGGCTCGCCGGTGGCGCAGCCGGCAAGTCGGCGGCCGCGGCGCTCGTGGCAAAGAGCGCCATCGGAGTGGTGATCCTGACCACCGCCACGGTCGGGGTCACGCGCGTGCTGCAACCCGCGAAGCACTCTCGAGCGCCCATATCCAGAACCGCCGCGCCCGTCAGAGGCGGCGCGCCTGCGTCCGGCACGACGCCGGCTCGGAGACTCGGGACCAGCGGGACCCAGGCGAACGGTGTCGCCGCGGTGCAGGCGGGGCGCGCCCATGCCCACGCTCGCCCGCTCACCAAGGCGCATGAGCAGCTCGGACGTGGCGGCGCGGCGTCGAAGGAACGGCTCGCACGAGCGCATGGCGGCGCCGGCTCGCGGGCGGGGTTGCGCCCAAGCCGGCGGAGCGCCGCCCAGCTCCGGGGGCAGAGGCCCGCTCGTAAGGAAGGACAGTCCACGACGCACGGGAAGGCCGGCTCGTCGGGGAGCGGTCGCGACCGCGCGGCGCCGGTCCTCGGCGCCCATGGGACACCGGCGCACCCGAACGGCGCCTCTGCCGTGGAAACGAAGAGCTCCGTCCCGATCCTGCCGGCGCCGGCGAGCGAACGTCTTCAAGGGCCGACCCACACGACGAGATAGGGCCTGACGTTCGCCGTCCTGCCGCGTAGACGGGTTGACAGGCGAACCCACGAGCTGTGGGGACGCGAAGCCAGGGGCCCCTCGCGGGCGCCAGCCCGGTTGCCCCGACACAGGAGGCCAACGATGAGAAGGATCAACGTTCTGGGACTTGCGACGCTCGCCGCGACCATGGTGGCCGCGCCGGCGTGGGGGTTGGCCGGAGGCGTGCCCGACCACGGAGCATCGTCAGGGACGCACGCGAACTCGCACGCGGCCCCGACAACGCCCACGACGACGCCGACCACGCCGTCGCAAGCCAAGGCCTACGGGGTTCTCTGTCACAAAGAGAGCAAAAAGCACGTTGCCGGTCAGAAGGGCACGCCCTTCAGCCAGTGCGTGACCGCCCTGGCCAAGCTCGCGAACGGCCAGAGCACGAGCCCGGCCAAGGCCTGCTCCAAAGAGAGCAAGAAGCATGTCGCTGGTCAGAAGGGCACGCCTTTCAGCCAGTGCGTGTCCGCCGCGGCGAAGCTGCACTCAGCCGAGCAGAAGTAGCGGCCGCTCTCTAGTAGTCGGGCTTGATCTCTTCGTCGGGCTCGCCGAACACCGCGTCGCCGTCGCCGGCGGCCTCTTCATCTCCCTCGGCGGCGGCGTCGTGGATGATCGGCTGGGTGGAGTGCTCGTCGCCGTGGGAGGTGTGTTCGATCATCTCCTCCTCGGCCATCTCGAAGCCCTCGGACTCGCCGCCTCCGGCCTCTTCCACGGCGCGGCGCTCCTCGCGGCGGCGCCGTTCGAGCTCGTACTCGTCCATCTCCTCAGGGAGGCCCTGGTCGTCCTGCGCGTCGTAGGCGTCCATCGGCACAAGCGTACCCCGCTGCCCGCGATGCATTCGCGGTGCGGCTACTGATGCAGCTGCCGCCGCGCACGCTCGATCAGGGAGCCGTCGGACTTGAGCTCGCCGAGAGCCGCGAGCATCGCGTCGAGCTCGCAGTCGATCTTGGCGGGCCAGGGGTGGGGGGGATGGTCGTCGAGCGTCTTCAGCCCGTTGCCCGTGATGATCGCGACGACCGTGTCGTCCGGCGCGAACCTCCCGGTGGCTGCGAGTTTCTCGAGCACGGCGATCGTGGTGCCGCCGGCGGGCTCGGTGAGGATGCCCTCGGTGGAGGCGAGCAGGTCGATGCCGGCGAAGATCTCGGGGTCGCTGGCGAACGCCGCGGTGCCGCCGCGTTTGCGCACCGCGTCGATCACAAGGTAGCCGTCTCCCGGTGCGCCGATGGCGAGCGAGTGGGCGGCCGTCTCCGGCATGACCGGCTGGATCTCGGCCTCCTCGGCGAGGATCGCGCTCGCGATCGGGTTGCAGCCGCTCGGCTGGGCGATGTGGATCCGTATGTGCTCGGTCTCGGACAGGCCCAGCAGCTGCAGCTCACCGAGCCCCTTGTGCAGGCGCGAGGACAGCGTGCCACCGGCGGCGGCTGTGACGATGTGGTCGGGCGCCCGCCAGTCGAGTTGCTCGACGATCTCGAAGGCGGCGGTCTTGGCGCCCTCTGCGTAGAACGGGCGCAGCGTGATGTTGGCGAAGTCCATGCCCGTGGCTTCCGCCAGTTCGCGGCACCTCCGGTTGGCTTCGTCGTAGTTGCCCTCCACCTGGCAGACCTTCGCGCCGAGCGCGGCGCAGGCGCGGGCCTTGGTGTCCTCGAGGCGGTTCGGGTAGAAGACGTAGGCGTCGACGCCTGCCTTGGCGGCGAGCGCCGCGACCGCCGTGCCGACGTTGCCGGTGGAGACGCAGCCGATCTCCTCCTTGCCGCGCTCGAGCAGCCTCGCGACCGACATCGACACGACCCGGTCCTTGTAGGACAGGCTGGGCCGGCAGGTGGAGTCGTCCTTGAGGTAGAGGTTGCTGAGACCGAGCTCGGCACCGAGCCGGTCGGCGCGGATGAGCGGGGTGTAGCCGGCGTGGCGGCCCACCCGCGCCTGCGCGGAGGCGTCGACGATCGGCAGCAGCTCCTCGAAGTGCCAGATGTTGCGGGGCCGCTCGGAGCTGGGCACGTCCTCGAAGTGGCGCGCGGCGAGCTCGTAGTCGTAGACCACGTCGAGTCCCTTGCCGCAGTCGGGGCAGGCGAACACGCTGTCCTCGAGCGGATAGCTGTTGGAGCAGCGGTGGCAGACCAGGCCGGTCGCGCACGAGCGCGTCCGCTGCCTGGACCCGGTTGGGGCCTGTGCGGTCTGGGTGCTCATGCGGGCACCTTGAACGATACGCCCGGCCACGGCAGCTGTGCGCCGTGCTCCTCGCCGCCGAACTCGAGCCACAGCTCCTCGGCGATGTGGGGCACGAACGGGGCGAGCAGCTGGATGAGCGTGAGAAGCGCCTGCGCAACCGCGTCCCGGTCAGCCTGGCCGAGCGCGGGCTGGCGCTCAAGCACGCGCTTCTCGAAGTCCTTGATCCGGTCGAACAGGCGCATCACGTTGCGCACGGCGCTGTGCATCTCGAGCTGCTCCATGTCCTCGGTCACCTTGACGACGGCCGTCTCGCTCCATTTGGCCAGGCGCAGTCGCAGGTGCTCGCTGGTGTCCTTGACGGGCTCCTCGCCGCCGCCCGCCGCCTCCTCGGGCTCTGCCAGCTTGGCGTGCGAATAGTCCCAGACCTGCCTGAGGAAGCGGTGCGCGCGGGTCACGGCCGAGTCGCTCCAGTTGAGCGAACGTTGCGGGCTCGCGGCGTAGAGGACGGCGAGCCGGACGGTGTCCGCCCCGTAGCGCTCCACGAGCTCGTCGGGGTCGACCACATTGCCTAGATGCTTGCTCATCTTGCGGCCGTCGCTGATGACCATCTCGTGAAACAGGCACCCCGCGAACGGCTCGCCGTCCGAGAGGAACGCGAGCGGCCCGATGTCGCGCAGCGCCTTCGTCGCGATCCGCTGGTCGAAGACGAAGTTGCCGCTGTCGGACCCGGCCACCACCCGCTCGGAGGGCAGCCACCGACGCAGGTCTCCAAGTGCGAGGATCTCCTCCAGCGGCTCCTCGCGCGACTCGGGCGGCACGGTCACCGGTATCCACAACCAAAGCGCGTCGAAGTGGCTGTCCAGGGTGTCCGTCTCCCGCCGGGCGGGTCCTCCGCATCGGGGGCAGGTCGTCTCGACGAACTCGGCGAGCTCCGCGAGCGGGTTGCCGGTGCCCGTCGGGCGCACATCGAGCGGCAGCTCGACCGGGAGCTGCTCGAGCGGTACCGGAAGGGGCCCGCAGCTCTCGCAGTAGACGATCGGGATGGGCGTCCCCCAGGAGCGCTGGCGCGAGATCGTGAAGTCGCCCGCTCTGTAACGCACGGCCGGGCGGCTCGGAAGATCGACCTGCTCGCCGCCGCCGCCGCCGTCGGCGTCGAGCCCCATCCGCCGGGCGATCACCTCGTCGGCGCGGTCCTCGGACGGCACGCCGAGCACGGCGGTGGCGCCGAAGCGGGAGTCCACGAGCGGGCTGATGAGCAGCGGCAGCTGTGAGCCGCCGGGTCCCGTGAGTGCCCGGCCGGTGTCGATCACGGGGATCGTCTCCGCCTCGCGGGCGCTCCGGACCCAGCCTCCCGAGCGGACCTGCTCGAGCTGCTCGCGCACGCCGGGGTCCGAGGCCCACAGCTCGACGTCCGGGTGACGCGGCGACATGAGCACGAACCGCGCGGCGGCGAGTGCCTCGGCGTGGGCGCTGAAGACGGTCAGCGCCGGACCGTCGCCGCCCGCGCCCAGCTCGAGCTCGACGCCGTCGACCCGGCCGAGGACGTCGCGCTGGCTGGCGAGCGCCACCTCGTCCCATTTGCCGCTCGCCTCGAGCTCGCCGAGGCGCCGGTCGTTCTCCTCCAGGTAGGCGCTGATCCGGAGGTACCACTGCGGCAGCTCGATCAGCCGCACGGGGCCGTGACAGCGCCAGCACGTGCCGCCCGGCTCCACCTGGATCGATGCGAGCGTGGTCTGGCAGTTGTCACACCAGTCCACCGTCCCGGTGCCGCGGTAGATCAGCCCCGCCTCGAGCAGGGTGACGAACAGCCACTGCGACCACCTGTACATGACCACGTCGGAGCTGATGAACGAGCGCTCCCAGTCGAAGGAGAAGCCCAGCCGGTCGAGCTGACCGGTCATGTGCTCGGCGCAGCGAGCCACCCACTCGCTCGGCGAGACGCCACCGGCGATCGCGCCGAGCTCGGCCGGCAGGCCGAAGGAGTCGAACCCGAACGCGAACAGCACCGCGTCGCCGCGTGCGCGGCGGAAGCGGGCATAGGCGTCGCCGATCGAGTAGCTGCGCACGTGCCCCATGTGGACGTTCCCCGACGTGAACGGTGCCGAGGGCTTGATGTAGAGGTGCCGGTGGTGCTCGGGCGGCGGGGTCCTGAACGCGTCACGCTCGCGCCAGGCAGCCTGACGGCGGGCCTCGACGGCCTGCGGGTCATACGGGGTGCGAGTGCCGTCGCTCACGTCAATCGAGCATATCCCAGGCCCGAAGGGCCTCCCGGGCCCGGACGGGGTCCCATTGCTATGCTCAAATTCGCTTGGCTGCAGTCACCTACAGCCCCCGAGCGGCGCCTTGCCGCTCCCTTTTCGGCCCCGCCAAGTGCGGGGTCTTCTCGTCCGCGGCGCCTGAGAGGATCCATCGATGGAGATAGAGATCGGACGTGGGAAGAAGGCTCGCCGGGCCTACGGCTTCGACGACATCGCGATCGTGCCCTCACGGCGCACGCGCGACCCTGACGACATCGACATCTCCTGGAAGCTCGGCCCCTACCAGTTCGAGCTGCCGATGCTCGCCTCGGCGATGGACGGGGTCGTCTCGCCGGAGAGCGCCGGGATCATCGGACGCCTCGGCGGGCTGGCCGTCCTGAACCTGGAGGGCATCTTCACCCGCTACGAGGACGCCGACGAGCAGCTCGAGCGGATCGCGGCGCTGCCCAAGGAGCAGGCCACGCGCGAGATGCAGGACATCTACCGCGAGCCGGTCAAGCCGGAGCTGATCGCGCAGCGCATCCGGGAGATCAAGGAGCAGAAGGTCGTGGTGGCCGCGTCGCTGACGCCCCAGCGCGTGCTGCGCTACCACGAGATCGCGATGGACGCGGGGCTCGACGTGCTGGTGATCCAGGGCACCGTCGTCTCGGGCGAGCACGTCTCGACGGTGTCAGAGCCGCTGAACCTCAAGGAGTTCATCCCCACCCTCGACGTCCCCGTCGTGGTGGGCGGCTGTGCCTCCTACCACACGGGCCTGCACCTGATGCGCACCGGCGCCGCCGGCGTGCTCGTGGGCGTCGGCCCCGGGGCGGCGTGCACGACTCGCGGGGTGCTCGGGATCGGCGTCCCCCAGGCGACGGCGATCGCTGACGTGGCCCATGCCCGCTCCACCCACATGCTGGAGACCGGCGAGTACTGCCAGGTGATCGCGGACGGCGGGATGCGCAACGGCGGAGACGTCTCCAAGGCGATCGCCCTGGGCGCGGACGCCGTGATGATCGGCTCGCCGCTCGCTCGCGCCTACGAGGCCCCCGGGCGTGGCTTTCACTGGGGCATGGCCACCTTCCACCCCACGCTCCCCAGGGGAGCGCGCGTGGCGACGACGCAGAATGGGACGCTCGAGGAGATCCTCGTCGGCCCGGCGCGAGAGAACGACGGCACCTTCAACCTGTTCGGCGGCCTGCGCACCTCGATGGCCACCTGCGGGCACAAGGACCTGGCCGAGTTCAACCGTGCGGAGGTGGTGGTGGCGCCGGCGCTCCAGACGGAGGGCAAGGCCCTCCAGCGAGACCAGGGCGTGGGCATGGGCGCAACCAACGGGAAGGTAGCCGCCCTCGTCAATGACTGACGGCCGGGAGTCGCCCCCGACCGCGGCCGCAGGGAACGGCTCTACCGCCGGCGTGCTCGATCAATCGCCGGACAGTCAGCAGGGGGCGGCGGCGCCGCTCCCGCGCCCGCCGGCCGAAGCGCCGGCGACGCCGGCGCAGACCATCGTCGTGCTCGACTACGGCGGGCAGTACTCCCAGCTCATCGCCCGACGGGTGCGCGACTGCGGCGTCTTCAGCGAGCTGCTCCCGCACCACGTGGCTCTGGATGAGGTCCTCGCCCGCAAGCCGGCCGGGATCATCCTCTCCGGCGGTCCGGCCTCGGTCTACGCGGAGGGCGCTCCGGAGCTCGACGAGCGCCTGCTCGAGCTGGGCGTTCCGGTGCTCGGCATCTGCTACGGAATGCAGCTGCTGGTGCACGAGCTGGGCGGCCGGGTGGAGCAGGCGGAGGTCGGCGAGTTCGGCCGCTCGGACCTGCACGTGAGCGAGCCGGGCTCGCTGCTCGCGGGGATGCCCAGCGAGCAGACGTGCTGGATGTCGCACCGCGACACGGTGTTCGAGCCGCCACCGGGGTTCACGGCTCTCGCTTCCTCGAGCGCCTCGCCGGTCGCCGCGGTCGAGGACCGCGAGCGCGGAATCTACGGCATCCAGTTCCACCCCGAGGTGGTGCACACCCCCTACGGCCAGCAGATCCTGACCAGGTTCCTGACCGAGGTCTGCGGCTGCGAGCCCACCTGGTCGGCGGCATCGATCGTGGAGGACCAGATCCGGCGCATCCGCCGCCAGGTCGGCGATGGGAGGGTGATCTGCGGGCTCTCGGGAGGCGTGGACTCCTCTGTGGCGGCGCTCCTCGTCCACCGCGCCGTCGGAGAGCAGCTGACGTGCGTGTTCGTCGACCACGGCCTGATGCGAAAGGAAGAGGGCGAGCAGGTGGTGGGCACGTTCCGCGACACCTTCAAGGTGCCGCTCGTCGCAGTCGACGCGGAGCGTCGCTTCCTGGCCAAGCTCGAGGGGGTTGTCGACCCGGAGGCCAAGCGCAAGGCGATCGGCGCCGAGTTCATCAGGGTCTTCGAGGAGGAGGCGGCCAGGTTGAGCGACGGCGAGGACGACGTGCGCTTCCTCGTGCAGGGCACCCTCTACTCCGACGTCATCGAGTCCGGCGGCGGCACGGGAGCCGCCACGATCAAGTCCCACCACAACGTGGGCGGTCTGCCCGAGGACCTCGAGTTCGAGCTGGTGGAGCCGCTGCGCGCCCTGTTCAAGGACGAGGTGCGCGCCGTGGGGGCCGAGCTCGGCCTGCCCGAGCGCCTGGTCTGGCGCCAGCCGTTCCCCGGACCCGGCCTCGCGATAAGGATCGTCGGCGGGGAGGCGACGAAGGAGCGCCTGGACGTTCTGCGCGAGGCGGACCACATCCTCCAGGACGAGATCCGCCAGGCGGGGCTCTACCGCGAGCTGTGGCAGTCCTTCTGCGTGCTCCCGGACATCCGCACCGTGGGCGTCCAGGGAGACGAGCGCACCTACGGCTACGTCGTCGTCGTGCGGGCGGTCACCAGCGACGACGCCATGACCGCCGACTGGGCGAGGCTGCCCTACGAGCTGCTCGAGAAGATCGCATCGCGGATGATCAACGAGCTGCGGGAGGTCAACCGGGTCGTGCTCGACATAACGTCGAAGCCGCCCGGAACGATCGAGTGGGAGTAGGGCGGCCGTCTTCGGGAGACACGTCCGCCGGTTCTCCGTACAGCCGTAGTGGCGCCGGTCACCACACCCGCCCAACCACGTGGGCGGCCGACTTCGCCTATCATGTTCGATCGCGCCGCGCGCTCTCGCGTGGCCTTTTTCACGTTATGGCACCCTCCACGAAGACCTACGTAGCGAAGCCGAGCGACCGTGAGCGCAACTGGCTGCTGGTGGACGCCAACGGCAAGACCCTCGGACGCCTCGCCACCCAGGTGGCGGACGTGCTGCGCGGCAAGCGCAAGCCCGAGTACACGCCGCACATCGACACCGGCGACTTCGTGGTCGTCGTCAACGCAGAGAAGGTGCACGTCAGCGGGAACAAGCGCCAGGACAAGCGCTACTACCGCCACTCCGGATACCCGGGAGGGCTGCGGTCGCGCAGCTTCGAGGAAATGCTGGCCCGGCGGCCGGAGGACATCATCCGCCTGGCGGTGAAGGGCATGATGCCCCGCAACCGGCTCGCCCGCAAGCAGTTGACGAAGCTGAAGATCTACGCCGGGCCCGAGCATCCGCACGTCGCCCAGAAACCGCAAACCCTGGAGATCGAGCGCTGATGGCCGACGACGACGAGACCCCCGAGAACATCGACCGCCCGCAGGACGAGCAGGCAGCCGAGGACACCGCCCCCGCCGCCGAGGACGCCACGCCCGCCGCCGAGGAGTCTGCCGAGGACGCCACGCCCGCCGCCGAGCAGGCCGGCCACGCGGTGCCCTCCGAGGACGCCCGCGAGATCGCGGCTGAGGCCGAGGACGCGCCGCTGGAGGCCGCGCAGGAGGCGAGCGAGGCCGGACGCCCCGCGCCGGAGCCGCCGAGCGTCGAGCCGGCGGGTGAGGGCCACGCGGTTCCCGGCGAGGATGCGATGGAGATAGCGGGCTCGGCCGAGGACGCCGCGCTCGAGGCAGCGGAGGAGAGGGACGATCGCGCGGCCGAGGCCGCCGCCAGCAGCGAGGAGGAAGAGGACACCGCCGGCGCCGCCCCCGCAAAACCATCTGTTCCGGGCGCGCACCTCGAAGTGGACATCGTCCCCGAGGGAGCGGACCCGCTCGGCCGCGAGGAGGCCTACCAGGACCCGTATGCAGTCGATGAGGTAGAGGCCGAGGAGACGACCGCCGAGGGCCAGCCCGAGGAGGAGGAGGCGCTGGCCGAGCCGATCGCAACGGCCGCCATCGACCTCGCCTCGGGCGCGCGCTACCGCGCGACCGGCAAGCGCAAGACGGCGATCGCCAGGGTCACCCTGCGTCCGGGGAGCGGCACCTACCTGATCAACGGCCGCGCCCTCGAGTCTCACTTCCCCCGCGAGACGCTGCAGCGCAACATCCGCCAGCCGCTCGAGACGGTCGGCTACCAGGACCGCATGGACGTCGTCGCGCGCCTTCACGGCGGCGGGATCTCCGCGCAGGCCGGCGCGCTCCGGCACGGAGTGTCGCGCGCGCTGCTGGAGGCCGACCCGAACCTGCGGGGAGAGCTCAAGCGAAGAGGCTTCCTCACGCGGGACTCGCGTGCCAAGGAGCGCAAGAAGGCCGGCTTGAAGAAGGCGCGCAAGCGTCCGCAGTTCTCCAAGCGCTGAGATCTGGACCAGGGAGTATGGCCCGCAAGCTGTTCGGGACCGACGGCGTACGCGGCGTCGCCGGCGAGTTCCTGACCGCCGAGCTGGCGCTCGCCCTCGGGGCCGCGGCGACGCGTCGCACCCAGGCGGCGCGCCCACAGGTGCTGATCATCCGAGACACACGCGAGTCGGGTGAGATGCTCGAGGCGGCGCTCGCAGCCGGCGTCAGCGCCGCGGGCGGCGATGCTCTGCTCGGAGGCGTGCTTCCGACCCCCGCCGCACCGCTACTGATCGGCCGCTACGGCTTCGACCTGGCCGCCGTGCTGTCCGCCTCGCACAACCCGTACCGCGACAACGGGATCAAGTTCTTCGCCGGCGACGGCTACAAGCTCTCCGACGAGACCGAGCAGGAGATCGAGCGCGAGCTCGAGGACGGCGCCCGCCAACCCAGCCTCCCGGCACCGGCCCGGATCGGACGCGTACGTGATCTGAGGGGCGCGCCCGAGGACTACCTGCGCGAGCTGCACGTGCGCTTCGAGGCGCTGGACCTCACCGGGATGGACGTCCTTCTGGACTGCGCCAACGGCGCCACCCACAGCGTGGCTCCGGAGATCTTCCGGAGGCTCGGGGCGACCGTGTCGGTGCTCGCGGACGCACCCGACGGGCGCAACATCAACGCCGGGTGCGGCTCGACCCACGTCGAGCTGCTGAAAGAGCGCCTGCTCGCCGGCGGGCACGCCGTGGGCTTCGCGTTCGACGGCGACGGTGACCGCGTGCTGGCCGTCGATCGCACCGGCGAGGTCGTCGACGGCGACGAGCTGCTGGCGATCGCGACGCTCCACCTGCGCGAGCAGGGAAGGCTCGCCGGCGACGGCGTGGCAGTGACCGTGATGACCAACTACGGCTTCCACGCCGCGATGCGGACGGCGGGAGTCAACGTGGCGGTCGCCAACGTCGGCGACCGCTACGTGCTCGCCGAGCTGCGCTCCCGCGGCTGGACTCTCGGTGGAGAGCAGTCCGGGCACATCATCGAGATGGGCTTCAACCGCACCGGGGACGGCCTCGCCGGCGCGCTTCTGACGCTCGAGGCGCTCGCCGGAAGAGACCTGAGCGAACGCGACGCGATGGCCAAGCTGCCGCAGCGGCTGGTCAACGTGCCGGTCCGCGACCGCGACGGGCTCGCCGATGCGGACCAGGTCGAGGCCGCCGTGCGGGTCGCCGAGGAGTCGCTGGCGGGCCGCGGCCGCGTGCTGGTGCGCCCGAGCGGCACCGAGCCGCTCGTCAGGGTGATGGTCGAGGCGCCCACCGTCGAGGAGGCGGAGAGCATCTGCGGGGGCCTCGTCACCCTCGTGCGCGAGCAACTCGGCTAGAGCACCCACGGGCGCCTCGTCGGCCCCGCGCGCGGGCGGCTCGGCTGGGAGCGTCTCCAGTCGGCGTGGCGCGCGCCGGTATCGGTATCTTCGACCGATGTGCGGCATCGTTGGATACGTCGGGCGGCGCGCGGGCGGCCCTCCAATCCAGGAGCTACTGCTGGCCGGCCTCAGCAGGCTCGAGTACCGCGGCTATGACTCGGCCGGGATCTCGGTGATCGCCGAGGACCGGATCGAGGCGGTGCGGGCGGTCGGCAACCTGAGCGCGCTGCAGGCCAAGCTGGAGAGCGCCGCCGAGGACGCGGGAGCGGGGACGGTGGCCGTCGCGGCGCGGCCGTCCACAACGGGCATCGGCCACACCCGCTGGGCGACGCACGGGCGCGTGAGCGAGGAGAACGCCCACCCCCACTTCGACAGCGCCGACCGCATCCACGTGGTCGTCAACGGGATCGTGGAGAACTACATGGCCCTCAAGGAGCGCCTGCTGGCGGCGGGCAACGTCTTCACATCGGAGACCGATGCCGAGGTGATCGCGCATCTGGTCGCCGAGCACTACGCGGGCGATCTCGCGGAGGCGGTCCGGGCGGCATACGCCGAGCTCGAGGGCCACTACGCGTTCGTGGCGATGAGCCTGGACGAGCCGGATGTCCTGGTGGGCGCGCGCCGGGAGTGCCCGCTGATCGTCGGCCGCGGCGACGGCGAGCAGTTCGTGGCCTCGGCGGTGCCGGCCTTCCTGGCGCACACCAGGCGCGTTCAGTACGTCGAGAACGGCGAGATCGTCGTGCTGCGGCCCGAGGGCGTCACGATCACAACAGCCACGGGCGAGCCGGTCGAGCGGGCGGAGCACAGCGTCGACTGGGACGAGGAGACCGCCGAGAAGGGCGGCTACGAGACCTTCATGCTCAAGGAGATCCACGAACAGGCGGACGCCGTCGCCGAGGCGATCTCCGACAGGACCGCGCGCGGAGACGGCGTCGACCTGGACGAGGAGGGCGCGCTCGACGAGTCGCTGCTCGCGGGCGTCACGCGGATCGTGATCGTGGCCTGCGGCACCTCCTACCACGCGGGGCTGATCGGCCGCTACGCGATCGAGGAGTGGGCCCGCCTGCCGGTCGAGACCGACATCGCCTCCGAGTACCGCTATCGAAACCCGGTGGTCGGCCCGGGCGACCTCGTGATCGGGATCTCGCAGTCCGGCGAGACCGCCGACACGCTCGCCGCGATGCGGCTGGCGCGGGAGCGCGGCGCGAGCGTGCTGGCGGTGACGAACGTCATGGGCTCGCAGGCCACCCGCGACGCCGACGGCGTCCTGTACACGCGCGCGGGGCTCGAGATCGGGGTGGCGGCGACCAAGACCTTCCTCTGCCAGGTCGCCGTCGTGTACCTGCTGGGCCTGCGGCTGGCAGAGCTGCGGGGGACGCTCGAGCCGGCGCGCCTGGAGCAGCTCGTCAGCGAGCTGAAGCGCCTGCCGCACTGCATCGATGAGGTGCTGAGCCGTGCGCCCGAGCAGGTCGCCGAGGTGGCCGACGGATGCTGGCAGAGCGACTTCTTCCTCTACATCGGCCGCCACGTGGGTCTTCCCGTCGCCCTGGAGGGCGCCCTGAAGCTGAAGGAGATCTCCTACATCGCCACCGACGCCTACGCCGCCGGAGAGATGAAGCACGGCCCGATCGCCCTGCTCGACGACTCCACGCCCGTCGTCTGCATTGCCACGGATTCGCCGGTGCTGGACAAGGTGACCTCGAACATGCAGGAGGTGCGCGCCCGCGGCGCCCACGCGATCGCGCTGGCCACAGAGGGAAACGACCGGATGAGCCAGCTGGCCGATTCCGTGATCGCGGTGCCGGCCATCGACTGGATGCTCCAGCCGATCCTCGCGGTGGTCCCGCTGCAGCTCCTGGCCTACGACATCGCCCGCAGGCGCGGGCTGAACGTCGACCAGCCACGCAACCTGGCCAAGACGGTGACCGTCGAGTAGGGCCGCTGCTCGCAGGCGTCCGCCCGGCGCGGGGCAAGCGTCGCTTTCCATCTAGCATCGCTGATCGTGGCCACCCTCCCAGACTGGCTCAGCCCCCTGCCGGACGCCGAGCAGATGCGCGCGATCGATCGCTGGGCGATCGAGGTGCGCGGCGTCCCGTCGCTGGACCTGATGGAGCGGGCTGGCGCGGGCGTGGCGCGGGCGGTCGAGCGGCTGGCGCCGGACGGGAGCGTCACGGTGGTCTGCGGGAAGGGCAACAACGGCGGCGACGGGTTGGTCGCAGCGCGGCTGCTCCGGGAGGCCGGCCGCAGTGTTGCGGTGGTCTGCGTGGCCGCGCCCGAGGAGCTGTCCGGCGACGCCCGCGTGAACCTCGAGCGGCTGCCCGGGGAGGCGCCCCTGAAGCTGAGCGGCGAGCCGTGGTCGCACCAGGATCCAGGCGACGCCGGCGGCGCGCGCCCCGAGATCCTCGCCGGGGCCGCCGCGATCGTGGATGCCCTTCTCGGCACCGGTTTCGAGGGCGAGCCGCGCGGCGCGGTGGCAGAGGCGATCGAAGCGATCAACAACAGCGCCCGGGAGGTCGTCGCAGTGGACGTGCCGAGCGGCGTGGACGCCTCCACAGGGATGGTCGCCGGCCCCGCCGTGCGCGCGACGCTGACGGTCACGTTCCACGTCGCCAAGCCGGGTCTCTGGATCAACCCCGGCAAGGGCTACGTGGGCGAGCTCGAGGTCGTCGACATAGGGATCCCGCGGGGGGCGCCGATGGAGGCGACGATCGGGCTCATCGAGCCCGCTGTCCTGGCCGGCCTTCCGCGCAGGAAAGCGTCGTGGACGAAGTTCAAGTCCGGACACGTCCTGGTGATCGGCGGCTCGCGCGGTCTCACCGGCGCGCCACGCATGGCAGCGCTCGCGAGCATGCGTGCGGGCGCCGGATACGTGACCGCATGCGTGCCGGCCTCGCTGCAGGCGATCCTCGCGTCCGGTGGAACCCCGGAGATGATGACCAGGAGCCTTCCCGACGAGGACGGCAGCGCGACCCCGGACGGCACCGCGCTGGTGCTCGAGGCGACCGAGCGCGGCGGCGCGATGGCGCTCGGACCGGGTCTCGGGCGGGCGGACGGGGCGGTGGAGTTCGCACGCGCGCTCGCCCGCGAGGCCGAGGTCGCGATGGTGCTCGACGCCGACGGCCTGAACGCGCACGCCGGGCGCCTCACCGACCTGCGCGGGCGTGAGCACCCCACGGTGCTGACCCCACACGCGGGCGAGCTGTCGCGCCTGCTCGAGCTGACCAGCTCGCAGATCGAACGCGAGCGCCTGCGCCACGTTCGTCTCGCCGCCGGCGAGGCTGGGGCGATCGTGCTGCTGAAGGGCGATGACACGCTGGTAGCCGATGCCTCGGGCCGCGTCGCGGTGAGCCCGGGCGGCACTCCCGCCCTGGCCACGGCAGGCACCGGCGACGTTCTCACGGGGGTCATCGCGGCGCTGCTGGCGCAGGGTGTCGAGCCGCTCGCCGCCGCGTCGGCCGGGGTGTGGCTTCATGCCGAGGCCGGTCGTGAGGCAGCCCGGCGAGTCGGCGCCGTGGAGGGCGTGATCGCAACCGACGTGATCGCCGCGCTTCCGGCCGCGCGCGCGAGCGCCGCCGGCGCGACGGCAGGGGCAGGGGGTGCCGGCCAAGCGCCCGGCACCGAGCCCGGCGGTCCAGCAGAGCGGTGGGCGACGTGAGCGGGCGCAGGGCGCAGGCGAGGGTGAACCTCAGCGCGATCGAGCGCAACTGCGGCCGGCTCTGCTCGCAGCTGCGGGGCGGAGCCGCGCTGTGCGCGGTGGTCAAGGCGGACGGATACGGCCACGGTGCGGTGCAGAGCGCTCGCGCCGCGGTGGCGGGCGGCGCAAGCTGGCTGGCGGTCGCCGGGGCGGAGGAGGTCAGGGAGCTGCGGGAGGCGGGCCTTTATGACGTCCCGATCCTCGTAATGGGCGCGCTCACGGGGGAGGAGCTCGAGCAGGCACTCGCCGACCGTGCCGATGTGGTCGTCTGGAACGAGTTCTACCTGCAGGCCGTTGCCGCCGCCGGCGGGGGTGCCGTCCACGTGAAGCTCGACTCGGGCATGGGCAGGCTCGGCACGCGCGACCCGGCGGAGGCCACGCGGGTGGCGACCGCGGCGCGCGAGACGCCGGGGGTGCGGCTGGCGGGCGTGATGACGCACTTCGCGACGGCCGACGACCTCGCCGACGACGGTTTCTTCGCAAGCCAGCTCACGGCCTTCACGGAGTGGGCGGGCGCGCTGAAGGCCGAGCAGCCGGAGCTCGTGGTGCACGCCGCCAACAGCGCCGCGATGCTGCGCGAGTCCGACGCACAGTTCGACATGGTCAGGTGCGGCATCGCCATATACGGCATGGACCCGTTCGGCCGCGACCCCGCCGCGCGAGGGCTCGAGCCTGCGCTCGAGCTGAGCTCCTACCTGGCGGACGTCAAGTGCTGCCGGGAGGGGGAGAGCATCGGCTACGGTCGCCGGTTCATCGCCGAGCGCGACACCTACGTGGGCGTCCTTCCGATCGGCTACGGCGACGGCTGGCGGCGCGCCCTCTCCAACAACGCGGACGTGCTCGCCGCCGGGCGGCGCTACCCGCTCGTGGGCACGGTCAGCATGGACAACATAACCGTCGACCTCGGCCTCGAGCACAGCCCCGAGAGCCTGCGCGGCGAGCGCGCCATCCTGATCGGCTTCCAGGGCAGCGAGAGGATCACCGCCGAGGAGGTGGCCCGCCGCCTGGAGACGATCAACTACGAGGTCACCTGCGGGCTGACGCCCAGGGTGCCGCGCGTGTATCACCGCGATGGTGCCGCCCTCAACGGTTTCGTGGCGCACGCGCCCGGGCGGGCGCTCGGTCCGAGACCCACATGAGCGACGGGCTGGAGGCGGTGCGCGCGGGCCTCACGGGAAGCCGCGCCTGGCTCGTGGGAGGCGCCGTGCGCGACCGCGCTCTCGGCCGCACGGGGAGGCTGCCCGACGTCGACGTCGTCGTGGACGGCGACCCCGCAGCCGCCGCCCGCGCGGTGGCGCAGGCGGCCGGACGGGCGGCGTGCTTCGCGCTCTCGGAGGAGTTCGGCGCATGGCGGGTCGTCGCGCGCGACCACTCCTGGCAGGTCGACGTCGAGCCGATGCGCGGCACCAGCCTGGCCGCCGATCTCGCGCTGCGCGACTTCACCGTCAACGCGATCGCCGAGCCGGTCGACGGCGGCGAGCCGATCGACCCGCTGGGTGGCCTTGCCGACGCCGGCGCGCGCCGCCTGCGGATGGCCGGGCCGGCCGCGTTCGCCGACGACCCCCTGCGGGTCCTGCGCCTGGTCCGGGTGTCGCTCGAGCTGGACCTCGAGGCCGACGCCGAGACGCTGCGCGAAGCCCGTGCACATGCCGCCGGGCTCCGAGACGTCGCCTCCGAGCGCGTCTTCGCCGAGCTGCGCCGGATCGTCGCCACGGCGGGGGCGGTGCGGGGCGTGGAGATGATGGGCGAGCTGGGTGCCGGTGCGATCGTGCTTCCGGAGCTCGAGGCGCTGCGCGGCGTCCAGCAGAGCCGCTTCCATCACCTGGACGTCTACGGTCACACGCTCGAGGTGCTCGATCGGACGGTGCGGCTGACCGGTCCCGCAGGGCTCGCCGCTCCCGAGCTCGCCCCGGTGATCCGGTCGCAGGACGCCGCCGTGGCCGGCCTGCTCGCCGAGCCGCTGGCAGACGAGATGACGCGCGGCGAGGCGCTGCGCTGGGGAGCGCTTCTGCACGACGCGGCCAAGCCGCTCACCCGCGAGGTGCGAGCCGAGGACGGCCGGGTCACCTTCATCGGCCACGACGCGCTCGGCGCGGAGCTCGCACGTTCGGTCCTCGAGCGCATGCACACGAGCGAGCGGCTGCGCTCGCACGTGGCCGCCCTTGTCCGCCACCACCTGCGACTCGGCTTCCTCGTGCACGAGCCGCAGCCGCTGTCCCGGCGGGTCCTGTTCACCTACCTGAGCGCCTGCTCACCCGTCGAGGCCGACGTGACTCTGCTGTCGGTGGCCGACCGCCTCGCCACGCGCGGCGATCGCGCGAGCGAGTCGATCGACGCGCACCTGCGGCTGGCGGGCGGTGTCCTCGAGGACGCGCTCAGCTGGCGGCGGGAGGGCCCGCCGCGACCTCTTCTGCGCGGCGACGAGCTCGCCAGCGCGCTCGGCATGGAGACCGGTCCGAAGGTCGGAGCGCTGCTTCGTGAGCTGGCCGAGGCGCAGTACGCCGGTGAGGTCTCGACGCCCGAGCAGGCGCTGGCCTACGCGCGCGAGCTCGGCTAGCCCCGTCTCCGGCGCCCAGGGGATTTGCGCCGCGAGGGACCGCCGGGGCCGCCGGCATCCGCGCTTGCCGCTTGACGTAGGATGATCGGCCGATGGCCGACCCCGAGTGCATCTTCTGCAAGATCCTCGCGGGCGAGCTGCCCGCGACGATCGTCGACGAAGACGAGCGCACGATCGCCTTCATGGACATCGCACCCGCCACGCGTGGCCATGCGCTGGTGATCCCGCGCGTGCACGCCCGCGACCTGCTCAGCGTCGGTGCCGAGGACCTGGAGGCGGTCGCGCTGGCCGCCAGGCGCCTGGCTGCTCGGGGCAAGGACCGCCTTCGCGCCGATGGGATCAACCTCCTCAACTCCTGCGGCGACGCGGCCTGGCAGACCGTGTTCCACTTCCACGTGCACGTCATCCCCCGCTACCGAGACGACCCGCTGCGGCTGCCGTGGACCCCGGCGCCGGGTGACCCGGAGGAGATCGCCGCGGCCGCGCAGGAGCTTGCGCGTGCGTGACGAAGTACTCCAACCGCTACATCCGCCACCTGCTCGTGTTGAATGGCAGAGATGAGACGCATAAAGACAGCCGTTCTCGCGAGCATCGCGCTCGCGCTCGCGCTTCCCGCGGCGGCACCGGCGACCCTCACCGAAGTCGGTGTGCTGCCGGCGACGACGCCCGCGACCGTGCCCAGCTGCCCGGCGACGCCCTGCCTGGCCGTCAGCCGCACGACTGGCTTCCAGGTCAAGGTGGGCACGACCAGCAATCCTCTGAGCGCTCCCAAAGCGGGCACCGTGGTGGCCTGGACGATCGCGCTCGGCAAGCCCAACGCGACCCAGGTCAAGTTCTTCAACGCCAACGAGGGCGGCCCCCCCGAAGCCGGCATCGCGATCCTGCGCCCGCAGCCCAAACCGAACCTGACGTACAAGCTGGTCGCCCAGAGCCCGCCCGTCAAACTCGAAAAGTACTTCGGCAAGACGGCCCAGTTCCCGCTCGAAACGACGATCCCCGTGAAAAAGGGCGATGTCATCGCGCTGACGGTGCCCTCATGGGCGCCCGCCCTCGCGCTCGGCTTCAAAGGCGACACCTCCTGGCGCGCCAGCCGTCCTCGCAAGGGGTGCACCAGCACGAGCAGCCAGAGCACCGACACAGCGATCGGCGCCCCCGTCCAGTACTACTGCCTCTACCAGACCGCGCGACTCACCTACAGCGCGACCCTCATCACCACGCCGTAGGCCACGGAGCCCGCCAGGGGGCGGTGGGACTCAGCTGGGCGGCGGTGGGAATCAGCTCGGCGGCGGTGGGAATCAGCTGGGCGGCGGTGGGACTCAGGGCGCGCTGGCGCCGCCCGTCGGGCTCGAGCCGCCGGCCGATTCACCGCCGGCTTTCGATTCGGGGGCCGCTTTTTCGCCACCGGCCGCCGACCCGCCGGAGCTACCGGCTTCGGCGGAGCCTTCTTTGCTCGATTCCGAGCTTTCTTCGCCGGAGGTCGATTCTTCGCCCGAGGATGCTTCGCCGGTGGTGCCGGTGCTTTTCGTTTTCGTCGCCGTTGTCGATGTCGACGTCGAGGTCGCCTGCGCGGCCGCCTTTTCGGCGCTGGTGTCGGTCGGAGGCGTTATGTCCGGGGTGCTCTTGGGCAGCGGTTCGGACACGCTGCTGCCGCCGCAGGCGGCGAGCGTTCCGGCAAGAAGCAGCGCTGCGCACGCCGCCGCAAACGGCTTCGGTCCCACCCGCGGACGGCGTGGGGCGCCCCGCCGCCGCGTCGGCTCAGCCATGCCGCTGGGCGGGCCTGAGCGGCCCCATGCGCCTTCCGCACGTCGGGCAGTCGTTCAGGTCCCTCTGGGCGAGCTGGCCGCACCAGGGGCAGAAGCGCAGGTTCTCGACCGCCCAGGGCAGGCGCGAGCGGGACGGCGCGAGCGGCAGCACCTTGCCCACGATTTCGAGCTGCTCGCCCGATTCGTGGTCCAGGTAGATCTCGCCAGGCTCGGCCTCCATCACGATTTCGCGGCCCGTGCTGGGGTTGCGCAGGCGATAGAGCTGCCGCGTTGTCACGGGCGCCACTTTACCTGAGCGGGTGGCCGGCTGAGCCCGCGCGCTGCGCTCGCGATGGCAGCGGCGCCGAGGCGGGCCGGGATAGGCTGCGCCCGCGTGCGCCTCCTGATCTTTCACGGCTACCTGCTCGGCGGCACCGGTTCCAACGTCTACAACGCACGACTTGCCGAAGCCCTCGTCCGGCTCGGCCATGAGGTTCACCTCCTGACCCAGGACCGCCATCCGGAGGAGCACGAGTTCGTGGAGGCGGCCGGCGACTGGGACGAGGGCGCGCTGCGCGTGCACCGGATCGGCGGTCGTGGCTCCGCCGACGGGGTGCCGCGCTGCACCGTCTACCGTCCCGACATCGGCGGGCTGCTGCCCGTCTACGTCGCCGACCGCTACGAGGGCATCGAAGCGCGAACGTTCGCCGAATGCAGCGATCACGAGATCGCCGCCTACGTCGACGCCAACGTCGCCGCGGTCCGTGAGCTCGTCGAGCTGGTGGGCCCGGAGGCGGCTCTCGCCAACCACCTCGTGATGGGCCCCGTGATCCTGGCGCGCGCGCTGTCCGGCCGGGTTCCGTATGCCGTGAAGGTGCACGGCAGCGCCCTCGAGTACACGGTCAAGCCCCAGCCCGATCGCTTCCTCGGGGTGGCGCGCGAGGGCATCGCCGGTGCGAGCGGGGTCCTCGTGGGCTCGCATCACACCGCCACCAGCCTGTGGGAGGCGCTCGGCGACCCATCGCTCGAGCGGCGCACCCGGCTGGGGCCGCCGGGCGTCGACATCGCCACGTTCACCCCACGCACCACGAGCGCCGCGATCGCGGGCGTGCGATCGCTGGCCAGGCGCCTTCGTGAGTCCTCGCGTGCGGAGGCGCAGGGGCGGGCCGTGGAGGAGAGCGCCTTCACCCGCGACGCGGGCGCGGCCGCCACGGCGCTCGAACGCCTCGATCCGGGACAGGACGCCTTGGTGGCGTTCGTCGGCAAGCTGATCGTCAGCAAGGGCATCGACCTGCTCATCGCCGCTTGGCCTCTGGTGCTCGAGCGCGTCCCGCGCGCACGCCTCCTCGTGGTGGGCTTCGGCGCCTACCGGAGCGGCGTCGAGCGCCTGCTGCACGCGCTCGCCGCCGGCGACATCGCCGCGGCGGCCGGGATCGCGCGCGCCGGCAGGTCGCTCGAGACGGACGGCGTCGAGCCGCGCCCGCTCCGCCACCTGCTGGCCTTCCTCGACAGCCTCCACGGGGACGAGCTGGAGCGCTACCTCGCCTCGGCCCGCGCGCTCCGCGAGCGCGTCGTGCTGTCGGGGCGCCTCGAGCACGAGGAGCTCCCGGATGTGCTGCCGGCGTGCGAGGCGCTGGTCGTGCCGAGCACGTTCCCCGAGTCGTTCGGGATGGTCGCCGTCGAGGCGGCCGCATGCGGGGTGCTGCCGGTCAGCGCGGCCCACTCGGGTCTCGCCGAGGTGAGCGACGAGCTCGCGCGAGCCGTCCCCCCGGAGGCCACCGGCTGGCTGTCCTTCAGCGTCGATGACCGCGCCGTCAGGGCCATCGCCGACAGGCTCGTGGCATGGCTCACCGCCGATCCCGCCGTGCGCTCGAGCACGCGCGACGGGCTCGTCGCCACCGTCCGCCGGCGCTGGTCCTGGGACAGCGTCGCCGAGGGCGTCATCGCGGCCGCGCGCGGCGAAATCGAGGATCTGCACCCGGCCTGAGATCGCTCGCGGCCTCGCGCCGCTGCGCGTCGAGGCACCCGGCCATTCGGATAGTGTTCCGGCCCGCTCATGCGCTTCAGGCATCGATCCAGCCGGCTGCGCCGGCCCGCCGGCTCCCCTTCGCTGCGCGCGTTCGGACGGCGCCTGGGCCTCGCGGCCGTGGCCGTGGGCCTGGTAGCCACCGCGGCAGGGTGCGGTGGGCTCAAGGGCGCCGACAACGCCAACGTGATCGTCGGAAAGCAGGCGTTCGTGGCGAAGTGCGGCTCCTGCCACACGCTCGCGCACGCGAACACCAAGGGGATCATCGGCCCCAACCTCGACGAATCCTTCCGCGTCTCGCTCGGCGAAGGGCTCAAGCGCAACGCCGTCCGCGGCGTCGTCGAAAAACAGATCAAAATCCCCAACCCGGAAGGCGCCATGCCGGCGAACCTGGTCCGCGGCACGACGGTCCAGGACGTCGCCACCTACGTCGCCTCGGTCGTGGACCGGCCGGGGCAGGACGCCGGCCTGCTGGCGACCGCGGTGGAAGCTCCCGGGGCGGGCAAGCCGGCGGTCGAGAAGGCCGGGAAGCTGCAGATACCGGCGAGTCCCAGCGGCCAGCTGGCCTACACGACGAACAAGGCCGAAGGAAAAGCCGGACCGGCCACGATCGAAATGCCCAACGCCTCGGGCGTGACGCATAACATCGCCATCGAATCGGGCTCGCACGGCGCGACCCCCGGCGGCGCGGTGCTCGGCGCGAGCCCCTTCACGGCCAAGGGCACGGCGACGGTCAGCGTGAAGCTGAGTCCCGGCACCTACACGTTCTTCTGCCAGGTGCCCGGCCACCGTGCCGCGGGGATGTTCGGGACGCTCACCGTCAAGTAGCGTCTACACGAGGGCGCGCACCAGCACGACGAGCGCGACGATCACGGCGATGACGGCGATCGCGTAGAGGAGGAAGCGGAACGCCTCGTCCTCGGAGCGCAACGGGTTGAGCAAGAGCGGGCTCCCTGGCGACTAGAGCGGCTGCCGGGCGGCTAGAGGACGTAGACCGTCGTGTAGACGACGATCCACATGATGTCGACGAAGTGCCAGTAGATGCCCGGCACCTCGACGCCGCGGTGCTCCTCCGGGCTGTAGTGCCCTCGGAAGGACCTGATGGTCACGAACAGCAGCAGGCACAGGCCGATGAACACGTGGGCGCCGTGCAACCCGGTGAGCGAGTAGAACACGGTCTGCTGGGCCCCGTCCTGGGGGGCGAAGCCGATGTTGGCGTACTCGTTGATCTGGATGAACAGGAACGAGCACCCCAGCAGGAAGGTCGTGAGGATGCCGGCCTTCAGCCCGAAGCGGTTTCCCTTGGCGATCGCGGTCTGCGCCCAGTGCATGGTGAACGACGAGGACACAAGGATGGCGGTGTTCACGCCGGCCACTTCGACGGGCAGCGTCGTCCCGTGGGCCGGCCACGGGTTTCCCTGCGCGATCCGGATGAAGAAGTAGGCCGTGAAGAAGGCCCCGAAGACCATCACCTCGGAGATGATGAAAAGCAGCATCCCCAGCAGCTGGGGCTCGACCCGCGAGCTGGTGTGCGCGGCCGGCGGGCCGTGGTGCTCGTGCTCGGCGTGCCCGCCGTGCGCGATGCTGGCTGCCTCCACCGTTCCTCCCGCTAGGCGGCGGACGCCGCGGTCGTGGTGGCCTTCGGATCGACGACCACGCGCTCGACGCTCGCCGAGGTCGCACTGCGCACGCGCTCGATCAGGTTGGATCGGAGCCACCCCGAGCGCTCATCCGGGAGCGTGGAGATCACCACGTCGTCGACACGGAAGAGCTCGAGCGCGTTGACCGCGGCCGTGTAAGGGTCGGGATCCCCGATCATCCCCGAGCTCAGCAGGCCGGCTTCGCGCAGCCGGTCAAGCATCATCGCGAGGCGTTCGCGCGCCTCCCGGGGCGCCCCGCCGGTGCCGTCCGCCTGCGGCACGACCGCGATGAACAGCCGCGGCTCGCCTCCGGCGGCCTTGGTCCTCAGGTGATCTATCAGCTCCTCGCCACTCGACGTCTTGTTCGCGAGCACGAGCGTGACGTTGAAAGGCAGCCCCTCCTGCTCGAGGTCCACCACCACGTGCTCGACCGGCAGCCCCGAGGCGTTCTGGATGCGTTCGATCAGGTCGCGCCGCAGCCAGCCCGAGTGGGGGGCCGGGTAGGTCGAGATGATGATCTCGTCGGGCCGGTGCTGGGCGACCGCGTCCATGGTGGCCAAGAAGGGGTCGGCGTCGCCAACGTCTCCCGTGGCCTCGATCCCCTCGGCGGCCACGGCGGACAGCGCCAGGTCGACGCGCACCTGCGCCGATTCGCGCACCGCCTCGTCGTAGATCACCAGTCCCGCGCTCGGGTTGGTCTGCGGCACGATCAGGCGAAAGCGCGTGGGCGCCTCGGCAGCACGCGCGCGGACGGCCTCCAGCAGCTTGGCACCGCCGAGCGTCCGATTGGCAACCACCAGCACTTCCCTCACCTGGTCATCCTCCTGGTCATTGGCTTGGGGCCCGGACAGCGCCGGCGCTCGCGCCTGCGGTCGCGGGCGGGGCGAAGATCCCGTGGACCGCGCCCGGCACGCCGTACTCGTACGGGCCGCCCACCACGGTGGGCACGCGGTCGAAGTTGAACACGGGCGGCGGCGATGACACCTGCCACTCGAGCGTGAGCCCGCGCCACGGGTTGCTCACGGCCCGCGGGCCGCCGCGCCAGCTGGTCACCATGTTGTAGAGGAAGATCAGAGTGCTCAGGCCGAGCGCGAAGCTGGCGATCGAGATGAACAGGTTGAGGCCCGCGAACTGCGAGGCGTAGGTCGCCACGCGGCGGGGCATGCCCTCCAGCCCGAGGATGTGCATCGGCCCGAAGGTCAGGTTGAAGAAGATGAACGTCGTCCAGAAGTGCCACTTGCCGAGCCGCTCGTCGTACATCCGGCCGGTCATCTTCGGGAACCAGTAGTAGACGCCCGCGAAGATCGTCATCAGCGAGCCGCCGAACAGCACGTAGTGGATGTGCGCGACGATGAAGTAGCTGGCGCTGACGTGGATGTCGAACGGCACCATCGCCAGCATCACGCCGCTGATCCCGCCGAGCGTGAACGTGGTCAGGAAGCCCAGCGCGAACAGCATCGGCGTGTCCAGGTGGAGCACGCCGCGCCACAGCGTGGCCAGCCAGGAGAAGATCTTGATGCCCGTCGGCACGGCGATGATGGCGGTGGTGATGGCCATCGGGATGCGGATCCAGGCCGCCATGCCCGACGTGAACATGTGGTGCGCCCATACGGTGAAGCCGAGCGCCACGATCGCCAGCAGCGAGAATGCCATCATCCGGTAGCCGAAGATCGGCTTGCGCGACTTGACGGCGATGATCTCGCTGACGATCCCGAACCCGGGCAGCATCATGATGTAGACGGCCGGGTGCGAGTAGAACCAGAACACGTGCTGGTACATGAGCACGTCGCCGCCCTTGGCGGCGTTGAAGAAGTTGAAGCCGAGCGCCCGGTCGAGCAGCACGAAGAACTGCGAGGCGGCGATGAACGGCGTGGCGATGACGACCAGCAGCGACGTCGCGAAGTTCGCCCACACCAGCAGCGGAAGGCGGAAGAAGCTCATCCCCGGCGCCCGCATCGTGATGATGGTCACGAGGAAGTTGAGCGCCGTCATGATCGAGGATGCGCCCGCGAACTGGACGGCGACCGAGAAGAAGGTCTGCCCGATCGGGGCGTTCGTCGACAGCGGCGCATACGCGGTCCAGCCATCGGCGAAGGCGCCGCCCGGGGCGAGGAAGCTCGCGAGCATCATGATGCCGGCCACCGGGAGCAGCCAGTAGGAGAGCGCGTTCAGCCGCGGGAACGCCATGTCGGGCGCGCCGATCATCAGCGGCAGCACGAAGTTCGCGAGGCCGGCGAAGACCGGGATGATGAACAGGAAGATCAGCAGCGAGGCGTGAACCGAGAACAGGCCGTTGAACGTGTTGGCGTCCACGAACTGGGCGCCGGGCTGCGCCAGCTCGGCCCGCATCAGCATCGCGATCAGGCCGCCCACCAGGAGGAAGAAGAACGAGGTGACCGTGTACTGGACACCGATCACCTTGTGGTCGGTGTTGACCCGGAAGTAGTCCTTCCAGGTGTAGGCCCCGTGGCCCGAGTGGTCCTCCGGACGCGTCTTTTTCCCGACCGCCCAGTAGAACCAGTAGTCGAAGCCGCCGATGCCGACCAGGAAGGCCAGAGGCACGGCGATCAGCGACACCGTGAGGATCGCGTTCACCTGGATGAAGTGCTGGAAGGTCGTGTGTCCGGTGGACGCGCGCACCCCCCAGGTCAGAAGCGTCGCGAGCCCGACGGCGACGACCATCATCGCGCCTGCGCGGTAGAAGCCTGGGGCGCGAAGCCTTGCGGCCATCAGCGTGTCACCTGCGAGACGGTCATCGGGCTCGGCCACATTATCCCGTACTCCCCGAAGCAGGAGCCGAGGCGCCGGCGCCCGTCGACGCCGTGGCGGCCTGCTGTTTGAGCCACGTCTGGAACTGCGCCGGGGTGACCACGTGGACCGCGGAGCGCATCAGCGAGTGGCCCAGGCCGCAGAGCAGGTTGCAGACCACCGGGTAGGTCCCGAGGCGCGACGGCGTCACGCGCCAGTGGGTCGTGATGCCCGGCACCGCGTCCTCCTGCAGCCGGAACGCGGGGACCCAGAAGGCGTGGATCACGTCCCTGGAATGGATGTCGAACTCCACCGACTGCCCCTTGGGGACGTAGAGCTTGTAGCTGTTGACCGGCGCACCCCCCGTGACCGACGGCGGGTACTGGTAGGTCCACGCGAACTGCTGCCCCGTCACCCCGATCGCGATCTCGCGGGCGGCGGGTCTTTTCTCGTTTTCGTTGAGCACCACGAACGAGTAGCTCACGAGCCCCAGCAGCAGGATCGCCGGGAACGCCGTCCAGAGGACCTCCAGGCGGGTGTTGCCGTGGATCGGCGGCCCGTCCTTGAGCTCCTCGCCCGGTCTCATCCGGAACTGCCACACGGAGTAGAGGATCGTGGCGGTGACCAGCACGAAGATCGGGATGGACGCGATCACCAGCACGTGGTAGAGCCGGTCGGTGTTGCGGGCCTGCGTGGAGGCCTGCACCGGGAACCAGTGGATGAGGTAGCTCAGGGCGATGCCGAGCCCGGTCGCGACCAGCGCCGCGAGGACCGCGACGCTCACCGAGCGGCGGCTAGGCATCGGCGCCTCCAACGCCTGCCGGGGGGTTCTCTGAAGAGGTGCTCGCCATCGCGGAGCGTGATCCTAATGCCTTCCTCCGCTGGACGGCTCGGACCTTGACGACGGGGCGTCCAGCCACTAGATTGAGGCAATAGTTGCAAGTTTCGGTGCCCGGCGGTTCACGCGAGAGCGGCCGGGTAGCAGTGCCTCGGATACGGCTTCGGCATTGAACTGAGCGGGAGGCGCGATGCATGTACGCGACGGGATGAGTCCGATGGTCCTCACGGTGGGTCCGCGCCACACGCTGCGGGCTGTCTCGCGACTTATGGCCGAACGGGCGGTCGGCGCCGCCGCCGTGATGGACCCGGAGGGCAATGGCCCCGGGATCATCACCGAGCGCGACATCCTGCTCTCGCTGGGAGGCGGGCAGGATCCCGATGCCGAGTCGGTCGGCGACCACCTGACCGCCGACGTGGTCTACGCGGCTCCCGACTGGTCTCTCGAGGAGGCCGCGGCGGCGATGGTGCGTGGCGGCTTCCGCCACCTGATCGTCCTCGACCGGGGCGAGACCGTGGGCATTCTTTCCGTCCGTGACGTCGTCCGATGCTGGACCGACGACGGTGCGATCTGTCCCGTGCCGGATAGCGCGGCAGTGGGGTGAGAGGGCTGGCACGCCTGCATGGGGGCAGGCGTGCCTAATTCTGGTCGAGGCCGGGCGGCGTCAGTCGCGCTGGGCGCTGTCGAGCGGCAGCTCGTCCACTTCATGGCGCGTGTCTTTGATCCACAGCACCGCGCAGATGATCGTCAGTATCCCGCCGATGATCGTCATCGCGATGTAGGTGGTCACTCCGACGAGCGCCAGGGTGATGCCGAGCCCGGTCAGGGCCGGCAGGATGGTCGGCCCGGGGACGTGCACCTCCTCGCCGACCGGAGGCGGGTTCCGCTCGGGCGAGCTCACGAGACGTAGACCGCGGCGACCACGAAGGTGAGCCCGAACATGAACATGCAGATCGCCGAGACGATCAGCGCCGTGCGGATGTTCTTGCGTGCCAGGCGTCGGGTCATCATCGGCGGCCGCGCATTCTATATGTGGACGTCAGCGACCATCGCGCAGAAGAGCAGCGCGAGGTAGGCGAGCGAGAGCAGGTACAGCCTCAGCGCCGAGCGCCGGTCCCGGCGGCGGTAGAGCAGCAGGGCTCCGGCGATGAAGCCGAGCCCCAGCACGAGCGAGGCGGCGAGGTAGAGGTAGCCGAACCCCCCTGCGCAGAACGGGAGCTGCGTGACGGCGTAGAGCAGCACGGCGTACAGCAGGATCTGCCTTCGGGTCTCCTCCTCGCCGCGCACCACCGGCAGCATCGGCACGCCGACCTTCCGGTACTCCTCCTTCATCAGAAGCGAGAGCGCCCAGAAGTGCGGAGGCGTCCAGAAGAAGACGATGAAGAACAGGATCACGGCCGTTCCGCTGACCGACCCCCGGACCGCGGCCCAGCCCACCAGCGGCGGGACGGCGCCTGCCGCTCCCCCGATGACGATGTTCTGTGGCGTGCGGCGCTTGAGCCAGACGGTGTAGATGAAGACGTAGCCGAGGAACCCCGTGAACGACAGCGCCGCCGCCAGCGGGTTCACGGCCAGCCCGAGCTCGATCAGGGACAGCGCTGCGAGGCTGCAGCCGAAGGCGAGCGCCGCGCCGGGGGACACTCGGCCCGAGGGGATCGGGCGGGCCGCCGTACGCGTCATCCGTGCGTCGATGTCGCGATCGAACCAGTGGTTCACGGCGCCGGCCCCGCCGGCCGACAGATAGCCTCCGAGGCAGGTCAGCGCCACGAGCCACGGCGACGGGTCGCCGGCCACGTACATGGTCGCGATCGTCGTCAGCAGCAGCAGCGACTGGACCTTCGGCTTGGTGAGCTCCAGGTAGTCGCTCAGCAGTGTTCTCGTGCGCGGCGCGAGGCCGAGCCGCCCCGCGTCGATCGCCGGCGCAGCCCCCGCTGTCGGTGGCGTCACGGGCATCTACACGCCTACCTGGGTCGCGCCCGAGGGCACCGTGGCGCCACCGCCCACCTGCGGGCCCAGGGTACGACGCTCGACCTCGCGACGGATGTCCTTCATCGGTTCCACCGAGCGCACGAGCGGGATGACGTCGAAGTTGTTCGCCGGCGGCGGCGAAGGGGTGAACCACTCGAGCGTGTTCGCCTTCCACGGGTCCGGTCCCGCCACGACCCCGACCTTGAGGCTCCGCGCCACGTTGAGGATCGTCACCAGCACGCCCGCGCCGAGGATGAACGAGCCGATCGTGGAGATCAGGTTGTAGAGCGCCAGGTTGCCCACGTTGTCGTACTCGTACACCCGCCGCGGCATGCCGTCAAGCCCGATCACGTGCTGGATGAGGAACGTCGCCAGGAAGCCGAAGAACATCAGGTAGAAGCTCAACTTCCCCAGACCCTCGTCGAGCATTCGCCCGGTGATCTTGGGGAACCAGTAGTAGAGCGCGGCGAAGATCGTGAACACCGACCCGCCCATCAGGACGAAATGGAGGTGCGCGACCAGGAAGTACGTTTCCTTGACCTGCCAGTCGATCGGGAACGTCGCCAGGAACACGCCGGAGATCCCGCCGATGACGAACAGCGAGATGAAGCCCGCGCAGAACAGCAGCGGCGTCTTGAACTCGACCGTGCCGCGCCACAGGGTGGCGATCCAGTTGAGCACCTTGACCCCGGTCGGCACGGCGATCAGGTAGGAGCTGAGCATCACGAACACCAGGATCGCCTCCGGTATGGGCGTCGTGAACATGTGGTGCGCCCACGTGAGGAAGCCGAGGAAGGCGATGGCGACCGTAGCCGCCGCGATCGCCTTGTAGCCGAAGATCGGCTTGCGCGCGAACACCGGCAGGATCTCGGAGACCACCCCGAAGCCGGGCAGGATCATGATGTAGACCTCGGGGTGGCCGAAGAACCAGAACAGGTGCTGCCACAGGATCGGCGAGCCGCCGGTCGCCGGATCGAAGAAGTGGGTGCCGAAGTGGCGGTCGGTGAGGAGCATCGTGACCGCCCCCGCGATGACCGGCATCGCGAAGATGATCAGCACCGAGTAGGTCAGGATCGCCCAGATGAACAGCGGCAGGCGCCCCCAGCTCATCCCGCGTGCGCGCATGTTGGCGATCGTGGCGTAGAAGTTGATCGCGCCGAGGATCGACGACAGCCCCGTGAGGTGGATCAGGTAGATCCACGCGTCCTGGCCGCCCGCCGGCGAGTAGGAGGTGAGCGACAGCGGTGTGTAGCTCGTCCAGCCCGCTTCCGGGGGGTTCCAGAAGATCGAGGCGTAGAACACGAGGCCGCCGGCAAGCAGCAGCCAGTAGGAGAGCGCGTTGAGCCGCGGGAAAGCCATGTCGCGTGCCCCGATCATGAGCGGCACGAAGTAGTTGGCCAGCCCCGCGAACATCGGAACGACGAACAGGAAGATCATCGTCGTCCCGTGCATGGTGAACAGCTGGTTGTAGACCGTCGGGGTCACCAGCGTGTTGTCCGGCGTCCCGAGCTGCAGGCGCATCATCAACGCCTCGACCCCGCCCAGGCAGAAGAACAGGAACGTCGTGACCATGTACATGATCCCGATGCGCTTGTGGTCCGTCGTCGTGATCCAGCTCGTCCAGCCGCGCTGCTCGCGCTCGGCGCGACGAGCGCTCACCACGGGAACTGGAGGGGCGTAGGTGGCCATGTGGTTCGCTGGTCTCCTCGGGTCCTAGGGGTTTTCCACCTGGCCGGCACCGACCTGGCTGCCCAGCTTCTTGCGCGCAGCCTGGGCCGCGGCGTTGGCTTCTGAGATCTGCCGCTTCTGGTTGGCGAGCCATTCTTCGAACTGGTGCGGTTCGAGGGCCTTGACGGTGGCGATCATCCGGGCATGTCCGCGGCCGCAGATCAGCGAGCACTGGCCGCGGTAGAGGCCCGGCTTGAGCACCTTGAACCAGGTGTAGTTGTGGTACCCCGGGACGGCCTGGAACTTGGGCCCCAGTTCCGGGACCCACCATTCGTGCACCACGTCCGAGGACTCGATGTCGAGCGTGACGGTCGTGTTCGTCGGCACGACCATCTCCTCGTAGGAGTACGGAGCCCCGAGACCGTCGGGTTCGCTGGCACCGGGATAGAAGTACTGCCAGATGAACTGGCGTCCGATCACGTGGATGTTGAGCGATCTGCCGTTGGGTGGCTGGCGCCGCTGCGCGCTCGCGAACAGGCGGTTTCCGTCGCTCGCCAGTGCCGCGCCGCCCGGACCCGAGTTCGGTGGGTTCTGGATCGAGCTCAGCTTGGCCAGCGTCAGGGCGGCCAGCCCGACCAGGATCACCGCCGCGGCCACCGTCCAGCCGACCTCCAGGCGCGTGTTCCCCCGGATCTGGGCCGGCACGGCGCCCTTGCGGGCGCGGAACCTGAAGAGCGCGTAGAAAAGCGCGCCCTCGACGAGCACGAAGATGACCAGCGCGACGTACAGCGTGATCTTGAAGAGGCTGTCGATTTCGTTCGCGTTGGGCGAGCCGCCGGACGGCGGCGTGAAGAACGCGAGCGTTGAGGGAATCACGTGGCCCAAGGCGGCGCGGATTCTATTCAGGCCTGGACCGGAGGCGCTTGATGACGTTTGCCACTAGAGCTCAGCCGCCGCCGAAGCGCGGCGAGCGCTTCTGCACGAAGGCGAGCGCACCCTCCACGAAATCGTCGCTCCCCGCCATCTCGCGCTGGATCTGCGCCTCGAGCTCCAGCTGCTCAGGCATGCGCGAGTACAGCCAGTTGTTCAGCTGGCGCTTGCTGCCCGCGTAGGAGCGTGTCGGCCCCGCCGCCAGGCGGCCCCCCAGAGCGGCGGCCTCCTCGGCGAGTCGCTCATCCTCGACCACGCGGTTGATCATGCCCCACTCGAGCGCCTGCCTCGCGGGCAGCCGCTCGCCCAGCATCGACAACTCCATCGCGCGAGCCATCCCGACGCGGGTGGGGACGAACAGCGACGAGCCGCCGTCGGGAACGAGGCCGATGTTGACGAAGGCAAGCAGGAAGTAGGCGCTCTCGGCCGCGAGGATGAGATCACAGCAGAGCGCCAGCGAGCAGCCGATCCCGACCGCCGGTCCGTTCACCGCCGCGACGACCGGCTTCGGCATCTCGCGGATCAGCTGCATGATCGGGTGGTAGCGCTCGGTGAGCGTCCTGTAGACGTCCGGGCGGCCGTCGGGAGTGGTCTCGCCGCCGCTGATGTCCTTGAGGTCGGCGCCCGAGGAGAAGCCGCGGCCGGCCCCGGTGACCACCACCGCCCTGACCCCATCGTCCTCGGCGACGCCGCGCAGCGCCGCCAGCAGGTCCTCGCCGAGCTGAGCGTTCCACGCGTTCAGCGCCTCCGGGCGGTTCAGCTCCACGGTCGCGGCGCCCTCGGTGACTCGCACGTTGACGGTCTGAAGCTGTGTCTTCGGCTCGCTCATCGCTCTCCTCTCACGTGTGGCGCCGGTCCGAGGCCACGGCATGACGGCCGCCTGGACGCCCGCCGGCGTCGGTTGATCCTATGGTGTGGAGCATGAGAGCTCCCGTCATCGGCATCTGCACGGCGCTCGAGCGGGCCGCCTGGAGCGTGTGGGACCAGCAGGCCGCGCTGCTGCCGCTGAGCTACGTCGATGCCGTCCAGCAGGCTGGCGGCCTCGCGGTGATGCTGCCCCCCGATGAGCGGCTGGTGGCAGACCCCGCCCCGGCGCTCGAGTTGATCGACGGCCTCATGCTGGCAGGAGGCGCCGACATCGACCCGTCCAGCTACGAGCACGACAGGCACCCCGAGACCGTGGACACCGTTCCCGAGCGCGACGCGTTCGAAATCGCCCTGGTGCACGGCGCGATCTCCCGCGACCTGCCGGTGCTCGGCATCTGCCGGGGGATGCAGCTGCTCAACGTCGCCCTTGGCGGCACGCTCCTGCAGCACCTCCCCGAGCGCTACGGGCACCACGAGCACAGGCGCGTGCTGGGGTCCTTCGACGGCGCCGATCACGACGTCCTGCTCAGCGAGGGCTCCACGGCGGCGAGCGCCACCGGCGAGGAATCGCACGCCACCAAGTCGCACCACCACCAGGGCGTCGATCGCCTCGGCGAGGGGCTGGTCGTGAGCGGCGTCTCCACGCTCGACGACCTGCCCGAGGCGATCGAGCTGCCGGACAGGCGCTTCGTGCTGGGCGTGCAGTGGCATCCCGAGGCGGATCTCGCGAGCACCGTCATCGCCGCGTTCGTCGACGCCGCCAGAGGCACCATCGCCGACGCCGGCGCCCCCGCGGCGCTCGACGGAGCCGCGCCGGCCGCCGGTGGGCCCGCCTCCGCTGCCGACTCCGCGGCGCGCTAGCCCCTCCGGCGTCTGCGGCTCGAGCGCACATATACTCCCGGCCCAGTGCGGCTGTCGAGGGCGATGAGAGCAACCGCATGGGGGATCGTGCTGGCGGGGGCGGCGGCGCCGCTGGTGCGCAAGCGAGTCAAGGCCCCAGCCGCGGTCGTCCAGACCGTCGCGTATGCCGCTCCGGTCGGCCTGTGCGTCGCTCTGCCGCGCTCGCGCGCGCGCGACATAGGTACGTGCGCCCTGCAGATGTGGGCCTACGTGGCCGCCTACAAGTCGCCGCACGACGACCCCGAGGTACAGCGCCGCCGGGTGCGCTTCGACTACCCCATCCTCGCCGACCGGATCCTGGGGCTGGGGGAGCTTCCGACCTCGCGCCTGCAGCGGACGCTCAGCCGGCAGGGGCCCTCCGGACCGGAGTGGACGAAGCTCGACGCGCTGCTCGTATGGGCGCACTGGAGCTGGTTCATGGTTCCCCACGCCGCGCTCCTGTACATCCTGGCGCGAAGGCCCGAGCGTTTCCCGCGTGCCGCCGTGATGACCTACGCGGTGTTCAACCTCGGCGCGAGCGTGTACTGGGTGGTCCCCACGGCACCTCCGTGGTACGCGGCGGAGACGGCGCGTGAGAGGGGGGAGGAGGTGCTCGCGGCGCGACGCATGATGGTGGAGTACGGCGAGATGTTCTGGAGAGACGGCTGGGGCTCGCTCTACAGTGTGTTCGGAGGAAACCCCCTTGCCGCGATGCCCTCTCTGCACTTCGCCACGTCGCTCATGGCCGCGCTGCTGCTGGCCGAGGTTGGCCCGGCGGCGGGAGCCGTCGGGTTCGCCTACACGGCTACGCTCGGCTTCTCCCTCGTGTACCTGGGAGAGCACTACGTCGTCGATCTGCTCGCGGGGGCCGCGTTGACGGTCGCGGTGCGGCGGCTCGGGCCGCGGGCCGGGCCCGTCCTCACCCGCGCGGGGCGTGTTGTGGCGGCATTGGAGGCGAGAGCGCACGAGACGAGCTGAAGCGGGGGGGTGAGCGAGGAGAAGATGGCGCGGGTCGACCGTCCGGGGGGACAACGGCAGGAGGCAGAGGAGGACCGATCTGAGATCGGCCCGGTGGTCGGTGCCGCCGGCCGCGAGCCGGGGAGCGCCGCAGTGCGGCAGCGGCCCGTGATCGGCCGGTCGGCTGATGCCGCCACGAACGGCCCGACCACCTCGGCGACCGCGCGCAGGGAGGATCCGGGCTCCGAGGAGGAGATGCCGCGGGTCCTGCTCACGCGTCGCCAGCTCGTCGGCTCTGCGCTGTTCGTCCTCTCCGGGATCGCCTTCCTCTACTTCGTCCTGCCGAAGCTAGCGGGAGTGGGCACGACGGTTCACCGGATCGAGCGCGGCGACCCGTGGTGGATAGCGATCGGCGTGCTGCTCGAGATGCTCTCCTTCGCCGGCTACGTGGTCCTCTTCCGCACCGTCTTCATACGCGGCTACGGGCGGATCGGATGGCGTGAGAGCTACCAGATCACGATGGCCGGTCTGGTGGCCACGCGCCTGTTCGCGGCTGCGGGCGCCGGCGGCGTCGCGCTGACCGCGTGGGCGCTGCGCCGCTCTGGGATGGAGTCTCGCCTCGTGGCGTGTCGGATGGTCGCCTTCCTCGTTCTCCTCTATTCGGTATACGCGGCATCGCTGATCATCGACGGCATCGGTCTGGGCACGGGGCTGTTCCCCGGGGGCGGCTCGTTCGCGATCACGATCGTGCCGGCGATCGTCGCCGCCGTCCTTGTCGCGGTCGCCGGCGCAGTGGCGCTGCTGCCCGGAGACATCGAGCGGCGCCTGGAGACATGGGCTTCACGCTCGGGGCGGCTCGCCCACTGGATCGCACGCTCCGCGGCCGCCCCGGCGCTCGCTGCCAGCGGCATTCGCACGGCCGTCGGGCTGATCCGCGAACGCAACCCGGGGCTGCTGGGGGCGCTCGCCTGGTGGGGCTTCGACATCAGCGTCCTGTGGGCGATGTTCCATGCCTTCGGGTCGCCACCGCCGTTCACCGTGATCTTGATGGCCTACTTCGTGGGCACGCTCGGCAACCTGCTGCCGCTCCCGGGGGGGCTGGGTGGCGTCGAGGGCGGGATGATCGGCGCGTTCGCCGCCTTCGGCGTCGACTTCAACCTGGCCGTGCTCGCGGTGCTGTCCTACCGCGCCATATCGTTCTGGCTGCCCACCGTCCCCGGAGCCCTGGCCTACCTCCAGCTGCGCCGCACCGTCGCTCGCTGGCGCGAGGAACAGCAGGGACCCACGGACCGCGGCGGGCGCGGGCGCAGCCGTCCCGCCACGGCGCTCCACGGCTCCCAGCCGGTGGCGAGAGGCCAATGATCGTGGTACACTATACAAAGTAAAGTGCCAGTCGGCACAAGGCACATGCGGAAGAATGGAGTTGAGATGGGCGACGTCGAGAACGTGATCATCATCGGCAGCGGCCCGGCGGGCTACACCGCCGCTCTCTACACCGCCCGTGCCAATCTCAGCCCGCTCGTCATCGAGGGCTTCGCCTGGGGAGGGCTACTCCAGCAGACCACGGAGGTCGAGAACTACCCGGGCTTCCCAGAGGGGATCATGGGACCCGAGCTGATGCAGAAGTTCCGCGACCAGGCCGAGCGCTTTGGGGCGCGGATGATCACCGACCAGGCGGAGCGTGTCGAGCTCGCGTCCGAGCCCGGCGGCTTTCACAGCGTGTGGGTTGGCGACACCGAGTACCGCGCCCGGACGGTCGTCCTGTCGATGGGAGCCGAGCACCGCAAGCTCGGCGTGGCAGGCGAGGATGAGCTCTCAGGCCGCGGCGTGAGCTACTGCGCCACCTGCGACGCCGCGTTCTTCAAGGGCGCGACGACGATGATCGTCGGCGGCGGCGACTCGGCGATGGAGGAGGCTATCTTCCTCTCGAAGTTCGCCTCGAAGGTGACCGTCGTGAACAGGCGCGACGAGTTCCGCGCCTCGAAGATCATGCTCGAGCGTGCGCGCTCGGCGCCGAACATCGAGTTCATGACCCCCTACGTCGTGAAGGAGTTCGTCGCCGGACAGGACGGCCCGCTCGCCCACGCCGTGCTCGTCAACACCGAGACCGGCGAGGAGCGCGAGCTGCTCGTCACGGGTACCTTCATCGCGATCGGGCACGAGCCGCAGTCCGAGCTCGTCCGCGGCCAGATCGAGCTCGACGACGCCGGCTACGTCGTGACGGACGGCAAGTCCACGCGCACCAACCGCCCGGGCGTGTTCGCGGCCGGCGACCTCGTCGACCACACCTACCGCCAGGCGGTCACGGCCGCCGGCTCGGGCACCCAGGCGGCGCTCGACGCCGAGTGGTACCTGCGCGACACCCCCGGCATCCCCGTCCCGGCCGGCATGCCCGTCGGCGATCCCGCGGAGTCGCAGTGGGCGCCCGCGGCCGACGCTCCGCAGCGGGCCTAGCGCCAGCTCACAGCTAGGCCGTCGGCGCGCCCTCGAGCTCGAGCAGCCAGCGCTTGCGGTCGATCCCGCCGCCGTAGCCGCCGAGGTTGCCGCTCGTGCGCAGCACGCGATGGCACGGGATCACGATCGGGATCGGGTTCGAGCCGAGCGCGTTGCCGGCCGCGCGCGACCCGTGCGGACTGCCGGCGGCGCCCGCCACATCGCGATAGCTGAGGACACCGCCGTAGGGGATCGCGGCCGCGG
>DASYFT010000011.1:0-39126 GCA_036498265.1 Solirubrobacteraceae bacterium | reverse complement strand
CGGTGCTCGCCGCCGCGGTGCTCGCCGGCTGCGGCGGCTCCTCGTCCGGCAACGGGATCGCGTCGAAGTCTCCCGCCGAGATCCTGGCGGCGGCGAAAGCGGCTGCCGACGGGGCGGCCACCGTCCACGTGGCGGGAACCGTGCGCAGCGAAGGCAAACCGCTCACGATCGACGAGGAACTCGTCAAGGGCAAGGGCGGACGCGGCAGCATCACGCTCGAAGGAGTGAGCATCAACCTGGTGCGGGTAGGCGGCGCCGTCTACATCAACGGCAGCCAGGCTTTCTACAAGCGCATCGCGGGGCCGGCCGCGGCCAGGCTGCTGCAGGGCAAATGGCTGAAGGCGCCGGAGAACAGTGGCAACTTCGCCTCGCTGGCCTCGCTCACCGACCTGTCCAAGCTCATCGACACGACGCTCTCGAGCCATGGCAAGCTCACGCGCGGCGCCACCACCACGGTGGACGGGCACAAGGTGGTGGCCGTCACGGACGTCTCGCAGGGCGGGACGCTCTACGTCGCCACGACCGGCACCCCCTTCCCGATCGAGATCACCAAGGACGGCGGCAGCGGCGGCCGCATCACCTTTGACAGGTGGAACAAGGCGGTCACGCTGACGGCACCGGCGAACGCCATCAACATAAACCAGCTGCAAAGCGGCCACTAGCGAACCCCCTCTCGTCCATATGTCCACCCCTCCTCAGCGGGCTTCAAGAGCCCCACTGGGCGCGTCGAACCCGAGCATGGAAAAGGACGCGAGCGTGGGACTGGTCGCGGACGCGAGAGTTCTCTGTGAACGGTGCAATCCAAGCCAGCTTTCGGAGGCCCGCCCGGCGCGGGACGGCCTCAGAGCACCCTGGATCGCCGAGGCCGAACGGCGCGCCGCGCCCCGGAAGGGCCCCAGTGGCTAGGTCGGCCGGCATGACCGGAGGCACACCGAGTCGTCCGCAGGGACGTGGGCCGGTACAGGCGAGAGGCGATCTGCCGCGCCGCCGGCCGTCAGCCGTGTGGCTCGTGGTCTGGAGCGTGATCGGCGTGGCAGGGGCGACCGGCGCCGTGCTGGCGGGAGCCTCCGCCGCCGTGGCGGGTTGCGTGGTGGTGCTCGCGTGCGCCGCGACGGCCCTTGGATGGCGCTTCGGCGAGCAGCGGCGAGCCGCCCTCGTCGAGGAGATCGAAGGTCGCACCCGGGAGCTCAAACGGGCGCTCTCCGAGCTCGAGATCGCACAGGCCGAGACCGTCCGTCGCCTGTCGATGGCCGTCGAGTTCCGTGACGAGGACACGGGTGCGCACATCGAGCGGATCGGGCGCTTCTCGCGCCTGCTGGCCGAACACATCGGCATGGACCCGGAGTTCTGCGAGCGCCTGAACCACGCCGCCCCCCTGCACGACGTCGGCAAGGTGGCGATCCCCGACGCGATCCTGCTCAAGCCCGGGCCGCTCACGCCAGAGGAGCGGGCGATCGTCGAGACGCACGCCGAGGAGGGCCACAGGCTCGTGCGCGGCTCCTCCTCCTCGATCCTGGACATGGCTGCGACGATCGCGCTGAGCCATCAGGAGAAGTGGGACGGCAGCGGGTACCCACGCGGCCTCAAGGGCGAGGCGATCCCGATCGAGGGCCGCATCGTCGCCGTCGCAGACGTGTTCGACGCGCTCACCAGCGACCGCGTCTACCGCAAGGCCTTCCCGGTCGAGGAGGCGATCCAGATGATGCGCGAACAGCGCGGACGCCACTTCGATCCCATCCTGCTCGACGCGTTCATGGAAGTGCTCGGGCGCTCCGGCCCCGATGCCCGCGAGCAGGTGCGCTCGGACCCGGCGGCGCTCGTGGAGAGCACGCTCGAGTCGTTCGCCACCGCGCTGGAGCGCGGCGACGCCGAGATGGCCGAGGCGGCGATCGCGACGGCGATCGAGGACGGCATCTCTCCGACGACCCTCCACGCCGAGGTCATCAACCCGGCGCTACGCCGCGTGACCCTGCTCTCGGAAACGGGCGAGATCGACGAGGAGCGCGAGCGCCACGCGACGACGATCATCCGCCGCGTTCTCGCGACGCTCTACCGGTACATGACCGGCAACACCGAGCCGACCCGTGAGCGGGTCCTGCTTGCCGGCGTCGAGGGCGACGAGCACACGCTCGGCCTGCAGATGGTGCACGATCAGCTGGCCGCGGCGGGCTACCAGACGATCTTCGACACCGACATCTCCGCCGACGGACTGGCGGCGATGATCGAGAGCCAATCTCCCGCACTCGTCGTGGTCGGCGCCACTGAGGCATCCTCGGCCGGCGCGGTCGGGACGGCACTGCGCGAGCTGCGCTCGCGCCACCCCGAAATCCCGATCGTGCTCGGCGGCGCGGCGGTCGGGGGGGGACTCCCTCAGGAGCGGGAGGGGATGAAGGTGCTCGAGCGCATCGACG
This sequence comes from Solirubrobacteraceae bacterium, assembly GCA_036498265.1. Taxonomy (GTDB): domain Bacteria; phylum Actinomycetota; class Thermoleophilia; order Solirubrobacterales; family Solirubrobacteraceae; genus Palsa-744. The sequence goes on along the minus strand of DASYFT010000011.1, from coordinate 36,715 downwards.
AGTCGGTCGAGGCCGTGGAGGACCTGCTGTCGGGCACCGCCACCGCCTCGCCCGCGTCCGTATAGATTCCAGCGCGTGACGCCCAGCGCGATAGTCACCGGCGGGGCCGGCTTCATCGGCTCGCACGTCGTCGACGCGCTGCTGGCGGACGGCAAGGGCGTCACCGTGATCGACGACCTCTCCTCGGGCGAGCGCTCGAGGGTCGCGCCCGAGGCCGACCTGCGCGTGCTCGACATCGTCGACGGGGCTGCGCTCGACGCCGTGGTCCAGGAGGTCGCCCCCGACGCGATCTATCACCTGGCCGCCCAGGCGAGCGTGGTTGCGTCGGTGAAGGACCCGCTACGGGACTGCGACGTGAACGTGGTCGGCACGCTCAACGTTGTCCAGGCCGCCGGCAGAGCCGGGGCCCCCGTGGTCTTCACCTCCACCGGCGGAGCGCTGTACGGGGACGACGTGCCGATGCCGACGGGCGAGGACCAGATACCGCAGCCGCTGTCCCCCTACGGCGCCTCCAAGCTTGCGGCCGAGTCGTACGTCGGGACGTGGTCGCGCTCGTCCGGGATCGCGCACGCCGTGTGCCGTCTCGGGAATGTCTATGGCCCCAGGCAGAACCCTCACGGCGAGGCAGGCGTGGTGGCGATCTTCACCGACCACCTGCACAGCGGACGCACGCCCACCCTCTACGGGCAGGGCAAGCCGACACGCGACTACGTGTACGTCGGCGACGTCGTCAGCGCGCTGCTCGCCGCGACGGGCAGGGCCGGTACCTTCAACATCGCAACGGGCGTCGAGACGGACGTGCTGACGATCTGGCGGCGGCTCGCCGAGGTCGCCGGCAAGGAGATCGAGCCGCGCCTGGCAGACCTCCGTCCCGGCGAGCTCAGACACAGCCGTCTCGACATCTCGCGCGCCGAACGGGAGCTCGGCTGGCACCCTCAGACGCCGATCGACGAGGGCCTGAAGCGCACCTACGCCGCCCTCATCGAGGAACTCGAGAAGTCCTGACCTCGACTGGCGGGTCATTCGGCCCAGCTGGAGGGCTGCGGCCGGCGCTCCATAGAGGATTCTGCCCGCGCGCGTCGACGGACACTAGGACAGACGTGTAGTTACGGCGCCGAGCCCTTTCGGATCGCGCGCGGCGGACCGAGGGTGAGCGCATGAGGCACCTGCCCCTGAGGGGTACCGCCGCGCTTCTCGCAGCCATCGCCTGTGCCGCCGTGCCGGCGCCCGTCTTCGCCGCGGAACCGGGCGGCGCGGCAGCTCCGGGGGGCGGCCCGGCTCCGTCGACCGGACGCGCCGGCGGAAGCGCGTATGGCGTGCCCGCCCGCGTGAGCGCGGGCGGACCGGTGCTGCTGAGCCTGAGCGTCCCGCGCACCGCGGTCGCCGGCCGGCCACCGACCGTGAAGCTGAGCCTCGACGAGACGGGCGTGGCGACGGTGACCGCGCGCGTGACCATCACCGACCTCGCCAGCCACACGACCGCCGTGTCGGCGGCTCTCGGCTGGGTGCGCACCCGCCGCACGGTCACCGTCCACTGGCCCTCGGGTGCCGTGCTGCGCGTTGGCAGCTACGAGGTCAGCGTCCGTGCGCACGACCACCAGCGCCGTCAGCTCTTGCGTGGAGCCCGAACCTCGGGCGTCGTAGGTCTCACCGTCGCCGAACCCCCCGCGCCGCAGCCGACGCCCGCCGCGCCGCCTCCCGCGGCCGAACCTGGAGTGCCCACCCCCGCGCAGAGTGCCGCAGCCGGCGCCGTGTTCCCCGTCGCCGGCCCGCACAGCTTCGGCGGCCCCGAAAACCGCTTCGGCGCTCCCCGAGGGAACCACACCCACCAGGGCCAGGACATCCTCACGGCCGAAGGGACCCCGGACGTGGCGCCCATGGCCGGGACGGTCACCTGGACCAGCTATCAGGCCGGAGGCGCCGGCTACTACGCCGTCGAGCACACCTCCTCGGGCTTCGACTTCATGTTCGCGCACTGCCAGGCCGGGTCTCTCGCGGTCAGCCCCGAACAGGCCATGTCGGCCGGCCAGAGGATCTGCAGCGCCGGGCAGACCGGCGATGCCACGACGCCGCATCTGCACTTCGAGATGTGGGTCGGCGGCTGGCAGGCCGCCACCGGTCATCCGATCGACCCACTGCCTTATCTCGAAGCCTGGGATCACGCGGGCGCCGGCTAGCCCCGGCCCGGCGCGCAGACGGCCCCGCCGGCCGCGGGCCAGACCCAGGCGAGCCGGTAGCATCGGGCGCCTCGGCGAGATAGCTCAGTTGGTAGAGCACACGACTGAAAATCGTGGTGTCCCCGGTTCGAGTCCGGGTCTCGCCATTTGCGTCCGCCCGCTGAGGGCAACTTTTGAGCAGGGGTTAGACGCGGCCCGCTTTGTGCACGACGAGAACGGAGCGCGGTGAGTGGGCGGCCACGGCGCCTGCGACGCTCCCCGCGAGCCAGCCGGCGAGCCCGTTTCGCCCGTGGGAGCCGAACACGATCAGGCGCGCGTCGCGCTCGTCGGCGGTGTCGGCGATCGCCTTCCACGCTGGGGCGCCCTCGACGGCGAGGCTCGCCGCCTGGAATCCGGCTGCCCGGGCGAGTGCCGCGCCGGCCGCGGCGGTCTCCTCTGCGGCCTTTCTCGCGTCTGCGGGCTGCTCCGCATCGAAGCTGAACCCACGTGGCGGGACGAATCCGACATCGAACGGTCGCCATATGGTGAGCACCAGCGCGTCAAGCGCGCTCTCGCCCAGCAGCTGGCCGGCCTCTGCGATCGCGTGCTTGGCGAGCTCGGAGCCGTCGTAGGCGAACAGGACCGGGCGCTCTCTGCTCGCGGTCTGTGTCATGCCGCGGCTCGCTCCTCATCCCCGAAATCTTCGGTGGTGTGCATGCCACCAAGCGGTTCCTCGTGTGCTGATGAGGAAGCGCTCGAGGCGGTTTCGTCTGGACCAGAGCTGCCCTTCGATGCCGTCGAGCTTGTGGCGGCGCTCGCGCGTGAGCTCCAGCTGGCGCTCGACGAGGTCGAGTGCGCTGGCTGCTAGCTCTCCCTGGGTCTCGTGGTCCTCGGTTTGCTCGAAGCGCTCGCGCAGGACATGCAGCGCGTCCTCTGCATCGAGCATGTCGCGCGCAGTCTGCTGCGTCGGGTCGGGCAGGCTCATGGGACCGCTCCCTGTGCGCCCGTGGCCGTTCTCCCGTTCGCCGCCCGCGATCGCGCCGTGCTCTCGTGCGTGCGCGCCATGCGCCGATTGGCGGCTGTCGCCGCGAGCACCCGACGCTCTGCCTCGGGCCCTTGGGTTGGCAGGCCGGCCGTGGCTCGCTCGCCCTCGTCCTTTGCCGAAACGGAGGACTTGAGCTGGCGAGAGCTCTCGGCGTGGACGATCATCACGGGGATGTGGCTGTGGTGCAGCGCGTAGTGGCTGACGCTGCCCAGCAGGATGGAGCGCAACGCGCCGCGACCGCGTGATCCCATCACGAGCAGATCGTGATGTCCGTCCTTTAGCTGGCGCAGCAGCGCGGGCCTGACCGGGTCGTGGCTCAGGACTGTGCTCACCGACACCTGGGCGGGGACGCGCTCGACCGCCGTCCGCAGAAGCTCCTCGCTATCGGACTCGGCCTGGCACAGGAGCGTCGCGGTGAGCGAGCCGTCGACGCCGGCGTAGGCGACTGTGCGCGGGCCCGTAACGGCGCTGAAGAGCGTCAAGCGCGCGTGCTCGGACTCAGCGACGTCGATCGCCTCGCTGAGCGCCTGATCTGAATCGGGCGAGCCGTCGAGCGCGACGAGGATGTTGAGGAACATGCTGGTCTCCTTCGCTTGGAGTCTGGGGTTCCAATCGCCTGACCATCTATATCATACTATATAGTACGCAATATGAGTCCCACCAGCACAGCCAGGAATGCCCGGCGTGCCGGCCAGCTCGATTACGTTGCCGACAATCTGCTATCGCGCGCCGCGTTGCTCGTGCGGCTGCTGGTCAAGCAGGTCCGCAGCAGCGAGCTCTCTCGCACCGAGGCCGAAGTCCTCGGGATTCTCCTCGACGGTCCGCGCCGAATCACCGAGCTCGCCGAGCTCACCGGGCTGGCGCAGCCGACGACGACGCTACTGGTCAAGCGGCTGGAGGAGAGCGGCTGGGTTCAGCGCGAAGGACTCGCAGAGGACGGGCGCGTGGTGCTGGTGCAGATCACCGAGGCCGGGAGGGTGCCGCTCGAGGCGCTCCGAGCCCGGTCCCTGGCGGCGATGCGGACCAACCTCGAGGAGCTCTCAGACGACCAGCTCGGGGCACTGTCAACCGCGACAGAAACGCTCAGCGCTTTCATCGACGTGCTGCAGCGGCGGTCCGAGCGGTGAGGGAGGCCCCCACGAAGCTGGACGGTGGAGTCAAGCAGACGCGACGAGCTGATCGATTGGATCGCCGAGCTCAATCGGGCCCCGGCGCCGCCGCCCGGTGGGGGCGGAAGAACGCGCGCAGCTCCTCGGCGTAGAGCTCGGGCTCTTCGAACGGTGCGAAGTGCCCGCCGCGCGCGGGTTCGGTCACGCGTACGACGTCCGCCGCGCGCTCGAGCCATGCCCGCGGCGGTCGCGCGCCGATGTCTCCGGGGAAGAGCGAGAAGCCGGACGGCACTTCGACGCGCCGAGAATGCTGCGCAGGTGGGATTGCAGCGTTCGCGCGGTACATGCGGATCGACGAGCCGATCGTCCCCGTGAGCCAGTAGAGCGTGACGTTGGTGAGGATCTCGTCCTTGGTAAAGCTTCGCTCGACGTCGCCGTCGCAGTCGCTCCACGCTCGGAGCTTCTCCACGATCCACGCGGCGAGCCCGGCTGGCGAGTCGTTGAGCCCGAAGGCCACGGTCTGTGGCTTCGTGCGGTGCATCGCGATGTAGGCGCCCTCCGTCGCCGCCCAGGCCGCAGCCTCGTCGAGGTAGGCGCGCTCCTCGGGCGCGAGGTCCGCCGGGTCGCCGGTGAAGACGGGGGAACCAGCGTCCGTGCGGTGGACGGCCAAGACTCGGTCGGGGTGATCCAGCCCGAGGTAGCGGGTCACGTGGCCGCCGATGTCGCCGCCCGCTGCGCCGTACCGCGCGTAGCCGAGAACCCGCATGAGCTCGGCCCAGAGGGCGGCGACTGCGATCGCGTCGAGGGGCGGACCTATGGGGGGGTCCGAGTATCCGTAGCCGGGCATGTCGGGCACGACCACGTCGAAGGAGTCGGCGGGATCGGCGCCGTTCGCACCGGGGTCGGCGAGGAGCGGGATGACCTTTGAGTAGCGCCAAAAGGAGTCAGGCCAGCCGTGGCTCAGGACCAGCGGCAGCACAGGCCCGGAGCGCGCCGTGGCGCGGACGTGCACGAAGTGGATCCCGAGGCCGCGGAGCACGACTCGGAAGCGGGGCAGTCGGGCGAGCGCTTCCTCTTGCGCGGGCCAGTCGAACCCGTCCGGCCAATAGGCGATGAGCTCGCGGAGGTAGGCGAGGTCGGTCCCGAGCGACCAGCCGGCGTTCTCGGGCGCGTCTGGCCAGCGCGTGGCGTGGAGCCGCGCGCGGAGATCCTCGAGCGCTGCGGGGGCGGTCCGCACTGTGAACGGCTCGCTGCGGGCCGGCGCGTCCGGCATGGGGGCGCATCCTAACGGCCGCCATCCTGATCAACAGGAGCGCTGGATCCGCTCGCGAGCCGTCAGAAAGGCGCCCGCCCTACGGGAGCGGCCGGCCCGGGTACTGAACCTGTTGCACCGCCCAGCCATTGCCGTCGGGATCGCTGAAGAACACCATCCGGCCCCAGGGGAGGTCCTGGACGTCGCTCACCTCGACCCCGCGCTCGCTGAGCTCGGCGTGGACGGCGCTCGCGTCCTCGACGACGAGCTGCAGGCCCTCGAGGCTGCCCGGCTCCATCTCGTGCGCCCCGGTGGTCAGTGAGATCGAGCAGCCCGAGCCCGGCGGGGTCAGCTGGACGAAGCGAATCTCCTCGCTGAACTGGTGGTCGTGATCGTCGTTGAAGCCGACCCGGTCAACGTAGAAGGCCTTTGCCCTATCGATGTCCGAGACCGGGACCTGAATCAACTCGAGTCGCATATCTGCAGCCATCTGAAGCTCCTTTCGATCGGCTTCGGGGTCTAAGCTCCCTTGCCGGGTGAGTTGCTCTTGTGCTAAGTATCTTAGCAGCTAAGGTAATGAGGATGACCAAGAAAGAACAAATCGAGGAGCTGATTTCTGAGTACCGCGTCGCGGGCAACCTGGACGACGCCTTCGACCACCTGGCGGCCGAGCGGCTCGGAGTGAACGAGACCGACCTGCACTGCCTCAACATCATCCAGAACAGCGGCGGCCTCACCGCGGGGGAGCTCGCCGTCGAGTCGGGGCTGACCACCGGGGCGGTCACCGGGGTGATCGACCGCCTGGAGAAGGTGGGCTACGCGCGCCGGGTCCCCGACCCCGCCGATCGCCGGCGGGTGCAAGTCGAGGTGACGCGTGCGTTCTACGCCCGGGCCGAGAGCATCTGGGGGCCTGTGGCCGCCGATTGGTCCTCTGTCCTCTCGCGCGACTTCAGCACCGAGGAGCTGAAGCTGGCCCTTGCTTTCCTCCGTAGGACGAATGAGATCGGCCGAAAGCACCTCGACCGGCTGAAAGCATGAGATCACCAAGGGGGGACCTGGGCGCACCAGCTTTGGCTTCGAGCTGGGCGCTGGCCCTGCGCAGGCGCATGACACCGCGAAGGTCTGCGCGCGCCGTGGCGAGGATGTCCACGCGCGAGTCCGGGTCGTCCACCCAGCGCACCGGGACCTCGCGGATCGCCAGCTTGCGTCGCTGGGCCAGGTAGAGCAGCTCAGTATCGAAGAACCATCCCTCATCCTCCACGTCGGCGAGCAGCGGCTGGATGACCTCCCGCCGAGCCGCCTTGAAGCCACACTGAGCGTCCGAGACGCCCACGCCGAGCAGCATGCGCAGCAGCACGTTGTAGGCACGCGAGATCACCTCGCGCCTGAAACCGCGTGTGACCTCCGCGCCGGGCGTCAACCGCGAGCCGATCGAGATATCACCGCGGCCTTCGAGCAAGGGCATGAGAAGGCTCGGCAGTGCCGAGAGATCGGTGGACAGGTCGACATCCATGTAGGCGACCACATCGGCCTCACTGGCGCTCCAGGCTGCGCGGAGCGCTCCGCCGCGCCCCTTGCGCTCCAGGTGCATCACCGCGACCTCGGAAAGCTCGCGGGAGAGGCTTTCTGCGACCTCCCGCGTCGCATCGCTGCTGCCGTTGTCGACGATCGTGATCCGGAAGGGAAAGGCGACGTGCTCGTCCAGGTAACAGCGGAGCTTTCGCACGCCGTCAGCGAGCACGTGCTGCTCGTTGAACACCGGGACAACGACCTCGAGGACGGGAACGCTCGCGTGCCCCATCTGGCTCGGGTCGCACGCTGCCCGCCGCCGGCTGGGCTGTGAGATGTCGATGCTCATGTACGCATGCTCGTCGTCGCGGCTGGGCGGGAGGTGGGGAGATCCTGTGAAGCTGCTGAGTGCATCCCAGGGGAAGTTCTCCGCTGCTCGCTCCCTGGACATGGGTCCACTCGGCGCCCTCCCGCTCAACTCCCGCCGTCCGAGCGCCGACTCGTTTCACACAACGGCTGAAAATGGCAAACCCGCCGTGAGGCGGGGACGCAAAGCTTGAGGTCTCTCCCCTGAGATAGCTCGGCCGCCGGCCTCTTCATCGCTCCCGCAAGGAAGCCAGAACCGATGAGAGGTACATCATGAACATCCGGATCCGCGCCACTCTGGTGGCGATCTTCTCGTTCGCATCACTGGCATCGATGGGGTCCGCCGCTCAGGCGAACCTGCTCTCGATCCTCCCCGGAAGCTGCGGGAGCCAGCCAGAGAGCCAGCCGTTCGCCCGATGGGGCGACACGCACAACTACTTCCTGGCCACCGGCGGGACGTTCGAGGCCGGGGCGTTCCCCTGGCTGCTCTGGTCGGGCGCCAGCGTGGGCGCCGGGAACGAGAGCTACTACGCCAACGCCGCCACCGACCGAAGCTCGCTGTCCCTACCGAGCGGCAGCTCGGCGACGAGCCCGGCCGTCTGCACCAGCATCTACCAGCCGACCGTCCGGCTGTTCGTCAAGAACACCGGCTCAACGTCATCCCGCCTGCGCGTCGAGGCGCTGTATCCCGGTCTCCTCTGGGGAGTGCAGGTGGCTCGGCTGGGCGACCTCAGCGGTAGTTCCACCTGGCAGCCTTCGCCGGAACTGGGGCTGACCGTGACGAATCTGCTTGCGACCCTGTCGCTCCAGCAGACGGCGATCGCCTATCGCTTCACGCCTGAGGACTCGAGCGGGCAGTGGAGGATCGACGACGTCTACGTTGATCCTCGGATGCGGTGACGCGAGCACGAGCGTCTAACCGCAAAGGGTCTGTATCTCAGGGAATTCCTTGACCGGGGCGGCGTAGGTGACGATGCGCCGAGGTAGATACCCATGTCTGTCCAGGCAATCGTCAAATCAGAGCGGCTGCGTGCCTCGTTTGCCGGTCGCTCTGAGCCCATGGCCGGTGCCGAGCGGCGCGGGGAGCTGGTGGTCGGCGTCGCCTTCGTGGCAGCCGCGCTGGCCCTGGCCGCGGCCGGCGGGCCGGTGCCCGCCCCCGCGTTGGGGACCGCCGCGCTGTATGTCGTCGGCGTCGCTGCGATCAGCAACGTGCGGATCGACGTCGGCGCCGGGTTCACCGTGCCGACCCAGGCGGTGTTCGTCCCGATGCTGTTCGCCCTGCCGGTCTCGCTCGTGCCGCTGCTCGTGGCTCTCTCGCTCGCGCTCGGAATGGTCCCGTCGATCGTGGCCGGGCGCAGGCACGTCAGTCGCCTGCTGAGCGTGCCTGGAAACAGCTGGTTCGCGGTCGGCCCATCGCTCGTGCTGCTGCTCGCGCACGACCATCGCCCCGATTCGCGCTGGGGCGTGCTGCTGCTGGCGTTGATCGCCCAGCTCGCCTGCGACTTCTCGGCGGACGCCGTGCGTGAACGCCTGCGTGGCGGGATCAGCGCCTCCGAACTGGTGGAGGAGGCATGGCAGGTGGACCTGATCGACGTGGCGCTCTCGCCATTGGGCGTCCTCGTCGCAATCGCCACCGTGGGGCATCCCTGGGTGGTGATCCTGGTCGGTCCGATGTTCGGCGTGCTGATGTGGCTCTCCAAGGAACGACGCGCCCGGTTGGATCAGCTCGTGGAGCTGAGCAACGCCTACCGCGGGACTGCGCTGTTGCTCGGCGACGTCGTCGAGGCGGACGACAGCTACACGGGCGCCCACTGCAAGGACGTCGTGAACCTCGCACTCGATGTGGCACGGGAACTGGCGCTCGACGCGAGCGGGCGGCTGAAGGTCGAGTTCGGCGCGCTGCTGCACGACATCGGCAAGATCGCCGTCCCGAAGGAGATCGTGAACAAGCCGGGCGAGCTTTCCGACAGCGAGTGGGAGATCATCAGGACGCACACCGTCGAGGGTCAGAAGATGCTGCAGCGGGTGGGCGGCGTCATGGGCGAGATCGGCCAGATCGTCCGCTCCCATCACGAGCGCTGGGATGGCAGGGGCTACCCCGACGGACTCAGCGGTCTCGAGATCCCCGTAGAGGCCCGCATCATCGCCTGCTGCGACGCGTTCAACGCCATGACCACCACGCGTTCCTATCGCAAGGCGATGCCGCAGTCGGTGGCGATCGCCGAGCTGGTCAAGAACGCTGGAACGCAGTTCGACCCGCAGGTCGTCGATGCTCTGGTTGCGGCCACGGAGGCCGCGCGGTCCGCCGCCCGGCGGTCCGCCGTCGCTCCCGGACGCCTGACGCCACGCGCGAGGAACGTGGGCAGCTTGAGCATCGTCCCGCCGCCCCCCTCTCGGTGAGGACCGCGCGCTGCAAGGGGGCTTGCGGCGGTTGCCACGCCGCGGGGGTCGCCTAGGGTCTGGACGGCAGGCGTTCGCAGGGAGAGCACTTGTCATCGGCATGTCCACGGAAGGCGAGAGCGGTTGTCCTGTCGGCGCTGGTGGCGCTCGCACTCGGCGCTTCAGCCGGCCCGTCGTCCGCCGGCGCGACGCTCGCGCCCGTACACGGACGCTCCATGTGGATCTGGTACCTCGCCCGGTCCGACGGAGGCAGCGTGCCGGCGATCATCGCGCGGGCGCACGCGGCAGGCGTCTCGACGCTGATCATCAAGAGCTCGGACGGTGGCAACTACTGGTCGCAGTTCAGCCCCGGCGTCGTCGGCGAGCTTCGCGCCGCCGGCCTGCAGGTGTGTGCGTGGCAGTACGTCTATGGCACCAACCCGGTCGCGGAGGCCGACATGGGGGCCCGCGCCGCGCGGGCGGGGGCGCAGTGCCTGATCATCGACGCCGAGGCTGAGTACGAAGGGCGCTACGCCTCGGCGGCCGCCTACCTGCGGGAGCTGAGGCGCCTGGTCGGGCTCTACTACCCGGTGGTCCTCGCGTCCTTCCCGTACGTCGACTACCACCCGGCTTTCCCCTACTCGGTCTTCCTCGGCCCCGGGGGCGCGCAGTTGGACATGCCGCAGATGTACTGGGTGGAAATCGGCCTCGGCGTCGGCACCGTCTTCCGCCACACCTACACGGAGAACCGCATCTACCGTCGCCCGATCTTCCCGCTCGGGCAGACCTACGGCTCGCCGCTGACCGGCGAAATCGACCTCTTCCGAGGCCTTGCCGTGCGCTATGGCTCTCCCGGCATCTCCTGGTGGGACTACGCCTGGACCTCGGCCGAAGGCTTCTGGCAGGCGCTCAGCGGCCTCTACACGCCCGCCGGCGCGCCGCCGCTCGGCTATCCCGTGCTCGGCCCCGGGTCCACGGGCGACGCCGTGCTGTGGTTGCAGGAGCACCTCGCCCGCGAGTACCCGAGCCAGCGCACGACGGGTCTGTTCGGAGCCCTGACGCTGGGCATCCTGCGGACGTTCCAGGCGCATCACGGCCTGCCCGTGACCGGGAGCACCGACGCGCAGACGTGGCGAGCGCTGCTGCGACTGGATCCGGTCGTGACACCCTGGAGCGCATCGGCGTCCAGCGCCATGCGCGGCCACGTGTCGGGCGCCGCCCGTACGGCGCCGGCCTCGGCGTCGCTGCCCGCCCGCAGGTACGAGATAACCGAGATCGGCTCGGATCGGCGGCCCGGTCGTGGGTCCCCTGCCGAGCCCTAGACGTGCGGTGCCGCGGAGGCGTCCAGCGACCCCGCGATCAAGCGCGCCGCCGACCTGGCGCGGGCGAAGTCGGGGCCGTGGGCGAGCAACGCGAAGTCACCGCCCGGCACCGAGATGAAGAGGTCGGCGCGCCGGGGGTCGGCATCGGCCACGACGAAGTCCCAGGCGAAGGCCGCCCGGCCGCCGACCGTCGTCGGGCCGTAGGAGATCCGCCGGTAGCCCGGCGTGCTGCTCGTCGGCGCCTCGACTTCGGACGCCTTCGCCGTCGGATCGGCCGTCTGGCCGGGCGAGTAGTCGACGTTGACCGTCGCGCCGCCGTCGGCGCTTCTCACCACCGTCTCGCGGTAGCTCGCGAGCGCCCTGTCGTCCGCCGCGATCCGCCAGCCCCTCGGATAGGCGAAGGAGTAGCCGGCGGCGCGGTAGCGGCTCATCTGGACGACATGCGAAATCGGTGGCCGAGCGTCTGCCATCCCGAGGTGATGGAACGGCGCAGGCAGGCGCGCGGGAGGCCCGGCGCCTGCGGTCGCCGAGGAGCGTGCCCCCGGTCTCTTCGGGGCGGGTTCCGGTACGAGGCGACGTGGCCTCGTCGAGCCGAACGAGAGGGCAATCGCCAGCAGGACAGCCGCCAGGAGGGCGCCGAGGCCGACGGCCACCGCGCCCGGGTTGGCATCCGCCGCCCACCCGGGCCGGCGCGGGCGCTCGGCGCACGGCGCCTCGCCGGCGGCAGCCGACGGCTCCGATCCGAGAGCCTCGAGCGCCGCATCGTCGCGGCCATCCGGTAACGCGAAGCCGCAGTGGGAGCAGAACACCGCCCCCGGGTCACGGCTCTGCTGGTTGCAGGAAGGGCAGAAGGGCATACGTGCCTCGTTGCTCTGCAACATATGCCCACGCGCGCGTTCGGGGAAGCGCGCTGTGCGCCCCTTGCACGATTGCTTGCAGCGCAGGGCCGGGCGTCCAGGCCGAGCCGGCGAGCGCCCCACCCGAGCCGGCGAGCGACTCGTTGCAGGGCTCGGGCGAGATGGTCTAGTGTCGAGCGCGGGTACGACAACATGCCGGAAGCCGCTGCACCTCCCGCCGAACGTTCGACCTCGCGGGTCGACCCGAACGCCGTGCTGGCGCTCGTGGCGGTTGCCCAGTTCATGGTCGTCCTGGACGCGACGGTGGTGAATGTCGCGCTGCCGACCATCAAGACCGACGTCGGGTTCTCGGAGCAGAGCCTCTCCTGGGTCCTCAACGCCTACACCCTGGTGTTCGGAGGCTTCCTGCTGCTCGGGGGGCGCCTCGCCGACCGGCTGGGGCGGCGGCGGCTCTTCGCCTCCGGGATCGCGCTGTTCTCGGGCGCCTCGCTGATCTGCGGCCTGTCGGGGTCCGAGGGCATGCTGCTGGTCGCGCGGGGGGCCCAGGGACTCGGCGGCGCCCTGGTCTCGCCGGCGGCCCTGTCGATCCTGCTGACGACCTTTGCCGAGGGCACAGAGCGAAACAGGGCGCTGGCGGTGTGGGGTGCCATCGCCGGGGCCGGAGGTGCGATCGGGCTCCTGCTGGGCGGCGTGATCGTGCAGCTGCTCAGCTGGCGCTGGGTCTTCTTCATCAACGTGCCCATCGGCGCCATCGTGCTGGTGCTGGCGCCCCGCATCCTGCCCGAGAGCCGCTCGGAGTCCGCGGCGCGCGGCGGGTACGACGTCGAGGGTGCCGTCTCGATCACGCTCGGCACGATCGCCCTCGTCTTCACGCTGATCAAGGCCAACAGCTGGGGCTGGACGTCGGCCCGAACGCTCGCGGGCTTCGCGATCGCGGCCGTGCTGATCGCCGCCTTCCTTGTCATCGAGCGACGGCAGCGGGACCCGCTCGTACCGTTGCGGATCTTCTCCAACCGCAGCCTGGCCGCGGCGGATGCGACCTTCCTGGTGGTCGCGGCGGCCCTGTTCGGAGTGTTCTTCTTCTGCACCCTCTACCTGCAGCAGGTGCTGAGGTTCGACGCGCTGAAGACCGGCGTCGCCTACCTGCCCTTGACCCTCACCCTCGTCGGCGCCTCCGCCCTCGCCTCGCGGCTGGTCGATCGCTTCACGGCCAAGCCGGTGCTCGTCGTCGGCCTGCTGGTCTCGACCGGCGGCTTCGTGCTGCTCACGCTGATCACCGGCCACGGTGACTACGCCAGCCACGTCCTCCCGGCGATGGTGGCCCTCGGCGCGGGGCTCGGGCTGGCGTTCGTGCCGATCACGATCGCCGCGACCACCGGCGTCGAGGCGCGGGACTCGGGGCTGGCTTCCGGGCTGCTCAACACGACCCAGCAGGTCGGCGGCTCGCTCGGGCTGGCGATCCTCTCATCGGTCTCCACCAGCCGCACGACGAGCGCGCTGCATGCCGGGACCGCTCCGCTGCTGGCGCTGACGCACGGCTTCAAGGGCGCGTTCCTCGTCGCGGCAGGCCTGTGCGCTTTCGGCGTGGTGGTCTCGATCATTCTGCTGCCTGGTCGCCCGCGGGAGGATCGCGAGGGGCACGTCGCGAGGATGGCCATGTCCTTCGCGCGCTGTCCCGGCGCGCCCTACTGCGGCCACCTCGCCCGCCTCGTCACCTTTGGCAGGAGGCTGCGCGGCGCCGGCGCGCGAAGCTAGCCGCGACCCGCGCCGGCCCCGGCGGGGATGACCCATCGCATCAGGATCGTCGTGCCGGACGCACGGGTCTGCGCCTGGCCGGCGCCCTCCCCGGCGGCTGGCTCGGCGGCTCGCGACGCGGGGCCTGCGGTATCCGCCGCACGAGCCGTTTGCCGGTCACGGTCGCGGTCCTTCCGTAATGCCGGATCGCCAGCGGGGAGCCGTCCATGAGCGAGTACGTCGCGCGGTGGGGCTCCACCTCGACCCGCAACTGGCGACCGCGGAAGGTCAGGCGGAACGTGAGACGTGTGAGCACCTCCGGCAGGCGCGGCGAGAAGCTCAGCTCGCCGCCGTGGTCGCGCATGCCGCCGAACCCAGCCACAGCCCCGATCCAGGCGCCCGCCAGCGAGGCGATGTGAAGTCCGTCCCGGGTGTTGTGCTCGAGGTCGTCGAGATCGATGAGCGCGGCCTCGCCGAAGTAGTCGTAGGCGAGGTCGAGATGCCCGACCTCGGCGGCGATCACGGCCTGCGTGCAAGCGGACAGCGAGGAGTCTCGTACCGTGAGCCGCTCGTAGTAGTCGAAGTCGCGCGCCTTCTGCTCCGTGTCGAAGGCGTCGCCGCGCAGATGCAGGGCCAGCACGAGGTCGGCCTGCTTGACCACCTGCTTGCGGTACAGGTCGAAGTAGGGGAAGTGCAGCAGCAATGGATACTGATTGGGAGAGGTGGACTCGAAGTCCCAGACCTGATGCTGCGTGAACGACTCGGCCTGAGGATGCACCCTGCGCGCGTCGTCGTAGGGGATCAGCATCGCCTCGGCCGCGTCGCGCCACTCGGCCGACTCTTCGCTGTCGACGCCCAGCTCGGCCGCACGGTCGGCGTTTCGCTGCACGGCATCGACGGCGGCGAGCAGGTTCCTCTGGGCCATCAGGTTCGTGTAGACGTTGTTGTCGGCGATCGCGCTGTACTCGTCGGGCCCCGTGACGCCGTCGATCCGGAACCGCCCTTCGGCATCGTGGTGGCCGAGGGAGCGCCACAGTCGCGCCGTCTCCACCAGCAGCTCGATGCCGATGGACTCGGCGAAGGCCTCGTCCTCGCTGGCCGCCTGATAACGGGCGGTCGCATCGGCGATGTCCGCGTTGATGTGGAAGGCTGCGAGGCCTGCCGGCCAGTAGCCCGATGCCTCGGGCCCGCTGATCGTGCGCCACGGGAACGCCGCGCCTTTCAGTCCCAGCAGCTTCGCCCGCTCCCTGGCGGTCTCCAGCGTCCTGTGCCGCCAGCGCAGAGCGTCGCGAGCGGCGTGCGGAACGGTGTAGCTGAGGAGCGGCAGCACGAAGGTCTCGGTGTCCCAGAACGTGTGCCCGTCATAGCCCGGCCCCGTCAGCCCCTTTGCCCCGATCGCCCGCTGCTCCGCCCTCGCGCTGGACTGCAGCGCGTGGAACAGGCCGAAGCGAACCGCCTGCTGAAGCTCGGCGTCACCCTCGATCTCGACGTCGGCGCGGTCCCAGAACTCGTCGAGGTACGCGCGCTGTTCGGCGAGCATTCCCTCCCAGCCCGCGTGCCTGGCCTCGGCCACCGCCGCGGCTACCTGCGAGGTGATCGCGCGCAGCGAGCGGCGACTGGACCATCCGTAGCCGAGGAGCTTGACGACTCGAAGCGGCTTCCCGGGCACGATGTCCGCGGCGATCAGAAGCCGGCCGAGATCGTCTGCGCTCTCGCCGCTGGCCGTCGTGGCCGGCGGGCCGTCGATCACGTGATCGGCCTCGACCGCCATCGTGAGCCCGCTCGCCCGTGTGGCATGGGCGAGCACCAGGCGCAGGTCCCGGCTGGCCGACAGCCGCGGCTCCAACGGCGAGGCGAGCGCCGCCGCGGCGCGCGGGTCGCGCTCGGTCGCCGGCGTCTCCTCGTTGGCGACCATCTCCGACTGCACGACCACCGACGTCCTGCCGTCGAGCGCGTCGACTTCGTAGAGGATCGCGGCCACGGCGCGCTGTGTGAAGGAGACCAGGCGCGTCGATGAGACGCGCACCTGGTTGCCCGCAGGAGACACCCACTCGACCGTGCGGCGCAGGACGCCGGCGCGCAGGTCCAGCACCCGCTCGTGCCGGCGCAGCTCGCCGTAGCGGACGTCGAACGGCTCGTCCTCGACGAGCAGGCGGATTATCTTGCCGTTGGTCACGTTGATGATGGTCTCGCCGGAATCCGGATTGCCGTACGCGCGCTCGGCGTAGGGCAGCGGCCGGATCTCGTGGAACCCCGCGAGGTAGGTGCCCGGCAGCCCCGACGGCTCGCCCTCGTCGAGGTTGGCGCGCAGGCCGAGGTGACCGTTGGCGAGCGCGAAAACGGACTCGGTCTGGGCGAGCCTGCCGAGATCGAGCTCCGTCTCCCGGAGCGCCCACGGCTCGACCGGGAACGCGGGATGCTGGATCACGGCGCCCGGAGCAGCTCGGCGAGATCACCCACGACGACGTCGGCCCCGTGTTCGCGCAGCGCCTGCGCCTGCCCAACCCGGTCGACGCCCACGACGAAGCCGAAACGGCCGGCTCTGCCGGCCTCCACACCGGCGAGCGCATCCTCGAACACGGCCGCCGCAGCCGGCTCGACTCCCAGCGCTCGCGCACCGGCCAGGAAGGTGTCCGGCGCGGGCTTGCCGTGCAGGTGCTCGCGCTCGGCGACCACGCCGTCCACTATCTCCTCGAACATGTCCTGGATGCCCGCGGCGGCGAGCACGTCGCGAGCGTTGGTGCTCGAGGAGACAACCGCCCGGCGCAGGCCCGCCTCTCGCACCGCCTGGACGTAGCGGACCGACCCCTCGTAGGCCTCGACGCCGTGCTCGTGGATCAGCCGGAGCACGATCTCGTTCTTGCGGTTGCCAAGGCCGTGAACCGTGTTCGCGCCCGGCGGGTCATCGGGATCCCCCTCCGGCAACTCGATGCCGCGCGAGGCCAGGAACGAGCGCACGCCGTCATAGCGTGGCTTGCCGTCGACGTACTCGTCGTAGTCACGCTCGGGATCGAAGGGGACGAACCGCTCCCCGGACTCGGAGGCCCGGCGGCGAAGGAAGTCATCGAACATCTGCTTCCAGGCGGCGGCATGGACCTTGGCGGTCTGCGTCAGCACCCCATCGAGGTCGAACAGGCAGGCGGTGACTCCTGCAGGCAGGCCGAGCACCCCGCAGAGCTAACCAGGTTGCGGCTCGGCGTGGCGAGAGCCGCTTGCCGGGGGCTCATCGGAGCGCTCGCCTCCAACCCCCGTCTCCGTGCCGGCCCCCGGCTGCTCGAGGGCGTGGACGATCAGGACAGGCGCGGGACTGTGGTGCAGGATGTAGTGGCTGACGCTCCCGAGCAGAACCGACCGGACGGCGCCGCGGCCGCGCGATCCCATGACCACGAGGTCGTGGTTGCCGTGCCTGATCCGGTCGAGTAGCGCGAGCCTGACGGGGGCGGTGCTCACCATGCTCGTCACCCCGACCTCGTCCGGCACCTTCTCCACGGCGGCGTGCATGATCTTCTCCGCTTCGTCCTGGGCGTCCTCTGCGAGTTTCGCGACCACCTCGCCGCTGACGCCCGCGTAGGCGACCGCCGGAGGCGATACGACCGCGGTGAACAGCGTCAGGCGCGCATGCTCGGCCTCGGCCAGGTCGATCGCCTGCATCAGCGCCTGATCGGCGTCCGCCGACCCGTCGACCGCCACGAGGATCTCGTGAAACATGATCCGTTCCTTCCTGCGGGGAGCCGTATAAAGGGTCGCTGACGACTATAAGCGTCTCGCGGCCGCGTGCTCGGTCGACGAGTCGTCGCCGAACACCGGAGCCATCTCCTCGGTTATCAGCCGAGCGCCGCGGCCATGCGCCGCGAAGCTGAACATCCAGCGGATGAACACGACGATGCGGTTCTGGAAGCCAACGAGGTACCAGAGGTGAACCAGGAGCCAGGTGACCCAGGCGATGAAGCCGCTCAGTCGCAGCCCTTTGATGTCGGCGACGGCGGCCGCCCGGCCGATCGTCGCAAGGTTGCCCTTGTCGCGGTAGCGGAACGGAGCTGACTGGGCCCCACGCAGGCGCGCGCGAGTGACCTTGGCTGCGTAGCGCCCCTCCTGCATGGCGGCGGGCGCGACCCCCGGCAACACCCGGACCACGCCGTCGGCGCCGCGGACCCGCACCATGTCTCCCAGCGCGAACACCTCCGGATGGCCCGGGAGGGTGAGGTCCGGCTCGACGGTCACGCGGCCCGCGCGGTCCAGCTCGGCGCCGCTGCGCCGTGCCAGCGTCGCGGCGAGCGGCGAGGCCGTGACGCCGGCCGCCCAGATGACCGTCCGTGCGGGGATCCTCTCCACCTGGCCGGCACCGTCTCGCACTGTGACCGCAGCGCCGTCCACCCCGACCACGGTCCGATCGAGCAGCGTCGTCACGCCGAGTCTCTCCAGCGACCGGCGCGCCTTCGCGGACAGCGACGGGGGGAAGCTCACGAGCACCCGGTCGGTCGCCTCGATCAGCAGGATCCGTCCGTTGCGCGGATCGATCACCCTGAAGTCGCGTTTGAGCGTGTCACGGGCGAGCTCGGCTATCTGCCCCGCCATCTCGACCCCCGTCGGGCCGCCGCCGACGACGACGAACGTGAGCCAGGACTCACGCCGCTGCTCGTCCGGCTCCATCTCGGCCGCCTCGAAGGCGCTGAGGATGCGACTGCGTGCAAGCAGCGCGCTCTCCAGCGACTTGACCTCCTCCGCGTACCGGCCCCACTCGTCGTGGCCGAAGAACGAGTACCGCGAGCCGCCCGAGACGATCAGCGTGTCGTAGGACAGAGACGGCGGCGCCGGGAAGCCGTCGACCGGCTCGAGCCGGAGCTCGCGCGCGTCGAGATCCACATCGCTCGCCTCGGCCATCAGCACCCTGATGTTGCGGTCGCGTTTGAAGATCGCGCGCAGCGGATAGGCGATCTCGCCTGGGGAGAGCGCCCCGGTCGCCACCTGGTAGGTGAGCGGCTGGAACAGGTGGAAGTTGCGCCTGTCCACCAGAGTTATCTCGACCGCGGCTCGGCGCAGGTGCTGTGCGGCCTGGAGGCCGCCGAACCCGCCCCCCACGATCACCACCCGATGCACGCCAGCCTCGGACATTGGATGACCAACAGGCTAGTCGGCTGCGCCGGCGTGAGCCAGGCCAGTTCTGGCGCGCCTGCGCGATGCCTGGGCTCGGCCGCTCAGGCCGGCGCCGGGAGCCGTGCGCGCCGGCGCGCGGCGCGCACGGTCTCGGTGAGGGTCGAGATGTCATAGGCGCCGTAGTGGCGGCGCCCGTTGACGAAGAAGCTCGGCGTGCCGGAGACGCCGCTCTCATCGGCGCTGGCGACGTCCTCGCTGACCCGCGAGGCGTACTGGCGGCGGCGCAGCTCCTCCATCAGCCGCTCTGCATCCAGTCCGAGCCCCTCCGCGTAGCGTTCGAGATCCTCGGGCTGCAACTCGCCCTGGTGCTCGAGCAGGGTGTCGTGCATCTCCCAGAAGCCGCCCTGCGCGGCGGCCGCCTCGGAGGCCTCGGCTGCGACCTGCGCGTTCGGATGGACGTCGTTCAGGGGTAGGTGACGCCAGACGTAGCGGACTTCGTCGCCGAAGGACGCGAGCAGCTCGCGGATCACGCCCTCCGCCTGCCCGCAGTAGGGGCACTCGAAGTCGCCGTACTCGACAAGCGTCACGAGCGCGTCGTCGGGGCCGCGGATGTGGTCGCGCGCAGGGTCCACGTCCTGCGAGAGGTCCAGGATGTCCTCGGCGGTCCGCGCGATCTGCCGCGCGCGAACCGTGCTCGGCAGGCGCCTGACCGCGCGCAGCACCGCCCAACCCACCAGGGGCGCCACGATCACCGAGGCGAGCGCGCCCAGCTTCGCCTCGTCCAGCCGCTCGCCCGTGAAGGCGAGGCTGGAGATCAGGAGCGACACCGTGAACCCGATCCCGGCAAAGGCGCCACCGGCTGCCAGCAGCGGCGTGCTGAGCGGCGAGCGCGGCCCGTGCAGCGCCGGCCGGGTCGCGAGCCATGAGCCGCCGAAGATGCCCAGCGGCTTCCCGACCACGTATGCCACCAGGATGCCCAGGGTGATCGGCGAGCGGATCGCGTCCTGGACCAGCGTGCCGGTCACGTGCACGCCCGCGTTGGCGAGAGCGAACAGGGGCACGATCACGTAGCTGGTCCACGGGTGAAGCCCGTACTGCAGTCGCTCGTTCGGCGAGATGGCGGAGATCACGCCGCGCTGGGCCGAGCGCGCCAGCTCCGGTGTGGGCTGCTCCCGAAACGAGCGGGCGAGCGTGGTGGCACGCTCGAGGTCATCGCGCGAGGGGGGATAGGCGCTCGTCGCCAGCCCCACCGCGAGACCCGATACGACCGGGTCGATCCCGGACTTGAACATCGCGATCCAGAGCGCCACCCCCACCACGACCGACACCTGGCGTCGCCACTCGGGCGCGTAGCGCAGCGCGAGCAGGACGCCGAACAGGACCACCGCCGTCGCAAGCGCGGGCACGGATACATGGGTCGTGTAGACGATCGCGATCACGATCAGGGCGCAGAGGTCGTCGACGACGGCCAGCGTCAGGAGGAAGACGCGGAGCCGGGTGGCCGCGCGCGGCGTGAACAGCGCCAGGGCGCCAAGGGCGAACGCGGTATCGGTCGACATCGCCGCGCCCCAGCCCTTGGCCCCCGGGCCGCCGGCGTTGAACGCGAGGTAGATCGCGATCGGAACCGCCATGCCGCCGATCGCCGCGAACAGGGGCACCGCAAGCCGGCGGCGCTCGCGGAGCTCGCCGAGGTCGATCTCACGCTTCGCCTCCAGTCCGACGACCAGGAAGAAGAAGGTCATCAACCCCTCGTTGACCCAGTGACGCAGGTCGGCGGAGATCTGGCCGCCTCCCAGGCTGATCGTCAGCTTGGTCGTCCAGACCGATTCATAGGAGTCCGAGAAGGATGCGTTCGCCCAGACGAGCGCGATGACCGTGGCTGCGAGCAGCACGATCGCGCCGCCGGTTTCGGTTCCCAGGAAGTTGCGTACCGGAGCCGCCAGGTTCCGGGCCCAGGCCGTGCGGCCGGCGTAGCCGGAGTCCTCTTCGTCGGGTGCCATCGTCAACGATTATCACCGCGACCAGGCCGCCGCCCGGCTGCGATCGGCCGGCGTCCCCGAGCTCAGCGTCGGCCCGTGCTCAGGCGGCGTCCACGAGCACGCGTCCCACGCTGTCTGCGACGCAGGCTGGCTTCTCGCCGCCCTCGGTCTCGACGGTGAACCGCGTGACCACCTGGTACCACCCGCCGCCGACCTCCGAGACGTCCACGATCTGCGAGTAGCAGCGCAGCCGCGTTCCCACGGGGACCGGAGCGGGAAAGCGGACCTTGTTCCAGCCGTAGTTGACGCCGAGCTTGAAGCCGCTCCACTCGGCGAGATCCTGGCGCATGCCGTCGATCAACGAGAGCGTCAGGTTCCCGTGGGCGATCGTCGTCCCGAACGGGCTCTCCAGCTTGGCGCGCTCGACGTCCACGTGGATCCACTGGCCGTCGCCGGTCAGCTCGGCGAAGCGATCGACCATGTCCTGCGTGACCTCGCGCCATTGGCTCGGCCCGACCACCTGGTCCTTCAGCGCCTGGACGTCCTCGATCCCGTGCGCGACCGCCTTGGGGATGCTCGGGCTGACAGCCATCTCGTCTCCTTTTCGCTCGACCGCGGAGATGCTAGTCGACCGGCGCCTGCCCGCCGCGCGACGGCGCGATGAGTTCTCGGGCACGCCGCCGTCTGATAGGTAGAGGCAAATGTGGGCAGACGAGATCGGAGGGGCGATGGGAAGGTTGGTCGTAACAGAGTTCGTCACGTTGGACGGGGTCATGGAGGACCCGGGCGGCGCCGAGGATTTCGAGCACGGCGGCTGGTCGTTCGAGTTCGATCGCGGCAGCGATGGCGACAGGTTCAAGCTCGACGAGCTGATGGCAGCCGATGCGCAGCTGCTCGGACGGGTCACCTACCAGGGCTTCGCCAGGGCATGGCCGTCGATGGAGGGCAACCCGTTCGCCGAGAAGATGAACGAGATGCCCAAGTACGTGGTTTCCTCGACGCTGAGCGACGCCGAGGCGGACTGGAGGAACTCCACGGTGATCCGGGGAGACCTGGGAGCGGAGGTGTCCTCGCTGAAGGACAGCGTGCCGGGCGACGTGCTCGTGGCCGGCAGTGGCCAGCTGGCGCGCGGCCTGGCCGAGCACGATCTCATCGATGAATACCGGCTGATGGTCTTCCCGGTCCTGCTCGGGACCGGCAAACGGCTGTTCGTCGAAGGCGTGCCTCGGCGGCGGCTGCGCCTGACCGGCTCTGCGCAGGTGGGGACCGACGGGGTCATGACGTTCACCTACGAGCCGCAGCGTCAGGCGTCCAGCGGCGACGATCGGGCGGCCGCCTGAGGGCGCTCGGCAATCGAAGGTTTTGTCCCCCTTCGAGCGGGCAACGAAACTGACACATCCACGTCCCGACTGGAGGGATGACCATGTTCGAGCTGCCCAGGGAGCGCGCCCGCCGCCTCGCCGACCTGCTGGGCTGGGCGAGTATCGGCCTGGGGGTCCCCCAGGTGTCAACACCACGTTCGTTCGATCGCGCGATCGGCGTCGTTCCCGATCGAGAGGCGCGTGCGTGGACATTCTTGGTGGGGCTCCGTGAGCTGGGGGCTGCCGCCTCGATCCTGGTGATCGAGCAGCCGCACCCCGTCCGCTCCGTCTGGGGCCGGGTTGCCGGCGACGCGATGGACCTCACGCTTCTGGCGCGCTCCTGGCGGTCAAGGCGCGAGTCCCCGGGGAGGCTCGGTGCGGCAATCGGCGCTGTCGTCGTCATCGGCGCAATCGACACGTACACGGCGGTGCAGCTGCAGCGAAGCGCCCGCGGCGACGGTGAGGAGGGAGGAAAGATGAAGGTGAAGGCGGCGATAACCGTGGACCGGCCACGCGAGGAGGTCTACTCGTACTGGCGTCAGCTCGAGAACCTCCCGAGCTTCATGGACCATCTCCAGTCGGTCTCGGCGCTCGGGGACCGGCGCTCGCGCTGGAAGGTCAACGCGCCCGCCGGGCGAAGCGTCGAATGGGAGGCAGAGACAACCGAGGAGCGCCCCGGCGAGCTCATCGCCTGGCGCTCGGTGCCGGGAAGCGACGTCGGCACGCGGGGCGCCGTGCGCTTCCAGGACGCTCCGGGCGGGCGGGGCACGGAGGTGCACGTCGAGCTCGAGTACGACGCTCCCGGCGGAAGCGTGGGGGCGATCGTGGCAAAGCTCTTCGGCGAGGAGCCGCACCAGCAGGTGAGGGATGACCTGCGCCGCTTCAAGCAGGTGATCGAGACCGGCGAGGTGGTTCGCTCGGAGGCCAGTCCCGAGGGGGCCTCCGCGAGGCGCCTGTTGAAACAGCGTCCGGCCGAGCCGCTCCGCGTCCCCGTGGGCGCAGGTGCGGGGCACAACGGCAACGAGAGGAGCTGACCATGAGGGCCACCGTATGGTCGGGGCGAAACACCGTGCAGGTCGAGAACGTTCCCGACCCCACGATCATGAACTCACAGGATGCGATCGTGCGCATCAGCTCCACCGCGATCTGCGGGTCCGACCTGCACCTCTACGACGGCTACGTGCCGACGATGAAGAAGGGCGACATCCTCGGGCATGAATTCATGGGCGAGGTCGTCGACACGGGCCCGTCGGTCGAGCGGCTGAGCGTCGGAGACAGGGTGGTCGTGCCGTTCCCGATCGCCTGCGGCAAATGCTGGTCGTGCCGGCACGAGCTGTACTCCGTCTGCGAGAACTCGAACCCGAACGCAGCCCTGGCCGAGAAGATGTGGGGACACTCTCCGGCGGGCATCTACGGGTACTCGCACATGCTGGGCGGCTATGCGGGCGGTCAGGCCGAGTACGCGCGCGTGCCCTTTGCGGACGTCGGCCCGATCAAGATCGATCACGACATCCCGGACGAGAAGGTCCTGTTCCTCGCGGACATCCTGCCCACGGGCTACATGGCCGCTGAGCTGTGTGACCTGAGAGGCGGCGAGGTCGTCGCCGTCTGGGGAGCCGGACCCGTCGGGCAGTTCGCGATCGCAAGCGCCCGGCTCCTGGGCGCCGAGCGCGTCATCGCGATAGACCGCTTCCCATACAGGCTGCGGATGGCACGCGACGGGGCAGGGGCGACCGACGTCCTCAACTACGAAGAGCATCCCGACGTGGTGGAGACGCTCAACGAGCTCACCGGCGGCCGTGGCCCGGATGCCTGCATCGACGCGGTGGGCATGGAGGCGCATCACGGCCACGCGCCGATCTACGCCTACGATCGCATAAAGCAGGCCGCGCGGCTGGAAACCGAGCGCCCCTTCGCGTTGCGCCAGGCGATCATGGCCTGCCGCAACGGCGGCACGGTGTCCGTCATCGGCGCCTACGGCGGCTTCATGGACAAGTTCCCCATAGGCTCGTTCATGAACAGGTCTCTCACTCTCAAGACCGGCCAGTGTCATGTTCACCGCTACATGCGTCCTCTGCTCGAGCGAATCATCGACGGCCAGATCGATCCGAGCTTCATCGTCACACATGAGATGGACCTCGGAGAGGCGCCGCGAGGCTACGAGACGTTCAAGCACAAGCAGGACGAGTGCGTCAAGGTCGTGCTCAAGCCCTAGCGGCCGGCCGCCCACATTTGAGGTATTGACGGCGCCCTCTCCCTCCGGTTAGGTTTGCCCGACAGCGCCCGCGGCCGGGGGAACGGCTGCAGCACCATCGGGCGGAACTCATAAAGAGAGGGAGAGGGATGGGAATCCGGAACCGGATCATCGGTCTTGCAGTGCTGTGCGCGGCTGTCCTCGCGCCTGCCGCGGTCGCGTCGGCCCTGCCGTCATATGCCGCACTGGGCGACTCGTACTCCTCAGGGGTCGGGACACGCGTGTTCTACTCGGAATCCGGTAGCTGCAAGCGCAGTCCGGAAGCGTTCGGACCCAAGGTGGCGGCGCAGCGGGGCTACTCGCTGAGCTTCCAGGCCTGCAGCGGGGCGAAGACGACCGATGTCAACAGCAACCAGCTCGGGACCCTCAGCAGCACGACGAGCCTCGTCACGATCACGATCGGTGGAAACGACGCCGGCTTCAGCAACGTCATCATCAACTGCGCCCTCTACTACTTCACCTGCGGCGGAGCGATCAACGAAGCCAACAACTTCATCGCAACGAAACTGGCCGGCCTGCTCGATACCACTTACAACAACATCCGCTCGCGAGCCACGACAGCCCACGTGGTGGTGCTCGGCTATCCGCACCTCTTCACCTCGGAAGGCAAGACGTGCAACGTCAACTTCCTCACGTCCTCGAACGAGAAGAAACTCAATGAAACAGGTGACAAACTCGACGCCGTCATAAAAGCGCGCGCGGGAGCGCACGGATTCACGTTCGTGGACGACCGCAGCGCCTTCCTGGCGCATGAGGTCTGCTCATCCGAAGAGTGGCTCAACGGACAGTCCAACCCCCTCGAAGAAAGCTACCACCCGAACATAAAAGGCCAGACCGAGTTCACCTCGGAAGTCGAGAGCGTTCTGCCCTAGTCACACGGTGCCGGCTCGGAGACGGGTCCGGCCTCGAGCAGCGCGATTGAGGCTGCTCGCCCGCGAGGATCAGCGCGGGCGAGCAGCCTTCACTCGCCGAGGTCAGTCGCGCTGCCCCGCCTGGGCCGCGCGGTCGGCCGCCGTGGTCGGCCGCCTGTACGGTGAGGTTGCGCTGTAGCGGCGCGATATACGAGCCTTGCGGGGCAGTCCGCGAAGGCCCTCCAGGGACCGTCCGGCGCCCTCCGCCACGCAGGTCAGGGGGGAGTCCACCAGGCGGGCCGGCATTCCCGTCTGCTCGCTCAGCCGCTCGGGGAAGCCGGCCAGCAGCGAGCTTCCCCCCGCCATCAGGATGCCGGTGTCCGCGACGTCGCCGGCCAGCTCCGGCGGCGTCTGCTCCAGGGCTGCGCGGACCGCGTCGACGATCGCCTGCACCGCCTCGTGGAGCGCCGCCCTGACCTCGTCGCTGCTCACCTCGAGCGCTCGCGGCAGCCCGGACACCGCATCGCGACCGCGCACCTCTCCCATCCGGGGCTCCTGGGGAGCCGCGGATCCGATCTCGAGCTTGAGCGCCTCGGCCGTCGGCTGGCCCACGATCAAGCCCCGGCTGCGGCGCAGCCACGAGATCAGCGCGTCGTCGAAGTCGTAGCCGGCGATCCGCAGCGAGCGCTGCACGACCATCGCCCCCATCGAGATGATCGCCACCTCGCTGGTCCCGCCCCCGATGTCCACGACCATCCGACCCGTCGGAGCGGAGATGTCAAGGCCCGCGCCCACGGCGGCAGCGATCGGCTCGTCGATCAGGTGCACCTCCAGCGCGCCGGCCGAAAGGCAGGCCTCCTGCACGGCGCTCAGCTCCACCTCGGTGAGCCCGGAGGGGACGCACATGACCACGCGCGGATGCGTCAGGCGCCCGCGGTGCACGCGCCCGATGAACTGCCGGAGCATTTCCTCGGTCACCTCGAGGTCGGCGATCACCCCGTGGCGCAGCGGCCGGCTGGCCGTGATCGTCGCCGGCGTGCGTCCGATCATCCGCTTGGCCTCGTCGCCGACGGCCAGGACCCGCCCGCTGCCGGTGTGCTGTGCGACGACCGATGGCTCGGACACCGCGATCCCGTGACCGCGGACGTAGACGAGCGTGTTCGCCGTACCCAGATCGATCGCGAGGTCGCTCCCCCCGCTGAGGCGCAGGCGCCGAGACAAGGCCATCACCGGCAAACGCTAACGCAGGATCGTCGTAGGATTGTCCCGTGGAGGCATCGACCCTTCCCGTCGGGGAGGCTTTCGGCGACCTGGACCGCCACCGCCGCGAGCTGACCGCGTACTGCTACAGGATGCTCGGCTCGCCGTTCGAGGCCGAGGATGCCGTCCAGGACACCTTTCTGCGGGCGTGGCGGGCGCTCGATCGGTTCGAGGGCCGCTCCTCGCTCCGCTCCTGGCTCTACCGCATCGCGACCAACGTCTGCCTCGACATGCTGCAGGGCAAGGACCGGCGCGCACGCCCGATGGATCTCGGCCCGGCGCGCTCGCCGCACGGGCCGGTCGGCGAGATCCTGCCGGAGGTGACCTGGATCGAGCCTGTCCCCGACGGCAAGGTCCTCGCGGACGGCGACCCGGCCGAGGTCGCGGAGTCGCGCGAGACGATCCGGCTGGCGTTCGTCGCGGCGCTGCAGCACCTGCCGCCGCGCCAGCGAGCCGTGCTGATCCTCTGCGAGGTCCTGCACTGGCGGGCCGCGGAGGTGGCGGAGCTGCTCGAGACGAGCGTGGCGGCGGTCAACAGCGCGCTGCAGCGCGCCCGCGCGACGCTCGAGGCAACGGACGTGGCCGGGGCCGGACGCGAGCTGAGCTCTCACGATCGCGAGCTGCTGCTCCGCTACGTCGATGCCTTCCAGCGCTACGACATGGACGCCCTGACGGCACTGATCCACGAGGACGCCACTCAATCCATGCCGCCGTACGAGCTCTGGCTGGAGGGCCGTGAGAGCATCTTCGGCTGGTGGGTCGGTCCGGGCGCCGCATGCCGGGGCTCGCGTGTGCTGCCCGCCAAGAGCGCCAACGGCTCGCCGGCGTTCGGGCAGTACAAGCCCAGCGAGTCCGGCTCCGGCTATGACCCCTGGGCGCTGCAGGTGCTCGAGGTCGCCGACGGGCGGATCGTCGAGCTGACCTTCTTCCTCGCCACTCACACCCTCTTCCCCCTGTTCGGGCTGCCGGCGCGGCTCGAGGGCGAGCTCTGAGACCGGAGGACCCGCTCAGGTCCTAGAGGCGGCGCGGGCCGGCCAGCACGCTCGCCAGGCCCGCAAGCTCCAGCAGCTCCATGAGCTCGGCAGACGCGCCGCGCAGCTGCACCGTGCAACCGTGGCGCCGCGCCGCCAGAGCGAGGCGCGCCAATGCGTCCACCGCCACGGCATCGGCGGCGATCCCGGCGGTCTCACACGCCAGCCGGTCGATGTCCTCCGCCGCGAGCAGGCGGCAGGCGCGCGCGTAGAGCCCGGGTAGCTCGGCCTGGGCGAGGGGCGCTCTGATCGTCAGCGTCGCCGTGGCCGCGCGCCGGCCGGTGGCGCGCTGACGCCCGCTTCCGGCCGCTCTGCTCTCCTTGCCCATAGCGCTCTATGTGGAGACTGCGCACTCTCGCCGAACTCATCGGCCTCGGCGGGCTCGACCTGCGGAAAGCGGCCGATCGGCACGGTGACCCTGCGAGAGGGCAGCCCGGCTCAGGCGTGCGCTCGGAACGTGCAGTCCATCCGCTTGACGCCGTGGATGAACGCGCTGCGCAGCAGCTCCGGCTCCGAGGCCTCGATGTCGGGGACGACCCGCAGCAGCTCGCCGAAGATCGAGCGCAGCTGGGTCCGCGCGAGCGAGGCGCCCAGGCAGTAGTGGGGGCCGCCCCCACCGAAGCCGACGTGATGGTTCGGCTCACGCGCGATGTCGAAGCGCCAGGGATCCTCGAAGGCCCGCTCGTCGCGATTGGCGGAGTTATAGAAGAGCACGACCTTCTCACCTGGGGACAGCCGCTCGCCGTGGAGCTCGACCGGGCGGGTCGTGGTGCGCCTGAAGGTCATCACGGGGGAGGCCCAGCGCACGAACTCCTCGACCGCGCCCGGCAGGCGCCGCTCGAGGTCCTCGAGCAGCAGTCCGCGCTGATCCGGATTGACGGTTAGAGCCCGCATCGCGTGCGAGGTGGTGTGCCGCGTGGTGTCGTTCCCCGCCACGGACAGCAGCACGAAGAAGGCCGCGATCTCAGCGTGCGTGAGCCGCTCGCCGTCCACCTCCGATTGCACCAGCGCGGTCATGAGATCGTCCTGTGGATTCGCTTCCCGTTCTGCAGCCAGATCGGTCGCGAACGAGGTGAGCGTCCACAGCGCCTCGCCCAGCACCTCGATCGGGGGTCGCTCGCCGAACACCTCCGGATCGGAGGTCGTGACCAGCAGATCGGCGGCGGCCACGACGCGGTCGCGGTCCGCTTCAGGCACGCCGATCATGTCCGAGATCGTCACCAGCGGGAGGCGCTTGGCGATCAGCTCGACGAAGTCTCCACCGCCGCTCGGAGCAGCCTCGGCGACGATCCGCCGCGCGTTGACCCGGATGCCCTGCTCGATGCGTGCCACCTGGCGGGGCGTGAAGGCGGCCGAGACGAGTCCCCGCAGCTTGGTGTGTCGCGGTGCGTCCATGGCGAGGAACGACAGCGACGCCTCCAGGAACTCCGGCGGCGCATCGGCGAACTGCGTCCCCTGTCCGGAGCAGAACGTGTGGGGATCACGGGAGATCCGGCGCACGTCCTCGTAGCGCACGATCGCCCAGTAGCTCATGCGCTCCTGGTCCGGGAGCCCCATGATGTCCTCCGGCGGCTGGTGGCGCGAGATCGGCGCCTCGCGCCGGAGCTCGGCGAAGTAGGCGTCTCGCTCCTCTGCGGGCCGGCCCCAGAACTCCAGCGAGCCGAGGTCCACCTCAGGTGTGTGGGCGCCACCCGAAACCGCCACAGCGCGACTGTACTCCGATGTCTCGGCGGGAGCGCTCAGGACGAGCTGAGCAGCCCCGGCGCGGCGACCTCGCCCCGCGCGATCGCGTCCGCTCGCCACCGCAGGTACCCCGGACCCGTGTTGAGCAGCCACGAGGGCATCAGCGGAGTCATCGCTCGCAGGAGCCGGCCTGCGGCTCGGAGCTCCAGGTCGTTCGTGCGCGTCCAGCGCAGCCCGAACCGCCGTCGCAGCGGCGGTGGGAGCAGACCCACGCTCGCCACCAGGACCCCGTGGGCCAGTGCCGGACAGGCGGCTCTCCAGCCGAGCTCGCCCAGCGCCGGCATGGCCGGTGGGGACGGGCGGGCCAGCGCCTCGAGGACTTCGTCGACGGCCGCCGTGTGGCGCAGCCGCTCCCCGACCATGGCATCGAAGTACTCGCGGAACCCCCGCCAGCCGGCCGGAAGGTCACGCTCGCGCACGCCCAGCAGCCGGCCCGCCGATCGCCACTCGGCCCACAGCTGCTCGCGCTGGGCGGCGCTGAACGGGCGGCCGAAGCGCTCGTGAGCGCTCACTATCCCCGCTGCGAGGGTCGCATGCACCCAGGCGTATGCCTCCGGCTCCAGCGCGTGGTAGCGGGTCCCGTCAACCGCCGTGCCGTAGACCTGCTTGTGGAACGACCTGATCCGGCCGCCCATCTCCCCGGCCGGGCGCGGGCCGGCGTAGACCATCGTGCAGGCGTAGTCGAGCGTGCGCAGCAGGCGCCCCCAGGGGTCGCGCTGGAACTGCGAGTGCTCGCTGACGCCGGCACCGACCGTGGGGTGCGACACCTGCAGCAGCAGCGCGTAGCCGGCCGCCAGCAGCACGCGCACGTCGCCCGCGCGCCGCCAAGTGACCGACTCAGGGCCCGGAGCCAGCGAGTGCCATTCCTCGGTTGGAGGCATCGTCTGCATGGCGATCTGCCCGCCCGCTCAGCTCCACGGCGCGGCGCGGGCGGCCCACCGGTCGAACCCCCGAGCGCTCCGCGCGTACGGCTGCAACATATCTTTCGCCACTTTACGCATGTTGTGAGGCGTTCCATGGTGGTCGTGGCAAGCGTTTGCGCCGGGGGACAACGGGCGCATTCGGACGCGATCCCCGGGGGTGAGAACCATGTCGCAGATCCGTCTGACCCACAACGCCGTGCAGATCCGTCTGACCCACAACGCCGTCGCGACGTTCCATCGAAGGCTTCGCCCTGCCGATTCGCTGAGCGGCGCCTACCGCGCACTCCACCGTGCCTGCCGGCAGGCGCGCTACACGGAGCGCGCTCCGAGCTGGCTGCACACGGCCCGCCCGGACAACGACGGGTACCTGCTGCTCGACGGCGAGGCGGCGGCCCTCCCGGTGAGGCACGGGCGAGCGGTCGCGTGTCTCGTCAATCCGGACGTGGCAGCACGCGAGTCGCTTCCTACCATGTAGGAATGAGCACTGCGGACCTGGCCCCGCGCGAGAACCCTGCGGGCCGCGGCGAGCGCGTGCACGTCGAGCGCGGGGCGAAGCGGATCCGGGTGTACCTCGGGGGCGAGGTCGTGGCAGACACGACGCGCCCGCTGCTCGTCTGGGAGCGCCCGTACTACCCGACCTACTACTTCCCGCTGGAGGACGTCCGCGGCGAGCTACTGGAGCCGGCCGGCGACGGCCGGCACTCGCCCAGCCGGGGAGAGGGCACGGTGTTGGCGGTCCGCGCCGGTGGCAAGCGGGCGATCGGGGCGGCACTCCGCTACGGGAGCTCTCCGGTGCAGGAGCTACGCGATGCGATCCGCTTCGAGTGGGACGCGATGGACGCGTGGTTCGAGGAGGACGAGGAGGTCTACACGCACGCACGCGACCCGCACACGCGCGTCGAGGTCCTGGCGAGCTCCCGCCACGTCCGCGTCGAGGTCGAGGGGACGACGATCGCTGAATCGCAGAGCCCGCGGCTCCTCTTCGAGACCGGCCTCCCCGTCCGCTTCTACGTCCCGAAGCCGCACGTGCGGATGGACCTGCTCGAGCGGAGCGACACGGTTACCCACTGCCCCTACAAGGGCCGGGCGGAGACCTGGTCGGTCCGCCTCGGCGGCCGCCTGCTCGAGGACCTGGCCTGGTCCTATCCCACGCCGCTTCCGGAGAGCGAGAAGATCGCCGGCCTGGTCGCCTTCTACAACGACAAGGTCGAGCTGTTCGTGGACGGAGTGCGCCAGTAGGATCCGCCGGTTGTTCGCCGACCTCCACGAGAGCCCATCCCGCGAGTTCGCGCTGGGCCACATAAAGGCAGCATGGCGCGATCTGGGCCGCCAGGCGGGGACGCGCACGGTGGGGCTTCGCCGGATCGAGATCGCGCCCGGCCACTTCTCGACTCCGGTTCACGACCACGGCGGCGATGAGGAGATCTTCTTCGTGCTCGGCGGCGACGGGCTCCTCTGGCAGAAGGGAGAGACCTTTGCCGTCGCGGAGGGAGATTGCATCGTGCACCGCCCGAAGCGCGGCGTCCATACCCTGCGCGGCGGCGACGGTGGACTCGACGTGCTCGTGTTCAGCGATCGGCGGGACGCGTCGTTGACCGCGCTTCCCCGCGCCGGCACCGCCTGGTCCTTCCCGCGCTGGGTGCAGATCGAGGGCGGCGACTCGCCGTTCGCGCGCGAGGCCGCCGCGGGACCACCCGACTGCCCCGCGCCCCAGCCCGAGCGGCCCCGCAACGTCGTCTCCCTCAGCGACGTACCCGCGATCCTCGACGGGCGCGCCCGTCGCATGGGTCAAGCGGCGGGATCAGTGGCCACCGGCCTGAACCACGTCGTGCTGGGGCCATCCGGCCAGGGTGCCCCGGCACACTGCCATTCGGTCGAGGAGGAGCTCTTCGTGGTGCTCGACGGCGACGGCGTGCTCGAGCTGTGGGGACGCGGCAGCGACGCGCCGGAGCACCACGAGCTGCGAGCGGGGAGCGTCGTCTCTCGTCCGGCCGGCAGCGGCGTCTCGCACGGACTGCGCGCCGGCGAGCGCGGTATGACCTACCTCGCCTACGGCACCCGCGACGTGTCCGACATGTGCTTCTACCCGCAGAGCGGCCGGGTCTCCATCCGCGGTCTCGGGATAGCGCTGCGCTCACCCGAGATCGAACATCTGCCGGACCTCTAGCAGCGCCGCCGTGACGACCGAGCGGGTTGCCCGCGCGCCGAGGTCATACCGTCGTCGCACGCTTGATCAGCGAGGCGAAGGCCAGTGCCCGGACTCCCCAAAGCACGAGGTTGATCCCCACCAGCAGGCCGATCGCCCAGCCCGCGGAGCTCGGAAGTTCGGCGACGATGAGCACGCCGAGGATCGCGGAGAGCGCACCGGTGAAGGCGAGGATGCCCGTCCCCGGCCGGCCGCGCGCACGCAGAGCGTCGATCAGCTCGACGACTCCGAGGCCGAAGAACCACACCGCCAGCGCGAACGTCAGCGTGACGGTTCCCGAGAGCGGGAAGATCACGATGTAGAGGCCGACGATCAGCGTCAGCAGGCCGTTGAGCACGGCAAGCGTCGCCCTGCCGGCGGAGCCGCCGGAGAACGAGTGCACCGTCATCACGATGCCGGCGAACACGAGCACCCACCCGATGAAGATCGCCGTGCCGACGGACGCGGCGGCGGGCACTGCGAGCGCCACGATGCCCGTGACGATGGACACGGCTGCCGTGGCGATCAGCCAGCGCCGCGCCGAGCGCAGTTCGGCGGGGGGAAGCGTCAGCAGGCTCGCCCAGAAGTCCTCCGCACGGCCTTCGCCGGGACTGTTCTCGTGTGTGCCTCGGGCCGGTTCGCTCCAGTTCGAAGCCATCACTGCTCCTCTCGGTAGCGGGTCACCTCACGCCTGGCGATAGGTCGGCCGGCCTGCGCAGCAAGAGCCGGCTGTTCAGGCGGCGACGCCCGCGGGCTCGCGGCCGGCCGGCTCGCCGGCGTGCCAGCGCACCTCGAGCTCGCCGTGGTCGACGACGAGCTCGATCGTCGATCCGTCGTGGATCTCCCCCGAGAGCAGCGCGCGTGCGATCCGCGTCTCGACCTCGTGCTGGATGAAGCGGCGGAGCGGGCGGGCACCGTACACGGGGTCGTAGCCCTCGCGTGCGATCAGCGCCCGACCCTCCTCGGAGAGCTCGAGCCTCATCCTTCTGTCAGAGAGGCGCCGGCGGAGGTCGTCGACCTGGAGGTCGACGATGCGCTCGATCTCCTCGAGCGCGAGGGGCTTGAACAGCACCACGTCGTCGACCCGGTTGAGGAACTCGGGGCGGAAGTAGGTCCGCAGCTCGTCGAGCACCCGCACGCGCACCTCCTCCGGTATCTCGCTGCCCTCGCTGAGGGCATCCAGCAGGTGAACCGAACCTATGTTGGAGGTCATGATGATCACGGTGTTACGGAAGTTGACGGTGCGACCCTGAGAGTCGGTCAGGCGCCCGTCGTCGAGGATCTGCAAGAGCGTGTTGAAGACGTCGGGGTGGGCCTTCTCGATCTCGTCGAACAGGACCACCGAGTAGGGCTTGCGCCGCACGGCTTCGGTCAGCTGGCCGCCCTCTTCGTAACCGACATAGCCCGGCGGGGCGCCGACGAGCCGGCTCACGGTGTGGCGCTCCTGGTACTCGGACATGTCGAGCCGGACCATGTTCTCGTCGGAGTCGAACAGCGCCTCGGCGAGGGCGCGGGACAGCTCCGTCTTGCCCACTCCAGTGGGTCCGAGGAAGATGAACGACCCGATCGGCCGCCGCGGGTCCTTGATGCCCGCCCGCGCTCGGATCACGGCATCCGCCACGAGCCGGACCGCCTCGTCCTGGCCGATCACGCGTTCGTGCAGCACCTCGTCGAGACGGAGCAGCTTCTCGCGTTCGCCCTCGAGCAGGCGGGTCACGGGTATGCCGGTCCAGCGCGCCACGATCTCGGCGATCTCGTCCTCGGTCACCTCCTCGCGCAGCAGACGCGTGCCGCCCTGCTTCTGGCTGAGGCGCTCCTCCTCCGCCTGCAGCCGCCGCTCCAGCTCCGGGAGCCGGCCATGGCGCAGCTCCGCAGCGCGGTTGAGGTCGTAGTTCCGCTCGGCCTCCTCGATTTCCCTGCGCACCTGCTCGAGCTCCCCGCGCAGTCCCTGGAGCTTGTGGATCGCCTGGCGCTCGGACTCCCACTGGGCCGTCATCGCGTCGGCCTGTGCCCGCAGGTCCGCCAGTTCCCTGCGCAGCGCCTCCAGGCGTTCCCTGCTGGGCTCGTCTGTCTCTTTCTGGAGCGCGGCCTCCTCGATCTCGAGCTGCATAACGCGGCGGGTGATCTCGTCGAGCTCCTGGGGCATCGAGTCGATCTCAGTACGGATCACGGCGCAGGCCTCGTCTACGAGATCGATCGCCTTGTCTGGCAGGAAGCGATCGGTGATGTAGCGCTGCGAGAGGGTGGCGGCGGCGACGAGCGCCGCGTCCTGGATCCGGACGCCGTGGTGGACCTCCAACCGCTCGCGAAGCCCACGGAGAATCGAGATGGTGTCCTCCACGGAGGGCTCGTCCACGAGCAGCGGCTGGAAGCGCCGCTCGAGCGCCGCGTCCTTCTCGATGTACCTCCGGTACTCGGCCAGGGTCGTGGCGCCGATGCAGTGCAGCTCACCGCGCGCGAGTAGCGGCTTGAGCATGTTGCCGGCGTCCATCGAGCCTTCCACCGCCCCCGCGCCGACGACGGTGTGGAGCTCGTCGATGAACATCAGGATCCGGCCCTCGGCCGCCTTGACCTCCTGCAGCACCGCCTGCAGGCGCTCCTCGAACTCGCCCCTGTACTTGGCTCCCGCCACGAGCGAGCCCATGTCGAGCGCGAAGATGGTCCTGTCCTTGAGTCCCTCCGGCACGTCGCCGCGAACGATCCGCTGTGCGAGGCCCTCCACGATGGCGGTCTTGCCGACCCCGGGATCGCCCACGAGGACCGGGTTGTTCTTGGTCTTGCGCGAGAGGATCTGGACCACGCGCCGGATCTCGGAGTCCCGGCCCACCACCGGGTCGAGGCGGCCGCTGCGGGCCTCCTGCACGAGATCGCGTCCGTACTTCTCGAGCGCCTCGTATGCGGTCTCCGGGGTGGGGCTCGTCACTCGCTGGCTGCCGCGCACCTGGGTGAGGATCTCGAGCAGCCCGTCGCGGGTGAGACCCTGCTCGGCGAGGAGCCGACCCGCGGCGGTCTGAGCACCGGACTCGACCATCGCGAGGAGCACGTGCTCGACGGAGACGTAGTCGTCCCTCAGGCGCTGTGCCTCCTGCTCGGCGGTGTCGAGGACCTGGCTGAGGGCGCGGGAGATGCGGACGTCACCGGACGCGCCGGGGCCGCTCACCGAGGGGCGCGATTCGAGCTCACGCTGCAGCGCCGCATGGAGCGCGTCCGGGTTCGCGCCGGCGCCCGCGAGAAGCCTCGGCGCGAGGCCGTCAGGCTGCTCGAGCAGCGCCAGCAGCAGGTGCTCCACGTCCATCTCGGGATGGCCGTAGCGCAGTGCCTTGGTCTGCGCGTCGTGCAGCGCCTCCTGGTTCTTCTGCGTGAGTCGGTTGGGGTCCATTGGGATCGCGGCAGCAGCGACTGGTCGCGCGGCCACGAGAGTAGGTAGGCCGGCTGCCGGGCACGACAAGGGCGGTTGCAGGCACGTCTCCGTGGCCTAGCCACAACTCTGCGCCGCCGAGCGGCTGCAAGGTGCCACACTGGGCGGGAGGGCGATGGCAAGCACTATCAGGTGTCCGAACTGCGGCAAGCTCAACAGGGTCCGTCCGACTAGCGCCGGCGTGCCACGGTGCGCCGTCTGCCACGAGCCGCTGCCCTGGATCGTGGATGCCACCGAAGCGACCTTCGACGCGGAGATCGACGCCTCGGTCCCCGTGCTCGTCGACTTCTGGGCCCCCTGGTGCGGTCCGTGCCGGATGGTCTCGCCCTTGGTCGAGCGGATCGGTCGCGACCACGCAGGCAGGCTCAAGGTCGTCAAGCTCAACACCGATGAGGCGCCGCAGATCGCGGCACGCTACAGCGTGCAGGGCATCCCGCTTCTGGTGCTGATCCGTGAGGGCACCGAGCAGGATCGCCTCGTCGGCGCCGCTCCCGAGCCGCAGCTGCGCCAGTGGCTCGAGGGCAACCTGGCAGCGGGACCCACCGCGGCCGCGTAGCCGCGCCCACGGACCCATGGGCCCCGACCGAGCAGGTCCATGGGCCCGACCGAACAGGCCAACGGGCCGCGACCTGACACGCGGCGAGGTGGCTTCGCCCCCGCGTCCCGACGGCGGATCAACGCGCCGGCACCGACGGTCGCACGTGCACCATGCCTCCGACGGTCTCTGCCCGGTCGAGCTCCACGATCTCCGCGAGGATGGTCGTCCAGCAGATCTGGTCAGGCCGCGCGCCGGGGGCCGTGATCTCTTTGGGAGCGGCAACGTCCTCGGAGGTGATCGCCGCGGCGATCCGCCTGACGCCCGTCCGGCGGCGCTCTTCCCAGACCAT
>DASYFT010000010.1:0-70016 GCA_036498265.1 Solirubrobacteraceae bacterium | reverse complement strand
CCGTCGCAGAGCGGCTCCGCGCCATGGGCATCTCCCTCGCCGAGGTGCTCCAGCCCGCGGCGGCCCGTTGAGCGTCACCGCGCGCTGAGACCGGCTGCACCGCGCGCCGTTCGGATCACCCAGCGGGATTGTCTCCCCTCGACTGCGAGCCGATTGTCTGCTACAAAGCGTCGAGACGACGATGCACGCAACGGCTGACGCATACGCACCCAGCTATCCGGCGCCCGCCGCACGGTCGTCCTTCTACGCCTGGCGATTTATCTAGGCGCTCCGGCCTGGCCCGTCTCGTGAGCGGGCCGCCGCCGCACCGGGTCCCACGCGGACCGAGCGCCGCAGACGCGGGCGCACATCGCGACCGCCCCACGGCTCACCGACGGTGAGCGCAGCACCTCTAACATGCCCAGGCGTCAGTGAAAGGATGAGTTGATGATGATCGTGATGAGAGAGACGGCCACCGAGGAGGAGGTGGAGGCCGTCGTCGCCAAGATCGAGCGAGCCGGCGCGCGGGCGCATCGCAGCACCGGCGCGCGCGTGACCGTCATCGGGGCGATCGGCGACGTCGAGCAGGATGCCAGCGTCGAGAGCCTCGGCCTCGAGGGCCAGCCCGGCGTGGATCGTGTCGTGCCGATCCTCAAGCCCTACAAGCTCGCCTCGATCCAGATAACGCACGGCGAGCGAAGCGTGCTCGACATCGAGGGGCGCAAGGTCGGGGGCGAGCACTTCGCGATGATCGCCGGCCCCTGCACGGTCGAATCGCGCGAGCAGACGCTGCAGACGGCGCGGATCGTGCGCGACGCCGGCGGCACGCTGTTCCGCGGCGGCGCCTACAAGCCGCGCACCTCCCCCTACGCCTTCCAGGGGCTCGGCCAGGAGGGCCTGAGGATGCTGGCCGAGGCGAAGGAGGAGACCGGCCTGCCGATCGTCACCGAGCTGATGGATGTCCGCGATCTCGACGCCGTGCTGGAGGTCGCCGACGTGATCCAGATCGGCGCCCGCAACATGCAGAACTACACGTTGCTGGCGGAGATCGGCCGCTCCGGCCGCCCGGCGCTGCTCAAGCGGGGGCTGTCCGCCCCGCTCGACGAGCTGCTCATGGCCGCCGAGTACATACTCAAGGAAGGCAACCCCAACGTGATGCTCTGCGAGCGCGGCATCCGCACGTTCGAGACAGACCACAGGCGCGTGACTCTCGACCTGATGGCGGTGCCGATCCTCAAGGAACTCTCGCACCTGCCCGTGATCGTCGACCCCAGCCACGCCGCCGGCCGGCGTGAACTGGTGCTGCCGATGTCGCTCGCCGCGGCCGCCGCCGGCGCCGACGGGATCATCGTCGAGACGCACCCCTGCCCCGAGGAGGCCGTCTGCGACGGCCCCCAGGCGCTCCACGCGGACGGGTTCGCGGACTACGTGAGCTCGGTCGAGCAGGTCGCCGCGCTGGCGGGCAAGGCGCTCAGCGCCGTCTGATGGGTCGCCGATCGACGGTCCCGGGGCCGGGCACTTGAAGGTTGCGGTGCTCGGCGTCGGGCTGATCGGCGGCTCGATCGGCCTGGCGGCGCGGGGGCGCGCGAACGCGCACGTCAGCGGCTGTGACCCCGATCGGGCGGTTCTCTCACGCGCGCTCGAGCTCGGCGCGATCGACGAGGCGGCGCAGGACGTCGCCGGCGCCGTCGCGGACGCCGACATCGTCTTCGCCGCGGCCCCCGTAGGGGCGCTCCCCGAGACCGTGGGCCTGGCGCTCGCCGCCGCCCCGCAGGGCTGCGTGGTGAGCGACGTCGGCTCCACCAAGCGGGCGCTCGCCGCCGCCGGCGCGGATGAGCGCTTCGTCGGCGGGCATCCGCTCGCCGGCGCCGAGACCTCCGGCGTCGAGCACGCGCGCGAGGACCTCTTCGAGGGGGCCGTCTGGTACCTGACGCCAGCGGCCGGCAGCACGGCCGGCGTGCTCTACGAGCGCCTGCACCGGCTGCTCGCCAGCTTCGGCGCGCAGCCCACGGCGATCGACGCGGACACGCACGACCGCCTGATGGCGCGCGTCTCCCACATGCCTCACGTCATGGCCAACCTGCTGGTCAGCCAGGCCGCCGGCGTGCTCGGCGGCGAGGCATCGAAGCGCCTTCCGGCAGTCGGCCCGAGCTTCCGCGACGCCACCCGGGTCGCCGGGGCCAGCAGCGCCGTCTGGACCGACATCTACATGTCCAACCGCGATGCCCTCACGGCATCCATCGACGAGCTCTCAGAGCGGCTCGCCGACGTGCGAGCGGCACTCGCCGCCGGCGACGCCGATGCCGTCGCGGCCTGGAACGACCGGGCGCGCGCCGATCGCCAGGAGCTCCTCGGTGCGGGTCTCGTCGGGGGCGCAGAGGGCCAGCCGATCCACGAGCTGCGCGCCTCGGTGCCCAACCGCCCCGGCGTCATCGCCGAGATCGCGCTGGCGCTCGGCGGCGACGGGGTGAACATCCTCGATATGGCGCTCTCGCCCTCCGATGACAACCGCCAGGGGGTCGTCGCGCTGTGGATAGCCGGCGACGATCCGGCCGGGCGCGCGGAGCGGCTGATCGCCGGCCTCGGGTTCCCCGTGGCCCGGGCATGATGGAGGGACCATGAACATGCGCTTCGAGCCCGGCGGCGCGCTCTCGGGCGAGCTGCGGGCGCCCGCCGACAAGTCGATCTCGCATCGCGCCGCGCTCCTCGGCGCGATGGCGTCAGAGCCCGTGCGCGTCGAGCGCTACCTGCACGCCGCCGACACCGACTCCACGCTGGACGCCGTCCGCGCGCTCGGGGCCCTCGTCGAGGTGCACGGCGAGGACGTCGTCGTGCGCGGCTGCGGGATGCGCGAGGCACACGAGCCCGACGGGCCGATCGACGTCGGCAACGCGGGCACGCTGCTGCGGCTGCTGCCGGGCTGGCTCGCCGCCCAGGAGGGACGCTCGTTCACGCTCGACGGCGACGAGTCGATCCGCCGGCGGCCCGTCGACCGGGTCGCGGAGCCGCTGCGCCAGATGGGCGCCGAGCTCGAGGCCACCGGCGGGCGCTTCCCACCGCTGGTCGTCCGCGGCGCGCGCCTGCGTGCGATCTCCTGGGAGCTCGAGGTGGCGAGCGCCCAGGTCAAGTCCTGCATCCTGCTCGCCGCCCTCGCCGCCGACGGCGCCACGACGGTCGGCGAGCCCGCGCGCAGCCGCGACCACACCGAGCGCATGCTCCTGCGCGCCGGTGTCTCGATCCACCGTC
This sequence comes from Solirubrobacteraceae bacterium, assembly GCA_036498265.1. Classification (GTDB taxonomy): domain Bacteria; phylum Actinomycetota; class Thermoleophilia; order Solirubrobacterales; family Solirubrobacteraceae; genus Palsa-744. Next base: position 66,791 of record DASYFT010000010.1, on the reverse strand, counting down.
ACGGCAGGCACGTCACCGTGGTCAACGCCGACGAGCTGCTGCTCCACTCCGTGAGCGTCCCCGGCGACGCCAGCTCCGCCGCCTTCCTCGTCGCCGCCGGCGTCCTCGTTCCCGGCTCGCGGCTGCTGATCCGCGACGTCGGCGTCAACTGGACGCGCTCGGGGTTCCTGCGGATCCTGCGGCGCATGCAGGGGATCGTGCTCGGCGATCTGGAGGATGAGAGCGGCGAGCTCTCCTCCGCCGAGCCTGTCAGCGACCTCGACGTCGCCCACGGCGCGCTCGAGGGCACGGTCGTGGAAGCCGATGAGGTGCCGCTCGCGATCGACGAGCTTCCGCTCGTCGCGCTGCTCGGCTGCTTCGCCGAAGGCGAGACGGTCGTGCGGGGCGCGCAGGAGCTGCGCGTAAAGGAGTCGGACAGGATCGCCGGCGTCGTCGAGGGCCTGCGCGGCATCGGCGCCGAGATCGAGGCCAGCGAGGACGGCTTCACCGTCACCGGCACAGGTGGCCTTCGCGGGGGAACCATCGACGCCCGCGGGGACCATCGCCTGGCGATGGTCGGCGCCGTCGCCGGGCTCGCGTCGCGCGAGGGCGTCGAGGTCGTCGGCATGGACTCCGCGGCCGTTTCCTATCCGCGCTTCGTCGAGGACCTGGCGGAGCTCGCCTCATGAGATGCTGATCGCGATCGACGGCCCGGCCGGGGCCGGCAAGTCCACGGTCGCCCGCGCGCTCGCGCGCCGGCTCGGCTTCACCTACCTGGACAGCGGCGCCATGTACCGCAGCGTCGCTCTGCTGGCGCTGCGCGCGCCCGGCGCGCAGCCCGGGGAGCTCGCGCGCGCCGCGCGCATCGAGCTGCGGCCCACCGACTCCGCTCCACCGCGCGTGCTGCTGGACGGCAACGACGTCACAGAGGCGATCCGCGCTCCAGAGGTCTCGGAGGCGGCCTCGCGGGTGGCAGCGGATCCGGCGGTGCGGGAGGCGCTCATCGCCCGCCAGCGCGAGCTGATCGCCTCAGGCGACTGGGTCGCGGAGGGGCGGGACATCGGCACCGTCGTGGCACCCGACGCCGCGCTCAAGGTGTTCCTCACCGCCGAGCCCCACGAGCGCGCGCGCCGGCGGGCCGCCGAGCTCGGCGCCGATCCGGACACGGTGCTCATCGAGCAGTCGCTGCGCGACGAGCGCGACAGGACGCGCGCTCACAGCCCCCTGCGCCCGGCGCCGGGCGCGGTCGAGCTCGACACCACCGGGCTCAGCCTGGACCAGGTCGTCGAGCGCATCCTGGAGCAGGTGCCGGCAGCCGCCTGAGCGCGACCGTCGTCGTCTCGCCGGGGGCGTCTCAGGCCGGCGCGCGTAGCGCGGAGGCATTCAGGCGGACGTAGTCCAGCGGCAGGCGCACCCGCTGCACCACGGCGGCGGCGAACGGCTCGCGTCGCTCGGGCGGCAGGCGGGCGAGATGGGCCGCGAGGATCGACGTGGTGACGAACGCGGCCACGTCGTCCGGACGGGTCGGTCGCTCCTCGAGCCAGCAACGCGTCGCGGTGAACCCCGCCCGGTGCAGCCGCGCTTCGGTCTCCGGCGGTCCCGCGAAGATCCACGGCGAGAAGCCGACGAGCTCCGGGGCGAGATCCCACGCGACCGACTCGAGAGGTGGAGGTCCAGCACGTCCTGGCACCACACCTGCGCCCGGTCGCGAAGCCTTGTGCGCGCGAGCGTGACCATGTCGGGCGATGCGTCGAGGGCCAGCACCCTGCCTCGGGGCACGAGCGCCAGAAGCGCCTCCGTGACCCTCCCCGTGCCGCAGCCGACGTCGAGGACGGTCGCGTCGGGCGAGATGCCCTCGAGCCGTGCCAGCACCTCGGAGGCCCATGCCTGCTGGGGCTCGCTCGAGCGGTCATACGTCCCCGCGTCCCAGGGGGTGCCCATCGGAGCCTTGAGGCTATCGCCGCGGATCGGGAGCCCATCCTCCGCGCCACGGGACTCCCAGCCGCGGAGTGGCGCAGAGGACGATCCGATATTCCCGCTATGAGCGGTGTTTCTGCAGCCGAGCACCGCAATGCCGCGGCTCATGCTCTAGCGTCGATCTTGTAACAGGCGCCGTCGGGGGACTGGCGTCTTGGATCTCTCGGCGACGACCTCACCTCTCCAACGCGAGGAGACGATCATGTCCGCGCAAAGCAAGGGCGTCGCAAGCCGGTTCTACGAGGCATGGAACGCCCGTGACCTGGATGCATTCGATGACATCGTCGCGGCCGACGCAGTAGACCACGACCCGCAGAACCCATTCAGCGAGACACACGGCCCGGAGGGTGCGAAGCGCATGGCCGGGATGTACCAGGCCGCCTTCTCGGACGGTCGCTTCGCAGTCGAGGAGCAGATCGCCGAGGGCGACCTCGTCGTCACACGCTGGACCGCCACCGGCACCAACGACGGCGAGTTGATGGGCATGCCACCCACCGGCAGGTGGGTCGAGGTCGCAGGAATCACGATCGACCGGATCGCCGGCGACAAGATCGCGGAGAGCTGGGGGTGCTTCGACACCCTGGGCATGATGCAGCAGCTGGGCGCCGTTCCCGAGGGCCAACCTGCCCGCGCCTGAGCCGTCTGCCTCATCTCAACAGCCGGCGACAGACAACCAGGACCACAACAGCAGGGACCGCCCGCCGGCGGGTCTCACGGCCGGGGACGCCGGGGCCAGCCAGTCATACTGGCCATATGAAGGTCGCCGTCGTCGGATACCCGAACGTGGGCAAGTCGTCGCTCATCAACCGCCTCACGGGCACCCGTGACGCGGTCGTCCACGAGCGCCCTGGTGTCACCCGCGACCGCCGCGAGCTCGAGTGCGAGTGGAACGGCAAGGAGTTCGTGCTCATCGACACCGGCGGCATGGATTTCCTCGACGAGGATCCGCTCGCGGGCTCGATCCGCGAGCACGCGCGCGCGGCGCTCGCGGACGCGGACGTCGCCGTCCTCGTGGTGGACGCCCGCGCGGGCGTGCGCCCCGGCGACGAGGAGATGGCCGAGCTGCTGCGCCGCTCCCCGCTCCCGACGATCGTGGCCGCCAACAAGTGCGACGGCGTGGATGCGATGCCGCTCGCCGCGGAGTTCCACCGTCTAGGGCTGGGCGAGCCGCTGCCGGTGTCCGCCGCGCAGGGCCTCGGATCCGGGGACCTGCTCGACCGGATCGTGGAGCTGCTGCCCGAGGGCGAGCGCGAGGGCGAGCAGGACGCCGTGCGGCTCGCCGTCATCGGCAGGCCGAACGTGGGGAAGTCCTCGCTCGTCAACGCCTTCCTCGGCGAAGAGCGCGTGATCGTCTCCGAGCGGGCCGGCACGACCCGCGACCCGATCGACACGCCGCTGCTGGTCGGCGACCGGCGCCTGATCCTCGTCGACACCGCCGGCATGCGCAGGCAGTCGAAGGTCGCGGACTCGGTCGAGTACTACACCGCCCTGCGCTCGCAGCGCGCCGCCGAGCGCGCCGACGTGGCGCTCGTGGTCTGCGACGCCGTCGACGGGGTGACCGCTCAGGACCTGCGGATCGCCGAGCTCGCCATGAAGACGGGCTGTGCGACGGCGGTCGTCCTCAACAAGTGGGACCTGCACGACGGCGAGGAGAAGGATCTCGACCACGAGCGAGCCCGCGTGGCCGAGAAGCTCCGCCTGCGCCCGCGGGTGCTGACCGCCAGCGCCAAGTCCGGGCGCAACGTCTCGCGAGTTCTCACCGAGGCGATCACGCTCGGCGACCGCATGGCCGGGCGCATACCCACCGCCGAGCTCAACCGCTTCCTTTCCGAGGCCGTCCAGGCGCGCCAGCCGCCGGTCGGCACCCGGCGGGGCTCGAGCCAGCACCGGCTGAAGCTGCTCTACATGACCCAGACGGGCGAGCGCCCGCCGCGCTTCTCGATCCAGGTCAACTCGCGCAGCCGCGTCACGCGCGACTACGCCTACTTCATCGAGAACCGCCTGCGCGCCCGCTACGGCATGCAGGGCGTGCCGCTGATCATCGACTTCGTGGAGCGCGGCCAGCGCACTCAGCGCGGCCGCGCCCGGGCCGCGTAGACTTCTGCGACTTTTGCCAAACCCCGCCGGTCCCCCGCGCCGGCCGCTATCCCCCTGGAGCTGACACACCAACCCATGACTGAGCTTTCCGACAGCGAGTTCCTGTTCACCTCCGAGTCCGTCACGGAGGGGCATCCCGACAAGATCGCCGACCAGATCTCCGACGGCGTGCTCGACGCCGTCCTGGCCGACGACCCTTACGGCCGCGTCGCCTGCGAGACGCTCGTCAACACCGGCCTGATCGTCGTCTCCGGAGAGATCTCGACGGACACCTACGTCGACATCCAGGACATCGCCCGCAGCACGGTGCGCAAGATCGGCTACAACGACGCGAGCTACGGGTTCGACTGCCACACCTGCGCCGTCATCAACGCGATCGACAAGCAGTCGCCCGACATCGCCCAAGGGGTGGACGCCGCCTACGAGACCCGGCACGACCCGGCCGACGAGGACGAGCTCGACGTCGCGGGCGCAGGCGACCAGGGGATGATGTTCGGCTACGCCTCCAACGAGACCGAGGAGCTGATGCCGCTGCCGATCTCGCTGGCGCACAAGCTGGCCAAGCGCTTGTCGGAGGTGCGCAAGGGCGAAGTCGTGCCCTACCTGCGCCCCGACGGCAAGACCCAGGTCACGGTCCGCTACCAGGACGGCCGGCCGGTCGAGATCGAGAAGATCCTGATCTCCACCCAGCACGCCGACGGGATCGACTCCGATGCGCTGATCAAGCCGGACCTGATCGAGCACGTGCTGCGGCCGGTGCTTCCGACGGACCTCTACGACGAGAAGAAGCTCATCCGCAACTTCCTCGTGAACCCCACGGGGCGCTTCGTGATCGGCGGCCCGATGGGCGACTGCGGCCTGACGGGCCGCAAGATCATCGTCGACACCTACGGCGGCATGGCACGTCACGGCGGCGGCGCCTTCTCCGGCAAGGACCCCTCGAAGGTCGACCGCTCTGCCGCCTACGCGGCGCGCTGGGTGGCCAAGAACATCGTTGCCGCCGGCCTCGCCGACAGGGCCGAGGTGCAGGTCGCCTACGCGATCGGCGTGGCCCACCCGGTGTCGGTGATGGTCGAGACCTTCGGCACCGAGAAGCAGGGCATGACCCGGGCGCGGATCGCCAAGGCTGTCGACGAGGTCTTCGACCTGCGGCCTGGGGCCTTCCGGGAGGAGCTCAAACTGCACCGGCCGATCTACCAGAAGACAGCCGCCTACGGCCACTTCGGCCGCGAAGACCACGACTTCACCTGGGAGCGGACCGACAAGGCGGACGCCATGCGCGCGGCCGCCGGGCTCTGACCGCAGCCGGCTCTAGGGTCCGGGCGGTGTCCAGCATCGCCCGTGTGGAGCCGATGACGACGACCCGCGCGCTGCGCGGGCCGTTCGACTACCGCCTCACCGAGGAGCTCCGGGAGGGCGCCGTCGGCGTCGGCTCGATGCTCGTCGTGCCGTTCGGACGCCGAGAGGTGCTGGGCGTCGTCGTCGCGCTCGCCGACAGCAGCGAGGTGGCGGATGAGAAGCTGCTCGCGCCGCTGCGCTCGCTCGACGAGACCCCGCCCACCCTGCCGGCCGAGCTCGTGGCGCTCGCCGAGTGGATCGCCGCCGAGTACTGCTCCACCGTGCCCCGGGCGCTCACCCTCGTGCTGCCGCCCGGCGCCGCCCGGCGGCTCAGCGGTCGCAAGCGGCGCGCCGTCCCGCGGCCGCGGCATACGCCCGTGGGGAGCCGCAGGCCGGTGGCGCCGGAGCTCTCGGCGGACCAGCAAGCTGCCCTGGAGCCGGTCCTCGCCGCCCTGGCGGCGCGCCGGGGCGAGCAGCGCCTGCTGCACGGCGTGACGGGATCCGGCAAGACCGAGGTCTACCTTCGCGCCGGTGCGGCGGCGCTCGAGCAGGGACGCGGGGCGATCGTGCTCGTGCCCGAGATCTCGCTGACGCCGCAGATCGTGGGGCGCTTCGTCGAACGGTTCGGCGACACGGTCGCCGTTCTGCACTCGCGGCTGACGCCGGCGCAGCGCCACGCCGAGTGGCGGCGCCTGCGCGATGGAGCGGCGAGGGTCTGCGTCGGCCCGCGCTCGGCCGTGTTCGCCCCGATCGGCGACCTCGGCCTGATCGTCGTGGACGAGGAGCACGACGCCTCGTACAAGCACGAGGGCGACCCCCGCTACGACGCCCGCGACGTCGCCGCCGAGCGCGCCGCCCGCTGCGACGCCGTGCTGCTGCTCGGCAGCGCCACGCCGCGTCCGGAGAGCGTGCTGCAGGTGCCGGCGTCGGTCCTCTCCAGCCGCGTGGACGGGCGACCGCTGCCCGACGTCGAGGTGCTGGACATGCGCGAGCAGCCCCACGGCCTGCACCCGAGCACCGCCGAGGCGCTCGCCGAGGTGCGGGCCAGGCGCGGCAAGGCGATCGTGCTGCTCAACCGCCGCGGCTGGTCGAACTTCCTCTCCTGCCGCTCCTGCGGGCGCGTGTGGAGCTGCCCCCACTGCGACGTCACGCTGGTGCTGCATCGAGGGGGCGGGTTCCTCGCCTGCCACCACTGCGGCCATCGCGAGCCCGCGCCCACGCGCTGCGAGGCGTGCTCCTCCACGTCCGTGGCCCGTCACGGCGCCGGCACAGAGCGGCTCGCGCACGAGCTCTCGAGCGTGCTCGACGACGGCGGCTTCCCGGTCTTCCGGCTGGACGCGGACGTCGCCGGCGAGAGCGCCCTCGCGGCCGAGCCCGTCGCCGGCGCCGCGCAAGCCGACGAGGACGCGGGCGTCGGCGGGCTGCTGCGCCGCTTCGAGGCCGCCGAGGCGGGGGTGCTGATCGGCACCCAGATGGTCGCAAAGGGCCACGACTTCCCCGACGTCACGCTCGGCGTGGTGCTCGACGCAGACGCCACGCTGCGCTTCCCGGACTTCAGGGCCGAGGAGCGGACGTTCGCCCTCATCGCCCAGCTCGCCGGGCGAGTGGGACGCGGTGCCGCGGGCCGCGTGCTGGTGCAGACGATCGCACCGGAGGCGCGGGCCATAGCCCACGCCGCCCGCCACGACAGCCACGGGTTCCTGGCCGGCGAGCTCGAGCGCCGGCGCGCGCTCGACTACCCGCCGTTCTCCCATCTCATCAGGATCGTCTGCTCGGCCGAGCAGACGCCGCCGGCGCGCGCTGCGGCCGCCGCCCTGCGCGAGCGGCTCGCGGGCTCGCTGCCGGCGTCCGGGCGCGACGGACAGGCCGGCGAAGCTCCCCTGCTGCTCGGCCCGGCGCCCCTGTTCAGGCTGCGCGGGCGCGAGCGGCAGGTTCTGGTGGTCAAGGCGGCACGGCGGCGGGAGGCAGTCGCCGCGGTGGGGGAGGCCGTCGAACACGTGTCCAGGAGTGCCGCCCACCCGGGGGTGAACCTGAGCGTCGATGTCGATCCGCAGTAACAGGTGGAATACAGCCGCTGTGTCAGACCCCCGCTAGACTTCCTGCAGCCGCTGCGGCGGCCAGGGGCATCCGGATCTTGGGGGGGAAGAGGTTGCGGCTCTCGCACGATGATGTCGAACGCTCGCTGTTCTCGGCGTGGCGCTGGGCCCTGGCGTGCCTCGTGGCGGCCGCCGCGCTGCTCACGCTCGCGGGACGGGCGGGCGCCGTGGTCGTCCACCTCCCGAACGGAAAGACCCTCAGCTACCAGCCCCTGCGGGGCCACGCCCGGCTGTCGCAGTTCGACGCACTGCTCAGCAACCTCGACTACAACGGGGGCCCCGTGATGGGGTCGAACACCAACTACGCCGTCTACTGGGCGCCTTCGAACGCGCCCGCCTACCCGGCCGAATACCAGTCCGGCGTGAACCAGTACTTCGAAGACCTGGCCCACGACAGCGGCGGTCAGGAAAGTGTCGAGTCGGTGTCCGCCCAGTACAACGACTCGAGCGGGACCTTCGCCCGCTACAGCTCCCATTTCGGGGGCCCGCTGATCGACACGCAGCCCTACCCAGCCAACGGCTGCAAACGCGCCACCATCTGCCTCACGGACAAGCAGCTGCAGGCAGAGCTCATCAGGTACACGGCCGAACACGGCCTCCCGCGCGACCTCTCGCACGAGTACTTCCTGCTGACGCCGCCCGGCGTCGAGGACTGCTTCGAAGCGGCAGGCTTCGAATGCTCGGCCGGCGCACAGGAAGAATTCGCCGTCTACTGCGCCTACCACGGCAACGCCCCGGTCGCCGGTGGCGAGCTGATCTACGCGAACGACCCCTACGTCAACGGCGGCTTGGGCTGCGAGGACGGCAACCACCCCAACGGCAAACCGTCGGACGGGGTGATCGAGGGGGGCCTCAGCCACGAGCACAACGAGTCGATCACCGATCCCGAACCCAACAACGCGTGGACGGACATCGGCGGTGAAGGCGGCGAGATCGGCGACAAGTGCAACAGCATCGATCCCGGGTTCGAATTCGGCCAGCCGCTCGGTCAGGCGCCCAACAAATCCCCCTACAACCAGGTGATCAACGGGCACCTCTACTGGTACCAGCAGGAGTGGAGCAACCAGGGCAACCGCTGCCTGCAGCGACTCACGTTCAGCGGCGCCGAGCCCACGGCGACGTTCACCTCCGAACCGCACGCCGGCGCCGAAATGAGCTTCAACGCCACCGGCTCCACCGCCACGCCCGCCGTCTACCGCTACAACTGGCAGTTCAACGACGGGGCTCCGGGAGGGCACAGCCTCAGCGAACCGGTGGAGACCACCGGACCGACGGTGTCGCACACGTTCCCCAAAGCGGGGACCTACGTCGTCGCGCTGACCGTGCTCGCACAGGACGGCACCAGCATCGGCACCCCCCGCACCATCGTCACCGGTGACGAGGGACCGACCGCCGCCTTCTCGTCCGGCGCGGCCGGGCTGACGGCATCCTTCAGCGGCTCCACGTCGTCCGATCCGGACGGCGCGATATCGGAATACCGGTGGACCTTCGGCGACGGGTCTCCCACGGCGACAGGGGTGGCGCCGTCACACGGCTACACGGCCTCCGGCACCTACACCGTGACGCTGACCGTGAAGGACACCTCGGGACAGACCACGAGCGTCTCGCATCCGGTCACCGTGGCGGGCGCCGGCAAAACGCCGCAGACCATCAGTTTCACCTCGAACCCGCCCGCCTCAGCGACCGTCGGCGGTCCCACCTACCACGTCACCGCCACGGGCGGCGGGTCCGGGAACCCGGTCGTCTTCTCGATCGCCCCAGCGGCGTCCTCCGTATGCAAGGTCTCCGGGGCGACCGTGAGCTTCATCGGCGCCGGCACCTGCACGATCGACGCCGACCAGGCGGGCAACGAAACGTACCTGGCGGCGACGCGGGTCACACAGTCCTTCCGCGTCGGCGAAGGCGGCGCCCCGTCGCCCGAACCCGGCCCACCGCCGTCACCGACCCAGCCACCGCAGATCAAGCAGACCGGCGGCGGTCTCCCGCCTCAGCCCGCCGCGGCCGTGCTGGCCGCCGGTCCCTTCAGCCCGCCGCCACCGAACAGCAGCTTCGCCATCCTGAGCTCCACCTACAACTCCAGGACCGGCGCGGTGACGTTCACGCAGTCGGTGGCCGACCCGGGAGTGATCAGCTGGCTGCTCACGTTCCAGAACGGAAGGTTCGGGGCGTTCGCGGCCGGCACCGCGACATGCAAGAAGGGATTCGTGTCGCTCAACGGCAGGTGCCGGCCGTCCAAGGTCGTATTCGGGAAGGGCAGCAGGGTCTTCACGGCACCGGGGACCGCGAGCTTCACGGTCAAGCCGAGCGGATCGGCGCTGAAGGCGCTGCGCAATGCGTTCAGGCGGCGGATCGGCATCCCCGTGACGGTCGCCGTGAAGTTCCAGTCCTCGCGCGGCGGCAGCCCCGTCTCGCACACGCGGTTGATGTTCGTCAGGTTGAAGAAGAGATAGCCACCGGCACGGAGAGGATCAGCGATCAGGATGAACGCTCATTGTCGGGACTTTCGTAGCGTTGCGCTGTCCCTGGCAGTCGTGGGGCTGCTCGGGCTGGTGGCCGGGGCGGGGCCTGCCGGGGCCGTTGTGGCGAAGATCGGCGGTCACGCCTATGGCGTGACGCCAGTGGGCCATGCCGGGCCCCCGAGTGCTGCCAGTAGCCATCGCGCCGCGAAGCAAACGGGACCGGGTGCGACGCTTGGTCCGCTTCCCTACGACGTTGGCCCGGGAGGCGGTGGGCCGTTGATCAAACACAGTGGGCCAGTCATGCACAGCGTAGCTACCCACATAATTTACTGGGACCCGAATAACGAATTCACTCTGACCACCAAGGCGATCGTGAACGGCTTCTTTGCTGGCGTCGCTCACGACAGCGGCTTGGCGAGCAACGTATTTGCGATCGGAGGCCAGTACACCGACACAACGGGAAACGCAGCCTACAGTTCGACCGCCAGCGAACCGCAGACAGATACGCAGGCTTATCCAACGTCGGGAAACTGCGTAGTCCCCGAAGGTGGAAACGCCGATCACGGTCCGTATAGCGCCTGCCTCCGCGACTCTCAACTTCGGAGCGAGCTTGCTAAATACGTCAGCAACCACAAATTGTTGACTGGAATAACTCAGCAGTATTTCCTTCTCTTGCCACATAAAGTCGACGTATGCTTTGACCAGACGCTGAAAGAAGAACTTGAAGGCTTCGAACCAGAATGCTCCAATAACGAATTCTGTGCCTATCACGGCTTTGTCCAAGGCGCCCAGCCTGGTGAAGAAATCATCTACTCGGCGATCCCCTTCTCGCTTCTAGATGACAAAAATGAACACGTAAAGGCTTGCCAGGCGGATGGGAATCCGAAGGTGCAAGCGCCCAGTGGCGACACGGAAGGAGGTGAAGCTTCGACGCGATACGCGGACGTTGCGCTCAAGTACATCAGTCACGAGTACATGGAGGCCACGACTGATCCGCTGCTCAACAACTATTTTGATGCCCGCGGCCTGGAGATCGGCGACAAGTGCAACGCCGTTCCCTTTGTCGAAGAAGAAGAAGGCTTCCCCGGCATTGACACGAACGCGTTCAGCCCCACGCTCGGCGGAAGCCCAGAAGCCGGCACGCTGTTCAACCAGTCCATCGATGGCGGCCATTACTACCTCCAGAGCGAGTGGGACAACGCCGACCGAGCCTGCCTCATGAGACCCGTCCCGCTCTCCGCCGCATTCGGCCCGCCATCGGGAACCGCCGGCTCGCCCATCGGCTTCACGGGCTCCGTCACCGACCCATACGGCCAGCCCGTCGTCACCTGGAGCTTCGGCGACGGCGCCATCGCCGCCGGAACCTCGCCCAGCCATGTCTACGCTGCGCCCGGCAACTACACCGTGACGATGACCGCGAGAGACGCCCTCACCGCCTCCACCACGGCGCCCGTCGAACATACCGTCGTCGTGAGTTCGCCTCCCACACCGCCGCCGCCAGCCGTGACCGCTACGACATCGGTGCTACCGCCGCCTGCGCCCAACAGCAGCTTCGCCTTGAAAGCCAAGATCAACGCGAAGACCGGCGTGATCACGTTCACGGCGTCCGTTCTGGACCCCGGCATGTTCAGCTGGATGCTCACGTTCCAGAACGGGAAGTTCGGGGTGTTCGCGTCGAGCACCTCGAAGTGCAAGCGGGGCTTTGTTCGGCTGAACGGGAAGTGCCGCCCGGCGAAGATCGTGTTCGGGAAGGGCAGCAAGCTCGTCGCGGCTCCCGGGACGCTCAGCTTCACGGTCAGGCCGAGCGCCTCGGCGCTCAAGGCGCTCAAGACAGCCCTCAGGCAGAAGAAGGGCTTGCCGGTGGCGGCGCTCGTCACGTTCCAGTCCGCGCACGGCGGCAGCCCTGTCGCCCACACGCCGCCGTTGACGGACAAGCTGAAGAAGTAGAGCGCGTGCCCTTCGCGGACGCCCTCGCTCCTCCTAAACTCAGGGGCCGATGGCTGACGAAGACACAGTGCAGGGCGCGGCCGCGCCCGTCACCGAGAAGGCCGCGGCTCGTGAGCTGAACGGCCAAGTGGACCCAGATCACGCGGAGGGCTCCGGCGCGTCGGCACCCCAGGATCGCGCGCCCGAGGACGCCGAGCACGCCGCGCCCGAGGGCGCGGAGCACACCGCGGCCCAGGACGCGGAGCACACGGATGTCGAGGTCGAGCGCGAGCAAGACGCCCCGGCGGCGGCCGAGCTCGATCCGGAGACGCGCGCGCGCCGTGACGCGGCCTTGCGCCGGGTGCGCAAGTTCGGCGATCCCGTCCTGCGGGCCAAGGCGCTGGACGTCGATCGCTTCGACGACGCGCTCGAGGCCGAGGTGACGCGCATGGGCGAGCTGATGCACGATGCGCTCGGCGTGGGGCTTGCCGCGACGCAGCTTGGGATCCTGCACCGGGTGCTCGTCTACCGCGCCTATCCCGACGATCCGTTGACGGCGCTGGTCAACCCGGTCCTCGAGTGGAAGAGCGAGGAGCTCGAGGTGGGCGAGGAGGGTTGCCTCAGCCTGCCGGGCGTGCACGTCGAGGTGGAGCGGGCGCTGCGGGTCCGGGTGCGAGCACAGGACGAGACCGGACAGGATCGCGAGGTCGAGGCCGAGGGACTCGAGGCGCGGGTGATCCAGCACGAGATCGACCACCTCGACGGCGTGCTCATCCTCGACCGGATCCCGCGCGAGGCGCGCAAGGAGGCGATGCGCGCGATGCGCGAGGCTCAGGCGACCGCGAGCGCCGCCTAGCTGCGCCGCGCGTGGGCCCGCGTTGAGCAACGTCTTCATCGGCACATCCGGCTTCGCCGCCGCCGTGCTCGAGCGCATGGCGCGCAGCGAGCAGCGGCCGTCGCTGGTCATCACCCGCCCCGACAGGCGGAGCGGCCGCGGTCGCCGGCTGCGACCGCCGCCGGTCGCCGAACGCGCAACCGGGCTCGGCATCCCCCTCGCGCAGCCCACGAGCGTCAACGACCCGGAGGCCAGGGACCTGATCGCCCGGGCGGGTCGGCCGTCGAACGACGGCGAGCCGGCGCGCGGCGACGATGGCGAAGGTGCGCGCCAGACCTTGGTCGTCTGCGCGTACGGCGCCCTCATCAAGGAGCCACTGCTCTCAGAGCACGACATCCTCAACGTGCACCCCTCGCTGCTGCCGCGGTGGAGGGGCGCGGCCCCGGTCGAGCGGGCGCTGATGGCCGGCGATGCCGAGACCGGTGTCTCGATCATGCGCCTGACCGCCGGCCTCGACAGCGGCCCCGTGTGCCTCGTGGGCCTCGAGCCGATCCGGCCCGATGACACCTACGGCTCGCTCGCCGGGCGGCTGCAGGAGCTCGGCGGCGAGCTCATCGTGAGAGCGCTCGAGGAGCGCCCGCCGTTCAGCGAGCAGCCGGAGGAGGGCGTCACCTACGCGGAGAAGATCACCCCGGAGGACCGGCTGCTGGATCCGGATCGCCCCGCTGTCGAGCTCGAGCGGGTCGTACGGGCGCTCCACCCCCACATCGGGGCTCGCATCGCGCTAGGGGACGGCACGATCCTCGGCGTGCAGCGCGCTGCGGTGCTCGACGAGGACGCGCTCGGCGAGGCGTCTGGCGCCGGCGCCGCAGGGGAGGCTCTCGAGAGCGGGGGAGGGGTGCGAGAGCAAGGAGGGCGGCTGCTGCTCCCCACCCGCGACGGCGTTCTGGAGCTCCTCGAGGTTCAGCCTCCCGGCGGCCGGCCGATGGACGCCGCGGCCTACCTTCGCGGTTACGGCCCGCCGGGACGCCGGTAGGCGCTCGCGTAGGCCGGCAGCGGCATGCCGCCGCGCAGCAGGGGATCGGGCTCCGGGGCGCCGGGATTCATAGCCAGCGGGATCGAGCCCGCCCACACCGGCAGCGCGTGGTCCTCCTCGTCGTCCAGCGGCGGCCCGGTTCGTACCTTCGCAGAGGCCTCCTCGATCGGGAGCGCCAGAACCGCGGTCGCCTTCAGCTCGTTCTCGCTCGGCGCGCGCACGTCCGGCCATCGTCCCGGGACGATGTGCTCCACGATCGCCTCCAGGGCGGCGAGCTTCTCGGCCGGGTCATCGACCGGGGTGGCCTCTGCGAGCAGCATCACCGAGCGGTAGTTGGCGGAGTGGTGCATGGCGGCGCGGGCGAGAACGAGCCCGTCGAGCAGCGTCACCGTGAGGCATGCCCTGGTGCCTGTCGCAAGCTCCCGCAGGGTGCGGCTCACGGCCGAGCCGTGGCAGTAGACCACGTCCCCGGCACGGGCGTGCAGCGTGGGGATCACGTACGGCTGACCGTGCTCGTCGGCGATGCCCAGGTGTGCCACCAGCGCCTCGTCGAAGATCGCGTCGATCACCTCACGGTCGTGGCTGCCCCGCTCGCGCTTGCGGCGGAGCCGCACGCGCTCGGAGGGGGCTGCCCCACGTGTCGGGCCGCTACCGCGGGGCATCGCCGTCCGCCAGTCTGTAATAGTACAGAAGCATGACTGATCTGAGACAGTACAGGATCAGCGCGGGCAGCGCCGCGGAGCTGGTCGGCAGCATCGAGGAGGCGGTCGCCAGCGGCGCACTCGCGCCCGGGCGGCGACTGCCGTCGGTCAGGCGGCTGGCGGCGGACGTCGGCCTCAGCCCCGCCACCGTCGCAGCCGGCCTCGCCGAGCTGCGGCGTCGCGGCGTGGTGATCACCGAGCCGCGGCGCGGGACCCGGATCGGATCCGGTCCGCCGATCGGCTCGCTGCGCCGGCCGCTGCCCGTGCCCCCCGGCGCCCGCGACCTCTCGCGGGGCAACCCCGACCCGGCGCTGCTGCCGGACCTCGCGGGGGCGGTCAGGTCCCTGGAGCCGTCCGTGCGCCTCTATGGCGAGCCGCCGGCGCTGCCCGGGCTGCTCGATCTGGTGCGCGAGCGGCTCGGGGCGGACGGGATACCGGGCGAGGATCTGTGCATAGCGGGAGGCGCCCTCGACGCGATCGAGCGTGTGCTTCAGGCGAACCTGCGTCCCGGCGACAGCGTCGCGGTCGAGAACCCCGGCTACGCGGCCCTGTTCGACCTGCTGCGAGCGCTCGGCCTGACGCTCGACCCCGTCGCCGTTGACGACACAGGGATGCGTCCCGCTGAGCTGCGTGCCGCGCTGGCGCGCGGAGCGAGCGCCGTCGTGATCACACCCCGCGGGCAGAACCCCACGGGCGCGGCGCTCGACCGCGCTCGCGCGGAGGAGCTGCGGCATGTCCTCGCGAAGTTCCCGGAGGCGCTCGTGATCGAGGACGACCACCTCGGCGAGGTGGCGGGCACTCCGCTTCACACCACCGTCGCCGGCCGGGAGCGCTGGGCGGCGACCCGCTCGGTCGCCAAGGCGCTCGGGCCGGACCTCCGTCTGGCAGCCCTCGCCGGCGACCGCCGCACGATGGCGCGCGTGCAGGGACGCCAGCAGTGCGGCCCCGGTTGGGTCAGCCACATCCTCCAGGCGATCGTGCTCGGCCTCTGGACAGATCCGGCGGTCGGCGAGCAGATCGCGACCGCCGCGGCCACCTACGCCGGGCGGCGCGAGCGGCTGCTCGCCTGCCTCGCCTCCAATGGGGTGCACGCGCACGGCGCCTCGGGCCTGAACGTATGGGTGCCGGTAGGCGATGAGGCCGGCACCGTCGGCGCGCTCATGCAGCGAGGCTGGGTGCTCGCGCCCGGCGAGCCCTACCGGCTTGCCGGCTGCCCCTCCGCCGTGCGCATCACGACCGCGACGCTCCGCTCCGACGAGGCCAAGCGGCTGGCAAGCGACCTCGCCGACGTGCTAGCGCCGGCCGGCTTCAGCCGCAGCGGGTAGACATCCAGGCCCATGCCAGCCCAGCGCACCCCAGCCACAAAGATCGCACCTGCCCGCGCCTGCGCCTACGTGGTGGTGCGCAGGGTGTTCGAGCGAGGCGCCTACGCCGACCAGGCGCTGCACGCGGAGGCGCGCTCGCTGGAGGCGCGCGACAGGCCGCTCGCCATGCGTCTGGCCTACGGCGCCGTGCAGCGGAGGGGGACGGTCGACCATCTGATCGAGCGGCTCGCCGAACGTCGCCCCGAGCGCCTCGACCCGCCGCTGCTGGCGGCGCTGCGGCTGGGCCTCTATGAGCTGCTCTACCTGCGCGGCTCGCCCGACTACGCAGTCGTCGCGGACACCGTCGAGCTGGCCAAGTCCGCGGGCGGCGCCGGACACGGCCTGGTCAACGCGGTCATGCGCCGCGCCACGCGGGAGGGGGCGAGCTCACTCCTGGACGGCCTGAGCGACGAGACGCCGGCGCAGGCCGCCATAAAGCACTCCCACCCCGAGTGGCTCGCGCGCCTCTGGTGGGAGGAGCTCGGGCCCGAGCAGGCGCGGGCGCTGATGGCGTACGACAACGAGCCCGGCGAGCTCGCGCTCAGGGCCAACACCCTCCTCGCCGACCCCGGCGTCCTCGCGCGGCAGCTCCCTGTGCCCACCCACGGCGACCCGCACATCCCGGAGGCGCTGGTTGCCGAGGAGCCATTCGACGTCCACGCCTCCAGCCTGTGGCAGGAGGGCGCCTTCCTGCCCCAGTCGCGCGCAGCGATGCTCGTCTCCCGGGCGCTCGCCCCGGTCGCCGGCGAGCGCGTGCTCGACCTCTGCGCCGCGCCCGGCGGCAAGAGCACGCACCTGGCCGCGCTGATGGAGGGCCGGGGCGAGGTCGTGGCCGTCGAGCGCAACCCCCGGCGTGCCGATGCGCTCGAGCGGACCGCGAAGCGTCTCGGGGCGGAGAACGTGAGGGTCGAGCTGGGCGACGCGGCGAGCTGGCCGGCCGCCGGTGCGCCCGAGGGCCGGGAGTACGACCGCGTGCTGGTCGATCCGCCCTGCTCGGGGCTCGGAACGCTGCAGGCGAGGGCCGACCTTCGCTGGCGTGCCAGCCCGGAGGCGATCTCCGAAATGGCGCGAGAACAGGCGAGGATCCTCGCCGCCGGAGCCTCCGCCCTCCGTCCGGAAGGCGTGCTTGTCTACTCTACCTGCACCATCTCACCGACCGAGAACGAGCGCCAGATTGAGGCCTTCCTCGACTCCCACCGCGATTTCACAGTGGACGACCTCACCATCGAGCTGCCGGATCTACGGCTGCCGGGCTCCGCGCCGGCGAGCGCCGGGACGAACGGATCGTCCGGACTCGTGCTGACGCTGCCGCACCGCGACCGCACCGCCGGTTTCTTCATCGCACGGCTGCGCCGGAGCTGAACATGGAGGGCGGGCGGGAGCGTCAGACCAAGACCTCGGTCGATCTCGGGCCCGAGTGCCCGAACTGCGGCGAGCCGTGGCTGCGCCCGACGAACCTGCCGGGACGCTACCGCTGCGTCTACTGCCTGCACCGCTTCGAGCTCACCTCGGTGTGCCCGAACTGCGGGGAGCACTCGACGATCGTGAGGATGTCCTCGACGGCGATCCTGAAGTGCAACAACTGCGGTGACTCGATGCTGCAGGCCGTATGACCGCGGGCGAGGACGCGCGCCGTCTGCTCCGCGGCGTCCACGTCGTTCCGTCGATCCTCTCCGCCGACTTCGGGCGGCTGCGCGAGCAGGTCGAGGAAGTGCTCCAGGCGGGGGCGCGCGTCATCCACGTCGACGTCATGGACGGGCACTTCGTGCCCCCGATCACCGTCGGGCCACTGACCGTCGCTGCGCTCGCCGACACGGTGCACGACGCCGGAGCCATCGTCGAGGCGCATCTCATGATCGAGCGTCCAGAGCGTCACGTGGCCGACTTCGTGAGCGCCGGGGCCGACTCGATCACCTTCCACTCCGAGGCCACTCCGCACGTCGCCTATGCGGCTGACCTGATCCGCGACAGCGGCGCCGGCGTCGGCCTTGCGATCAACCCCGGCACCCCTGTCGGCGCGCTCGCCGAGGTCGTGGGCTCGATCGACGTGGCGCTGTGCATGACCGTGAACCCGGGGTGGGGGGGACAGGCGTTCATAGCCCACTCGCTCGAGAAGCTGCCTCGCGTGCGAGCGATCGTCGGGCACGACGTGGCGGTCGAGGTGGACGGCGGGATCGACCCCGAGACGGCGCCGCCGTGCCGTGCGGCGGGCGCGAGCCTGTTCGTGGCCGGTTCCGCCATCTTCGGAGAGGCGGACCCCGCTGGCGCCTACGCGGCGATCGCGAGCTCCCTCGACGCCGAGTAGTCAGGCGGTTGCCAGCCGGGCGTAGGTGCCGCGCCGGTAGAGCATGCTGAGCGTGAGCGCCAGCAGCGCGGTGGCCCCGGCGTAGCCGACCTCTGCCCGCAGCACCTCGCCGTGCAGAACGGGGCTCACCATCCAGGCGACGAACAGCAGCGCCGCGAACAGCCAGCAGGCTGCGGCCGTTCGGGCCTGATCGCGTGCGAGCGCCGACTGGTTCAGCGCCCCGGAGGCGAGGTGGAACCCCATCCCGACCCCGATCAGCGCCAGGCCGAAGCGGTCGTAGTGGAAGGTCTGGCCGAAGAGGTGGCGCATGACCTCGGGTCCGATCGCGAGCAGCCCGAGCGACACCGCCGCCGCGAAGCCGGCGATCGCCAGCACGGTGACGCGGATGGCGCGCGCGAACGCGTCGTGTCCCTCGGTCGCCTCGAGGCCGGTGAGATGCGGCAGCAGCGAGGTCTGGATCGCCTGGAACAGCTGCAGCGGCGCGCGCGCGATCAGCAGCACGTTGAAGACGACGCCCGCCAGTGCGCGGTTGACCGAGGTCGCGTCCGCCGTCAGCACGGCCGCGTTGAGCAGCACCTGCTCGGCCACCATGATGCTCGCCACGACCAGGGCGAAGTTGGAGCCCTTCTGCAGCGAGAGCTCATCGGCGGCGACGGCCTCCTGGATGCCCTCAGTCCCCGGGCCGGCGAGTGCCGCGTCGACGTCTTCGATCTCCGGCGCGCCATGCGCCGTCTCCGGGTCGCCGCGCTGCTCGCCGCGCCGCCGCGCGAAGGCCCACGGCACCACGACGAGGGACACCAGCGGCGCCGCCGCGATGCCCAGCGCGACCGCCAGCTGTCCCTGCGCCAGACCGATCGCCACGGCCAGCACGAAGCACACCCGCGAGAACGCCTCCATCAGGACGAGGCCGCCGTAGAGCGCGAAGTACTGGTGACCGGCGAGCCAGCCCCGCGCGAAGTAGCTGGCGGCGTAGGCAACCGTTCCGACGACGAGCACGTCGTAGAGGCCGTTGTAGCGGTCGAACACGTGGTTCACGAGCTCGTCTTTGAGCGCGATCGCGAGGATCAGGAAGACGAGCGCGAAGCCGCCCTGGATCGCGATCGGTATGCGCAGCGACTGCTCGGCGTGGCCGCGGGCCCTGCGGTCGGCGATCGTCCGGGAGAGCAGCTGTTCGATCGGCCGGTAGATCACCGAGATCGTCACGAACATCACCGTCCACAGCAGGTCGATCCGCTTCGCCTGGAACGGGTTGAGGACGTGGCTGGCGATCGAGAAGTAGGCGAACGTCAGCAGCCCGGTCGACGCGATGCCGATCGAGAGGATCCGCGCGCCACTGCCGTATGAGCGCGTCGTGCGGGTGGAGGGCACCCTAGAGGCGGACCAGCAACATCGTCCAGGGGAACGGCGAGCGGACCTCGACGACCTCGCCGTGGCGCGAGAGCAGCTCCACGAACGAGCGCCTGGACCAGTGGTTGAGGTGCCCCGGGGTGTTGCCGAGCGAGGACCAGTAGGCGCCGCGCGCCATGTTGAGCATCCGCCACAGCGGCTCTCGCGGCACCGACACCAGCAGGTGGCCGCGGGCGCAGCGCGCCATCTCGCCCACCGTGTGCTCGGGGTCGGGTAGGTGCTCGAGCACCTCGATCGCGCTCGCCAGCTCGAACTCGCCGTCCGCGAACGGGAGGCTCGCCGCCTCCATCACCCGGTACTCGAGGTTCGGGGCCCGGCGCTTGGCCCAGCCGTCCTGGATCGATTCCTCCTCGAGATCGATGCCGACCAGCCGCGCCGCCGGCAGCCGGGTGGCCCAGCGGTGCACCAGCACGCCCTCGCCGCAGCCGACGTCGAGCAGCGAGGACGGCGCCGCCCGGTCGAGCAGAGCGTCGAGGCTCTGCTCGAAGGCCCTCATCAGACGCCGGACGACCGGGTTTCCCGAGCCGTACTTGTCGTAGGTGTTGCCGGTCACCACTCCGTCCTTGGAGACCGTCACGCCGCTCACAGCCGCACCGCCTCGCCCGGCCGCTGCGGCTCGCCGCGGTCCTCCTCACGCTCTGCGCCGACTGCGCCCGAAGGCGCCGGCCGGGCGCCGGGGGCGTCCGCCCGGCGCCGAGCCGCGCCCGGCGTCCCCGCCTCGTAGTGGGACGGCGCGACGCCCAGCTCGAGCTCGATCCGGCGGATCCGCTCGAAGGTCCTCTGGGTCATCACGCGCTGTGCCGCGAGCAGGTCGCCGATCACTCCCAGCGCCCACAGCACGACGGCTGCGATGAACAGGACCGCGCCGAGGATCAGCGACTGCACGTGTCCCTTGCCGTTGCCTTCGACATAGGAGACCGCGAACCGGATCCAGACGCCGACGGAGGCCAGCCCGATCAGCAGCGCGAGGCTCCAGAACACGCGCAGCGGCTCGTACTGGGCGTAGATGCGGAAGATCGAGACGGCGTTGCGCCTCACGTACGCGCCCATCGAGGGGAACAGCCGCGATTCGCGGGTCTTGGGGTTGGTCCGGATCGGGACGTGGTCGATCGCCACCAGCAGCTTGCCCGCCTGGATGATCGTCTCGAGGGTGTAGGTGAACTTCGAGACCACCATCATCTGGATCGCCGCCTCGCGGTTGTAGGCGCGGAAGCCCGAGGTCGTGTCCGGAACCGAGGTGGACGACGCCTGGCGGACCACCCACGAGCCGAGCCTTTGCAGCAGCTTCTTCATGCCCGAGAAGTGCTCGATCCCGGTCACCTCGCGGTCGCCGATGACCATGTCGGCCCGCGACTCCAGGATCGGCCGCACCAGCTTGGGGATGTCCGCTCCGCAGTACTGGTTGTCGGCGTCGGTGTTGACGATCACGTCCGCGCCCAGCTTCAGGGCGGTGTCGATGCCGGCCTGGAAGCCCGTGGCGAGTCCCTTGTTGTTCGTGAGCCGTACCAGGTGGTCGACGCCGAGCTCGCGCGCCACCGCCACCGTACGGTCGGTGGACCCGTCGTCGACGACCAGCCACTCGACCGCGTCGAAGCCCTCGACCTCGCGCGGTAGGTCCGCCAAGGTCTGTGGCAGCTGCTCTGCCTCGTTGAAGCAGGGGATCTGGATGATGAGCTTCATCGGCTTCGATTGCCTAGACTTGGCTCCCGGCAGTATCCCAAAGCGCAGGTCACGGTCTTGGCGGGAAGTGTCGAGCCCACCTGTCCGGCGCCAGGTGTGGAGCGGCCCACTCCGGGTTCTGGATACTCCAAGGCTAGATGGAAAGCGCGATGCTCACCCGGCGCGTGCCGGGCCCGATCCGGCTCGAGCAACTGCGTCGCGTGCGTGCCGGGACGTGGGCGCGGATCGGCTTCGTGGCGATGTGCGTCGGTGCGGTGATCGGCTACTTCGCCTTCCCGACGTACCCGACGTACGACTCGTTCTACGCGCTGCTCTGGGGCCGCGACCTGCTGCACCTGCATCTGCCCGACTTCAGGGTCTACAGAGGACCGACCGAGCATCCCCTGGCGATTGCCTTCGGGGTCGTCTGCTCGATCTTCGGCCAGGGCGGGGCCCGGCTGATGGTGTTCGGGTCGATCGCCTCCTTCGTCGCCGTCGTCGCCGGCGTCTACCGCGTCGGACGGCTCTGCTTCGGGCCGGTCGCCGGCTGGATCGCGGCGCTCCTCGTGCTCAGCCGGTTCTTCGTGGAGAACCTGGCCGCGCAGGGCTACCTCGACATCTCCTACGTCGCGCTGATCGTCTGGGCGATGGTGCTCGAGATCGAACGCCCCCGTCGCGGCACGCCGGTGTTCGTGCTCCTCGCCGCAGCGGGCCTGCTGCGCCCCGACGCCTGGGTGCTGATCGGCGTCTACTGGCTGTGGTGCTCCTGGCGGGCCGACAACCGCACGCGCCTCAGATACCTTGCGCTCGCCGCGTTCGCGCCCGTGGTCTGGATCGCCGTCGACGCCGTCGTCACCGGCAACCCGCTCTACTCGCTCACCGCCACCTCCGGCCTCGCGCAGGAACTGGAACGCACCCAGGGGTTCTCCGCCGTGGTGGCATCGGTGTGGAGCTACGGCGTTCGAATCGACAAGCTCGCCGTTCTGCTGGGGACCCTCGCCGGGATACCGCTCGCGATCTGGCTGGCGCCGCGGCGCGTGCTCGTGCCGCTGGCGACGCTCGCGCTGCTGGTCGGCGTCTACGTCGCCGAGGGTGCAGCGGGTGCGTCCGTCGTCGACCGCTACCTGCTCGGGGCGGCCGTCGCGGCGCTGCCGTTCTGCGCGGTGTCGCTGGGCGGGTGGGCGATGCTCCGCTCCGGCTCGCTGGTGCGGCGCATCTGGATCCTCGGTGCCACTGCCCTGCTCGCCTACGGGGCGGCCACCGCCGCAAGCACCGTCAGCCTCACCAGCCTGCGTACCACCCTGGCCTACCACGAGGACTTCCACAAGGGCCTCGCAAGCGCCCTCGCCAACCCGGCTGTCAGGGACCAGATGCACCGCTGTCCGCTGCTGTCGCTGCCGAACAACAAGCTGATCCCGGACGCGCGCTGGATCCTCGACACGACCGGTCAGCACGACATCGTCGCCCGCAGCCAGGCCCGCTCGGATGTCGCCAAGGGCGCGCACACCCTCGAGGACCGGATCCGCCGCGGCAGCGTCGCCGTCTACCCGCTCGGCAGCGCGGTCTTCGTGGAGGCGATCGTGGACGTCGGCGACGACCCCCGCGACCAGGTCCCGCTCGCGCACTTCAAACGCATCTACACGAGCCGCTACTACGCGGTCTATGCCAACTGCTGAGCCGCTGCCAGCCCGTGCCCGCGAGCAACCACCGGCTCCCGTGGCGCCGCGGGAGGCCCGGTGGCCCCGGTGGACGTGGTTGGGACTGGCGTTCGTCCTCGCCGGAGGGCTCGGGCTGCGGCTGTGGGGGGTGAGGCAGGGCCTTCCCTACGCCTACAACACCGACGAGGGCGACCACTTCGTGCCGCACGCGGTGAAGATGTTCGCCGAAGGAACGCTGAACCCGCACTACTTCGGCAACCCGCCGGCGTTCACCTACGTCATCCACTTCCTGTTCGCGGCCTGGTACGGGAGCGCCTCCGGCGCACGGACCGCGTTCGCCCTGCACCCAGACCACCTCTACACGCTCGCGCGGGTCACGGCGGCCGTGCTGGGCACGCTCGCGCTGTGGCTGCTCTACGCCACCGGCGCCCGGCTGTTCAACCGCGGCGTCGGCCTGCTCGCGGCGGCGATCGAGGCCGTGGCCTTCCTGCCGGTCTTCTACTCGCACCTGGCGCTCAACGACGTGCCGACGCTGGCGCCGCTGACGCTGTCGCTGCTCGGTTCGGCGGGCGTGCTGAGAACCTCGAGGACACGCGACTTCCTGCTCGCCGGCGTCGGGCTGGGCCTCGGCTGCGCGAGCAAGTACACCGCCGGCATCGCCGTGCTGCCGCTGCTCGCCGCGGTGGCGGTGCGCTACGTGGACGCCGAGCCGCCGGAACGAGCGCGGGTTCTCGCGGGCGCCGGGCTGGCGCTCGCCTGCGCACTCGTGGCGTTTCTGATCGCCAACCCGTACGCCCTGCTCGACTTCCAGCGCTTCCACCGCGAACTGGTGCACCAGTCCACGCTGTCCGCCGAATCGCAGGGCAAGCTCGGCGCACCGCGGCACGGCGGGCTCGTCTACTACCTGTGGTCGCTCAGCTGGGGCCTCGGCTGGGTGCCGGCGCTCGCGGCGCTCGGCGGCGCGCTCACCATCTGGCGCTCCGCGCCCCGTCTCGGCTGGCTGCTCGTGCCGTCTGCGGTCGCGTTCCTCGTCTTCATGGGGCTGCAGGGACGCTACTTCGGCCGTTGGCTGATGCCGATCCTCCCCGTGCTGTGCCTGCTGGCGGCCTACTTCATCGTCAGCCTCGCCCGGCTGCTGGCGGCCACGGCGGTGCGGGGGGGGGTGCCATGGTTGCGCGCCGGCCTGCTCGGCGCGCTCATCGCCGCGGCGCTCGTCCAGGGTCTCCTCCACAGCATCCACACCGACCAGGCCCTCTCTCGCGCCGACACGCGCAACCTCACGCGCGCCTGGATGCTCGCGCACGTCCCGGCCGGCACGGCGATCGTGGCCGAGCCCGTCTCGCCCGACGAATGGGCACGCCAGGTCAGGCCGGGGACTTCGACGGCGGAGAACCCCCACCAATGGGCCAAGTACCCCTCGCTCGTCTCGCGCATCACGGCCTCCGGCGCGCTCGCCGCGAGCACCCATCAGGTCACCATCGAGGAATACGAGCGGACGCTCAGCCCGGCCCTGATCGGCTACTACCTCGCGCACGGCTACTGCTGGGTCCTGAGCGGCTCGATCCAGTCCGGTCGCGCGTTCGCCGACCCCGCCGCGGTGCCGCAGGCGATCGCCTACTACCGTGCCCTGGCCGCAGAGGGCGAAGTCGTCTACCGCTCCACGCCCTACGAGCGCGGGCGCGGGCCGGTGCCCTTCGGGTTCGACTGGAGCTTCGACTACTACCCCTTCGCCTACGAGCGGCCCGGTCCCCAGATCACGATCTACCGTCTGCACGGCGGACGCTGTGTCCGCTGAAAGGAGGAGCAGGGTCGCAGGGTTATCCTGGGAAGACATGTCCGTCTGCACAGAGACCGACCAGTCCTATCTGTCGCGCGCCATCGAGCTCGCCGCCAACGGAGCCGGGTCGGTCGAGCCGAACCCGCTCGTCGGAGCCGTGGTCGCCCGCGACGGGGAGGTCCTCGGCGAGGGCTGGCACGAACGCTATGGAGGAGCGCACGCCGAGGTCAACGCGATCGAGGCATGCGGCATGGAGGATCTCGGCGGCGCGAGCCTCTACGTGTCGCTGGAGCCCTGCTGCCACGAGGGCAAGACGCCTCCCTGCACCGAGGCGATCATCCAGTCCGGGATCAGGCGCGTCGTCGTGGCCTCGGACGACCCCACAGAGAAGGCGTCCGGACGGAGCCTCGGCATCCTTCGCGACGAGGGCGTCGAGGTGGTGGTCGCCGACGGCGATCTCGCCTCGCGCGCGAGGCTCCTCAACCAGGCGTTCCGCAAGCACGCGCGCGTGGGGCGCCCGTGGGTGCTGTTCAAGTCGGCGATGACGCTCGACGGCAAGGTCGCCACCCGGACCGGCGACTCCAAGTGGATCAGCGGCGAGGACAGCCGTGAGCTGGCCCACCGCTGGCGCGCGTCGGTCGACGCCGTCGTCGTCGGCATCGGCACCGCGCTCGCCGACGACCCCCAGCTCACGGCGCGGCCGGACGGCATGCTCGCCGACATCGGCGTACAGCCCCGGCGCGTCGTGTTCGACTCGCTGGCGCGGCTGCCGACGACGTCGCAGCTGGTCACCGCCGCCGGCGAGATACCGCTCACGATCGTCGTCTCGCGGGCGGCCGCGCGCGCCGACACCGACGCGCTCGAAGCGGCGGGTGTCCAGGTGCTCGTCGCCACCGGCGAAAACGAGCCGGCCCGGGTGCGCTCCGGCCTCGATCAGCTGGGCGGCCTCGGTGTGATGTCGGTGCTGCTGGAGGGCGGCCCGCATCTGGCGGGTGCGTTCCTCGACGCGGGCGAGATCGACGAGATCCGCCTCTTCCTCGCTCCCCTGCTGCTGGGCGGCAGCGCCGCCCGTGACCCTCTGGAGGGCGAGGGCGTGGAGCGCATCTCCGAGTCGCTGCGGGCGCTCAGCTTCGGCTGCGAGAGCATCGGCGAGGACCTGTTGATCTCCGCGCGGCTGCGCGAGTGGTGAGCGACGGCGATGCCACGGCGAAGGCGGGACGTGTGTTCACGGGACTGATCGGCGACCTCGGCAGCGTCCTCGCGCTCGAGCGGAACGGGGCGGGGGCGACGCTGCGCGTCCGCAGCCGGCTGGCCGGCGAGCTCGAGCAGGGTGACTCGATCGCCGTCAACGGTGTCTGCCTGACGGCGACGGAGGTGAGCGGTGACGGCTTCGCGGCCGAGGCGATGATCGAGACGCTCGAGCGCTCCTCCCTCGGTCGCCTCAAGGCCGGCGAGCGGGTGAACCTCGAGCTGCCGCTGCGCGCGGAGGACCGCCTCGGCGGCCACGTTGTGCAGGGCCACGTCGACGGCACCGGGACGATCACCGCGGCTCGCGAAGAGGGCTTCTCGCGGGTGCTCGACATCGAGCCGGAGGCCCGCCTGCAGCGCTACCTGGTCGAGAAGGGCTCGGTCGCTCTCGACGGGGTCAGCCTGACCGTGAGCGAGCTGCTCCCGCAGGGCTTCTCCGTCTCGCTGATCCCCGAGACCCTCGAGCGCACCAACCTGGGCTCGCTCGGCGAGGGCTCGCTGGTCAACATCGAGGTGGACATCCTCGCCAAGCACGTCGAGCGGTTGCTGGAGGCGCGCGCGTGAGCGCCCAGCGCACCTCCACGCCGTTCGCGACGATCGAGCAGGCGATCGACGAGATCCGCGAGGGCAAGATGGTCGTCGTCTGCGACGACGAGGATCGTGAGAACGAGGGAGACCTCACCCTCGCCGCCCAGTTCGCCACGCCCGAGGCGATCAACTTCATGGCCAAGGAGGGTCGGGGCCTGATCTGCCTCTCGCTGACCCCCGAGCGCTGCGACGAGCTCGGGCTCGACCTGATGGCGGCCAAGAACGAGTCGTCCTTCGAGACGCCCTTCACCGTCTCCGTCGAGGCCCGCGAGGGCGTCACCACCGGCATCTCCGCGCACGACCGCGCGCACACCATCCAGGTGGCGATCGACCCGGAGAGCCGGCCCGTCGACCTCGTGCAGCCCGGCCACGTGTTCCCGCTCAAGAGCCGAGCGGGCGGGGTGCTGGAGCGCGCGGGCCAGACCGAGGCGGCGGTCGACCTCGCCCGCCTCGCGGGGCTGAACCCCGCCGGCGTCATCTGCGAGATCATGAACGACGACGGCACGATGGCCCGTGTGCCCGAACTGGTCGACTACTGCGCCCACCACGGGCTGTGCATGATCACGGTCGCCGACCTGATCGCCTACCGCCGCCGCCACGGCAAGCTGGTCGAGCGGGTGGTCGCGACCGGGCTGCCGACGGCGTTCGGGGAGTTCGAGGCCGTGGGCTACCGGTCGCTCGTCGACGGCAAGCATCATGTGGCCCTCGTCAAGGGGGACGTCGCCGGGGAGCCGGACGTGCTCGTCCGCGTGCACTCGGAGTGCCTGACCGGCGACGTCTTCCACTCGCTGCGCTGCGACTGCGGGGAGCAGCTCGAATCGGCGCTGTCGATGATCGAGCGCGAGGGCCGCGGCGTGCTGCTCTACCTCTCACAGGAGGGCCGCGGCATCGGTCTCCTGAACAAGCTCCGCGCCTACCGCCTGCAGGAGGACGGACTGGACACGGTCGAAGCAAACGAGCGGCTGGGCCTGCCCGCCGACCTGCGCGACTACGGCATCGGCGCCCAGATCCTCGTCGACCTCGGGCTCGGCTCGATCCGGATCCTTACCAACAACCCGAAGAAGATCCGCGGGCTCGAGGGCTATGGGCTGTCCGTCAGCGGGCAGATCCCGATCGAGCACGCCCCCAATCCTCACAACGAGGCGTACCTGCGGACGAAGGCGCAGCGGATGGGGCACACGCTCCACCACCAGGGTCTGAACCTCGACGAGGAGCTGCTGCACAGCGAGCGGGCGCGTGACTCCGGCGAGCCGGAGGCCCGGCCGGGCGACCCGGCGAGCCCCGACGGGAACGCCGCCCAGGAGCCGCGCGAGCCGTGAGCGACGGCTTCGCGATCGTGGTGGGGCGCTTCTATGAGGACCTCGCCGAGCGGCTGCTGGCGGGGGCGAGGGCCGCCTTCGACGAGGCCGGCCACGCCGACGTGGAGGTCTTCGACGTGCCGGGCGCATATGAGCTGCCGGCGGCGGCCGCCTACGCCGCACGCAGCGGGCGCTTCGCCGGCGTGGCGTGTCTCGGCGCGGTCATCCGGGGCGAGACCGACCACTACTGGTTCGTGTGCGCCGAGGCTGCCCGCGGCGTCATGCAGGTGCAGCTCGAGACGGGCGTGCCGTGCGCGTTCGGCGTCCTCACCTGCGCGACGATGGAGCAGGCTCTCGCGCGGGCGGGCGGGGACAAGCGCGACCAGGGCCGGCACGCCGCCGAGGCGGTCCTCGCAATGTCGGCGCTCCGGGCGCAGCTGGCCAGCGGCTAGACTGCCGCGGATGGCAAAGGTGTGTCACAGCTGCAAGAAGGGACCGGCGTTCGGCCAGAGCCGCAGCCACTCGATGGTCGCGACCAAGCGTCGCTTCGACCCGAACCTGCAGAAGGTCCGCATCCTCGACGGAAAGACGCCCCGGCGTGTCTACGTGTGCACGCGCTGCCTCAAAGCCGGCAAGGTGACGAAGGCTCCCTGAGCCCGTGACCGGCGCCGCTGAGCGGTCTGCCGCCCGCGAAGGTGATAGGAGTGTCGCTGTGACGGATACGAATCTGGTCCGCTTCCGCGCAGCCGTCGCGGGAGCGCTCGCCCACCTCGAATCGCGTCGCCAGGAGGTCAACGACCTCAACGTCTTCCCCGTCGCCGACGGCGACACGGGTGACAACATGGCGCTCACCCTGCGCGCCGTACTGGCGGAGCTGGACCGGCTCCAGGGAACGGACGGCCACCTCACGATCGACGAGATCGGGCGCGAGGAGATCGTGCAGTCGGTCGCACGCGCGGCGCTGCTGGGGGCGCGCGGCAACTCGGGGGTGATCCTCTCGCAGCTCATCCGGGGGGCCGCCGAGGAGCTCGTCTCGAGGCCCGGGCAGCTGATAGACGCGACGCTGATCGGAGCGGCCCTCGCGAACGCCGCCGATCGCGCCTACTCCTCCGTGCGCGACCCCGCCGAGGGAACCATCCTGACCGTCGCGCGAGAGATGGCGCACAAGATCGTCACCGACGTCGCCCACAGTCCGGGCAACCCGCGGCTGGGCCCCGCGACCGAGCCCCGTGAGCAGGACACGGCCATCGCCGAGGCCCTCGAGCGCGCGGTCGCTGCCGGCGAGGAATCGGTCAAGCGTGGGCCCGAGCTGCTGGCGGCGCTGCGCGAGGCGGGCGTCGTGGATGCCGGCGGCTACGCGCTCACGATCATGTTCGCCGGAGTCGTGGCCGCGCTGCGCGGCGACGCGCCCCCGGAGCTCGATCATCACGCCCCCGCGAGGATCACGCACCCGGAGCACTCCTCCGCCACGTACCGCTTCTGCACGAACTTCGCCGTCACCGGAAGCGGGCTCGTGCCCAGCCGCTTCATCGAGCCGCTCGAGCGGCTCGGCGACGCCGTGCTGGTCGTGGGGGACGCGACGACGCTGAAGGTGCACCTGCACACCGACAGCCCCGAGGTGGCGACGGAGATCTTCGCCGGTGCGGGAGAGGTCTCGCGGCTCGACGTGGCCGACATGCGCCAGCAGGTCTCAGAGCGGGACGCTCGGCTCGGCGCCACGGACACCGGCGAGACGCTGTGGGGCGACGGGGACGCCCAGGGGCCCGGACAGGCGCCCGCGGCGCGCTGCGGCGCCGTCGCGGTCGTCAGCGGCGAGGGACTTCACGAGCTGTTCCGCGAGCTCGGCGTGCACACCGTCGACGGCGGTCCGACGCTCAACCCCTCCACCTACGACCTGCTTGCGGCGATCCACGAGGTCCCGGCCGAGGAGGTGGTCGTGCTGACCAACAGCGCCAACGTCATCATGGCGGCCGAGCACGCGGCCAGGCTCTCGGACAAGCAGGTTCTGGTGGCGCCCACGACGAGCCAGCAGGCCGGCCTTGCGGCGGCGCTCGCCCTTGCGCCCGATCGTCCCATGGAGGAGAACGCCCGCGCGGTCACCGAGGCGCTCGCACGGGTGCGGACAGGCGCGGTCGCGGAGGCCGCCCGCGACGACGCGCGAGGGCGCTTCAAGCGCGGGGAAGCCGTCGGCTTCGTCGAGGAGGAGGTGCTCGCCTGGGGCGAGCCGCGCGAAACGCTTAAGGCGGTGATGGCCGCCCTCGCGGAGTCCCGCGACGGCGCCGGCGCGCCGGAGCTGATCAGCATCCTCGCCGGCGACTCGCCGCCGCTGGGGCGGGACGAGCTCGAGGGCATGGTCAACGGGACCGTCGAGCTCGAGCTGCGAGACGGCGGCCAGCCCGCCTACTGGTGGCTGCTGGCCGCCGAGTAGCTGCGAGCGGAGCCGCTTACGACCGCCCGCGCGATCATGATGGCGGGCGGATGCCGGCGACCAGCGCGCAAACCTTCGAGGAGGATCAGCAGTCCGCGCTCGAGCGCCGGGATGCAGCGGCCTTCGCCTCCACACGCACCCTCAGCCGTGCCGAGCTGATCGAGGCGCCCGTCCGCTGGCCGCGGCCGTCGCGCCTGGCGAGGCCGCTCGAGCTGCCTGCGAAGAAGCGCATGGCGGCGGCCATGCAGGCGCTGGGCATCGAGACCGTCGGCGACCTGCTCGAGCACCTTCCCACCGACAGCCGCGAGGCCCGGACCGTCGCGGGGCTGCGCGCGGGCGAGCAGGCGACCGTGGCGGTCCAGGTGCGCGCGATCGGGGCCCGCGCCGTACGGCGCCGCGGAATGCGACCGCTCGTCGAGGCGATCGTGTTCGACGCGACGGGCAGCATGCGGGCGACGTTCTTCAACCAGCCGTGGCTGGTCGACCGCTACCCGGCCGGGACGAGCCTGCTGCTCCACGGCAAGGCGGACGCCCGGGGCGGCCTTCGCGTCTCCCATCACGCCGTCGGCGCCGAGCGCCCAGCCGAGGCGCCACCACCGCAGGCCGAGGCGGTTGCCCACTACCCGGCGAGCGAGGGGGTCAGCTCGACTCAGATCCTGACGCTCGTGCAGGCCGAGCGCGGCGCGCTCGCGGACGTCCCCGAGGCTCTGCCGGCTGCGACGCGGGTGAGCGAGGGACTGCCGGGCAGGGCCGCGGCGCTCGCAGCGATGCATTTCCCGAGCGACCCCCGCGAGTCGGAGCTGGGCCGGCGCCGGCTCGCCTTCGAGGAGCTGCTCGTCGGGCAGCTGGCGCTCCTGCGCCGTCGAGCTCGGCGCCGGGCCGGCATGGCCGCGCCGGCGCTGGCCGAGCAGCCCGGCCTGACCGAGCGCTGGCTGCAGAGCGGGCTGCCGTTCGCGCCCACCGGCGACCAGACCGCCGCGATCGCGACGATCGGGCGGGACCTCGCGCGGCCGCAGCCGATGCAGAGGCTGCTCATGGGCGAGGTCGGCAGTGGCAAGACCGTCGTCGCGCTCTACGCGATGCTGCGGGCGGCCGAGCACGGTCATCAGGCGGCGCTGATGGCGCCCACGGAGACGCTCGCCGAACAGCACTTCGCGACGCTCCAGCACCTGCTCGGCGCGGAGCCGGTGACGCTCTCGCTGCTCACCGGCTCGACTCCGGCGCGCCGGCGGGCGGACATCCTCGGCAAGCTCTCGAGCGGCCAGCTGTCGATGGTCGTCGGCACGCATGCCCTGATCGAGCCCGACGTCGCCTTCCAGTCGCTGGCCGTAGCGGTGATCGACGAGCAGCACCGCTTCGGCGTGCGCCAGCGCGCCGCGCTCGCCGCGCGGGGGCCCGATCGCACGCCACATACCCTGCACATGACCGCCACGCCGATCCCGCGGACGCTCGCCCTCGCCCGCTATGGAGACCTCGACCGCAGCGTGTTGCGCGAGCTGCCGCTCGGACGCCGGCCGATCGACACCCGGCTCGCGATCGGAGAGCAGGCGCGCGGCGACGCTTATGCCGAGCTTCGCGAGCAGCTGCAGGCCGGGCGCCAGGCGTTCGTCGTCTGCCCGCTCGTCGAGGAGCCCGAGGAGAGCCACGGGGCCGATCCCGCGCCGGCAGCTGCCGGCGGCGGCCAGCGCGCCGCGACCGCGGAGCTGCGCCGCCTTCGCCAGGGCGAGCTGCGCGGCCACGAGCTGGCCCTACTGCACGGGGCGATGCCCCCGCGTGAGAAGCAGGCCGCGATGGCGGCGTTCGCCTCCGGTGCGGCGCAGGTGCTCGTGGCGACGACGGTCATCGAGGTCGGGATCGACGTCCCGAACGCGACCGTGATGCTGATCGAGAACGCGGAGCGCTTCGGCATCTCGCAGCTGCATCAGCTGCGGGGGCGGGTGGGGCGGGGCACGGAGCGCTCCTGCTGCTTTCTGCTTGCCGGCGCCGAGCACCGCCACTCGGGGCGGCTGCGCGCGCTCGTCGATCACGCCGATGGCTTCAAGCTGGCCGACATCGACCTGCAGCTGCGCAAGCAGGGCGAGCTCGTCGGTACCCGTCAGTCCGGATTCGTCGAGTTCCGTGTCGCCCGGCTGCCGGAGGACGCCGGCCTGCTCGAGCGCGCCCGTGCGCATGCCGAGACGATCAGCGAGCGCGACCCGCAGCTGCTCGCCCCAGAGCACGCCCTGCTCGGCTGGGCGCTCGAGCGGGCGTTCGGCGCCGAGGCGCTCGAGCCGCTCGCCGCCTAGCGCGTCCGGCGGCCGTCCGGCCGCACGCCCGGCCGGTCCACCGCATGAGATCGCTCCGGCGCCCGGCCGGCGTTGGCGTTACTTTGGCGGCGTGCGCGTGATCGCTGGGCATCTCGGCGGCAGGCGCCTGAAAGCGCCCGGCGGGAGGGACACGAGGCCGACCTCCGACCGCGTTCGGGAGGCGCTGTTCGCGATCCTGGGCGAGGTCGGCGGCGAGCGCGTGCTCGACCTGTTCGCGGGCACCGGAGCCCTCGGCATCGAGGCGCTGTCCAGGGGGGCGGAGCGGGCCGTGTTCGTCGAGCGAAACGCCGCCGCGGCGAGGGTCCTGCGCGGCAATCTCGCCGCGCTCGGGATCGACGAGCACCTGGCCGAGGTGCGCCGCACGGGGGTCGCGGCGGCGCTTCGGAGCGCACGAGACGCCCAAGAGACATACGATCTCATCTTCATCGACCCCCCGTATGCCATGGCTCACGATCTGGGAGGCGAGCTGGCGGCGGCCCTTCCGCCCGTCCTCGGCCCCACGGCGCGCATCGTCGTCGAGAGCGACAGGCGGGCGCCGCTCGAGCTCGGGCTCGAGGTGGAGCTGCAACGGCGCTACGGCGACACCCTGATCACGATCCACCGCCACCCATGACCGATCTAGTGAAATCGATAGCCGTCTGCCCGGGGTCCTATGACCCGATCACGAACGGCCATCTGGACGTCATCCGCCGGGCGGCGGCGCTCTACGACGAAGTCGTCGTGGCGGTCGTCAACCGCTCGGTGCGCAAGAACGACGCGCTGTTCGGAATCGAGGAGCGGGTCGGGTTCATCGAGCGTGCGATCGCGGACCTCGAGGGCGTTCGCGTCGAGCCGTTCAGCACGCTCGTGGTGGACTTCGCACGGAGCCTCGGGGCGAAGGCGATCGTCAAGGGGCTGCGCGCGATCTCCGACTTCGAGTACGAGCTGGAGATGAACCAGTTGAACCGCCGGCAGGCGCCCGACGTGGAGTCGGTCTACCTGATGGCCAGTCCGCAGTACAGTTTCCTGTCATCGAGCGGCGTCAAGGAGCTCGCCACGTTTGGCGGTAGGATCGACGATCTCGTCCCCGACGAGGTGGCCCGGCGCTTGCAGGAAGAGCTGAGGCGCTGACGAAGAAAATGACCGGACACACGATGCCCAACCTCATCACGCGATCGCGGGGCAGGAAGCCCTGGCGAGGTGGCTCCTAGATGGACGTTCTCGTACTCATAGACAAGCTGGACGACCTCGTCCACAACGCCAAGCCCGTGCCGCTCACCGACCAGGTGCGCGTGGACAAGGAGGAGATCTACGACATCCTCGACCAGATGCGCGCGACGATCCCCGAGGAGATCAAGCAGGCGCGCTGGATCGTCAAGGAGCGCCAGGAGATGCTCGCCGAGGCCAAGAAGGAGGCGGAGCGCATCATCAAGGACGCGCGCGAGCGCCAGGAGCGGCTGGTGGGGGAGGAGGAGGTCACCAAGCAGGCCGAGCGGGCGGCGGAGGACATCGTCGAGGACGCGCGAGCCCGCGAGCGCGAGATCCGGCTGGGCGCCGAGGACTACGCCGACGAGATCCTCAACACGCTCGAGGTCAACCTCTCGAAGTTCATCGCGGCCGTCCAGCGGGGACGCGAGCGGCTGCAGGGCAAGGACGAACCGGCCGAAGTCAGCTAGGCCTGGCTTGGCAGCCGGTCGACGTGCTCATGGGTAGGTTCCACGGGTGAACTCGCAGACGGCGAAGTACAAACTCCAGGTCGCGAGGACGTTGCTCGAGACGCGCATGTTCGAGGCGGTGCGCCCGGACAAGGCGGTCCGCTCGCTTGCCACGCTGCGGCGCTGGGGGCCCACTCCCGCAGCCGCCTACAAGGGCGCTGCGATCCGCCACCCCGAGCGCACGGCCCTGATCGACGAGCGCGGGAGCCTCACCTTCGAGCAGGTCCACCGGCGGACGAACGCGCTCGCCCGGGAGCTTGCCGCCGCCGGCATCTCCGAAGGCGACGCGGTCGCGATCATGTGCCGCAACCACCGTGGCTTCGTCGAGGCCACCCTCGCCTGCTCGAAGCTCGGCGCCGGCGCGCTCTATCTCAACACGTCCTTCGCCGGTCCTCAGATCGCCGACGTGCTCGAGCGCGAGGGACCCGTCGCCGTGATCTACGACGAGGAGTTCGGCGACCTGGTCGCCGGAGGCGCGGCCGGGAGGCTTCGCTTCATCGCCTGGAGCGATCCGCGCCCGCCGAGCGCCGGCGCCCCGGCGGAGCCGCTGCTGGAGGAGCTCATCGCACGCGGGGACGATGCCGACCTCGAGGCGCCGGTGGAGAAGGGGCGCGTGGTGATCCTGACCTCGGGCACCACCGGCACGCCGAAGGGCGCCGCCCGCAAGCAGCCGGACTCGCTCGAGCCGGTGGCGGCGCTGTTCTCCAAGATCCCGCTGCGCGCCCGCGAGACGACGATGATCGCCGCGCCGATGTTCCACTCGTGGGGGTTCGCCCATTTCACGCTCGCGCTTCCGCTCGCATCGACGCTCGTGCTGCGGCGCAGGTTCGATCCGGAGGACACGCTGCGTGCCGTCGCCCAGCACCGCGCCAGCGCGCTTGCCCTGGTCCCGGTCATGCTCCAGCGGATCCTCGAGCTGGCGCCGGAGACGATCGCCCGCTACGACGTGAGCTCCCTGAAGGTGATCGCGCTGAGCGGCTCGGCTCTGCCGGGTGAGCTCGCCACCCGCGCGATGGACACGTTCGGTGACGTGCTCTACAACCTCTACGGCTCCACCGAGGTCGCCTGGGCGACGATCGCCACGCCGGAGGACCTGCGCGCCGCGCCCGGCACCGCCGGGCGCCCGCCGATCGGCACGGTCGTGAAGCTCTTGGACGCGGCCGGTCGCGAGGCGGCGCCGGCGGAGGGGGGGCGGATCTTCGTCGGCAACGAGATGATGTTCGAGGGATACACCGGTGGCGGCGGCAAGGAGATCGTCGGCGGACTGATGAGCACCGGCGACGTCGGCCACTTCGATGCGGCGGGCCGCCTGTTCGTCGACGGGCGCGACGACGAAATGATCGTCAGCGGCGGCGAGAACGTGTTCCCGCGCGAGGTCGAGGACCTGCTCGCCGATCACGGAGAGATCGAGGAGGCAGCTGTCATCGGCGTCGAGGACCGGGAGTTCGGGCAGCGCCTGCAGGCCTTCGTAGTCGCCCGCAACGGCGCGAAGCTCTCCGAGGACGCCGTGAAGGCCTATGTTAGGGAGAACCTCGCCCGCTACAAGGTGCCGCGTGAGGTCGTGTTCCTCGCCGAGCTGCCTCGCAACGCCACCGGCAAGGTGGTCAAGCGGGAGCTCGCGAAAGGGGATTAGCGAGCCACCCAGCGGGCGCTAGCCTGATGGTTGATGGCGGCTCTGACACACGATTTCGACCTTGCGGGCCTGCGGCTGAGCGCCGGGGAGGGACGCCGCCTGCATCTGGACGTGGCCATCGAGCCGCTGCTGCTCGGCAGCGAGCGCTACGAGGTCGCGCCCGCACGCGTGCCGGTTGAGCTGAGCATCTCCTGCATGACCGGCGGCGGCTACGCGCTGCGCCTGAACTTCACCGCCGAGGTGCACGGGCCCTGCATGCGCTGCCTGAACGAGGCGGGGCCGAGCGTCGCAGTCGAGGCGCGCGAGGTCGATCGGCCCGGAGGCGGTGAGGAGCTCTCGAGCCCCTACGTCAGCGACGAGACGCTGGACCTCTCGGCCTGGGCGCGCGACGCGTTCGCTCTGGCGATGCCCGTGAAGGTGCTCTGCCGCGCGGACTGCGCCGGGCTGTGCCCGGTGTGCGCCGCGGACCTCAACGAGGCCGGCCCGGAGCACGGTCACGAGGCTGCGCCTGACCCGCGCTGGGCGAAGCTGCGGGAGCTGCGGCTCGACTGAGAGAGGGCCGGGCCGCCGGGCGACGGCTGGTAGCCTACCCAGCCGATGGCGGTACCCAAGAAAAAGCAGTCGCACAGCCGTACGGCCAAGCGGCGCGCCCAGCACAAGATCGGCACGCCGGCGCTGAACGCCTGCCCGCAGTGCCACAGCCCGCGCCGGCCGCACCGAGTGTGCCCGACCTGCGGCAGCTACGCGGGTCGCGAGATCGTGACCCCCGGCGCGCACGGTCACGATCACGACCACGACGAGTAGCGGCCGTGTCGCCAGGGGCTTCGTCCTCGGCCTCGCCCACCCCCGTCCGGGATCACGCGGGGCCGGTCGTGGCGGTCGACTGCAACGGCGCTGATCTGGGCCCGGCCGAGGTGGCCGCCGGAGCGGCGATCGCCGCTGCAGGGGGCGTGCGAGTGCTCCTGTTCGGTCCCGCCGCCGAGCTCGGTGAGCAGCCGGAGGGCGTCGAGGTGGTGGATGCGCCCGTATCGGTTGCCAAGGCGCCGGATCCCGTTGCGGCGGTGCGCAGCACGCCCGACGCGTCGATCGTCCAGGCGGCCGTGGCCGTGGCACAGGGCAGGGCACAGGCGCTGGTGTGTGCCGGCGGAACCGGAGCGGCGCTGGCTGCCGGGACGTTCAACATCAAGCGCGCCCAAGGGATCTACCGGCCGGCGCTGGCGCTTCCGCTGCCGGTTCCGCACAACCCGGTCACGCTGCTGGACGTGGGGGCCAACGCCGATGCCAGGCGCGAGCACCTCGTGCAGTTCGCCTTCATGGGAGCGGCCCTCTCCCGCGCCGTGCTCGAGGTCGAGCACCCGCGTGTCGGCCTGCTCTCGAGCGGCGAGGAGGCGACACGCGGGAGCGCCCTCGTCGTCGAGGTGCACGCCGAGCTCGCGCAGCGGGCGGGCGCCGGGCTGGACGCCTTCGAGTTCGTCGGCAACGTCGAGGGCGGCGACGTGCTGGACGGCGCGGCCGACGTCGTCGTCACCGACGGCTTCACCGGCAACATCGCCCTGAAGCTGATCGAGGGCGCATCGCAGGTGATCCTCGGCGCCGTGCGGGACGCGGCGATGGCCTCGACCGCCGGCAGGCTCGGCGGCATGCTGCTTCGCGGAGCGCTGCGCCCGCTGCGCGAGGAGATCGATCCGGAGGCGAGCGGTGGCGCCTACCTGCTCGGTCTGCGCCGCCTCGGCGTGATCCCGCACGGGCGCTTCACCAGAGCTGGCTTCGCCACGGCGATCGTGCGCGCCGAGCGCGGCGCGCGCGAGGATCTCGTCGCGCAGACGCAGCAGGCGCTCAGGCTCGCCGGCGCGCTGCGGGAGTCACCCGCGTCCGCGCCTGCCGCTAGCCTGCGCGAGACAGGATGAGTCGCTCCACATCGCCCACCACGGCGCCGGGTCGGACGGTGCACGGCATCCCGGCGCAGACCGGCGCCATGGGAGGGCGTCGGCCATGATGGCGCTCACGCGCGAGGAGGTGCTCCGGCTGATCCAGGCGCACCTCGCCGACGAGCTGGATCTGGACGCCGGCGCGATCATCGAGGGCACCCGCTTCAAGGAGGACCTCGAGGCCGACTCCCTGGACCTGTACACGCTCGTGCAGGAGCTCGAGGACACCTACGGAGTGCACATGTCAGACGAGCAGGCGGCGGACATACTGACGGTGGGACAGGCGGTGGACTTCGTGCTCGAACATGTCGGAGCGGCCGATGCGCCCGGGCACGGCTAGCCCCGCACCCGCCGTGCCGGCGGCGAGCGGCGGCGGCGCGCAGCGCGGCCCGTGCGCTGTCGTCGACTGTCAGGCCGGGGCGGCCTTGCACCGTGGAGAACGAGTGGGGGATGATCACGACCATGCTGCTGGCCGAGCTGCTGGACGGGCTGCCCGAGGACCTGGTGCGCCAGGTGTTCACCCATGCGTCTTGGAGCGAACGGCGCAGCGAGTCCTACAGCCGGCTCGCGTTCCTCGGCGACAGCGTCCTCGGCCTGGCGGTCACCGCCCACCTCTACCCGCGGCTCGAGGCGGAGCGCTTCGGGGCGGGACGGCTCACCAAGATCAGGGCACAGGCGGTCTCCGGGGTCTCCTGCCGGGCGGTGGCGGTGCGGCTCGCCCTCCCCGAGCGCCTGCGCGCGGCCGCTCCCGAGGGACTGCGCGAGAACGCCACGGCGCTGCTCGAAACCGAGCGCGTCCTGGCGTCGGTGACCGAGGCGGTGATCGGGGCGTGCTATCTGCATGCGGGCTACGAGCGCACCGCGGAGGCCGCCGTCGAGGCGTTCGCACCGGAGATCGAGCAGGCGCTCGAGCATCCCGTGGACTTCAAGTCGGCGCTGCAGGAGCTGCTCGCGCGCCGCGGCGAGGAGGTCAACTACGAGGTGACCGGCGAGCAGGGCCCGCCGCACGAGCGCACATACGTCGTGGTGGCATGCGTGGACGGCCGGGAGCTCGGGAGCGGCAGCGGGCGCAGCAAGAAGCACGCCGAGCAGGAGGCCGCGCGGATGGCGGTCGACAGGCTCGAGGCGCAGTGAGCGGGGAGGGGGGTCGTCCGTGCACCTGAAGTCGCTGACGCTGAAGGGGTTCAAGTCCTTCCCCGACCGCACGCACCTGTCCTTCGGGCCTGGGGTGAGCGTCGTCGTCGGGCCAAACGGCTCGGGGAAGTCGAATGTGACCGACGCGGTGCTGTGGGCGATGGGCGAGCAGTCGCCGCTCGCGGTCCGCGGGCAGTCGATGCAGGACGTGATCTTCGGCGGCGGACGCGGCGTGCAGGCGCGCAGCGAGGCGGAGGTCGAGATCGTGCTCGACAACTCCGACGGCACGGTCGACCTTCCGCTCAGCGAGATATCGATCGCGCGGCGTCTGGACCGCACCGGTGACGGCGGCTACCGGCTGAACGGTGCTCGCTGCAGGCTCACGGACGTGATCGAGGTGCTCTCCGACACGGGGCTGGGCAAGGAGACGCACTCGATCATCTCCCAGGGGAGGGTCGATGGGATCGTGATCTCCAAGCCGCGCGACCGCCGCATGCTCATTGAGGAGGCCGCCGGGCTCGGAAAGCACCGCAAGCGCAGGCGCCGTGCCCAGCTGAAGCTCGAGCGCACCCAGGAGAACCTCGACCGCGCGCTCGACGTAGAGCGTGAGGCGCGCACGAGGCTGAGGCCGCTCAAGCGCCAGGCGGAGGCTGCGCAGCTGCACGAGCGCCTGGAGCGCCAGACGCTCGAAGCACGGTGGGAGCTGGCCTGCGACGCCTCACGCGGACGGCGGGCTGAGCTCCTGCTCGCCGAGCGCCGCGTCGCCGAGGCCCGGGAGGCTCGTGCCGGGATCGAGCGACGGCTGCAGGAGACGATCGACCGGCGTGGCGTCGCCGAGCGCTCCCTCGCCGAGCGCGCCGAGCGCCACGACATGCTCTCGCGCCGCGTCTACGAGGCGCGCTCCGCGCGCGAGCGGCTCGGCCTTCGCGCCGAGCAGGCGGCCGCGAGCGCACAGGCCCTCTCGCGCCGGATCGACCAGGCCGAGCTGGAGCTGGGCACGCTGAGGCACGGCGAGGAGGGCGAGGGCACCGAGGGTCCCGCGGACTCGGGAGCAGAGCGGATAGAGGCACTCGAGGCCGAGCTCGCGACGCTGGAGGCGCGGCGCGAGCAGGACGTCGAGCGCGAGACGGCTGAGCTGACGGCCGAGGGCGAGCGCCAGGCGGCGCAGCTCGCGGAGGCTGAGCAGCTGCTGGAGTCCGCTCGCGCCGCCCGCGACGCCGCGGACGCCAAGGTGGAGCAGGCACGTGCGCGCCTCGCAGCGGCCGAGCAGCACGCACAGGAGAGCCGGCGCGAGTGCGAGCGAGTCGGCGCCGAGCTGGCGGCCGCCAACCAGTTCCTGCGCAGCCACGCGCGCGTCGGCACGGACGGGCCGGACGCCCCCGCGGCGCTCAGCGACGAGCTGCGGGTCCAGGATGGCTACGAGCTCGCGCTGGCGGCGGCGCTCGGCGGTCGCCTGGACGCAGCGCTCGTCGAGGACGTGGCTGGCGCCCAGTCGCTGCTCGACCGATCGGGGCCGGACGGCGGCAGCGCGCTGCTCGCGGCCGAGGGATCGGACGCGGCCACGGACGTCGCCGGTACGGGGGGCGGCCCACCGCCGGCCGCCGGCGCTCGCAGGCTGCTCGAGCTCTTGAGCGCTCCGGCCGCGGTGATGGACCTGGCGGCACGGCTGCTGGGGGACGCCTGGGTCGTCGAGCGCCTCGAGGACGTGCCGCGCGACTTCCAAGGCATCGCCGCCACGCGAGCCGGCCGCGTCTACTTCGGAGCCTGGGGCGAGGTGCGCCAGCTGACGGAGGGCGGCACCGAGCGCGTCCTGGCCCGGCGCAACGAGCGCGACCGGCTGACCGCAGCCAGTGGGAGCGCCGCCGCCGCCGAGCACGACGCGCGCGACGCGCGCGAGCGCGCGCAGGCCGAGCTGGGCGAGGCCGAGGAGGCGTGCCGGCGCGCGGAGGGCGAGCTGCGCGAGGCAGAGCGCCGCCGGACCGAGGCCGGCGAGGCGAGGCGCCGCACGGAGTGGCTCATCGAACAGCGCTCCGCGGCGCCCGCGCAGGGCCCGCTCGCGGTGCGCAAAGCCGAGCTCGAGGGCGAGCTCGCCGCCGAGCGGCGCCAGGCCCAGCGGCTTGCGCGCGAGCGTGCCGAGCGGCTCGCCCGCCTCGAGCGGCTGCGCGCCCGGCGCTCGGCCGACATCGCCTCGGTGCCGCTCGCAGAGCGCCTGGCGGCGGCTCTCGAGAGCGCCGGCAAGGCGGTGCAGGCGCGCATGACGGCGCTCGAGCAGGAGCTCGCAGGCGACAGGCTCGCCGGTGAGGAGATGTCCTCGGAGCTGGCGGCATGCGCGGCGCAGGAGGCCCAGATCCAGGCCGAGCTGCGCGCTGCCGGTGAGGTCGTGACGGAGGCCGAGGTCGCCGCCCAGCGCCTGCGCGACCAGGCTGCCGAGGCACAACTCGAGCTGACGGGGCTGGGCGACAGGCTGGGCTTCGGCTCGCCGCCGGAAGGCGAGGAGGGCCAGGAGGGCGCGGAGGAGCTCGGCGAGGAGCAACGGCTCGAGCTCGAGGCGCGGGTGGAGCGGCTGACGAGGCGGCGCGAGCTGCTCGGCCCGGTCAACCCGCTCGCGCAGCAGGAGTACGGGGAGGCGGTCGAGCACGTCGAGGAGCTCGAGCGCCAGCGCTCGGACCTGGAGACGGCGCTGCGCGAGCTTCGGGGCGTGATCAGGGACACGGACCGGCAGATAGAGGAGACCTTCGAGCAGACCTTCTCGGCCGCGGCGCGGAACTTCGAAGAGCTTGCCGGCGACGTGTTCCCGGGGGGTAGCGGGCGGCTGCGCCTGGTCGCCGAAGACCAGGGGCCGCGGGCGGTGCTCGGCGGCCAGCCGCTGGCCAACGGGGACGGCGCCGGGCACGGCGACGCCGCC
Organism: Solirubrobacteraceae bacterium; assembly: GCA_036498265.1. Taxonomy (GTDB): domain Bacteria; phylum Actinomycetota; class Thermoleophilia; order Solirubrobacterales; family Solirubrobacteraceae; genus Palsa-744. The sequence continues at coordinate 25,015 of DASYFT010000010.1, read as the reverse complement.
GAGGCCGCCGCGGACGCGGAGGCCGAGGCGGAGCTCGGCGAGCGCGCGGGCGAGGAGGAGGAGCTCCTGGGCGTCGAGATCGAGATCACCCCGGCGGGCAAGGCCACCAAGCGCCTGTCGCTGCTGTCCGGCGGCGAGAAGTCGATGACCGCGCTGGCGTTCCTGTTCGCGGTCTTCCTCGCGCGCCCCTGCCCTTTCTACATCCTCGACGAGGTCGAGGCCGCGCTCGACGACGCCAATCTCGACCGGTTCCTGGCGCTGCTGCGCCGGTACTCCGACCGCGCCCAGTTCATCGTGATCACCCACCAGAAGCGCACGATGGAGGCGGCCGACTGGCTCTACGGCGTGTCGATGGGGAGAGACGGAGTCTCCAAGGTGCTATCGCGCAGGCTGCCCGCCGAGGAGGCTCCCGAGGTCGCAGAGGTGGCCTGACGCGCCCCTGCTATCGTCGCGCGGCCCGTGGCGCGCGACTGGAGCGAACTGTTCATCACCGACGGGAACGGCGGGGACGGCAGCGCGGGAGGGGCCGAAGCAAAGGATGCGGGAGCGGCCGAGCCGAAGCGCGGCGGGCTGTTCCGGCGACTGCGCGAGAGCATGGCGCGGACGCGCCAGGCGCTCGGAAGCGAGATCCAGGCGACGCTCTTCGGCGTCCTCGACGAGCACACCTGGGAACGCCTCGAGGAGGCGCTGATCATGGCGGACGTGGGCGCCGGCACGACGGCGTCCGTCGTGGGGGAGCTCGAGGCCGAGGCGTCGGGCGGCCGGCTCGAGGGGGGAGAGGCGCTCAGCGAGCGGCTGATCGAGCTGCTGGCCGAGACCGCCCGCACCGGCGATGCTCGGATCGACATCCGTCCGAGCCCGACCGTGATCGTCGCCGTCGGAGTGAACGGCACCGGCAAGACCACCACGATCGGCAAGCTGGCGTGGCACCTGCACGAGCAGCTCGGCAAGAGCGTCCTGCTGGCGGCCGCGGACACCTTCCGCGCGGCCGCCGGCGAGCAGCTCGAGGGCTGGGCGGCACGGGCCGGCGCCGAGATCGTGAGCGGACCGGAGGGCTCGGACCCGGGCGCCGTGGCGTTCGACGCGATCGCACAGGCGCGCGCGCGTGGGATCGACGTCGTGATCGTGGACACCGCCGGACGGCTGCACACGCAGGAGGACCTGATGGGAGAGCTGGCGAAGGTGCGCAGGGTGATCGCCAGGCAGCTCGAGGGTGCTCCCCACGAGACGCTGCTCACGCTCGATGCGACCACCGGCCAGAACGGACTGCGCCAGGCCAGGCTGTTCGCCGAGAGCGCGGAGGTGACCGGCGTTGTGCTGACGAAGCTCGACGGCACCGCCCGCGGCGGCATCGCGCTGGCGATCGCGCGCGAGCTGGGGCTTCCGGTCAAGCTGATCGGCGTCGGCGAGACGGTCGAGGATCTGAGGCCCTTCGATGCCGAGGACTTCGCCCGCGCGCTGATCGCGCAGGGCTGAACGTCGACATCCGCTCACCCGAGCGGGATAATCTGGCTACATGGACAGTTGGATCATCTGGTTGGTCGCCGCCTGCGTCCTCGGGATCGGCGAGATGCACCAGGGGGGCTTCTACCTGCTGCCGTTCGCCGTCGGGGCGGGGCTGGCGGCGCTCGTCAGCCTGCTCGGCGTGGGCGCTCTGCTGTCGGGGATCCTCTTCGTGGTCGCCTCGCTGATCGTGTTCGGGGCGCTGCGCCCGGTCGCCCGTCGCCACCGCCGCCTCCCGCCCGCGATACGAACCGGCGCGGCCGCGCTCGTGGGGCGCCCGGCGATGGTCATCGAGCGCATCGCCAACGACGAGGGGGTCGGCTGCGTGAAGATCGACGGCGGCGAGGTGTGGACCGCCCGCAGCTACGACGACGACGAGGTGATCGCCGCCGGCGAGCGCGTCGAGGTGGTCGAAATCCGGGGAGCCACGGCCCTGGTGATGCACTGAGGAGCCGGATACGCTCCCCCCTGAAGGCACCCAGAAAGGAAAGACCGCCAAATGGCCGCCCTGATCGTGATCGTAGTGGTCGTAGTCTTCGCGCTTATCGTCGCGGCGCGCACCATCCGCGTCATTCCGCAGGCCAGGGCGGGGGTCGTCGAGCGGCTCGGCCGCTACAGCCGCACGCTGGAACCGGGCCTCACGATCGTCACTCCGTTCATCGACCGCGTCAAGCCCCTCGTCGACCTCCGCGAGCAGGTCGTGAACTTCGCGCCCCAGTCGGTGATCACCGAAGACAACGTGGTGGTCGGCATCGAGACGGTCCTCTACTTCACGATCACGGACCCGCGCTCGGCCACCTACGAGATCGCCAACCCGCTGCAGGCAATCGAGCAGCTGACGGTCACGACACTGCGCAACGTGATCGGCGGCCTGACGCTGGAGGCGACGCTCACCTCGCGCGAGAACGTCAACACCGAGCTTCGCGTGGTGCTCGACGAGGCCACCGGCAAGTGGGGCATCAGGATCAACCGAGTGGAGATCAAGTCGGTGGACCCGCCGCCCGACATCAGGACCGCGATGGAGAAGCAGATGCGCGCCGAGCGCGATCGCCGGGCGGCGATCCTCACCGCAGAAGGCGAGAAGCAGTCGCAGATCCTCACGGCAGAGGGCGCCAAGCAGGCGGCCGTTCTGAACGCCGAGGGTGACCGGCAGGCCGCCATTCTGCGCGCCGAGGGCGAAGCGAAGGCGATCGACACGGTGTTCAACGCGATTCACGAGGGTAAACCCGACCGCGAGCTGCTCAGTTACGAATACCTCAAGATGCTGCCGCAGCTGGCCGAAGGCGACGCCAACAAGGTGTTCGTCGTGCCGTCGGAGTTCGCGGAGGCCTTCGGCGGCATCGGCGAGGCGCTGAGGGGCAGGCTGGACGCCGGCCCGCGCCCGCGGGGCGGCCCGCCGCCGGCGCGCGAGTCCTAGCCGCCGGGCGCCGTGCCGCCGGGGCTCGGCGCGCGGACTGCCAGAATCAAGCTCATGTTCGACTCTCTCGCGGAGAAGCTGCAGGCGACGCTCGCCGAGGTTCGCCAGCACGGCAGCCTCACCGAGCAGGACATCGACGCCACGATGCGCGAGATCCGCCTGGCGCTGCTGGAGGCGGACGTCAACTTCAAGGTCGTCAGGCAGTTCACCTCTCAGCTGAAGGAGCGCTGCCTCGGCGCCGACGTGATCGGCCGGCTGAACCCGGGCCAGCAGGTCGTCAAGATCGTCACCGAGGAGCTCACCGCGCTGATGGGCGGCGGCAGCGACCAGGAGCCCCCCGCGCTCGCCTTCGCGAGCACGCCGCCGACCGTCATCCTGATGGCCGGGCTGCAGGGCTCGGGCAAGACCACCGCCGCCGCGAAGCTCGCGCGGTACCTGCGCGAGGAGCACTCCTCGTCGGTGGCGCTCGCCGCGTGCGACGTCTACCGGCCCGCCGCTGTGGAGCAGCTCGTCAAGGTCGGCACGCAGGCCGGCGCCGAGGTCTACGAGCGCGGCACCGACGCCGACCCGGTCGAGATCGCGGCATGGGCGCTCGAGCGCGCGCGCGAGGACGGCAAGGACGTGCTGATCGTCGACACCAGCGGGCGCCTGCACGTCGACGAGGAGCTGATGGCGGAGCTGGTGCGCATCAGGGCCGCCGTCGAGCCGCGCGAGACCCTGCTCGTCGTCGACGCGATGACGGGGCAGGATGCGGTCAACGTCGCGGAGCGCTTCGCCGAGGCGGTCGACTTCGACGGCGTGGTGATGACCAAGCTCGACGGCGACGCGCGCGGCGGCGCGGCGCTGTCGGTGAAGGCCGTCACCGGCAAGCCGATCCTGTTCGCGTCCACCGGCGAGAAGCTGGGCCAGTTCGAGCGTTTCCACCCCGACCGGATGGCCCAGCGGATACTCGGGATGGGCGACGTGATGACGCTCATCGAGAAGGCGGAGCGCGAGTTCGACGAAGAGGACGCGGTCGCGCTCGAGCGCAAGCTGAGGCGCAACGAGTTCGGGCTGGACGACTTCCTCGAGCAGCTCCGGGCGGTCAGGAAGATGGGCCCCCTGACGAGCCTGCTGGGGATGATCCCCGGCTTCGGCGGCCACCAGCTGCAGAACATGAAGGTGGACGAGCGGGAGCTCGACCGCATCCAGGCGATCATCCTGTCGATGACCCCCGAGGAGCGGCGCAGGCCGGAGCTGATCAAGGGTTCGCGGCGGCTGCGCATAGCGCTGGGGTCGGGTACCAACGTCCAGCAGGTGAACCGGCTCGTCAAGCAGTTCGGCCAGATGCGCAAGGTGATGCGCCAGGTTGGGCGCGGCAAGATGCCCGACATCGGCGCGCTGATGCGCGGCGCGCGCTGACGCGAGCGCCGCGAAGGGCGCCTCGCGGTCGCCCACCGTCTAAGCTCTGCCGGCAGCAACGCAGCATCCAGGTTCCCGGCCCCGAGAGGAAAACGTGGCAGTCAGGCTCAGGCTCACGCGAGTGGGCGCCAAGAAGGACCCGATCTGGCGAGTCGTCGTCGCCGACCAGCGCTCCCCGCGCGACGGGCGCGTAATCGAGACGATCGGCCACTACAACCCGCAGACGGAGCCGTCGACGATCGAGATCGACCAGGATCGCGCCCGCAGCTGGCTGGCCCGGGGCGCTCAGCCCTCGAACACGGTGCGCAAGCTGCTTCGCATCCAGGGCATCGAGACCCGGACCGGCTAGGACCCTGCCGGGCGCCTCGAGATGCCCAGCGAGATCCCCAGGCAGCTGCTGGAGTACCTCGCCGAAGGTCTCGTCGAGGACCCCGACGCGGTGTCGGTCGAGCAGTTCGACGAGGACGACGGCACGATCGTGCTCGAGCTGTGCGTCGGCGCCGAGGACTACGGGCGCGTGATCGGGCGCGGCGGCCGCACGGCCCATGCGCTGCGGACGGTCGTCAAAGCGGCTGCCGCGGGCGAGGGCTCGCACGTCCTCGTCGATATCGTCGACTGACGCGCACACGATTGGAAGGACGCGAAGTGGCGGGCAGCCCGGCCAAGCTCTCGGCGGGACGCGTCGGCCGGCCGCACGGGCTGGACGGGAGCTTCTACGTGACAGGCGCCCGTCCGCGCCTGCTGAGCCTCGGCACCAGCGTCGAGGTGGGTGGCCTCACGGCCGCCATCTCCAGGCGCGCGGGGACCGACGCGAGGCCGATCGTGCGCCTGGAGGGCGTCGAGGATCGCGCCGCCGCGGAGGCGCTGCGGGGCAGCGAGCTCGCGGTCGACGCCGAGCGGGCGCCGGCGCTCGCCGACGGCGAATGGTGGGCCCACGAACTCCAGGGGTGCGAGGTCTACGACGGAGAGGCGCACCTCGGCACGGTGCTGCGGCTGATCGAGCTGCCGTCCTGCGAGGCGCTCGAGGTTCGTCTGGACAGGGGTGGCGAGCCTCTGCTGGTGCCGATGGTGAGGGACGCGGTCCGCGAGGTCGACCCCGGCCGCGAACGGATCGACGTGGACCTCGAGTTCCTCGGCGAGGACGCGGCGTCGCCGGCGCCTGGCCGTGGCGGAGAGGGACGTTGAACGTCGACATCTTCACGCTCTTCCCGGAGTGGTTCGACTGGTTCGCCGACCAGCGCCACGTGAGCAACCTGCTCGGCAGCGGATCGCACCTCGGGCTGGTGAACTACCGCGACCACACGCCGCTCAGCGGCCGCCAGGTCGACGACATGCCGTTCGGCGGCGGCGCCGGGATGGTGCTGCGCGTCGACGTCATCGAGAGTGCGTTGCGCGGCCACTACGGCATGGACCCCGTCGAGCTGCGCAACCGGCGGCGGGTGATCGCGCTGGCACCGGGCGGCCGCCTGCTGGACGACGGGCTCGTCGACGAGCTCGCCGCCGAGCCGGCGCTGACGCTCCTGTGCGGCCGCTACGAGGGCTTCGACGAGCGCGTCCTCGAGCACTTCGCGAGCGACGTCGTCTCGATCGGCCGGTACGTGCTGAGCGGCGGCGAGCTCCCCGCGATGGTGCTCTGCGATGCCGTGAGCAGGAAGCTCCCGGGCGCGCTTGGGCACGAGCACTCGGCGGCGGAGGAGTCCTTCAGCGCCGCACTCGACGGCGACCCCGAGTACCCCCACTACACGAGGCCCGCCGAGTACCGTGGCTGGCGGGTCCCGGACGTCCTGCTCTCCGGGCATCACGAGCGCATCGCCGAGTGGAGGCGGGAGCGAAGCCGCGAACGCGGAGCCGCCGCGGGGGGCGACCGGCGACGCTGAGAGCGACCGATCGGGTGCGACGGCGGCCGGCGGTCGTTCGCTACCATTGCCTGGTCGCGCCGGCCGAGGCCGCATCTCGGTGCCTCCAAGGGTCACAGGGCGCACCCTCTTCACCGTCATGAGCAGCGTCATCGAAACCATCGAGCGCGGTCAGCTGCGCCGCGTCCCCGACTTCGCGCCGGGAGACCGCGTCAAGGTCCACTTCCAGGTGATCGAGGGCGCGCGCAGCCGCGTTCAGGTGTTCGAGGGCGTCGTCATCAAGCGCCAGGGCCACGGAGCCCGCGAGACCTTCACGGTGCGCAAGCAGTCCTTCGGGGTGGGCGTCGAGCGGATGTTCCCCGTGCACTCCCCCAAGATCGAGCGCATCGAGCTCGCCGCGCGAGGCGACGTGCGCCGCGCCAAGCTCTACTACCTGCGTGATCGCGTGGGCAAGCGCGCACGGGTGCGCGAGCGCCGCTACACGGGGCCGGAGACCGCCGTCGAGCCCGGCCTGCTGCACGAGCCGGCCGGCGCGACCGATGCAGATGGCATGACCGCGGAGGAGGCGGTCACCGAGGCCAACCCGGACGCACAGCTGGAGGAGGCCCCCGTCGAGGGCGCAGGCGACGGGCAGGGCGCCGCCACGGAGGCAGATGCCGCCGCGGGGACGCCGGCGGCCGCCGAGGCAGAGGCCGAGACGACGCCCGAGGGCGAGAGCGCCGCAGCGAGCGCGACCGATACCTCCTCCGATGCCGGCGAGGCCCAGCGAGGCCAGCCCGCCGGCGACGAGCAGGCGTGAACATCAGCGCCAAGACACGCAGCGCCAAAGGCGGCGGCTCGAGCAGCGCCAGTGACGGCCCGGCCGCACCGAAGCGCGGCAGGAAGGCCGCGAAATCGACGCGCAACTCGATCATCGAGCTGGTGCTCATCATCGCGGTCGCGCTCGGCCTCGCGCTGGCGATCCAGGCCTGGGTGGTCAAGCCCTACCGGATCCCGAGCGGCTCGATGCTGCCGACGCTCGCGATCGGCCAGCGGGTGCTGGTCAACCGCATCGGAATGGACTTCAGCGAACCGCACGTCGGCGAGATCGCGGTCTTCCATCCGCCGCGAGACGCCGAGCAGGAGGTGTGCGGGCCGATCGCGCACGTGATCAAACTTGGCGGCGCCGCCTGCTCGCAGCCCGAGCCGACCCGCTCGGGCGTCAACTTCATCAAGCGGATCGTCGCCGGGCCCGGCGACGTGATCTCGATCGTCGAAGGCCATGTCATCCGCAACGGCAAGCGCGAGAACGACTCCTACACCAAACCCTGCGGCTCGAGCCCCGAGTGCAACTTCCCGACGCCGATCACCATTCCGCCCGGACACTGGTTCATGATGGGCGACAACCGTGGGGAATCCGACGACAGCAGGTTCTGGGGACCCGTTCCCACCGGATGGGTCATCGGCGGCGCAATCGCCACCTACTGGCCCCCCGACCGCATCGGGATCCTCTAGCGAAAGCGCCCCGCCGCCGGAGCCCTCCTCGACGATGGCAGCTCTGCGCCCGGATGGATCGCCCCGATCGGCTCGCTCGCGGCGCCGGGCCCGGCGCTCGGGCAGCGGGCGGCGGCTGTTCGCCTTCGACCGCCGGCTGGGCGTCCGCCTGATCGCCGGGGCCGACGAGGCCGGGCGTGGCTCGCTCGCCGGCCCGCTCGTCGCCGCGGGGGTGCTGTTCGACTACGAGGCCCTGACCACCCGCGAGCTGCGCTCGCTCAGCGCGCTCAACGACTCCAAGCAGCACACCTTCGAGGCGCGCGAGCAGCTCTACCCGCTCGTGCTCCGCAGCGCCGCGCGCGTGGTCGTCGTCTCGCGCTGCGTGCGCGGGATCGACGCCCGGGGGCTCCACAAGACGAACCTGGCGGCGCTGCGCGACGCCATGCTGGGGGTCACCCGGGGCGTGGCGGGCGAGGTGCTGTGCCTGGTGGACGGCTTCTCCGTCGCCGACTTCGGCCGCCCGCAGCGCGCGATCGTCGACGGCGACGCCACGAGCGCGGCGATAGCAGCGGCGTCGATCGTCGCCAAGGTCACACGCGACCGCTTCATGCGCCACGCCGACGGCGAGCATCCCGGCTGGGACTTCGCCGAGCACGTCGGCTACTCGACGCCGTCACACCGCGACGCGATCTCGCGCCAGGGCGTCTCGCCGCTGCACCGCATGTCCTTCCAGTCGCTCGCCTACCAGCAGCTCGCGCTGTAGAAGCCCGCCTCACCAGGCTGCCTCGAGATGGTCGAGGCGGACCAGGCCCCCGCGCGCGTCGAGCACCACGCCGATCGCGTCGAAGCGGATCGTCCGTGCGCGCGGCCTGGACGACCGTTCGCGGCTCAACCAGGCCACGGCTGCCCGCCGCAGGCGCGCGCGCTGGCGGTGGCGCAGGGCGGCCAGCGGGTCGAGAGCCGGCCGGGGGCCCGCCCCGGCTCGCAGCGCCCGTGTCTTGACCTCAGCGAACACGAGCGTGCGCCCGTCGCAGGCGATCAGGTCGATCTCGCCGTGGCCGGTGCGAACGTTGCGCCCGAGCACTGTGAAGCCGAGGCGCTCGAAGTGCGCCGCCGCAAGCTGCTCTCCGACCGCCCCGAGGGCACGCCGTCCGTCGGGCCGGCCGCCCGAGCGCCGGCCGCGGACTCCGCGAGGGATGCCTGATGGGTCCACCCCGCAAGCAAAGGCGCTCCTTGGGACGAAATGCAGGCCCGGCGGCTCAGATGCGGTGCGGGCGGGGGTCTGGAGAAACCCTCTGCGCCTACCCCTCCAGCCCGACGGCCTTGCGCGCTTCGTCTCGAGACTCGTAGGCCTGCACCAGCTTGATCTTGCCCGCCTCGATCCGGTAGACCCAGCACACGGCTCGCGCCACGGCAACGCCGCTGGCTCGACCCGTCGCGCGGTGTCTGGCTATCAGGAGCACCAACGCGCCCTTGCCGACGATCTCCTCGATGTCGAATCTCGCATCTTCGTCGAATGTCGCGAGCCAGTCCCCGAACCACTCTCCCACGGCGCGCCGGCCCTTGAATGTCCCCGCCCTGAGCCCGAAGGGAACGACCATCTCGACATCCTCCGCGTAGTGCGACATCACGCGGCGAAAGTCGCGCTCGTTCGTAGCGTCGTACTGATCGCGCACGATCTCCACGTTCTGCTGCGACATCGCACACCCATTATCCCGGAGGCGCCGGGGGACCCACCGCACCACGAGGGCATGGGACGGCACTGCAACGCGCCCTGCGCCCGTTGACCGGCCGGGGGCGTCGCCATAGGTTGGCGACCCCGGCCCCGCCCCCGAAGGAGCCGCTTCCACACAGAGCGTAGGAGGCGGGACTCTCAGGGCAATCGGGGCCGGGCCATCTGCGTCCGGTCCTGTTGGCGCCCTCTCTGCCGGTCAGATCCAGCGGGCAAGCGGCCGCCCCCGGAGGTCGTTGCGGGCCGGAGCACGCGCACGGCCACCCGGGGCGGTCTCGCTCCTAGAGGGCCAACGAGAGATGAAGGCCACCCCGAAAGGTACTTCCCGGCGGCCGGGCATTACGTGAGAAAGGCCACACGCAGCGCCAACGATCCGGACGGTCCGCTCCGCTAGGCGACGACCGGCACGCGCCGGCGCGCGGCCGGTCCAGAAGGCCGGCGCGGCACCCGGCGTGCCGGCCGAGACGGCGCCTCGCCGCGTGCGTGCCCGCCCGACTCGAGGTCCTCGGCGTCGCTGATCGCCCACGCGAGCCGCTCGACGAGCTGGGCGGCCGCGTGGCCGGTGCTGAGGTGGACGGATCGCACGCTCTCGTCGAGCAGGATGGAGGTGTCGTCTGGAAGCGGGGAGGGGTCGGACGTGACGATGATCCTCGGCATGATGGCTCCTGTGGAGGTAGGGGAGGTTGGGGAGGTCCGCTCCCGAGGCGCCGCCGGCAGTGCCGATCGCATCGCGGAGGGCGGTCCGGGGAGGGCCGGCCTGGCCCTCCCCGGACCAGAGGGGAGGAGGTGTCTACACGTCAGGGACGGGTACATCGCTCGATCGCACCGGTGCGAGGCAATCGGGCCTCGACCGTGCCGTCCGGTGGGACGCCTGCGTCCGCCGGGCGGCTGTGCACGTGATCGAACATTGTGCACTAAATATATCAAGAAACTGAATAACGTCAAGGCGGCGCGATCGAGGGGGCCCGGTCGGGTCGGGCGCGAGGCGCCGGGCAGCCGCCTCGGGCGCTCGGCGGCGCGGCGGGCTCGACGCCACGGCCGATAGCCTGCCGACCTATGGCCGAGCAAAGAGCGAGCGCGCAGGAGCAGGACGACGGCGCGCCTGTGGGGACAGACGCGGACCCGGGCGCGAGGAGCGCGACGGGGCCGGAATCGTTCGACGGGGTGAGCGGGTTCATCGGCATGCGCTGGGAGGACCCCCAGACCGTCCGGCTGACGATCCGCCCCGAGCTGATCAACCGCGGCGGGCTGCTCTCGGGCGTGGCCAGCTTCGCGCTGGTCGACTACTGCATGGGCTCGACGCTGTGGGCGCAGACGAGCGAGGGCGAGCGCATCGCGACCATCAACATCTCGATCAACTACGTCCAGACCGCCACCGAGGGCGACGTGATCTGCCGGACGACGCTCGACCGCCGCAACCGCAGGACGGCGGTGATGCGAAGCGAGGTGCGCCACGAGGACGGGCGGCTGCTGGCGACCGCGATCGGCAGCTACACGATCTTCCAGCCGCGCGCCGGCGCCGCGCCGACCGCGCTCTCCCCGCCTCCGGCGGGCTGAGTCCGGTGGGCACAGACGCGGGAGCGCCGGCGGGGCGGGGAGCGACGCCGAGGGTGCTCGCGATCGCGGGCTCCGACTCCGGTGGCGGCGCCGGGATCCAAGCGGACCTCAAGGCCTTCGCCCGCTGCGGGGTGCACGGCATGACCGCCGTCACCGCGATCACCGCCCAGAACACCCGCGGAGTGAGCGTCATCCACCCGGTGCCGCCCGACGTGGTGCTCGCCCAGGTGCGCGCCGTGCTGGGCGACATCGGCGTCGACGCGGTGAAGGTCGGGATGCTCGGCACCGTCGCGGTGACCCGCGCGGTGGCACGGGCCATCGACGAGCTGCCCGCCGGGACGCCGGTGGTGGTCGACCCGGTGATGGTCGCCGAGTCGGGCGCCCGACTGCTCGAGCCCGATGCGCAGCGCGCGCTCGTCGAGGAGATCCTGCCCCGCGCCACCGTGCTCACCCCCAACCTGCCCGAGGCCCGGGTGCTCGCGGGGACGGCCGACACCGGCGCTCCCGCGGCGGACGGCGACGACGCCGAGGTGGAGGCGCTCGCGCGGGCCGTACTGGCGCTCGGACCGCGGATCGTGGTGCTCACCGGCGGGCATCGCCGGCGCGCCAGCGACCTGTTCCTCGACGGGGCGGACCCGGGGACCGTTGTGAGCATCGAGGGCACGCGCCGGCCGGGCGGCGCGGCCCATGGGTCGGGCTGCACCCATTCCTCCGTGCTGGCGGCGCAGCTGGCGCTAGGCCGCCCGCCGCTCGAGGCGGCACGGCTGGCGCGCGAGCTGGCGGGCGAGGCGGTCGGCCGCGGCCTGCGGGAGATCGGCGGGGGCCCGGGGCCCGTGGATGTGATCGACCTCGCGCGGATGCGCGCGTGCGCGCCGGAGAAGGGGGACGGTTTGACATAATCGGTGAACGATGAAGCTGCTCCGCATGAAGCCCGGTCATGGCGAGATCGTGCTCGCCGAGGGCGACGTCGAGGTGCCGGAGCAGGAGCGCGAGCTGATCGAGGCGTTCCGCCGCGAGCTCGACGCAGGGATGTGGGCCGCCGTGCCGACCGAGGCGCCGGGGGGCCGGCGCGAGGCCGAGCTGGTCAAGAGCTTCGCCGACGTGCCGCGCGATGCCGAGCGCGTGATCTTCTTCCCGCGCGCCGCCGGCGGCGCCGGCGCCACCAACCGCTGACGCATGGGGCTGGCGCTCGGCACCACGGCGGTCGTACTGATCGTGCTGCTGTGGGAGCTGGGACGGCCACACGTCATCGCCGCCTTCGAGGACGTGCGCGTGCGCTGGCGGGAACGCCGGCGGGCGATCGCCGAGATGGGATACGACCCCGGCCGCGAGCGCCGCGCCGAGCTGCGGGCGCGAGCCCTGCTGCGCTCGTGCGTGGAGCCCGAGGAGTGGGCCATGTACCGCGACCTGGGCTTCCTGCGCGTCTGGGGCGGCCTCGGTGCGAGCGACCCCGGCGAGCAGCCGCCATACGCCTACCTGATCTACCCGCACAAGCCGATCGTGGCCTACGTGCCCGCGACCCGCGAGCTGCTGAGCGAGTACTGCGTGGCGTTCCCGGACGAGTCGAAGCCCTACGGCAGCTCACGGCTTCCGGACTCCGACGACGTGCTCGCCAAGTGGATGGCCCTCAGGGGCGACGAACGGCGCCTGATCGCCGACGCGAACATGCACCTCCCCGGACGTCAGGTGGACCCCGACCGGGTCAGCCGCGATCTCGCCCGCCTGTCGGTGTGGGAGCGCGAGCGCGCCGGCCAGCAGGCCGGTAGTCTGCGCGCCGCGTGAGCACCGCCGGCGCCTTCGACGTGAAGCACAGGAGCCGGGCCCTGACCGAGGGGCCCGAGCGCGCCGCCGCGCGCTCCTACCTGCACGGGATCGGCTACTCGGCCGAGGACCTCGCCAAGCCGATAGTGGGCGTGGCCCACTCCTGGATCGAGACGATGCCGTGCAACTTCAACAACCGAGTGCTCGCGGCCAAGGTCAAGGAGGGCATCCGGGCGGCCGGCGGCACCCCGATGGAGCTCAACACGATCGCGATCTCCGACGGGATCACGATGGGCACTTCCGGGATGCGCGCCTCGCTCGTCTCGCGGGAGCTGGTGGCGGACTCCATCGAGCTGGTCGCCTCGGCCCACCGCTTCGACGCGGTCGTCGCCATCTCCGGCTGCGACAAGACGATCCCGGGCACGGTGATGGCGCTGGCACGGCTCGACGTGCCCTCGCTGATGCTCTACGGCGGCTCGATCCGCCCGGGCTGGTTCAAGGGCGAGGAGGTGACGATCCTGCAGGTGTTCGAGGCCGTCGGCGCTCTCGCCGCGGGCAAGATCACCGAGGCCGAGCTGCACGAGCTCGAGGAGGCCGCCTCGCCGGGTGCGGGGGCCTGCGCGGGCCAGTTCACCGCCAACACGATGGCGATGGCCTTCGAGGTGCTCGGCATCTCGCCCGCCGGCTCGTCGATGGTGCCGGCCGAGGACGGGCGCAAGCTCGAGGTCGCGCGCGAATGCGGCGAGCTCGTGATGGACGTCCTGCGCCGCGGCCAGCTCCCAAGCCAGATCATCGACAAGCCCGCGATCGAGAACGCGATCGCGGCGGTCGCGATGAGCGGCGGCTCGACCAACGGGGTGCTGCACCTGCTCGCGGTCGCCCATGAAATGGGCGTGCCGCTCGAGATCGGCGAGTTCGACGCGATCTCCGAGCGCACGCCGCTGCTGTGCGACCTGCAGCCCGGCGGCCGCTACGCGGCGACCGACCTCTACGAGGCGGGCGGCGTTCCGCTGGTGCTGAAGCGGATGCAGGAAGCGGGCGTGCTCAACGAGGACGCGGCCACGGTCACCGGCCGCACGATCGGAGAGCACGCGCGCGAGGCCCGAGAGACCGAGGGCCAGCGCGTCGTGCGGCCGGTCGGGGAACCGCTGAAGCCCACGGGCGGCTTCGCGATCCTGCGCGGGAACATCGCCCCCGAAGGCTGCGTCGTCAAGCTGGCCGGCCACGAGCGCCGCCGGCACACGGGTCCGGCGCGGGTGTTCGACGGCGAGGAGGCTGCGATGGCTGCCGTGCTGGGCCACCAGATCGAAGACGGCGACGTGGTGGTGATCCGCGGCGAGGGCCCCGCCGGAGGCCCGGGCATGCGCGAGATGCTGTCCGTCACCGCGGCCATCGTCGGTGAGGGGCTGGGGGAGACGGTGGCGCTGATCACCGACGGGCGCTTCTCGGGCGCCACGCACGGCTTCATGGCGGCCCACGTCGCGCCGGAGGCGGCGCGCGGCGGCCCGATCGCCGCGCTGGCGGACGGCGACGAGATCACGATCGACGTCGACTCGCGCCGCCTCGACGTGGCGCTCGGGAACGAGGAGATCGCCGAGCGCATGCGGCGCTACGCGCCGCCCGCGGACGACGGGCACATCGAGGTCGCGATCAGGAAGTACGCGCGGCTGGTCGGAACCGCCGCCGAGGGAGCGATCGCGCGCTGAGCCCTACTCGTGGAGGAAGTCCTCCAGGAGCCCGTTGAACTGCGCCGGGCGCTCGAGCATCGCCATGTGCCCCGTGTCCTCGTAGACCACCTTGCGCGCGTCGGGTATCAGCTCCTCGAACACATCCGCATCGCGCACGCTGATCAGCCGGTCTCGAGCCCCCCACACGATCAGCGTCGGGCAGGCGATCTCGGGCAGGCGGTCGCGCACGTCGTAGTCGATCACCGCCTCGAGCGCCTGCAGGAAGCCGGGCTTGCCGGCGCCACGCACCTGCTCGGCCGCCAGCGCCGCCGGCACCCGGGTCGGGTGGGCCACGACGAGGTCCAACGCCGCCGCTCGCAGGCGCGGGCGCCGCACGACGGCATCCGAGCGCGAGGCCACCGTTGCCGCGCTCATGGCGAGCACCCGGTTCAGCCGCCGCAGCGCCGGCATCGCCCGGACCGTCCGCGGCTCGTTGTGCGTCGAGAGGCCGGCGGCCGACACCAGCACCAGGCGCTCCACCCGCGCGGGAAAGGCGATCGCGAGCTCCGCGCCGATGAATCCGCCCATCGAGTTGCCGACCACGGCCGCCGCCTCGATCCCGAGCTCGCCCATCAGCGCGTCCAGGATGCGCGCGTAGCCGGCGATCGAGATCTCCCCCTCGGGCATCGGCGAATGGCCGAACCCCGGCAGGTCGAGAGCCACCACCCGGTGCTCGGCCGCGAGCACGGGGAGCTGCTCGAGCCAGTTCTGCCAGGAGCCGGAGAGGCCGTGCACGAAGACGAGGGTCTGCTCCGCCGCCGCCTGCCGGGCTCCGCCGGCGCCGACGTCCCCGGGCCCCAGCTCGATCACGTTGACGGGCCGGCCCTCCACTGTGACCCAGCGCTGGTGCTCGCGCCAGTCGATCGCGAGCCACGGTGCGCGCTCCTGCGCCGCGCGGTCCTGACCCCCTCCTGCGACGTCGTCCGACCGTCCCGCCTGGCCGCCGGCGGCCGTGTCGGTGTCGGCGGGCACGCTCACCGAGACCAATCTACTCCCCTCCCGCGGGACGTTCCCCGGCCGGCCAGCATGCAGGCGGAGAAACGGTGGCGGCGAAGTAGACGGGATGAGCGCCGCGGGGGGTGAGGACGAGCAGCGGGGACGGCACGCCGCCGCCTGGGAGCAGGCGGTCGCCCTGCTGCTCGAGGACCTGCGCCGGCGCGACGCGGCGGCGCGCAGCGTGCGGGCCTATGCCACCGACGTGCGGCAGTTCGCGGAGTGGGCGGCCACGCGGCGTCTCGCGCCGGCGGACGTCGGCCCCAAGGACGTGCGCCGCTACATCGCACACCTGTCCGAGCAGGGCGCAGCGCCGAGCACGTCCGCGCGGAAGCTGGCCGCCCTGCGGGCCCTGTTCACGAGCCAGCGCGAGCATGGCGCGATCACGCAGAACCCCGCCGACCTGGTGTCCACGCCGCGCCGGGCCGCCCACCTGCCGCGCGTGCTGAGCGCCCGCGAGGCGGCGCGGCTGCTGGACGGCATCCCGGCCGGAACGCCGCTGGAGCTGCGTGACCGGGCGATGTTCGAGCTGGCCTACTCCTGCGGGCTCCGCGCAGAGGAGATCGTCTCGCTGACGCCCGGCGACCTCGACCACGACTCCGAGCAGCTGCGGGTCGAGGGCAAGGGCCGCAAGACCCGCATGGTGCCCGTCGGGGAGCCCGCGATGGCGGCGGTGGACCTCTACCTCGAGCGCGGCCGCCACGCTCTTCGCCCCGGCCCGGGCACAGCCGCCGAGGAGGCCCTGTTCCTGAGCCGCAGCGGGCGCCGGCTCGGCACAAGCGACGTCAGAAGGCGGCTTCGCCGCTGGAGCACCCGCCTGGGGGTCGCAGCCGGCGCCTCGCCCCATGCCCTGCGCCACAGCTTCGCCACGCACCTGCTCGATGGCGGCGCCGACCTGCGCAGCATCCAGGAGCTGCTCGGGCACGCAAGCGTTTCCAGCACCCAGATTTATACTCGGGTAGAGTCAGCAAGGCTCAAGAGCGCATATGCGCGCAGCCACCCTCGGGCCTGAGCAGGGGGGAAGGAAGACCCTTGGAGACGAATGTCAAACCGATCGAGCTGCGCGAACTCTGGCGGCGCTACAAGACCGAAGGGGATCCGCGCGTCCGCGAGCGGCTCGTTCTCGCCTACTCGCCGCTGGTGAAGTACGTGGCCGGCCGCACCGCCGCCGGCCTGCCGCCGCACGTCGAGGAGGCCGACCTCATCTCCTACGGGCTCGTGGGGCTGATCTCGGCCATCGAGCGCTTCGACCTCTCGCGCGAGATCAAGTTCGAGACCTACGCGATCATGCGCATCAAGGGCGCCATCATCGACGAGCTGCGCTCGCTCGACTGGGTCCCCCGCAGCGTTCGCGCCCGGGCACGCGAAGTGGAGCGCGCGCACGCAAAGCTCGAGCACACCCTGCAGCGGACGCCCACCGACCAGGAGATGGCCGACGAGCTGGGGATCACCACCGACGAGCTCAACGACGCCCTGCTGGCGATCTCGCACTCCTCGATCGTCGCCCTGGACGAGCTGTGGAGCGTCTCGGACTCGAGCGGCGACCAGGTCTCCCTGATGGACACCATCGAGGACCCCGGAGCGCCGGACCCGGCGCGGGCGCTGGACGTGGGCGACCTCAAGGACCGCATCGCCGACTCCATCGCCAAGCTGCCCGAGCGCGAGAAGCTCGTCATCGCCCTCTACTACTACGAGAACCTAACCCTCCGCGAGATCGGCGAGGTGCTCGGCGTGACCGAGTCACGCGTCTCCCAGATGCACACCAAGGCCGTCCTGCGGCTGCGCTCGCGGATGCAGGAGGAGTCCTTCGACGACTGAGGGGCATCCCGAGCCGCGCGGCGACTCGGCGCTAGAAGATCGCGCGCCCCAGGAAGTACCCGGCGGCGGCGGCGGCGAGTCCGCCGAGCACAGTGACGAGGACCAGCACCGCGGCTCGCACGGGCTCCCCGGCCTCCAGGTCGAGGAACGCCTGCACAGAGAACGTCGAGAAGGTCGTGAAGCCGCCCAGGAAGCCGACGCCGAGCGTCGTGCGCAACTCGGCTGAGGTCCAATGTGCGACGACCAGCATCCCGAGCAGGAACGACCCGACGACGTTGATCGCGAGCGTGGTCCACGGCAGGGCGTCGCCGTGGACGATGGAGGAAAGCCCGTAGCGGCCCAGCACCCCGAACGCCCCGGCGATGGCAACGAGAAGGACCGTCACGTGCAGCCACCGGCAAACGTGACTGGAAACAGATGAGACTCCATACCTGACCTCCACGAAAGTGGTTGACGTTCCGTAGAGGCCATCAGCGGCTGGGACCGCGGTTATAGAGCGAGCCTCATCGCTCGATTCCAGTGTACGCAACGCGGCGAGGTGTCGCCAGGCCCGGCTCCCCGAGGTCCAGCGACTTTCGCCGGACCGTCGTGGGACGGGGTGACGGAAGGAGCGGGAGCACTCGCGGCACGTCTGGACCTGGCCGAATCCCGGCGGTATGGTCTTGCGCACCCTAGGAAGGAGATGCCAATGCACGCCGCAGCGGACCGGATTCGCAATGTCGCCCTCGTCGGACATCGAGGGTCCGGGAAGACGTCGCTGCACGAGGCGCTCCTGTTCGAGGCCGGCGCGAGCACCCGGCTGGGCAGCGTGCCGGACCACACGACCGTCTCCGACGCCGACTCGGACGAGCAGGCGCGGCAGATGTCGATCTCGGCGGCGCTCTCCTCCTTCGACTGGCAGGGGCGCAAGATCAACCTGCTGGACACGCCCGGTGACCCGAGCTTCGTGGCGGACGCGCTCGGCGCCCTGCGGGTGTGCGAGTCGGCGGTGTTCGTGATCAACGCCGTCATGGGGGTGGAGGTGTCCACGACCCGTCTGTGGGCGCGCGCGGCCGAGCTGGACATCGCGCGGCTGCTGTTCGTGAACATGCTCGACCGCGAGCGCGCCGACTTCTTCCGCTCGCTCGACCAGCTCAAGGGCGCCTTCGGGCCCCACGTGGTCGCCACCGAGATCCCGATCGGCTCCGAGCACGACCTGCAGGGCGTGATCGACCTCGTAGACATGAAGGCCTTCCGCCAGGACTCCGCCGACCGTGGCGGCTGGAGCGAGATGCCGATCCCGGACGGCGAGGCGGAGCGGGCCGAGGAATACCGCGAGAAGCTCATGGACGAGGTCTCCGAAGTCTCCGACGCGCTCATGGAGCGCTACCTCGAGGGCGAGGAGATCTCCCACGAGGAGATCGTCGGCGCGCTCAAGGAGGGCACCAACCACGGCAAGATCTTCCCGGTGGTCTGCGGGGTGGCCACGCGCAACCTCGGCACCTCGCGGCTGCTCGACGCGATCGTCGAGGACCTGCCCTCGCCGGTCAAGCACGGCACGCTTCAGGTCGGCGACATCGAGCTCTCGCCGACCGAGGACGGCGAGCTGTTCGCCTACGTCTTCAAGACCAGGGCCGACCCGTTCGCCGGTCGCATCAACCTTCTGCGCGTCTACCAGGGGGTGATGCGCGGCGACAGCCAGGTGCTCAACACCCGCGCCCACGTCAAGGAGCGCCTGGGGCAGCTGCTGCTGTTCGCCGGCAAGGACGTCGAGCACGTCGCCGAGTTCGGACCCGGGGACATCGGCGCCGTGGCCAAGCTCAAGGAGACCCGCGCCGGCGACTGGCTGGCCGCCCGCGACGAGCGGATCGCGATGCCGCGCCTGAAGCTGCCCGCGCCCGTGATGGCCTTCGCGGTCGAGCCCAAGAGCAGGGGGGACGAGGACAAGGTCGTCTCCTCCCTGCGCCGGCTGCAGGAGGAGGACCCCACCATCGACTTGCACCGCGACCAGCAGACCGGCGAGCAGATCGTCGCGGGGCTCTCCCAGGTCCACGTCGAAGTCATCCTCGACCGCCTGCGCGACCGCTTCGGCGTCGAGGTCACGCTCAAGCCCCCGCGGGTGCCCTACCAGGAGACCATCCGTGGCAGCGCCACAGCGCACGGCCGGCACAAGAAGCAGTCCGGCGGCCGCGGCCAGTTCGGCGACTGCCACATCGAGATCGAGCCGCTGCCGGCGGGCGAGGGCTTCGAGTTCGTCGACAAGATCAAGGGCGGCGTGATCCCGAGCTCCTTCATCCCGGCCGTCGAGAAGGGCGTGCGCGAGGCGATGGGCTCGGGCGTGCTCGCGGGCTATCCGGTGAAGGACGTGCGGGTGCGGCTGTTCGACGGCCAGTACCACTCGGTCGACTCCTCGGAGATCGCGTTCAAGCTCGCCGGCCTGCACGCCATGAAACAGGCGCTCGAGCAGGCCGACCCCGTGCTGCTGGAGCCGATCATGCTCGTCACGCTGTCGGTTCCCGAGGACTGCGTCGGCGACGTCATCGGCGACCTCAACAGCCGGCGCGGGCGCCCGCAGGGCATGGAGCCCGTCGGCCCCATGACCGAGATCAAGGCCGAGGTCCCCATGGCCGAGATGCTCGCCTACGCCCCCGACCTGCGCTCCATAACCCAGGGCCAGGGCGACTACACGCTCGAGTTCCTGCGCTACGAGGAGGTCCCCGGGCACCTGGCGCAGAAGGTCGTCGAGCAGGCCGGCGAGGAGCGGGCCGCCACGCACGCCTGACGAGGCGCGGTGCGCCTTCGGGCGCGCCCGGCTACCCTCCTTCACGACATGACAACACGCACCATCGTCACATCGCAGCCCGACGTCGCCTGCGACGTCTGCGAGCGCAGGCTGCTCCGCGGCGAGCAGGCAGACGTGTTCCTCGCCACCGGACGGCGGCTGACCGTCTGCGAGCTGTGCGCGCCGCGTGCCGTGCACGAGGGCTGGCAGCGGGAGTCAGAGGAGCAGTCGCTCAGCCTGCCACCGCTTCGCCCCCGCAGGGGACGCTCGCTGCTCGACCGGCTGGCCGTCCAGTTCAGGCCGCGCCAGCGGGCCCGCCCCGGCACCGCCGAGGCTGCCCGGGCGCGCGCCGACGGCCGCGGCTACGAAGCCGGCCTCGAGGAAGCCGGCGAGCCCGCACCCTTCGACTTCCTGGAGCCCCAGCCCGGCACCGCCGCGCCGGCTCACGCCGCGCGGGCGGCGGCGCCCGGCTCCGATGAGATCGCAGGCGCGGGCACCAGCAGCGCCGAGCCACCGTCGGCGCTGGAGCTCGCCGTCGCGGCCTTCAACGCCAGCGAGCACCCCCGCCGCGTCGCCGGCGTAGCCCGCTCGCTGGGCTCACCCGAGGTCAGCGTCCGCGCCGCCGAGCACGCCGCCAGCGTCGTGCGCATCCTCGTCGCCTGGGAGCTCTGCTGGTACCGCTACGAGGTCGACCTCGACGAACCGGAGACCGGAGCACGCGTCGCGGCGCAGGGAACCGAGCTCGACGAGCTCAGCCGCGAGGAGCGGCAGGGCAACGCCGGCGCCGACGACGCCGGCCGCGTGTCGCTGTCGCCCGCGTAGGGGTGTACCTAGACTTTCTTCGCTTGCGGATCCCGGCGCGCGGAGTAAGATCACGCCGGAGATGATCTACTGCGTCGTACCCAGGCCGCTCGCCGACGAGCTCTATCCGAAGCTCGTCGAGCACTACAGGGACGAGGACAACGTCACCGTCATCGTCGACCGGCGCCACTTCGACCGGCGGGCACGCCAGGGGCGCTCCGGCGCCTCGCCGAACGGCCCCCAGCGGCGCATCGTGCGCGACCGTCGCCGCGCCCGCGTCCCCGGCGACCTTCCGGCGCTCGCCCGCGTCTGAGCGACCGCCGGCCCGCTCCGATGGCCTGCTGCCCGCCGCCCGCGCGGCGATGAAGGCGATCGTGCACGTGGACGGCGGCGCACGCGGCAACCCCGGCCCGGCGGCCGCCGCCAGCGTCATCAGCACGCCCTCCGGCGAGGTCATCGACGAGCACGCCGAGCCGATCGGCCGCGCCACCAACAACGTCGCCGAGTACCGCGCGCTCCTGCTCGGACTGCAGCGCGCACGCGAGCTCGGCGCCAGCGAGGTGGAGATCGTCGGCGACTCCGAGCTGATCGCCAAGCAGGTGCAGGGGCTCTACAAGGTCAAGCACGAGGCCATGCGACCGCTCCACCAGCAGGCCATGGCCGCGCTGCGCTCATTCGACCGCTGGTCGATCCGCACGGTCCCGCGGGCCCAGAACGCGCGCGCCGACTCGCTCGTCAACGCCGCCCTCGACGAGGCCGAGGCCGGCGGGCGCGCAGCCGCCGGCTGAGGTCAGTGCAGGGTCTGCGCCGAGCGCGCGATCGCCAGCATCTGCGTGTTGGAGAGGTCCTCCAGCAGCGTGTTGGTCAGCCAGTAGAGCACGTGCCCTGAGCGCCATCCGACCACGTGGATGTGGGCGCCGTCGTTGACGAAGCGGTAGGAGCGCCCGCCGATCACGCGCGTGGTGGCGTGCGCGAACAGCGGCGGGTTCAGCCAGTCGGAGCCCTCGAAGTCGTAGTAGCCGCCCAGCGTGTTCTGGCGCCAGACCGCCACGTAGGCGCGGTGCAGGTTGCCCTGCTGATCGCGCAGGGCGTAGGGGCGCACCGTCTGCTGTTCGCCCTGCGCCGTCTGCAGCGTGGGATAGAGGACCGGGAACGGCACCCCGAGCGCGGCTTTGACCGCTTCGGCCTGCCCGGAGGATCCCGTCGCGGTGAGGCCCAGCGCTGCCGGCGAGCTCGCGGGCGCGCGGTGGCTCGGGTGCCGGCCGTGGCTCGAGCTCGAGGATGCGCTTCGCTTGGGCGCCGGGAGGCTCAGCGCTTCGTGGCCGTACAGGAACGTGTTCAGCGTCGCCGCCTCCAGCGCCTGCGTAGAGGTGACGTAGGAGCCGCCGCGCAGGCGTGCGTCGACGCTGGTGGTCTGGAACCTGACCTGGCGCAGGGGCTTTGACTGCGAGAAGGCGATCAGCTTCGTCAGTTCGATCAGCTGCCCCGCGGAGGCGCTGAACCCGGCCTGCACGATCGCGTGTCCGGCCGCCTTGGCCACGGTGTCGATCTGACCGAGCTTGTCCGACAGGTTGATCTGCTCCCGCAGGTCGCGCAGGAAGTCCTGCTGGCGGGCGACGCGCACGAAGTCCGAGTCGGTGTGGCGGTAGCGCACGTAGTCCAGCGCGTTTTCGTAGCACAGCTTCTGGTAGCCCGGCTGGAGGTTGATGCTCGTGTAGTTCGTTTCGCCCGAGCCCAGGTTCTGGTTGTAGTAGTGGTGGTCCACGTTGACGTAGGCGCAGCCCAGCGTGTCGACCACCCTGATGAAGCCCTTGAAGTTCACGTCGATGATCCCGTTGAGCCTCAGACCCGGGAAGACTTCACGCTTGATCGTCTCCGCCGCCAGCACGATCCCGGCCTTGGAGCCGCCTTCCCTGCTCCCGATCGTGTAGGCCGCGTTGATCTTTTCGTTGACGTAGACCTGCCCCCTGCGCGTCGTGATGTTGACCATCAGATCGCGCGGGATCGACATCACCGACGTCTGGCCCTCGGAGGGGTCGAAGCGGACCAGCAGGATCGTGTCGCTGTGCGGCGGGTTTTCGCGGTCGAAGGCGTTCTTGGAGCCTTCGCGCCGGTCCGTCCCGAGGACCAGGAAGGTCTGGGGGCCGCCGCTGTATTCGGGCGTCACCAGCCCCTTGGGCGCGTCGATTTTGTTGAGCGCCGGGAACACCTCGCTCGCGATGCCGCTGACGGTGTTCAGTGCGATCGTGGCGCTGGCCGCGGCGCTGAGCGCCACGATCAGGACGGCGCCGAGGAGGAAGCGCTTCCACATGCCCCTCCACAGGGCGGGCGGGCGCTCGTCATCCATCGGGTGTAGGCGAGCAGCTGCTCATGGTGGAATGGACGGGCCGCGCGGCCCGCGGGCCGGCGCTCCAGCGACAAGGGTAGCGGCCCGATCGGCGTGCGCACGCCGGGCCGGCGGGTACGCTCGAGGCGTGCTCAGCCCGCGCAACCGGGAGCTTCTCGGCCTGCTGCCGTCCGCGCTGCTGGTCATCGGCGGCTTCACGGCGATCTTCATCCAGGCCCAGAACAGCTCCTCCGGCGCCGCCACCAACCTGACGCTCAACCACGCCTCCAGCGTGTCGCTGACCTACGGCGCCATCTTCCTGGCGCTGTGCCTGGCGGGCCACGCGGTGATTCGCTACGCGCTGCCGCACGCCGACCCCTACCTGTTCCCGCTGGTGGCCGTGCTCGCAAGCGTCGGGATCGTGATGGTCTACCGCATCGATCCCGTACTGGCCCGCCAGCAGGCGCAGTGGATGGTGCTCGGGCTCGTGCTCTTCGCCGCCACCATCATCGGCCTGCGCCGGCAGGGCGTGGGGGTGCTCGAGCGCTACCGCTACACGATCGCCGCGGTGGGCATCGGGTTGACGGTCCTGCCACGCCTGCCCGGGATCGGACGGCAGGTCAACGGGGCCTACCTCGACATCCACGTCGGCAGCGTCGCCTTCCAGCCCGCCGAGCTGGGCAAGGTCGCGATCGTGATCTTCCTCGCCAGCTACCTGCGCGACAACCGCCAGATCCTCGTCACGGCGGGCCGGCGCGTGCTCGGCCTGACGATCCCGCCGATGAAGCAGTTCGGCCCGATGCTGATCGTGTGGGGCGCCGCGATGGCGACGCTTCTGCTCACCCGCGAGCTCGGGACCTCGCTCATGTTCTACGGCGCCTTCCTCGCGCTGCTCTACGTCGCCACCGGCCGGTTCTCGTTCCCGTTCATCGGGCTCGTCCTGTTCGCGCTGGGGGCGTGGTACCTGGCCGGACACGTCGGCCACGTCCACGCCCGCGTGCTCGCCTGGGAGCACCCGCTCGACCCGACCCTCTATCGGACGCCCGGCGGCAGCTACCAGCTCGCCCAGTCGCTGTTCGCGCAGGCCGACGGGGGGCTCCTGGGCACCGGCTTCGACCAATCGCTGCTGCGCGGCGCCCACCACGGCCCGCCGATCCTGCCGGTTCCCGAAAGCGACATGATCTACGCCGTCATCGTCAACGAGCTCGGCCTCGTCGGCGGAGCCGCGCTGCTCTTCGTCTACCTGCTGCTGGTGGCCCGCGGCCTGAAGACGGCAGTGCTCGCGCGCGACTCCTTCTCCAAGCTGCTCGCCACGGGCCTGTCGTTCGTGATCGGGATGCAGGTGTTCGTCATCGTCGGCGGCGTCACCCGGGTGATCCCGCTCACCGGCGTGACCCTGCCCTGGGTCGCCTACGGCGGCTCCTCGGTGGTCATGAACTTCGTGCTGGTGGCGCTCCTGCTGGTCGTCTCCGACCGGGCGCGAGCACCGTATGAGGGGGTCCGGCGGGCCTGAGGCAGGGGCCCCGCGGGCACTGGCCGGGGGCGGATTCGAGAGCGCTACACTTGGCGCCACACGTCAAGGAGGGGGGACGATGCGCGGGAGCAGGACGGCAGGATGCCGCCGCCGGCCGCGAGCGCAGACGACGCGACGCCGCAGCCTCGCCGGCAGCACGACTCGTGGCGCGCTCGTCGCCGCTGCCGTCGCCCTCTCCGGTGCCCTCCTAGCGCCCGGGACCGCTGCCGCCGCCTGTTCGCCTGGTGTTTCTGCGTATAGCTCGGCGGTGTCGGGGACTGCTGGGTTGGTGTCGTATTTCCGGTTGGGTGATGCGCCGGGGTCGTCGGTGGCGTGTGCGAGTGCGGGGTCGAATGGGAGTTATGTGGGTGGTGTG
>DASYFT010000009.1:0-1916 GCA_036498265.1 Solirubrobacteraceae bacterium | reverse complement strand
TTCGTCCGCCGCCGTGCAGACCTCCGCGACCATCCCGGCCAGGTGGCCCTGCCCGGCGGCGGCATCAAGCCGGGCGAGTCGGCCTGGGAGGGCGGACAGCGCGAGGTGGCGGAGGAGCTCGGGGTGCCGGTGGGCCGCCTCGTGCCGCTCGGCGCCGGCGATCCCATCTACGCGGCCGTCTCCAATTTCTCGGTCGTCCCGTTCGTGGCGCACCTTCCGGGGCCGGTGCCCGACTTCGTGCACGACCCGCGCGAGCTCGAAGGGGTGCTGGCGATCCCGCTCGACCGACTCCTCGACGACACCGCCTGGCTGGTCTCCGAGGACGCCTGGCGCTTGCGCTACCTGGCGCACGAGGAGAGCGTCGTGTGGGGTCTGACCGAGCGGATCTTCGCGGGCCTGGCGCCAAAGCTCAAAGAGGCGCTGGCTCGAGCGCGCCCGGCTTGAAGGGCGCTAGCTCTTTCGGCCCAGGTCGCGGAGGCGGCGCAGCGACCACGCAAGGTAGCCGCCCAGCACCAGCACCGCGAACCCGTACGCGATCACGAGGTAGCTCACCGGGCGGTCCCCAGCTCGGTCGCGCTCAGAATCTTCGCGGGCTCGGCCGAGCTCTCCGCCGCGTCGGCCAGCACCTCGATGCGGTAGCGGATCGCGATCATCACGGCGCCCAGGAAGAACGTGCACGCAAGCGTGACGAGAAACGCGAGCAGCATCTCGGGCGGAAGGGCGCCGGACGTCGTGATCACCGGTCCGGGGTGCTGCGTTCGCCACCACGTGACGCTGAAATAGACGACGGGCACGTCGATGAACCCGAAGATGCCGACCACCGCGGCGAAACGCGCCGCCTGGCGGCCCGGCTCGGCGAGTCGCCGCAGGAGCAGGTAGCCCGCGTAAACGATCCACAGCACAAGGGTCGATGTCAGGCGAGCGTCCCACAGCCAGAAGGCGCCCCAGACGGGCTTGGCCCACAGCATCCCCATGACGAGGGTCACCGTCGTGAAAACGAGGCCGACCAGCGCGGCGGCGCGAGCGAGCCGGTCCGCCGCCAGGCTCTCCCGCCACAGGTAGACGATGCCCGCGACGAGGACGACCGCGAAGCTCGCGAACGCGGCGAGGGCGGCGCTCACGTGCAGGTAGAAGATCCTCTGGACCGGGCCCTGCAGGGCGTCCGTGGGCGCGTACAGGAAGATGAACCCCGCCGCCACCAGCATCGCCGCCACCGCGGCGGCCGCCCACCTAGTCATCCAGGACGAACCGCGCCGCGAGCGATGTCAGCACCACGAACAGTATGTCGAAGTCGATCAGCAGGCCGATCCCCTCGTCGTAGCTGGCGGGCAGCCCCTTGGCGGCCTGGACGGCCTGGCCGCCCGCGATGATCAGCGGGATCCACAGCGGAAGCGTGAGCAGCGGCAGGAGGAGCTCGCGGGCGCGCACGCGCGCCACCATCGCGGCGAAGAGGCAGCCGAGCGCGGCCATTCCGACGGTGGCCAGCAGCACGGCGACCACGACCTGCGCGTTGAACGGCGTGCCGAAAAAGAGCGAGAGCGCCGGGAGCATCACGGCCTCGCAGATGATGAGCAGGGTCGCGGCCGCAAACGCCTTGCCCGTGAAGATCGCCCCGGGGGACGCGGACGTCAGCATCATCGCCTCGAGCGATGCCTGCTCGCGCTCCGAGGCGAACGCGCGCCCGAAGGCGACCAGGCCGGCGAAGACCAGGGCCAGCCACAGCACGCCGGGTGCGATCGAGGTCGCGTTGCGCGAGTCGATCTGGAACCCAAAGTTGGCGATGACGAGGGCGAGCACGACGAACTGCGCGAGCGCGGGGATGAGCTCTTTGGTGCGCCACTCGGACCTCAGGTCCTTGCGCGCCACGGCGAAGGCGATCCGGATCGATCTCACCTCACGACGCGGAGCCGGGTCGC
>DASYFT010000008.1:0-53225 GCA_036498265.1 Solirubrobacteraceae bacterium | reverse complement strand
TCGAGGACACCCATCAGGGTGACGATCCAACCCCAAGTTTTCAGGTCGCCGAACACGTATCGGGTGTTCGCGGCATAGAAGCTGGAGTTTGCGATCGCGGCGATTCCATAGATCAGGTTGATCGTTCCGGCGATCGCGATCATGACGCCTGCGAACGTCAACCAGCCGTACCCGGAGGATTCTTCGTATTCCCGCTCCTCTGCCCGCGTCACCTGAATGTTGGATGCGGGGTGTGATGCGCTCGCCATGAGACGACCTCCTGTGGTGGGTTATCTGCACTCTTCCGGACGAAGGCGTCGCCTGCCCCGGCGGCCGTGATGCACCTCATCGTAAGAGTGATTCTTCCCACCGCGATGTCGTGTCACATCACCCGATCGGGATGATCCTGCACGGCGGCACGGTCCGGGTCGCCTCTCGAGGAGGAGGGTGCTCCCGCGCAGGCCGGCGATCCTGTCACGTGGTGGAACGTCGGTCTCTTCGGGCCTGCCACACTGCTCCGCCGCAGGCGCCCAGCACGACCACGGCACCGACGGCGATCAGCCAGTTCAGGAGAACGAAGACGGCGCCGATCGTCCCGTACAGCCTGTCTTCCGTGATGATCGTCGAGGAGAAGTAATGCGAGGAGAACAGGGAAAGGGCCAGCCAGAGCAGGGCCGTGGTCAACGCCGGCAGCGCAAGGCGCCTCCACTGCACCCGTCCTGCGAGCAGGAAGTGCATCGTCCATGCGAAGAAGATCGCGGTCCATGCGACGCTCAGTACCCCACGGCCCACAGAGCCCGCCACTTCGCGGGCGGGTCCATCGATGCTGCCCTCCGCGATCAGAGCCGCCGATAGCGCAACGACCCAGATGATGAAACGAGGAAGGCCACGCCATCCGCCGTGCTCCTGGTCGAAGACTCTCTCATAGGTGGCCTGGAGGGAGCTGGCGACTGTCATCGTTCCGACGAATGCGATCAGCAGCGCGAGGAATATCGAAGTGGCCGAATGACTGGGCGACTTGCGGAACAGGCCTTCGATGATGTGCGCGCCTCGCCTGTCCAGGCCGATGTGCCGGCTGACGTCATCGTCGATCCGTTCGTTGGCAAGAGAGCTGAGCAGGATGATGAATGGGAGCATCGCCAGTAGCAGCGATGCTCCGAACACGACGATCGAGTTGACGAAATCGATCGTCTTGAGCCGCGCCGCGAGGTCCTGCAACCACGAGCCCTCGAAGCGGCCACGTGCGGTCGTGACCCACCGGCCGATAGGGCCTCGCTGCGAGAGGTCGCCCTCACCCTTTGCGGAGCCCGAACGATTGATGTAAGCCGGCGGCGGCATGGAGTCCGCCGTATCCTCTGGTCCGCGAGACCACGGATCAGCCATCGGCTCGCCCTCCATGGGTCAGATTCTGAAACCTCTCCGGAACGCGACCATCGCCGATGGGATTCTTGACAACTGGCCCGCGAGGGCGTGGAGCGCGTGTGCCAGGATGCTCACCGTGATCGTCGCGCCTGCGAACGGCGTGTCCCTGGACTGCGCCCCGCCGATGCCGCGCGGGATCTCCCGTGCGACCGCCGTCGCGATCATCGCCTGCGCGAACGATGGCCTCCTGGGCCGGAACACCCGCCTCAGCACCGGCGCCGCGATGTCGGCGAGCGCGGCCGCCGCTACACCGAGCACGAACAGCGTCGAGAACATGGACGCGTCCCTCGGCAGTCCCACGGCGCGATGGAGCGCCTCCTTGATCAGGCGGCCGCCGATGTACAGATCGCCGAAGAACATCCTGGCTACGCTCGGCGGTCTGCTGGTCCTCGGCACCGCTTGAGGCTCCATTTGCTCCTCGTCTCTGCTTGATGTTCCGCGGTCGATGGGCCCGCAGTCAGGCTTTCGAGGTCACGCTACGAGCGAGCACGTCGCTCAGCATCACCCAAACCGGACGATGCGTCCCCTGCGGTGGCTTGGGACGCTTCCGCGAAGCGAGGCAGGAAGTGGGGCCGGATGACCGCGAAACTGACGGACGAGCGCCGTGCGCGCTTGGCCGAGTTCATCGAGCCGTTCCGCGTGACGCCCGGCAGGAGGGTCAACCTCGCCGAGGACTTCGATCCCGCGTTCAGGGGCGGCATCGAGACCAAGAAGAAGGGGAGGGCGCTGCTGACCGA
Source organism: Solirubrobacteraceae bacterium (assembly GCA_036498265.1). Classification (GTDB taxonomy): domain Bacteria; phylum Actinomycetota; class Thermoleophilia; order Solirubrobacterales; family Solirubrobacteraceae; genus Palsa-744. Next base: position 51,087 of record DASYFT010000008.1, on the reverse strand, counting down.
AGGAGTGCAGCTGCTCGCGGAGTATCAGGCACGTCTCGCCGCCCAAGGCACGGCGGGAGTTCTCTTCGTGTTGCAGGCTCCCGACAGCGCCGGCAAGGACGGGACCATCCGCCACGTGATGAGCGGTGTGAACGCGCAGGGTGTGACGGTGAACAGCTTCAAGGTCCCCTCGAGCGAGGAGCGACATCACGACTTTTTGTGGCGCTATGAGCAGCGCCTGCCCGGCCGCGGCGCCATCGGGATCTTCAATCGCTCGCACTACGAGGAGGTGCTCGTCGTACGCGTGCACCGGGAGACACTCGATCGCGAGCTGCTCCCTCGGTCGGCGAAGAAGAAGGGGATCTGGAAGCGCCGCTACCGCGAGATCAACGACTGGGAGCGCTATCTGACAGATAACGGGGTTGCCGTCGTCAAGGTGTTACTGAACCTCTCCAAGGAGGAGCAACGCGCCCGCCTTCTGCGCCGGATCGACCTGCCCGACCACAACTGGAAGTTCTCCGAGGCCGATCTCACCGAGCGGGCACGGTGGGATGACTACCAGAGGGCGTACTCAGAGATGCTCTCGCACACGAGCACCGATTGGGCGCCATGGCACGTGATCCCTGCCGACCGCAAGTGGTTCGGGCGGACCGCCGCGGCCGCCGTTCTGGTCGACGCGATGATGCAGATCGATCCGCGCTACCCCCGGCTGGACAAGAGCGGGCGTGAGGCGCTGGAGCACGCACGCGCGAGCCTGCAGGCCGAAGCGTCAGAGGGAGCCACCGGCGCACCCGAGGACGGGGAGACCTCCGTCCGCGGCGTCCGAGCGTTCAACGGCTCTCGCTGATGCGCTGACGTACAGCTTTTGCAGTAGCCGCGAAGCCTCCCGCAGGCGGATGTGGCCAATGAGATCGGAAGTAGCATTGGCCACATGGCAGTTGGACGCCGATCGATCTCCCGATTGCCTCGGTGGGACGTGGCGCTGGCCGCCGTGGCCGCGGTGGCGGTGATCGTCGAATCGGCCCTCCGCGAAGGAGGCAGCCTGCCGATCGCCCTCTACCTGCTCGCTCCGCCGGCCGCCGCACCTCTCGCATTTCGCAGGTTCTCGCCGCTTCCCGCTCTGATCGGCGTCGCGCTGGGAGCGTTCACAGTCGCTGTCGTGCTGTCTGCGCCCTGGACCGCGACGGCGATGTTGGTAGTCGAGCTCTACACGGTCGCCCTCCACGGTGACCGCAACCGCTCGCTTGTGATCGGAGCGCTCGCGGCGCTCGCCGTCGTTCTCACGATCTTGCTCATCGACGGTCATTTCGACCTGGGCTCGATCGCGATCCGGGTACCGATCGTGCTGGCGGCGCTCGCCATCGGCGACACGCGCCGCTCGCGCCGCGCCCTGGCGGGCGCCACCGCGGAGCGCGAAGCGCGTCGCGAGCGCGATCGGGAGGAAGAGAGCCGACGGCGGGTACAGGCCGCCCGCCTGGACATCGCGCGTGACGTGCACGACACGCTGGCGCACGCGCTCGTCGAGATCAACGTGCGTGCCGGTGTCGCCGGCCACGTCAAGGGACAGGACCCGTCGGTGGCGCTCGGTTTCATCAAGCGGGCCTCGGCCCAGGCGCTGAACGACCTTCGGGCAACGCTGAGCGTGGTGCGAGGCTCCGACGAGTCGGCGCCCACAGCCCCGCTGTCGGGTCTCGATGCGGTGCCGGAGCTCGTGCGGCGCGCGGAGGAGGCCGGCCTGGCCGCCGACGCGGAGATCGCCATCGACAGCGTGGTGGTGCCCTCCGCCGTCGGGCACGTCGGCTTTCGGGTTGTCCAGGAGGCTCTCACCAACGTGATGCGCCATGCCAACGCGACGAGCGCCCACGTCGTCATCCTCGTCCGCGACGGCGAGCTGCGGATCGCGGTCACCGACGACGGGCACGGCGGATCCGCCTCCGGAAACGGAGGACACGGACTGCGGGGGATGGCCGAGCGCGTCGCGGCCCTCGGAGGCGAGCTCGATGCCGGGCCGGGCGACCCTGGCGGCTGGCGCATCCGCGCGCGTCTGCCGCTGAGCGCCAGGGACCGCGCGTGAGCGACACGATCTCCGTGCTTCTCGCAGAGGACCAGGCGATCGTGCGCGCGGGGTTCCGCGCGCTCCTCGACGCCGAGGACGACATCGTCGTGGTGGGCGAGGCAGCCGACGGTCGCGAGGCGATCGCCGCCGCGCAGAGGCACCGCCCGGACCTGGTGCTGATGGACATCCGCATGCCCGACCTCGACGGCCTCGAGGCGACGCGGCGGATCACCGACGATCCCAAGCTGTCGGAGACGCGCGTGCTGATCCTGACGACATTCGAACTCGATGAATACGTCTTCGGGTCGCTGCGCGCCGGCGCCAGCGGCTTCCTGCTGAAGGGCGGCGAGCCGGAGGACCTCATCAACGCGGTCCGCGTCGTCGCGGGCGGCCAGTCGCTGCTCGCTCCAAGCGTCACGCAACGCCTGATCGAGGCGTACATCTCACGCGCGCCGAAATCGGCGGTAGCAGGTGCGGAGAACCTCGTTGAGCTGACGGCGCGCGAGCGCGAAGTCCTGGTGCTCGTCGCCGAAGGCCTCAGCAACAGCGAGATCGCCCAGACGCTGCAGCTCAGCACCTTGACCGCGAAGACCCACGTATCGCGCATCCTCAACAAGCTCGGCGTCAGAGACCGCGTCCAGCTGGTCATCCTGGCCTACGACGCAGGCCTGGTGTGAGGGTGCATTTCAGGTAATTCCACGGCCTGCGCGGCGTACCTCGCAGGCAGTAGCAGTGACACCGCAAAGTGCGTCCCGTCGGCCGATGAACCGGCGCGCGGGCGCCCGTAGCGTCAATAGGACCAAGCCTTCGACGAACGAGGGCTGTGCAACCGGGAGTGGAACATGCCACGTCTAGCCCGCTGGTCCTTCAAACATCGGCGCACCGTCGCGATCGGGTGGCTGCTGCTGCTCGTCGTCGCGTTCTTCATCCAATCCAACACCGGCAGCAACTACTCGGCGAGCAACCGCCTGTCGGGAACGCAGAGCGCAACCGCGCAGGAACTTCTCCAGAAGGCGTCTCCGGGCGCGGCCGGTGACACGGAGCGCATCGTGATCGCCACGAAGAACGGCTCCGGCTCAGTCACCGAACCGGCGGTTCGGGCGAGTGTGGAACCGATGCTGGGGAGAGTGGCCCACCTCCCGAACGTCGCATCTGTCTCCTCGCCGTATGCCGCAGGCAACTCCAAGCAGATCTCCGCCAACCACAAGGTCGCTTTTGCGACGGTCGACTTCACCAAGGAACAGCACTCGATTTCGACCACCGAAGCGACCAACTTCGTCAACGCCGCGCGTGCCCCGAACAGCGGCAGCGTGCAGGTCGACGTCCTCGGTGACGTCGCCGCCGCGACAAGTCCCGCGTCGAGCAGCAGCACGATAATCGGCGTCGGCGCCGCACTCGTGGTTCTCCTGCTGGTGGTCGGGGCGCTTCTGCCGGCGCTGCTGCCGCTCGTCTCGACCGGCGTCGCACTGGCGGCCGCCATCTCGCTGATCGGGGCGCTGTCGAACGTGCTTTCGATGGCGAGCTTCACGTCTCAGCTGTCCATCTTGATCGGCCTCGGCGTCGGGATCGACTACTCGCTGTTCATCCTCACCCGGGTCCGCGCGGAGATGCGACGTGGCCTGCCGGCCGCCGAGGCAATCGGCGTCGCGGGTGGGACCGCCGGTCGCTCGGTGCTGTTCGCGGGGATCACCGTGTGCATCGCCCTGCTCGGCATGCTGACGGTGGGTGTGAGCGTGCTCTCGGGCGCGGCGATCGCCGCCTCGATCGCGGTCCTGCTTCCGCTGGCGGCGTCGCAGACGCTTGTGCCGGCACTGATCGGGTTCCTCGGCCGGCGGGTGCTGACGCGCAGGCAGCGCGCCGCGCTCGACGCCGGGAAGACCGATGTGCCCGAGTACTCGACCCGCTGGGCCCACTGGGCGCAGCTGGTCCAGGGTCACCGGCTCGGCTTCGGCCTCGCCGCGCTGGCGCTGATGGTGGTGCTGACGGTTCCGGCGTTCTCGTTGCGCCTCGGCGCCGCGGACTTCGGCACGGATCCGACGTCGACGACCACGACGACGCACCGTGCCTACGACCTGCTGGTCCGCGGGTTCGGCCCCGGCTTCAGCGGTCCGCTCGAGCTCGTCGCTCCGGTCACCTCCACCTCACAGCCGGCGACGTTCGCACGGGTCACCGCCGCCGCGGCGCACACCCCCGGGGTCGCCGCGGTCACCGCACCGACCCTGCTCCCGGCAGGCCCGGGCCATCCCGCCGTGGCCGTGGCCCAGGTGTATCCGACCGGGAGCCCGCAGGATGAATCCACCTCGAACCTCATCACCACGATGCGCAACCGGGTCATCCCGACCGCTCTGGGTGGTAAACAGATGACGGTCTACGTCGGCGGCCAGACGGCGCTGTCCGACGACTACGCCGCGCAGCTCGAATCGAAGCTGCCTGTGTTCGTCGCAATCGTGGTGGCGCTGTCGTTCCTGCTGCTCATGCTCGTGTTCCGCAGCCTGTTGATCCCGGCGACGGCGGCAGTGATGAACCTGCTGTCCGCGGGTGCCGCCTTCGGCGTCATCGTTGCCGTGTTCCAGTGGGGCTGGTTCAAATCCCTGATCGGGTTCCCTCACACCGGTCCGATCCCACCGCTTGCACCGATCCTCATGTTCGCGGTGCTCTTCGGGCTCTCCACCGACTACGAGGTGTTCCTCATCAGCCGCATTCACGAGCAGTGGCTGCGCCGGCGCAACAACGCCGAAGCCGTCAACCACGGCCAGGCGGTCGCGGGGCGGACGATCACGGCGCTGGCCACAATCATGGTGGTTGTTTTTGCCGCCTTCGTGTCCACCACCGACCGGACGATCATGCTGATCGGGCTGGGGATGGCCGTCGCGGTGTTGATCGACGCGCTGGTCGTCCGAACCGTGTTGGTGCCGGCGGTGATGCACACTCTGGGCAAGGCCAACTGGTACTTCCCCGCCTGGCTCGAACGCCGCCTCCCGCACCTGGACATCGAGGCGAAATCGGGCGAGGCCCACCCCACCGACTCACCTTCTGCCGACAGGAGGCTGCAGCCCGCAGGCTGACGGCAGGCGAACGACGCGACCGCCCGGGGCAGCAGCCGCCCGGGCGGTCGCGCAGCGCCGGCAGTTGGATCCGACCATCGAGCGAGCTCGAGGAGAACGAGATGAGCGACAGGACCCCACGGAACCCAGGCGCCTCGTCAGCCGGTCCAGGCGAGCGGGCGGTGATCGATCGGCTTCATCAGTTGCGAGAGGTCCTGCCGGAGCTGGCGTACGACGCCGCGGTCGCCAGACGCGAGGCCGTCCGCCTGCGCCGGGAGAACGCCAAGCTCCAACAGCGCCTTTCCAACGCCGAGAGCAAGCGACCGCCCGCGCAGTGATCACCCACCCCTCCGTGGATCACCTCACCAGCGACCACAGCTCGACCCCCTCGTCGGCGAGTCGACCGGCGTCCGGGCGGGCCCGCTGCGCGACGAGCCGCGCACACGCCGCCAGCTCGGAGTCGGGCTCGGCCTCGGGGTCCCCGCCCCGGTTCAGGCCGACGGCCGCCTGAAGCACGCCATCGAGCAGGTAGAAGCCGAGCGCTGCCCGTTCCGGCAGGCTCCCTCGCACCACGAACCGGTCCCAGCTGCTCGCGTGACCCGCGTACTCGATGTTGTGCTCGTACTGGTCCGACCAGAAGCTGTGGATGTAGTCGAACGCCGCGGTTGAGCCGAGCATCGATCGCGCCGCCGCCCGCCCCTGCTTCTCGGCGTTGTTGTAGTGCTCGACGCGCACACGGCCGAACACCGGGTGAAGTGTGTTCGCCACGTCGCCTGCGGCATACACGTCGGGCGCGCTCGTGCGACACAGCTCGTCGACGAGCAATCCGTTCGAGGCCGCCGGCGCCGGGCCCCCGAACCTCGGAAGCTCGGGCTCGATCCCGATACCGGCGACCGCGAGGTCGCATGCGATCCGCCTGCCGCCGGCCGTCACGGCCGCCTCCAGCCTGCCGTTTCCCTCCAACGCCACGAGCTTCTCGCCGGGACACAGCTCGACGCCGTTGTCGCGGTGGATGGCCGCGATCGTGGCCCCGACCTCTGCGCCGAGAACCTTCTCGAGCGGCGCCGACCCGCCGAAGATCGTTGTCACCTGCAGGCCAAGCTGGGTCAGGGATGCGGCGACCTCGCAGCCGATGAAGCCCATCCCGACGATCACCGCGCGACGGCCCGCGACGGCGTCTGCCTTGATCGCGTCGCACTCTACGACGGTCCGCAGCTGGTGGACTCCCGGCAGCTCAGCCCCGGGAACCTGGAGCCGCCGGTTGCGCCCCCCGGTGGCCAGCAGGAGCTTCTCGTAATCGAGCTCAGCTCCCGAGCCCAGCATGACGCTGCGGCGATCGGTGTCGACCGCGAGCACGTCGCACTCGTTGCGGAGCTCCACCCCCTCCTCCCGATACCACTCCGCCGGCTTCACACGCCACCCGCTCAGGTCCTCCTCGGATCGAAGGTATGTCTTGGACAGCGGAGGACGGCCGAAGGGCAGATCGGGCTCCCGGCTGAGGATCACGATGTGGCCGTCGAAGCCCTCCTCGCGGAGCGTCACCGCCGCGTTACCGCCGGCGAGGCCGCCGCCGATGATCACGATCGGCCTCCCGGTGTCCACTGCGGGCATCTGTCACACCTCCAGATCGGCCAGGACCGGCCTAGGCATTGGAGAAAAGCGGGATGTTGGCGCCGCTTGCGGGGACCAGGCGCCCGTCGAGCAGCGCGACTATCAGTTCGGCCACGTCAGCTGGGGTGAGTCCCGGACGAAGCTCGGGATTGGCGCGACTCAGCATCTCGGTGTCGACCGCGCCGGGGCTGATGCAGATCGCGCTGATGCCGTGGGGCCTGCCCTCGACCGCGATCGCCTCGGTGAGCCCGACGACGCCGAACTTGGAGACGTTGTACGCGGCAAGCCCCGGGAACTTCTCCGTCGCGTACACGCCGGACAGAGAGGCGATGTTGATGATCCGGCCCTCGCCCGCCCTGCGCATCGCGCCCCACGCGGCGCGGCAGCACAGGAACGAGCCCGTGAGGTTGACCGCGAGCGTCCGCTCCCAGATGTCCAGGGTCGTCTCCGCGAATGGCGCCGGCGTGAGCGAGCCGGCCGCGCAGACCAGGGCCGCGGGCGGACCGATCAGCTCGGCGGTCTCCAGCAGCCGTTCCACCTCGCCCGGATCGCCCACGTCCGTCGGCGCCGTCGTGGCCTTTCCGCCGGCATCGCGGATGCGCCCGGCGACGGCGTCGAGAGCCTCCTCGTCGCGGGCGGCGAGGACGACGTGCGCGCCGGTGGCCGCGACCGCCGCGGCCGTGGCGGCTCCGATCCCCCGGCTGGCGCCGGTGATCACCGCGACCCTGCCCATGAGCCAGTGGCGAGGCTCAGCCACCGACCGCGACCCCGACGCCGGCAACCCGCCGGTAGAGCTGCTCGTGGGCGTCGAGGCTCAGCTGGAGGTCGAGCCGCCGCTCGGCGTGCCGGCGGCATTCGGCGCGCGATAGCCCGCTCGCCCCCACGGCGGCGGCGGCCGCCGCCCCGATGTCGCCGGGCGGCACGAGAAAGCCAGTGACGCCGTCGTCGACCACCTCCTCCAACGCCCCGCGCCTGAAGGCCACGACCGGCGTGCCGCACGCCTGGGCCTCGGCGGCGAGCATCCCGAACGGCTCCTCCCAGCGTGCCGGACAGAGGACGACGGCGGCGCCGGCGAGCGTGCGCCAGAGAGTCCTCCGGGGAACGGGTGGATGGACGAGCACGCCCGGATCGCCTCCTCGCGGATCGATCTGCTCCCGCGTGTAGAGCGGGTCATAGGGCTCCCCGTAGACGTCGATTCGCATCCCTGCCGCGAGCGCGATCTGGATGGCCTCCGCCGCACCCTTCTCGGGGCTCAGCCTGCCTGCGAAGACGGCGCCGAACCCGTCCGCCGGCGAGAAGGGGATCGAGCTGGTCGGAACGTTGGGCGGCAGGATCGCGTCGACGTCGATCAGCCGGCTCCAAGCGCTCGCCTGGGACGCCGACACGCCCGCCACGGTCGGCGCCGCGTCGAGCCGCGCTGCCTGATCGAGCGCCTCGGCCATCGCCGCATCGGGAGGAAGGTGAAGCGTGTGCACGACCCGCGCGGATGCGCCGGTTGCGAGCGTCACCGCGGGCGGATCGAAGGCATGGTTGTGGACCACGTCGTAGTCCTCCCCGCGGATCGCGTCGTAGATGCCGGCGAAAGCCCGCTCGACGGCGCCGGCCGCACGGGCGGCGGTGCCCTCCGACGCGCGGTAGAGCGTCGCCTGCAGCTTCGCGTGGTCGACCCCCGTGTCGATCACCTCCACCCCCGCCACCTCCGATCCGGACGCCGCGTACAGGTGGACGCGGTGACCTCTGGCAGCCAGCCCGCCGGCCAGATCGGCAACGAAGACCTGCGATCCACCGCGCTGGGGCTCGCGGATCGGGCTGACGAGGGGGGCGACGATCGCCAGCCTCATCGTTCGATCACCTTGAAGGCGAGGTCGCATGGGGGATTGCTGCCGAGCAGGTCATACGCGACACGTCGAAGGCTGCCGTGACGGACCTCATCGCCGGCCGCCGGATAGAAGATCTCGATCAGCTCGGCGGCTTCCTCACGGCTCGCGAACTCGAGGAACATCTCGCCCTCGAAGCGCACGTACCGGTAGCCGCGCGAGGTGAGCCAGCCGACATCGTTCGGCCAGACGATCACGACGCTGCCGCCCGGCCGGCAGACCCGCTCCATCTCGGCCAGTCCGGCGGCCCCGCCGTGGCCCGGCGCCGGCGTCAGGGCCGAGCACGCGACCACCAGGTCGGCATCGTCGTCTTCGACGGGTAGCTCGTCGAAGAAGCCCTGGGCGAGGCGGACGCGCCCGCCGCCTTGCACAGTCGCGAGCTTTCGCCTCAGGATCTCTCGCAGTGGCTCGGCCGGCTCGATCGCCACGATCTCGTGAGCCCGGTGAGCGAGCTCCACCGTCAGCCGGCCCGTCCCGGCAGCCACCTCGACGATCCGCTCGAGCCCTTCCGGGAGCCAGCGCACGACGTCCCGGTGGAGCCGCTCCACCGTGACGAGGCGGTCGTAGAGCTCGGGCTCCAAGCGGTAGAGCAGCTCCCACGCCAGCGTCACATCGGTGCGCGGGTCACCCGTACCGCCGGCGAGGAACCGCCTCGACTCCTCCTCGGTGAGGACGCCCAGGTCCGCTGTGGTGTACCGCGCTCGGACCTCGCGACCCCGGCGCGGGGACGCCTCAGTCAGGATCACTGACTTCCGCCCAGTTCTTGTCGGTCTCCCACAACCTGACAGAGCACAGCGTCCCCTCTGGGAGCTCCGGCCTCACCCGCTCCCAGAATGCCATGGCGAGGTTCTCGGCCGTCGGGATGACGCCCGCCAGCCAGGCGACGTCGGTGTTGAGGTTCCTGTGGTCCACGTCCTCGATGATCACGCGGCAGATCACATCCGACAGCCGCTTCAGGTCCACGACGTAGCCCGTCCTCCGATCGATTTCACCGGACACCACGACCTCGAGCACGTAGTTGTGGCCGTGGAGGTTGGCGCACTTGCCGAACAGGTGCTCGTTCTCCTCATGCGACAGGCGCGGGTCGTGGAGCTGGTGCGCGGCGTTGAACGACTCGCGGCGACTCACGCGCACACTCGCGCCCGTCGACGCGGCTCGGGGGCGGGCGACGGCGGTATCGGCATCAGCTAGAACGCGGGACGCCACTTGGATATCCCTCCTGACTGGGCTGCTCCACTGTGTGGGGACACCGACGATACCGCCCGTTCGAGGTGAGGGTCCGCCATCCGTCGCGCGCGCGGCGGCTGTCATCGTCCACTGCTCTTGACAACCGGCGGCTCCTCGGCGTAACGTCGTCGCCGGAGGCGGCCTGGCCCTTGCAGAGACTCCGGGAGGAGGCTCCCCCGGGGCGCGAGACAGGCCGGGTGGCAACCCGAGGAAGGGCACGAGGGGGTGGTTGATGCAGGATCGCTTGATCCGGCTTGCCGAGCAGCTGGTACACGCTCGGCCTGCTACCGAAGACGAGGCCCGGGCGGCACTGGAATGGATCGCCGCGAAGGAGGGCAAGCGGCTCGACACGTTCGTCGCCGAGCACACCGGCGCCGGCTCCGCGCGTCGGCATCCGAGGTAGCAGCGAGAGGCTTAGGGCTCCGTTGGGTCCCCCCTGGCGAAGCCCTGAGGGGACGGGGCCGCTCCGGTGCTCCCGGTCGCCCACACCAGAGGGGTGGAGGCGGAGCGCTGGGGCGGTCCCCGATTTGGTGCGGGCACGCCGCGGCGGCGTTTGAAAAACCGAGATTTCGGGTACTGAGCCAGAACGGCCATGGGACCCCGCTCGGGCAGGGGGTGGGCCGCCTCATCTATGGCGAGCGCTGGTGGGCGGTCCTGTTTCGCTTGTGGCGCGCTCCTCCCCCCTGAGCGCGCTACGAGCGACTGCCCTGCTCGGCGGCGAGGTGGCAGCCTCCCCCCGCCACCTGGAAGGGGAGCATTTTGGCCAGACCGGTGCGCTCGAACAGGCTCTGCACCTGCCACGGCCCCGGGATGAGGCGGAGCTGACAGCCGACCTCCTCGGCACGTTCATGGACTTCCAGGACTGCCCGCAGACCCGCCAGATCCATGAACTGCAGGTCGTGAAGATCCACGGTGAGCGAGCGCGCGCCGTCGGCCATGAGGCGGCCTGCCGCGGCCTCGAGGACCGGATACGACGCGATGTCCAGTTCCCCCGTCAGCTCGAGCGTGTGCGCCCCATCGCGCATGACGTCGAGCACGCTGAGCTGTCCCTCTGCCTCCGGCGTCGTCATCGCCCCCAGCCGTCGCCGCCGAGCCCCGGAACCGGCGTTGCCGGCCTGCCGCAACGGCGCGGTTGCGGAGGCGGTCCGCCCGGGTGCTCGGAGGATGCGGGCATGCATCCCGCGCTCATCGTGATCACGGCCTCTCGAAAGGAGCCAGAGACCTACGGATACTACGCCTCCGACGCTGCGGCTTGCCGGTCGAGCGCGGCTGGCAGGCCGTCGCAGTCGCCCTCGCCACAGCCACGCGACGCGGCATCTGACCCGGCGACCCGCCTCGGCTAACCTGCAGCCATGGATGATCAGTCGATCCTCGCGCGCATAGAGGAGCTGGTCCACGAGGAGCACGCGCTTCAGGAGCACGAGGAGGCGGATGCGGTTGACAGCGACGCGCTCGAGGATGAGCGCCGGCGGCTCGAGGCCGTATCCGTGGAGCTCGACCGGTGCTGGGACCTGCTGCGCCAGCGACGCGCACGCCGCGAGGCCGGCCAGGATCCGGACGGCGCGCACGTGCGCGACAGCGACACCGTCGAGAAATACTGGCAGTAGTTCTCCAGGGCATCCTCGAGGCCCTCGTCCGCAGCTAGGTCCGCGCCGCCACCTCGATTCCGAGCGCCCGCCGCAGTGGCTCGCGCACGAACAGCCGGTATGCCAGATCGGTGACCGCGACCGCCGCGATCACCCGCCGCGCGTTCCCCCTCCAGATCATCATCTCCGTCCCTCCTTGAACGTTGGCGCGAGGACCGCCATCTCCCCCGAGGCGACCGCGCTCCCGTAACGCTAGGGGATCGTGGCGCCGCGGTCAACGCGTGCACGGGGGTTGGCACGGGACCCGTCCCGGCCGCCCGGGCACCGTGCCGGCGGCCGGCGCCGACCGATCCTGCCCGCCGCCGGCCGCTCAGGAGGCGGCGGCGGCTTCCACCCTCGTTCGCAGCAACGCCGTGTCGATGAAGAATTCGCGCGCGAGCGTCGAGATCAGGCGAGTGAGCTCCTCGTGCTCCTCGGGCCGCCAGCCGTGGAGCTTCTCGGAGAGGTGCTCCTCTCCCGTCGCGGTCAGCCGCCGGAGCGCCAGACCGCCGCCGGCCGTGAGCTCGTACGCGGACCGCCTCCCGGTCGCCGGAGCGATCAGCTCGAGGCGCACGAGCTCTTCGCGGGCCTCGACCAGCGTTCCGCTCGCGACGCCCGCGCGCTCTGCGAGCGCCGGGATCTCCGGGCAGTCTCGTTCGCTGAGCCGTGCCAGCAGCCAGCACGCCGCCGGGCTCAGGTCGAGGCCCGCGCGCGCCGCCATCCGCGCGACCAGCTCCCGAGCCTTCTCACGGCGGTCCACCCGCCCGAGCTTGCCCGCCATCTCGCCGAGCGGGTCGGTGTCCCGCGGAGCGGCGTAGGTGTCCGAGAGATCGCCCGTGGCGACTGTCTCGCGCAGCGGCAGCTCGCGCAGAAGCCAGGCCAGAGCGAACGCGACGACCGCCACGCCGGCGGCCACGACGAAGACGCTGTTGAGCGCCGACGTGAACGCATGGATGTAGTGGGAGCGCAGCGGCGGTGGAAGCTGGGCGATCCGGCTCGGGTTGACGCCGCTGCCGGTCGCCTGCGCTGGAGCGTTCTGCCCGAGCACCTTGTGGAGCTCGCTGCGCAGGCGGTTCGAGAAGACTGCCCCGAGCGTCGCCGTGCCCAACGATCCCCCGATCAGCCGGAAGAGCGTCGCGCCCGATGTCGCGATGCCCAGATCTGAGTAGTCGACCGCGTTCTGGACCGCCAGCACGAGCACCTGCATCACCATGCCCAGACCCAGCCCGACCACGAACATGTAGGCGAAGATCGTCGTGCGGCTGCTTCCGCCCCCGAGCGTCGAGAGGAGGTACAGGCCGACGGCCATGATCCCCGTCCCGAGGATCGGGAAGGGCCTGTAGTGGCCGGTGCGGGTGATCAGCTGGCCCGAGACGATCGAGGTGATCAAGAGGCCCGCGATCAGCGGCAGCAGCTGAAGCCCCGACCCGGTCGGGCTGGCGCCCTTGACCACCTGCAGGAACAGCGGCATGTACGTGATTGCGCCGAACAGCCCGAAGCCGACGATGAACCCGACGCCGCTGGTCACCAGGAACACGTCGTTTCGGAGGAGCCGGGGCGGCAGCACGGGCTCCTTTGCATGGCGCTCCGCGAGCACGAAGGCGACCAGCGACAGTGCCGCGACCACCGCCAGGGCAACGATCAGCGGCGACCCCCACGCCACCGACGTCCCCCCCAGCGAAGTGGCGAGCACGATCGCGCTGAGACCCACGGCCAGCAGCGCCGTGCCCAGGTAGTCGATGGTGTGACGCACGTTCCGGGAGGTGGCCGGGAACGCGGTCCCGAGCACGAACAGGGCGAGGACCCCCAGCGGCAGGTTGACGTAGAAGATCCAGCGCCAGCTCAGATGGCTTGTGAGGAAGCCGCCGAGCAGCGGGCCCGCGATGCTGGCCAGTCCGAAGACGGCGCCGAACAGCCCCGTGTAGCGGCCTCGCTGGCGCGGTGGGACCACATCGCCGATGCCCGCCTGGGCGCTCACGAGCAGGCCGCCCCCGCCCAGACCCTGGAGGGCGCGGAAGGCGATCAGCTCGTCCAGGCTCTGGCTCACGCCGCACAACGCCGAACCGAGCAGGAACACGAGCAGGGCTCCCTGGAGCACGACCTTGCGGCCGTACATGTCGCCCAGCTTCCCGTACAGCGGAGACACGACCGTCTGCGCGAGCAGATAGGCGGTCACCACCCACGAGATGTGGTTCAGACCACCCAGATCGCCCACGATCGTGGGGAGCGCCGTGGCGACGATCGTCTGGTCGAGCGCGGCGAGGAACAGCACAAGCAGAAGGCCACCCAGGACCACCGCCAGCGCCGGCTGCGATCGCTCGCCGCGCTGTGCCGGGACGGTGGCGTCTGCGGCGCTGCTCATGGACCGGCCCCCCGCACGCGTATGGAGGACGCCGAGCCGGTGCGACCGGGTGCGGGCAGCACGGCGGTGGCGGCGCCGGGCTGGACCGCACAGGGGATCACGGCGCACCCAACCGGACCACCCACAAGCGCCACTCGAGGATCATCGGAAAACCCGCCGGAATGCTAGCGCTGCCCCGGCCCACTGCCTTCCTCGCCGGCGAGCCGCCTGTAGGATTCGACGCCCTGCCGCCGATGCTGTGAGCACGGTGGTCTCGGCGAATTCGAAGGGACACGAATGTTCGGGAGGCCGTCATCCTGCCTTGCCATGGCGCTTGCGGGCGCCGCGCTGCTCGCCGGCTGCGGCGGCGGCTCCAGCAAGTCCACGAGCACGAGCACGAGCACGCCGACCACCGGCTCGACCTCCACGAGCGGCACCAGCCAGTCCAACAGCGCCGCCATCAAACAGCTGGCAGTCACCACCTGCCAGCGAACCGTCGCCTCGCAGCTGTCGCTCACCACCGCGTCGAAGGCCAAGCTCGAAGCGATCTGCAACAAGGCCGCAACCGGCGACCTGGCGACGGTCCGGAAGGTCGCTCAGGAAGTCTGCGTGGAAATCCTCAAGACCTCCAGTGGCCTCACCGGTGCCGAGAGGGAAAAAGCGATAGCTGCGTGCAAATCAACGAAGAAATGAGCGATCGTGGCCGCGCGCGCCACGCCTCCCATCAAGGCCGCAATCGTGGCCGCCCGCGCCACCGGTCGCATCGAGGCTCGCGCTAGCGGTCCTCATCGTCCTCGCCGTCATCGTCGGTCTCGGTGTAGAGCGACTCCCGGGCGAGCTCCCGGCCCTTGACGTCGAACAGCTTTATCTCCACCAGGTCCTGCCGGTAGTCGTCCGGGGCTATCAACGTGAAACGCTCGTCGACGAGCTCGCACTGGTCGACCGCGAGCTCGGCGAGCTCGGCGGTGACGATCCGCCCACCTGAGATGACGGGCCGGCCCCAGACCAGCGTGATCGCCGCCATGGCGCCGAAGTGCCCGCGCCAGGAGCCGATCACCTCCTCGCACAGGTCGAGCCGCCAATCGGGGTTGCGCTCGGCGGTCTCCTCGGTGAAGTCGGCATGGGACGAGAAGTCCCGGGCGTCGGCTCCCTCTTCGGCCGGCGCGAACGAGACATAGCCGAACAGCTCATAGCCCCCTGAGGTGCGGGCCGTCGCGGGCACGTAGGTCCGACCCTGCCAGGTGCGATCGGGATACCAGACGATCGAGCCCGGCTCGCCCAGGTCCTCCGGCGGCGAGTCGAGGCGAAGGGCCGCCGTCAGGAACTCCTGATGCAGGCGCTCCTCCCAACGCCCGTAGGGCAGCTCCTCCTGCGGTGGCTCCGCCACGAAGCGGGGCACGAAGCGTTCGACCGGGGGCATCCGATCCCTGAGCCTAACCCCACGGCCAGGCGACGGCCGGCCGGGGGGCGGAGCGGCTCGGCTGAGAACTGCCCCTACGCCTCGCGCAGGACCGCCGCGGCGTGCTCGGGAGAGACGATGTTCAGGTTCAGATCCGTCGAGAGCTCCAGCCCGGCGATGTGCGTCAGGCGCGGGAGCACGTCTATCCGCCAGCAGAAGTGGTCGGCCCCGCGCGGCGCCGTCCGCACCCACAGGTTCAGCGGAGGGCTCGAGCCGAGGTGGCGGGCGAGCCGGGTCAGCCCCTCGTGCAGCAGGGCAGCTCCGGTGGGCCCGTCGTCCTCGAACCGGGCACGGGGCACCCGCGGAGCGAGCATCAGCTGGAACGGAAGGCGCGAGGCGTACGGGGCCAGCAGCACGGCCTCTTCGTCGATGGCCACGATCCGCTCGCGCCGCCTGACCTCCTCGGCGACGAGGTCGCCGAGCAGGTTCTGGCCCATGGTTCGCGTGGCATAGGCGCCGAAGCGCTCGCGCTCGCGTGCCGGCGCGGGAGGGACGAAGTCCAGCGCATAGAGCTGGGCGTGGGTGTGGGGAAGCGACGCCCCCGCCTCGCGCCGCTCGTTGACGATCAGCTGGACGTAGGGGCTCCCCGCATGGGCGAGCATCCGCTCGCGCCACATCTCGATCGCCGCGATCACCTGCTCGCGTGGCAGTTCGGCCAGCGACAGCACCGGCTGGGGTCCGTTGACGATGACCTCGTGCTCGCCTGTCGCAGGCCGGGAGACGAACAGGTCGGATTCCTCTCGCGCAGCCGCCTCCTCGGGGCCGCCGGCGGGCCGCTCGGCGGGCGAGAGGGCGGGGTACAGGTTCGGCACGACCCTGACCGTCCAGCCCGGCGAGTTCGGCGGGCCCCCGCCGGGGCGGACGGCCTGCAGCTCGGGCGGCGTCCGGTCCTCGTGACCCGGGGCGAACGGGTCGCTCTCCGGATCGATCGGCGCGGGCGGATCACACCCCGGCCCGCCTCCGGGACGTCGCGAGCGCTCACCGGCGACGATCGTCCTGTGCCCGCTCAGCGGGTCGACTCGCAGCTCAGGCAAGGCTCAGGCGCCCAGCGCGTAGCGGCGGACGTCCAGTTCCAGCTTCGCCGCGCTCGAATAGGGACCCTGGTGGATGTACTGGCGGCCGGCCGCGTCGTAGAAGACCGTCACCGGCGTGAACGTCGAGTCGGTGATCGTCGCGCCGGCCTGGCCGCTGCGGTCGTAGTAGCTCGGATAGCTCACCGGGAACGAACGCAGGAAGGCAACGGCGTCGCCGCGGTTGCTGTCGCCCGAGTCGATGCCCAGGAAGGCGGCCGACCGGCCCTGCGCCACGGAGGCGCGCTGGAAGGCGCCGAACTCGGCGCGGCACGGCTGGCACCACGATGCCCACTTGTTGATCACGATCGGGCGGCCCCTCAGGGTGGCGAGCCGGGCCCGGAGCGCCGGCAGGCCGCCGGGCAGGATCTCGCTCGCCTGGGCGTGGAGCGCCGCGAGCGGCGCAGGCGACCCGGTCAGCGCAGCGCGCATCTGCGCGACCGTGAGCTTGGACGGCGCGGGCGTGGGGGCCGTCGGGGAGCTGCTCAGCTGCACCAGGCCCACGGCGAGGATCGCCAGCAGCGCCGCCACGCCGCTTCCCACCAATATGCGCCCGGCCGGCACCGTCGATGTCCGTTCCTGGGTCACCGCCGGTAAGGGTCGCAGATGGCCCCCCTTCAATCGTGCCGCCGCTTGCTATATCCTGGTTCTACGTCAGGGCCGGGTTGCGTCCGAGCATCCGGCAAACGGCGCCAGGTGAGCGCCAAGTCCTTCCGAGCCGCGCCGAAGCCACTTTCGTCGGCGGCTCCGTCTCGAAGTCCAGAGCCTCAATGGCCGAGTCCACCTCAGTGGCCCTCGCGGCCGCGACCATTCCAAGTTCCGCCGACATAGCGCGAGCGGAAAAGCTCGTGCGCGAGCGGTTCCTACACAACGGCGAGGATCCCGCCGTGGCGCTGGCCCCTGGCTCGGCGCGCCGGCGGGCGCTCGATCGGGCTCTGGCCGAGCTCCAGGAGGACCCGAAGGCCAAGTACCCCTCGACCGCCTGGCGGCGCGAGTTCTCGCTGCTGCTGGGCCTGGAGCGGTTGCTCTCCGAGGAGGAGCCGAAGCTGGCGGACGGAACGGTGCTCTCCGCCCACCAGGTCGATGCCCTGTCCGGCACGCTTGCCGCGCTCCTCGCCGAGGCCGAGCGCACGGCGTCCAACGGCAGCGGTCGCGCGGCCGCCTCCGCCTCACCCGAGCTGCTCGCCTCGGCAGACATCCTCGGTCCCGATGAGCCGATGGCAGCCAACGGCTCGGCCGCCGCACCCGCCGACGAGGTGGTCGAGGACGAGCCCGAGGAGCCCGACGAGGACGAGCTCGACGATGACGACGAGGACGATGTCGAGGACGACGAGGACGAGGATCTGGGACCCGTCCAGCGCGCGGCGCCGGAGGAGGATGAGGAGGAGGAGGAAGAGGAGGAGGAGCCGGAGCCCGAGGACGAGGTCGAGCAGGAGCCCGAGGAGGACGCCGAGACCGACGAGGAGCCACGCGACTGGGTCGAGGAGGACGAGGAGGAGTCGCTCGGCGAGCAGCCGGAGGACCCCAACGCGGCCAAGCGGTTCTGGTTCGAGCACGCCACAGGCGCAGGCAAGACGGTCGCCGCGCTGGGCTTCGTCGAGGCCTCGCAGACCGGGGGCGTGCTGATCCTCACGCACCGTCGCAACCTCGTCGACCAGTTCCACGGCGAGCTTCGAGACCGCGGCTACTCCAAGCGCATCAGCCGTCCGCTGCTGAAGGGCGAGGACTCGGTCAACGGCCCCGTCACCGTCGAGACCTACCAGTGGTTCGTACGCAACGCCGGCAAGATCTCGAGTGCCTACACGATCGTCATCTGCGACGAGGCTCACACGGCTCTCGGCGAGAAGACGAGCGGCGCGATCCGCAACTGGACCGGGCCCATCTTCATCGGCATGACCGCCACCGGCGCTCTGATCGCGCGGCACGTCACCGACCTCTTCCCGACCCAGACCTCACGCTTCGATCTCGCGCAGGCCGCTCGTCGCGGCGTCATCGCGCCGCTGCGCTGCGTGCGGATCTCGCCCGGCGTCGGCGTGCGAACGATCGCCAAGGTCCCGCTTCGCAGGGGGGAGGTGGACACCGAGTTCGACCAGGAGGAGCTGGCCAAGCTGCTGGACCAGCAGCCCTTCAACCTCGCCGTGGCGAACCTCTACCGGACTCGCTTCAACGGCGTGCCCGGCGTCGTGTACGCCGCCGGCGTCCGCCACGCCTACAACCTCGCCGAGGCCTTCCGCGCCGAGGAGATAAAGGCGCAGGCCGTCTCCGGCGAGACCCCCAAGCGCGAGCTCGCCGAGATCCTCGCCCGCTACGAGCGTGGCGAGATCGACGTCCTGATCAACGCGCAGCTGCTCGCCGAGGGTTGGAACAGCCCGCGTGCCACCGTCTGCATGCACCTCGCACCGACGGCCTCCAAGCGGATCTACCAGCAGCGGGTCGGGCGTGTGACGCGCCGGCATCCGGGCAAGGAGGCCGGCCTCGTTGTCGACTTCGTCCACCCGGCGACGAAGCACGACGACCCCGTCGTCACCCTGCACTCGCTGCTCGACCGCGACGTCTACCGCGGCGGCGCGATCGTGGTCGGACCCGTCCGCCGGGGACGGGGCAGGAGGATGCGCGTGGAGCGGCGCGTGCTGCCCGTGTGCGCGGAGGAGGAGCGCCGGTTCGCGGTCTTCGAGCGGGAGCTGTGGCGGATCGCGGTCGAGCATCTCGACTACGGCGAGCAACATGTGTGGGCGGCGCTCGCCGGGGCGCGTGTCGCTCCCAACGGCTGGCGCAGGGCGCGGGCAATGCTGCACTTCGACAGGACCGGCGAGCTGAAGAGCCGGTTCCTCATCACCGCGGTCCAGCGCAACAAGAACCCGCAGCTGCGCCTGCGTGCGCTGTCCGACATCGCGGCTCTCCGCGACCCCGACGCCTTCGACACGGCGATCGACATCATCGGGGGATGGCCGCGCGAGGAGCGCAAGGAGGCCACCAAGATCATGCTGCGCGCGCTCGTCGAGCGCCGCATCGGCAGGCGCGACCAGGCGAATGCCTGGATCTGGCGCCTGGCCGAGTACACCCGTGACGTTCACGAGGAGTACGCCGTGCAGCGCTGGCCCGAGACCAAGCGCCTGCTGGGCCTGCTCGTCAACTCGGCGGGGGGCGCCCATGCGCGGAACGCCCGCCGCCTCATCCATGCGGCCCGCAAGCAGGACCGCCGGCTGACGGCTGCACTGCTGGCCGCCGCCCTGGCGCACACCCCAGAGGCCGAGGAGGCGCTGCGGGGGGCGCGCACGCGCCTGGCACGCAAGCCTCCGGCGCTCGCACGCGAGCTGCTTCGGAACTTCCCCAAACGCCGCGCCCGCAACGCGAGGCGCCGTCGCAAGGGCGCGAAGGCCGGGGCCAACGGGCGCCCGCAGGGCGAGCACGCCGCCGATGCGCCCGCGCTGGCGTCGCCGCCGAACGGCGATGGCGCCGAGTCGGTCCCGAGGTTGAGCGGCGAGCTGGGGCCTCAGGTCGACGACGAGCTGCGGCGCAACGTCCAGGATGCGCTCGAGCACCAGGACAGGCTCGAGCAGGACGACCGCGAGCCGGCGGAGGAGAGGCCCTAGCCGGCCGTCCTCGCCAGGTGCACCTCGCCGGCGCCGAGGGTCGTGCGGCCGCCGCCCGAGAGCTCCACGATCAGCCGACCGTCCCCGTCGATGCCCTTTGCCACCCCGCGCAGCCGGTCGTCCCCCGTGCTCCAGGCGATCTCGCGGCCGAGCAGCGCGTCACGCGCACGCCAAGCCTCGAGAGTCGCGTCTGGATCCTGATGCAGGCGGTGCTCGAGGGCACGCAGCAGTCGCGCCAGCACCGGCTCCACCTCCGTAGCGGGCAGGTCGAGCGTCGCGGCGGGACGGCCGAGGCCGCCGTCGGCCCCTCCAGGACGCAGCTCGGGTGGGAGCTCCTCCAGTCGCACGGCCACGTTCAACCCGATCCCCACAACCGCCCAGCCCTCCTGGGGGCGACCCTCCGTGAGGATGCCGGCGAGCTTCGCGAGCACCGGGCCGGCCGGCCCGTCCTCGACGACGACGACGTCGTTGGGCCATTTGATGCCGGCCTGCCCACCGGCCACGTCGCACACCGCGAGCGCGGCCATCAGCGGCAGCAGGGATGGCGGCTGTCGCAGCAGCAGCGACATCAGCACCGAGCTTCCGGGCGGCGCCGACCATCTGCGGCCGCCGCGCCCGCGCCCCGCCGTCTGCTGATCCGCTGTCACCAGCGTTCCGTGCGGTGCGCCGGCACGCGCGAGCGCACGCGCCCTGTCGTTGGTGGAGTCAGTCCGGCGCAGGTGCACGCGCGGGTTGCCGAGCACACTCACGCCGGCCGCACCAGCAGCTCGTCGTCGAGAACGGCACCCAGCAGCTCGGCAGCCGAGCCCCGGTTGACGGCGAGGGCGAGCATCAGCTGGGCGTCCTCGTAGAGCAGCAGCTCCCCCGGCGCGACGTCGGCGAACGTCCATCCGTAACGGGCGCCGTGGCTGCGCCCACGATGATCCACGCTGACCAGGCCGCCCGCGACCGCTCCGGC
The DNA here is from genome assembly GCA_036498265.1 of Solirubrobacteraceae bacterium. Classification (GTDB taxonomy): domain Bacteria; phylum Actinomycetota; class Thermoleophilia; order Solirubrobacterales; family Solirubrobacteraceae; genus Palsa-744. The sequence goes on along the minus strand of DASYFT010000008.1, from coordinate 30,247 downwards.
GGCGGCGAGCTCCGCGGCGCGGGCGTCGAGGACGAGGTTGCCGAAGCCGTCGGCACGCAGCACGTGCGTGGCGAGGACCCCGTCGAGGACTCGCGCGGACGGCAGCTCGAGCCCTCGGAGATCCTCCACGGGGAGCCGCTCGCCGACGTCGCCGAGTCCGGCCCCCGCGGCCAGCGCGGCGGCGACCGGCGCGAATATGTCCCGGCCGTGGAACGTGCGCGAGACAGGCTCCAGGCGCTCCCGCGAGGCGCCGACGTCGACCGCCGCCGAGACGCCGCCGAGACGCTCGGCCGCGGGCATCAGCAGGCCGTTGTCGGGACCCACGAGGAGCCGGCCCTCACGCACGGTTCGCAAGGCGATGGCGCGGCGCCCCTGGGCACCGGACGCGCCGACACCCGGGTCGACGACCGCCAGGTGGACGCCCGCCGGCAGGAACGGCACGCAAGCCGCGAGCACGGAGGCGCCGGCCCGCACGTCGTGACGAGGGATCGCATGGGTGAGATCGATCACGCGGGTGGACGGAGCACGGCGCGCGATCACCCCGTGGCAGACGCCGACGAACTCGTCCACCAGCCCGTAGTCGGACAGGAACGTGATGATGGCCGGGGCGGCTCGCCGGTGTGCCATCCGCGCTCACCGCCTCAGGACGCCGCCGGCTGCGACGCGTTCCACGCGGCGTCCGCGAGGATCGCCTCGAGCACTCCGTCGAGGTCGTGGCGCTGGGCCTCCACGTCCGGCTCGAAGCCGTGCTCGCGCAGCGTCGCGCTGGTCACCGGGCCGATCGACACCACGCGTGTTGCCTGCGCCCACGGAGGCTCTGATGGCGTGTCGTCCGGGACGCCGCCCGCCGCGGCGCCGGTGGCATCGAGGAAGAACCGGACGGTCGAGGAGGAGGTGAACGTGATGTAGTCGGCTTCCCGCGCCGCCTGGAGCGTGCCGGCCGGCGGCAGCTCGGCGACCGTCTCATACAGCGCCAGCACGTCCACCTCGGCGCCGCGAGCGCGCAGCGCGTCGGGCAGGACATCGCGAGCGTCCGCGGCCCGGGCCACGAGCGCCCGCGTCACGGGGACATCGGCAAGCGCCTCGACGAGCGCCTCTGCGACGAAGCGATCCGGCACCACGTCCGCGGCTACACCGCGGTCGGCCAGCGCCCGCGCGGTACCCGGCCCGATCGCGGCGACCCGGGCGCCCGCGAGCGATCGCGCGTCCCGTCCTCCCGCGGCGAGGCGATCGAAGAGCGCGTCCACCCCGTTCGGGCTCGTGAGGCAGACGAGGTCATAGGGGACCGGATCAAGGGGCGGCCCGGGCAGCGGCCGGACGCGAATGACCGGCGCCTGCACCACGCGCGCCCCCTGCTCCTCAAGCAGGCGAGCGAGCTCGCTGGCCTGCGCGCGGGCTCGCGTGACGGCCACATTGAGCCCGGACAGCGGCCGCGGCGCCAGCCAGGAGAGCTCGCCGGCGAGCTCTGCCACGGGCCCCACGACGGTGATCGACGGCGGCCGGACATCGCACTCGCGCACCTGCTCGGCGATCGTCTCCAGCGTGCCCAGGACCGTGCGCTGCCCCGGGAGCGTGCCGTTCTCCACCACGGCCGCCGGCTCGGAGCGGCGCCTCCCGGCGGCGATCAGAGCGGCGGCGATCTCGTCCAGCCGGCCGACGCCCATGTACAGCACGAGCGTCCCCGGGAAGGCTGCCAGGGCCTCCCAGTCGATTGCGGTCTCATGCTTGCCGGGGTCCTCGTGACCGGTCACCAGCGCCACCGCGCTTGCGGCCCCCCGATGCGTCACCGGGATCCCCGCGTAGGCCGGGGCGGCGATCCCGGCGGTCACTCCCGGCACGACCTCGAACGGGATTCCCGCGGCGCGCAGCGCCAGAGCCTCCTCACCGCCGCGCCCGAACACGAACGGGTCACCGCCCTTCAGGCGCACGACCTCGTTGCCGCCGCGGGCGCGGTCGACCAAGAGCGCGGTCGTTGCCTCCTGCGGCACCGATGGCCCGCGGCCCTCCTTGCCGACGAACAGCAGCTCTGCGTCGGCGCTCGCGCCGTCGAGCGCCGAGGCGGGGATCAGGCGGTCGTACAGGATCACGTCCGCCGCCGCGATCAGCTCCAGTGCCCTTGCCGTCAGCAGGCGTGGATCGCCGGGGCCAGCTCCGACGAGGTAAACCCGGCCGGCCTCGGAGTCACCCACCGCCAACGCCCGCCATCTCCTCGGCGCCTCGCAGCAGCTCCACGCCGCCTGCCGCGCGCATCCGCGCTGCCACCGCCCGGCCCAGCTGCGCGGGCGCCGCCAGCTCGCCGAGCAGCTCGTCGGCGATCCAGGCCGAGCCGTCGGGCAGTCCGATCCAGGCGCGCAGGAGCAGCCCCCCCGAGTCACGCGGCTGCGCGTGCGCGCCGAGCGGTGTGTGACAGCTCGCCTCGAGATCGACCGCCAGGGCCCGCTCTGCGAGGAGCGACGCGAACGCCGGTGGGTCCGTGATCGCGTGCACCGCCTCCCTCACCGTGTGGTCGCCGGCGCGCCCCTCGAGCGCGATGATCCCCTGGCCCGGTGCCGGCACGAACCGCCCGGTGTCGAGCACGGCTCCGACCTGCGCCCCCAGCCCGAGCCGCTCGAGGCCGGCGCGCGCGAGCACGATCGCCTGCAGATCGGCGCCCCCATCGGCGAGCTTGCGCAGGCGCGTGTCCACGTTCCCGCGGATCGGCACAGGCTGGAGGTCGCCGCGCGCCGCCCGCAGCTGCGCGGTGCGGCGGAGGCTGCTGGTGCCGACCCGAGCGCCCTGCTCGAGCTCCTCGATGCCGCCTGCGCCGACGAGCGCATCCTCCGGCGCGGCGCGCGCCGGGGAGCCCAGCAGCTCGAGGCCGGCGGCAAGCTCCCCCGGAACGTCCTTCGCGGAGTGGACCGCAAGATCCACCTCACCGCTGAGCAGCGCCAGCTCGAGCTCCCGGATCCAGCGCGACTTGTCCTCCGGGCCCGTCCCGCCGCTGTCCCGCGCCCTGTCGCCGCTGGTCACGATGGGGACGATCTCGCAGTCTCCCAAGAGGTCCGCGATGAGCTCGGCCTGTGCCAGCGCGAGCGCGCTGCGCCGCGTCCCGATCCGCATCAGCGGCGCACGCGGCCTCAGCGGCCGGAGCGGCGGCTGCGTGCCGCGCGCGGCACGGGCAGGTCGTGGACCTCCGCCAGCTCGTCAGAGAGCGGAGTCTCGCGAGCCGCCTCGTCGCGGAGCCCGAACAGCTCGCGCACCAGCTCGATGCTCGCATGGCCACGCTCCTCGCCCAGACTGCGGAGCCTGATCGTCGGCTCGTGGAGCAGGCGGCCCATCACCGCTCTGGCGATCGCCTCGACCCGTGCGACGTCCCGGGAAGAGGCCGACTCCCACCGCCCCGCGTTCTCCGCCAGCACCTGGTCGACCAGCGCGTTGCCGTGCTCCCGGAGCGCGCTGACGGTCGGCAGGGCGTCGAGCTGCCCGAGCCAGCGGGCGAAGCGATGGATCTCCTCCTCCACGATCTCGAGCGCCCGAGGAGTCTCCTCCGCGCGTGAGCTGAGGTTGCGCGCCACGACCGCCTGGAGGTCGTCGATGTCATAGAGGGCGACGCCGTCGAGATCGCCGCAGGCGTGGTCGATGTCGCGCGGCACCGCGATGTCGATCAGGAGCAGTGGGCGGCCCTCGCGCTCCGCCATCACGAGCTCGAGCTCGTCGCGCCCGACGATCGGATGAGGAGACGAGGTGGAGGACAGCACGATGTCGGCTCGCACCAGCTGCTCGGGGAGCCTCTCCAGCCCCACCACCGATCCACCGAAGCGCTCGGCGAGGCTGAGCGCGCGGTCCGCGTGGCGGTTCGCCACGAAGATCGTCCCCGCGCCCTGGGCCGCCAGCGCCCGGGCGGTGAGCTCGCTCGTCTCGCCGGCGCCCAGGATGACGACGTGCCGTCCGTCCAGGCCGCCGAGCACGCTCAGGGCGAGGTCGACGGCGACAGAGGGGATGCTCACGCGGCTCGCGCCGATCCCCGTCTCCGAGCGGACGCGCTTGCCGGTCGTCAAAGCCGCCGCGAACAGCCGGTTGCTCAGCGGGCCGGTGCACCCCTCTCTCATCGCCGTCTCGTGAGCGCGGCGCACCTGACCCTGGATCTCGGCCTCGCCGACGATCATCGACTCGAGGCCGGCCGTCACCCGGTAGAGCTGGCGGGCGGCGTCGCAGTTGCGCGGGGAGTAGATGGCCTCGGCGAGCTCCGTCGGCCGGATCGACGCACGCCTGGCGAGCATGCCGAGCACGTCTGACTCCGCCCGCACGGGGTCGCCCACGACGAGGTAGACCTCTGTGCGGTTGCACGTGGAGATCACGACCGCCTCGCGGACCTCCGCGGTCGCCGTCGCCTGCCGGGCGAACTCACCAGCCTCGCTCTCGGTGAAGGCGAGCCGCTCGCGCAGCGCCACGGGAGCGGTCTTGTGCGAGATGCCGAGTGCCAGCAGCTCGCTCATGCCAGGCTCGACTCCCGCCCGGCGACCTCTGCTCCCGGCGCCGGCTCCTCGGCGCGGCGATCCGCCGCTTCCAGCAGCTCGCCGAGCTCGCGCTCGATCCGGCTCAGCCGGATCGCCATGATCGCGACGTACACGAGCACGAGGGCGAACAGCACGACGTAGGCGGCGGCGACGTACTTGCCGGCCTCGTGGAGTGGCAGCGCCGGAACATCGCCGAGCACGGTGGCGATCACAGGACCGTCCTCGAGGCGGTGTGGGCGCCGACGGCGCCACCTGGTGAGAGCGCCGGGGCGGCGCTGCGGGAGCGGCGCTCAAGCGTGTCCGGCATCTCGCCCACCAGGCGCCGCCGGAGCGCACGGATCTGGGCACGGGTGTGCTTGGCGGTCAGCTCGAACTTGCACAGCGTCACGAACAGCAGCGCGATCGCGAGCAGCGAGACGACGAAGGTCAGCGCCATCGAACCGGGCAGGTTGGACGTGCTCCCCAGCACCCTCGGGTGGAGGTAGGCGGTCGACAGCCGCACGGCGATGAAGTTCAGCGGCACGAACGCCCCGGCGGTGATCGCGAACACGGAGGCGTAGCGCGATTGACGCTCCGGATCTTCGATGGCGAAGCGCAGTGGCTGGTAGGTCGCGTACAGCAGGAACACGATCAGGAACGACACGAGCGTCGGCTCGCTCCACACCCACCAGTGGCCCCACGATCCCTTCGCCCAGATCGAGCCCGTGATCAGGGCCCCGACGCCGAAGATCAGGCTCATGTGGATCGCGACGTAGGAGCGCAGGTCCCAGCGCGGGTCGCGGGTGCGAAGGTGCATGATCGCGAGCAGCGCGCCCGCTATGAAGCCGCAGAGTGCGACGATCGCCAGCGGCACGTGCACGTAGAAGATCTTCTGCAGGAAGCCCTGTTCGGCGTCGAGCGGCGCGTAGAAGAAGACGAGCGAGAGCGCCAGCGTCATCGCGACGACGGTGGAGATGCTCAGCGCGCGCAGACCTTTGCCGTACATGGGCTTTTTGGCTAGTCCTCCAGCAGGAAGTCGAACAGGGCGTAGGCGATCAGCCCGAACACAAGATCATAGAGCCCGAGCGTGAGCAGCCAGCGCGCTGCGGGGGCCGTGGGATGGGAGAGCGCGAACAGCGGCGAGGTGGCGCGAGCGCCCCCGATCACCACGGGCACCAGGAGCGGAAGCCCCAGCAGCGGCCCGAGCAGGTCGCGTGCGCGCGTGCGCACCGCCAGGGCGGCCACGAGCGTCCCGATCGCCGCCACGCCGAGATCGCCGAGCGCGAGCACGCCGAGCAGCTCCGGCAGGGCCTGGCCGATCGGAGGGCCGAGCAGGAGCAGAGCGAAGGCCGGGACGGCGATGAGCTCGAGCACGAGCAGGTAGGCAAGCAGCGTGAGGGCCTTCGCCACCAGCAGCGCCGTGCGGTCCACCGGAGCCAGCAGGAAGCCGTCGAAGCCGCCCTCCTCGGCGTCCGCCACGAACAGGCGGTTCACGCCGAGGATCGCCGCGAACAGAAGCGTCACCCAGAGAATGCCCGCGCCGAGATCCCCTTCGACGGTGTTGCGACTCAGCGCGAAGTGGAAGACGACGAACGTCGTCACCGCGAACAGCGACATCCCGGGGACGGACTCCAGCGTGCGGAGCTCCACCAGCAGCTCCTTGCGCAGAAGCGCGGCGACCGTCCTTCTCACCTGTACAGCTCCGCGATCTCGGCGCCACCGACCCCGGAAGCGCCCGACAGCAGCACGGGCCTGCCGGCCCGGAGCCCGAGCACCACATCTGCCTCGGCCAGCCCGCCGGCCGGGTCGTGGCTGCAGATCACGCGCGTACGCCCGGAGGCGGCTCCGATCAGCGGCGAGACGAGCTCGACGGCGGCTGGGTCGAGGTTGGAGTAGGGCTCGTCGAGAAGCAGCAGCTCCGGGTCGTGCAGGACCGCGCGCGCGACCGCGATGCGCTGGACCATGCCGCGTGAGAGCGTTCGCAGCGGCTCGCGGGAGCGGCCGCTGACAGCCACCGCCTCGAGCAGCTCATCGACGCGGTGTTCGTCGACTCCGTGCAGCCGCGCGTGGAATCGCAGGTTCTCCCGCGCGGTGAGCTCCCTGTAGAGCAGCGGCTCGTGGCCCAGCAGGCCGATTCGCCCGCGGACCGACCACGACTGCTCCGGGAGCGTCGACCCCAGCACGCGCACGCTTCCCGCGTGCGGCCGCAGGAGGGTGGCCAGCACCCGCAGGAGCGTCGTCTTGCCGGCGCCGTTGGGTCCGAAGACGGCCAGCGTCTGACCCGCATCCAGCGACAGCGAGACGCCGCTCAACGCCTCCCGTTCGCCGTAGTGTCGCGCGAGCCCCTCGACCTCGAGCGCGGTCACACTCGAGCGCGTGGTCGCCTACCGGGGGCGATGGCCGTCGTGTGCACCCGCTGATTGTTCCAAGAGTGCAGCCGCGTCGCGCGCCCTGGGGCGCCGGACCAGCGCAGCGGAGCTGGCCGCGCCGGGACACCTCGCCCGCGCCGCGCCGTCTACTCCACCGGCTCCTCCTCGGGCAGCCGCACGCTGGGCACCCCATCCAGAACGAAGCACTCGACCGCGACATCGGGGTCGAGGTGGTTCGCGCTCATGAAGGCATCCACCTTGCGGCCGGTGATCTCCTGGACCCCCCTCCTCATGTCCTCGCTCATCGTCTGCTGGAAAGCGAAGCGGATGTCGAGCACCATCTGCCCCCTCCCGCCCTGGACCAGGCTTCGTTCGCCGGCGGTCAGCGTGTCCCGCAGGATGACCGTGACCACGTTTTCGTTGAGATATGTGCGGGCCTTCGTAGGCCCGCGACCCGTGTAGTCGTGCAGCGACTTGACCACGAGCCTGGAGATGAACGCAGCCATCTCCCCACGCGACATGCTGGCGTTCTCGGTGCTGGACATGCCAGCCTCCCTCTCGCCCCCCTCTCAGATAGGGCGAGGCGCACGAAGGAGAGAGACGAAGGAAAACTCGTACACGCCGCCTGCGCTCGCCGAACCGTTTCACGAGGTGATCCCGCCGGCAATCGCGTCCATCCAGCGTACTCCATGAAACCCATCTTCAACGCCGTCCCGGCGTGTCTGTGCAAACGGCCTACTCAGGCCGCTCAGGCGCTGGACACCTGCACGGCGTGGGCGCCCTGGGCGCGCGCGATCAGCTCGCGCACCGCCTCCTCGCCCGAGCCGTCGGCACCGTCTCCGTCGCGCAGCAGCGCCACGGGATCGGGCTCGCCGCCGACGATCCCCTCGAAGAACTCCTTGCGGTCCTGGTAGGTGGGAAGGTTCGCCTTGGCCCAGCCGCGCACCTCGTTTAGCAGCACGGCAAGCCGCGCGTAGGGCTCGCCGAACTGAGCTTCGATCTCGCGCTTCATCCGCTTGGCCAGCGCCGGCGAGGCGCCGGCGGTGGAGATGGCGATGGCCAGTGGACCGGTGCGGACGATCGCCGGAAGGATGAAGTTGCACAGCGGTGGCACGTCCACCACGTTGACGAGCATCGCCCGCCGCTCGGCGTCCTCGTAGACGGCGATGTTCACGTCGGTGTCGTCGGTGGCTGCGATCACGATGAAGACCCCCTCCAGGTCCGCGGGGCCGGCGTAGGGCCGTCGCTCCCAGCGGATCGAGCCCTCCCGGGCATGGAGCTGGAGCTCCGGCTCCGCATCGGGGGCGATCAGCGTCACCGCGGCGTCGCAGGCGAGCAGCCCCTCGACCTTCTCGAGGCCGATCTCGCCACCGCCCACCACCACGCAGCGGCGGCCGCTCAGTTTGAGGCAGGCGATGTAGAAGGGGGTGTCGAGCATCCCCTGCACGCAGCTCTGGTCACAGATCCCCCTGCGCAGCTGACACACGCACTCCTTGCCGGCGTAGGCCTGGGCGGGCATGCTCCAAGCCTAGCCCCAAACGGGCCCTATCCCCTGGGCAGCCAGCGGCCGAAGGCGCGCGCTGCTGCTCGTGCGAGCGGGAACGCTCCCTCGCGCCAGGCGCTCCCGCGGTCGCCCTCGCGAGCGGACCTCATCCTCGCCACGGCGCGCGCCGCGCGCGCCGTCGTCTGGTCGTAGGGCCCCCACCAGAGACCGCGGGTCATCGGCGGGTCCCAGGTGATCAGCTTCTCCTGCGCGCAGGCCCTGAGCCCAGCCTCGCCGAGGGTGCGCCCGAGGCCGCCGCCCGCAGCAGCGCCCCATGGGCCGCGCGGCAGCATCGGCCCGGGGAGATGGTCGTTCATCCAGACCATGCCTGCCCGCAGCTCCCTGGCGATCCGCGCCCCCTGGTAGCGGTCGGCGGTCCAGACAGACGCTCCGAGGCTGTAGTCGCTGTCGTTGGCCAGCGCGATCGCCTCGTCGACCGAGTCGACCGCGGCGAGGACGAGCACCGGACCATCGATCGGCTCGCGCGTGACGCGCATGCGGCCGGTCGCGCCCGTCAGGATGGCGGGCGAGTAGAAGGCGCCGGTGGTCCCGGGAGGCGACACCCGCCCGCCGCAGTGCAACTGCGCGCCCTGGGCCAGCGCCTCGCCGACGAGCTCCTCGACGTGCTCTGCACGGCGCACTGAGGCGAGCGGCCCCACCTGGGTCCGGGGGTCGCTCGGATCGCCCACCCTCATGGCACGGGCGCCGGCCACCAGCGATGTGAGGAAGCGCTCGTAGACCTCGCGAGCCACGTACACCCGCTCGATCGAGCCGCGCGCCTGGCCGGCGCCGACCTGGCAGCCGGCCCACAGCGCGCCGGCCACGGCGTTCCTGAGATGCGCGTCGGCGAGAACCAGCATCGCGTCCTTCCCGCCCAGCTCGACCGTCACCTCCTTCTCCCGCGACACGCAGGCGCGGGCGACGACGCGCCCCACGGCCGGCGAGCCGGTGAACAGGACCTTGTCCACCGAAGACTGTGCGAGCGCGACGCCGACGTCGGCGCCGCCGTGTGCGATTCGGACGAGCCCCTCCGGAAGGCCGGCCCGCGCGAGCACGCGGCCGACCCACCCTCCGGCGAGGCAGGCCCGGGCGGCGGGCTTGAACGTGACGCCGTTCCCGGCCAGCAGTGCCCCCGCGATCTGGCCGAGCGGCTGCGCGAACGGGGCGCTGCCCGCTCCGATCACGCCCACCACTCCATACGGCTCGTATGCGATCCGCGCGCGCTTGGCGAGGGACATCGCACGGCTGCTCGGGATCCGCCGCGGCGCCAGCGCGTCCGCGCCCTCGTCCGCGATCCAGATCAGCGCATCGATCGCCGCCAGCAGCTCCAGCGCTGCGACCTCGGCACGCGGCCGGCCCTGCTCCCTGGCCAGCGTCTCCTGCAGCGCGTCGAAGTCGTCGATCACCGCCTGGGCCATCCGGCGCATGTAGCGCGCACGGTCCGCCAGCTGCAGCAGCGCCCACAGCGGCTGGACCTTGGCGACGTCCTGCACCACCACCTCGACGTGCTCCGGTGGGGTCGTCTCGACGCTGCCGAGGATCTCGCCCGTCGCGGGATCGCGCGCGAGCAGGACCTCCGGGGCGGAGGTCTCGCTCAAGGTCGTGCTCATCTGGACTCGATTATCGCGCCTCGCCGCGACGACCCCGGCGGATCAGCTCCAGGCGCTGCGCGAGCTCCGCCTCCGCCTCGTCCGGCTCGTAGAAGCGGGCGCCGGCCACGCCCTCGGGAAGCAGCTCCTGAGCTGACAGGTGGCCCGGGTGCGAGTGCGGGTTGTCATACCCTCCGCGCTCCTGCGCGGCGGAGCGGGCGCCGGCGAACGGGCCCGAGCGAAGCCACGACGGGACCGGTCCGGCGCCGTGCTCGCGGACGTGCGCCTGGGCAGCCGAGAGCGCCCGGCCGGCGGCGTTCGACTTGGGCGCGAGCGCGAGGTAGATCGCCGCCTGGGCGAGCGCGTAGCGAGCCTCGGGAAGGCCGACGTGCTCGACCGCCGCGGCCGCCGCCGTGGCGACCGAGAGCGCCCCCGGGTCGGCATTGCCGATGTCCTCGGAGGCGAGGATGACCATCCGCCGAACGATGAATCGCGGGTCCTCCCCGCCCTCGAGCATCACCGCGAGGTAGTACAGCGAGGCGTCCGGGTCCGAGCCGCGCGTGGCCTTGATCCACGCCGAGGCGTAGTCGTAGTGGCGGTCGCCCTGCTTGTCGTAGAGGACCGCTCGCCGTTGCAGCGCATCCTCCGCCCGGGCGAGCGTCACGCGCTCCTCCCCGAGCTGGGCGGCTGTGGCCACCGCCAGCTCGAGGGCGTTCAGAGCGGTGCGTGCATCGCCTTCGCTCCGGGCGGCGAGGAAGCCGATCGCCTCCTCGTCCACGGACGGCCCGGCGGCGCGGAGCAGGATCGCGCGGATCGCGTCGGCGTCGAGCGCCGCAAGGGCGTAGACGCGCACCCGTGAGAGCAGCGCCCCGATCACCTCGAATGCGGGGTTCTCCGTGGTGGCGCCGATGAGGGTGACCAGACCCTCCTCGACCGCGGGCAGCAGCGCGTCCTGCTGGGCCTTGTTGAAGCGGTGGATCTCATCGAGGAAGAGCACCGTCTGCGGTCCGCCGGTGGCCCGGCGGTGCCTCGCGCGCTCGATCACCTCGCGCACCTCGGCGCGGCCCGCCTGGACCGCGCTGAGCTCTTCGAAGGCGGCCCCAGAGTGCTCGGCCACCATCCGTGCGAGCGTCGTCTTGCCCGATCCGGGGGGGCCGTAGAGGACCATCGAGTGCGGCCTGCCCTGTTCGATCGCGGTGCGCAGGGCAGAGCCCTCGCCCAGGAGGTGGCCCTGCCCGACGAACTCATCGAGGGTGCGCGGGCGCATGCGCGCCGCCAGTGGCCGGAAGTCGTCCTGGGCGGCGGTTGCGTCCTCGTGCCCGGAGGATCGCGCCTGCGCGGCGGCGCGATCCTCGCCCTCAGGCGCGCCCTGATGGTCGTCGAACAGGGTGTCCATGGTCTGAGTATCGCGCGCGGCAGATGGGGAAACGGCGCAAGGGAGCCAAAAATGGGGTATTTATCCAGTCAGGACCTTTTGGGTGCGCGGGAGGTCGCCAAGGACTGCATGTCGAACTTGTATTCCCCGTGCCCTGTGTTCAACCACTGCCGCCTGCGCGGCGGGAGCTCGTGCTGAGATGAGCGTCGGCGCCGCCGAGATAGTCCCGGGCGGGGGTCTCCAGCTGCTCGACAGCGACGTCGAGATCTCGGCGCGCTCCCCCAGGCAGCTCTTCTGGCGCCGCTTCCGGCGCGACCGCGTCGCCGTGGCGTCGCTGATCTTCATCGTCCTTCTGATCGTCGTCGCGATCGCCGCTCCACTGGTCGTCGAACTGCTCGGCCTGCCGGGCCCCAACACCCAGAACCCCAACCTGACAGACGCGTTCGGTAGCCCGCTCGGACCGAGCAGCGCCCACCCGTTCGGCGTCGACCCGCTCGGCCAGGACGTCGCCTCCCGGGTCATCTACGGCACCAGGGTCGCGCTCATCGTCGGCATCGTCGGGACGGCGATCGCGACCGTCATCGGCGTCTTCTGCGGTGTGATCGCCGGCTTCTATCGCGGCTGGGCAGACACGCTCCTCTCGCGCCTGGCGGACGTCGTCCTGTCCATTCCGCTCCTGATGCTCGGGCTGGGGATCGGCGCCGCCTGCGCCGTCCGCGGCTGCCTCGGCGGGGCCGTCCAGCCGGGCATCCGCACCATCCTGTTCCTGATCGCCTTCGCGAACTGGACGTACGTCTACAGGATCGTCCGCGGGCTCGTGCTGTCACTGCGCGAGCGCGAGTTCGTCGATGCAGCGCGCGCTCTCGGGGCCTCCAACACCCGGATCATGTTCCGGGAGATCCTGCCGAACCTGGTCGCGCCGATCATCGTCTACTCGACGCTGCTGATCCCCTTGAACATCCTCTTCGAGGCCGCCCTGTCGTTCCTCGGCGTCGGGATTCGCCCGCCGACGGCCAGCTGGGGACAGATGATCGCCGCGGCGACACCCATCTTCAACACGGCCTGGTGGTACATGGCCTTCCCCGGTATCGCGCTGCTGTTGACCGTGCTGGCGTTCAACCTGCTCGGCGACGGACTGCAGGATGCCCTCAACCCAAGGACGGCCCGGTGACCGGGCCACAACGACGGCCCGGTGACCGGGCCACAACACAACAGGAGGAGACCCAATGAGGTCGCTTAGGACCATCACGCTGGCAGCACTTGCGGGGGTGCTCACGGTCGGCGTTGCCGCATGCGGCTCGAGCAACAGCTCGAAGTCCGCAAACGCGGGCATCAGCGCGCCGCAGGGCGTCCTGACCCCGGCGAACGAGTCGTGGACTGGGGGGAAGAGGGGCGGCACGCTCAACGTGCTCAACCACGAGGACTTCGAACACATCGACCCGGGCCAGTCTTACTTCGCGATCGACTACGAGGCCGTGTACGCGACGCAGCGACCGCTGTACTCGTACAACCCCAACAAGTTCGCACCGGTCCCCGACATGGCGGAATCCGCTCCGCAGATCTCCTCTGACGCCAAGACGATCACGATCCACATCCGCCATGGCGTCCACTTCAGCCCCCCGGTGAACCGGGAAGTCACCTCGGCCGACGTCGCCTACGCGCTCGATCGCGGTGCCAACACCAACGTGGCGAACCCCTACTTCGAAGCCTACTTCAAATCACTCGAAGGCTTCAGCAAGGCCAAAGGCGGCCCGATCTCCGGGATCACGACGCCTGACAAGTACACCATCGTCCTGAAACTCACCGAACCCAAGGCGCAGATCGTGGCCGATGCACTGGTGCTGCCGGTCAGCGCCGCCGTGCCCCAGGAGTACGCAAAGAAGTTCGACGAAAAGAAACCGAGCGAATACGGCAACTTCCAGGTCGCCACGGGCCCGTATATGTGGAAGGCCGACAGCTCGGGCAAGATCCTCGGCATCGGCTACCAGCCGGGCAAGTCGGCGACGCTGGTGCGCAACCCGAACTGGAACGCGAGCACGGATTTCCGCCCCGGTTACCTCGACCAGATCAACATCAGCATCGGTGGGGATCCGACCGTCATCGGCAGGCAGGCGCTGGAAGGCTCTCACACCGTCCAGAACGACACGCCCGCCCAGTCGATCGTCAAGCTGGCGTTTGAAAAATTCCGCAGCCAGCTGTTCATCGCCCCGGGTGCGGGCAACCGCTATGTGGCGCTCAACAACAGTCACGGGCCGTTCACCAACGTCAACCTGCGCAAGGCCGTCTGGGCGGCGCTTGACCGCGAAGCGATGGACAAGGCACGCGGCGGGAGCCTGGTCACGATCCCCGCGACGCACTTCATCTACCCCGAAATCCCCGGCTTCGAAGAGGCCGGGGGAATCGCGGGGCCGAAGTTCGACTACAACGAACACCCGCAGGGTGACCCGGCCGTCGCCGAAAAGTACATGAAGCTCGCGGGCTTCTCGAGCGGCAAGTACACCGGCGGCACGACCATCCAGGTGGTCGGCTCGACCGGTAACCCGGCGTCCACGGACGCGGAAATCGTCAACCAGACGCTCAAGAACCTCGGCTTCAAAACCAAGTTCAACCTGGTCGACCAGTCGGTCATGTACTCGAAGTTCTGCGGGGTGGTCACCGAAGAGATCGATGTGTGCCCCAACGTCGGCTGGCTGGCGGACTTCGCCGACGGGCAGGCAGCGCTCGACGTGCCGTTCAACGGCAAGAACATCATCACCAACGGGACCAACTCGAACTGGGGTCAGGTGAACCACCCCAAGATCAACAAAGCGATGGAAGCCGCTGAAAACGTCGTCGGCGCGTCGGCTCGTGCGGCGGCCTGGGGCAAGATCGACAAGGAACTCGTCGAAGAAGCCGTCGCCGCGCCGTGGGACTGGGACAAGCAGCCCGCGGTCGAGGCGAAAGACGTCGCCGGAGCGGGCGACGTCTGGAACGAGGCGTCCTGGGACTACAGCTTCACCTCTCTGAAGTAATAGGTGAACACGGGAGCGGGTGGGTCGCAGCCGGGCGACCCACCCGCCGCCCGGTAGACCTCGTGACCGAGATGCCAACTGCGCCCCCGCCCAGATGACGCGCTACATCATCCGCAGGCTCCTGTGGGGCGTCCTGCTGCTCATCCTCGTCACCGCGCTGCTGTTCGTCCTCTTCTACGTCCTGCCGGCGGGTGATCCCGCCAAGCTGCGCGCCGGGCGGCTGCAGAACCCCAAGATCATCGCGGCGATCCGTGCGGACCTGGGGCTGAACAAGCCCCTGCTGACGCAGTTCTGGATCTACATCCGGAACCTGGGTCTTCACTTCAACTTCGGCTACAGCTACTACAGCAACGCGTCGGTGAAGAGCCTCATCCTCGATCGGCTGCCTGCGACGATCTCACTGGTCGCGGGCGGCGCCGTCATCTGGCTCGCCTCCGGCCTGGGCGTCGGGATCATCTCGGCCCTGCGCCCGCGCTCGCGGCTGGACCGCGCGAGCATGGGCGGGGCGCTCGTGCTCGTCTCCGCCCCCGAATACTGGCTCGGGCTGATCCTCCTGTATTTGTTCGCCGCCGACATCGGCCAGGTGAAGATCTTCCCCGGCGCCAACAGCTACGTCCCGCTGACGACTGACCCGGTGAAATGGTTCACGTCGTTGATCCTGCCGTGGCTCGTGGTGGCGGCGTCGAACGCCGCGATCTACGCACGCCTCATCAGGGGAAGCCTCATCGAGTCACTCGGCCAGGACTACATCCGGACCGCGCGCGCCAAGGGTCTGACGGAGCGAAGGGTCGTGTTGCGTCACGGCGTGCGCTCGGCGATCAACCCGATCCTGACGATCGTCGGCCTCGACATCGGGGTGCTGCTCGGCAGCTCCGTCCTCGTCGAAACCGTGTTCGACATCCCGGGCATCGGCAAGCTCAACTACGACGCGATCACCCATTCGGACTTTCCTATCGTGCAGGGGACCGTGCTCTTCGCCGCCCTCTTCATCATCGTGGCCAACATCCTCGTCGACATCGGCTACGCGTACCTGGACCCGAGGGTGCGCTACTCGTGAGCGCCGCGGAGCCCGTTCTGCGAGTCGAGGACCTGCACGTGGAGTTCTCCACGGAAGACGGCATCGTCCACGCCGTCGACGGGATCACCTACGAGGTGCACCGCGGCCACACGCTCGGGATCGTGGGCGAGTCCGGCTCCGGCAAGACCGTGGCGTCGATGACGACGCTCGGGCTGACGCGGGGGCAGGGGGCCCGCGTCTCGGGGAGCATCCTGTTCGAAGGGCGCGATCTCGTGACGCTCTCCGAGAAGGAGCTCCGCGCGATCCGGGGCAACGAGATCGCGATGGTGTTCCAGGACCCGCTCTCCTCCCTGCATCCCTTCTACAAGGTCGGTGCGCAGCTGATCGAGGCCGTGCGGGCGCACCAGGACGTCTCCAGGGCCGCCGCACGCGAGCGCGCGGTGGAGCTGCTCGGCCTGGTCGGCATACCAGACCCCGGCAGGCGCGTCGACGACTACCCGCACGAGTTCTCGGGCGGGATGCGACAGCGCGCGATGATCGCCATGGCACTCGCCAACGATCCCAAGCTGCTGATCGCCGACGAGCCGACGACCGCACTCGACGTGACCGTGCAGGCACAGATCCTCGCCCTGCTCGAACGGCTGCAGCGCGAGCTCGACATGGCGATCGTGATCATCACCCACGACCTGGGTGTGGTCGCCGAGATGGCAGACGACATCGCCGTGATGTACGCCGGGAGGATCGTCGAGACGGCGTCGGCCGAGCTGGTGTTCGCGCGTCCGGAACATCCATACACGTGGGGCCTGTTGAAGTCGATCCCCACGCTCGAGAGCGGGCGTGAGGCCGAGCTTCTGCCGATCCCGGGCACGCCTCCCAGCCTGATCCACCCGCCCTCCGGGTGCCACTTCCACCCGCGCTGTCCGTACGCGCAGCCCGACCACTCTCGGATCGACCCGCAGCTGCAGCCCGTGCCCGGCCAGCCGGAGCACTACGTCGCATGCCTGCTCGAGGCAGACGTGCGGCGCCGGCTGTGGGGCGAGCTGCGCGACGGGCGCCTTCCGGAGGAAGCGCTCGAAGCCGTCGGTCTCCCCGGAGCGCCGGTGTGAGCACCCCCGCCGCAGAGGAGCACGGCTCGCCGTTCGGCCCCGAACGCGAGCTCAGCCCAGACCGTCCGTCCGCGGGTGCGGCTCCCGGGCAGCCGCTCGTCCAGGTGCGCGACCTCGTCAAGCACTTCCCGCTGACGCGCGGCATCGTCTTCCAGCGCAGGATCGGCGCCGTCCAGGCGGTCGACGGCGTGAGCTTCGACGTAAACCGGGGCGAGACGCTGGGGATCGTCGGCGAGACGGGCTGCGGCAAGAGCACCACGGCGCGCCTCGTGATGAGGCTGCTCGACGCGACCTCCGGCCAGGTGCTCTTCGACGGCGAGGACATCACCCGCGTGCAGGGTGCTCGGCTGAAAGAGATCCGTCGAGAGATGCAGATGATCTTCCAGGACCCCTACTCGTCCCTGAATCCACGCAAGACGGTCGGCTCGATCATCGGCGAGCCGTTCGCGGTCCATGGACTGGAGCGCGGGAAGGACGTGCGCAAGCGGGCAGTGCAGGGCCTGATGGAGACGGTCGGACTGAACCCCGAGCACTACAACCGCTACCCGCACGAGTTCTCGGGCGGCCAGCGCCAGCGGATCGGGATCGCACGCGCGCTGGCGCTCAAGCCGAAGCTGCTGATCGCCGACGAGCCCGTCTCGGCGCTCGACGTGTCGATCCAGGCGCAGGTGCTGAACCTCCTGCGCGACATGCAGCGCCAGTTCGGGTTGACGCTCATCTTCATCGCGCACGACCTCTCGGTGGTCCGTCACATGTGCGACCGCGTGGCGGTGATGTATCTCGGCAAGATCGTCGAGATCGGGCCGGGCGATCCCTTGTACCGCTTCCCGCGCCACCCGTACACCGGCGCGCTTCTGGCCGCCGTGCCGGTCGCGGACCCTTCCGCCTCCGCGGGCGGCCGACGGCTGCTCAGCGGCGACGTGCCGAGCCCGGCCAACCCGCCACGGGCATGTCGCTTTCACACCCGCTGCCCCAAGGCGCAGGAGCTGTGCTCGCGGGAGGAGCCTGTGCTCGAGGACAAGGGAACCGGGACGCAGGCCGCCTGTCACTACCCGCTGACGCGCGAGGAGGTGGCGCAGATGGGCGTACGATCTGCCGCATGACACACCGATCAGAACCCCGCCGGCCCTGTCGATGAGCGCCGTGGCGACGCCGACCGAGGCGCAGGAGCTGCTGAGCCGCCTGATCCGCTTCAACACCGTGAACCCGCCCGGGGAGGAGCGCGACGCGCAGGAGTACCTCGCCGCCCACCTGAGCAGCGCCGGTTTCGACTGCGAGCTGCTCGGAGCCGAGCCGGGGCGGCCCAACCTCGTTGCCCGCCTGCGGGCGCCGGAGAGCGCCGAGCCTGGGCCCACGCTCTGCTACCTGGGCCATGTCGACACCGTGCTGGCGGATCCCGCCGACTGGAGTCACGACCCGTGGTCGGGCGAGGTGGCCGACGGGTTCCTCTGGGGTCGCGGGGCGCTCGACATGAAGTCCCAGGTCGCGGCCGAGGTCGCAGCGGCCGCGGCGCTCGGCCGCTCCGGGTGGCGCCCGGCGCGTGGCGAGCTGCTGATCGTGACGGTCGTCGACGAGGAGACCGGCGGGTCGCTGGGGGCGCAGTGGATCACGGAGACCCACCCGGAGAAGGTTCGCTGCGACATGCTCATCAACGAGGGCGGTGGCGCCGTGTTCGAGTACGGAGGCAGGCGCCGCTACGGCGTGTGCTGCGCGGAGAAGGGGGTGTTCCGCTTCAAGATCACCACCGACGGCGTAGCCGGGCACGCGTCGATGCCGGGCATGGGAGACAACGCACTCCTGAAGATGGGCCCCCTGCTGGAGCGCTTCGCGGCGCGCCAGCCCTCCTACAGCCTCACCGGCGAGCCGCAGGCGTTCCTGCGCGGCCTCGGCGAGGACCCGGAGGACCCGCGGGCGGCGGTGGCGCACATGCGCGCGGCAGACCCTCGCCTCGCCACGATGTTCGAGCCGATGCTCGGCGTCACGTTCACCCCCACCAAGATCAGCGCCTCGGAGAAGATCAACGTCATCCCGAGCCGGGCCGAGCTGAGGGTCGACTGCCGTGTGCCGCCGGGGCTGGGCGAGGAGGAGGTGCGCCGGGGGATCGCCGAGGTGCTGGGCGAGGACGGGCAGTGGCGGATCGAGTTCACAGAGCAGGTCGTCGGCAATCGCTCGCCGACGGAGTCACAGCTGATGGACGCCATCCGCGGGTGGCTGGTCGAGCTCGATCCGGGCGCCGAGGTCGTGCCCGTGATCCTTCCGGGCTTCACCGACTCCCGCCACTTCCGCATGGCATTCCCCGAGTGCGTCGCCTACGGGTTCTTCCCCCACCGCCACCAGTCGCTGCTGCAGACCGCGCCGCTGATCCACGGCGCCGACGAGCGCATCGACGTCCGTGACCTCGCGCTCGCCGCCGAGATGTTCGGGGATCTCGCGATGCGCCTGCTCGGCTGAGCTCACCCCGGCCAAACGCGTCGTCGCGGGGCCGGCTCGCCGGCGTGGCCCAACCGCGTCGTCGCGAGGCAGACTCACCGGCGTGGCCAGCTCGCATGCGACGAGCTATTGGACACGAGGGCACCCAGGCCGCATAATGATGCGGACGATGCCATGGAGGGTGGATTCGCTGTGAAGGGTGGAGCATGAGCGGGCAGGCCACGACGGCCGCGAAGGCAACCCAAGGACCGACGCCGACCGCGACCCGGGGTGGAGCCCCCGCGCACAAGGTCGGTAGGCACGCCACCGTGACGCACCCGGCGCTAGCGGCGAGCCCGTCGCACGTGGTGACGCACACCTCGTCGCCCCCGGTACCGCAGGCCTCGATCACGCAGGAAATACAGAACTGGGCGCTCCAGTGGGAGCCCGTGATCGCGATCCTGTTCTTCACGGCGCTGATCCTGCTGATGTGGCGCACGCTGAAGGTGATGCCGCGCGTCAAGCCGCAGCGCATCAAGCCGGCCTCCGACCAGGCGGTCACCTTCGCCGACATCGCCGGTGTCGATGAGGCCAAGGCGGAGCTGCAGGAGATCGTCGAGTTCCTGCGCGAGCCCAAGTCATTCGCCAAGCTCGGGGCGAAGGTCCCGAAGGGCATCCTCCTGCACGGGCCTCCGGGGACGGGCAAGACCCTGCTGGCCAAGGCCGTCGCCCACGAGTCCGGCGCCCAGTTCTTCGCCCAGTCGGCGGCGTCGTTCGTCGAGATGTTCGCCGGCCTCGGCGCGGCTCGCATCCGCCGGCTGTTCGCTGTGGCGCGTAAGCACGAACCCGCGATCATCTTCATCGACGAGCTCGACGCTGTCGGAGGGCGGCGCGGCTCGGACATCTCCGGCGAGAAGGATCAGACACTCAACCAGCTGCTCGTCGAGATGGATGGCTTCTCCTCGAGCGGAAGGGTCGTGGTGATCGCCGCGTCGAACCTGCTCGAGAAGCTCGACCCGGCCCTGCTGCGCCCGGGCCGCTTCGACCGCCAGGTGTTCGTCGTCCCCCCGGACGTGAAAGGCCGGCTGGGCGTCCTGCAGGTGCACACCCGGGACAAGCCACTGGACGACGTCGACCTTGGCCTGGTCGCGCAGCAGACGAGCGGACTCACCGGTGCGGACCTCGCCAACATCTGCAACGAGGCGGCCATCTTCGCCACTAGGCGCGGGGGCAACAAGATCACGATCGGCGACTTCGACTCGGCGCTCGAGCGCGTCATCGCCGGGGTGCAGTCCAAGCGCGTGCTGAACTCGCAGGAGAAGCGCGTGGTCGCCTTCCACGAGGCCGGACACGCGCTCTGCGGCGAGCTGCTGCCCTCGGTCGACCGCGTACACCGGATCTCGATCGTCCCGCGCGGGCGGGCGCTCGGCTACACGCTGAACCTGCCCGCCGAGGATCGCTACCTGAAGACCCGGGAGGAGCTGCTCGACTACATGACGGTGCTGCTCGGCGGCAGGGCGTCTGAGCAGATCGTCTTCGGGGCGATCACCACCGGGGCCTCAGACGACCTCAAGCGGGTTGCCGACATCGCGCACTCGATGGTCCATGACTACGCGATGGGAACCGCCGGGGTCGGGCGCTCGCCCGATGGCGACGTCCGGCTGTCCGAGACCACGCTCCGGATCCGGGACGAGGAGCGTCAGGACATGATCGACGAGGCTCGGCGGGCCGCGCAGAAGCTGATCGTCACCCACCGCCACCAGCTCGACGCGCTCGCGCACGAGCTGCTCGAGCGCGAGGTCCTGGAGCGCGACTCGATCGAGCGGATCATGCGCGGCGTGCCCCGCCTCGAGCGCAGGCCCGGCGTGGGCCTCCGGGTGGTGGCCGCCGTCGAGCCGCAGGCACAGGTGAAGGGTCCCGGTCCGATCACCGTGCCTGCTCCTCCGGGGGAGGACGATCCCGGGCGGCTATAGACTGCGCCGGGTGTTCAGCCGGATCGACCACATCGGCGTGGCCGTCGAGCAGATCGACGGCGCGCTCGCGCTCTACCGCGACAGCTTCGACCTCGACGTCGCCCATCGCGAGGTTGTCGAGGACCAGGGGGTCGAGGCCGTCCTGCTCGACGTCGGAGAGGGCCACGTCGAGCTGCTGGCACCGCTCTCCGCCGAAACGCCCGTCGGCCGCTTCCTCGCGAAGCACGGCCCGGGGCTGCACCACGTCGCCTACCAGGTGAAGGACATAGCCAAGACGCTCGAGTCCCTGAGGAGCGCGGGCCTCGAGCTGATCGACCAGCAGCCGCGAAACGGCATCCGCGGGTCGCGCGTCGCCTTCGTGCACCCGCGCGCCACGGCCGGTGTGCTGACCGAGATCGTCGAGCCGGCCATCGTGGGGAGTCACTGATGGCCACGACCGGACGGCGCATAAGCATCGGCTTCCAGGGCGGCCAGGTGCTGGGGCTGCGCGTGAGCGACGAGCAGCTCAGCATGCTCAACAACGAGCTCGGCGGTGGCGGCTGGCACGAGATCGACAGCGAGGAGGGCCCGGTGCGGCTGGACCTCGGCCAGGTGGTCTACATCCGCGCCGAGAGCGACGAGCTACGCGTCGGCTTCAGCGCGTAGCGCCTTGCGCTCGCTGGACGAGCAGCTGTTGCGCCTGGCGCGCACCCGTGGACACGCACCCGCGGTGGAGCGGGCGGTGGGCCGGTTCACGCGGATCGGTGAGCACGGAGGTGTGTGGCTCGCGATCGGGCTGGCCGGCCAGACGATCGACGGCGACCGGCGCGCCCGATGGCGACGGGCGACCGCGACGGTGGCCGGCGCATCGGTGCTCAACTCGGCGATCAAGCTGCTCGTCCGCCGCTCGCGTCCCGAGCTCGAGTCCCTGCCGCCGTTGACGCGGACGCCGACCCGGTTGAGCTTTCCGAGCGCGCATGCCTGCACGTCGTTCGCGGGCGCGCTCTGCTTCTCTCGCCTCGGGGTCCCCGCCGTCCCGCTCTACGCGCTGGCAGGAGGCCTGTCGGCATCACGCGTCTACCTCGGCGTCCACTACCCATCGGATGTGCTCGCAGGTGCCCTGCTCGGCACGGCGCTTGCGAGCAGAGCTTGCCGCGGCGGCGCCGGCGAGGCTCGCGCGTGAGCACACGGATCGGCATCGTCGGCATGCCGAACGCCGGCAAGTCGTCGTTGTTCAACGCCCTGACGAGAGCGGGCGCAGAGGCTGCCAACTACCCGTTCACCACGATCGAGCCGAACGTGGCCGTGGTACCCGTGCGAGACGAGCGCCTGGAGGCGGTCGCCCGCACGGTCGGCGCCTCGGAGATCGTGTGGGACACGATCGACTTCCACGACATCGCCGGCCTGGTGGCCGGCGCGCACGAGGGCGAGGGCCTGGGCAACCGGTTCCTGGCGAACATCCGTGAGACGGACGCGATCGTGCATGTCGTTCGCGCCCACGAGGACGCCAGCGTCGTCCACCCCGAGGGCAGCGTGGACCCCCTGAGGGACATCGAGACGATCGAGACGGAGCTCGTGCTGGCCGACCTCGAGCAGGCCGAAAGGCGGATCGAGCGGGTTGCGAAACAGGCAAAAGGCGGGGACCGCGGGGCCGTTGCCGAGGAGCGATGGCTGCGCGACGTGCTCGACAGGCTGCAGTCGGGCCGGCCCGTTCGCGGGGTGCCGCCTCCGGCCGAGGCGCCGAACGCGGCACGGGACCTCGGCTCGCTGACCGCCAAGCCGGTGCTGTTCGTTGCGAACGTCGACGAGGGGTCGGACGAGGTCCCGGAGCAGATCGCCGCACACGCGCAGGCGGAGGGAGCCCGGGCGACGGCGATCTCCTCACGCATCGAGTCGGAGCTCGCCGAGCTGGAGGAGGGCGAGGCGGCGGCGATGCGAGTCGAGCTCGGTCTCAGCGAGTCAAGCCTCGAGCGCGTGGTGCGGGAGGCGTTCGCGCTGCTTCGCCTGATCGCCTTCTTCACCGCCGGAGAGGCCAAGCCGGCGCAGTCCTGGCATCTGCGTCAGGGCCTGACGGCATGGCACGCCGCCGGGGAGATCCACTCCGACATCCAGCGTGGCTTCGTGCGTGCCGAGGTCATCGGATGGGACGAGCTCGTGGACGCCGGCGGATACGTGGGCGCACGCGAACGCGGCACTCTCCGGCTGGAGGGGCGCGACTACGTGATGAGCGACGGCGACGTCATCACCGTCAAGTTCTCGCCATAGCCGGCGTGCCGGCGCTCAGCCCGGCGAGAGCCTCTCGAGGCGCTCGGAGAGGCGCCGCATCCCCATGGCACCTGCCACTCGCGCACCGCCTGCGAAGTCGGTGTCGCGGTCCTCGGGTCGCCTCACCTCCACGCGCTGCAGCGTGGCGATCTGCTTGAAGCGCAGCAGCTCGTCCGCGTGCTCGCGCAGGGCGGCGGCGATCCGTGGGCGCATGACGCTCGTCGCGCGCACCGCAGCGCCACCCGCGCCCGGTCCGGTCGTCACTCCGGCGGCAAAGAGGACGCCCTCCAGCGACCCGTGATCGCGGAGCAGCTCGGCGGCGGTCTTCGCGCCGATGCCGGGCGCTCCAGGCAGCCCGTCAGACGGGTCGCCGCGCAAGGCGATGAAGTCGGGAACCTGAGCTGGCGCCACTCCGTAGCGCTCGCGCACCTGCTCGGGGCCGATCTCGGACTCGACCGCGCCCTTTCGCAGCTCCGCCACCGCCACCCGCTCGGTGACCGCCCCGAAGAGATCGCGGTCGCCGGTCATCAGCAGAGCCCGCCCGCCCCCCTCCTCCTCGGTGCGTGCGAACGAGAACATCACGTCGTCTGCCTCGAGGTCCCCGCTCGCGGTGAAATTCCAGCCGAGGCTCTCGAGCAGCTCGGGTGCCCGCTCCCATTGCGCCGCCAGCTCCGGCGGCATCGGGTCCCGGTGCGCGTGGTAAGCCGGATACAGCTTCACGCGGTAGTCGGCCTGCTCGGCACCCATGCATGCCACGACGCCGCGGGGCCGCTTGGCCGCCACCCGCGCGTCGACGACGGACAGGATCGCGTTGACCGTCCCCAGCAGCGCGTTCACCGGACGTCCCTCCGGGTCCGCGATCGATTTCGGCAGCGCGAAGAAAGAGCGGTAGAGCAGCCAGGGGACATCTGCGATCAGGAGCGCGGGCGGCATCCCGGCCAGGTTATGCGCCCGGCGGGCGGCGGGCGGCGGGCGGCGGGCGACGGGCGATGGCGGCGACCGGGGGTGGGCGGCGGCCGACGCGGCGGGCGATTGCGGCGGGCGCCTCTATCCGGCGGCCGCGCCGCCGGTCCTGGCCGCCGTGACCGGCGCGCCCGGCGCCGGTGCTCCGCCCGGGCGTCCCACCGGGGCAGCCGGTGGGGGAGCGCCACCGGCCGTGGGCGCCGGCGCTCCGCCGCGGCCGCTTCGGTCGGGCTCACGCCTGACGTGCGTGCCGCTCTTCACGCTGAAGAACGCCCACGTGCTCACAAGCCCCAGCCGGGCCGCCAGTTCGGGTCCGCTGACCGGGCTGGCGCCACGCGATCCTAGTACCTGGGCGGAGACGATCCTCGGCGAGACTCCCCGGGTGAGCACCTCGATGCCGCGGAAGGCCCCCTTGAGGAGTCCCCGCAGTCGTGTGGCCGCCGAGCCGAAGCTGATGCTCGTCGACCAGCTCGAGGACGGACCGCTGTCGAAGGGGTCCGGGACACCGCGAAGCCAGGGCTGCGGCGTGGAGCCGAGGAACGCGCTCTCGATGTTCTCGGTCATCCCGCCGGAGCTGGCGAAGAAGTACGTCGTCGCGGGCCGGCCGGCGTAGAGGACGATCTGCCCGCTGGTCGCTGCGACGGCGGCGTTGGTCTGCGCCGTTTCCGCCGCCACGCCCCTGTAGACCTGGGACCGGGTGTCGGAGTAGACGTCGAACCGGGAGCCCCCGGCGTGTGCCGTGACGGCGTAGGTGCGGCTGGCGATCGCCTGGGCCTCCAGCGCCGCCAGCGGCCAGCTCGCCGGCATCTCCGCCGAGACCACGCCACGGACGTAGCGCTCGAGCGGGACGCGCACGACGCTGGAGCCGACGAGGACCCGCACCACCGCATGCGGCGTCTCGAGGCCGAGCGTCGTTCCCGTGTAGTAGTGCGCGAGGATCGCCTGGTAGCTCCAGCCATGGCGCGCGTAGCCGAGGGCGCCGACCTGGCTCATCCCCACGCCGTGACCGTCACCGGCCCCCTGCACGACCAGCGTCGAGGCGCCCGCCGCCGCCGGGAGGAGCCACAGTGCGGCGAGCGCGGACAGGAGGCGCCGTCCGCAGCCCCGGAGCCGCTCCGGAGCGGCTCGGGGCCGATGATAGGTTGAGGAGGTGCCCCGCATCGGTGCTCTGAAGAACACACTCGAACCGCTGCGGTCGCGCCCCGGGAGGGGCCGTGCCATGACGCCCATGAGTACCCGGTCGGGCCCCCGCCCACGCCGTGTGAGCGCTGCACGATGACTGGCACCGACCGCGAGCGGGCCGTTCTCGAGGCGGTACCTCGGCAGCTCTACATCGGTGGGCGCTGGCGGGCCGCGGCCTCCGGCGAGACGTTCCCGGTCGAGGACCCGGCGACGACGGAGCCGCTGGTGGAGGTGGCAGACGCCCGGGTCGAGGATGCGATGGCGGCCCTCGCGTCGGCGGCCGAGAGCCAGGCCGACTGGGCCGCGACCGCCCCGCGCGACCGCGGTGAGATCCTCCGCCGCGCCTACGAGGCGATCGTCGCGCAGACCGAGGACCTGGCGCTGCTGATGACGCTCGAGATGGGTAAGGCGCTACCCGAGTCGCGCGCCGAGATCGCCTACGCGGCGGAGTTCTTCAGGTGGTTCTCCGAGGAAGCGTCCCGGATCCATGGTCGCTACATGATCAACACCACCGGCAAGGGGCGCATCCTGACGATGCGCCAGCCCGTCGGCCCCTGTGTGTTCGTGACCCCCTGGAACTTCCCCACGGCGATGGGCACGCGGAAGATCGCACCGGCCGTGGCGGCCGGGTGCACGATGGTCGTCAAGCCGGCCCAGCAGACCCCCCTGTCGATGCTGGCCCTTGCCCGGATCCTCGAGGAGGCGGGCCTTCCCAACGGCGTCCTCAACGTGATCACCTCGCGGCACTCCGGCGCGGTGATCGAGCCGCTGCTCAAGGACCCTCGGACGCGGAAGCTGTCCTTCACGGGCTCCACCGAGGTGGGCCGCCGGCTGATCGAACAGTCGGCGGAGCAGATCCTGCGGGTCTCGATGGAGCTCGGCGGAAACGCGCCGTTCATCGTCTTCGACGACGCGGACCTGGACGCCGCCGTCGAGGGCGCCGTGATCGCGAAGATGCGCAACGTCGGCGAGGCGTGCACGGCAGCCAACCGCTTCCACGTTCACGAGTCCGTGGCGGCGCAGTTCGCGCAGCGGCTCGCGCAGCGCATGGGGGCCATGAAGGTCGGGCGCGGCACCGAGCCGGATGTGGACGTGGGCCCGCTGATCGACGACAACCAGCGCGGCAAGGTCGAAGAGCTCGTCGCCGACGCGGTCTCGCGGGGCGCCCGCGCGCTCATCGGCGGCAAACGGCTGGACGCGCCGGGCTACTTCTACGAGCCGACCGTGCTCGTGGACGTGCCCGAGGAGGCGCGCCTGCTGCGCGAGGAGATCTTCGGACCGGTCGCGCCGATCGCCACCTTCTCATCCGAGGAGCAGGCGCTCGAGGCGGCGAACCGCACGGAGTACGGGCTCGTCTCCTACGTCTACACGCGCGACCTGGCCCGCGCGATTCGCGTCAGCGAGGGCATCGAATCGGGAATGGTCGGCCTCAACCAGGGCGTCGTGTCCAACCCCGCAGCACCCTTCGGCGGCGTCAAGCACTCCGGCTTCGGACGCGAGGGCGGCTTCGAGGGGATCGGCGAGTACCTCGAGACGAAGTACGTCGCGCTGGCGGTCGATGGGGGATAGCCCGACGCCCGGAACGCCTCCTCCAGATGGCCTAGACGGCGCCTCCCCTAAACGGACCAGACGGCCCATCCCACAATTGGGCTAAAGGTTTCCGCCCGCCGCTGCCGATAGGGCGAGAAAGCAGGATTACAGAAGTCGGTTCGGCGCTTCCGTCCAGGTCTGAGAGATGACCCCCGGAGCCGTCGGTTGCCGATCCAAATCGGACTCTAGATGGGGGTCATCGTGAACAGTGGCTTTGCTGCGACTGCGCGCTCTGGTGCGCGCTCGAAGGACTACCGGCGGATCGCACTGTCGATCGTGCTGCTGCTCGCCGCCGTGGGCGCGCTGATCGGCGGCGCGTTCGCCACGTTCACGGCGAGCGTCACGGCGGGCCCCCAGGCGATCACGTCGGGCTCCGTCAAACTGGCCGTCGGACCGACGAACGACGCGGCCACAGGCGCGACGAACATCGCCGCCGGGGACACCATCGCCCGCGAGGCGGATCTCAACGACACCGGCGGGACCATCGCCAACAAAGAAATCACGCTGAAGTTCTCCGCTTCGCCGACGTCGCTGCTCGACACAGACCCCACCAACGGGCTCCAGGTCAGCGTCCAGGCGTGCTCGGAAGCGTGGAAACGGACGGTCGTCGGATCTCCGCCGCCGGCGTTCGAATACACCTGCACGCCGGGTGCCACAGCGGTGAAAATCAACGGTGCCGCGAGCGCGTCGGTGAGCGGCCTCGAGAGCGCCGCGGGAGTGCTCTCGCCGCTGAACTCGCTGAACGCGGGCGGTAAAGACTTCCTCGTGTTCACGATCACGCTGCCGGCCGCCGCGCCGGGCGATCTGGGCAAAGTGGCGGCCTGCTCCGGGACCTCCGGCGGCACGTCCTCGACCGAGGACCTGCAGGGCTGTGCGTCGACGCTGACCTACACCTTCCAGGCGACGCAGCGGAACGGGACCGCTCAATAACGGGCGACCTCCCGTTGCGATGTCACATTCGACGCAGGCGCGCGGGGCGTCCGGCAGATGCCGGGCCCCGCGCCCGCGTCTTCGCGCCGGCTGCAAGCTCGTCACCGTGGCGGTTGCCACGGCCGCGTGCATAGGCCTCTCGCCCTTGAGCACGTCGCTGGCGAGCTTCACCAGCGCGTTGACCGCCGGCCCCGCTGCGCTCGCGGCGGCGCAACTCGCGGCGCCCAGTGGGCTCACGACGGCCAACGGCGGGTGTGCTGGCGGCAGCGAAAAGACGAACGTGTCGCTCGCCTGGAGCGCGTCCGCGGAACGTGACGCCAACGGGAACCCCCTGGTCAACGGCTACACCGCGCTGCGCTCGACCAGCTCCGCCGGCAGCTACTCCTCCGTGGGCACGACCGGGGTCGCGACGAGCTTCACCGACGTCAACCCCACCGGCGCCGAAACGCCACAGGTCTACGTCGGAAACAGCGGCGAAGCCGCGAAAACAGTCCACTCGATCAACAGCTCGACCAACGCGGGGACGTCGATCACGACAGGCATCCTCGGCAGCGAGCCGAACGGCATGGCCGTCACCCCCGACGGCACCAAGGTGGTGGTTGCGGAGGGCGTCTCCCACCAGGTGCAGATCATCACGGTGTCCTCCAAAACGGTCGCCTCGACCGTCGCGATCCCGGAAGTCGCGGGCGTCAAATCGCGGCCGGATGCCGTGGCGATCACGCCGAACGGCCTGACCGCCTACGTGGTCGACGGGGCCAACAAACTCGTCTACCCGATCACGATCGCCACGGCGGCGCGCGGCACCGGCATCGCCGTCGGAGCCCAGGGCGATCCCGGCGCGATCGTCGTCACGCCCAACGGCGAATCGGCGTATGTCGCCAACTACGCGGGGCACACCGTGTCGGCGATCAGCACGGCGTCCAACACGGTCAAATCGACCGTCACGATCGGCACCGGTGAAACCGGCAAACCGATCGCGCTTGCGGTGACGCCCAACTCGGCTCACGTGTACGTCGCCGATCAGGGCAACTCCAAGATCGCGGACATCGCGACGGCGAGCAACACGGTGACGAGCACGATCACCGTCGGCAGCATGGCCGACGCCAACGTCGCCGCCGGCGGCGACCCGAACATCCTCGCCGTGACGCCCGACGGCTCCAGGCTCTACGTGGCGAGCTTCACGGGCCATGGCGTAGAGGACGTCGCGACCGCGACCGACACCGTGACGAGCACCATCGCTTTGTTCGAATCGTCGACGTCAACGCCCAACGCCCTCGCCATCACCCCCAACGGGTGCCAGCTCTACGTCCACGACCGCGCTCACAACCTCGTCGACGTGATCACCGTCGCAGGCGACGCGCTGTCCGCCCATCCCGCGGTCGGGGCGACGGGAGACCCGACGGGAATGTCCTGCACCCCCGACAGCGCCCGTGTCTATGTTGCCAACGCCGGCGCGCCCAGCGTGTCGGTGATCGCGACATCGACCAACACCGTCTCCTCGACACTGGCCGAAGCTACTGTCGGCAAAGCGCCCGCCGCCGTGCTCGCGACCGCCTCGACCTACTACTACAAGCTGCAGGCCACGCATGGCGGCTGGGTCAGCGCGCAGACCGCGTCCGCCGGCTACGCGCTCGGATGGAACCAGGGAGGCTGGCAGTGATGCGCACCGTGCCCGCGACCCTCCCGCCGCCGCAGCCGCGACATCCATCCGGGCCGCCTCTGCGTCCCCGCGCCCGGCCGCCTCTGCCTCCCCCGGCGGCGCTGCCTCCGCCCGCGGCGCCGCCGCCTGCCGCCGTGCATCCGGTGCCTTCGCCCGTGCCGCCCCACGGCGCTCTCGAGCCACCCCCGGCCCGCGCGCGCGTGAGCCTCGTGAGGCTCGTGTCCTTCGCGCTCCTGTCCGCCGTCGTGCTCCTCATCTTCGCTGCGATCGCGGGGATGGCGCTCGGGCTCTGGCGGTTCACCGTGATCGACACCGGATCGATGCGCCCGACGCTCGCACCGGGTGACGTCGCCGTCCTCACATCCGAGCCGCGCTCGGCGATCCAGCGGGGGCAGATCGTCGCGTTCCACCCGCCAGGCGAGCCCCGGCTGACGGTCGTCCATCGCGTCTTCGCCGTCCAGCGGGTGGGCGCCAGCACGGTCATCGAGACCAAGGGAGACGCCAACAACGTCCCCGATGCGTGGCGTGCGAGCCTCTCCGGCAACACCGTGTGGCGCGAGAGGACGAAGCTCCCCTCGCTCGGCTACCTGTCGGTGTTCAGTGCCCAGCGACCGGTGCGCTTCATCCTGCTGATCGCGATCGTGGCGCTGCTGGTGACGACGCTGCTCGGGGCGATCTGGCGTTCCTCGCCGCGCCGCGAAGGGCGCTAGCGCGGCCCCGCAACCGGACAGGGACGACTGCGGCTGCGGCTACAGTCTGGACGCATGCAGACCCGCATCTCACGCGTGGCGCGCCTGGCGCTTGGCCCGG
>DASYFT010000007.1:0-68110 GCA_036498265.1 Solirubrobacteraceae bacterium | reverse complement strand
AGCCGATCACGGGATGGCGACGATCGGCCTCAACGTCTTTGCGGACAACCAGGTCGCACGCGGTCTCTATGACACGTCCGGCTACGAGGCCACCTCGCTGCAGATGCGCAAGACACTCGACACTCCAAGCTGAGGTCCTCTCCAGGAACAGCCTCGGACAACCGCGTTATCGCTGGCCCACCCGCCCTGCCGCCCCGCGCCACCAAGTTACACTTGCGTGACCGACAGCGCGGGGGAGCCCGCCAGTGTTTGGAAGACCACGCAGTAGCGCTCAGTCAAGCGCAGCAGCAGGGCGAGTTGCTCGTCGTCGGCGTCCGTTTCAAGCTCGAAGTTCAATCTGATCGCCTTGAAGCCGACCGGAACCCCCTTGTCCACTGACAAGGTACCCCGGAAGTCGAGGTCCCCCTCGGCGCGGACGGACCCACTGACGGTCAGACCGAGCGACGTCGCTACTGCGCGCATCGTGACACCCGCGCAGGCGACCAACGCCTGTAGGAGCATGTCCCCCGAGCAGGCCGACAGGCCGTCGCCGCCCGTTGCCGGATGTAGTCCGGCGCGCACGAGCGCCCTCCCGGTGTCCACGGTGCACGCTACGCCTTCGTCCAGCGACCCGTCGGCCACGAGCGTCACGAAGGCCGCCGTTGGCTCGTCGCGGTAGCGCTGCTTCAGCGGTTCCTGGACCGCGCGAAGCTTGTGTGCGGACGTGGTGGTCATCCGACGGCGATCGTACAGCCAGCGCGGTCGGACGAGCAAATTGAGGCTCGCACCCTAGCGAGACCGCCGGAACTCATCGAGCAACGGCACGCCGTGGTGGGCGAGCAGCCCCGATCTATCGCCTCTGCTGTGCTCGATAATGCATGTTATGTCAACTGACGTCGGCGAAGCAGCGCAGCGAGCGCCGGTCTGCGTCGGTACACCCGAGCGCTCTCACCACACGAACCAGATACCGCGATGGGTGAGCCATCCGCCGGTGAGGATCGCGACAACGACAATCCAACGCACCAGGCGGCGTTCCGCCGGCGTGATCACGAGCCGCGGCAGTCGGCGGCGCCAGCGCGTGCGCGGGCGCCTGCGGCGCCGCCGCGCTTGGGCGTCGCGCTCCCAGGGGTGATCCCGGTGAGTGGGCACGTCCCAAATATCGGGGGCAGTCCGGCGCACCTTTAGCGGATGGGCCCTTCCCTGCCATGATGGCCAGTGGTCGACTTCACCGGCGAATGAAAGGCAGGCTATGGCGAACACGCTCTATACGGCTGAAGCTCACGTGACCGGCGGGCGCGTCGAGGGCCACGGACGAACGAGCGACGGTGCGCTCGAGGTGGACCTGCGCGCGCCCCAGGAGATGGGCGGCCCGGGCGGGGGGACGAATCCCGAGGAGCTCTTCGCCGTCGGCTACGCGGCCTGCTTCGAGTCGGCGCTCGGCGTCGTCGGGCGAAGGGCGAAGACCGACACCTCAGACGCCGCGATCGACTCGAAGGTGTCGCTGTCGCCGGACGGGAAAGGCGGGTTCGTCCTCGGCGTCGAGCTCGACGTGACGCTGCCCGGCGTCGAGGACGACGCCACGGCTGTCGATCTCGTGCGCACGGCACATACCGTCTGCCCGTATTCGAACGCGACCCGCGGCAACATCGACGTCGCGTTGACGGCGAACGGCAGGCCGGTCGAGTAGCCGCGACTGGGGAGCTGAGTCAGCGACCCAGCGTGCGCGTCAGCTGGCGGGCGTTCTCGCCGATGCCCGAGAGGCGCGAGCGGACGTCCTCGAGACCGGCGCGCAGCTCGGGGTCCCCCACCTCGATCGGAAGCATCGAGTCCTGAAGCGTCCCAAGCGTGGCGTCGGCGCTGTCGGCTGCGCGCACGGCGTCGTCGATGAAACCACGGACGCCTCTGGAGGGAGCACCGGGAACAGCCGGACTGAAGGTTCGCTCGGGCAACGCGTGGCGCTTGGCGAATTCCGAGTGCGTCCGCCTCGCGCGGCCGTAGGCAGCCTGGACCGGACGGAAGAGCTCCTGCTCGAGCCGCTCGGCGCTCGCCTCGTCGAGCGCTTCGTAGGCCTCGCTCAGGGCGGCAACCGCGGAGGCCAGCTGGTCCGTCGCCTCCGCAAGGCTGTCGAGGAGCTGCTGGCGGGCGTCCGCGGTCGTGTATGGCACGGCGGTGACATTAGTGCGGCGGCGATCGGCTCACGCCGGTTGCAACGCGGCGCCCGCGGACGCGCCGGCGGCTCAGCTGATGGCGTAGGCGAGCGAGACCTCCGCCGTCAGCATGCAGCCGGGAGCGGCTGTCTTTTTGGCGGACGGCGACGTGTGCCTGCGGCGTTTCACGCTCGGTTTGCGCGCCCGCGGTGGGCGCGCCGGTGCGACGGCGTTCGCCCTCAGAGGGAGCGGTCCCCCTCGGGCCGACGGAGATGCGAAGTCGGGTTGTTCACCGGTGTACTGGACATATTCCGATTCGCCGGCACCGGTGCACTCGATGTAGCCGCCCCCCTCCACCAGGCTCTGCACGGCGCCCAGCGTGGCGCCCGCCTTGGTCGCCAGGAAGCCCGCCTTTTCGGCTCCATCGGAGACCGCCGCCGCCATCCCCTGGCGGTAGACCGCGTTCGCCGTCGCCGCCTCGGCGCCCTGGGCGATCGGCACCATCGCCACCCCACCTACGCTGATCGTGCGCGCCGGCGTGCCGGTGGGCGCTTCAGCAGACGCGACGCCGAGCATGTTGGCGAGGACCAGCGCCACTAGCACTCCTCCGATGGCTGCGATCACGCTTCGCATGGCACCTCCCGCCGCGGCTCTTCGAGGACTCTCGGCCGACTCTCAAACTCTAACCCGTGGCCCTCGTCCCGTGGACGAAAGATCGGACGCGGCCTGGATCCAGGAGGCCAGTCACTTCGCCGGTGCACCATCTGCCAGCGCCAGCGCCCGCTGCAGCACGGCGTCCATCATCGGCTCGGTCAGCCTGCCGGTGAACGTGTTCTGCTGGCTGGGGTGGTAGCAGCCGATCATCGTGAAGGCCCGCGCCTGGACCTCGGCCCCATGCCCGAACCTCGGCCTCGGCCTCGGCATGGGCGTGTCCGGGCCGGCGAGCCTCCCACACAGCCGCAGAGCGGCGTCCCAGGCGAAGGCGCCGAGGCACACGAGCACGCGGGCGTTCTCAAGCAGGGCCAGCTCGCGTTCTCCCCACGGCAGGCAGGCGTCTCGCTCGGCCGGCGTCGGTCGGTTGTCCGGTGGCGCACAGCGCACGGCCGCCGTGATCCACGCCCCCGTCAGCTCGAGGCCGTCTCCCAGCGACGTGGACTCGGGCTGGTTGGCGAGACCGGCACGGGCGAGCGCGGCGAAGAGGAAGTCGCCGGACCGGTCGCCCGTGAACATCCTGCCGGTGCGGTTGGCGCCGTGTGCGGCCGGCGCCAGCCCGAGCAGGACCACACGCGCGCGCCGATCGCCGAATCCCGGGAGCGGCCGACCCCAGTAGTGCTGCTGGGCGAACGCCGAACGCCGCTCACGCGCCACCTGCTCGCGCCATGCGACGAGCCTGGGGCAGCGGCGGCAGGCTCCGACCTCCTCGGCCAGCGTCGCGAGCTCGATTGCATCTTGCGATTCCACAGCGCAGTAGTAGCATCGCTGGCGAGATGCCACTGTGGGTCTGGATGGTGTTGCTCGCCGCGCTGATCAAGCTACCGATCGCCGGCCTGTTGCTGTGGGTCCCCTTCCGCTACGACGATTCCATGCGCGCCCCCGAGCCGCAGGATTCCTCGGAAGAGGACGGCGGCTCCAAGGCGCTGCCCGGCGGCCCCATGGATCCCCACCCGCGCAGCCCCCTGCCGCGAAGCCCGAGGCGCGGTCCGCACGGGGATCCGTCACCTCCCTCTCCCCCGCGCATCCGCACGACCGTGCATAGCCGCCGCCGGGTGGCGCTGTCCCGCTGACGCTCTCCCGCTGAGCTAGCGGTTGCGCTTCCGCTGCTGGCGGGCGGCCTTCGCTTTCGCGCGCCGCCGGCGCAGCCTCGCCGCAGAGTCGCGTGCCGAACCGCGTTCGAGAGCGTCGAGGTCGCCCGCCGGAGCGACTTTGCGGGCGTCGCGGGCGATCACGAACGCGATGCCGCAGAGCACCACGACGGCGGCACCCAGCGCCAGCAGGGCGACGGTGTGGGAGTTCGTCGGTTCGGGCGACGTCGAGCTGGTTGTCGTTTTCGGCTTCGGCGTGGTCGGGGTTTCCTGGCCGCCGCCGGCAAGTTCGCTGAATGCGTTCCCCGGGTTCAGACCGGCCGACATCGCCACGGGCGCCGAGGAGCCGGTGAGCGCCAGCACGAGCGCCAGCGAGCAAACCGCGATTCGGCGACTCGATGATCGACTGCCTCGGCCCCGCACCCGGCGAGCATAGCGCTCGAGCTGACCCGCGAGAACGGCGGAACCGGCGCCGGCGGCGCTCGGGTGCAGACGTTCCGCCACACCATAGAATGCCCGGTGATGGCACCGAAACCACGTCAGGTGCGCCTCGAGCAGCGAGGCACCCTGGAGGCGATCCAGGCGCTCGAGCAGCGCTCCGACGAGGAGCTCGAAGCCGAGACGAAATACAAGTCCGCGGCGCTTGCGATCCTCGGCGCCCGGGCATCCGAGCGCTTCGACGCCGTCGCTGCCCGCGGGTACTTCCAGCGGGCCATCGCCGCCGCGCGCCCCCAGGAACGGATGCAGCTCCGACGCATGGCGGATGCCTCCCTGGCGCTTGCGGAACGTCGGGCGGGCGACCTCAAAGAGGCCGTCGAGCGGCTTGGGCAGGCGCCTCCCAGCGGGCGCCAGATGTTCGCCCTGCGCGCGATGGGCCTGCTGATACCGCCGGGCTCCGCCGGCATCCTCGCCCGGATGAGGGGAATCGTCCTGATCATCGTGCTGATCGCGGTGCTGCTCGCGATCGGGCTCGGGATCGTCGAGCTGGTCTCGCTGCCGTTCGGCGGCCTGTCACTCCCTGCAGCGGTGCTGCTCGGCCTGTTCGTCGTGATCGCCGCCCTCGGGGTCGCCGCGGCCATCGGCCGGCGAAGACGCGACAGGGCACGGGCCGAGCAGTCTCCCTGAGTCCTCGTGGGCCCGCCGGCCCAGAGTCGGACTAGGCTTGCCACAGTGCCTGCTCCCGTCTGCTTGATCGTCAACCCCGCGGCCGGAGGCGGCAAGGCGGGCCGCATCGCCGCCGACGTGGAGCGTGAGCTGCGCAGACACGGGCTCACCGTGCGCCGGGTGGACACCCGCGACCTGGACGACGCGCGCCGGCTGGGGATCGAGGCGGCGAGTGCGGGTGAGACGATCGCGGCGCTCAGCGGCGACGGCATGGTGGGCGCGCTGGCCGACGCCATCCGCTCGGTGCCAGGGGCGATCCTCGCGGTGCTGCCGGGCGGACGCGGCAACGACCTGGCGCGCGTGCTCGGCATCGATCAGGACGCCGTCAAGGCGTGCGTCACGATCGCCCAGGGGATGGCACGGCCCATGGATCTGGGCGAGGTCGTGGCGGACGCCGACGCCGGCGAGGGGCCGGGGAAGGCGTTCGTCGGGATCGCGTCGGTCGGTTTCGACAGCGAAGCGAACCGCATCGCCAACGAGGCGCCCGCCTGGCTGGGCGGGCTCGTATACGCATACGGCGCGCTGCGCGCGCTGCTGTCCTGGCGTCCGGCGCGCTTCGAGATCGAGCTCGATCCCCCGGGCGAGCGCCATGTCTTCTCGGCCTACTCGATCGGGGCGGCCAACTCGAAGGCCTACGGCGGCGGGATGCGCGCGGCGCCGGACGCGATGCTCGATGACGGAATGCTCGACGTGATGGTGCTCGAGAGCGTCGGCAAGCTCAGGTTCCTCACGAGGATCTTCCCGAAGGTGTTCGCTGGGACCCACGTGCAGGAGCCCTGCGTCAAGGTGTTCCGGGCGCGCGAGCTGTCGATCAGCGCCGACCGGCCGTTCACGATGTACGCGGACGGCGATCCGATCGGCGAGCTGCCAGCGCGGGTGCGCGCTGTGCCGGGAGCCGTCGCAGTGCTGGTTCCCAACGACGACCCGGCCGACTGCGCCTTCGCCGCAGGCTCACGCCCCGTCGCAGCGGGTCCCGCGATGGCCGCCGACGCCGGCACCGCCCCGACGACGCAGTCGGGCGGCGAATCACCCGTAGCGAGTTGATGGCCGACACCCTGCCTCTCAAGCTGCGCCTTGCGCGCGGGGTGGGCGCGCTCGCCCGCCTGCGTGGTGGCGGCGCGACGACCCTGCCGGGCAAGGTGTTGATGCGGATGGATCCGGGCGCGATCGCGGCGCTCGGGCGACGGCTTGCGCGTGGAAGCCTGCTCATCTCGGGGACGAACGGCAAGACCACGACCGCCGCGATGACCTCGAGCATCCTCGACCGCGCGGGGCTCTCGCTTGTCCACAACCAGGCGGGCGCCAACATGGCAGGCGGTGTCGCCACGAGCCTGCTCGCCGCGACGCGAGCGGGCGGCGAGATCGAGGGAGAGCTGGGCCTGTTCGAGGTGGACGAGATGTGGCTGGCATCGATCGCAGGCCAGCTGCGTCCCGAAGCGATCCTGCTGACGAACCTGTTTCGCGACCAGCTGGACCGCTACGGCGAGCTCGACGCGATCGCCGATCGCTGGGAGCAGGCCCTGCGTTCGCTCGGCTCCGAGCTCGTCCTGAACGCCGACGATCCCCTCCTCGCCGACCTCGGCCGCGAGCATCCGGGCCCCACCTACTTCGGAGTGGATGACGACAAGCTGGCGCTCGCAGGGATGGCCCATGCCGTCGACGCCAAGCACTGCCGCCGCTGCGGAGCGCCGTACGTGTTCGACGCGGTCTATCTGGGGCACCTCGGCCACTACCACTGCCCAAGCTGCGGACAGAGGCGCCCCGGCCCGTCGGTGCGGGCGACCGACGTCTCTCTCGAAGGCGTCCGCTCGGCCCGCTTCACGCTTCACACCCCGGCGGGACGGGCAGAGGTTTTGCTGGCCCTACCCGGCCTATATAACGTCTACAACGCCCTCGCCGCCGCCGCGCTCGCGACCACGCTGGAGGTCCCCCTGCAGACCATCGTCGAAGGACTCAAGAGCACTCGGGCGGCGTTCGGCCGCGCCGAGACGGTGACGCTCTCCCCAAACGCCGGCCGCGACGTCGGCGGCGACGGGGCGGCGCCCCGCCAGCTGCGCATCCTGCTCATCAAGAACCCCACGGGGGCCAATGAGGTGCTGCGCACGCTCGCACTCGAGCCCGGACAGCACGACCTGCTGGCGGTGCTGAACGACAACATCGCCGACGGGCGCGACGTGTCCTGGATCTGGGACGCGGACTTCGAGCTGCTGGCCGGGCGGATCCGCGTGGTGACCTGCAGCGGCACGCGCGCGCCGGAGCTGGCACTGCGACTGAAGTACGCCGGCGTCGAGCCATCGCGCATCCGGGTACAGGCGGACCTGGGGATCGCACTGCGCGAGGCCGCATCGGACAGGGCGGCCGGCGACACGCCCCTCTATGCCCTGCCGACGTACACGGCGATGCTCTCGCTGCGAGATCTACTCGTCGCGCGGGGAGAGGCGCGCAGCGCGTGGTCGTGAGCTCGACCGAGGACCGAACCGTGCCGCCTTCGCAGATCGCCGAACGGGCGCCGAAGGTGATCTGGCACGACGTCGAGTGCGGCTTCTATCGCGCCGACCTGCCCCTGTGGCGCGAGCTTGCCGCGGCGGAGACGAGGCGGGCGCCGGGTGCCATCCTCGACGTCGGAAGCGGGACCGGCCGTGTGGCGCTCGAGCTGCTGCGCGAAGAGCACCGGGTCACGGCGCTCGACTGCGATCGTGAGCTGCTGCTCGCGCTGCGCGAGCGCGCCTCCGCTCCTGCGCTCGAGACCCAGTGCGCGGACGCACGCGCGTTCGAGCTGGGGCGGCGCGACTTCGCGCTGTGCATCGCGGCGATGCAGACCATCCAGCTGTTCGGGGGCTCATCGGAACGGGTCGCGTTCCTGCGCCGCGCGCGCGCCCACCTTCGACCGGGGGGCCTGCTGGCGTGCGCGATCGTCACCCAGCTCGAGCAGTTCGACTGCGCCGCCGGCGACCTCGGCCCCACTGAGGAGGCGGCGCGCTTCGGCGGAGACCTCTATGTGAGCCGCGCGATACGCGTGCGCACGCGAATCACGAGCATCCTGATCGTGCGCGAGCGACGGGTTCTACGTGGCCGACCGCCCGTCGAGCTCTCCAGGGAGCGCGATGTCGTCGAGCTGGCTCGCATCGGCGCCTCGCAACTCGAGCGCGAGGGCCGCGAAGCGGGGCTCACGCCCCTCCCCACCCGCTCCGTCGCACCGACCGAGGACCACCTCGGCAGCGTCGTCGTGATGTTCCGTGCCTGAGGACGGCGCCGCAGCGGTGGACGGCCGCCGGCTGCGTGTCTGCGCGCTGTACCCGGACCTGATGAACATCTATGCCGATCGCGGCAACCTTCTGATGCTCGAGCGTCGCTGCTCCTGGCGAGGCATCGG
Source organism: Solirubrobacteraceae bacterium (assembly GCA_036498265.1). GTDB lineage: Bacteria > Actinomycetota > Thermoleophilia > Solirubrobacterales > Solirubrobacteraceae > Palsa-744. The sequence continues at coordinate 59,645 of DASYFT010000007.1, read as the reverse complement.
CTTCGAGCTGAGCGCCAGTGGCCTCGGTGAGCCGCTGGACGGGGAGGCCCACGATCTCTTCTACATCGGGGGCGGCCAGGATCGCGACCAGCTGCTGTGCGCCGCGGATCTCATCGAGACCAAGCGGGGCGGCCTGGAAGCCGCGGCGGCCCGCGGCGCCGTCGTGCTGGGCGTGTGCGGTGGATACCAGCTGCTCGGCCGTTCCTACACTCTCGGCGGGCGGCGGATCGAGGGCGTCGGCCTGCTCGACATCGACACCGTGCGTGAGGATGCTCCGCGACTGATCGGCAACGTCGCGATCGAGGTCGTCCTGGATGGAGACGAGGCGCGGCCCGAGCTGCTGGTCGGGTTCGAGAACCACGGCGGGCGCACGAGCCTCGCCCCGGGCCAGCCGGCGCTGGGGCGTGTGATCAAGGGCCATGGCAACGACGGGCGCAGCGGCATGGAGGGCGCAAGGAGCGCCAACACGATCGGCACCTACCTGCACGGGCCGCTTCTGCCGAAGAACGTCTGGTTCGCGGACTGGCTGATCACGTGTGCCCTGGGCATGGAGCCCGGTGCGCTCGAACCGCTGGAGGACTCGCTCGAGCGCGCCGCGCACGCAAACGCCGGTCGGGCCGCAGGCGTCCAGGTTCGCTGAGGCTCCTCGCAAACTGGGCGGTCCACACCCTCGACGACCGCGCCGGGTATTACGATCGCGGCCATCGAGCTCTCGGACTACCAGCAGCTCTCGCGCAGGACCGCGCAGTACCCCCGGACCGCCTGGCTCACCTACCCCGCGCTCGGTCTCGCCGGCGAGGCTGGCGAGGTCGCCGAGCACGCCAAGAAGGTGGTCCGCGATGACGGCGGCGAGGTCAGCGAGGAGCGCCGGCAGGCGATGTCGAAGGAGCTGGGCGACGTGCTCTGGTACGTCGCCCAGATCGCCAGCGAGCTCGATCTCGACCTCGAGCTGATCGCCCAGGCCAACCTCGAGAAGCTGCTCTCACGCCAGCGGCGAGGAGTGCTCTCGGGCAGCGGCGACGAGCGGTAGACGCCCGCGGCGGAGGGACGGTGGTTCTGGTTCAGCGGGCGAAGGTCACGTGGATCGTTCCGCTCGGGGAGACCTCGCTGGTGACCTCGTAGCCCTGCTCCAGCTCGCGGAGGTCCTCCCACAGCCGCTGGCCGCGGCCGAGCAGGATCGGAGTGATCCCGACGTGAAGTCGGTCCACGACGCCGGCGGCGAGGTAATCCCGCACCACCGAGACACCGCCGCCGATGCGGACGTCGAGGTCGCCCGCCACCTCTCTCGCGCGCGCAAGGATCTCCTCGGGGGATTGCTGGACGAAGTGGAACGTGGTGCCACCTTCCATCTCGAGCGTCGGCCGCTGCTCATGGGTGAGCACGAAGACAGGGACGCCGAAGGGTGGGTTCGGTCCCCACCACCCCTGCCAGTCCGGGTCACCGGGGTGCAGGTGCAGTCCGAACATGCCCGCACCGATGATCTCGGCGCCGACGCCCTCGAAGTACGCCGCGGTGTAGTCGTCGTCGAGACCCGTGGTGCCCTCGCCGGACTGGCCGAGCACGCGCTCGCGGAAGGTCCTGGTCGCGACGTACGCCGCGACCAGGCGGTCCCAGTCCTTGCCGATCGGGTCCTCCGGGGTCTGGTCGGTGGTGCTCGCGTAGCCGTCGAGGGAGATGTTCAGATCGACGCGTACCTGGCCCATTGCTCTCCTTCATAGTGGTTGCAAGATGCAATCACTACCGTAGCTGGGCCGAACTGGGCCGTTCGAACAGCTCGAAAGCGGCGTATGGGAACCGATCCGCGAAGAGCGCGACGACCGGGTTCGGCCACCTCCGGAGAGAACGGCGGGACAGTTTCTAGGAGGCGACGGCGAACCGGGCCAGGCGCTCGGCGAGCTGTGCCGGGACCAGGGCGTTCACGCGGACGCCGTCCGGCGTGTTCTCGCGGCTGACCTCGCCGGCCGCGTCGTGTAGCTCGGCCAGGCTGCCGCCGTCGGCATAGGGAACGAGCAGGTCGACCCGGCGCAGGCTGTGAGCCAGCTCCCGCTCGATCCGCTCCCCCAGCTCCGAGAGGCCCTCGCCTGTCACGCCACTGACGAGCACGGCGTCCGGATGCCGCAGTCGCAGGTCCTCGCGCGCAGCGTCGTCGAGCAGGTCGATCTTGTTGAGGACCAGCAGGCGCGGCCGCTCGCCCGCGCCGATCTCCTCGAGCGTCTGCTCGACCGAGCGGCGCATCATCGCCACCTGCTCCTCCGGCGCCGAGCCGTCGAGCACGTGCGCGAGCAGCTCGGCCCTGCGTGTCTCCTCGAGCGTGGCGCCGAACGCGTCGACCAGCTGGTGGGGGAGCTTGCTGATGAAGCCCACCGTGTCCGTCAGCAGGTATGGCCTCCCGGCCAGGCGCAGCGAGCGGGTGGTCGGGTCGAGCGTGTGGAAGAGACGGTCGCGGACGCCGACCTCCGCGCCGGTGAGAGCGTTCAGGAGCGTCGACTTGCCGGCGTTGGTGTAGCCGACCAGGGCGATCGTCGGCAGCTCGGCACGCTCGCGCTCCGCCCGCTGGACCGCGCGCGTGCCGGTCACGTGCTCCAGGCGCCGGCGCAACGTCGCGATCCGGTCACGCGCGAGGCGCCGGTCGGTCTCGATCTGGGTCTCGCCGGGTCCTCTCGTGCCGATCCCGCCGCCGAGCCGCTCGAGATGGCTCCACAGCCCGCGCATGCGCGCCAGGTTGTACTCGAGCTGCGCCAGCTCCACCTGCAACTTGCCCTCGGCCGTGCCCGCGTGCGAGGCGAAGATGTCGAGGATGACGGTCGTCCGGTCGACGACCGGCAGCCCGATCGCCTCCTCCAGGTTGCGCTCCTGGCGCGCGGTGAGCTCGTCGTCGCAGGCGATCAGGTTGGCGTCGCTCGCGATCGCCGCGGCCTTCGCCTCCGCCACCTTGCCCGGCCCCAGGTAGGTGTTCGGGTGCGGCTGGTCCCGGCGCTGGATCAGCTCGCCCGCGACCGCCACGCCGGCCGTGCGCAAGAGCTCGCCCAGCTCCGACAGGTCCTCGCCCTCGGGCAGTGCCGCGATGCAGAACGCGCGCTGTCGCGCGCGTTGCGTCGGCTCGGTTCCGTTTGCGGAGCCGTTGGTGGTGCTCCGCGTCGTGGCGCTACGGCCATTGCGGCTTCTATCCATTCACCATCCAGTCTAGGACCTCTCGGCGAGGGCGCCGAGGCGCTCCACCGCCTCCGTCAGCCGGTCGTCGGGGGTCGTCAGCGAGATCCGGAACCAGCCCTCTCCCGCGGGACCGTAGATCGCGCCCGGCGAGAGCACCACGGCTGCCTGCTCGAGCACATGCTCGCAGTAGGCCGCGGAGCTCGCGAAGCCCTCGGGCACGGGGGCCCACACGTAGATCGTGCCGTGCGGCGGGCGCACGCGCACCCCGATCCCTCGCAGTGCCTCGCACACGAGGTCGCGGCGGCGGCGGTAGAGCTCGTTCATCGACGCCACCTCGGCGTCGGCGTCCGGTGACAGTGCCGCCACCCCGGCGAGCTGGACCGCCTCGAACAGCCCCGAGTCGATGTTCGTCTTCAGCCGCCAGTAGGTCTCGAGGGCCTCGGAGTTGCCGACCACGACCGCGCAGCGCCAGCCGGTCATGTTGTACCCCTTGGACAGCGAGAAGACCTCGATGCCCACCTCCTTGGCGCCGGGGGTCGCAAGGAACGACGGCGCTCGGTAGCCGTCGAAGGCGATCTCCGAGTACGCATTGTCGTGGACGACGAGTATGTCGTGGGCGCGCGCGAACTCGACCACCCGCTCGAAGAAGCCCTCCGGCACCACCGCGCCGGTCGGGTTGTTCGGGTAGTTCAGGAACATCAGCTTCGCCCGCCGCGCGACCTCCTCCTCGATCCCGTCCAGGTCGGGGGCGAAGCCGTGCTCAGGCTCGAGGGCCATCAGCACGGGCTCACCGCCGGCGAGCCACGGGCCCCCGGTGTAGACGGGGTAGCCCGGGTCCGCGGCCAGCGCGTAGTCGCCCGGGTCGAGGAACGCGAGGTTGAGGTTGAAGATCGCCTCCTTCGCGCCGATCGCGGGGATGATCTCCGAGGCCGGGTCCAGGCCGACATCGAAGCGGCGCTCATAGAAGTCACGGACGGCGCCGCGGAAGTCCTCCCGGCCGCGGTTGGAGGGATACCGGTGGGTCTCCGGCTCGGTCACCGCCTCCTGCATGGCCTCGACGATCAGCGGCGGCGTCGGTCGGTCCGGGTCGCCGATGCCGAGGCTGATCACGTCGATCCCCGCCGCGCGCTTCTGCGCGATCTTCGCCTCCAGCTGGGCGAACGCGTACGGCGGGATGCGATCCAGGCGACTACTCGGTCTCATGCAGCTCCTTTGTGAAGTCTTCGCTCAGGCGGCCTTCGAACACGGGCCTTGCCCAGCCTGTCAGGTTGACCCGCAGGTCCTCCCCCACCTCGACCTCCAGCTCGCCGCCGTCGAGCAGCACGACGACCCGCCCGTCACGGGTCTGCGCGCCGCGTTCCTGCAGATGCGCGATCGCCGCGCCGCTCGCCCCCGTTCCCGAGGAGAGCGTCTCCCCCACCCCGCGCTCGAAGATCCGGGCGCGGATGCGCGCCCGGCCATCGCCCGGCGCCGGCTCGAGCTCGCTGTACCACGACACGTTCGTGCGATTGGGGAACTGGGCGTCCGCTTCGATCGCCGGTCCGATCGCGCCGAGGTCCAGCTCCTCGAGCCGGGCGCGTGACCCCACGTGGATCGCGCATTGCGGGTTGCCGATCCAAACATGGCGGAAGGACCACCGCCGCCCGTCGGACTCCACCTCGCCGAGGCCGTCCGGTGCGCCCGCCGGGAAGTCGGCGGAGGAGAGTGAAGCGCTGCCCATGTCAACCGTGCAGGTATCCGGGCCGGTGATCGTCGGGCGGATGACACCGGCGGCGGTCGCGATCGAGAACGAGTCCTGATCGGTCCACCCGCGCCGGCGCAGGTACATGATGGCCTCGCGCGCTCCGTTGCCCGACAGCGCGGCCTCGGAACCGTCGGGGTTGAAGATCCGCAGGTCGGCCACGTTGGTCGGGTCCTCCGGCGCCGCCAGGACCAGGACGCCATCTGCGAACACGCCGAAATGGCCCTCGCAGAGCCGCCGGATGCGCGCGGGCGTCAGCTCGAACGGGAGCTCATCCCGCTCGATGATCAGATAGTCGTTCCCGAGCGCCTGCCACTTCTCGAACCTCATCGAGCGCCGGAGTCTAGGATCTCGCGCGCCACCGTGGCCGGATCGCGACCGGTCACGTCGACCACGCGGACGCCGGCCAGCTTCCGCATCCACGTCAGCTGGCGCTTGGCGTAGTTGCGCGTGCGGCGCTTCATCCCGTCCACGTCTCCCCTGAGCAGCTCCTCGAAGCCGAGCGCCTTGCGGGCCGTCTCCGACGCCCCGGCGGCGTGTGCCCTGCGGACCTCCTCCGCGGCGCCCGCGGCGATCATGGCCTCAACGCGGGCGTCGATCGCCGCGTAGAGCGCCTCGCGGTCCATCGTCAGGCCCGCCAGCAGCGTCGGGTGACGCAGCTCCTCGCTCCACAGCTGCGACGGCCCCTCCGGCGGCTCGAGCTCGCCGAGATCGAGCAGCTCGAGCGCTCGCACCACACGCTGACGGTCGTTCGGGTCGATCTCGGCCGCAGCCCACGGCGCGAGCTCGGACAGCTGCGCGTGCAGGCGCACCGGCCCGCGCCTCTCGAGCTCACCGCTCCAGTGCTCGCGCAGGCCCTCGGGCGGCGGCGGGCGCAGGTCGAGCTCCGTGAGAGCCGCCCGCAGGTAGAGGCCCGTGCCGCCCACGACCACCGGCCTCCTGCCGCCGGCCAGCAGGCCGTCGATCTCCGCGTGGGCGAGCTCGGCGTACTGGCCGACGCTGAACGTCGCGTCGATCGGCAGAAACGAGACGAGCCGGTGTTCGAGCAGCGAGCGTTCGGCCGGCGCGGCCACGCCGGTGAGCGTCTCGAGGCCCTCATAGACCTGCAGCGCGTCCGCCGACACGGCCACCGGGTCCTCGCCGCGCTCGCGCAGCAGAGTGGCCAGGGCGAGCGCCACGGAGGTCTTGCCGACGCCTGTCGGGCCGAACAGCGCGATGATCCGCATGCGGATAGGCTCACAGCTAGTGCAGATCTCTGGTTGCACCGTCCTGCTCACCGGCGCCAGCGGAGGAATCGGCCACGCGATCGCCCGCAGTCTGGCGGCGCGTGGCGGGAAGCTCATCCTGACCGGCCGCCGCTCCGGCGTCCTGGACGAGCTGGCCGCCGAGCTCGGCGCCCGGACGCTCGTGGTCGACCTGTGCGTGCCCGAGCAGCTCGAGCAGCTCGTCCGCGACGCAGGCGAGGTGGACATCCTGGTGGCCAACGCCGCGCTCCCCGCCGCAGGAACGCTCGACTCCTTCTCCGTCGCGGAGATCGACCGCGCGCTGGACGTCAACCTGCGCGCTCCGATCGTGCTCGCCCACGAGCTCGCGCCGGGCATGGTCTCGCGTCGCCGGGGTCATCTCCTGTTCATGTCCTCGCTTGCGGGCAAGACCGCCACTCCGGGCACGGCGATCTACAACGCGACGAAGTACGGGCTGCGCGGGTTCGCCTCGGCGCTGCGGTCCGACCTGCGCGGCGCGGGCGTCGGGGTCTCAACCGTGTTCCCAGGCTTCATCCGCGACGCCGGCATGTTCGCCGAGGCTGAAGTGAGCCTCCCCCCCGGTGTGGGAACCCGAACCCCGGACGACGTCGCCAAGGCCGTAGTGCGCGCGATCGAGCACGATCGCGGCGAGGTAGACGTCGCTCCGCTCCCGCTGCGCGCCGGCGCCATCTTCGGCAGCCTCGCGCCCGAGCTGGCCGCGAGCGTGGCGCGCAGGCTCGGCTCGCACGAGATCACACGTCAGATGGAGGAGGGCCAGCGCGAGAAGCGCTGAGGCAGGCCCACCGGGGCCGGGAACTGCGGTGAGGGCGCATCTCTGAGCACAACGTCGGACTCGTGCGGGACGCCTTGGTGGATTAGGCGCAAAGACCCGCTGCGTCCCCGTTGAGAGCCGCGTCGATCAAAACAGCGTTCCCTGGCGCACCGGCGGCGGGGGGAGCTCCTCTGACTGCTCGTGCCCCGTCCTGGTGGGGCCCCCGCGCCAGAAGGAGCCGGGTCTGACGCCGCGGCGCACGAGCCGCGAGAGGCGATCCCGTTCCTCCCGTGGCGCGTAGGCACCGCGTCGGTAGAGCTCCTTGTAACGAGGCACGAGATCCGGCCGCTGCGCGTTCAGCCAGTCCATGAACACCCCACGCACCTCGCCGCGCAGGTGCAGGGCGACACCGGCGACGCTCGTCGCACCGGCCTCGGCGGCCAGCTCGAGCAGCGGCTCCACCTGATGCGGGGAGTCGTTGATTCCCGGCATCAGGGGGGCGATCAGGACACCCGTCGGGATCCCTGCCCGGTTGAGCTCGGCCACCGCCTCGAGCCGCGCACGCGGGTTCGGGGTGTGCGGCTCCGTCGACCGCCACGCCTTCTCGTCCAGCGTCGGGATCGACAGGCAGGCGCTGAAGGCGCTCCGCCGCGCGATCTCCAGCATCAGGTCCATGTCGCGCAGCAGCAGCGGTGACTTCGTGAGCACCGAGCAGGGATTGGACGCGTCGCGCAGCGCCTCCCAGATGCCCGGCATCAGCTTGTAGCGCCCCTCGACCCACTGGTACGGGTCCGTGTTCGTCCCCAGCGCCACGTGCTCGTGCTTCCAGGAGCTTCGTGCAAGCTCGGCCCTGAGCACCTCGGGAGCGTTGACCTTGACCACGATCTCCTTCTCGAAGTCACGGCCCGCGTCGAAGTCGAGGTACGTGTGCGTCGGCCGCGCGAAGCAGTAGACGCAGGCGTGGGCGCATCCCCTATAGGGGTTGATCGTCCAGCGGAAGGGCATCCGGGACTTCTCGGGGACGCGGTTGAGAACCGACCTGGCGTGCACCTCGTAGAAGCGCGTGTCCAGGGCCTCGGGCGCCTCGAAGCGGCGCACGGCGGCGGGATCGCGATACCCCGGCAGATGACGCTGCTCCTCAGAGCTCTCGGTTAGGTTGCTCCATCGCACGAACGTATGTTCGCACAGCTGGAGGACGGGCACGCCGGCCACTGCCCCGGCGCCGATTCCCGGAGACTGCCATCGCACCCCGCTCAGAAGTTGCGCACGTAGCGAGTCCGCTCGGGTTGGCTCCCATAGCCGCAGGTCTCCCAGAACCGCCTCGCCACCGGCTCGTCCGTCGCGGCGAGCGCGTCGATCCGCGCGGCGCCTCGAGCGCGCAGCCGCTGCTCGCCGAAGCTCACCAGCCGTGTGCCCAGCCCGCGCCGCCGGTGCCGAGGGTCGACCGCCAGGCGGTAGAAGCTGCCCCGCCAGCCGTTCCAGGCGGCGATCACGGACCCGACGACCCTGCCGTCCACTTCCGCCAGGAGCAGCGCTTCCGGGTCGGCGTCGAGCAGCAGCCCCAACGCCTCCACGCTGTCCGTGACCGTCGCAGTCGCATCGGCCCGCGCCCACAGCTCGAGCACGGCTTCGAGGTCCTCCCGTGTTCCATGGCGCAGGCGGCTTGTGGGCAAGCGGCCAGTCATAGCAGTCGCCTGCGCCGGCGACTTCATCGAGCCGGGCCGCCCCATCTTCTTACGAAGTCCCTACGTTGCCGTGTGCCCACGCTTACCCGGGCGAGGGACCATGCTCGCAGAGCAGCAGATCGACCAGGAGGTTCACCAATGCACATCTCCAAGATGCTCGGCGCAACGATGGTCGCGGGCGCGATCGCGACGGGCGGCGCCGCGGCCGGCATCGCCGGCGCCTCGGCCTCCCCCGGTGCCCCGGCGAGCGGCGACGCCGCTTCGGGCAGCGGCTCGCAGGCGCCCGTCGCCTCCACCAGCACCACGCCCACCACCCCGGCGCCGGCGCCCAAATCCACCCCCAAATCCCCCTCGCGGAGCGGGCACAACTGCCCCAACATGGGCTCCTCCTCGGGCGCGGGGACCCAGGGCTCCCCCAACACCGGCTCCGGCTACAGCGGGCCGGGCCCGACGCCGACCTACCAGTAGAGCCCCCGGCGACCTCGGACGGCGCTCGCCGGCGCGCCGGCCGGGCGCCCCCGGGCCTCGTCCCCTAGAGCTCGATCACGCTGCGGATGCCGTCTTGGGCCTCCATCAGCTCGAAGCCGCGGTTGACCTCGTCGAGGCTGAGGCGGTGGGAGATGAACGGGTCCACGTCGATGTCACCGGCCATGTAGCGGTCGACCAGCCGCGGCACGTCGTCTCGGCCCTTCAGGCCACCGAACGATGATCCGCACACGCGGCGTCCGGTGATCAGCAGTCGCGGCACCACGTCGAGCGTCTCCCCTCTGCCCGCCACGCCACACACCGTGCACAGCCCCCAGCCCATCCGCGCCGACTCCACCGCCTGGCGCATCACGGCGACGCTTCCCGTCGCCTCGAACGTGTAGTCGGCGCCGAACCCGCCCGTCATCTCGAGGATCCGCTCCACGGTGTCGGGGCCGCCCAGCAGCGTGTCCGTGGCGCCCTGGCCCCGCGCCAGCTCGAGGCGCGCCGTCTCGAGGTCCACGCACACGATCCGCTCGGCGCCCTGCAGGCGGCAGCCCGCGACGGCGCCCAGGCCGACCATCCCTGCGCCGAAGACCGCGCACGTCGAGCCGGCGCGCACCTGCGCCGTGCGAATCGCCGCGCCGAGGCCGGTCGACAGTCCGCATGCGAACAGGCACGCGCGGTCGAGCGGCGCCTCGCTGTCGATCCGCGCCAGCGCGATCTCGGGCATCACCGTGTACTGCGCGAATGTCGAGGTGCCCATGAAGTGCCGGAGCGGCTCGCCGTCGCGGCTGAGGCGCGTCGTGCCATCCGGCAGGTGGCCGAGGTTCTGCTGCTCGCGGATCGTCAGGCAGAGGTTGGTCAGCTCGCTGCGGCAGTGCACGCACTCTCCGCACTGCGGCGAGAACAGCGTCACCACGTGGTCGCCCTCACGCACGAGCGAGACCCCATCGCCGCAGCGCTCCACGACCCCGGCGCCCTCGTGGCCGAGCACCGTGGGCGCGTAGCCGGAGGGGTCGACGCCCGACGCGGTGTACATGTCGGTGTGGCAGACGCCGCAGGCGTGGAGCCTGACCAGGACCTCGCCCGCCCGCGGCTCCGCCAGCTCGACGTCCTGCACGACCAGGGGCTCGGCGAAGCGCTCGAGCACGGCCGCGCGGATCCTCATCGCGGAGCGGCGCCCGATCGCGCCAGCAGACGCTCCTCGCCCCACAGCGTCTGGCTGGTCGCCGACATGATGTCCACGTCTGTCAGCTCTCCCGGCGCCGCAAGGCCTGCGAAGTTCACGACCTTGTTGTGGCGCGTGCGCCCCCGCAGCCGGTCGGGGTCGGTACGCGAGGGCCCTTCGACGAGCACCTCGAGGCTGCGGCCGACGAAGCGCTCCGCGCGCTCGCGGGCCCTGCGCTGGACGAGGTCGACGAGCCGCTCCATCCGCTCCACCTTCACCGGATGGGGGACGAGACCGTCGGCGAGCTCCGCGGCCTCGGTGCCGCGGCGCGGCGAGAACACGAACGTGAACGCGCTGTCGTAGCCGACCTCCTCGACGACCTCGAGCGTCTGCGTGAAGTCCTCCTCCGTCTCGCCCGGGAAGCCCACGATTATGTCCGTCGTCAGCGCCGCGTCCGGTACGTGCTCACGGATCAGCGCCACCCGGTCCAGGTAGCGCGCACGGTCATAGGTCCGGCGCATCGCCTTGAGGATCCGGCTCGAGCCCGATTGCAGCGGCAGGTGGATGTGCTCGCACACGCTCGCCAGCTCCGCGTGGGCGCGGATGACGTCCTCGCGCATGTCCTTGGGGTGCGGGCTGGTGTAGCGGATCCGCTCGATCCCCTCGATCGCATCCAGTCGCGCCAGCAGCTCCGCGAACGTCGTCCGCCCGCGCGCGCTTCCCGCCCGCGCCGGCAGGCGCAGGTCGCGGCCGTAGGAGTTCACGTTCTGCCCGAGCAGCGTCACCTCCCGCACGCCCTCGGCGGCCATCGCCTCGACCTCGGCGACCAGCTCATCCGGCGGCCGGCTCACCTCGCGTCCACGAGTGGACGGCACGATGCAGTACGAGCACGCGCAGTTGCAGCCCACGCTGATCTGCAGCCACCCCTGGAACGGCCGGGCACGATGGGCCGGGAGCCGTCCCGTGAACCCCTCGAACTCGAAGTAGCCCTGCGCGGTCAGCGAATCGCTCGTCAGGAACTCGGCCAGCTTGTGCACCTGGCCCGGCCCGAAGGCGACGTCGACGAAGGGAAACCGCTGGAAGACCTCATCCTTGACCGACTGCGCCCAGCAGCCCCCCACCCCCACGATCCTCCCGGGCGCTTCGCGCTTCAGGCGCCTCGCTTCGCCCAGATGGGAGATGAAGCGCCTGTCGGCCGCCTCGCGGATCGAGCAGGTGTTGAACAGGATCAGGTCGGCGTCCGCCCGCTCCGGCGCCTCGGCGTAGCCGAGCGACTCGAGCATCCCCTTCATCCGCTCCGAGTCGTGCTCGTTCATCTGGCAGCCGAACGTCGTCAGGTGATACCTCAGGTGCTCGTCGGCCGGTCGCATCTGCCGAGAGGATGACACGCCGGGGACGGGCGATGTGCGGACCATTAGGCTCACGACGGTGAGCCCGCCAGGAGCACAGCGCCGCACCTGGCGGCTCATCTCGGCCACCCGCGAGCTGAACCGGCATCCCAACCTGGTCGGCGCGGCCAAACGCGCCCGCGAGCGACTGCTCGGCGACGACCGGTTCGCCGATCGGCTCTCGACGGCGCGCGGGCGCCCCGCCGATCTCGCGGTCCGCGAGCTCGCCGCCTACCGAAGCGATGAGCCGGGTCTCGTGGGAGAGCTCGCCCTCACCGCGCTCCAGGGATGGCAGAAGCTCGCCGAGCATCAGGGGCGCGGGCGCGGCGACGTCGAGGTGGCGATCCTGTTCACCGATCTGGTCGGCTTCTCGGCCTGGGCCCTCGCGGCGGGAGATGAGCCTGCGATCACGCTCCTGCGTGCCGTCGCCGACGCGATCGAGCCGCCCATCCTCGAGCGCCGCGGCGAGGTCGTCAAGCGACTGGGGGACGGCCTGATGGCTGCCTTCTGGGACGCGTCAACCGCTGCCGATGCGGCCTTCGAAGCGCGGGAGCGCGCCGGATCGATCGAGATCGAGGGATACCGGGCCACGCTCAGAACCGGCATCCACCTCGGCAGGCCTCGGAAGATCGGAGGCGACTACCTGGGTGTCGACGTGAACATCGCCGCGAGGCTCGTGGAAGCCGCCGCGCCGGGCGAGGTGCTCGTCTCCGATCGTACGCTGGATGCGCTCACCACGGCCGAGAGCGCGAGTGAGCGGCGAGTCAGCGCGGCGGGCGCTCCGGCGGACCTCCTCGCGCACGCCGTCAGACCGCGACAACCCTGACAGCCGCCGCCACTCCCCATCCGGCTGGCCGCGCCGGTGTCTAGGCGGCCGCCACGGACGGTTCGCTCGCGATCGGCCGACCGGGCTGAGCATCGCGGTCGATCGGTGTGACCAGGTCCCGGCCTATCCCGAGTGCCGTATAGATCTTGTCTTCGATCTCCTTCGCGAGCTCGGGGTTCTCGTCGAGATGGGCCTTCGCGTTGCCCCGCCCCTGGCCGAGCCGATCGTTGCCGTAGGAGAAGAACGAGCCCGACTTCGAGATGATGTTGTGCTCCAGGCCCAGGTCGATCAGGCAGCCCGAGGTCGAGACGCCCTTGCCGAACTCGATGTCGAACTCGGCCTGACGGAACGGGGCCGCGACCTTGTTCTTGACGACCTTCACACGCACGCGGTTGCCGACCGCCTCGGTCCCGTCCTTGAGCGTCTCGATCCGCCTTATGTCAAGGCGCTGCGAGGCGTAGAACTTCAGCGCACGCCCGCCGGGCTGGGTCTCCGGCGAGCCGAACATGACCCCGACCTTTTCGCGGATCTGGTTCGTGAGGATGCACAGCGTCTGCGTGCGGTTGAGGTTACCCGCGAGCTTGCGCATCGCCTGGGACATCATCCGCGCCTGCGCGCCGACCGTCTGGTCCCCCATCTGACCCTCGAGCTCGACCCGTGGGGTGAGCGCCGCGACGGAGTCGATCGCGACGACGTCCACGGCCCCGGAGCGCACGAGCATGTCGGCGATCTCCAGCGCCTGCTCGCCGTAGTCGGGCTGGGAGACCAGCAGCTCGTCGATGTCCACGCCGATCACCTTCGCGTAGAGAGGGTCCATCGCATGCTCCGCGTCGATGAACGCGCACACTCCCCCGAGCTTCTGGGCCTCGGCGAGCACGTGGTAGATCATCGTGGTCTTCCCCGAGGACTCGGGTCCGAAGATCTCGACGATCCGCCCGCGCGGGACCCCTCCGATACCGAGCGCGAGATCGAGTGACAGCGCGCCCGTCGGGATCGCCTCGCATCTGACCTGGGCGCCCTCGTCGCCCATCCGCATGACCGTGCCCTTGCCGAACTCACGCTCGATCTGCGTGAGCGCGCCCTGAAGGGCGGCGTCGCGCGCCTTGGCGGCCTTCTCCTCGTCGGTAACGGGCATGGTCTTACTCCTCGGTTCGAGATGGAACGAGCAATGTAGGCCCCGCCCCGGACGGAACAGCTGTTCGCCCGTGCCGGCCCACGCGACGGATCAAAGGCCCGTGGACACCGGCGCGGAGCACCGTGGCGCGGGCTCCGGGGAGCCGTTTTGCAGCCCTTCGTCCACCCATCCCCGCGTGGGCTCGACTCCCGGCGGCTGTGGACGATGACAGAGCGAAACCGGCCGACCCCAGCCCCAGCTCCCTTGCGCCCGAACCCGCTCAGCATCGACACCCGCCGCCGGCTCACCGTCGTGCCCGCGCTCACGGCCTGCCTGGCCGCGCTCGCGTTCCTGCTTGGTGTCCCCGCGCAGGCGCAGGCGCGGGTGCACGCGCACGGCTCCACCAAGCGCGCGCAGAGCTCCACCTGCAGGCATCCGTCGGCGGCTCGCCGCGCCAGGGCTCACCACGCCTGCGTCCGCGCCTCGCACAGGTCCAAGGCGCCGGCCCATCACTCGAAGAAGCACCCGCACTCCGCGGTCCGGCACGCGAAGCCCTCGACGGGCGCGAAGCCGGCCGGGGCCACGAGCTCCGCGAACGGCGAAGCGGCGAGGTGCGAAGACGGAAGTGCGCCGCTCAGGGTCGGCAGCGAAGTGTTCGAATGCCAGGACGGGAGCGAGCCGCGCTGTGAAGCCGGGTCCGCGCTGACGATCTCGGACGATGGCTCGACCCTGCTCTGCGCGGCCGTCATGCCGACGGCGCCGGGCGGCGAGGAAGGCGGCTGCGCAGAAGGCTCTGCGTGCGCTCCGGAAGCGCCCGGTCCGGACTGCGCCGAAGCATCGGAAGCGAGCGCCGGCGGCGACCCCTCGGCGTCCTGCGAAGAACCCGGCGCACCCGCGTGTGAAGCGGGGCAGGGCGCCACGGGGTCGGGCGGCGAAACGCCGTGCGCGGTGCCGGTCGAGGAAGGAGACGAATCCTCCGTCCGTGCGGCTCAGCGGCCGGGCGCTCCCACCTCGCAGGTCGCCAGGGCCTCGTAGGTCGTTCCTCCGGGGGCGGCCAGCGAGCGGTAGAGCACGAGCGCCTCCGGCGTGAAGCGCACCTGCGGGGTGGGCGGCAGCAATGGCCGGCCCCCGGCCTCCCCGCCGGTCGGGGCGGCACCCGGCGGCAGGCGCGCCAACGTGACGTGCGGCCGGAACCGGCGCCGCTCGGGCTCCCAGCCGCTGGCCTGCGCAAGGACACCCGTCAGGCCCGCCTGCAGCCCTGCGAGTGCCCCGGCGCGGTCGCGCACCTCGACCGCGAGCGCGTGGGGACGCCTCGGCGGCAGCCACAGGGGTGCCCCCACCGAGAGCTCCCCGGGCTCCCCGGCAAGGAGGCTCAGCGCCGAGCACAGCGCGGGTATCTCGCCGACGGGGCGGCTCCCCAGGAAGCAGAGCGTGAGGTGGAGCGAGTCGGGCCTCAGGAGCCGGGGCGGGCGGCGCGGGCGGCGGGGGCGCGTGACGGCCCATGAGGACCAGTCGGCGACGGCCTCCCGCGCCCACTCCCCCAGCTCCTCGCAGACCCGCGCCGGGGGGTCCACCGCCACGAACAGTCGGGCTGCGGCGCCGCGTGCCATGGCGGCAGGCTAGCGCCGCCCCCCGCGACGGCCGCGCCTGCGGGCTCGGCGAGCGGCCGCTCAGCCGGAGCTGAGCGCGCGGCGGATCAGGTGCATCGCCACCGTCGTCGCCCGGTCGCGCACGTCGGCCCTGCCGCCGGGCAGGTTGACCGAGCGGGTCAACGGCTCCCGGCCGACCACGTCCACGCTCAGGCAGACCAGGCCGACGGGCTTCTCAGGCGTACCTCCCCCGGGCCCCGCGATCCCCGTCACGCCTACACCCACGTCCGCGTGCAGCCGCGCCCGTGCGCCGCTCGCGAGCGCCGCCGCCACCTCCGGCGAGACCGCGCCGTGAGCCTCGATGACGCCGGCCGGCACGTCCGCGAGCTCGACCTTCGCGTCGTTTGAGTAGGCGACGATCGCGCCCAGCACGTAGTCCGACGACCCCGGCAGCTCGGTCAGCCGCGCGACGAGAAGCCCCGCGGTGCAGGACTCCGCCGTGGCGATCGTCCGGGCGCCCTGCGCCCGTGGGTCCGATCCCCGGAGCAGCGCGGCGACCTGCTCGTCGACCGTGCTGCCGTCGCGCGAGAACAGCGTCTCGCCGTGGCGCCTGGCGACCAGGTCCTCGAGGACGTCGTACGCCGCCTCTGCGGGAGGCTCGTAACGCGTCACGATCTCCACCTCGCCGCGTTTCAGGCAGGTCGTGACCTCCAGCTGTGAGAGCTCCACTCCCTCGCGCTCGGCGACGCGCAGCGTCTCGGCGATCTCCGACTCGGGGATCCCGAACAGCCGCAGCGTGCGCTGGCGGTAGACGGTGGCGCCGCTCAGCGCGGCGCGCAGCGCCTCGGTGTCGAGCGCCTGCTGCCACATCGGCTGCAGCTCACGCGGCGGCCCCGGCAGCACGACGACCGTCGGGCCGGAGCCGTCCGAGGGCGCCACGACCAGCCCCGGCGCCGTGCCCACCGGCTCGAGCACGGTCGCCCCGGCGGGAACCGTCGCCTGCTTGCGGTTGGCCGAGCGGATCGCCTCCTGATCCAGATCCGGCCAGCGCCTGGCGAGCGGCTTGACTATCTCGGCGATCCGCTCGGCGAGCGCCTCGTCGAGCACCATCTCGCGCCCCTGGAAGCGGCCGACCACCTCGGCGGTCTTGTCATCGGCGGTGGGCCCCAGCCCGCCACTGGTCAGCACGACGTCGAGCCCCTCCGCCGCCATGAAGCGCAGCGCTGCCTCCATGTCGCCCGGCCGGTCGCCGACGATCGTCGTGTAGGCGAGGTCCACGCCCAGCTCGCGCAGCCGCTCGGCGAGCCACGGCCCGTTGCGATCGCTTACCCGGCCGGTCAGGACCTCGGTGCCCGTGACGACTATCCCGGCGCGCGCGCTCACCGCGCTCACCTGCAGGTCGGAAGCTGACCCGCGGAGAGGGGCTGGCGCCCGCGCGCCTTCGTGATGGAGTAGCCGATCGCCTGGCTGGACGGCGGCACGGTGCGCGGCCGGCCGTCGACGAACATCGTCACCGAGCTGTTGCCGAGCGTAATCTCGAAGCGCCGCGCGTGGTAGGTGGCCGTGGTTTCGCCGGGCTGCAGTTCGCGGCCGGCGATCAGCTTGCGTTCGTGGTCGCCGATCAGGCAGACGTAGACGACGGCGCTGGGCGACAGCGACAGCGAGACCACTGGGGGGAGCGTCGAAGCCGCCGGGCGGCCTGCCCCGGTGCCGCCGTGGTGGCGCGTCGCGGCGGTGTGCTTGCGCGTGGTCGCCGCGGTGCTTTTGGTTTTCCCGGAGGAGCCGCCGCCGACGAGGAGCAGGACGATCAGCAGCACGATCAGCGAGCCGATCGCGCCCACGGCGACCATGTAGCGCCGCGACGGCCCGCTTCCGGGTACGCGCCCGCGACCACCTCCGCGCGGGGTCGACACGATCGGCTCGAGCGCCCCCTCGCTGGGGCGCTCGTGATGCAGCCGGTATTCCTCCACGAGCGCGCGTCCGTCGAGCCCGAGCGCCTGCGCGTAGGTGCGCAAGAAGCTCTTGACGAAGGTCGGCCCCGGCAACAGGCCCCACTCTTCGTTCTCCAGTGCGCGCAGGTACTTGGCCCTGATCTTCGTCTGGGCCTCGATCTCCGACACGTCGATGCGCTCGCGCATGCGCGCCTCGCGCAGCGTTGCTCCGATCTCGGGCATTTCAGCCAGAGAGGCTAGTCGTTGACGGTCGCGGCGGACTCGCCAAGCGTGGCCATCACCCGCGGGAGATCCGCCTCGGTGATCAGGACCTGCCTCGGCTTGGAGCCTTCGTAGCCGGAGATGACCCCGCGCCGCTCGAGCATGTCGATCATGCGCCCCGCCCGCGTGTAGCCCAGGCGCAGCCGGCGCTGCAGCATCGACGTGGAAGCGGTCTGCATCTCTGCCACGAGCACGATCGCGTCCATCAGCAGCGGGTCCTCGTCGGGATCGAAGTCGTCCGCGCCGCCCTCGGGCTTCTCGACCTCGACCTCCTCGAGCAGCTCCTCGCGCAGCTCCGGCTCCCCCTGGCGGCGCCACAGCTCCGTCAGCTTCTCGATCTGCGCCTCGTCGATGTAGGCGCCCTGGATGCGCTGCAGCCGCGAGCTGCCGACCGGGCTGAAGAGCAGGTCGCCCTGCCCGAGCAGCGACTCGGCGCCGTTCTGGTCCAGGATCACGCGCGAGTCTGTCTGCGAGGACACCGCGAACGCGATCCGCGACGGCACGTTGGCCTTGATCATCCCCGTGATCACGTCGACCCGCGGGCTCTGGGTGGCCAGCACGAGGTGGATGCCGACGGCGCGCGCCTTCTGGGCCAGGCGGATGATCGAGTCCTCCACGTCGGCGGGGGCGACCATCATCAGGTCGGCGAGCTCGTCGATCACGCAGAGGATGTAGGGCAGCGGCGCTTCGTCCCGCTTTGCGCGCGCGGCGTTCAGCTCGATCAGGCCGCGGGTGCGCGCCAGCGACATGATCCCGTAGCGCTGCTCCATCTCCTTGACGAGGTTCTGCAGCGCGTTGGCCGCCATCCGCGGGCTCGTGATCACCGGCGTGAGCAGGTGGGGGATCGACTCGTAGTGGTTCAGCTCCACCTGCTTGGGGTCGACCAGCACCAGCCGCACCTCGTGCGGGGTGGCGCGCAGCAGCACGCTCGAGAGCATGGCGTTGATCGCTCCCGACTTCCCCGCGCCGGTCGTGCCCGCGACGAGCAGGTGCGGCATCTTGGCCAGATCGGCGCCGATCGCCTTGCCGGCGACGTCCTTGCCGAGCCAGACCGTGAGCGGCGACCAGTCGCGGGGCGGGTCCTGGAAGACGTCGCCGAGACGGACGATCCGGCGGTGCGCGTTGGGCACCTCGACCCCGACGGCCTGCTTGCCGGGTATCGGCGCGAGGATCCGGATGTCGGTCGCGGCCAGCGCGTAGGCGAGGTCGTCCTTGAGCTGCGCCACCTTGGCGACCTTGGTGCCCGGCGCCAGGCGCAGCTCGTAGCGAGTGATGTGCGGTCCGGCGACGGTGCCGATCACCTTCGCCTGCACGCCGAAGTGGCCGAGCGCCTCCACGAGGCTGGTGGCGATGCGCTCCTGGCCGGCGGTGTCGGGACGCGACTGCTCGCCGGAGGAGCGCGTGAGCAGCTTCGAGGCATCCGGCAGCGACCACTCGAACGCGGGATCGTCCGTCACGGCGCCGCGAAGCCTGCCCTGCGGTGTGAGCGCTCCCGCCTCTGCGCGGGCGACGCCCGCCACCTCCGGCTCCTCGCCGTCATCCGGCTCATCCGCCGCGGCCGGCTCTCGCGCGCCCGCCCGGGAGGCGAGCACCTCGCCGGCCACCGGCGGCTCCGCCGCCGGCTCGGGCTCCTCGTCCATCCAGTCGCGCGACGGCGCCTCGACGTGCGTGGCGCGGACCACCAGGTCGGCCGACGCCGGCTCGGGCGGGCGGACTGGCCGCGGGGCGCCGGGCGCGTCGTCGAGCTCGAGCTCCTCCGGCCATTCGGCGTCAGGCGCGCCGTCCGGGCCTCGCCGCATCGCGCGCAGCATGCGTGTCGTGTCCGCCAGTCCGCTGCCGGTCGCCCGCAGCCAGCCGGCGAGCGACGCGCCGGTCACGAGGATGACGCCCGCGAGCATCAGGAAGACGATCAGGATCGCCACGCCGACGTCCTGCACGAGCCTGTGGCTCAGCTGATATAGCGCCTCGCCGATCACCCCACCGTGCGACTGGAGGAAGGAGGAGGTCCACACGCCGGCGCCCCTGCCCTGCCCGGAGCTCACTCCGAGCGTGCCCGCGGCCAGCGCGAGCGTGATCCCGGCGAACAGGCAGGCGGCCCCCGCGCGCAGCGGCCGCAGCGCCGGGAGCAGCGGCCGCAGCAGCAGGACCGCTCCTCCTCCCACGATCGCGACCGGCGCCAGCAGCCGCGCTTTTCCGAGCACCCAGCCGAGCGCCACGGCCAACGAGTGCCCCACGCGACCGCCGGACGCTGCCGGTCCCCCGGGCCCGTAGAGCACATATCCCATGAACACGCCGGCCGCCACCAGGGCGAGGCCCAGCACGTCGCGCTCGCGCTGGTCGAGCTGCGGCAGGCGCGGAAGCGATCGCGGCAGCGCGAAGCCGAAGCCTGCCGGACCTCGTCCGCGCCGGCGCCTGGAGCGCGTGCGCGCGGCGCCGCCTCGCGCGGCTGGCCGGCGCTTGGTCGCGCGCTTGCGGGTGTTGGTCATCCCGCGCAACTTCGACATCAGGGCCCCGGAACCTCCATCGGAGCCTTACCATCGCTTTACACCCCACCGATACACAAAGAGCCATGAACGATTTCTCGCGCGCACCACGCGTTCTCGTCGTCGAGGACGACGAGGACATCGCCCAGGCGCTCCAGCGCTCGCTGCGCATGGAGGGATACGAGGTGCGCTCGGCGGCGGACGGAGAGGCGGCGCTGGAGCAGGGCCGCACATTCGCCCCAGACCTGGTGATCCTCGACCTCGGGCTGCCGAAGGTCGACGGGCTGGAGGTGGCCCGCTCGCTGCGCGCCGATGACGACGTCCCGATCCTGATTCTGACGGCGCGCGACGGGCTCGACTCACGCGTCGAGGGACTCGACGCGGGCGCCGACGACTACCTGGTCAAGCCCTTCGAGCGCCAGGAGCTGCTCGCCCGCATGCGCGCGCTGCTCAGGCGCCGGCCGCCGCGCGGCTCGGCGCCGCTGCGCGTCAACGACCTCTCGCTCAACGCCGACACGCACGAGGTGACGCGCGGCGAGCGCCCGATCGAGCTGACCCAGCGCGAGTTCGAGCTCCTCGAGTACCTGATGCGCAACGAGCGGATCGTGATCTCCCGTCAGCGGCTGCTCGACGAGGTGTGGGGCTATGACCCCTTCTCGACGACCAACACGATCGAGGTGTTCGTCTCGAACCTCCGCCGCAAGCTCGAGGCCGACGGCGAGCCGCGCTTGCTGCACACGATCCGGGGAGCCGGCTACGTCCTTCGTGCGTAGGCTCACGGCCTCGCTGCGGCGCGCCTCGGCGCGCGCATCTGCCAGTTTCGACCGGCTGCCGATCCGGGTGCGGCTCGCGGGCGTCTCGGCGCTGCTGACGTTCGTGATCCTGTGCGCCTTCGCCGTCGCGATCGGCTCGCTGACCGTCCACCGCATCCGCTCGGATTTCGACCGCCAGGTCGCCGACACCGCCAAACAGCTCCCGTCGCAGCTGCTGATCACGATCGACCCGCTCAGGGTCGAACCGCCTCTCAGCGACTTCGCCTCGAAGGCGAACCACAGCGTCATCAGGATCATGTCGATCGGCGAACGCGTGGTCGCCCAGGCTCCGGCCGGCGCGCCGTCGCTGGGGCCGCCGCGGCTCACGGAGCAGACGGTGCGCGGCTACCGCGTGATCAGCGTCCCCGCCGTCGTGCGCCTGGCCAACGGCGATCCGATCGGCCGGGTGATAGTCCAGTACGGACGGCGCGTGTCGGACACCGAGGACACCGTCAAGCGCGTCGAGCTGTTCCTGCTGCTGGGGGTGCTGGCGGGGACGGCCCTCGCGATGCTGGCCGGCATGGCGATCGCCCGCCGGGCGATGACGCCGATCGCCGAGCTGACCTCCGCGGCGGCGGAGATCGCGCGCACCCGCGACCCCTCTCGCCGGCTGCCCCAGTCGGCCGCCGACGACGAGGTCGCGGAACTGGCGCGCACGCTGGACGGAATGCTCCGCGAGCTCGATGCCGCCCGAGCGGAGACCGAGTCGATGCTGGCGCGTCAGCGCCAGTTCGTCGCCGACGCCTCCCACGAGCTGCGCACCCCGCTCACGAGCGTGCTCGCCAACCTCGAGCTGCTGGCCGAGCGATCGGACGCGGGACAGCTTCCGGGCGACCTCGGCGACGCGGCTCGCTCGGCGCTGCGCTCCTCACAGCGGATGCGCAGGCTGGTCGCCGACCTGCTGCTGCTGGCGCGAACCGACGTCGGCCGTGTGGTCCCGCGTGAGCCGTTCGACCTCGCCCAGGTCGTCGTCGAGGCAGCCGGCGAGCTCGGCCCGGTGAGCGCCGAGCACGAGATCTCGCTTGACGTCCACCCGGCTGTCGTCGAGGGGGCGCACGACGAGCTGCACCGGCTGGTGATCAACCTGATCGAGAACGCGCTGCGACACACCCCGCCGGGGACCGAGATCAACATCTCGACCGCGATGAGCGCGAGCGGTCAGGTGGAGCTGGTGGTCGAGGACAACGGACCCGGCGTCCCGCCCGAGCTCGTTCCGACGCTCTTCGAACGTTTCGTGCGCGGCGCCGGCGACCGCGGCGGCTCCTTCGGCCTCGGGCTCGCGATCGTCCAGGCCGTGGCCGTCTCGCACGGGGGCACCGTCCTGCTCGACCGCTCGCCCGCCGCCGATGGGCGCGAGCGCACGGGAGCCCGCTTCGTCGTGCGGCTGCCCGCCTACTCAGACCTCGACGACGACGGGAAGGACCATCGGCCGCCGCTTCAGACGGTCGTAGACTAGCTTCGCCAGATCGTCGTGGAGGACCTGCGCCAGCAGGTCGACCTCGCGGATTTCCTCCTTGGCGGCGCGGCGAAGAGAGTCATCCACTGTCCCGCGGATCTCCTCGAGCAGCTCGCCGGCCTCGTCGAGGAAGGGCACCCCGCGGAAGATCACCTCAGGGGCAGCGACCGAGGCGCCGTCCTGCTCGGCGATCGTCACGACGACGATGAAGATGCCGTCGGCCGAGAGCATCCGGCGGTCGCGCAGGGCCACGTCCGCCATGTCGCCGATCTCGACGCCGTCGACGAACACCATGCCGGACTGCACCGCCTTCGCGAAGCGCGCGCCGCGCTCGTCGATGTCGAGCGGCAGCCCGTTTTCGCCCTGGAAGATGTCGCGCGGTCGCACGCCGACGGCTTCGGCCAGCTGCGCATGCAGGCGCAGACGCTTGAAGTCACCGTGGAACGGCATCACGTAGCGAGGCTTGACGAGGTTGAGCATCAACTTGACCTCCTCGGCGTAGCCGTGGCCGGAGGCGTGGACGGGCGCGTCGCGCGGCGTGATCACGTCGCAGCCGATGTGGTAGAGCCGGTCGATCGTCTCGTTGACCGCGCGCTCGTTCCCGGGGATCGGCGTGGCGGAGAAGACCACCGTGTCGCCGTCCTTGAGCTCCACCTGCGGATGGTCGCGGTGGGCCATCCGCCGCAGCGCCGACAGCGGCTCGCCCTGCGACCCGGTCGAGATGATGACGACGCGCTCGTCCGCGTAGTCGCCGATCTCGCGCGGCCCTACCAGCAGCCCCTCGGGAACCTCGACGTGGCCCAGCGACCGTCCGATCCCTACGTTCTTGCGCATCGAGCGCCCGACCAGCGCGACCTTGCGGTCGAGTGCGTAGGCGGCGTCGAGGACCTGCTGGACGCGATGGATGTTCGAGGCGAAGCTGGTCACGACGATGCGCCCCTCGCAGCGCGCGAAGACCTCCTCGAGGTGCGGGCCGACGATCGACTCGGACGGCGAGAAGCCCTCCCTGTCGACGTTCGTGGAGTCACCGCAGAGCAGCAGCACGCCCTCGCGCCCGAGCTCGGCCAGGCGCGAGACGTCGGCGGGCGGACCGTCCACCGGCGTCTGGTCGAACTTGTAGTCGCCGGTGATCAGCACGGTGCCGAGATCGGTGCCGAGAGCCACCGCGCTGGAGTCGGGGATCGAGTGCGTCATGTGCACCAGCTCGAGCGTGAACGGCCCCAGCTGGAGCTCCTCCCCGTCGTCCACCTCGTTGAGCTCGACGTCGCGCAGCTTGTGCTCGTCGAGCTTCGATCGGGCCATCGCGACCGTCAGCGCGCCGCCGTAGACCGGCGGCAGGTGGCTCATTCCGAGGTCGCGCAGCACCCATGGCAGCGCGCCGAGATGATCCTCGTGGCCATGGGTCACGACGATCGCCTCGATGTCGCTGGCACGCTCGCGCAGGTAGGAGAAGTCGGGCAGCACGAGGTCGATCCCCACCATCTCCGGCGTGGGGAAGCGCAGGCCGACGTCGACCACGACGATCCGGCCGTCGGACTCGACGACCGTCATGTTCTTCCCTATCTCGCCGAGGCCCCCGAGGGGCAGTACACGGAGCGTCGAGCTCACGCGCGAGCGCCGGCAACCGGGTTGTCGCCGACGAGCAGGCCATGGCGTTCGAGCATCGAGCGCACGGCCGCGCCCTCCTCCTCCGTGGCGGACACCAGCGGCAGTCGCAACCCGCCCACATCGTGGCCGAGCATGTTCAGGGCAGCCTTGGTGCAGGTCGGGCTCGAGGTGAGGAAGAGCGTCTCGTAGACGTCGTGCAGCGATGCGTCGATCTCGCCGCGGCGCTCCGGTTCCTCGACCATCCTTCGCATCTCGTTTCCGACCACGTGGCTGGCGACGCAGATCCCCCCTGCTCCGCCCATGTCGAGCGTGCGTGCGAAGGTCGCGTCGTCGCCGGCGTAGAGGTCGAGTCCGTCGATCAGCTGGAGCTCATCTGCGTTCGCCTGCTTGACGCCGGCGATCCCGTCGATCCGAGCGAGCTCTGCGAGCAGGTCGGGTGGCATGTTGGTGGCGGTGCGGCCCGGGATGTTGTAGAGCAGGGTCGGTTTGTCGGTGGCCGCCGCCACCGCCTCGTAGTGGCGCCTCAGGCCGAGCCGGCTGGGCTTGTTGTAGTAGGGCGTCACCGAGAGCATCGCGTCGGCGCCGAGCTCGGTGGCGCGTTCGGTGAGCTCCACCGCGACCCGCGTGTCGTTGGTGCCTGTGCCTGCCACGATCGTCTTGCCGGCGGGCCGCTCGGCGACCGCGAGCCCGATCAGGCCGAGCTGCTCCTCGTCGGTCAGCGTCGATGCCTCGCCGGTCGTCCCGGCGACCACGAAGCCGTCCGAGCCGTTCTCGGAGAGGTGTCGCAGGAGCGACACGAACGCCTCCTCGTTGACCCTTCCGGCCTCGTCGAACGGCGTGATCACCGCCGTGAGGATCGTGCCGAGGCCGCTCATGCGCAGCAGTATCTCACGCCGGCCGCCGACCGCAGGGGCGAGATCCGGGCCCGGCGGCCGACGAGGCGGGCCTCCTCAGGGGGCGATCAGGGCCTGTTGAAGTTGTGAACGGGGAAGTCTCGGCGGTCCGGCGGCCCGCTGAAGGCCTGGTCGCCGAGCTCGCCCACCGCCGGCATCAGCCGGGCCTGGGCGAAGCGGTCGAAGGCGTCGCTCGACTCCCAGAAGTCGATGATCCCCCAGCCGTCCTCGAGCGGCCCCGCGGAGTGGAAGATGAGCCCCTCCGGCGGGTCGTTGTCGATGTCCATGTGCCGGTGCACGGCCTCGTACTGATCCTGCGTCCCGCCCGCGAACTTGAGCCTTACCCCTACAGCCATAGCGAGTCCTCTCCTCGGAGATGTTTGGAGCACCCTACCCCCACAGCAGGCTCTCGAGTCCCACGACCGGCGAGCGCTCGAGATCGCCGACTCGCCGGATCGCAATCAGCACGCCCGGCATGAAGGACTCGCGGCTGACGCTGTCGTGGCGGATCGTGAGCGTCTGGCCGACGTCGCCGAGGATGACCTCCTGGTGGGCCACGAGGCCGGGAAGGCGCACCGAGTGGATCGGCGGCGACGGTCCGCCCGCGGCGGCCGCCATCAGGCGCGCGGTACGCGCCGCGGTGCCGCTCGGGGCATCGAGCTTGGCATCGTGGTGGAGCTCGATGATCTCCGCCTTGGCCATGTGGCGGGCCGCCTCGGCGGCGAAACGCATCATGAGCACCGCACCGATCGCGAAGTTGGGGGCGATCAGGACGTTCGCGCCGCCGCCGTCCGCGCCGGGCGCCTGCTCGAGTGGTGCGGGATCGAAGCCGGTCGTCCCGATCACCACGTGTACGCCGGCCCGGAGGCAGGCCAGCGCGTTGCCGAGGGCGGTGTCCGGCGTGGTGAAGTCCACCACGACGTCCGCGTCCGGGAGAAAAGCCTCGAGGGTCGTCCCCAGTAGCGGATCGGCCGCTCCGACGAGCTCCATGTCATCGGCCCCCTCCACCGCCGCGCACACGGTCTGTCCCATCCGCCCGGCGGCGCCCGCCACGGCGACCCGGATCACGACACGACGCCCTCGGGGGCCGCCTCCTGCGCGGCCTCCGCGGTCTGGGCGTCCAGCGTCTCTCCCGAGGCGAGCGGCTCGATCGCCGCGCGGAAGGCCCGCTCGTCCGGTCCGACGCCGGCCACCGACAGCCGCTCGGGCGCGAACAGCGCGAGCGCCAGCTCCCTGACGTCCTCGAGCGTCACGGCGTCGATCCGCTCGATGATCTCATCGACCGACAGGATCGGCTGCTCGTTCAGGATCGAGGTGCCCAGCCGGCTCATCCTGGCACCCGTCGACTCGAGCGCGAGCACGACCCGCCCCTTCAGGTTCTCGCGCGAGCGATCGAGCTCCGCCGGGCTCGCGGGATCCTCGACGTAGCGGCGGAGCTCGCGTGCCAGCACGGCGACGGCCTGCCCGAGGTTCTCGGGTCGCGTGCCCACGTAGACGCCCACCTCGCCGGTGTGCGCGTAGAGGTTCGAGAAGCAGAACACGGAGTAGGCGAGGCCCCTCCGCTCGCGGATCTCCTGGAAGAGGCGCGAGGACGACGTCCCTCCGAGCACCCCTTCGAGTACGCGCAGCGCGAAGCGTCGCTCGTCGTCACGCGCGATGCCCGGTCCGCCGAGGCAGAGGTGGTACTGCTCGGTGTCTTTCTGCAGGAACCGGACCGAGCGCTCGAAGACCGGGGGCGCGATCGCGCTCGGGTCCGCGGGTGGCCCGCCGTCCGCGGACGGGGTCTGGACCGCGCGGGCGAGCTCGACGAGCGCGTCGTGGTCGACCGAGCCGGCCGCCGCGATCACCACGCCCGGCGGCTGGTAGCGGCGTGCGTGGAAGGCGGCCAGCTGCTCGCGCGTGGCGGCGGCGATGACCTCCGGCGTGCCGATCACCGGTCGCCCCAGCGGATGCGAGCCGAAGACGGCCCTTCCGAGGACGTCGAAGACACGATCCTGAGGGTCGTCTTCGTACATCGCGATCTCCTCGAGCACCACCTCGCGCTCGGCCTCGAGCTCCCCGAAGCGCGGGCGCCAGACCATGTCGCTCATGACGTCGAACGCGTCGTCGAGGTGCCTGTCGAGCACGCGCGTGTAGAGAGAGGTCGCCTCCTTGTCGGTGCCGGCGTTGATCTCCGCTCCCATGGCGTCGAAGATCTGATCGATCTCCTCGGAGCCGTAGCGCTCGGTGCCGCGGAAAAGCATGTGCTCCAGCAGATGGGAGATCCCCGCCTCCTCGTCGTGCTCGACCACCGAGCCCGTGGCGATCCAGAAGCCGAGCGCCACCGAGCGCACGCCCTGGACGGGCTCGGTGACGACTCTGACTCCGGAGTCCAGCTCCGTTATGCGGTGCTGCGGGCTCAAGACCCGACGCTCTGCGTCAGTCGCGCTCACGCCCATGGCGCGGGCGGCCCGAGCCGCGACTGGGGCCGCCCTCGCGGCGCCGGCCACGGTCGCGGTCGCGGCCGTTGCTCGACGGCCGGCGCTCGCCATCCCGCGCACCCCCGCCTCCTCCACCGGACGGCCGGGAACCGGTGCCGACGCCGGCGAGCTCCTCGACCGACTTGCCCGCGATGTCCGGGTCCTCGGCGAGCCGCAGGCCGATGCGGCCGCGCTCGCGGTCTACCTCGACCACTCGCACGTTGACCTCGTCTCCCTTGTTGAGGACGTCCTCGACGCTGTCCACCCGCTGACCGGGCGAGACGTTGGAGATGTGCAGCAGCCCGTCGGTGCCCTTGGCGAGCTCGATGAACGCGCCGAAGGTCGTCGTCTTCACGACTTTGCCGACGTACTCGTCGCCGACCTCGACCTCCTTCATCATCATCCGGACCCGCTCCACGAGCGCGTCGCCGAGCTCGCCGTTGGCGGAGTAGACCAGCACCTGACCGTCGTCGTTGACGTCGATCTGCGACTCGAACTCGTCCGAGAGGGCACGGATCGTTTCGCCGCCCTTGCCGATCAGCAGGCCGATCTGCGACGGGTCGATCTGGATGGTCTGGATCCGCGGGGCGAACTGGCTGAGCTGGTCGCGCGGGCCCTCGATGACTTCGGCCATCTTGCCGAGGATGAACCTCCGGGCGCTGTTCGCCTGCGTGAGCGCGTCGCGCAGGATGTCGAACGTCACGCCCGAGATCTTGATGTCCATCTGCAGCGCCGTGATCCCGCGCTCGGTGCCGGCCACCTTGAAGTCCATGTCCCCGAGGTGGTCCTCTACACCGGCGATGTCCGTCAGGACGATGTAGTCATCGCCCTCCTTGATCAGGCCCATCGCGATCCCCGCGACCGGCCGCTTGATCGGCACGCCGGCGTCCATCAGCGCCAGCGAGGAGCCGCAGACCGAGGCCATCGACGAGGAGCCGTTGGACTCGAGGATGTCCGAGACCACGCGGATCGTGTAGGGGAACTCCTCGATCGACGGCACCATCGGCACGAGCGCCCGCTCGGCGAGCGCGCCGTGGCCGATGTCGCGGCGCTTGACGCCGCCCATCCGGCCCGCCTCCCCGACCGAGAACGGCGGGAAGTTGTAGTGGTGCCAGTAGTACTTTTTCGTCTCCAGGCCGAGCGTGTCGAGGCGCATCTCCTCCTTGAGCGTGCCGAGCGCGGCGACGCTCAATGCCTGGGTCTGCCCCCGCGTGAACAGCGCCGAGCCGTGCGTGCGCGGCGTGACGCCGACTTCGATCGTGATGTCGCGGATCTCGTTCTCGGCGCGCCCGTCGGGACGCTTCTTGTGAACGGCGATGCGCTCACGGATGATCGACTTCTCGAGCTTGTCGAATGCCGCCTGCACTGCGACGCGGCGCGCCTTGGCGGCGACCAGCTGGTCCTCGGGCGCGGCCTCCTGGGCCTCCGGGGCGTAGTGCTCGAGCACAGCCGCCTCGACCGCCTTGGTGGCCTCCTGGCGCTCGAGCTTGTCCTCCACCTGGGTGGCGGCGTCGAGCTGCGCGCCGTGCGAGCCGCGGATCTGGACCAGCAGGTCCTCGTCCACGGGCAGGGTCGCGAACGCTTTCTTCTCCTTGCCGACCTTCGCCGCGAGCTCGCGCTGCAGCGCGCAGAGCTTCTTGATCTCGGCGTGCGCGATGTCGAGCGCATCGAGGATCTCCGCCTCGGGGATCTCCCGGGCGCCCGCCTCGACCATCAGGATCGCGTCCTCGGTGCCCGCGACCACGAGGTCGAGGTCGGAGCCGCCGTTGGACCCTGTGCCGTCGTCGTCGGAGATGGTGAGGAGGTCCTCCTCACTGGGGTTCACCACGAAGTTCCCGTCGACCTTCCCGATCCGCACGGCGCCCACGGGCGTCGGGAAGGGGATGTCGGAGATCATCACCGCGGTGGATGCGCCGTTCATGGCGAGGATGTCGTAGGGGTGGACGTGGTCGATCGAGAGCGGGATCGCCACCAGCTGGGTGTCGTAGCGCCAGTCCTTGGGGAAGAGCGGCCGCAGGGGCCGATCGATCATGCGGGCGGTCAGGGTCGCCTTCTCGCCGGGGCGCCCCTCGCGCTTGAAGAAGGAGCCGGGGATTTTCCCGGTCGCGTACATCCGCTCCTCTACGTCGACCGTGAGCGGGAGGAAATCGACGTCGCGCACGCTGCCGGCGACGGCGGTGCAGAGCACCATCGTGTCCCCCTGCCGGACGACGACCGCTCCGGAGGCCTGCTTCGCCATCCTGCCGGTCTCGAACGCGATCTCGCTGCCCGCGATCTCCGCGGAGACTCGCGTAACGGCATCACTACTCATATTCACTGCCTTCCTGTTCCGCCCGTCGGTCGGCGGTCCGTTTCTTTTTTCTCGATATCCGAACCTCCGGAGCTTAGCGGACGGCCCATCAGCGCTCGGACGCGGAGAGGCCCTCTCGAAGCAGCTCGAGGCCCGGCAGATCGCCCGGCGACGGGGCCTGGTGGCTCCAGCGCACGACGCCATCCGGGCCGCTGATCACCAGTGCTCGCTCGGGAAAGCCGCCCGCGTGCAGTACGCCGAAAGCGGCGCACACGGCGCCCTTGGGCTCGAAGTCCGACAGCTGCTCGATGCTGACGCCGAGCTTCTCACGGAAGGCGCTCTGCGCCCACGTCGAGTCACAGGAGACCCCGTAGAGAGCGTCTCCCCGCTCGGCGAGCCGGGTGGCAACACTCTCATAAAGCTGCAGCTGATCCGTGCAGACGGGGCTGAACGCGAAGGGATAGAAGACCAGCACGCTCGTGCGCCCTCGCAGGTCCTGCTCGGTGAAGCTGCCCCCGTCGGCACGCGCGAGCTTGAAGCTCGGCGCCGGCGTTCCCGGGGCGAGAACCGTCACTACTTGCGCAGGCCCAGCTCTTTGATCAGGGCGCGGTAGCCCTCGAGGTCGCGCTTCTGCAGGTAGTCGAGAAAGCGGCGCCGGCGGCCCACCAGCATGAGGAGCCCGCGGCGCGAGTGGTGGTCTTTGCTCTGCGCCCGCAGGTGCTCGGTCAGGTGATTGATGCGCTCGGTGAGGAGCGCGATCTGCACCTTGGTGGAGCCCATGTCCTTCTCGCTGGAGCCGAACTTGCTGGCGATCTCGCGCTTGCGCTCGCTGGTGATGGCGGCCATAGGCGGCACCGTAGCAGACGGCCGTCGGCGTCAATCCGCCTGGGCGATCGCGCGCGTGCGCTCGACGTCGCGATGCATCTGCTCGACCAGCGCCTCGGGGTCCTCGAAGCGGCGCTCACCGCGCAGGCGCTCGAGGAACTCCACTCGCAGCCGCCGGCCGTAGAGGTCCCCGTCGAAGTCGAGCAGGTAGGCCTCGACGAGCTCCGCGCGCCCGGTCTGGAAGGTCGGGCGCACGCCGATGCTCACCGCCGCCGGCCGCCCGTCGGCCAGGCATGCGTAGACGCCGTGACCGGGATAGGCAAGCGCCTCGTCGGGCACGATGTTGGCGGTCGGGAACCCGAGCCGGCGCCCGCGCGCGTCGCCTCGGGTCACCTCCCCGGTGACCTCGAACGGCGCGCCCAGCATGCGGTTCGCCTCCGCCACGTCGCCGGCCAGCAGCAGCCCACGGATGTGGCTCGAGGAGACGACTTCGCCGTCGATTTCCAGCAGCGGGTGGACCACCGTGGCGAACCGCTCGTCAGCGGCCAGCAGCCGCGCGTCGCCCTGCGCCCTGTGGCCAAAGCGGAAGTTCTCGCCAACCGAGACCTGCGTTGCCCCGAGCGCGCCGACGAGCACGTCGTCGATGAACTGCCCCGCGGGGCGCCTCGCGAACTCCGAGTCGAACGGGATCACGATCAGCTCCTCCACGCCGAGCGACGCGATCAGATCGGCCTTGCGCTCGAACGTCGTGAGCAGCTTGGGCGTGTGCTGCGGGGCGACGACGGTGACCGGGTGGGGGTCGAACGTCAGCACGCTGTCGGAGCCGGCTATGACCTCGCGATGGCCGAGGTGCACGCCGTCGAACGTGCCCACCGCCACGCTGCGCTCGCGTCCGCGCTCGATGTCGGGCAGGCGGGTGACCTTCACGGGCTCACAGACTATTGGGCAGCAGCGCCAGTGCCGCCTCGAGCGCGATCACCGGCGGATCGCTCCACGCCCGTCCGCGAGCCGGCGGTGGGACCGCCTCGCGGACGTCGAACGGCCCGATCGCGGTGCGCCTGAGCTCGAGGCAGAAGGCGTCGCCGAGGTCGGCGATCAGCGAGCGCACGTAGGTGCCGGAGCCGCATTCGATGGCGTAGGCCGCCGTCGGCGCCTCTCCCGGGCCTGTCCCGCCGCGCCTCCACAGCTCCTCGAAGCGGTGGACGGTGACGGTGCGCAGCGGCATCTCCAGGCGCTCGCCACGCCTGGCCCGCCGGTAGGCGCGCTCGCCTTCGATCTTGACGGCCGAGTACGCCGGCGGGCGCTGGAGGACCTCGCCCGTCGGCAGCTGCGACTGCTCGGCGGGCACCAGGCCTGTCTCGGTGATCTCGCCCTCGGTGTCGCCCGTGCTGGAGGTCGCGCCCAGCCTGGCGACCGTCTCGTAGCGCTTGGGTAGCTCCATCAGCGCGCGCTGGGCCTTGGTGGCCCTGCCGAGGAGCACGAGCAGCAGCCCGGTGGCGAACGGGTCGAGCGTGCCGGCGTGGCCGGTGCGCACGCCTCCCAGCGACCTGCGCACGGCCGCCACGACGTCGTGCGAGCTCATCCCCGCGGGCTTGTCGATCAGCAGGACCCCGTCCATCGGCGGCACGCTCCTCAGGAGCCCCTCGGCCGGCTAGGCGAGGGTCGGCGCGGCGCGGCCGTCGGCCGGCGCCTGCGTCTGGGCGGCGATCGACTCGCGCAAGAAGCTCACCAGCTCGCCCAGCTCGAGCGTCGTCGAGAAGCCCGCGGCACGGCGGTGTCCACCGCCGCCCTGGGCGCGGGCGATGACCGACACGTCGATGTCGTCGTCGGTGGCCCGCAGCGACACTTTGTGCTGGCCCTTTCGCTCGCCGTTCTGCAGCTCGCGCACGAGCGCCGCGACCTTCGTGCCGCGCAGCGCACGGAGGTGGTCGATGATCCCCTCGGAGTAGCTCTCCTCGGCGGCCGCGCGCTCGTAGTCGCCGGCGCTCAGCACCGACAGGGTCAGCTCTCCGGAGTCGAAGCGCTGAACCTGCGCGAGCGCGATCGCCAGCAGCGCCAGCCTGCCCGGGGGCAGGTCCTCGTAGAGATGCCGGTAGACCGCCGAGACGTCGACCCCGGCCTCGATCAGCTCGGCCGCCATCACGTGGGCGCGCGGCGAGGTGTTCTCGTACATGAAGCGCCCCGTGTCGGTGATCAGCCCGATGTACAGCGCCTGGGCCACCTCGGGCGAGGGTCGCACGCCGAGCCCTCCCATCAGCTCCCAGATGATCTCGGCCGTGCAGGAGGCGCTCGGCACGACGTAGTCGAGGGTGCCGAAGCGGGTGTTGTCGTGGTGATGGTCGATGTTCAGCAGGTGCCTGCCGTCGCGCAGCACGCTCGCCGAGTTGCGGTCGATGTTGCCGCAGTCCAGGAACACCACGGTGCGCTCGCGGATGTCATCCGGCGGGGCCTGGATCAGCCCTTCGAGCGGGAACAGGCTGTACTCGTCCGGCAGGGGCAGGTCCTCGGGCGCGATGAACATGGCGGAGTCCTTGCCGAGCGCGCTCAGCAGGCCGTGCAGGCCGACGAGCGACCCCAGCGCATCGCCGTCGGGGCTCTCGTGGGTGGCCAGGACGAACCGCGAGTCCTCGCGGATGCGCTCCAGCACCAGCTCGCGTGTGAGCTCGAGGCTGCGGTCCTCGCTCACGGGCGCTCGTCCTCCTCGAGCAGGGCCTCCACGCGCATGGCCCTGTCGGTCGTGTCGTCGTAGCGGAACTCGAGCGCCGGTGTGCGCTTGAGGCGCAGCTCGCCGGCGACGCGGCCCTGCAGGAAGCCGTGCGCGCTGCGCAGGCCGGCGAGGCTGGCCTCGCGCCGCTCGGGCTCGGAGGGCGCTCCCCCCTCGCCGAGGACGCTCACATAGACGCGGGCATGGCGTAGATCGGGGCTGGTCTTCACGTCGGTCACGGTCACGAATCCAACACGAGGGTCCTTCAGTTCTGCTGTCACCGCATCGCCGATGACCTGGCGAATCGCCTCGTCGACACGACGCATACGTCCCCCGCCGCTCATCCTACGCCTCCGTCGGGACCGAGCGCCAACGGCGACGGCCGGCTTGCAGTCCCCGGAGCGCAGGCGCGCGATGCCCGTCCACCGATATGCGACACGGGCTGCCCCGGCGACGCCGGTGCTCAAGACGAGAGCTCGCGCTCGACCTGGCGCGTCTCATACGTCTCCAGGATGTCGCCCTCGCGCAGATCCTGGAAGTTGGTCAGCACGATCCCGCACTCGAACCCGGAGGCCACCTCGCGCACATCGTCGTTGAAGCGCCGCAGGCTCTGGATGGTGGTGTCGTAGATCACGGTGCCCTCCCGCACGACGCGGACACGCGCCCCCCGGGTGACTTTGCCCTCGGTGACGAACGAGCCGGCGATCGTGCCGATCCTCGAGGCTTTGAACAGCTGCCGGACCTCTGCCTGGCCGAGCGGGGTCTCGACCTCCGCCGGCTCGAGCATGCCCTGCATCGCCGCTCGCAGCTCCTCGATGGCTCGGTAGATGACGGCGTAGGAGCGGATCTCGACGCCCTCGCGGTCGGCGATCTGGCGGGCGTCGCCGACAGGGCGCACGTTGAACGCAAGGATCACGCCGTCCGAGGCGGCGGCGAGCATCACGTCCGACTCGTTGATCCCACCGACGCCGCGGTGGATGATGTTGACCTTGACCTCCTGCTGGGGAAGCTTGGCGATCTCGTCCTCGATCGCCTCGAGCGATCCGGCGACGTCGGCCTTGACCACGAGCCCGAGCTCCTTGACCGCGCCCTCCTGGGCGAGCTTGAAGACGTCCTCCAGCGAGACCTTGCGGCCCGAGCGGCGGGCGAGCGCCTCTGTCTTCAGCCGGTTGGCGCGCTCGCCGGCGAGCTGGCGCGCGCGCCGCTCGTTCTCGACCACGCGGACGGGCTCACCGGCCTCGGGCACGCCGTCGAAGCCGAGCACCTCGACGGGCTGTCCCGGGGTGGCGCGCTTCATGCGCCCGCCGGTGAAATCGCTCATGGCGCGCACGCGCCCGAAGTGGGCCCCGGCGACCAGCGCGTCGCCGACCCTCAGCGTGCCGCGCTGGATCAGGACGGTCACCACCGGACCGCGGCCCGGGTCGAGCTTGGACTCGATCACCGTCCCGGAGGCCGCGGCGCCGCTGTTCGCCTTCAGCTCCTCGAGATCGGTGACCACCTGGATCATGTCGAGCAGGGCCTCGAGGTTCTGGTGGGTCTTGGCGCTCACGTCGACGAACTCGGTGTCTCCACCCCATTCCGCCGGCTGAAGGCCGTGCTGCGTCAGTTCCGTGCGGACGCGCTCGGGCTGGGAGCCCTCCTTGTCGATCTTGTTGACCGCGACCACGATCGGCACTTCGGCGGCCTTGGCGTGGTCGATCGCCTCCTCGGTCTGCGGCTTGACGCCGTCGTCGGCTGCGACGACGATGACGGCGAGGTCCGTCACTCGCGCGCCGCGTGCCCGCATCGCCGTGAAGGCCTCGTGGCCGGGGGTGTCGAGGAAGGTGATCTCTTTGTCGGCGTGGTGGACCTGGTAGGCGCCGATGTGCTGGGTGATGCCGCCGGCCTCGCCGGCCACGACCTCGGTCTCCCGGATCGCATCGAGCAGCGACGTCTTGCCGTGGTCGACGTGGCCCATGATCGTGACGACCGGCGGGCGGTCGATCAGGTCCTCCTCCGCGTCCTCGAAGACGGGCTCGACCTCGACGTCGTCGGCGGCGTGCACGATCTCGATCTGCTTTTCGAACTCGTCGGCCAGGACCTGGATCGCCTCGTCGGACAGCGTCTGGGTGAGGGTCGCCATCTCGCCGAGCGACATCAGCTTCTTGATCACCTCGGGGATCGGTACGCCGAGGTACTCGGCGACGTCCTTGACGGTCGACCCCGAGTTGATCCGGATCAGGTCCGTGGCCTCGAGCGCCGCGGTGTCGATCGGGGCGATCGTCTCGTCGTAGGTGCCGCGCCGGCGCCTGCCGCGGCGGGGTCGCCGCTGGGGCTGGTTTGCGGGACCGCCCTGCTGGCGACGGGAGGCCTGGGAGTCGATGACGACGCGCCTGCGCCCGCCCGGTCCGACATCGCCCGGCGTGCGCTCGCCGGTGCGCGAGTCGCGTGTCGGGCGCACGCGCTCGGCGGCGGCCGATGCGGCTGCGGCAGCGGCGCCTGCGGCCACCGGCGAGGGAGCCGGCGGCGCGGCCGGAGCGTTGGTTGGCGCCGCGGCGGGCGGCGGAGATGCGGTTGCCGCTCCGCCGGCGGGCGCGCTCGCCCGGGCGGCGGGCGCGGCGGCAGTGGTGCTCTGAGCGGGTGCGGCTGCAGGCGAGGACGGCGGCGCGGATGCGCTCTTGGCGCTCGGCGCGGGGGTGCTCGCCGGTGCCGGCGGACCGCCGTCGGCGCCGGGACCGCCGTTAGTGCTGGCAGGCGTGGACGCTCCCAGGCCGAGGACCTCGAGCGCGGTGGCCTCCTCCACCGACGACGCGGCGGCCTTGGCCTCCACGCCGGCAGCGTGCAGCTTCTCCAGCAGCTCCTTGCTGGAGAGTCCATGCTCCTTGGCTATCTCGTGTACTCGCTTCTTGCTCATCGGCTCACCGATTCTACGAGCTTGGGGTCGACCGTCACGGCGGCGCGCAGCGTGCGCGCCACGCTGCCGCGGCGGATCGCGTCATGCAGGCACTGAGACCGCGCCCGCTCGCCGTCGCCCGCGCGGCAGAGGTAGGCACCGCGGCCGCCGAGGCGTCCCTCGCCGTCGAGAACCGCGAGGCGTGCCCCGTGCCCCCCGCGCTCGCCCGGTTGCGCGGTGAGCCTGATCAGCTCGTTCTTGCCCGTCCGGCGCCCGCAGCCGACGCAGCTGCGCTGTGGCCCTAGCGGCCTCTCCGTGGCCGCCGTTGCGTTCTTGGTCGCGCTTGCCCGGGCCGCTATGTCGCCGACCCCTCGGCCGCGTCGGCGGACGCCTGCTCGGGCGCGCTCGCCTCCGGGTGCGCGGCGGGATCCTCGAGCTCTTCCTCCTCGAGCTTCTCGGCGAGCTCGCGTTCGGCTTCGTCGCCGGCCTCCTCGGGGTCCGGCGCGATCACGGCCGCGGGGGTCTCCGGCAACGGCCCCTCTTCGAGGATCCGCTCGGCGCGGAGGTGATGCTCGGCGGGGACCGCGGACTCGCCGGCGCCGTCGGGTGCGGGCGCGCTGTCGGCTGGTGCAGTCTCGGTGGCCGCCGGCGTCTCCGAGCCCGCCGCGCTGAGGTCGCCGATGTTGTCGCTGGCGATGTTGGCGAGCGCCTGGTGGGTCTCCAGACCGCAGTAGCGCGAGCCGGGCAGGGCGGCGTTGGGACAGCGCCGGCCGTTGGAGAGGATCGCCGCGCAACGCCCCGTGACCTCCTCCTCCTCGTAGCCGTGCTCGGCCTCCTCGGCCGCGAACTCGGTCTCGGACCGGATGTCGACGCGCCAGCCGGTCAGGCGGGCGGCGAGCCGGGCGTTCTGGCCCTCGCGGCCGATCGCCAGCGAGAGCTGATCGTCCGGCACGATCACGGTGGCCTGCTTGGCCTCGTCGTCGACCAGCACCTCGCGCACACGCGCCGGCGAGAGGGCCTTGGCCACGAAGCGGGCGGGCTCGTCGTTGAACGGGATGATGTCGATCTTCTCGCCGCGCAGCTCGGAGACGACCATCCGCACTCGCGAGCCCCGCGGGCCGACGCAGGCACCGACGGGGTCGACGCCGTCGGTGTGGGAGATGACGGCGATCTTCGAGCGATAGCCGGGCTCGCGGGCGACGTTGGCGATCTCCACGAGGCCGTCGGCGATCTCCGGGACCTCGAGCTCGAAGAGCTTCTTGATCAGCTCGGGGTCACGCCGGGAGACGATGATCGCGGGGCCCTTGGTAGAGGGCGAGACCTCCTTGATGACGGCCTTGATCCGCTGCGAGTGGTCGTAGCGCTCACCCTCGACCTGCTCGGACTTGGGCAGCAGCGCCTCGACACGTTCGCGCAGCTGCACGAGCGTGTATCGCGAGTCCGACTGCTGCACGATTCCGGTGATCAGCTCGCCGACGCGGTCGCGGTACTCCTCGTACATCATGTCCCGCTCGGCCTCGCGGATGCGTTGCAGGATCACCTGCTTGGCGGTCTGGGCGGCGATCCGGCCGAAGTCGTCGGGCGTGACGTCGCGCTCGTCGATCTGGTCGCGGTATTCGGCGAACTTCTTCGGGTCGATTTCCGGTTCCTCCGGTTCGCGCATCTCGCCGGTCTCGGGATCGATCGTCGTTTCCTCGTCGATCGTCTCGACGATCAGGTGCGCCTCCAGGCGCTCCGGGATGATCAGTTCGATGACGCGGAAGTCCGCGGTGTCGCGATCCATCTCCACTCGCGCGTACTTGGCCGAGCCCGGCTGCTTCTTGTAGGCGGACAGCAGCGCGTCCTCGAGGGCGATCATCAGCTTCTCGGGCTCGATCCCCTTCTCGCGGGCCAGCGCGTGCATGGCTTCAAGGATTTCGCGTGACATGGCTCCCTACTCCTCGATCAGGTTCGAACGGCGGATCTCCGAGTAGGGGATCGCGATGACGCCCCCGTTGGCGGCGAGGGTGATCTCCTCCTCGGACGCGCCGACCAGCTCGCCGGTGAAGCTGCTGACGGGTCGCGCCGCGGGCAGGCGCTGCTCGCGCGCGTCGCGCAACGAGCGCGGATGGCGCGTGCGGACGCGCGCCCGGCGACCGATGAAGCGGCGGTAGTGGGCGGGCTTGGTCAGCGGTCGCTCGGCGCCCGGCGAGGACACCTCGAGCGAGTAGCGCTCGCGGAGGTCGCCCAGCTGCATGGTGACCCGCTCGCAGACACCCAGGGTGACCCCGTCGGGATGGTCGATGAACACGCGCAGGCACCTGCCGCCGACCACCTCGGCGAGCAGCACCTCGACGTCCGGCTCCGACTGGGCCAGACGCTTCTCTATGTCTGTCTGCAACGCGCTCATCAAGTCACTCCTTACGCAAAAAAAGCGGGCCTGCGCCCACTCTCGGTACTGCTGCCGACGCCTGCGCGCCGGCACGAAAGCTCTCGATCGAGCATAGCATCGGCTCGGCGGCGCGTAGAGGCTCAGGCGAGCTCTGCGTTGCGGCGGGCGCGGTCCCGATAGAGGCGGTAGTCCTCGCGTTCGGGACGCAGCGAGCAGGCCAGCGCGAGCGGCTTGCAGGCCTCGCGGTGGCGGCCGAGCAGCTGCATCGCGCGCCCCAGGCAGAAGAGCGCGTAGTCGTTGGTGGGCGTCCGCGCCGCGACCGCGCGGAACTCCTCCGCGGCGCCTTCGTAGCGGCGCGCATGAAAGAGCGCCCGGCCGAGCGCCTCGCGGATCGAGGCCTTGTCCGGCTCCAGGTCGCGCGCTTTGCTGAGCGGCACGATCGCGGCCTGGTGGTCGCCGTGGGCGAGCAGGTCGCAGCCCCTCTGATACAGGTCGTAGACGCTTTCCATCGCGCCGATTTTAACCGGTGTCGCGCAGGTGCCCCACTACGTCGAGGATCGCCTCGGCGACCTGCGCCTTGGGAGCCCGCGGCACGTCCCAGCGCTCCACCTCGGCGCCGTGCCCGGGCGCGGCCAGGATCGTGACCTCGTTGGCGTCCACGTCGAAGCCGATGTCCTCGCGCGAGATGTCGTTGACGACGATCGCGTCGAGGCCCTTGGCCAGGAGCTTGCCGCGCGCCCGCTCGATCGCCTGCTCGCCGTGCTCGGCGGCGAAGCCGACGAGCGTCTGGCCGTCGTGACGCTCCGCCGACAGGCCGGCGAGCACATCGGCGGTCGGGCGGAGCTCCAGCTCGAGCAGGTCGCGCTCCGCCTTCTTGATCTTGCCCTGCGCGGGCGAGGCCGGCGTGAAGTCGGCGACGGCTGCTGCCATCAGCAGGACGTCGCAGGACGGGAACTCCTCGCGGCAGGCGTCCTGGAGCTCTGCCGCGGTGACCACCGCGCGGCACTCCACGCCGTCGGGCCGCGGCACCGCCACGTTGGCGGCGACCAGCGTCACGGACGCCCCGCGCCGGCGCGCGGCGCCGGCCAGGGCGAGGCCCATGCGACCCGAGGAGCTGTTCCCGACGAACCGCACGCTGTCGATCGGCTCGCGGGTGCCGCCGGCGGTGACGAGCACTCTGACGCCCCGCCAGTCGCCTTGGGCGGTCTGTGACCCGTCCTCTGCGGGCCTTGCGCCCGGCGCCCCGGCCCCGAGCAGCTCCTCGCAGGCGGCCAGCAGCCGAGCGGGGTCCGGCAGGCGCCCGATCCCCTGCTCGCCCGCGGAGGCGAGCCGGCCGGCGTCCGGCTCGACCACGCGCACGCCGCGCTCGCGCAGCCGCTCGAGGTTCGCGCGTGTGGCGGGGTGCTCGTACATGTGGTTGTTCATCGCCGGTGCGATGAGGACGGGGCAGGTGGCGGCCAGCGCGCAGCTGCTCAGCAGGTTGTCGGCGAGCCCTGCGGCGAGCTTCGCGATCGTGTTGGCGGAGGCCGGCGCGATCACGTAGAGATCTGCGTTGGCCACGAGCCGCAGGTGGCTCAGCGGCTCGTGCGAGGGCGGCTCCTGGTCGGGGAACGCGCCTCTCGCGGGGTCGCGCTCGAACTCGCTCACGAGCACGGGGGCGCCCGTGAGCGCCGCGAACGACGCCTCGCCGACGAAGCGGCGGCTGGCCGGCGTCTGGATGACCCGGACCGCGTGTCCTGCGGCGGTCGCCAGCCGGACGAGCTCGAGCGCCTTGTAGGCGGCGATGCCGCCGCTGACGCCGAGCAGTATCCGAGCCATGACCCTTGGGTTCTAGAGGCCGCGCCGCCGGCCGGCAAGCGGTGGTGCTGCGCTTGCGGGGCCCCGCCGGCCCCGGCACGGGCGGCCGCAGGCGGGCGAGCGCGGCGCCGTGCCCGCTAGCGGTAGTGGTACTTGAGCTTCCCCGCGGCTACCTCCTCGAGGGCGATCGTGAGGTAGTTTTTCGAGCCCGATTCGATCATCGGAGGCGGGAACTCGTCGAAGGTGCCCTCGCCGAGGTTGTGGTAGTAGCTGTTGATCTGGCGTGCGCGCTTGGCCGCCACGATCACGCTCGCGTAGTTGGAGTCCACCTGCTCGAGCAGGTGGTCGATGCGGGGAGAGATCACTGATGCGTCGCCTTTCCTTGGAGGACCTCAGTGTAGTGCGCCCGCACCCGCGGACCCCGCGACGCCTCCCGTCGGGCTGCCTCCCGGTGAGGGGCTGCCTCCCGCTGAGCGCTCCGGCGAACGGCCGGCGGACTCGGCCGGCGAAGGACGGCTACCACTGGAGAGCGGTCTCGTACAGCGGCGCTACGTCGTACAGCCGCGCCGTGTCGTGCCCGAGCAACCCGGCGGTCTCGTACGCGGGCTCCGCACCCACGGGGTCCACCCCCGCTGGACCGTGCCAGGACAGTCTGCGCGGCGCCGCCATGGCGTACGCCAACCCGGCGAGGAGTGCGACGTCTAGAACCGCGATGAGCGCAATCGCAAGAGTGAGTGCCACCGGAACTTGCCCCCTTCGTTCCCGAGTGCTGTGTTGCTGTGATCGTACGGGCTCGTTCAGTCAGCTTGTGTGCATATCCTCACATTGCCCGCCAGATGGCTAGTCGCCGAGCCTGGGCGAGACGATCGCGGCGAGCTCCTCGGTGGCGTCCTCCAGCCGGTCGTTGACGACGACGTGCTCGAACTCGTCGCGCGCCTGCAGCTCCCTCTCCGCCACGCCGAGGCGGCGCTCGACCTCGGTGGGATCGTCGGTGCCGCGTCCGATCAGACGGCTGCGGAGTGCCTCGAGCGAGGGCGGGGCGATGAAGACCTGCACGGCCTCGGGCATGGTCGCGCGGACCTGGCGGGCTCCCTGGACCTCGATCTCGAGCACGACGGGGACCCCCTCGCGGAGGCGATCCTCCACCTCCGAGCGCAGCGTGCCGTAGCTGCGCCCGGCGTAGTCGGCGTGCTCGATGAACTGGCCCTCGGCGATGCGGCGCTCGAACTCCTCGCGCGTGAGGAAGTGGTAGTCGACGCCGTCCTGCTCCCCCGGCCGGGGCTGGCGCGTGGTCGCCGAGACGGACAGGTAGAGGTCGGGGAAGCGCTCGCGCAGGCCGCGGATCAACGTCCCCTTACCGACCCCCGAGGGCCCGGTTATGACGAACACGCGCGCCACCGCCGGGACCCTAATGCGGCGCTCGGTGGGAACGGCGCGCCCGGCTCAGTGGTGCAGCAGTGAGATCAGCTCGCTGCGCTGACGCTCGGAGAGGCCGCCGATCGTCTTGCTGGGCGCGATGCGGCAGTGGGCGAGGATCTTGTTGACCTTGACGCGGCCGTACTTGGGAACGGCGAGCAGCATGTCGAAGACCTTCGCGGTCTCCACCCACTCGGGCGGCTGCAGCAGCAGCGAGTGGATCGAGCGGCGGCCGGACTTGAGGTCGCGCTTGAGCTGGGCGCGCTTGATCCGGATCTGGTTGGCTCTGGCGAGTGCGTCCATCCTCTGGTTGAGGGAGCGCTCGGGGGCCGTCGAGGTGTTTGCGGACGTCGTGCTGGTCGCCGTCACCATGGGCGGCGAGTCTACACACCCCAGACCGTCGTTCAACCCAAAGTGAGCGAATTCACCTGTACCTCAACCTGAGGTGCAGGTGGATCGAGGCTGCTGAACGGTGGCGACCGTGTTTACGGGGGTTTTTGGCTCCATTCCACGGGATGGGCCCGGCCCGGCGCAGCGTCCCCGCGGTGGGGCGCACCGGCGCGTGATCCGCCCGGCGGAGCGCATCGACGGTCATCCGCCGACGGCGATCTCCTGCATCTGCTGTGCGATCCTGGCGCCGGCGTCGGGGTCGCGGAAGCTCTCGGTGCCGACCGCGACGAGCGTGGCGCCGACGTCGATCAGCTCGCGTGCGTGCCGGGCGCTCTGGACGCCTCCCATGCCCACGACGGGGACGCTCACGCGGTCGGCGACCGTGGCCACTTGTGCCAGCGCCACCGCACGGATCGCCGGGCCGGAGAGCCCGCCGCTGCCGCCGCCCAGCCACGGTCGGCGGGCGCCGTCGCCGGAGTCGGCGCCGGGGGTGAGCGCGGTGGCGCGCAGCGTGTTGATCAGCGACACCGCGTCCGCGCCGCCGTCCTGGGCGGCCCGGGCGCAGGCGCCGACGTCGGCGGTGTTGGGCGTCAGCTTGACGATCAGCGGCTTTCGCGTCCGTCCGCGCACGGCGTGCAGCACCCGCTCGAGCTCTCGCGGATCGGCGCCGATGTCGAGGCCCGTCTCGACGTTGGGGCATGAGACGTTCAGCTCGATCGCGGCGATCTCATCACGCTGATCGCAGGCCTCGAGCAGCGCGCCGATCTCCTGGGCGCTCGCCCCCATGACGTTCGTGATGAGCGGCACGCGGCGCCCGGACGCCTGCGCGTCGCCGACGTCCGAGAGCAGCTCGGCCAGCTGCGGCAGGTCCTCGCGGAGGTAGCCCTCGAGGCCCTTGTTGGGCAGCCCGATCGAGTTGATCAGGCCGCCCGCCGCCTCCCACAGCCGCGGCGGCGGGTTGCCGGCGCGGGGCTCGAGCGTGATCGTCTTTGAGACGTAGGCGGCGAAGGGGAAGCGCACCACGAGGTCCCGGCCGAAGGCCCTGCGGGCGGCGAGCACGTCGAAGGTGCCGGACCCGTTGATGACGGGATGCGCCAGCTCGATGCCGCAGAACTCGACGCTCATGCCGGTGCCCCCGCGTGCTCGTCGACGCGCTCCAGCGCGGCCGCATCGATCACCGGGCCGTCGACGCAGACCCGCAGGTAGCCGCCGCCGCGCCGGGGCACGACGCATCCGAAGCACGCGCCGAAGCCGCACGCCATGGGGGCCTCGAGGGCAAGCTGGGCGGGGATGCCGGCGCTCGCGCAGAGGGACCGCACGCCCTCGAGCATCCCGGCCGGACCGCATGCGTAGACCTCGGCGTGCGGGTCGCGCCGCAGCTCGGCCTCGAGCAGGTCCGTGACGAGCCCGTGATGGCCGGCGGACCCGTCGTCGGTGGCGAGCCGGGCGCCGTCGAGCAGCGCGGCGCCCTCGGCGCGGGCGCCGTCGCGGAAGCCGAGCAGCACGGTCGCCTCGACGGCGAGGGTGTCCTGCAGGATCGC
Organism: Solirubrobacteraceae bacterium; assembly: GCA_036498265.1. Classification (GTDB taxonomy): domain Bacteria; phylum Actinomycetota; class Thermoleophilia; order Solirubrobacterales; family Solirubrobacteraceae; genus Palsa-744. The sequence goes on along the minus strand of DASYFT010000007.1, from coordinate 16,367 downwards.
GAGCGGAGCGATCCCGACCCCGCCGCCGGCGAGGATCGGCCGCCGCCCGTCGCCTGGCGCGCTGAAGCCCCTGCCGAGCGGGCCCAGCGTGAGCAGCCGCTCGCCCGGTCGCATCTCGCAGAGCCGGCGACTGCCGGGACCGACGTCCTCGAGCAGGAAGTGCGACTCGCCGTCCCTCCGGCGGGCGACCGAGAAGGCGCGGGCGAGGTACGGCCGCTCCTCCTCTCCCCCGCCCCAGCGCTCGGCTGACGCCAGCATCGCGAACTGGCCCGGCTCGGGCTCGGGGCCTTCGGGGTCGGTCACCCGCAGCAGGCGGTAGGCGCCGAGCTCTTCGACGCCGGTGACCGTCAGCGCCCGACGGGCGAGCGGGGCCTCGCTCACGCCACCCCGGCCCCGTGGGCCCGTGCGGCCTCGGCGCGCGGCATCGCGTGAAGGTCCTGCAGGCACAGCACCTCGGGCTCCCCGTCGCGGCGCGCGCCGGCGATCGCCCGTGCGGCGGACACCCCGGCGGAGAGCGTGGTCAGGCAGGGGATCCCATGGGCTACGGCTGCCCGCCGGATCTCGTAGCCGTCGGTGCGGGCGCCGGAGCCGGTTGGCGTGTTGAGGACGAGGTCGACGTCGCCGCGCTCGATCCAGTCGAGCACGTGGGGCGAGCCCTCGCCGATCTTGTTGAGGCGCTCCACGGGCACGCCCATGCGCGCGATCGCCTCGGCGGTGCCGCGCGTGGCGACGATCCGGAAGCCGCAGTCGTGCAGGAGCTGGGCGACGGCGAACGCGCCGGCCTTGTCGGAATCGGTGACGGTGATGAAGGCGGTGCCCTCGCTCGGGAGCGGCACGCCGGCGGCCGCCTGCGCCTTGGCGAAGGCCGTGGGGAAGTCGCGCGCGATGCCCATGACCTCGCCGGTGGAGCGCATCTCGGGTCCGAGCAGCGCGTCGGATCCCTCGAACCGGTCGAACGGCAGAACGGCCTCCTTGACCGAGATGTGCTCGCCGAAGCCGATCCCCTCGCGGCCGCGCGGCAGCTCCATCTCTGCGATCCGCTCACCCAGCATGATCCGGCAGGACAGCTTGGCGAGCGGGATGCCGACGGCCTTGGAGACGAACGGCACGGTCCGCGACGCCCGCGGGTTGGCCTCGATGACGTAGAGCTCGCCGGCGTGGATGGCGTACTGCACGTTGATCAGCCCCACCACCCCGATGGCCAGCGCGATCTCGCGCGTGGCCAGCCGGATCTGCTCGAGCATCTCCTCGCCGAGCGAGTGCGGCGGCAGCACGCAGGCGCTGTCGCCGGAGTGCACGCCGGCCTCCTCGACGTGCTGCATGATGCCGCCGATCCAGACCTCGTGGCCGTCGCAGAGGGCATCGACGTCCACCTCTGCGGCGTTCTCGAGGAAACGGTCGAGGAAGATCTCGCCGTCAACGGCGGCCTGGCGGCGCAGGTAGTCGGCGAGCCCGTCGCGGGAGTAGACGATCTCCATCGCCCTGCCGCCGAGGACGTATGACGGACGGACCAGCAGCGGGAAGCCGACCTGGGCGGCGCGATCGAGGGCGTCGGCGACCGTGGGAGCGGTGGCGTAGGGCGGCGCTTTGTAGCCGAGGCGCTCGAGCAGCGCCCCGAAGCGCCCGCGATCCTCCGCCAGGTCGATCGCCTCGACGCTCGTGCCGAGCAGCGGCACGCCGGCCTCGGCGAGCCCCGCCGCGAGCTTCAACGGCGTCTGGCCGCCGAACTGGACGATCACGCCCTTCGGCTGCTCGACCTCCACGACGGCCAGCACGTCCTCGAGCGTGAGCGGCTCGAAGTAGAGGCGATCGGAGATGTCGTAGTCGGTGGAGACGGTCTCGGGGTTGCAGTTGATCATCACCGCGTCGCGTCCCGAGTCGCGCACGGTCATCGCGGCGTGCACGCAGCAGTAGTCGAACTCGATCCCCTGGCCGATGCGGTTGGGGCCGGAGCCGAGGATCACGACGGACTCGCGCTCGCCGCGGGCGATCTCGTTGACACGATGCCCCCCGCGCTCCCAGGCGGAGTAGTAGTAGGGGGTGCGAGCGGGGAACTCGGCGGCGCAGGTGTCGACCGAGCGGAACGAGCGCTCCCCCTCGAACGGCGCGAGCGGATCGAGGGCGAGCTCGCGGAGCTCGTCCAGGAACCACGGGTCGATGCTGGTGCGCTCGTGCACGAGCTCCGGGTCCACACCGCGCGCGAGCAGCTCGATCACGGTCTCGAAGCGCTCGGGCCCGGGGACGTTCAGGCGCTCGAGCAGAACCTGCTCGGACTCCCCGGCGAGCGAGGGCGGCTTGTCGAGCTCGCGTGAGCGCAGCGCCTTGGCGAACGCCTGCCGGAACGTACGGCCGAACGCGAGCGCCTCGCCCACCGACTTCATGTGGGTCGACAGCGTGGGCTCGGCTCCCGGGAACTTCTCGAAGGCGAAGCGCGGCCACTTGACGACGACGTAGTCGATCGTCGGCTCGAAGCAGGCGGGTGTCACCCCGGTGATGTCGTTGTCGATCTCGTCGAGGCGGTAGCCGACGGCCAGCCTGGCTGCGATCTTGGCGATCGGGAAGCCGGTGGCCTTGGAGGCGAGCGCCGAGGAGCGCGACACGCGCGGGTTCATCTCGATGACGAGGATCTCCTCGGTCTGGGGATTGACGGCGAACTGCACGTTGGAGCCGCCGGTCTCCACGCCGACGGCGCGGATCACGGCGATCGCCTGGTCGCGCAGCTGCTGGTAGAGCCTGTCGGTGAGGGTCTGCTGGGGCGCGACGGTGACGGAATCTCCGGTGTGCACCCCCATCGGATCGACGTTCTCGATAGAGCAGACGACGACCACGTTGTCGGCCTTGTCACGCATGACCTCGAGCTCGAACTCGCCCCACCCGATGACGGACTCGTCGATCAGGACCTGGCCGATCGGCGAGACCTCGATGCCGTGGGCGGCGATCCGCCTGAACTCCTCCTCGCTGCGGGCTATGCCGCCGCCGCGCCCGCCGAGCGTGTAGGCGGGGCGCACGATGCAGGGCAGCCCGATGTCGGCCAGCGCCTCGGATGCCTCCTGGATCGTCGTGGCGATCGCGCTGCGGGGCATCCGAAGGCCGGCCTGCGCCATCGCCGCCCCGAACAGCTCGCGGTCCTCGGCGCAGGCGATGGCCTCGTAGTCGGCGCCGATGAGCTCGACGCCGAAGCGCTCCAGGGTGCCGTCGTCGTGCAGCGCCTTGGCGAGGTTGAGCGCGGTCTGGCCGCCGAGGGTCCCGAGCAGCGCGTCGGGACGCTCGCGCTCGATGACCTGCGCGACCGGGCCGGGCAGCAGCGGCTCGATGAAGGTCGCGTCGGCGAACTCGGGGTCGGTCATGATGGTCGCGGGGTTCGAGTTGACGAGGACGACCTCGTAGCCCTCCTCGCGCAGCACCTTGCAGGCCTGCACGCCCGAGTAGTCGAACTCGGCCGCCTGGCCGATGACGATCGGGCCGGAGCCGAGGATGAGGATCTTGTGGATGTCGCTACGCCGCGGCAATTCGCCCCAGGAACCGGTCGAAGAGGTAGAGGCTGTCGTGCGGGCCCGGGCCGGCCTCGGGGTGGTACTGCACGGTGCCACCCGGGACGTCGAGCAGCTCGAGCCCCTCGACGGTGCGGTCGTAGAGGTTCACGTGCGAGAGCGCGGCGGCGCCGAAGTCGGTCTCCCAGCGCACCGGCTCGTCGCCGGCGATGGTGCGCTCGCCGCCCGGGCCGAGGGCCGCGAAGCCATGGTTCTGCGACGTGATCTCCACCCGCCCCGTCTCCAGGTCCCGGACGGGATGGTTGGCGCCTCGGTGGCCGAATGGCAGCTTGAAGGTCTCGAGGCCGACGGCGCGGCACAGAAGCTGGTGGCCGAGGCAGATGCCCCAGACGGGCTTGCGACCGACGAGCCGGCGCACCGTCTCGACGATGTGGCCGAGCGCCGCGGGGTCGCCGGGCCCGTTGGCGAGGAAGACGGCGTCGGGGTCGTCGGCCAGCAGGGCCTCGGCGGGGCTCGCGCACGGATACAGCGACACGCGGGCGCCGCGCGCGACGAGCTCTCTGACCATCGAGGCCTTGATGCCCGTGTCGATCACGGCGATCCGCGGCCCGTCGCCGCTGCCGTGGTGGCTGACCTCGCTCGGGCTGACGAGCCCGGCGAGGTCATGACCGGCCATCGGCGGCTCCGCCTCGATCAGCTCGCGCGCCCGGCTCTCGGGCATCGCGGCCGGGAAGACGCCGCCGCGCATCGCGCCGGCGTCGCGAATGTGCTTGACGAGCGTGCGCGTGTCCACCCCGGTGATGCCGTGGACGCCGCTGTCCGCGAGCCAGTCGAGCCATCCGCGCTCGGCGGTGGGGGCGTCCTCGCGGTTGCCGGCCTCGCGCATGATCGCCGCGCGGGCCCAGGCGCGCTCTGACTCCATCGCCTGGGAGCTCGCGCCGTAGTTGCCGATGTGCGGGTAGGTGAAGGCGATCAGCTGGCCGGCGAACGAGGGATCGGTCATCGACTCCTGGTAGCCGGACATTCCGGTCGTGAAGACCAGCTCCCCGACCGCGGGCTGGTCGGGATCCGAATGACCACAGGCCTCACCGTCGAAGCGCGTGCCGTCCTCGAGCAGGACGTAGGCGGTCGGCTCGGCCATCTCAGACGATGAGCTTCTGCACGGCCTTGAACTCCGGCGTGCCGGCCCGTTCGAGCAACTCGAAGAGGGCCGCCTCCACGGTGGTGACGACGGCGCCCGCGCGCTCCATGCGCTCGAGCCCGCGCTCGTAGTCGACTGGATGGCGCGATCCCACGGCGTCTGCGGGAACGTGGACCTCGACGCCCCGTTCGAGCAGGTCGTGAACGGTCTGGCTGACGCAGACGTGCGCCTCGATCCCGCAGACGATCGCCTGCTCGCGGCCCGCGAGGTCGAAGCCGTCCGCGCGGACCGCGGAGAAGACGGTCTTCTCGATGCGGGCCTCGTCCTCGAGGCCCACCTCCGGCGCGGTCCGCCCGAGGCCCTTCGGGTACTGCTCGCTGACGAGCGTGGGAAGCTCGAGGACCCGGGCTCCCTGCACGAGCTTGGCGCAGCGCCCGGCGACCTCGGCGAACGTGTCGTAGGAACGGAAGCCCTCCTGGACGTCCACGACGACAAGGGCGGCTCGCTCGCGGGAGAGCAGGCTCATGCGGCGCCCACCAGCGCGAGGCCCCGGTCACGGTGCGCGAGGGCTCCGCCGGCGATGGTGAGCAGCACGCGGCCCCGCAGGCGCCGGCCGGCGAAGCAGCAGTTCTCAGAGCGGCTCTGCCAGCCGTGCTCGCCTGCGACCCAGTCGGCGTCGAGGTCCACGAGCGTCACGTTGGCGGGCTCGTCTCGGGCGATCCGCGGCAGCGGGAGCCCGAACAGCTCTGCCCCGGCGCTCATCCGCTCGACCAGGACCCCGAGCTCGAGGGCGCCGCTGAGGACGAGGCCGCCGTAGAGCGCGGCGAACGCGGTCTCGAGGCCGGTCGTACCCATCGGCGCCTGCTCGAACGGGACCTCCTTCTCGTCGCGCGCGTGCGGCGCGTGGTCGGTGGCGACGCAGTCGATCGTGCCGGCTCGCAGGCCCTCGACGAGCGCGTGGCGGTCTGCGCCGGTGGCGAGCGGCGGATGCATCTTCAGGCGCGTGTCCATTCCGCGCACGTCCTCTTCGGTGAGCAGCAGGTGATGGGGCGTGACCTCGGCGCTGACCCTCCAGCCTCGCGACTTGGCGTCTGCGACGGCGTCCACCGAGGCGGCGCAGCTGAGGTGCTGGAAGTGCACGCGCCCGTCCTCATATCCCGCCAGGGCAGCGTCGCGTGCGACCATCGTCGACTCGGCCACCGTCGGTATGCCCCTGATGCCGAGCGCCGCGCTGACCGCGCCCTCGTTCATGGAGCCCGAGCGCGAGAGCGTGAGATCCTCCTCGTGCAGCGCGAGCACGCCCCCGCAGAGGCGCTGGTACTGGAGCGCCTTCTGCAGCATGCCGGCGCTCTGCACGGGCCGGCCGTCGTCGGTGAAGCCGAGCGCCCCTTCTTGGCGAAGCTCGGCCATCTCGGTGAGCTGCTCGCCCTGCAGGCCGCGGGTGATGGAGGCGAGGAAGCCGACAGAGATGCGCGCTTCGCGCGCCGCGGCGTCGCGCAGCGAGCGCAGGAGCGGAGCGGAGTCGAGCACGGGATCGGTGTTGGGCATGGCGATCACGGCGGCGTATCCCCCGGCCGCGGCGGCTCGCGTGCCGCTGTCGAGGTCCTCCTTGTGCTCCTGGCCGGGGGTGCGCAGGTGCACGTGCGGGTCGAAGAAGGCGGGCAGCAGCGCGAGCCTGCCGCCTCCCTCGACGAGCTCCTCGCTGCCGTCGGCCTCGAGGCTGCCCGGCTCCGAGAGCTCGGCGATGCGCCCGCCGCGGATGCGAACGTCCCGGAGCTCGTCGATCCCGGCCCGCGGGTCGAGCACGCGGACCTCCCGCAGCAGCGCCTTCGCCGGCGGTTGCGGGCCCGCGACGAGCGGCGTGGTACCGCTCATGCCGGCTGGCCCCCGCCGGCGGTCGCCCCGGCCAGCTGTGCCCGCGGGGCGGCGGAGACCTCGCCGCGGCCGGAGAGCAGCTCGTAGAGGACGGCCATGCGCACTACCACGCCCGCCTCGACCTGCGCGGTGATGACGGCCTGCGGCGAGTCGACGACCTCGCCGGAGAGCTCGACGCCGCGGTTGACCGGTCCCGGGTGCATGAGGATCTGGTGCGAGGCGAGCCGGGCGCCGTTGATCTGGTACCAGGTCGCGTACTCGCGCATCGATGGCACCCATCGCTCGCTCATCCGCTCGTGCTGCATGCGCAGGGCGTAGACGACGTCGGCGGAGCCGAGCTCGTCGAGCGTGAACCGCACGTCGCAGCCGAGCTCCTCGATCCCGCGGGGGATCAGCGTCGGCGGCCCGGCGACGGTGACCTTCGCTCCGATGCGCTGGAAGGCGATGATGTTGGACCGCGCGACGCGTGAGTGGGCGACGTCCCCGACGATCCAGATGGAGGCGCCGTCGACGGACCCGAGGCGCCGGCGCAGCGTGTAGACGTCGAGCAGCGCCTGCGTCGGGTGCTCGCGCTTGCCGTCGCCGGCGTTGACGATCGCCGCGCTGCACCATTTGGAGACGAGCTCAGATGCACCCGCCCAGGGGGTTCGGAGCACGATGGCGTCGGGCTTGTGGGCGCTGAGGGTGAGCACGGTGTCCTTGAGCGACTCGCCCTTCTCGACGCTGGAGCCGCTGGCGGCGAAGTTGACGACATCGGCGGAGAGACGCTTGGCGGCCAGCTCGAACGAGCTGCGCGTGCGGGTGGAGGCCTCGTAGAAGAGGTTCAGGACCATGCGCCCGCGCAGCGCCGGCACCTTCTTGATCTCACGGTCGGAGACCTCCGAGAAGCGCTCGGCCTGCGTGACGATCCTGTCGATGGCGGCACGGTCCAGGTCCTCGATCGAGAGCAGGTGGTTCATGCCGAGCGCTCCAGCAGGGCCGGCGTGACCGGCCCGCGGCCGCGGGCGATCGCAACCTCGTCGAGCCCGTCGAGCTCGCGCAGGCGGACGTGGACGTGCTCGCCGAGCGAGGTAGGCAGGTTCTTGCCGACGTAGTCGGGGCGGATCGGGAGCTCCCGATGCCCGCGGTCGGTGAGCACCGCGAGCTGGACGCGGTCGGGGCGGCCGTATGCGAACAGCGCCTCGATCGCGGCGCGCACGGTGCGGCCGGTGAACAGGACGTCGTCCACGACGACGACGGTGCGCCCGGCGATGTCGAAGTCGACGTGCGAGGCGTGCAGCACCGGGGCGTCCGGCCTGCTGCCCACGTCGTCGCGGTAGAAGCCGATGTCCAGGTCGCCGAGTGGCACGTCGGTGTCGAGCAGCTCCTCGAGCAGCACGTGCAACCGCCGCGCCAGGAAGGCTCCGCGCCGATGGATCCCGACGAGCGCCGGGACCGTCGATGCATCCGAAAGACCCGGCCGTGCGGGGTTTCGCTCGACGATCTCGTGTGCGATGCGCGTGAGCGCGCGGCGCACATCGTCCTCCTGGAGGACGACCTTCTCGTTGCTGTCCATCGTTTCCTTCCTGGCCTCGCCGGACCGGGTTAAAGGAGCACGGGCAATGTATCAGGGGGAGGCGACGGGCTCGGCCGACTCCGCGAGCTCCTCGCCCCGCTCGCGAGCCCTGCGCTCGGACCAGCGCACGAGCGCCGGGGCGCCGCGCTCGGGGAAGGGCACCTCGATCGTGTCGAAGTCGCGCGGCGCCTCCGTGGCGGCGAAAACCGCGCGCGCCTCGTCGCGAAGCTCGCCGCCGGCGTAGCGGCTCGAGAAATGGGTCAGGGCGAGAAGGCGCACGTCGGCGTCGCGGGCGAGCTCCGCGGCCTGCCGCGCGGTGCTGTGGGAGGTCTGCCGTGCGCGCTCCAGCTCCTCCTCTGCGAACGTCGCCTCGTGCACCAGCACGTCCGCTCGGTGCGCGGCGATGGCCAGCGGCTCGCACGGCGCCGTGTCCCCCGAGAAGACGACCTTGCGTCCCTCCCTGGTGGGCCCGACGACCTGGTCGGGGCTGACGCCGCCGACGGCCTCGCCGCGCTGGAGCCTCCCGAAGTCAGGTCCGGGCGTGACCCCCAGCTCCTCGGCCAGGCGCGCGTCGAGGTGTCCGGGACGGGCGTCCTCGGCGAGCACGTACCCGAAGGACGCGTCGCCCCTGTGGCGCACGGGAACGGCCGCGACCACGTAGCCGTCGCGCTCGACGGCCTGGGCAGGCTCCAGCTCGGCGACCTCCAGCCGGTAGGGCAGGCGGCCGTAGACGATGCGCATCACGTTCATCAGCTCCCTGAGCCCGCGCGGGCCGTAGACCGTCAGCGGCGCGGTGCGCTCGCGCAGCGCGAAGGACTTGAGCATGCCGGGCAGTCCCAGCCAGTGGTCGGCGTGGAAATGCGTGATGAACACGCAATCGAGGTCGATGAGGCCGACGGAGCGCAGCATCTGGCGCTGGGTCCCTTCGCCGCAGTCGAACAGCAGGCGGTCCCCTCCGCGCCGGATCAGGAGAGCCGGCAGCCCCCGCCGCGCGCTCGGTACCGAGCCGGCGGTCCCGAGGAAGAACAGCGACAGGTCCATGCCCGCTACGGTAGCGGCGGGACCTGCGCGGCGGCAGCGTGGAAGACCGGCCGGGGCTCACGCCGGTCCCCGCGTTGTCAGCGAGGCCCTAGAATCGGCCGTCCTGCGCCCGTAGCTCAGTGGATAGAGCGCTCGCCTCCGGAGCGAGAGGTCGGCCGTTCGAATCGGCCCGGGCGCGCTCGAGAACCGAGCCGCGGGCGCGCTCGTCTCAGTTCCCCCCACGAACCGCTTGGAGGGTCGTCTAGGAGGCGGACCCGCCGCCGCGGTGCGTTGCCTCGAACGGCGGCGGAATCCATGCGGGCTTCTCGATCACGGTCATCATCGGGTAGCGGTGCACCGAGGCGACGTGCTGATGCAGCGGACTCGGGGGCGTGGGCCTGTCGGGCAGGCCGATCGCGCTCAGGGGCCGCGTCAGACCGTCGACGAACGACTGAAACGGCTGAAACGAGCCCCCGACGTCCTCGCAGATGTACACGCCGCCTGGCCTAATGTGGGGCAGCACACGTTCGAGCGTGAGGGCCTGCTGGCTTGCCTGGTGGCCACCGTCGTCGACGACGATGTCCACGGCCGGGCACCCCTCGAGGAATCGTTCCCAGAACTCGGGGTCGCCCTGATCGCCGATGAAGATCTCGATGCCCTCGCTCGCTCGCTCCTTGCACGCCGGATCGTTGTCGACGCCGTAGACACGCGTCCCGGGGCCGAAGTAGTCGCGCCACATCTCGAGGCCGCCCCCCGCGCGAACGCCGATTTCGAGAATCTGGACGGGCTGCCCGCGAAACCGGGCCAGATGGCGGTGATAGACGTCGAAGTAGTGTCTCCGCTTGAAGATGATGAGCCCCTCGGTGTGCCCGTCGAACCAGGCCTCGAGCGGGCTGGGCTCGACCACCGTCTCGACCGCCGGGGCGGCGGCGGGCTCCAGCTGTTGGCCGTATCCGTAACCACGCGCGAAGTAACGCAGCGACTCGGGAGTCCGCAACAGGTAGCCGGCTCCCGTTCCGGCCAGCTCCAAGGGGTTGCGCCCGCGCTTGGGTCGCCCGTCGCCGGCGCCAAAGGGAACCCAAGGACGACCGTCGCGTCCGACCACCAGCCCACGCCTGAACGACCTTCTCGGCCCCGTCCGCCACGACCAGCCGAGGCGACGCCTCGCTCTACGGCCGAGATCGGCCACCCGATTTCCTGACGAACGAAGCCCGGCATCGTACTCGAACGATGACCCCTCGCCCGCCGCCTCGCCTTGACGAGACCGGCCGTGACGGATTAGCGTCGCTCCACCATCGAGCACGAGGAGGATTGCAATGAACGTACGTGTCGTGAGGTTCACCGATGTGACGGCGGAGCGGATGCGCCAGCTCGAAGCGCGTGTCAACGAGGCCGGCGGCCCACCGCCCGGGGTGAACTCGACCGGGTTGGAAATCCTGTTCGACGAGGCAGACGGCACAGCCGTCGTTCTCCAGCATTTCGCGACGGCGGAGGACATGAACGCGGGCGCCAGGGTCTTCGATGCGATGGACTCCGGTGAAACACCGGGCACGCGCGTCTCGGTCGACGCCTGCGAGGTGAAGCTGCGCATCGCGAACCCGAGCTAGAGGTCTGCCGCTCCACTCCACTGCGGCCCTGGCGCAGCGGCTAGGAGAAGGTGAACTGGTCGCCGGGAGGTTCCCTGAGGCTCACCACTTTGTTCACCGTCGCCGTGACTTCGACAGCGCCGGCCGCGTGCGCGGGTGTCGTGAGCGTGCAGGTCGTGCTCGAGCTGCAGCTGACACCTGAGGCTTTCGCTGTCCCGAACCTGAAGATGGTCGCACCGGGCGCCACTGCGAACCCGCTGCCGGTCACCGTTACGGCGATCCCGCCGGCCGCTGGGCCGCCGGCTGGAGTGAGACCCGTGACGGTGGGCACGTACTTGAAATGGTCGCCCGTCACGATCGCGCTCGTGCCGGCGGGCGAGCTCACCCGGACGTCCACGAGGCCAGGGCTGCCCGACGGCACGACGGCGAGGATCGAAGTCGCGGACCTGACGGTGAAGCTCGGCGCGCTCACACCGCCGAAGCTCACCCCGCTCACCCCGCCGAAGTGCGCGCCGGTGATGGTGACGGCGGTGCCCCCCGCGGCGGGTCCTTTGGCCGGCGTGACCCGGGTGACGGCCGGCGCCGGCGGGTTGCCGACGGCGATCGTCCGAGACGTGCCGATGCTCGTCCCGTTGGCGGCGAACACCGTTAGAGCGACCGTGTAGACGCCGGGCGCTTCGAAGACATGCTTGACGGTCGTAGCCGTCGTCTCGGTCGGGGCGCCCGGTTCGGAGCCTTCGTTGAACTGCCAGTTGTACTGCGCCACGCCTCCGGGGGCCGTCGAGCCGGTCGCGTCGAAGCTCACTTCGTCGCCTCCCGCGGGCGTGCTGGAGAACGTCGCGGTGGGCTCTTCGCCTTTGAACGCGAGTCGCTGCAGGCAGCGCTTGGTCTGGTTGCTCCACTCCTCCTGGTACCAGTAGGGGTGCCCGTTGATCAGCTGGTTGTATTTGGCGCCGTCGGACGCCGTTCCGAGCGCGGGACCGTTGCTTTCGTTGCATTTGTCGCCGATCTCGCCGGTTTCGAAGCCGAAGTCCGTCCAGGCGTTGTTCGGTTCGGGGTCGGTGACCGACTCGTCGTGCTCGTGGCTGAGGCCCCCCTGCAGCGCGCCGTCGGAGGTGCTTCCGTTCGGGTGGTTGCCTTCGTCGCACCCGAGAATCCCGGTCACGTAGGGGTCGTTCGCGTAGATGATCTCGCCTTCGGCGAGCGGGATGTTGCCGTGATAGGCGCAGTAGACGGGCCTGTTGCTCCCCGCCGAGCATTCCCCGCCGCCCGCGGTGAAGCAGTTCTCGACGCCCGGCGGTGTCAGCAGGAAGTACTCGTGTTCGAGGTCGTGCGGTAGCCCGTGGGCCTTGACGTAGCTCTTCAGCTCCGTCTGGAGCTGGGTGTCGGTGAGGCAGATGGCTGCCTGTTTGCAGCCGTTGGGGGGATACGGGTCCGTGTCGATCAGGGCGCCGCCGAAGTGCGAGCTGTAGCGGGCGAAGTCGCCGGCGGTGTCGTTGTACTGCGCCGCCACCGAGTCGACGTTCTGGGTGCCGCCGCTGTCGTGCGCCAGGTCTTCGAAGTACTGGTTCAGCCCGGGCTGGTAGTCGGATGGATAGGCCGGCGCTCCGGACGGACGCCAGTAGACGGCGTAGTCGGTGTTCGACGGCATCACCGGCCCGCCGTTGTAGTCGGCGTTGTGGAAGACCGAGTCGAACGGCGTCACCGCGCGGCTGCCGCGCAACGGCTGGTAGCTGAGCGTCTTGCCGGGCGCGGGGTGGGTGATCACGGCCGAGGCGCTCGATGCGCCCAGGGCGAGCACCGCAGCCAGGGCCACGGCGATGGGGGCGCAGCGCCGGCCCATCGAGACTGCGTTCAAGAGCCCTCCTCGAATCGAGACGTCCGAAATCGGCGCAGAACGCTACAGGCAGCTCCCGGGTCCGTCCAGCGGCAACCGTCCGTGATCGCTGACGCCGGCCGATGACGTCTGTCTCGCGCTAGGGGATGGCTTCGTATTCTTTTTCAGCCTTCAGTTCCTTTCCGCCGAAGATCGAGGAGAAGGCGCCGGTGGCGCTGTTCTTGAGGCCGCCGCCGACCCACGAGCTGCCGCCGGTGATGGCACGGTTCTGGGCGCCCCCGCTGACGGACGAGAGGAAGCCGGCCTGATTGAGCTGGCCTCCGCCGACCGACGACTCGAAGCCGCTCGCCAGGTTGCGCTGGCCGCCGCCGTCCCACGAGCCTTCGCCGCTCGCCGTGTTCTGCTCGCCGCCGGTGATCGACGCGAACGGCGCCGTGATGCTGTTCAGGTGGCCCGCGAGGATGCCGCCATAGCTCGTGAAGGCCTGTTCGTCCCCGAGGACCAGGTCGTGTGAGCCCGTCTGTTCGTGTTTGCCGGCGTTCTCGTCGTAACCAAGCACGAGATTGCCCTCCCCGTTGACGGAGGCGGTCGTCCCTTCGCCGTTCACGACCTGGACGTTGAGGCCCGAGAACACCACCGTCGGCTTGCCGGCCACACCGCTTTCGAGGTAGGAGAGGTGGGGCAGGATCCGCTCGAGCGTTTCCAGCTCGGTCGGCCCCGGAAGCTGCACCGCTTTGTATTTCAACGTGCTTTTCGTCGGGCATTCGCCTTTGCTGTTCGGCGAGAGCACCGGTTTGCTGGGGCCTTCGGGGTCGCATATGGTCGTCGTCTGCGCCGACGCAGCGCCACCGCCCGGCAACAGTGCGCCGGCGAGCGCAACGAAGCACAGACCGAGGCGACGCAGGCCTTGAGTCCGACTCATCGTGAACCTCCTTGTCAGCTGACGCGGTCCACGCGGCACCCGCGTGCCGACCCGCGTCGTCCCCATCGCCGGCCGCCCGCCGCCGGGCCATCGATCACCGCAGCCGAAGGCGGCTTGCCCTGAAGATGCGCGTTGAACCTAACCCGGGACATTTGCCCGGTCAAGGCGGATCGACACATGGTCGGGTCTGCCCCGCGCGCAGGACCCCCGACGCTGGGCCGGCGAGGGGTCCGAGAGAGCACGAGGCCTCTAGAAGCTCCGGACGAGCGCCAGCGAGTGCCATTCGCCAACGGCTATCTGGGACGGTTCGCTTACCCCCAGCACGGCCACCGGGACGCTGCTGTTCGTGGTGTTGCCATCGCCGAGCTGGCGATACTTGTTTTCGCCCCAGGCGAGCGCCCTGCCGGTGGAGACCGCCACGCTGAAGCGCAGGCCGGCGGCGATCGCGGTGACGTTTGCGAGGCCCACGCGGGCCGGCACCCGGCTGCAGACGCGTTCGCCGCACCTTTCCGGGGACTGGATGCCAAGCTCCCCCATGCTGTCGTTGCCCCACGCCATCGCCCTCCCGCCTTCCACCAGCGCCAGGCTGTGGGAGAAGCTCGCGGAGATGGCGGTGACGCCGCTCAGCCGCCTGACCTGGACCGGCACGCTGCTGCTCGTGAGCGTGCCGTCGCCCAGCTGGCCGGCGACGTTGTCTCCCAGCGCCAGGACCGTCCCGTTGTTCAGCAGCGCAAGGAGATGCGCCCCGAGGGAGCCGTTGCCGCCGAGAGCAACCGCCTTCACGCCGGACAGGCCCCCGATGCGGGTGGGGCGGTCTTTGAGTTCCCTGGTGCCGTCGCCGAGGACGCCGTACTTGTTTTCGCCCCAGCCGACCACTGTGCCGTTGCCAAGGAGTGCGACGTCGTCGCCTCCGCCGGCCGCCACGGCAACCACTCCGCTCAGGCCTGAGACCGGAATGGGGACGAGGCTCGCGGCCCCTTCGCTCCCGTTGCCCGAGGTGCCGTTGCCCAGCTCGCCCCAGGCGTTGCCACCCCACGTCATCACCGTGCCGTTGGACAGCAGCGCGATCACGTGGCAGCCGCTGGCCGCGATCTGCGTGACGTTCGAGAGGCCCTTGACCACGACCGGCGTTGTCGATTCCTGGCGGGTCCCGTTGCCGAGCTGGCCCATGAGGTTGCCGCCCCAGGCGCGGACGGTGCCGTCGTTGAGCAACGCGAGGCTGTAGTGCCCGGCGGCGACGACCTGCTTGATGCCCGCCAGGGCGAGCGCCGCACCCGGGTCCTGGGGTGCGCTCTTGTAGCCGCGCCCCAACTCGCCGTCCCAGTTGTATCCCCAGCCCACCAGCGTCGCGTGTGCGGGCGCCGCAAGCACCAGAGCGGCGAAGAGCGCGATGATCGGAGGCTTGATGGCCATGGGCATGGGCATGGGCATCCCACCCCTCCAGGTGCATCGTGCCCCCCTGAGCTTGCGATAAACGTGGGAATGGACGAACGTCGTGCTTTTGCCGCAGATTCCGGTGTCGGCAGGCAGCGTGTCCACGCGGTCGACGCTGTTGCGCTAGCCTGCACCGCTTCGCCGGCGGCCCACTCGAGGACGATTGGGGGTCCCGCCCCGGCCGGGGCGCGGTAGGGGGGCCGCCAGGCGATCGACATACGCCACATCTCACAAGGGAGACCCATGCCCAGGACGATCGTGACGAGCTACTCGAACGAAGGACGCATGCCCCCCCGGCCTGGTGCCATCCGGCCGGTTGGAGACACTCCCCCGGCGTGCAAGACGCCGCGAGCGACAGCACACATCTCCCCCGCGTGATCTCCGCCAAGCTGGCTCCGGTCGCCGCGTTGACGGCGCTCCTGGTGTGCCTGTGCGCCCATGCCTCGGCTGCGTTCGGGCACGCGGTCGCCCACGGCAGGCCTCACACCTCGGTCAGGCACCGGCGCGGCGCAGGCGCGACGGTCTGCGCGAGCAGCAGCAGCTTCCGCTCGGGCAGCCATCGCGCGCGCCGGCACCATCACGCGCGACGCATGAGGTGCCATCGGCGGAGCTACGGCCACCACCACTCGGCCCATCGACGCCGATATCGCCTGCGCCACCTGAGGATCCGGCACGGAGCGCGGCATCCGGCCAGGCAGCGGGCGGTGATCGCTCCGGATCTACCCCGCGGCGGGGTCTGCGCCGACGCCGACCTCAGCCCCAACTGGTCGGACCTCGCACGGATCCGCACCGCCATCCTTTGCCTCGTCAACCGCGAACGCATGGCGCGCGGCGAGCGGCCGCTGCGGGCAAACGGGGCGCTCGAGCGGGCAGCCCAGGGCTACTCGCAGGAGATGTCCCACGACGGATACATCAGCCACATCGCCCGCAGCGGCGCCACCCCCCTCAGCCGCGTGCGAGCCGACGGCTACATCTACAGCTCCCGCGTCGGCTATGAACTCGCAGAGAACATCGGCTGGGGCACGCTCTGGATGGCGACGCCCCGCGCGATCGTGGCAGCCTGGATGGCCTCGCCGGGCCACCGGGAAAACATCCTCGACGCGCGCTATCGGGACACCGCCGTCGGCGTCAGCCCGGGCGCTCCCGCATCGATGGCCCATGGCCAGCCGGGCGCCGTCTACACGCAGGAGTTCGGCAGCATCCTGGCCGGCTGACGGCGTTGGCTGACGGCGTTTATGGCCGCGTGGCGGCCGGGTAGCTGTGGCGTGGGCCCGCGGAGCGCAACCCGACGGCCCAACCCCGGTTGCTGTAGCGCACAGGCCTGCCACCCTTGGCCCCGTCGGGCGCCAGCACCGGGGGCCGTGGGGTTTCTAGCCGCTGATTTCGTGGAGGGTGGTGTAGGAGGTCTTGTGGCTGCGGTCCTTGTGCTCGATGCCGTAGTAGTCGTTTGAGCCGTAGTCGACGTAGTTGAAGATCACGACCATCGCCACGTATTTCGTTTCGCGG
>DASYFT010000006.1:0-165220 GCA_036498265.1 Solirubrobacteraceae bacterium | reverse complement strand
CGCGATCGCGAACTCGAGCTTCTACGTCGCGAACACCCGCTACGTGTTCGGCGATCTGAAAACCTGGGGTTGGATCGTCACGCTCATAGGCGTCGTGGAGATATGCGTCGCGCTCGGTGTCTGGGTGCGGGCGCAGTGGGCTCGCTGGACGGGCGTGGGCATCGCTGCGCTCAACGCGATCGCCCAGCTGGTTTTCATCCCCGCCTATCCCTGGTTGGCCCTGGTCGTCTTCACCTTGGACGTGCTGGTCATCTACGGGCTCGTCGCGCACGGTCGGAGCCTCGAAGAAGGCTGAGGGTCTCCTGCGAGCCTATGACGCAGCCGGCCCGGCGACGGGGCGGGCATGGACACGCCGCGTCGCCGCGGTCGTGGCGCTCCTCGCCCCGGTCGCCATGGTCGTGGTGGCCGCAGCCGCGCTCGCGGAACACCTCGCGATCGCCGTGCTGGGGGTCGCGCTGTTGCTCGCCGCGAGTGCCGCCATCTGGATCGCCCTGACGCGTCACGGAACCCGGCGAGCGGCCGGCGCGGCTCTCGCGATGCTGGCGAGCGCAGCTTTCGTAGTCGTGCTCGCTACTCACTGGCAGGGGGTGCTGGTGCTGGTTGCGCTTGTCCTGCTGCTCGCGCTGTTCGGCCTCTCCGCCGCGTACTCGCTGGGTCGCGGGGACGCGGCGAGCGCCGCCGAGCGAGTGAGCGGGCTCGTCCCAGTCGGAGGCGCGAGCTCCGCCGTGCTGATCATCAACCTGTGGTCGGGCGGTGGGAAGGCGGAGCGCTTCGATCTGGCAACCGAGGCTCGGCGACGCGGAATCGAGCCGATCGTCCTCCGGGCCGGCGACGATCTGCTCGAGCTCGCCGAGGGCGCGATCCTGCGGGGCGCTGAGGTGATCGGAATGGCCGGTGGGGATGGCTCGCAAGCGCTCGTGGCGACTGTCGCGGCACGGCGCGAGGTCGCCCACGTCTGCGTTCCGGCGGGCACGCGCAACCATTTCGCGCTCGATCTCGGCCTCGACCGCGACGATGTCGTCGGGGCGCTCGACGCGTACACCGACGGCCTCGAGCGGCGCATAGACCTCGCGCGCGTGAACGATCGCGTGTTCGTGAACAACGCCTCCCTCGGGGTCTATGCGAACGTCGTCCAATCTGAGGCCTACCGCGACGCCAAGCTCGAGACATGGACGCGCATGCTGCCCGACCTGCTCGGTCCCGACGCGCCGCCAATCGACCTCGAGTTCACCGCACCGGACGGAACCGAATGCACCGACGCACCTCTGGTGCTCGTTTCCAACAACCCGTATCAGCTGACGAGCCTGGCCGGTGCCGGCACGCGCGAACGGATCGACACGGGCACGCTCGGCGTGGTGGCCGCTCGAGTCAACACGGCCGCTGATGTCTCGAGCTTCGTCGCGCTCGAGCTGGTCGGCCAGGTGGGCCGGTTTCCCCGCCTCCTTTCGTGGGCGGGGGGGGAGTTCGAGGTCCGCTCCAGCAGCCCGGTGGCGGTCGGACTCGACGGCGAGGCGCTCCTGCTGCAACCCCCGTTGCGCTTCACCTCCCTCCCGGGCGCTCTGCGCGTGCGGTTGCCCCGCGGAGTGGGGCTCGCCCCGGCGGCACGCGCTGCACCCTTGACCACGGAGAACCTGGGGGCTCTGCTTCGGGTCGCCGCCGGCAGGTGAGGCATTCTGCCGTACGCCTGGCGCTCGGTTTGGTTGCGTTCATCCTGGTCGGCTGGGCGGCCGGAGTGCTTCTGATCAGGGCAGCCGGCTCGAGCGACCTGGATGTCGTCCGCGACATCGCTGTCGAGCGCTCGCCACAGCTGACCGCCGCCGCGCGAGCGGTGACGTGGGCGGGAAGCGCGATCGTGCTGGTGCCGCTCGCCGCGGTCTGCTGTCTGCTGCTGCTGCGGGAGGGCCTGCGCAGGGAGGCCGTCGCGGTGGCCCTGAGCCTCGCCGGTGCCGTGGTGATCTACGACGCCGTCAAGTTCCTCGTCTCGCGCCCGCGCCCCCCCGTCCAGCACCTACAGGCGGTGGGCGGCTGGAGCTTTCCCTCCGGCCATGCCACGCAGGCCGCGGCGCTCTGGGCCTCGCTCGTGCTCGTGCTGCCGGCAGTCGGATGCACGCCCGCGGTGGCCCGAGTAGCCGCCGGTCTGGCGCTCGCATTGGTGATCGCGGTGGCGCTCTCGCGGGTGTACCTCGGCGTGCACTATCCCGGAGACGTCGCGGCCGGTCTCCTTCTCGGGACCGGCTGGGCGATGTTCGTGGCGCGCTGCACCCGGAGACGAGCCTGAGATGACCGGCCGGCCGGCGCGATGCCTGCGTGGCGATCTCCAGCGCCTGGACCGTCGCTTGATGCAGCAAGCCCTCCAGGTGCGCTCACCGGCGCTCGACGGTGCTCTCGTGCGCCTCACACGGGCGGCCAGCTACTCGCGATTGTGGCTCGTGATCGCCGCGGGCCTCGCCGCAGCCGGACGCCGCCGCGCCGCCGGCCGCGGCGTGACGGCGATCGCGATCGCGGCGACTGTGGCGAACGGCCCTGCGAAGCTGCTCGTGCGCCGCCGTCGTCCATCCCGGCGATCGTCAGCGGCACTGATCGGGATGCCCCGCTCGACGTCGTTTCCCTCGGGTCACAGCGCTGCAGCCTTCGCCTTCGCGACAGGCGCGTCCAGCGAGCTGCCGGTCCTGGCGCCGGTCCTCGTTCCATTGGCGAGCGCCGTCGCCTACTCCCGCGTGCACACCGGCGTCCACTACCCGAGCGACATCGCGGGCGGCATAGCGATAGGGATCGGATCGGGCGCTCTCGCCGCACGGTTGGCGCGTCGGACCCGCGACCCCGGCG
Organism: Solirubrobacteraceae bacterium; assembly: GCA_036498265.1. Lineage (GTDB taxonomy): Bacteria > Actinomycetota > Thermoleophilia > Solirubrobacterales > Solirubrobacteraceae > Palsa-744. The sequence continues at coordinate 162,394 of DASYFT010000006.1, read as the reverse complement.
CGTCGAGCGCCCAGGAGCAGGTCTAGCTCCGTGGCGGCGGCGAGCGTCACAGCGGCCGTCCGCTCCCTCCCCGGCCTTCGCCTGCTGCACGGTTATCAACGGCCGTGGATGGGCGCGGATCTCCTCGCCGGCCTGGTGCTGGCGGCGATTCTGGTGCCGCAGGGAATGGCCTACGCCGAGTTGGCCGGACTTCCAGCCGTCACCGGTCTCTACACCACCATCGCGTGCCTTCTGGGATACGCCGTCTTCGGTCCTTCGCGGGTACTCGTCCTCGGACCCGACTCCTCGATATCGCCGCTCATCCTCGCCGCGATCACGCCGCTGCTCGTCACCGGAAATCCGGCGACGGCCATCGTGCTCGCCGGGATGCTCGCCATCCTGGTGGGCCTCGCCGAGATCGGGCTGGGAGTGGCCAGGCTCGGCTTCGTCGCCGATCTCCTCTCGAAGGAGGTGCAGGCCGGATACATGAACGGCCTCGGCATCACGATCATCGTGGGACAGCTCCCGAAGCTCTTCGGCTTCAGCACGCACGCCGACTCGTTCCTCGGCGAGATCCGAGCCTTCGTCGACAACCTCGACCAGACCCAGACGACGACACTCGCCGTGGGCGGCGTGGCGCTGATCGTCATGCTCGTGCTTCCCCGCGTCACCACGCGGGTGCCCGCGGTCCTGGTCGCGGTCGCCGGCGCCACCGTCGTCTCGGCGGCGGTCGGGCTCGCCGATCATGGCGTGGCCACGGTGGGCGCCCTGCCACGTGGCGTCCCGACTCCCACGTTCCCCTGGACCAACGCCAGCGATGTCGGCCCCTTGCTCATCGCAGCTGTGGGGATCACCCTCGTCTCGCTGACCGACACGATCGCCACAGCCACGAGCTTCGCGGCTCGACGCGGTGAAGAGGTCGAGCCCAACCAGGAGATGATCGGCATGGGCGCCGCGAACATCGCCGCCGGGCTGTTCCAGGGCTTCCCGGTTTCCACGAGCGGCTCGCGGACGGCGGTGGCCGAACAATCGGGCGCCAAGAGTCAGGTCACCGGCCTGGTGGGTGCAGCCCTCGTCACGCTGCTCCTGCTGTTCCTCAACTCGGTGCTGGCCGACCTCCCCCAGACTGCGCTCGCCGCCGTCGTGATCGTCGCGGCGTTGTCACTCATGGACCTGGCGATCCTGCGCCGCTATCTTCGCGTGCGCCGGAGCGCGTTCGCGGTGTCGTTGGTCGCCACGGCCGGCGTGATACTCCTTGGCGTACTGCAGGGGATCCTCGTCGCGGTCACCTTGGCGATCCTGCTGTTCTTCCGCCGAAGCTGGTGGCCGCACGGAGCGGTCCTGGGCGCCGTCGACGGGGGTGAGGGCTGGCATGACGTGGAGGTCCATCCGAACGCCCGACAGATCCCGGGCATCGTGGTGTATCGGTGGGAGGCGCCGCTGTTCTTCGCAAATGCAGGCACATTCCGCCAGCAGATCCGCCATCTCGTCCGCGAGCGCCATCCGAAGTGGATCGTCCTGCAGTGCGAGGCGGTCACCGATGTCGACGTGACCGCGGCCGAGATGCTCGAGCAACTTGACAACGAGCTGAATGCGGCAGGCACACATCTCGCCTTCGCCGAGATGCGCAGCCGGCTCCAGGAGCTCACCTTGCGCTACGGCCTCATGGAGACCCTCGACCACGACCACTTCTACCCCACGCTGGAGAGCGCCCTGGAGGCCATCCAGCCGGCCGGTCTGCTGCCGGACTCAGCCTGATGTGGCCACGTGCTGAAACTCGCCCGCTGCGAGCTGGGCCTCAGCAGAGACCTCACATCTGCTCTGGCGAAGCAGGAGCTCCCTCATCTCCGGGCGACATACCTGCACTGAGGCACTCGAGCAGCTCCCGCAGGTGGGCGAACCGCCGAGGCCCGAGCTGCTGTTCCCAGTCGGCCTCGACTCCGAGGACGATCTCACGAATGGCCTGGCCGGCCGCTCGACCTCGTGCAGTCAGATGGACGCGCTTGTAGCGCTGGTCATCGGCGTCTGCGCGACGCGTGAGGTATCCGAGCCACTCCAACTGCCCGAGCAGGTAGTTCATCGCCTGCTTGGTCATGCGAGCATGCCTGGCGAGGTCCGACGGGCGCTGGTCCTCGGGGCCCGGATACTGGAAGACATCGAGATGGGCTGCGACGAGGTCGCTGAACCCGCGCTCGTGCAGGCCGGCGAGCATGCGCTCGCGGACGGTCTCGAACGGCATACGCAAAAGCGCGCCGATCAGCGCCGGCGGCGGCGTGGCGCGGTGGCTATCGAGCACGGTCAAGTCACTTGACAGCATAGCGGAGCTGGTGTAGCCTGGTCAAGCGACTTTACCCGATTGCCAAGGAGACCTGGAATGCCTTCAGCAACCAAAGAGACCATCACCGTCGGCGCACTCGGGGTTCGCTTCCTTGTCGAGGCCGGCGACTCGAATGGAAGTGCAGCCGTGTTCGAGTGCTACGTCCCGGCGAAGTCCAGAATGCCGGCGCCCCACAGCCACAACGCCTTCGAGGAGACGATCTACGGGCTCGATGGCGTCTCGACCTGGACCGTCGACGGCGAGACGGTCGAGATCGGACCCGGCGAGGCGGTCTGCGTCCCCCGTGGCGCGATCCACGGGTTCGAGAACAGAGGCGACAGCGACGCGAGCTTCCTCGCGATCGCCACACCCGGCGTGTTCGGCCCCGACTACTTCCGCGAGGTTGGCGAGATCCTGGCCCACGCCGGCCCGCCGGATCCCGCTGCCATAGCCGAGATCATGCGCCGTCACGGCCTCACGCCCGCGGCACCGGCACCGGCACCGGCACCGCCCGCCTAGTCCAGGTCACGCGTCAAGCGCCGACCCGACCGGCCCACCTACCTCAGGGGCCTCGCCGTTTTCGTCACGGCTCGGCGGATCGCTAGCGTCGCCCGTCTGGCCTACCGATTCTTGCTTCCGAGCGTCCTTCTTTGCCTGCTTTCGCGCTCGACGCTCACGGAGCGCGGCTTCACGGTTGAGCTTCGCCATCGTGGTCTTCTTCTGGGAGCTTGAGGCCATGCGTATATCCATCCCTTGTGATGGCATCTCGGCGCGTCGACGACGCGAACGGCCGGTACAGATGCGGAGGTGTCGCGACATCCCCTCGCCGGTCTCCCGATGAGGGCCTTTATGCCGTGGCCGGCGACCGCGGCGCTGGAAGGCTAGATCGGTTGGATGTTGACGGCCTTGGGGCCCTTGTCCCCGGCCTCGGCCTCGTAGGAGACCTTCGCGCCCTCAGCGAGTGAGCGGTAGCCCTCGCCGATGATCGCTGAATGGTGAGCGAACAGATCCTTCGACTGGTCGTCGGGCGTAATGAACCCGAAGCCCTTGTCGTCGCTGAACCACTTGACGGTTCCTGTAGCCATTGCACTTTCCTCCTGCGTTGTCGCGTGCCGCGAACGCGGAGATTGCTCAAAAGCAACGGCTACGACCGCCAGCACTACGTTTGTCGGGCTACTGCCCGACCTGATCGGCGCACCGTAGCAGCCACCGGCCACCGACTCGCAGCGCCTCAGCGGCGGCTGCTCATCTCGTCGATGCAAGCCGCGGCGGCGAGGATCAGCGCGTCGTCCTCGCCAGGCGCGATCTCAACTCCGTAGGTGTCGCGCAGGCGGAGCCAACGCTTGGAGATCTCGGCGATCTTGCTGCCATCTCGCTCGATCTCGTACTCGTGATCGACGATGTTCCCTTTCGCGCTCAGCTCGCCGCCGCCGTCGACGTCGATCGAGAAGCGTTCGCGCAGCGGCGTGACCAGAGCTTTCTTGATGACCGCTACCCTCTCGCCGCCACGCTCGATCGCCATCGTGTCGCGAACTCGCAGCTTGCGCTCCTGAACCTTGAACAGCTCTTCCCCGGAAGGCCCCTCGAGGACGAACGTGTCCCTGATCCGCAGCGCCTTCGCATTGACCTTGAACGCGTGCTCGTCGTCCTCGGTATCGATCCAGAAGTCATGGCCGATGGCGAACAGCTTCTCGCGCATCCGATAGCGGTTGCCGCCCGGCCCCTCACGCCTGCGCAACAGTCCCATGGCCCTTGAATTGTCGCACGCGCCAGCTCGCGAGGGCGCGAGGTCCGCGCGCGCTGCCAGCCGGTCCACGCGAGCGTGAACCGGAAGAGGCTCCGCGTTCGGGCTATCTCCGACGAGTGGTACAACTGGACGTGAGAGCGGAGCAATGGAAGGTCGCCACGTCAGACGAGGCAACACAGACGCGATCCTGAGGTACCACAGGACAGGCAAACGCCTGCCGGGCATGGCCGAGGACATCGATCTCATCGTGATCGAACTTGCCTCGCAGGCAATCGCGTGGACCCACAGGCTTTAGGTCAACAAGTTCCTGCTGCAGTTCATCGGCGGGTAGGCCCGCGGGGCAGCCGCCTGACATCCAGCCGGGCGTCCGATTGAGCGCGCTGTTCGCCCTCCTGGCGGCGTTCTCCAACGCGCTCAACGTCACGACCCAGCATGTCGCCAGCACGAGCGGGCGCCGGGCCAAGGCGTCGGGCTTGAGGCTCGCTGCGTCCCTCATCCGCAGTCCGTTGTGGCTATTCGGATGGGCTGCGGGCATTGGAGCATTCGTGTTTCAGGCGGCGGCCCTGAAGAACGGGCAACTTTCGACCGTCCAGGCCCTGCTGGTTACCGAGCTCGTATTCGGACTCGCTCTGCGGAGGGTGTGGATCCACCAGTCGATCCAGCCTGCCGCCTGGGGTTCAGCTGGACTCACGTGCGTCGGCCTCGCCACGTTCGTCCTAATCGACGAGCCGCAGGGCGGGACGCCCACGCCCACGGCGCACGCATGGATAGCCGCCGTCTCGGCGTTCGGTGGCGCGGCCGCGATCATGGCACTGGCGGCCCGGCGCGGCTCACCAACTCGTCGGGCCGCGCTGTATGCTGCGGCCGCTGCGATCGTGTGGGCGCTCGTGGCCACCTTCATCAAGGCAACCACCGAGACCCTCGTCGAATCCGGGATCGATGCGATGTTGACCCACTGGCCGGTATACGCCTTGGTCGCCGGTGGCATCGCCGGCATCCTGATGACGCAGGCCGCCCTCCACGTCGGGCCCCTGAGCGTGTCCCAGCCCCTCTTGGTGATCGTCGATCCCCTTGTGAGCATCGTCCTGAGCGTCTGGCTGTTCGAGGAGCGCTACACCGGGGGCGCGGCCGTGATCGGCAGCAGCGTGGTTGCGTTCGCCGTCATGTGCGTGGGCGTCATCGCCCTTACGAGGACGGCGCCACCGACCATGGAGAGCGCAGTCCCGCGCTCCTTGCAGCCCTGACCGGCGCCTGTTTCTAGCGGAATGCCATCAGAAGCCGTCTCGCTCGCCCTCGCGGCTTCGATCTATCCGCCGGCAGTGGCAACCGTGATTGCACTCGGACGGGGGCCGGACGTACGACTACGTGTGTTCCTGCTCGTGGCTGCCGCGTTCCTCACCGTGCTCATCACTGGCGCGCTCATGCTGTTCCTGTTCGAGGAACTCGGCACCACGAGCCGCCAGCAGCGCACGGTCAGCTCCGCGCTCTACCTCCTCGGTGGCGTAGTGCTCCTGTGGTTGGCGTCTCGCCTGCGCCATCCGGCGGTACTCGAGCCCAAGAAGCAGGCCGGGCCCACAAGAACCGACCGCTACCTGCAGAGCCGACGCCTCGTGCTGCTGCTCGGCGTGATCCTCTACATCGTGCCCTCCCCGATCTACGTCGGGCTCGTCAAGTCGATAGCCGACACTCAGGCTTCCACGCCGCAGCAGCTCATCTATCTCGTCGAGGCGCTGCTGATCATGCTGTGGATGATCGAGATACCGATGCTGATGCTGCTCACCTACCCAGTGGGCGCCTCCAGTGCGCTGCAGAGCATCAATCGCTGGTTCGCGCGCAACGGACGTTCCGTCGGGACCCTCGTGGCCGCGGCGGCAGGCGCGTACCTGATCGGCGTGGGGCTGGTCGAACTGCTCTAGCGCGGAAGGACGGAGAGCTGGCTCTGGAATCGAAGCCCACACCGCACCCTTTGAAAGAGCTACAGGACATTGCCAAGCTCCAAGCCAGAGTGCCGCCAGGAACCCAAGAAGATATGCCGCGCGCGAGCCGATGGGCCCGCAGGCCCGGCCTACACGACTAGAGCCCCCGACTCACGACCTGAACGCCTTCCGCAACGAACGAGGAGCTGGCCGTTCCCGTCATCATCCAGATCACCCTTCTGGCCCTCGCCAGCACCATTCGGCCGACGAGTCTCGCGGCCGTCTATGCGCTCGCGCGTGGGCGCTCGCCTCGCCGGCTGATGACTGCATACCTGCTCGCGGGGCTCGCTTTCACGGTCGCCTTCGGCCTGGTCGCCGTGTGGGCGTTCAACGGCGTCGACCTGCATTCGGGCACCGAGCGCACCAAGGGGATCGCCGAGATAGCCGCTGGCATCGTGGCCATCGGCTTCGGCCTATGTGTCTGGAGCGGGCGTGTAGGTGGCGCGCACGCGGAAGATGGACCCAACGTCCGCGGCCGCTGGCAGGCGCGGACAGGGCGGGAGATAGGGCTGCGGACGGCGGCACTTGCTGGCCCTGCGACCCATATCCCCGGCCTCTTCTATCTGCTGGCCCTTGACCTCATCGTGGCCAGCCAGCACCGCCTCGGCGAGGGTGTGCTCGACATTCTCCTCTACAACGCGATCTGGTTCATCTTGCCAATCGCCACTCTCGCGATCTGCATAGTCGACCCACCGGCCGCGCGGAGGGCCGTCGACGAGGTCCGAGATTGGGCGCGCGTACAGGCGCGAGCGATAACGCTGGTCGTCTCGTTCGGTGGCGGCGCAGCGCTGCTCCTCACTGGTGTGCTCACGGTCTGAGCAGCCCCATGAAGCCCGGGATCTCGGGTCGCGCAGGACGTCCGCGCATGCGTTCGCTCAGTTATCCGGTGCTGTAGCGTCCGCGTCGGGATGCTCCGAGCGGCTGGAAGTCCCCAGTGGTCAACGCGTTCGAGGTCGCCTGACCGAGCAGGCGCACCGGCGGCGCGCGTCCCCGGCGAGGCGCCGGATTACGACCGCGGCCGCTCGGGCACCGCTCAAGGGAACGGTGGGCATGGCTGAGGTCGAGCTCTCCCCGGAGCAGGTCGACTCGGTGATCGAGAGCAAGGCGTTCGCCGTCCTGCTTGCAATTGCGGCGGTGGTGGGCGTCGTGGTGTCGTTCCTCGCATGGGGCTTCCTCGAGCTCCTGAATCAGATTCAGCGGGGTGTGTACGTCCACCTTCCGAGCGACCTCGGCTACGAACATGGCGCGCCGCTGTGGTGGCCGCTTCCGGTCCTCGCGGTCGCCGGGCTGGTCGTCGCGTTCGCGATCGCGCGCCTGCCCGGCAAAGGTGGACACATCCCCGCCGAGGGTCTGGCCGTCGGCAGCGGGCCGACCCTACCTGTGGACCTGCCCGGGGTCGTGCTGGCGGCGCTTGCCACGATCGGGCTCGGACTCGTGCTCGGACCGGAGGCGCCGCTCATCGCGCTCGGCGGCGGGCTCGCGATCCTGACGATACGGCTCGCCCGCAGGGAGGTGCCGCCTCAGGCCCTGGTGGTAATCGCTGCGGCCGGCAGCTTTGCCGCGCTGTCGTTCCTGTTTGCCCAGCCGCTGATCGCGGCGATCATCATGATCGAGGCGACCGGGCTGGGAGGGCCGAAGCTCAAGCTCGTTGTGCTCCCGGGCCTACTCGCTTCCGGGATCGGATCGCTCATCTCGATAGGAATGGGATCGTGGACGGGGTTGAGCACGAGCGCCTACGCGCTCGGCACGCTGTCGCTGCCCGCGTTCGCCCGCCCCGACGTCGCAGACTTCGGCTGGACGATCGCGCTCGCGATCGCGATCGCAGTCGTAGCAGCGCTCATCCTGCAGGGAGGCCGGGAGACCCAGCGCGTCGTGGCGCCGCGCCTCTTTGTGCTCCTCCCCGTAGTCGCGCTGATCGTTGCAGGTCTCGCGATCCTGTTCCATCAGACCACCGGCAAGAGCTTCGAACTGGTTCTGTTCTCGGGCCAGTCGGCTCTGCCCGGGCTCGTGGAAAACGCCAGCACGTGGTCGCTTTCGGCGCTGGCCCTCTTGATCGTCTTCAAGGGACTCGCTTACGGCCTCTCGCTCGGCGGCTTCCGCGGAGGCCCGACTTTCCCCGCGCTCTTCCTCGGCGCCGTGGCGGGCATCATGGCGGCCGAGCTGCCAGGGTTCTCGCTCACCCCGGCGGTCGCGGTGGGTGTGGGCGCCGCGACCGTGGCCATATTGCGACTTCCGGTGTCGGCGATTGTGCTCGCCTCGCTGCTGACGTCCAAGGCGGGTGTCGGCGCCGAGCCGCTCGTGATCGTCGCCGTGGTGGTCGCATATATCGTGACCATGCGCCTGTCCGCGCCCGCGAGCGTCCAAACGGCCGACGCGCCTACCGGCTCCGAGGCAGGGGCCGCGCTCGGGACCACGTCGGCCCAACCGGTACCGCCATAGGCTCCAATCGATATGGGTCCTCTCGATGAGGCGCCCGACCCCGAGCGTCAGCCCGAGCTCTTCGCCGTGCCGCGGCTGCGGTAGGCGCGGACCTTCGTGCGGTTGCCGCATACCGCCATATCGCACCAGACGCCGGAGCGATTGCGGGAGCGGTCGTAGAACGCCCATTCGCACTGGACGGCCCGGCAGGCCTTCACCCGCGCCCACGAGCCGTCGGCCAGACCCGCAGCGACCGGGACGAGCAGCTTCGACAACGCGCCCTCGACTCCGCCAGCGCGGGGCGCCACGCTCACCGCCCCCGCACCGGTGAAGTGCACGGCGAGCTCGCCGTCACGTGCGGTGCGCTCGAGCTCGGACCACGCAGGGCCGACATCACCGTCGCGCTCGTTGTTGGCCAGCATCAGGTCCCGCAACGCTTCGCGCAGGCGGAGGGCGGCGGCGTGCTCCCCGGGCGAGATCGCGGCACGCTCCACGAGCAGCCCTCGCTCGGCGAGCCAGGCGCCGAGCTCCGCAGGGTGAGCGATCGAGTCGGCCGCCGTCTCGACGTCGAGCGTGTTGACGAAGTCGATGACCAGTTCGAGCCCGTGCGGGGCGTGCTCGCTATCGATCCTTGACACCGGCTAAAGTCGCTGGTAGGTTACAGACACCGTCTATTTCCTTTCGGAGGTGACAGATGATACCGCGGACCGTTACCCACCCCGTCGACACTGCCGCCGCGCCCGCACCGCACCAGGAGCGCACGCCGACGACCGCCTCCGGCCGGCGGTCCCGGCTCGCCGCTCGCCTCCGCGGCGGCGCACTGGATCGCGCCCTGCTGGCAGGTGCCGACCCCTCCGCCTCCGCCGCACTGGCGGCGCGCGCGAGCCTGCTCACCTCGCGGCGCTCACGGGACGAGATCGCGCAGTCGCTCGACGCCCTCGTTCGGCGCGCGCAGGGGCCGCAGCGCCGCTGGTGGGACCTCTCGCAGCGAGAGGCCATCCTCGAGAACAGCTCCCAGCTCCAGGCCGTAGCGATGATGCTGACCCACGACCGTCCGCTCTATGCCGCCGGCGTCGCACACCTGAGGCAGCTCCTGACGGACGGGACCGGGCCCGCCTACCGCGGCTCGGCGAGCGCGCTGGCGCGCGCGCTGTCCGACGCCCGGGCGGAGCTGCAGGGCTCTGACTAGGCAACGGCCGCCGCGCGGCGGCGCCCCGCCGCGGGCCATAGTTCAGCCTGACCGGTCACGTCATGCCGTGCCGAAGATGGCCTCTAGGCGGGCGGCCAGCAGGACGTCGCCCTCGACGCTGAATCGCCCGCTTGCCATGAGCGCGACCGGGTTCTCCACCCCGGCGGTCACGCGTACCCACTCGGCGAGACCCGCACGGATTGTCACCGCGGCCTCTGGGGGAGCAGGCTCGAGCAGCCTGGCGTGACCGCGGGCTGAGTCGAGTTCGATCGCCCACCGCCATGGGGCGCCGGGCGGCGACTCGATCACGCGGGGCTCGAGCTCGTAGGCGATCACACCGCAGAAGCCGTCTGCGTTGGCGGGCTGGAAACCGCGCGCGGCGGCCCGCAGCAGCGCGCGCTGGCGTCCGGGGTCTGAGAAGCGCCGCTCGAGCTTCTCATCGTCCTGTCCCCGCACCATCGCCGCCAAGGCGCGGCGCCCGGTGCGAGCGGCGAGAGCGCGGACCGGACGCGCGTTCTGGCTGGTGTACGCCCGGGTTGCCCTGGCCGTCTGCTCGAACAGACCGTAACCGTGCTCCCGCGACAACTCGACCGCCCTCACGGCGTGCTCCTCTGCGCGCTCGGCCTCACCCCTCTCGGTCAACGCCTGTGCCCAGCCGAGGTGGGCGCGGGCGGCCCAGAGCAACAGGCCGTTGCTCTCCTGGAACTCGCAGGCGAACTGCAGGTGTCGATCGGCCTGCTCGTGCCGTCCGAGGACGCCGGCGAGCAACCCGAGCCACATGCGGCCGTGCCCGTGTCCGATGGCGCCGTTCCACACGATCTGGTCCTCCCAGGGCTCGATGAGCTCATAGAGGATCTCGGCGGCGTCGACGTTGCCCGCCTGTACCGCGGTGTCGGCGTAGAACGCGAGCGCGGTGGACCAGTCCGGCGCTCGCGGTGCGTGCTCGAAGCGATCCAGCGCAGCCTGCTCGAGGATCGCTGCGGCCTCCGTTCGACGGTCGTCCATCCATAGGACGTAAGCCAACGTGGCTTTCCACGCAGCAATGGCGGGATAGGCACTCACACTCTGTTCGAGCATGGGCAGGACCTCTTTGCCGCGACCTTCGTGGATCCGGGTGTAGGCCAACTGGCCGCTGTAGATGAACACGGCGTCGGGCTCCCCGGCCTGTTGTCCGATCTGGAACGCGCGCTCGGCGAGCCGCTCGCCGGCTGCCAGATCACCGTGGGCGAGCTCCCACGCCGCGGCCTCGAATGCCGAGATCCACTTCAAGGTGGGCTGACCGAGCTTCTCGGCGATGAGGCTCCGGCGTTCGAGCGCGGCCTGCGCCAGCTCGAACTCACCCCTTTCGAAGTGCGCGGAGAACTGGTGGTACGGCGCGTGGAACTCGAGCGCCGGGTCCCCCAGCGTCGAGACGCAATCCGAGAGCTCCTCTGCCAGCGCCGCCCGCAGGTCAAGGGTCTCCGCGTACCAGTAGGCGAAGATCGCTCGAAACAGGACTTCCGCGAGCGTCCTTACGTCTCCCGTACCGCGCGCGAGGGCGACCGCACGGTCGGCAAGCACGGAGCGACGTGCGAAATCGGAATCGAAGGCCAGCTCCTGCGCCTGGAGCGCAAGCAGGCGGGCGCGGCGCGCGGGGTGGGATGGCTCGTCGAGCTCCAGGGCGCGTTCGATCGCATCCATCCGCTCGTGATCGACCTCACCCAGCGCGCTGAAGAATCCGCGATTGCTCGCGAGTGCCGCCCGCGCAGCGAGCTCGGGATCGGCGAGGCCGGACGCGACTCGCGATGCGTCCAGAAGAGTGTCACGGTAGGCCGGATTCCCGGATTGTCTCTGCGCCTCACCCAGGCCGATCAGCACCTCGCAGCGCGCGACGTGCTCCACATCATCCGTGAGCTCGAGTGCGTCGGTGAAGAGCTTCACCGCCTCGTCCGGAGCGAGACGCTCGAGCGCGCGCTGTGCCGCGCGGCTGGCGTAATTGGCCGCCTTGTTCTTGTCAACCGAGACCGCCGCGAGCCGCCAGTGGAGCGCCAGCTCTGAGAGTCGCTCTGCGTCGTCGAGGCCGTACAGCTCCTCCAGCGACTGTGCCACACGGTGGTGCATGCGCGCTCGGCGCGTCGCACCGAGCCCCTGGTACAGCGTCTGGTTGATGAGCGCGTGGGCGAAGCGAAACTGCCCCAAGCGCTCCGCAGACTCGCTCAGCACCGAAGCCGCCACGGCCGCCTCGAGATGATCCAGCAGCGGGCCCTCGTCCATCTCGGTCGCGCTCGCGAGCAGCTGCAGCTCGAACGCCCGGCCGATCACCGCGGCAAAACGCAACGCCTCGAGGGCCTCCGAACCCAGACGCTCCACGCGCCGCTCAACCACCTCGCGGACGCTCTCCGGCAGCGCGGCAGCCGCTGAGCCATCGATGGTCCAGCGCTCGCTCGCCTCGTCGAAGCTGAGCGCACCGGACTCCGACAGGCCACGCAGGATCTCGCCCACGAAGAACGGGTTGCCATCCGTCTCCTCGGCGATCTGGCCTGCCAGCTCGACTCCGTCCTGATCCAGCTCGTGCCCAGCAACGAGCGTCATGATCTGCGCCACCTCATCGACCCCCAGACCGTGCAGGGCGATCCGCTGCACCCCAGCAACCGTCCGCAGATCCGCCAGCACACGCGTCAGCGGATGATCCCGGCCGAGATCGGAGTCACGGTAAGTCGCGATCACCTGGAGCGCGCCCTGCTCGACCGTTCGCACCAGGTGCTTCAGCAGCGCCACCGACTGGCCGTCCGCCCACTGCAGGTCGTCGAGGACCATGCACACAGGCACGCTGTCCGCGACTTCCTCGACCAGCCCGACGACGGCCGAGAAGAGCAGATGGCGCTCGGTCTCAGGATCGGACGACTGCGGTTCGGGCAGATCCCTCACTCTGGCGCTCAGGTTGCGTGCCAAGCGGCCAAGCTCGCCCTTGTGGCGCTCGACGTGTAGATCGAGCAGCTCCTGCGGCGCGTGCTCCACGAGCTGCGAGCACGCCCAGATCCAGGGCTCATACGGCACTGCCAGCTCCTCAGAGCAGGCGCCCCACGCCACCGCCACGCCCTCCGCGTGCGCCCGGTGCGCCGCGTAGCTGGAAAGCCTCGTCTTGCCGATCCCAGGCTCACCCGACAGCAGCACCACCTGCCGGGAGCCTCGACGCGCGCGTGCCAGGGCTTCCTCGAGTGCGGCGCGCTCGCCGACCCGCCCCACGTAGGCAATCGGCGGAACCGATCGCAGCAACGCCGGCAGCGGCCAGCGTCCAGCCCCCCCGGCCTCCTCACCCAGCGGCGTCCAGGAGACCTCGAACACGGGAACCGGCTCGGGGAACCCCTTCAACTCGAGCTCACCGGCCGACTGGAACTCCAACCCCTCGCAGCGCCCGGCGAGCATCTTCACCGCCGCCGAGACCAGGATCCCATCCGCCGGCGCCTGCGCGCACAAACGTGCCGCCTCGATGGACGGCATCCCGAAATAATCCCCGTCCTTCACGGTGGACTCACCGGCGCCCACGCCGATCCGCACATGCAGACCCTGCTCCGCATCCCGATAGCGGCGCTCGAAGATCTGCTGCATCGCCACCGAGCACTCCACAGCGGCAGATGCAGAGCTGAACGCGACCATCAAGCCATCGCCGGTGTTCTTGACCTCATTCCCGCCGCTCGAGGAGATGGCCCCTCGCAGCAGCTCGAAATGTTCTTCGCGCAGCTCGTCAGCGCGCATCGGCCCGACGGAGGTGGCAAGACGAGTCGAGCCCACCAGATCGGTCAGCAGGATCGTCGCAAGCTCAACCGACTCCGGCACGGTACACCCCCCATAACAGCGTCAAACGCCGAGCGACAGATGTTACGCCTGCAAACACAGGTGGCGCTGCCCGAAGCTAAGGCTTGCGCTATGCCCCCGCCAGGAGTCGAACCTGGATCTACCGCTTAGGAGGCGGTCGTCTTATCCATTGGACTACGAGGGCGTGGCCGTCGGCCGGGGCGAGGGTCCGCCGGAAAGGCTACCGGCGCAAGCCGCGCCCTCCGCCGATGTCGGGCGCCGACGCGTCCTCGTCCGCGAGGCGGCTCAGCTCATCGCCGACCAGCCGGTGGGTGATCCAATCGTCCATCGTCGTCGCTCCGAGCCGGCGGTAGAAGCCGAGCGCCAGCTCGTTCCAGTCGAGCGCCACCCACTCCAGTCGCTCCCCGCCACGCTCGCGCACACGCGCGGCGACCGCCGCCAGCAGCGCCCTTCCCACTCCCGCGCCGCGATGGGCAGGGCGCACGAACAGGTCCTCGAGCCAGATGCCCTCCGTCGCGAGGAAGCTCGAGAACGTAGGGAAGAAGAGGGCGTAGCCCGCCGTCTCGGCGCCGCGCTCTGCGATCAGCGCCTCGGCCGCCGGGCGCTCGCCGAACAACGCCTCGGACAGCCGCTCCTCGGTCGCATGCAGCTCGTGCTCCAGGCGCTCGTACTCGGCCAGCTCGCGGAAGAGCGCCAACAGCAGCCGCGCGTCCTCAGGTCGGGCCGCCCGGATCACCACCTCGGCTCCGGACGCCGGCTCGGGGCTCATCTCACCGGGGCCTGTCGGGGCGGTCCGGGTAGATCTGATCGATCGTGGTCAGGGCGACGTAGGGAGCCCCCGCGGCCTCCTCGATCGCCGCGCCGCCGCCGGCGAGCCGGTCCAGCACGCTCATCACGCCGCAGATCTGAAGCCCGGCGTCCTTCAACGCGCCGATGGCCGCCAGCGTCGAGCCGCCGGTCGTGACGACGTCCTCGACCACCACGCAGCGATCGGCGGGGTCGAGCGGAGGTCCCTCGATCCGGCGCTGGAGGCCGTGCGCCTTGGCATCCTTGCGCACGAAGAACACCTTCACGGGTGCACCGCCGGCCAGCGCCGCACAGGCGACCGGATCGGCACCCATCGTCATGCCGCCGACCGCGGTGGCCTTCCAGTCGTGAGCCTGGGAGGCGAGGAGCTTCGCGAGGGCCGTGAATCCCTCTGGCCGGAGGATCGCGCGCTTGGCGTCCACGTAGTACTCGGCCCGGGCGCCGCTGGTCAGCGTCACCTCGCCCAGCACGAGCGCGTGCCGGCGCAGCTGGCCGATGAGCTCGTCGCGGGCCAGCGCGAGGTCTGTCGTCTGTTCGTCCAGGACGTCCACCACGCGGACTAATCTACCGGTGTGATTGGCCCTATCGGCAGGTTGCTCGGGATCGCATCAGTCGTGATCTGCGTGATCGTGATCGCTTCGTTCCTGGTGTTCGCGATCGACCAGACGAAAAGCGCGTCCGGGCACCAGCAGGAAGAACTCGCCGGTGGCCCGCCCGTGACGAACAGCTCCAAGCCGGCTTCCACTGGGACCCGCGCCCACGAGGGCAGCGTCCACAAAGCCATCGACGAAGCCTCGGGCAAGCTCACCTCGCCGTTCTCCGGCATCGTCTCCGGATCGAGCAGCGAATGGGCGACGCGCGGCTCGAAGCTTCTGCTGGCGCTGCTCGTGTACGGCTTCGGGCTCGGCTACCTGGCCCGAGCGCTGCGCGTCAGGGCCTAGGAGCCCGGTGCGTCACGGGCCGGCGTTCCCGCGCACGCGGTTGCTGCCGCCGCCGCCCTCGTTGTAGACGTCCACCGGCGTCCCTTCGCGCACCCACGAGTAGATCCCGGCCGCGTCCGGGATCGGGACGCGCAGGCAGCCGTGACTGGCCGCGTAGGTGGGCACTTCGGCGTACCCGTGGATCGCGTAGCCACGGATGAAGTAGTTGGAGTCGACCATGCCCTCGCTGTTGACGCCGGGCGTCTTCATGTACACCCGAAATCGGCCGATCACCGTCGGCGTCGAGGGCTTGCCGGAGCTCATCGTGTAGAGGCTCTGCACATGGCCGCCCGCGTCGATCTCCGCCAGGACCTGTCGCGTGAGATCCGCCTCGACGTGCCGTCCGTCGCCGCGATAGTGCACCTGGAAGCTCCCGGCGCCGCGGGCCAGGCGCGCGAACACGCTCCGGCCGGCATAGGGCACACGGTCAAGGCCGGTCATCTTGCGGTAGGCGATGAGCGCCCGCCCCGTGCCTTCGTCGAGCACCCCGCTGAGGGGGACGGCGTAGTGGAGCACGCCGAGCTCGGACTGGAGCAGGCGGACCGACGGTCCCTGCGACCCCGGGCCGAGGTTCGGCTGCACGAACTGGACACCCGGCGAGCGGGCAGCGAAGGCGGCCTGTTGGGCGGTCGCGTAGTGCGCGATCCGCGCCTGAACGAGACCCGGCGAGCTGCTCACGTAGCTGAGGTGGAACTGCCCGCCGCCGTTGCCGATCGCCCTCACGGAGCGCCTGAGGACGGCGACCTTGCGTCCGTCTCGGTAGATGCTCACCTTCACGGTCTGCCCTCCGGTGTACGGCCACACGACCCCGCGAACCACGATGCGGGCGCCCACCACCGCGAACGGTGGCCTGCCGCCGACGCGCTGCAGCGCGACCAGCAGGCGACCGGGAGCGGCCCCGGCGGGCTGCGTAACCGGTGCCGGCCCTCTCGAGGGCGGAGCCGGAGGAGTCTTCGCCGAGGCAAGGGCCGTCGACGAAGCCACCGACAGGAGCACCGCGGGCAATGCGACGACTCCACGGGCTCCCCTCATGGCGGGATCCTATGCCGCGGGGCCGACGGCGGCGGTTTCCGGCCCGATCAGGCCGATGCGCTTGGCGGCGAGCACTAGCGCGCCGATCCCGGCGAGGGCGCACACGATCAGCAGCAGCGCTTCGCCGATGTTCCATTCCTCGAGCGCGGCGAACGCGATCGAGTTGTTCAACGAGTGGGCCACGAAGCAGGGGTACAGCGAGCCGGTGCGCCGGTAGAGAAGGCAGAGGCCGACTCCGAGTGCCGCGAGGGGTACGAGGTCCAGCGCCGGGGCCGAGCCGGCGTGCACCGCGCCGAACAGGACTCCCGTCAGCAGAGCCGCCGGAAGCGTGCCGCGCCAGCTGCGCAGCGCCGTGAAGATGAAGCCCCGGAAGAGGATCTCCTCGGCGATCGGCGCCACCACGCAGGTGAGCCCGGCGCTGAGGACGAGCAGGCCGCTGCCTTCGTTGGAGCCGAGCTGTTCGAGCAGCTTCTCTTTGCTCGGGTTGAACACCAAGGTCCAGATCGCGCTGAGCACCACGAACGCGAGCAGCAGCAGGAGGACCTGCCCGGCCGCGGAGCGCCATCCGACGGTTGGCGGCCGCAGCCCCAGCTGCCACGCCCTGACGGTGCGACCGCCTATGTGCGCGCAGTAGACCGCCGCCACCACGAAGGCCACATCCTGGACGAACGTATCCGCGATCGTGATCCCCGGCGGGGTGTGCGAGGTGGTGATCGTGACGCCGAGGGCCAGCGCGGGGATGTCGACCACGAACGCGGCAACCGCCGCCAGAACGAGCCCGCCGATCAGCGCGACCGGCGCGGTCCATGCCGGCCACCGCGGCTCCGGTGATGAGCCGTCGGGGTCGCCCATCGCTAGGCCACCCAGTGCCACGTGGCGAACTGCGCGACGAAGACGGCCATCAGCAGCGCCGAGACGGCGAGCGCGGCGGTGGCGATCCTGGGCCGCGCCGCCAACCGGCCGGCGAGCCAGATGTTCAGCGGGAACAGCACGACCAGGAAGCGCGGCAGCGACATCAGCGGCTGGGCGGCGACGGGGTAGGACAGCGGCAGCGCCAGCGCCGCGATCACATACGCCCCATACGCGAGCGGCAGAGACCGAAGGACTCCCACGACCGCTACTGCGGCGCCCAGCAGGAACGCGAGCAGCACCAGGTTGTGCCCCGCCACCACGAACGGGCTGCCGCCGCCCGCCGCGAAGTACACGTGATGCCGCTGGAGGGACAGCAGCTGGCGCGCTCCCTCGAACGCGGCCCGGATCCCATCCCAGACGCCGACATAGGGCCCCGCGAAGTGCCGTCCCCAGATGCCCTGCGCGTGAAACGGAGCGAGCAGGTCGCCGCCGGCCACGGCGAGCAGGATCCCGTAGGCCGCCACGCCCGCCGGCAGCAGCGCAAGCCACAGGAGATCGCGCCGCACCCGGTAGCGGGGCCGCAGGAGCGAGAGCAACGCCATCGCGTGACCGCGCGCCGCGCTGCCGGCCGCTCGAGCGCCCGGCCAGCCGGCGGCGTCCGGGGGCCGATCCTCGCGCGGGCCGTAGAGGTAGAGGATCGCGGCGGGCAGGGCCAGCACGAGACCCGTGCTGCGCGTGGCGGCCGCGAGGCCGCCGAGCACGCCGACGAGCGCCCAGCGCCCGCGGCGCGCACTCCAGAAGAGCCCCACCGACAGCGCCAGGTAGAGCGACTCGGAGTAGACGGCCGAGAGGAAGAAGGCCATCGGCGCGAACGCCGTCACCAGGACCGCAAGCCGGGCCACCTCGCGTCCGTCGCCGATCGCCGGGCGGCCGGCGCGCACCAGCTCGAGGGTGGTCAGGCGGTGGATGCCGTACAGCGCCAGGGCCAGCGCGAGGAGCGAGAGCAGGACCCCGGCGATGACCAGCGGCACGCCCACCGTGGCGATCGCGCGCAGGCCGAGCGGATAGAGCGGGAAGAACGCCGTCCGAGGGGAGGTGAGCGGCCCGAGGTCCGGGCGGTAGCCGTAGCGGGCGATCACCATGTACCAGGCTGCGTCCCATCGCGCCGCCGGAGCCGCCAGCACGTTGCCGAGCCACCCCAGGCCGCGCGTGAGACCGGCCGGGTTGACCGCCGTTCGCACCGGTCCGGGGCCGAGCGCGAGCACCGTGCCCACCGCCGCCAGCCAGACCAGCGCTCTCGAGCTCCACAGTGCTCGCCAGCTGTCGCGGGCGGCGAGCAGTTGCCCGGCGTCCAACGATCGCCATGCGACGGCCGGCTCGCTTGCGGTCTCGACGATGGCCAGCTCGGCGGTGTCGGGGTTCATGGTGTGTGCACCGAGGGTAGAGACCGCCGCGGGTGCGGGCAGGAAATCACATTCCCGCGCGGTAATCTCGAATCTCCGGAATGTCTCGACAGTCACGACAGCGTCGGCGCAGGCACAACGGCGGCGGGGCGACACGAGTACTGCTGGTCGGTGGCGGCGTCGCCGCCGGCGTGCTTGTCATCGGCGTGATCGCCGCTGTGGGGTACGTGCTCGACGTCGCCCGCTCTGCTCCGGACATCGCCAGGATGCGCCCGATCCTCACGGGCGGGTCCTCGCAGGTGTTCGCCTCCGACGGGACCCGCCTCGGCTTCATCCAGTCCGATCAGCTTCGAACTCCGGTCGGTTGGACTGAAATACCGGCGGACCTCAGGAACGCCACCGTCGCCATCGAGGATCAGCGTTTCTACAAGCACAACGGGGTCGACCTGACCGGCATATTCCGCGCCGCCGTCAAGGACATCACGCATGGTGCGGCGGTCCAGGGCGGTTCCACCCTGACGATGCAGCTGATGCGGAACCTCTACCTCGGTGGCGACCAGCACACGCTGCGTCAGAAGATCATCGAGGCCAAGCTGGCGCTCGACTACGAGAAAACGCACAGCAAGCAGTCCATCCTCACCAGCTATCTCAACAGCGTGCCCTACGGCACCGTCGGTGGCCAGACGGCCATCGGCGTCCAGGCGGCCGCGCGGATCTTCTTCGACAAACCCGCCTCGCAGCTGAACCTCGCGCAGTCCGCCCTTCTCGCCGGGCTTCCCCAGGCACCGTCGCAGTACAACCCGTTCCGCGATCCGACGGCTGCGAGGGAACGCCGCAACGAGGTGCTGAAGAAGATGGCAGAACTTCACTACATCACCGCGGATCAGGCGGCAGCCGCCGAGCACGCCCACCTGGAAGTCAAGCGCGGGACCTACTACTCGCAGCGCCGCGAGGACTTCTTCTTCGAATACGTGCGCGAGCAGCTCGTCCACCGCTACGGCGAGCGGAAGGTGTCGCAGGGCGGGTTGAAGGTCTACACGACGATCGACCTGAACATGCAGAGGCTCGCTCGCAAAGCGATCGCGGAAGTCCTGAACCAGCCGGAAGACCCCGCCTCCGCGATCGTCACGCTGAACCCGGCAAATGGCGACATCGAGGCGATGGCGGAGTCCCAGAGCTACGAGAAGTCGCAGTACAACCTGGCGGCAGACGGCCACCGCCAGCCGGGCTCCACGATGAAGGCGATCGACCTGGCGGACGCCCTGTCCCGCGGCGTCGATCCGAACAGCACCTACTACCTCTCGCACACGCTCGCGCCAGGCTGGCTGCAGGGCTACCCGAGCTACGAAGTCAAGACGTTCGAGGGCACCTCGCTCAACCGGTCCCTGAACCTCGTGAGCGCGACGCTCGCCTCCGACAACACCGTCTACGCGCAGCTGGCCGCCGATCTGGGCGAGGAAACGATCACTCAGATGGCTTACAAGATGGGGGTCAAAACGCACCTATCGAGCTTCCCGGCCGAAGCGCTCGGCGGTCTCACGCTGGGCGTCACGCCGCTGGAAATGGCGGACGTCTACGCGACGCTCGCCGACGGAGGCTGGCGCAACACGCCGATCGCCATCACGAAGGTCGTCTTCCCCGAAGGCCACACCGACTCCAACTGGGGCCAGCCGCACCGCGTGAAGGTCCTGAGCGATGCGATCACGGCCGAGGAGACCAACATCCTCCACCAGAACGTCCAGAGCGGCACCGCCGTGAACTCGGCCATCGGCTGCCCGACCGCCGCCAAGACCGGCACCACCAGCGAACTGGTGGACGCCTGGCTCGACGGCTACACGCCCAACTACTCGACCGTCGTCTGGATGGGCTATCCCAACCGGCGCGTGTCGATGACCAGCGTTCACGGCGCACCGCAGCAGGGAGGCGCGCTCCCGGCACAGATCTGGCACACCTACATGGCGTCCGTGACCGAAGGCAAGCCATGCGTGCCGTTCCCCCAGCCGACCGAATCGCTCTCCTACTCACCGTTCTACGGCAAATTCGCAACCTCGGGCCAGAGCCAGGGCGGACGCGAATCCGAACAGGGCAGCGAAGTCAGCCCCAAACCGTCCAAGCACCGTGGCGGCGGCGCAAACGGCCCCGGCAACGCGGGCGGCCCGGGCGCCTCGCCCGGCGCCGGAGCACCAACCCCCAAAGCGCCGGCGCCACCTGTCTCGCCGCCCACGCCGTCACCGAGGACGGGCGGGGCGGCTCCACACTGAGCGCCGCACTGCGCTCAGCCGAGCCCCTTCTCCGGCGTGGCGCTGGTAGTTTGGGTCTCGATATGCGAAACGATGGCCGCCGCGTCGGGCGGCCGGATGGGATGCGGCGTGGCGAAGGAGGACAAGGTTGAATTCGAGGGCGAGGTGATCGAGGCGCTGCCGAACGCGATGTTCCGCGTGAAGCTCGACAATGACCACATCGTGCTCGGGCACGTCGCCGGGAAGATGCGTCGCTTCAGGATCCGGATCCTGCCCGGCGACCGCGTGCGCTGCGAGCTCTCGCCCTACGACCTGGACCGCGCGCGGATCGTCTACCGGCACCGCTGAGCAAGGGCATCGCCGAGCGCTCCCTGATCGAATCGATCGCAGCCGAGCTCGCCGGCGCGGGCGCGGCCGAAGGGGACGGCCGTCATCCATCCGGTGCCCGCCGCGGCAGCCGCGTCGTTCGCGGCCCCGGCGACGACGCCTCGGTGGTGCTCGCCAGAGGAGTCTGTGCGGTGAGCGTCGATGCGATGGTCGAGGATGTCCACTTCCGCCTGCGCGACGGCTGGGCCACGCCCGGCGAGGTCGGCCGCCGCGCGCTCGCGGGCGCGCTCTCCGACCTCGCCGCGATGGGTGCCGAGCCCGGCGAGGCGTATCTCGTGCTCGGCCTGCCTCCGGGGTTCGCCGAGGAGAGCGCACTCTCGCTCGTGCGCGAGGCAAGCGCGCTGGCAGAGGAGACGGGGACCGCGATCGCGGGCGGCGACGTGGTCGGCGCCCCGGTCCTGATCATCTCCGTCACGGCGGTGGGCTGGGCCGAGGAGGCGCGGGAGCTGGTGGGGCGGGACGGAGCCCTCGCCGGCGACCTCGTGGGCGTCACCGGAAGGCTGGGGGGCGCGGCCGCGGGGCTGGCGGTGCTCGAGCGGCGCGCGCAAGCCGGCTCGGGTTCGGAGGTGGCGGTGGAGCGGGTGCGCTCCCCGCGGCCCCGGTTGCGCGAGGGACGGGCGCTCGCGGGCGCGGGCGTCCACGCGATGATCGACGTCTCCGACGGCCTGGCCACGGACGCCGGGCACATCGGCCGCAGCAGCGGCGTGCAGCTGAGTCTCCGGCTGGCGGACCTGCCGCTCGAGGAGGGCGTCACGCAGATCGCGGCCGAGCTGGGGGTTCCGGCCTGGCGGATGGCGGCCGGGCCCGGCGATGACTACGAGCTCTGCTTCACCGTCTCGCCCGATGAACGCGCGCGCGCCGAGCGGGCCGTACGGGACCAGGGCCGGGTGGGCGTCAGCTGGGTCGGAGAGGTGCTCGCCGGAGAGCCGGGTGCGACGTTCTCAGACGAGCGGGGCGATGACGTCGGGATCGAAGGGTTCGAGCACCGCTGGTAGGCGCGGGCGCGCGTGCCCGCCCGGGGACGGGGGCGCGGTCTCGATCGCTCGCGGCAGCCCGCCGCCCGGGAGCCTGCGGGCCGCGCCACGCGGCACCGTACGCGTCAGACGGGCATACACGAGCAGGCGTTTGGCGGCGCTGAACAGCGGCGTGCATGCCGACAGCACCAGCCGGCTGTAGCCGACTCTGGCCACCGCCGCTTCGACGTCGGTGGGAGCGACGATCCGATGTCCGACGACCGTGTAGGTGAAGTAGGCGTAGGGCATGCTCAGCTGGATCGTGTTGCCGGGAGCGAGCGCGTCGATGTGCCGGAACGGAGCCAGGAAGGTGGTCCGGTGACCTGCGATCGCCGTGGTTCCCGCGATCCCCGGGAAGCCGGTTTCGGGGAAGACCCCCGGCCCGCTCTCGAGCGCTTGCGTGCCGGTCCCGGCGACGACGACGAAGCTGACGCCGATCCGCGGGATGACGATCCGCCCAACGGGGCTTCCCTGCCGGCTGTGGCGCTGCAGCTCCCGGGCGAGGAACGCGATCCGGGCGCTCTGCTCGGCGAGGCTGGCGAGCGTCCTGCGCTCGGGGGCGGTGGGCGCGGCGCCTTCGACGTTGCGCAGCGCTCCGCTCAGGTGGTCCTGGCGGAGTTTCGCGTAGATCGCCGAGATCGGGTCCTGCCACACGAGCGTGATGCCGGCATCGAGGAGCGCCAGGGCCCCCGTGAGGATGAGGGCCGCGGCGAGTGCGCGAAGGGCACGGCGCGACCTCGGAGAGGCGTGCTCCGGCGCGCCCAACGCCGGGCCTGAGGTCTTCGAGCTCACCTGGATCTCGGACACCGCCACCTATCGTCGCAGAGCCGACTCCGTACCACCCAGGGAGCCTGGGCCGGCGTAGGAGAGCGGGCCGCGGATCGTGATCTCGAACTCCTCCTCGCCGCTCGTCCCCGGCGCCGGCGCCCGCGGCGAGAGGGCGAGCATCGCCGCCACGACCGCGCAGCCCAGCGTCAGGCTCCATAGGAGCGCGCCGGCGACGCCCACCTGGCCGCCGGCGAGGAGCAGCACGGCCATCCACGCCGTCCCGCCGGGACCCAGCCCGAGCTGGTGCGCGTAGAAGGCCACGAGCAGCGCCAGCGGCGCCAGGCCGATGGCGAGCAGGCCTATCGAGCCGAGGCGTCCCGGACGGAGATCCGGCGAGACGATCAGCAGCCAGGCGTGCAGCGCCGGCATGAGCAGCAGGGCGGTGTACGGGTCGCCCACCCACGCGATCAGGCCGACGCCGAGCAGCACGAGCAGCATCGGCACGCCCGCCACCTCCGGGTCGGGGCGCGCGGGCCAGTGCCTGCGGCGCAGCAGCCGGCCCCGGAGCAGCCATGCCACGGCGAGCACGAGCACGACCGCCACGACAGCCGCCGCCGCCCCGGCGTCGAACTGGATCCCGCTCGCCGCAACCGGGGCGTGCGGTGCCGGGATGACCCCGGCCAGGCCTAGCAGGTAGGCGAACAGGGCGCACGCGGCGAACGGCACCGCGCAGGTGAGCGTCCAGAGCATCCAGCGCGCGACCGGCCGCTTGCGGCGGCGCAGGCGCGCCAGGCCGTCCGCCGCCATGATCAGCGGGCCGAGCAGCAGCGTGGCGACGAGCAGGCGCACAGCCCAGGCGGGGAGGATCTTGTGCTGCAGGACGATGCCGGTCTGGGCAGCGGCCGGCACGTCGGGCGCCGCGTCCATCGCCCCCACGGCGCTGAGCACCGCCCGGCCCATGCCCTGGAGTCGTTCCTGATCGACGCTCGTCGCGGGGGACGGGCCGTGTTCACCGGACACCTGCACCAGCACCGCCGGCACCCCGTTGGCGCCGAGCACGCCCTGCTCGCCGGCGGCGAAGGGGACGGCGAGATGGGCGAGCTGGCCCAACGTGCTCGGCCCGCCGGGGTCCGAGCCGGTCTCATGGGTGATGGCGTCTGCGACCGTGCGCTGCAGCTGGAGCGGCGCCGACCCGTAGCCCTCTGAGTAGGGCACCACGAACGGCCGGATCGCCCGCCTGCCCGCGACGTCGCCGAGGACGATCGCGGCGTCCACCGGCTCGTGCAGGGTCGAGACGAGGTTCGCCGCGCCGGCGTCGCCACCGCTGCCTCCGCTCGTTGACACCAGCGTTATCGTGCGCTTGGTCTCGCGCGCGGCGAAGACCTGCGCCAGCTCGAGCAGCGCTGCGGTCCCGGACAGCTCCGCCCGCGACCCGCGTGCGGCGGCGTCGCGGTGCGCGACGATCACGATCGGCGTCTCGTTGGTCGAGCCCGGCCGCTGGGCGATCACCGTGGTGAGCAAGCGGGTGCCGTCGATCGTCTGACCGCCGAACCCGACGCTGCGCACGGAGAAGCCGCCGCCCGCCGTCCCGCCCAGCCCTTCGAGCGTGTGCGAGATGTAGCGCGCGAGCGCCCGATCGCCCTCGCTCCCCGGCCGCCTGCTCGGGAACCTCGCCGCCAGGCTCTCGAGCGTCGAGAGCGCCGGGCCGCCTTCGAAGGCGTCCGGTGCCAGCGAGGAGGTCAGCGCCCCAGGGCGCCCGGTCAGCGAGAAGGCCGCGATCGCGAGCGCGAACAGGAACGGCACGAAGGCAGCGCGATAGAGGCGCCCGTTCAGCATCGCCTAGACGATAGTTCCACCGCCGGTCCCAGGTTCCCTTAAAGATGCGCAAGATGCGCGGCCGCAGGTCCCTGCGTTCGAGCAGTCGTGCCCGGCCGTTCAGGGCGCCGGGTGGGGTATCGTGCCGCCGCGTGCTCCAGCCCGTTGCCGTAGGACACAAGACGCTTGCCGACTACACGCACATCGTCGGGCGCGAGCTGATCGCCGAGATACGGGAGCTGGCCGAGCCGCTCCAGGGCAGGCGGGTGGTGCACATCTCGGCCACCGCGTTCGGCGGCGGGGTCTCGGAGATCCTCTACACGCTCGTTCCGCTGATGCGCGACGTCGGCCTGGACTGCGAGTGGCAGGTCATCTACGGGCGCGAGGAGTTCTTCAACGCGACCAAGATGATGCACAACGCCCTCCAGGGCGCCCCGCAGGATCTCGACGAGGAGCAGTGGGCCACATGGCTGCGCTTCGGCGAGATCAACGCCCGCGAGCTGACCGGTGGCTGGGACGTCTGCCTGGTCCACGACCCCCAGCCGGCGACGCTGCGCCAGCTCGTGCCCGAGAAGGCCGAGGGTTGGCTGTGGCGCTGCCACATCGACCTCTCGACGCCGAACCCCCAGACGATCGCCCGCCTGCTCCCGTACATCGCCGCCTACCCGGACTCGCTCTTCCACATGAGCGACTACGTCCCCGCGGGGATGCAGGGTCGTGTCCACGTGGTGCCCCCGGCGATCGATCCCCTCACCCCCAAGAACATGGCACTGTCACCGGAAGACGCCGCCTTCGTGTGCGGGCAGTTCGGCATCGACGTGGACCGCCCGCTGATGTGCCAGGTGTCGCGGTTCGACCCCTGGAAGGACCCGCTCGGGGTGATCGACGCGTACCGTCTGGTCAAGGAGACGATGCCCGAGGTCCAACTCGCCCTCGTCGGGTCGATGGCCAGCGATGACCCTGAGGGATGGGACTACTTCAACGCCACCATTGCCCACGCCGACGGCGATCCCGACATCCACATCCTCAACAACTTCAACAACGTGGGAGCGATCGAGGTCAACGCCTTCCAGTCGCACTCCGACGTTCTGATCCAGAAGTCGATCCGCGAGGGCTTCGGCCTGACGGTGTCGGAGGCGATCTGGAAGGCGCGGCCGTTCGTGGGCGGGAACGTCGGTGGGATACCGCTGCAGATCGAGGACGGCAGGACGGGGTTCCTGGTTTCAAGCGCCGAGCAGTGCGCCGAGCGATCGCGTGAGATCCTGTCCGATCCCGACGTCGGGCGGGCGCTCGGCCGCAGCGGCAAGGAGCACGTCCGGCGGCACTTCCTGATGCCGCGCTATCTGCGCGATTATCTACGGATCTTCAACGAGCTGAGAGAGACATGAACGACGAGCCGGCACAGCGGTCTCCGCTGGTGCTGGTGAGCAACCGCGGTCCGGTGACCTTCCACGCCGGCGGAGAGGTGCAGCGTGGCTCCGGGGGCCTGGTGACGGCGTTGACGGGGCTGGCCTCCTACCGCCGCGCGATCTGGATCGCCTCGGCGATGAACGAGTACGACGCGGAGGTCTCGCTCGAACACGGCGGGAAGGCGTTCCCCGTCCGCTCCCCCGGCGGCGGCGAGTTCGAGGTGCGCCTGGTGGTGAGCGACCCGGACGCCTATGACCGCTTCTACAACGTGTTCGCGAACCCGATGCTGTGGTTCATCCAGCACTACCTGTGGGACCTCTCGAACGCCCCGGACATCCGCCGCGAGGAGATCGAAGCCTTCGAGTTCGGCTACAACGTGGTCAACGAGGACCTCGCCCGCGCCGTGGTGGAGGAGCTGGAGGCCCATCACGAGCCGGTGGTGATGGTGCACGACTACCACCTGTACACGCTGCCCGATCTGGTCCGGCGCGCACGGCCGGATGTGTTCCTGCACCACTTCATACACATCCCGTGGACGCAGGCCGACGCCTGGCGGGTCCTGCCCACGCGCATCCGCGAGGAGATCTTCGCCGGACTGCTGGCGAACGACATCATCGGCTTCCACACACGCTCCTACAGGCACAACTTCCTCCAGTGCTGCCGCGACCTCATGGACCTCGAGGTGGACTTCGAGCGGGGGGTCGTGCGCTTCGGCGACCGCGACGTGTGGGTCAGGGCGTACCCGCTGCCGATCGACCACCAGGCCACCAGGCAGATCGCGCGTAGCGAGCGCGTAGGCCGCTTCGAGGAGGAGCTGCTGCAGCGCCGGCGGGACTTCCTGATCCTGCGCGTCGACCGGGCGGACCTCAGCAAGAACGTGCTGCGGGGGTTCTCGGCCTTCGACCTGTTCCTGGAGCAGCATCCCGAGTTCACCGAGCGCGTCACGTTCATGGCCCAGCTGATGCCATCGCGTACGGACGTGCCGCAGTACGCCGAGTACCTGGAGCGGATCGAGGCCCTGGTCGCGGTCGTCAACCATCGCCACGGCACCCCCGACTGGATGCCGGTCCAGCTGAAGCTCCGCGACGACCTCGACGAGGCGATCGCGGCGTACAAGCACTACGACGTGCTGCTGGTCAACGCGATGTTCGACGGCATGAACCTGGTGGCCAAGGAGGGACCGCTCGTCAACGAGCGCGAGGGCGTCTCGATCCTGTCCGAGAACACCGGCGCGCACGAGGAGCTCGGCGAGTACGCCCTGTCGGTCAACCCGTTCGACATCCAGGAGCTCGCCAACTCGATCTACGCGGCCCTGACCATGGACCCGCGCGAGCGCCGCCGTCGCGCCGAGGGGCTCGCCGCGATCGTCACCTCCCGGGATCCGGGGGACTGGGTCGACGAGCAACTGGCCGACATCCGGGCGAAGGGCCTCTCCCGTTAGCCGGCCAGGGGTCCGCTAGTCTTTCGGCAGCGAACCGCATGACGCTGCCCGCACCGATATATGACCTGATGCTCCTGCTCGACCCCCAGGTCGAGGATGCCGCGCGCGCGAAGATCGTCGCCGACGCCCGCGCGGCGATCGAGGGACAGGGGGAGCTCCTGCGCCAGGACGAGTGGGGCGAGCGCCCGCTCGCCTACCCGATCGGACGCAAAGCCAGCGCCGAGTACCACCTGCTGCAGTTCCACGCCGGGAGCCCCGAGCTGCTGGCGTCGCTGAACCGCTCGCTTCGGATCACCGACGGCATCATCCGCTTCCGGATCATCAAGCTGAAGCCGGGCGTCCCCGAGGCGCCCGACATGCGCTCGACCTCCGCCACCCCGCGCCGTGCCGAGCCGGACTCTCCGGCTGCGCCGGCGGCCGAGGGCGAGACTCCGGCGGAGGTCCCCGTCGGCGAGCCGGCCTAGCCGGCGGAACCCTCAGGATTCGCGGGCGGCCGGGGTTACGGCATAGCCCACGTGGTAATAAGATCGCTGGATGGGTTGGGCCGAGGAGATGAGCGAGCCGCCTGGCAACAGGACGGATGTCCTACGCGCCTCGCCGCCGATGTTCGAATCGCGCTTCCTCGACACGCTCTCTCGGGTCCATCCGGCCGTGCCGGTGATCATCTTCCTGCCGGCGATCGTGGCGATGTTCGCGTGGAGCCTGTCGAACGCCAGCGTGGCCACCTCGATCGGCCTCGCGGCGGGGGGCTACGCGCTATGGACGCTCTTCGAGTACTGGCTGCACCGGATCGTGTTCCACTTCGAGCCGCAGGACGGCTTCGGCGCCCGGCTGCACTGGATCATCCACGGCGTCCACCACGATCATCCCAACGACCCGCTGCGGCTCGTCATGCCGCCGGCTGTCAGCGTGCCGCTGGGCGCGGCCGTCTTCGGGTTGCTCTACCTGGCCTTCGGCACGCATTACGCGCCGGGGCTCGGCGCCGGCTTCTTCGCCGGCTACCTGGTCTACGACATGATGCACTACTACCTGCACCACTTCCGTCCGCACGGCCCTCTGGGGCGGATGCTGCGTGAACGCCACATGCGCCACCACTTCCAGGACGACACGCGTGGCTTCGGGATCAGCGCGCCGTACTGGGACGAGGTGTTCCGGACCTCCTCACGGGAGCGGCGATCCTCGCAATAAGCGGGGTGCGCGCAGCGGTCCGCGAGGTGCGCCCGCGGGCGGCTCTAGACTCGATGCGCGAGCCGGGGTGAGCTTCGCCGCTCGCCACACCGGACGAGGAACGAGCTGAAAGGAACTGAGCCGTGGCCGCCACGAACATCAACCGAGTCGTCATGACCGGCAATCTGACCGCCGACCCAGAGCTGCGATCGCTGCCCAGCGGCATGTCTGTGTGCAGCCTGCGCATCGCCTGCAACACCCGCCGCAAGAACGGCAGCACGGGCGAATGGGAGGACAAGCCCAACTACTTCAACGTGACCGTGTGGGGTGCGCAGGGCGAGAACGCCGCGCGCTACCTGTCCAAGGGCCGCCCCGTGGCGATCGACGGGCGCCTCGAGTGGCGTGAGTGGGAGGCCCAGGACGGCACTAAGCGCCAGGCAACCGATATCATTGCCGACTCGGTGCAGTTCCTGGGCTCGCGCGATGACGCCTCCGGCGGGGGTGGATTCGCCGGCAACGG
Organism: Solirubrobacteraceae bacterium; assembly: GCA_036498265.1. Taxonomy (GTDB): domain Bacteria; phylum Actinomycetota; class Thermoleophilia; order Solirubrobacterales; family Solirubrobacteraceae; genus Palsa-744. The sequence continues at coordinate 133,138 of DASYFT010000006.1, read as the reverse complement.
AGCCTCCAAGGGCAGCGACGTCCCGGTTGACGAAGGGGACTTCCAGCCCGCACCTGCCGGCGGCACGACCGGCGACGACGACATTCCGTTCTAGCCAGCACAGCGAGGTCCCCTTGTCTTCCAGAGCACTCATGCCCGAACGCGACCGCAGCCACGGCGGCGATCGCTGATGGCCAAAGCACGCGGTCGCGGCAAGCCGGTTCGCCGGCGCGACAAGAAGGGCGGACCCGGCAGCGGGCGGCGCAAGCCGTGCCAGCACTGCCGCGACAAGATCGACCAGGTGGACTACAAGGACGTCGCCTCGCTGCGCAAGTTCATCTCCGAGAAGGGCAAGATCCGCTCCAGGCGGATCACCGGCTCCTGCCGGCGCCACCAGGTGCAGATCGCGCGTGCGGTCAAGCGCGCGCGCGAGCTCGCGCTGCTGCCGTACGTCAACGAGGGCGGCCGTGACGACGGCCCCCGCCGCGACCGTGACCGGGATCGCGACCGCTAGAGCCGTGCCCGAAGCGATCCTCCTCAAGGACGTGGAGACCCTCGGCGAGCAGGGCAACGTGGTCGACGTCTCCAAGGGCTACCTGCGCAACTACCTGATCCCGCGCAAGCTCGCGCAGCCCGCCACCAAGGGCGCGGTCGAGACGATCCGCCAGCGGCAGGCGGCGGCAGAGAAGGCCGCGCGCGAGGCCGTAGAGCGCGCCCAGGAGAACGTGAACCTGCTGAACCGCACCGTGCTGACCATTCCCCAGCAGGCGGGCGCCGACGGCCGCCTGTTCGGCTCCGTCACGGCGCAGGACATCGCCACGGCGATCCGCGAAGCGCGCGGTCTGCGGATCGACAAACGCAACGTGCACCTCCCCGAACCGATCAAGAACGTCGGCACCTACATGGTGGTCGTCGACGTGGTCGAGGACGTGACCGCGACGATCAAGACGATGGTGGTCGCCAGGAAATAGGCGCGACCGGCCTCAGCGGCCGGGCACGCTCTGGAAACCTCCGTCCCACCCTCCTGCGAACATGTGTTCGTGGAGACTGTATTCCTCCGTGATAGCGGGGACAGCACGATGGCGGCCCGGTGCGCCGATCTAGACTCCGGCCAGCCATGGCCGTGAACGCCGCCCCCACAGCCAACGGGTCCTCCGGCGCCGGCACCGGCGTGATCGCCCCGCCGCACAACCTCGACGCGGAGCAGTCGGTGCTGGGCGCGATCCTGCTGTCCGACCGCTCGCTGTACGCGCTGGTCATCGAAGAGGGCCTGCGCGCCGACGACTTCTACCGTGAGCGGCACGGAATGGTCTACGAGGCGATGCTGTCGCTCTACAACGACAGCGAGCCCGTAGACGTGCTGACGGTGATCGACCGCCTCAAGCGGATGGGCAAGCTCGAGGACGTCGGCGGCAAGGCGGCGGTGGACGAGCTGACCGGTGTCGTTCCGGCGGCGGGGCACGCCCGCCGCTACGCGCAGATCGTGCGCGAGAACGCGCTCCTGCGACGCCTCCTGAGCGCCTCCTACGAGATCCAGGAGAGCGTGCTGGGCCACCAGGCGCCTCCGCGCGAGCTGGTGGAGCTGGCGGAGAAGGCGATGCTCGAGGTCGCTCGCGATGACCGCCAGCAGGACTTCAGGGCGATCGAGGAGGTGCTGCACGAGGAGCTCGACAAGCTCCACCGCCTCTCGCTCGAGGGGACCTCGCTCACGGGGACGCCGTCGGGCTTCAAGGATCTGGACGAGATCACCGGTGGCTTCCAGCCGGGGAACCTGATCATCATCGCGGCGCGGCCGGCCATGGGCAAGAGCGCGCTCGTGTGCAACATCGCCGAGAACGCGGCGGTCGAGCACGGCAAGCCCGTGGCGCTGTTCTCGCTGGAGATGGCGGAGGCCGAGCTGGCTCAGCGGTTCGTCGCCTCGCAGGCGCGCATCAAGGGCGAGGAGCTGCGCAAGGGGCGCGTCGCCGAGCAGCGCTGGCCGAAGATCCTGGACGCCAGCCAGCGGCTCGCGCGTGCCCCTCTGTGGGTCGACGACTCGAGCGACGTGGGCATGCTCGAGATCCGCGCCAAGGCACGGCGGCTCCACAGCCAGTGCGAGGGTGGTCTCGGCCTGATCATCGTCGACTACCTGCAGCTGATGCGCACCGACAGCCGCTACGACAGCCGCGTGACCGCGGTCGGCGAGCTGAGCCGGGGGCTGAAGATCCTCGCCCGGGAGCTGGGCGTCCCCGTGATCGCGCTCTCCCAGCTCAGCCGCGCCGTCGAGACGCGCTCGCCGAAGGTCCCCCAGCTCTCGGACCTGCGCGAGTCGGGGAACCTCGAGCAGGACTCCGACCTGGTGATGTTCATCTACCGCGACGAGTACTACGACGAGGACTCGGAGCGTCCCGGCGAGGCGGACCTGATCATCTCCAAGCACCGCAACGGGGCGGTCGGGAAAGTCACCCTGACCTTCCAGAAGGAGTACCCGAAGTTCATGAACTACGCCGGCGAGCGCTTCGCGCGATGAGCGACGATCTCCTCGACCTGGAGCCGGGCGGTCGCCACGAGCTCGCGCTGGGCCGCTCCGCCGGGCAGGAGGAGCGCTCCTGCCCGCTCGGCGAATGCGATGGCAGCGGCTTCGTGATCGACGAGGCCTCGAACACCGCCAGCGACTGCGGCTGCCGGGCAGGGCGGATCGCCGGCGCCCGCACGCGCAGCCTCGCCGGCCGCATCCCCCGCAGGTACCGGGGCGTCTCGTTCGACCGTCCGCCGGTCAGCGACCTGGCGAGGACGGCTCCGGATCAGATCCGATCGGTTCGGCGCTACGTGCGCGCGATCGAGGAGACCCTCGACAGCGGCCGCGGGCTCTGGATCCAGGGAGACGTCGGCACGGGCAAGACGACGCTGGCGATGCTGGTCTCCAAAGCGGCGCTCGACGCCGGGCGCTCGGTGGCGATCTACTCGCTTCCGCGGCTGCTCAACCTGCTGCGCGAGTCGATGGACTCCCAGCAGGGCAAGCTCGACTTCATGGATCGCCTGACGGCCGTGGACCTCCTGCACATCGACGATCTGGGGGCCGAGAACCAGACCGACTGGGTGCTCGAGCAGCTCTACTCGATCGTGAACGCCCGCTACGAGGCCGAGCGCGCGATCGTGGCTACGACCAACCTGATGCCGGACGAGCTCTCCGAGCGACTGGGAGCGCGCACCGTCTCGCGCCTCGTGGAGATCTGCGGCGACCTGATCCCGCTGTTCGGCGAGGACAAACGCCATGAGTTCCGCGCGCAGCGGACCGGGGTCCCGCAACCGAGCGCCTGAACGCCGTTCGGGCCGGCGCCCCCCGGGCCGGCGGCCACGGCTCCCTAAACTCCCCTCGGCATGCCAGGAATAGTGATAGTCGGCGCCCAGTGGGGCGATGAGGGCAAGGGGAAGATCACCGACCTGCTCGCCGAGCACGGCGACGCGGTCGTGCGCTTCCAGGGCGGCAACAACGCCGGCCACACGATCGTCCGTGGCGATCAGGAGTGGAAGCTGCACCTGATCCCCTCCGGGATCCTCTATCCAGGCAAGCGCTGTGTGATCGGCAACGGAGTCGTCATAGATCCGCGCGTGCTGATCGACGAGCTCGACGCCCTGCGCGCCAGGCGCGTCGACGTGAGCGGCCTGCGCATATCGGCCAACGCCCACCTGATCATGCCCTACCACCTGCTGCTCGACTCGGCCGGCGAGGCGAAACTCGGCAGCCTCCAGATCGGCACCACGCGGCGGGGGATCGGCCCGTGCTACGCGGACAAGGCCGCACGCCTCGGGATACGCGTGCAGGACCTGCTCGACGAGAAGATCCTCAAGAAGAAGATCGTCGCGGCGATGGAGCCCAAGCGCCTGTCGCTGCGCCCGTTCGAGAAGGATCCGGCGCTCGACCTGCACGCGATGACCGAGGAGTACCTGACCTTCGGCCACCGGCTCGAGCAGCACATCGCCGACACCTCGAAGCTGATGTGGGAGATGCTGGACGCCGGCAAGAAGGTCATCCTCGAGGGCGCCCAGGGGGCGATGCTCGACATCGACCACGGCACCTATCCGTTCGTGACCTCGTCCAACCCGCTGGCCGGCGCGGCCAGCGTGGGCACGGGCATCGGCCCCCGGGCGATCGACGAGGTCTGGGGAATCGCCAAGGCCTACACCACCCGCGTCGGCGCGGGGCCGTTCCCGAGCGAGCTGCACGACGAGATGGGAGAGACCATCCGGCAGCGCGGCGGGGAGTTCGGCACGACCACGGGCCGGGCGCGGCGGACCGGCTGGCTCGACCTCGTGGCGCTGCGCTACGCGACGCGGCTGAACACCCTGTCGGCGCTCGTGGTGACGAAGCTCGACGTCCTCTCGGGGCTCGACCGGATCCAGGTGTGCACCCGCTACCGCGGCCCGGAGGGGGCGGTGTTCGACGACTTCCCCTATCACCAGACCGTCCTGCACCACACCACCGCCGAGCTCACCGAGCTGCCGGGCTGGCAGGAGGACCTCGGCGAGTGCCGGAGCCCGTCCGATCTGCCGGAGGCCGCCCGCGAGTACCTGGACTTCATCGCCGAGCACGCCGGCGCGCCGGTTGCCCTGGTCGGCGTGGGCCCCGGCCGCGAGCAGGTGCTGTGGACGGACGCCGGCAGGCAGACGCTGCTGGGGCGCGAGGCGGTGGCGGTGTCGGGTCGCGCGGGGGCCTGATCGCGGCTGTGCGCCGTGCCGGCGGCTTTGCCGATCGGATGGCTGAAGAACGCTAGGGTACGGTTCCGCCGAGGGGGGAGCCCATGAGTCGACCGTCGCTGCCGAACGTCCTCTATCTGCACTCGCACGACACCGGGCGCTACGTCCAGCCCTACGGCCACCCCGTACCGACGCCCAACATCCAGCGGCTCGCCGACCAGGGCGTCCTGTTCCGTGACGCGTTCTGCGCGGCCCCGACCTGCTCGGCCTCCAGGGCCTGCCTGCTGACGGGGCAGTACGGGCACAACAACGGCATGATGGGCCTCGCCCATCGCGGCTGGTCGCTCAACGACTACCGGCAGCACCTCGTGCATCCGCTGCGCGAGCACGGCTACCACTCCGTGCTGATCGGCGAGCAGCACATCGCCAAGCGCCCCGACATCATCGGCTTCGACCAGGTGGTGAAGATCGAGACCACCCACGTGGAGAGCGTGGCGCCCCGTGCGATCGAAGTGATCAGCGAGCCGATCCAGGAGCCCTTCTTCCTCTCCGTCGGCTTCTTCGAGACCCATCGGGACTGGATCGGTCCGTCGGCGGTCCGCGACGCGCTCTACTCGCTGCCGCCCGCCAACCTCCCGGACCGCCCCGAGACGCGGCGGGACATGGCGGCGTTCAAGGCGAGCGCACGCTCGCTCGACCAGGGAGTGGGCGAGGTGCTCGAGGCGCTGGACGAGCAGGGCCTCACCGAGAGCACCCTGATCATCTTCACGACCGACCACGGTCTCGCCTTCCCCGGCGCCAAGGCCACCCTGTTCGATCGCGGGCTCGGCGTCATGCTGATCCTGCGCGGGCCGGGTGGCTTCACGGGGGGCAGGGTCAACGACGCGCTCGTCTCGCACCTGGATGTCTACCCGACGGTCTGCGAGCTGGTGGGCATCGAGCGGCCGGGCTTCCTGCAGGGAGAGTCGCTGCTGCCGCTGGTCCGCGGCGAGGCCACCTCGATCCGCGACACGCTGTTCGCCGAGATGACCTGGCACGCCGCCTACGAGCCGCAGCGCGCGGCGCGCACGGACCGCTGGAAGTACATCCGCCGGTTCGGCGACCGCACCACGCCGGTGCTCCCGAACTGCGACGACTCGCCCAGCAAGAGCCTCCTGATGTCCTACGGCTGGGCGGAGCGGACCATCCCCTTCGAGCAGCTCTATGACCTCGTCTTCGACCCCAACGAGGCCTCCAACCTCGTCGGCGACCCGCAGCACGACGAGGTGCTGCGGCAGATGCGCGACCGCCTCGACGATTGGATGATCCAGACGCGGGATCCGCTGCTCGACGGAGACCCGCCGGCGCCGCCCGGCGCGGAGGTGAACGACCCCGACCAGATATCGGCCACCGAACCGACGATCCGGATCGGGTGAGCGCGTCGATGGAGCCCCAGCTGCAGCGCGGCGTGGTCCCCGAGCGCTGCTACCTGGTGTGCGCCACGCCGAGGAGCGGCAGCACCCTGCTGTGCAGCAGCCTCGAGAGCACCGGGGTGGCCGGGCGGCCCCGGGAGTACTTCGAGGCGCTCAAGGAGACGGGGCTTCCCCGCAGGCCGCGCGAGTACTTCTGGCAGCTGCGCAGCCCGGAAGTGCTGCGGTTCCTGCCCGCCGACTCCGACCTCGACCGCGACGCGAGGCGCAGCCCGACCTGGAGCCGCGACGACTACGGCGGGCATCTGACCGCCTCCTTCCAGGAGGGCACGACGCCCAACGGCGTCTTCGGGGCCAAGCTGATGTGGGGCTACTTCAACGACTTCATCGCCCTCATGCGAGGGATTCCGCGATTCGCGGGGCTGGGGGACGGCTCGCTCCTGCACGCAGCCTTCCCGGGCCTCGAGTACGTGTTCGTCTCGCGCAGTGACAAGGTCCGCCAGGCCGTCTCGCTGTGGCGGGCGCTGCAGACGCTGGTCTGGAGCCGCGACCCTGCCTCCGGCGAGCAGGGCGGGGAGGAGCAGCGCTCGGTGTACTCGTTCGACGCCATCGATCACCTGCTCCATCAGCTGCGCCGTCACGAGGATGCATGGCGGGGCTTCTTCTTCCGCATCGGCCAGGATCCGCTGCAGCTCTTCTACGAGGACATCGCCGGTGACCTCGAGGGCACGGTGGGTCGCGTGCTGGACGCTCTGGGCGTGGCGCGGCCAGATGGCGTGCTGCTCACCCGCGAGCCGCTCAGCCGTCAGTCCGACGAGCTCTCCGAGAGCTGGGTTCAGAGCTACCTCGAAGACGTCTCGCGCCGCTGAGCCCCGGGCCAGTCTGCGGCGAGCATCGCATAGACGGCGTCGTCGCTGTAGCGCTCACCGGCGATCCGGTAGGACTGCCGGAGCGTGCCCTCGTGCCGGAAGCCGAGGCGCTCCGGGATGGCGCGGCTGCGCTCGTTCTCGATGTCGGCGCGGATCTCCACGCGGTTCAGTCCCCAGTGCCCGAACGCGTGCTGCGTGAGGACCCGGACGGCGCTCGTCATCGTACCCCGGCCCTCGTGCTCCTCGGCCAGCCAGTAGCCGAGGCTCGTGGCGCGGTTCTGCCAATCGATCGCATGGAAGCCCACCATCCCGGCGATCGCCCGGTCGACGGTCAGCGCCAGCTGCAACCCGTGGTTGCCCGCCATTTGCCGCTGGGTGGAGCGGATGAACTCCAGCGTCTGCGCCGCCGTCTCGTGACCGGCGGCCCACGCCATCCAGCGCGCCAGCCGCGGGCGATTGGCTTCGATCAGCGCGTGCAGCTCCGTGGCGTCGTCATCCTCCAGCGGCCGCAGGGCGCGCCCGTCGCCGAGTGCGAACGACGGCACCCCGTCATGATCCTGCGACATGGCCTGCATCATCCGGTTGTGTATGGGCCGTGCAGGAATCGAACCTGCAACCTTGGGCTTAAGAGGCCCCTGCTCTGCCGGTTGAGCTAACGGCCCTCGAGGGCGCCGGCGCGGGTTCGCCGGCTGCGGCTTCGATTCTACCCGAGCCCGCCTATTTCTTGGTGGTCGTCGACGTCGGGGCGGCCGGCGCCGGCGTCGTTTTCTGGACTTCGGTGGCGCGCAGTTCTTTGTTGGCATTCAGCGTGCCGGTGTAGGTTTTGCCGTTGGTCGTGGTCGTGTAGATCTTGCCGCCGCCGCTGGGCGACTTCCTGACTTCGGCCAGTTCGGTTTTCAGGCGCGCCTTCTGCGCCGCCGGCGCCAGGGCCACAGCCTTGGCGGAGGCGAGATCGCCGATCCGCGTGTTGTGGGCTTTGTACGCGTACTCGGCCAGGGCGGCCCACAGCGCCGCGCTCTTGGGCCGTGTCGCCAGGACGATCTGCAGCGCACTCACCGCCTGGGCCGGTTCGTTGAGGCTCTGTTCGTTGTAGACGTGGTTGACCATCAGCTGCGCCAGTTCGGGGTTGGGGTTCGGCGGCTTCAGCGCCAGGTAGCTCGACCAGGCCTCAGCGGCCTGCCTGAGCAGTTCCTTGCCCTTGGCCGACACTTCACCCGATTCGCTCACGAACGCGCTCCCGCCGGCTTCGTGGAGCAGGGCCTTCGTCAGGCCTTCCCAGGCCGCGATGTTGCTGGGCTGGGTCTGGGTCAGTTTGCGGTAGTGCTTGATCTGGCTCGCGAAGCTCGCGCTGCTGGAGCCTTCGTTGTTGCTGGCGGCGTTCAGGAGGCCCCCGCCGCCGAACCCGCCGCCGATGCCGAAGCCGACCAGTCCCACCCCGATCAGCAGGGCCAGCCCCATGTAGATGATCCGGACAGTCCGACGACGGCCGCGTCCACGCAGGTCGAACAGCATCAGTCCGACAGCCTGGGGTCCACGTGATCGATTATGTCCTGCACGGATGGCTCCACTGGGTGGTCCGGGGGCGGCGCCGGATCATCCGCGGGATGCCGGCTGCCGCGAGCGTCCGCGGCGTCCTCATCGCGCAGGTCGAGATCGGCTCTCCCTACAAATGACGCCACCAGGATACTCGCCTCGTAGAGGAGGTAGAGCGGGATCGTCTCGAGCGCCAGCGTGATCAGGTCGCCGGGGAGGAAGGCGGCGAGCGCAGCGCACGCCACCAGGGCATAGCGCCGGTGCTTGCGCAGCTGCTGAGGCGTCACCAGCCCCAGACGGGTGGCCCCGATGATCAGAACCGGGATCTGGAAGATCAGGCCCATCGCCAGCAGCACGGTCGCCGCGAAGCCGTAGAACTGGCTAGCCTGGACGAGCACGTTGAACTCACTCGCATTGAAGTTCACGAAGAACCGCACGGCGGCCGGAAGCACCACGAAGTACCCGAACAGGACGCCGACCGCGAACAGGACGGGCACGGCTGCCAGAAGCGGCCTCGCGACGCGTCTCTCCCGTGGCTCGAGCGCGGGCATGATGAAGCCGTAGAGCTCGTAGAGGATCACCGGCAGCGAGATGACCAGGGCGAAGTACAGAGTGACCTTGATCGTGGTGGTGAACGGCTCGCCCACGCCGAGCGTCACGGGCTTGTCGCCCTGCGGGTTGCGCGGCAGCTTCGCCACGTCGGCCTGGAGCGCCGCGATCAGCGCGGGCATCCGGGCGCGCGCCGCGGCCGACAGGCCGCTGTCCGGTCTGGCGAGCACGCCGAGCGCGGCCTGGGTGTCCTCGGCGACCTTCAGCACGGCCTGCTGTGCGAGGACCGCCTGGCCCACCGTGCCCTGGCCTTTAGCGACCTGCTTCTGGGTCTGCGTCTGCAGCGGGTGGTTGATGATCTTCAGCAGCGCGTGGTTCTGCCACAGGCAGAACCCGAACGCGATCGCAAGCGCGACGGCGCTGAGGATCAGGCGCGTGCGCAGCTCGTCGAGGTGGTCCACGAGGCTCAGCCGGTCCTCGTGGCCGATCGTGCGGATCGCGCTCACCATTGCCCCATTGAACCTACCACCGTGGTCCTCGAGCGCCGCCGGCGCCCGCGCCGGTCAATCGCCAGCAAAGCTGCTCGTCCCGGTGCTGGGCGCAGCAATTGCGTGAATGCCTCGGCAAGGGGCTAAAGCCGTCCGCGCTCGGCGTCGATGACAACGGGGACAACGGCCATGCACTCCGAGAACGACCCAGACATCGAGCAGCGCCCGCAGCCGCAGGGCGTCGAGCAGACCGACGTGGTCTGCGGCGGGCAGCTCGAGGCGGCCGACGGGACCTGCGCCCCCGAGGCTCTTCACATCTGCTTTCACTGCGGCGGCGAGCTCGCCTACCCGCTCGACTGGTCGGAGGAGGGTCCGCGGCACTGGCGCATCCTGCTGCGCTGTCCGGAGTGCGAGTCCAGGCGCGAGGGCGTATTCGAGCAGGTCACCGTGGAACGGCTCGATGACGAGCTGGATCGCGGCTCGAGCGCGCTGCTCGGCGACCTGCGGCGCATGACGCACGCGAACATGTCCGAGGAAATCGAGTTCTTCGTTCGCGCGCTGGAGGCCGACGTCATCACCCCCACCGACTTCTGAGCAGCTCCTAGCGGTAGCGCTCGACGACGGCGTCGGCGACCAGATCGAGCAGCGCGCCGCGGCCGTCCGGCAGCACGGTGGGTAGCTCCGCCTTGGCCTCGGCGACCACCGCCAGCGCCCGTTCGCGAGCCTCGCTCAGCGCGCCGGTCGCGGCGATCCGCTCGCACAGCTCCTCGGCCTCCAGCGGGCCGCCCAGCCGGGCGAGGTCCAGCACCGCGAGCGCGGGGTCCCGCTCGCGCGCGAGGATCAGCGGAAGCGTGACCGTGCCGTCGAGCAGGTCCGTCCCGCGCGACTTGCCCGTGCGCTCCACGGGCCCGGACACGTCCAGGACGTCGTCGAGCATCTGGAAGGCCAGGCCGATCCGCCGCGCGAACGCGCCGAGGGCGTCCGCGAGCGCTGCGGAGGCGCCGATCGCGGTCAGGGCCCCCAGCCGGCAGGCGGCCTCGAACAGCGCCGCGGTCTTCAGCTCGCAGCGCTTCAGGTAGCGATCCACGGCCACGTGCGACGCATACGCGTCCTCGCGTTGGAGCAGCTCGCCGGCGGCCAGCGCCGAGCTCGCATCGGAGAGGGCGGACAGCTGATCCGCGTCGTCGTTGCGCGCGAGCTCGGCGAAGGCGCGGGAGAAGAGCAGGTCGCCCGTGGCGACCGCGACCTCGCGCCCCGCCACGCTCGCCACCGTCGGGTGGCCCCTGCGCAGCTGCGCGCCGTCGATCAGGTCGTCGTGGACGAGCGTCGCGGAGTGGACCAGCTCGACGGCCACCGCAGCGCGCACGAGCCGCTCCTCGCCCTCCACCGTGTCGGGCGGCCCGCCGGCGGACTCGGCGGCGAGCACCACGAGCAGGGGCCGCAGCCGCTTTCCGCCGGCGCTGATCGTCGCGTTCGCGTGCGTGGCCAGCGGCGAGCCCGCTTGCAGCGTGACGCGCTCGAGGTGCAGCTCGGTGCGCGCCATGCGCTCGCGCAGCCCGTCGCCGCCGCGTCGCATGATCGCGTCGAGCCCGTCCACGCCACCCTCGGGTCCGATGGCCGCTGTGCTGCCCACTCCGACCATCATGCCCGCTCCGGTCCAACCGTGCCTGCGTGGATGGCCACGATCCCGCCGGCCGTGAGGATGTAGGAGATCTCGCCGAGGCCCGCCCGCTCCATCTCGCCGGCCAGCGCCGCGGGACCCGGGAAGCGCCGGACGGAGCTCGGGAGGTATGTGTAGGCGTCGCCGATCGAGCCACCCGAACCGCCGGCTCCGACCCGCCTCGCGACGGCGAGCACGGCGCCGGCGAGCCGGCCGAGCAGCGGGACGAACCGGTCGAACCACACCCTGTAGAACAGGGACAGAGGGGGCCGGGTCGGGGTGGTTATCTCGAGCACCACCACCCGGCCGCCCGGCCGGACCACGCGCGCCATCTCCGCGATGCCCCGGCCGAGGTCGTCGAAGTTGCGTGCGCCGAACCCCACGGTGGCGGCATCGAAGGAGTCGTCCTCGTAGGGGAGCGCCATCGCGTCGGCCCATTCGAATTGCGGGCGCACAGGCTCATCGCTGCTCTCGGCCTTCGCCCGGGCGCGCGCGAGCATGGCCTCCGAGAAGTCGACGGCGACGACCTGCCCCGCCGGCGACACGCGCCTGGCGAGCTTGAGCGCCATGTCTCCGGTGCCGGTTGCCACGTCCAGCACGCGGCTCCCCGGTCCCACGCCGGCCAGCTCGGCCGCGCGCTCGCGCCAGCGATGGTGCAGGCCGGCCGTCATCGCCGTGTTCATCAGGTCGTAGACCCCCGCGATGCGGTCGAACATCGCGCGCACCCGGTCTGCATCCAGCCGGCCAGCGTTTTCCATACGGCTCTACTTGAGCTGGCTCAGGAAAGCGACGGCGGCCTTGAACTTGTTGGGAGGCAGGTTGCGGAACGAGGGCATCGGCGCCGTCGGGTTGACCAGCGTCCGGGCGATCGCTCCTGCAGGCAGGCGCGTGGCTACCCGGGTCAGGTTCGGGCCGGGGCCGCCGTTTCCGTTTTCACCGATCTTGTGGCACGCAAGGCAGCCCGACTGGGCGACAACGGCCTTGCCGGCTTCGTATTCGGCGAGCTGGGCCCCGCCGGCCTTGACGATCCTCTGCGGGGTGGGCAGGGAGATGGTCGTCGGGTCCCCGGCGTGCGCGCCCTGGTAGGTGAGCAGGGCCATCGCCCCGACCACCACGACGAAGGTGACCATCGCGATCGGCCGGCGCTCGGGCCGGCGCTCGGGGCCGCGGTCGTAGAACGGCAGGAGAAAGAGCAGGACCATCCCGAGGGTCGGGATCCCGATCGTCGCCATCTGGGTGAACGCGTCCGGCTTGATGACGCGTAGCAGCTCGAACAGGAAGAAGAAGTACCAGTCCGGCCGGGGCACGTATGAGGTGGTCGTGGGGTTCGGCTTGGGACCCTGCCCGGCGCCGAGCACCAGCGACAGGATGATGATGACGGCGAGGACCACGCAGGCCATGGCCCCGTCCTTGGCGACCGCGTAGGGGAAGAACGGCTTGCCTTTCGCCTTGAGGATCCCGTACTCGCGGAGGTAGTCCTCCTTCTCGCGCTTGTTCATCGAGGATCGCTCCGGCGGAGCCGGGCTGATGGCTGCGGTCGGCCGGGCATCTCCCTAGACCTCCGCCTCGCCCAGTCCGGCGTTCGTTTCCGCTTTCCGCCACGGGGGCGCGGTGGTGCCCAGCTTGGTCACCAGGTAGAGGTGCGCGCCGATCAGCGCCGCGATCAGGCCCGGGACGAGCAGCATGTGGATCGAGTAGAAGCGCGACAGGGTCGTCGCACCGAATTCCGGTCCCGCCCTGAGGAAGTCGCCGAGGTAGGGACCGATCAGCGGGCCGGTGGCGGTGATGTTGTTGGCCACGACGGTCGCCCAGTAGGCCCTCTGGTCGAAGGGCAGCAGGTAGCCGGTCAGCGCCATCACCAGCGTGAGGATCAGCAGCACCACGCCGATCACCCAGTTGAGCTCCCGCGGGTACTTGTACGCGCCGAACAGGAACGTGCGAGCCATGTGCAGGAACACCAGCACCACCATCACGCTCGCCCCCCAGAGGTGCATGCCGCGCACGAACTGCCCGAGGAAGACGTGGTCGGTGATGTGCTTGATCGATTCGTAGGCGCCTCCGCCGGCGTCCGGCCGGTAGTACATGGCCAGGAACACGCCCGTGACGGCCTGCGAGAGGAAGGCGAACAGCGTCGCCGAGCCGAGCGTGTAGTACCAGTTGGTCCCCTTCGGGACCTTGCGGAACATCAGCCAGCGGGCGCTGCCGCTCAGCGAGGTGCGCTCGTCGATCCAGTCGACGACCGCGATCCCGGCCTCCTTGGCTGCGTCGGCCGGGGCCATCCTGCCGTTCTCCTCGCCGGGCCGGGGTGGCGGGCCCTGGAGCGCAGCGGGCAGCTTGGGTGTGGGGAGCCTGGGCACTAGGGCTTCCGGGCCGAGGGTCGCGACGGGTAGAGGTACTGGCCGATGCCGTCCACCGGCTCGCCCGGGTCGCGAGGCGAGAACCGGCGAAGCTGGCTGTTCACCGAGAAACGGGCCGTGTAGAGCTGGACACGCCCCGCGCGCACCCGCGTCGGGAATCGGTCCAACGGGCGCACTGGCGGCCCGCTGACACGCCTGCCGAGCAGGTCGTAGACGCCGCCGTGGCAGGGGCACACGAAGCGCTCCGCCGCATCCACCCAACGCACGGGGCAACCGACGTGGGCGCAGCGTGTGCTGATCGCGATGTAGGGGGTGTTGCGATCGGGGGCGTCCGTGTCGATCGCGGGATTGCGCTGGCGCACGTAGGCGGTCGTCTTACCGATCTCGCTGACCCCCGGCGTGATGGTGACGACCACCGGTACGTAGTTGTTCGGATTGAAGGCGTCGAGCGGCCCGATGTCCTCCCATTTGTGTGGCGGCTCTTCGAAGATCGGGCCGATCGCGAAGCCGAGCGCGGGCAGCGCGAAGGCGGTCACGGCAATCGCGCCGGCGGCGTTCGCCGTGACCGTCATGAACCGCCTGCGCGTGACCGTCTCGCCCTCGAATGCTCCCGGGATCCCCCGGTCCAGCGTGTATTTGGACTTCTGCTTTGCGCGCTTGTCTGACACCGGAGCCGAACAATATCGAGGCACGCTCGAGGGTGATGCCGAACGCTCAGGGGCTTGTGCGCATCGCATCGAAGCGCTCCACGCCGCCGGGAAGGATCAGGCTGGCACGGTGTCTATCTGACTACTACAGCAGGTCATAGTCAACCGCCATGCCCGCCCCCTCGGCCGGCGAACTCCGAGGAACCTCGCCAGATGAGACGCCCACGCCTTCCCCTCACCAGGACACGTGCCGCTCGGCGCCCCGCTCCACCCGCCGAGGCGCAGAGGGTCAAGGAGCGCTGTACGAGGCTCGTCGTGGAACTGGGCAATCGCGCCCAGTCCTGGCGCGGGGCGGCACTCGATGCCGAGCTGGCGTTCCGCCGCTGGCAGTCGGCATCCGCAGGCGAGCGCGGCGCCGCAGCCGCCGGCTATCTGGCGGCCATCGACCGCGAGGAGAAGGCCGCGGCGGAGTACAGCCGTGCCTCCGCAGCCTGCTGCACCCCCCTGCCGCAGCTGCGCGCCGCGAGCTGATCAGTACCCGTAGGGCCCGGCCGATCCGGGCATCGGCGTGCTCGGCGCCGTCGGCGTGCTGGTCGGCATCGGTGTGCTGGGGGCGGGTTTCGGCGCCGCGCTCGTGACGGCCTTGCCCGCGGGCGATACCACGTACCAGCGTGCGCCGAACTCGAACAGGCCCTCGCCGGCCGTGCTGCCGGCGTGCTGGTCCCCGACGAAGTAGTACAGCGGGTGTCCGGCGTAGGTCAGCTGGCGCTTGGCCCCGCGGCTTGTGATCGTCGTTATCTTCGAGCGCTTGACGCCGCCGCTCGCCTGCGGCGAACCGTTCGCGGCGAACGCCGGCCAGGCCGCGAAGCCGGCTCGCGAGAGCCTGCTGACGTTGGGCCTGTCCGCCAGGAAGAGGTACAGGGTGCGGCCACCGGTGCCGACCAGGATCCGGCCGAGCGGCGTCTGCCTGACGCCGAGCGTGGTGGCCGAGACCCTCGCCTTCGCGGCGCTCCCGCCGGCGGCGAAGACGAGGATCGCCGACGCGAGAAGGGTCAGGAGCGCGCTGAATGAGATGGCGCGAGTTCTGTTCATCGGACTGCTCCAGTCGTGGTCGGCCTCTCGCCCGACCCACCGGCGCGCGGCGCGTCGGCGGGGATCCCGGCTTGCACCTGTCCAGCCGGGGGGCGATCGGCGGGGGTTGTCACCCATCAGAGACGCCGCGCCCGCACTTACCTTCCCCGACCTACTACCTTGCGTAGCAATCGGGCACGGCGAGCGAACTGCGCCGGGCCCGCCGGGGGCCCGTCGGCACAGCCTCAGGCGAGCTCGGGGGTTGCCGCCGCGCTGCGCCGCAGAGCCGCAACCGCGCCGGGCGCTCCGGAGAAGGCCAGCTCCTTGGCCCGCCGGTGCGGTTCGCTCGAGCCCCACCCGACCGCCCGCGCGCCCGCCGCCCACACGGCGGCCGCCATGCCCTGCTCCCCGGCGCCGTGGGCCAGCGCGCTCAGGGTGATCGTGTCCGCCAGCTCGGCGACCGCTTCCATGTCGCCGAGCGCGACGAGGCGCGCGAGGCCCATCGCGTACAGCTGGTCGCCCGCCAGCAGTCCAAGGTCCGCCTCGGGCGCGTGGAGCACGCGTGGTGCGCCGTAGTGGAGCAGGTAGCCCTCGTAGATCGCCTCGACGAGCAGCTCGTACTCCTCCCGCCTGCCGGCGGCCCTCGGGCCCCCGGCGGCGACCCGTGCGGGGCTATGGGAAGCTCCGCCAGAGTCCTCGCCGACGGCGCTCCCCGAGGCCAGCAGCGTCGCCATCAACCCGCCCTGCTCGCGCAGGAGGGCCCGCAGGCGCTGCAGCCCGTCGCCCTTCATCCGCGTCGCGCCTCCCTCATCCTTCGGCCGCCGGCTCGGGCAGCGAGGCGAAGGCGGCGGCAGCCGCCTCGAGCGTGCGCTCGACCTGCTCCGTGGTGTGCGCCAGCGACGGGAACCAGGCCTCGAACTGGGATGCGGGCGGATAGACGCCCCGCGAGAGCAGCTCACGGCACCATGCTCCGTATGCCTCGACGTCGCAGTCGCGGGCATCCTCGAAGTTGCCGACCTGGCGGTCGCTGAAGAACACCGTCAGCAGTCCTGGCACGCACGCCACCTTCACGGGGTAGCCGCCGGCGGCCTCGCGCAGGCCCTGCGCGAGCGTGTCCGTCAGCCCCGCCAGCCGCAGGTAGGCGGGTTCGTCCAGCAGCTCGAGCGTCGCCAGGCCGGCCGCGACCGCCAGCGGGTTGCCCGACAGGGTCCCCGCCTGGTAGACCTCGCCGCTGGGGGCGAGCATCCGCATCAGATCGCCGCTGCCACCGATTGCCGCCGACGGCAGGCCGCCGCCGATGATCTTGCCCATGATCGTCAGATCGCCCCTCACGCCCGTGCGGTCCTGGGCGCCGCCGCGGGCCACGCGAAAGCCGCTTATGACCTCATCGAGGATCAGCAGCGCGCCCGTCTGCTCAGCGCGATCGCGCAGCAGTTCGAGAAAGCCCGGGCGGGGCGGGACGAGGCCCATGTTGGCCGGCAGCGGCTCGGCGATGATGGCTGCCAGCGTGTGTCGCTCGCTGGCGGCCAGGAGCGCGTCGGGGTCGTTCCAGGGAACCACGACGGTCTGTGCCGCCGTGCCGACCGGGACGCCGGGGCTGGCCGGGAGCGCCTGCGTCGCGAGGCCGGATCCCGCCTCGGCCAGCAGCGCGTCCACGTGACCGTGATAGGCGCCCGCGAACTTGAGGATCGTCTCCCGCCCCGTGGCGGCTCGAGCCAGGCGGATCGCGGTCATCGTCGCCTCGGTGCCAGACGTCGTCATGCGCACCATCTCGATGCCCTCCATCCGGCGCATGATCTCCTCCGCCAGCTGGACCTCGCCGGCGGTGGGGGCACCGAAGCTGGTCCCCCGCACCGCGGCCTCGCCGATCGCGTCCAGCACGTGGGGATGTGCATGGCCGTGTATCAGAGGGCCCCATGAGCAGACGTAGTCCACGAAGCGATTGCCGTCGACATCGAGGAGTTCGGCTCCCTCGCCGCGGGCGATGAAGATCGGATCGCGGCCGATTGCGCGCATGGCGCGCACGGGCGAGTTCACGCCGCCGGGGATGACCTCGAGCGCGCGGCGGTAGAGCTCGCTCGAGCGGGTGTCGGTGAGAGACGCCGTCACGAACCCACAGCCTATGCGCTCGCGATCGACGGTACGCGTTGCGCCGGGCCACCCGGCGGGCGCCTCAGGCGTGCCTGCGCTCCCAGGCCTTGAACTCGTCGGTGAAGTAGAGAAGGCGGATCTTCTTGAACTCGGTCGAGGAGTACAGGGTGGCCCGCTCGGTTATCCCCGTCTTCTCGGAGATCGCATCGAGGACCGCGTCGCACTCCTCCTTCGAACGGCCATGAGCCATGGTGAACACCGAGTACGGCCAGTCCTCGTAGGTGGGGCGCTGATAGCAGTGCGAGATGCCCCGCACCGCCGCCATCGAGCAGCCCACCTCGAGAATGCGCTCGTCCGGCACCTCCCAGACGCCCATCCCGTTCGCCGAGAAGCCGGCGCGTCGGTGGTAGAGGATCGCGGCCACGCGCCTCAGCAGACCACGCTCCTGCATTCCCGCGAGGTGATCCAGGAAGCGGACCTGGCTCATGCCCAACGCCGCAGCGGCGGCGGCATAGGGCTCCTCCACCACGGCCATGTCCCCCTGCAGGGCGCGGATCACGGCGATGTCCAGCTCGTCGTAGGGCTGCGGCCCGAGCTCGACCGGCTCGCTCGCCTCGGCCGAGCTCGCTAGGGCGTCGGTGTCCCCCTCCATTTCGAGGTCCATGCGGATCTTGAACAGCCTGAGCGTCGGCAGCTGGCGGACCGACTCGGCGCCCGCCTCGCGGGCGAGCACCTCGAGCGTGCCCTCGAGCCCCAACTGGGAGTCGGGCTCGGTTGCGATCGTGAACCACAGGTTGAAGTCGTGGTTTCGAAGGTAGTTGTGCGAGACGCCCGGGTGCTCGTTGATCACGGCCGCGGCGCGGTGCGGGCGCTCGGGGTCGACCTTGGCGGCCACCAGCATCGACGAGTACCCCAACGCCCTGGTGTCGAAGATCGGCGTCACCTGCCGGATGATCCGCTTCTCGAGCAGCCGCTTCACGCGGCTCATCGCGTCGGCCTCCTCGATGCCGCCGAGCTCGGCGACGTGCAGGTAGGGGCGCGGAGCGATCGGGAAGCTGCCCTGCATCAGGTTCAGGAGCCGGCGATCGCCCTCGTCGAGCGGCACCGCTGCTCCGTCCTTGCGGCTGCGGGTCTTCGGGACCGCTGCGCTCGCCCGCTCAACCTGGGCCTCGGCCTCGGTCAGGTCTGCTCTGCCAGCCATCGGGCCGCGTCCTTTGCGTGGTAGGAGATGATCGTGTCGGCACCGGCACGGCGAAGCGAGGTGAGGATCTCGAGGACCGCCGGCTGCTCGTCCAGGTACCCGGCCGCCGCGGCGGCCTTGACCATCGCGTACTCGCCGCTCACGTTGTACGCCGCGACGGGCAGCTGCGTGGCTTCCTTGACCGCGCGGATCAGGTCGCCGTACGCGAGCGCGGGCTTGACCATCACCATGTCGGCGCCCTCGCGCATGTCGAGCAGCGCCTCACGCACCGCCTCGCGCCCGTTCGCCGGGTCCATCTGGTAGCCGCGCCTGTCTCCGAAGGCGGGTGCCGAGCCGGCAGCGTCGCGGAACGGGCCGTAGAAGGCGGAGGCGAACTTCGCCGAGTAGGCGAGGATCGGGGTTTCGTGCAGGCCCTCTCCGTCGAGCTCCTCCCTGATCGCTCCCACCCGCCCGTCCATCATGTCCGACGGCGCCACGAGGTCGGCGCCTGCACGCGCGTGGCTGACCGCCGTGCGCCCCAGCAGCTCCAGCGTCGCGTCGTTGTCGATGCCAGGCGACCCGCCGTCGGTGCGAAGCACGCCGCAGTGCCCATGAGTCGTGTACTCGCAGAGGCACACGTCGGTGATCACCAGGAGATCGGGCTCCGCCTGCTTGATCGCGCGCGTCGCCAGCTGGACGACCCCCTCATCCTCCCAGGCCCCGGATCCCTCCTCGTCCTTCTCGGCCGGGATGCCGAACAGCATCACCGCCGCGATTCCCAGCGAGGCAGCCTCGTGCGCCTCCGCGACCGCCGCCGACAGCGAGAGGCGCTCGACGCCGGGCATCGTGGGAATCGGCTCCCGGCCGCCACGCTCCGCCGCGGAAGCCTCGGCGACGAACAGCGGCAGCACCAGCGCTCCGGGGCGCAGGTCCGTCTCCCGCACGAGCCCGCGCAGGCCGGCGCTTGCCCGCAGCCTGCGCATCCGTGTCCGGGGGAATGACATCGACTCCCCAGGTTAGAGCGTCATTCCGCGCGTCGCAGCCCCAGGCGTGCGAGCACGCCGAACAGGATCGTCAGGCCTGCCAGGTGCGCGAGCGAGGATCCGAGCGACGGCGATGCGCGATTGACGGCCGCGTCGAGCGCCTGCAGCGTGGCCTTGAACGGGAACACGAACGAGACGGCGCTGATCGCGTCGTAGAGCCCGTGAGCGACGGCTCCGGCCGGGACGAGGGCGAGGAACGCCAGTGGCAACGACAGCAGGAACGCCAGCAGGGAGGCGGCCCGCACTTCCCTGGCGAGCGCCCCGATAGCGACGCCGAGCGCGCCGAACGCAAGCGCGCCGAGCGCGAGCGCGAGCAGCCACAGTCCGGCACGGCTCCAGTCGAGCGTCACGAAGGCGCCCACGCCCGCGAGCATGGCGAACGCCAGAACCAGCGAGCAACCGGCCGCCAAGAGGCCCTTCTCGGCGAGCAGCGTCTCGCGGGAGACCAGCCCCCGGACGAGGCGTCCCAGCGCGTGCTCCTCACGCTCGAGCGCGAGGCCCCCCGCGGCGAGCAGCACGCATACGAACATCAGCGAGATGCTCACCGCAACAACCACGGCGAACGTGTTCAGCGGTGTGCGCCGGCCCCGAAGCAGCCGGCTGTGCACCCGGATCGGCTGGCCGACGGTGGCGAGCACGTTCTTGCTCAGGTTCAGGTTCTGGGCGGCGAAGCCGGCGAACGCCGCCACCCGTTCGAGCGCCGCGCGATCGGGGCCCGGCGGCTGGTGGGCGATGACACGATGCAGCACGGATGGGATTTCGTCGAGGCCGACGAGGTTGCCCGTGGCGCCGAGGGCTCCGAGGTTGCCACCGCGCAGCAGCAGCGCGATCGCGCTCGCCGCGGCTCGCTGGATCTGTTCCGAGAAGCCAAGGTTCGCCTGCGCGAGTGCGGCGTTGATCTGCGACTGCACGATCGCCTGCTCGAGCGCGTCGCCGTTGTAGATCACTTCGACCGCTGCCTGACTGGTCGCCGAGGAGACGCGGGCGGCGATGTCCGGTGGGATCACGATGGCCGCCACCACCTCGCCCGATCTGACCTTGGCGACCGCCTGCGATCGCGTGGGTACATTCACCGGCTGCACCTGGCTGAACAGCTGCTGGGCGTATTGCCCAACGCTCACGCGTTCGCTACCCACCTGGAGCGTCTCGCCGGGGGCCGTTTCGTTCACGATCGCCACGCGGGGGCGTGACGGGCCGCGCGAGAGCGCCAGGCCGATCAGCAGCGCGACCGCCACCGGGTAGATGACGAGCAGCGCCAGCAGCAGCCGCGAGCGTCCCAGGATCACCAGGTCCTTCCGCAGGAGCCACCTCACCGCGCGATGGCCTCCGCCGGTGGGACGCGTTCCTGGAGGAACCTCACGAGCGCCCGCTCGAGGTCCCCGTCCTCGCGTTCCCCAACAGCCTGCAGCAGGGCCGAGGGAGCGCCGTCGAACAGGATCGTGCCCTCGGCGAGCACTATCACCCGTGCCGCATAGCGCTGCGCCTCGGCGACGTTGTGGGTGGAGAACACGACCGCGCGCCCGGCGCGCGCGAGGTCCGCGATGAACAGCCACAGCCGTTCGCGCTGTGCGGGATCGAGCGACGTCGAGGGCTCGTCCAGCGCCAGCACGGGTGGGTCGCCCATGAGCCCGAGCGCCACGTTCACCCGCTGACGGTTGCCGCCCGAGAGCCGCCCGACCTGCTCTGCCGCGCGGGAGCGCAGATCCGTCTGGTCGAGCATCCGCTCGACCACGGCGCGGGGGTCTGCCACCCGCTCGAGTCGAGCGAACAGGCCGAGGTTCTCGGCGACCGACAGCCTCGTGTAGAGAGCAGGTTGCTGCGGTACCCACCCGACCTCGGCCGGTCCGCGGCTCAGTGAGCCGGCGTCGGCGGGCTGGACTCCGGCGATGATCGACAGCAGGGTCGTCTTGCCGGCGCCGTTCGGCCCGATCAGGGCCACCATCTCCCCGGCCCGGACGTCGAAGGTGACGTCGCTCAGCGCCTGCAGTGGCCCGAACCGCTTGCTGACGGAACGGACGCTGAGAGCGGCGCTCACAGGAGCCGGCGAGACGTGTCGTCCCACGACTCGAACGTCAGGTGCCGGCTCAGATAGACCACCGTCTCCCGCACCACCGAGAGGATCGGGAGCGCGACGAGCGCCCCGAAGATCCCGTCTATCTCGAGGCCTGTGAGCAGCGCGAAGATGACGAGCAGCGGGTTGATCCGGAGGGTGTGCCCGAACACCTGGGGGGCGACGACGTGGCCCTCGAGCTGCTGGAGCCCGATGAACAGCAGCACCAGCCATACGGCCGTGATCGGGTTGGTGAACAACGCGACCAGGATGGGGGGCAGCGCGCCGAGGATCGGGCCGACGTAGGGGATCAGCTCCATGACCGCGTAGAACACGCCGAAGGCGACGGCGTACTTGCTCCCGTCGGGGAATATCCCCAGAACGCCGAACAGGTAGAGCGCCACCCCGGCGGAGGCACCCATGATCGCGCTGAACAGCAGCTGTCCGCCGACGTAGCGGGACACCGCCCGCTGCACCAGCAGCGGGTAGTCATCGCCACGTGAGCCGTCGCCTGACGGCATCACGCGTCTGACCAGCCCCCCGATCTGCTGTCCGTACAGGAGCATGTACACCGACAGCACGAAGATCAGGATCAGGTTGAAGATCGCATTGGCCACTTCGGTCAGCAGCGCGCCCCCGAAGGACACGAATTTGCTGGCGCTTTTCGCGACTTTGGCCTGGATGCTCTGCAGCGCCGTTTTGCCCGGTTTGACGAGTTCCACGTGAATGCCGGCGTGGTTCAGTTCGTCCTGGGCTTCGGAGAGCTTCTTGTTGGCTTCGTTGACGATCGTGGGGAGGTTGTTGGTGAAGGTGCGAACCTGGTTGGAGATAGGGTTCGCCAGGAGCACACCGATGCCGGCCAGCCCCACGAAGAACGCCACGTACACAGCGAGCACGGCCAGTCCGCGTGGCACGCGCCCGCGCTGGACGAAGGAGACGGCCGGGTTGAGGATCAGCGCTATGAGCCCCGCGATGATGAACAGCAGGACGACTTTCCCGGCGGCTTTCGCGAGCGCCCACCCCGCGAGCACCAAGAGCGGGAGCCCCACGAGCTGCACCCAGCGCGGGACCACGACGCGTGGCGGCTCCGCCGCCGGCTCGGCCTCGGCGTCGGTGAGCGCGCGCTCTTCCTCGTCCGGCGGAGCGGATCGGGGAGCGTTCTCGGAGACGCCTGTCACCTCCCTCCCACCATCGCCAGAGTATGGCTGAGCCTCAGGCGGCCCCTCCCCAGGGGGGCGCTACGAGGATCCTGTTCGTGGGCGATGTCGTGGGGAGCATCGGCCGCCTGACGCTGCTCGACTCGCTTCCGCTCCTGCGCGAGCGCTACGACCCGACTTTCGTGGTCGTCAACGGCGAGAACGTGGCCGGAGGCCTCGGCATCACGCCGAAGATCGCCGACCAGATGTTCGCGGCCGGCGTCGACGCGATCACGCTGGGCAACCACACCTACCATCGCCGAGAGATCTACCCGTATCTCGACGCCGAGCCCCGGATCCTGCGTCCGGCCAACTTCCTGCGCGGGCAACCCGGCCACGGAACCTGCGTCGTCGAGCACGACGGCGTCCGCCTGGGCGTGGTGAACCTCAGCGGGAACCTCTACCTCCGGGCCGGCCGCTCGGCGTTCACCGAGGTGGAGGTTGCGCTCGGTGAAGTGGAGGGCGCGGATCAGATCATCGTCGACATGCACGCCGAGGCCACGTCGGAGAAGGTGGCGATGGGATGGCATCTCGACGGCCGCGTGACCGCCGTCGTCGGCACGCACACGCATGTGCCCACCGCCGACGCGCGCGTGCTCCCCGGGGGGACCGCCTACATCACCGACGCGGGGATGACGGGACCGCGCGGCGGAGTGATAGGGGTCAAGCGCGAGCAGGCCATCGAGGCGCTGCGAACGCAGATGCCGATCCGGTTCGAGACCTCGGAGGAGGACCCGTGGCTGATGGGCGTGCTCATCAGCTGCTCCCGGCCACTGCGAGCGGACGCGATCGAGCAGCTCCTGATGCCACGGCCGGCCGCCGGGGCTCCGGATCGCTGAAGCGTCCGAGCAGGGCGATCATCACGAGCGGGAAGAACCACGGAATGTAGAGGTAGAACCAGTGTTCGATCCCCAGCTGGGCGGCGATCAGGATCGCCGCGCAGGCGGCGGCCAGCACGGGCAGCTCGGTGCGCAACGGGAGCAGCGCCAGCGCCACGGCGAGGGCGACCGCGCCGATCTCGACCGCCAGCTTCAGGCCGCCGAGACCGCCGTAGAGGCCCCAGACGGAGAACGGCGAGCCGCGGTTGGCCTGATAGGAGATCGTCTGGCGGTAGATGGTGTGCAGCGAGTCGTGGGTGAGCGCAGGGACCAGCGCCAGAGCCGCGGCTGTGCCGAACCCGGCGGCGAACAGCGCCAGCGCCCGGGCGCGCCGTCCCGGCGGGAGCTCACGGAGCCCGTAGGTCGCCAGCACGGGTGCGAGCGCCAGCGGCGCGAACTTCGTGAGGCCCGCCAGCGCCGACAGCGCGCCGCGGGTGGGCCCGGCGAGCTTGCCGCGGTAGCTCGCCGCGAGCAGCGCCGCGAGCACCAGCACCGCCACCAGCGTGTCGTTGGAGTTGCTCTCCAGCGCGAACAGGGTGAACGGGTAGGAGACCCAGGCGTAGGCCAGCGCCACCCCGAGGGTGGGACCCCGCAGCCGTCTCCCGAGGAAGAACAGCAGCGCGAGCGCGAGAATGTCGAAGGCGATCGCGGCGGCGTGCGCCGCGGGGAGGTCGTCCCATGCACCGCTCCACCCGAAGGCCTGCTCGAACGGGATGTAGGCCTCGTAGTTGGCCGGGCCGTAGGTGTCGCCATGTTCGTTGTCCGAGGGGTACCCGCCGTACAGCGGCTTTTCCTTGACGATCCGGTCCGCCCCGATCACGCCCGCGTAGCCGACGTCGATGACGTTCGAGTCGGTCACGTTCAGCGCGATGCGGAAGCCGAGCAGGAACACGACGCCGAGCGCGAGCCAGGGCAGCGGGACGAGCAGGCGCAGTGGCGGTGGAGGCTCCCGAGCGGATCGGCGCCTGCGCAGCAGGGCGAGCATGCGCGCCAGCAGGTAGAGCAGCGGCGGGTACGCGAGCGGGACCGACGCGTAGATGTGCGCGTGGTTGAAGAACGCCAGCGAGACGGAGAACGACAGAAGCACGAGCAGGTCCAGGTGGAGCAGCGAGAGCGGACGACGGAAGTTCAGGAACGGCAGCACGAACAGGACGCACAGCGGCAGCCACACGTAGAGCGAGTTGACGTGCCTGCCGAACGCCCCCGGGTAGCCGCGCGCCATCGTCCACGCCACCTGGAACCCCGTCCACTGCTCGAGCACGCGGCCCGTCAGGTCATCGATCAGGACCTGACCGATCTCCTTCTTCCCGTCGCGGGAGAAGTAGCTGACCTGCCATCGGAACGGCCTCTTGAGGTAGGCGCCGCCGTAGGAGCCCGGGTACCTGGCGCGGGCGGAGCGCATCTTCGGCAGCGCGCCGGCGATCGCGAGCACGCGGTTGGCTGACAGGCGCCGGCCGCTGGGTGGGGTGTTGGAGCGCGGCACCGGGACCGGTGCTTCCGGATCGGTCACCGAGGTGGCCGGAGCGGCCGTGTGCGTGTTCGTGCCCGCGATCGCCGGGGCCGGGGCGGCGAGCGTGAGCACCGCGACGCCGGCGAGCAGCGCCAGGCCACGCATCACCCCGCTCCGTCCAGGCCGAAATGCCGGCGGATCAGCGGCGCGACGTCGCGGATCGCCCACTGCGACGGCGCCGGCTGGGGCGAGGAGATCCCCGTCATGATGAGCGCCCCCAGCGAGTCGCTCGCGTGCAGCGAGCCGTGGCTTCCGCCGCCGACATGCGCCTGGCGGCCCCAGTCGAGGAACTCGTAGCCGGGCGCCGCCGAGAGCAGAACCTCTCCGGACGTGGGGCAGGTGAGCGCCGACCAGACGCGCGCAAGCGCGTCCGGATACGCAGGCGAGAGCAAGAGGCCGTCCTGCACGCTCGCCGAGATCGCGCCAAGCGCACCTTCCACGCTCCAGCTCAGACCACGCGGGTCGACCAGCGGCCCACCCGGGGCGAACCGCAGCTCGCCATGGACGGGGCTCGAGATCACCCCTTCGCGCGGCGCTTCGTGCGCGTCGCGCTCCAGCCACATCACCAGATCGATCCCGTCGATCGCGAGGGCCCTGGTCGCCACCGATGCTCGCATCGCGTCACGCTCGGAGCCGTGCAGGGCGTAGACCATCGCCGCCCGCTGGGACGGGCACACCGCGATCCGCGGATCCTCCGATCGAGATGCCGCGGACGAGCGGACCGGCCCGAGGACGCCCAGCTCGGCCAGCTCGTCCTGCAGCGCGATCGTGGCGACGATCTCCGCCTGCGAGTGATCGGCCATCGCGATCACCGCGTGCTCGGCCAGGAACTCCTCGACGCCCCCGCCGGCGTTCATCACCCGGGCCAGCTGGATGTCCGCCTGCGCGATCGACTGGATCTGCGCTTCGGGGCCGTTCTTGTGGGAGTACCAGTCGTTGTCGGGGAGCGACAGCAGCAGGAAGTCGAAGAGGTCGTGCTCGACCAGATGGGCCGAGACGCATCCCGAGTGGCGGTCTCGAACCCCCGGCATCCCGAGCCCCGACCGGCAGCCGGTGCGCCGCGAGGCGAAGATGTCCGCGTAGAAGAGCTCCCGCGGCCCCATCACCGGATGGCGGATGAGGGCAGAGGCGACACGCGTGAGGGCGGTGTCCCGCTGGGGCTCGTGGAGGTGGCGCCCACGGTACATCAGGTAGGTCGTGCCGGCGGTCCGGACGTCGGCATCGTCCAGCGACTCGAACACTGTCGGCGTGTCCGCCGCGAGGTGGGTTCGGTTCATGTTGTAGACAGTGTCCGTCAGCTGGCGCGCAATGCCAAAGCGCTGCGCCGCGCGGAAGCTCGAGCCGTACTCGACGTAGCGCTCCTCCCCCCGGTCGAACCAGTTCATGCCCGGGATCCGATGCGCGTCCTGGGCAACGCCGGTGACGATCGAGGCGGCGCACACAGGCGTCACGGAGGGGAAGGCCGCGACGCAGTCGGGGACGTACTGCCCGCCGTCGACCAGCCTCTCGAGCGTGGGCGCGACTCCGGCGGCGATGGCGCGCTCGAGCATGGCCGGCGCCATCGCGTCGATCACGCACAGGACGAGCTTGGGGGAGGAGGGGGTCACGTTCCGCGTTCAGCGACGCAGGATGCGCAGCCCCGCGTACTTTTCACCACCGCGGGCACGCCCGCGCCAGGCGAACCAGGCGAGCAGCCCGACCGCCACGTAACCAAGGGGATGGAGCAGGCAGACGAGTCCCGCGACCAGGAGCGAGGCTGCGTCGAGGTAGACGCTCAGCGACTCGCGTGCGGCGCGGTCCGGCAGTCGGGCACGAGCCCGCGCGAGCACCGGCATGACCGCGCGCTGGGCGAGCCAGACGACAGCCAGTCCTCCCAGCACGCCCGGCCACCAGGCATCTCCGTGCGCGTCCAGGGTGCCCGCGAAGAGCAGCGCGCCCGCGCCGTAGCCCAGCCCGGCGAGCGCCGCTCCGAGGGGGTTGGGACGCGCGGTCTGCGGGCGCCCTGCACCCGGGTCCAGGAACGGCGTCAGGCCCGCAACAAGCTGGATCGCGTAGGCCGCTGCAAGCGCGACCGCGACCGCGAGCAGCCACCATCCCGACTGCAGGAAGTCGAAGCGCCCGTGACCGAACGTCACGCCCAGCGCCCCGGCGGAGCCGAGCGCGCCCGCCAGCAGCGACGGCAGAAAGGGGCGAAGGCCGCAGGCCACCGCCAACCCGACACCGAGTCCGATGTAGAAGAAGATGCCGTTCATTCCAAGCGCCGGCGAAGGTGCGATACCGTGCGGGGGCGCGGCCAGCACGATAGACGACCCGTACCGCGCCGAGGCCGTCCCCCGCGCGAGGTTCGGCCGGCCTGACGGCGAATAGAGACCCGAGGCAAATGGAGCGATCGACCAGCGGAACGGGGGACGGGCGACGGACCCGGCCGACGGCGCACGAGCTCGCGCGGTACGAGTCGCTGTTCGCGGCCCGTACGCGCGGGATGAAAAGCTCGGCGATGCGCGAGATGATGGCCCTGACGGAGCGCCCGGACGTGATCTCGCTCGCAGGCGGCCTCCCGGACACCTCGACCTTCGCGCCGGCCCTTTACGCGAAGCTGATGGGGGACGTCGCCGCCGAGTCGACCGCCCGGGCATTGCAGTACGGACCCACGGAAGGGATGGCGGCGACCGTGCGCTGCATATCCGAGGTGATGGAGGCCGAGGGAACGAAGGTCGACCCCTCGGAGGTGATCGTCACGACCGGCGGCCAGCAGGTGATCGACCTAGTCTGCAAGGCGCTGATCGACCCCGGGGACGTGATCGTGGCGGAGGCCCCCACCTATCCCGGCGCCGTGCCGACCTTCAGCGCCTACCAGGCACACGTCGAGCAGATCCCGATGGACGCGGAGGGCATGCCGATCGACGCACTCGAGGAAACGCTCGATGCCCTCCAGGCGCGGGGGCGCAGGCCGAAGTTCATCTACACGATCCCCAACTTCCAGAACCCGGGCGGTGTGACGATGTCGCTGGCACGCCGGCGGCGCCTGATCGAGGTGGCTCGCCAGCGCGAGCTGCTCGTCCTGGAGGACAACCCCTACGGGCTGCTCCGATATGAGGGCAGCGCCCTTCCGACGCTGTACTCGCTCGACGCCGAGACGGTCGGACGCGGTCGCGCCTCCGACCTGGTGATCTACCTGGGGACGTTCTCGAAGATCCTCTCGCCCGGGCTGCGGCTGGGATGGGCGGTCGCTCCCAGGCCGGTGCTCGAGAAGCTGAACCTCGGCAAACAGGGCGCCGACCTCTGCTCCTCCCCGGTCACCCAGATGTTCGTCACCGCGTACTTCGAAGAGACGGGGAGCGGCGGCGTGCCGGCGTGGCGCGAGTACGTCGACCGGCTGAAGGACCTCTATCGCACGCGGCGCGACGTGATGCTGGAGGCACTCGAGGAGCACTTCGGAGCCGAGGCCCGCTGGACGACGCCGGAGGGCGGCCTCTTCATCTGGGCGACGCTCGACGATCGCATCGACACGACCGACCTCCTGGCGCTCGCCCGCAAGAGCGACGGGGTCGCGTTCGTGCCCGGCCGCGCCGCCTACATGGACGGGCACAGCGGGTCCTCGTCGATGCGCCTCAACTTCGCCGGCGTGGCCGACGCGGATATACGCGAGGGCGTGCGCCGGATCGGAAGGGCGGTGCGCGAGCAGGTCGGCCTGCTGGGCTCGCTCAGCGGCTCTCCGGCCGCGCGGGGCCCGGCCGGATCTCACGACGCGTCGCGGTCCTCGCCCTCCGAGGCCGCGGACGGGCCGCTGGCGGACGTGGTGAAGCTGCCGTTTCGCAGCGAGCCTCCACCGGCACGCCGGCGCCGGGATCGATGAGCGACACATACAAGGTCGCCGTCCTCAAGGGCGGCCGCTCGCTCGAGCGCAGCGTCTCCCTGCGCTCCGGCGCCCATGTCCAGGAAGCGCTCGAGCGCCTCGGGCACGAGGTGGTGCCGATCGACGCCGGCCCCGAGCTCGTGCCGGAGCTGCTCGCCGCGCGCCCCGATACGGCCTTCATCGCGCTGCACGGCCGCGACGGCGAGGACGGCACCGTCCAGGGACTGCTCGAGGCGATCGGGATCGCCTACACCGGCTCGGGACCTGCGGCGTGCGTGTGCTCCACGGACAAGGCGCTCGCGAAGCTCCTGATGCGCAAGGCCGGCGTGCCGACGCCCGACTTCCATTTCCTGCGTGAGACCTCGATCAAGGAGCTGGGCGCGGGGGCCGCGATGGGGGACATCGAGCGCCGGCTCGGCTTCCCGCTCGTGGTCAAGCCCGCCGTGGGCGGATCGGCGCTG
Organism: Solirubrobacteraceae bacterium; assembly: GCA_036498265.1. Taxonomy (GTDB): domain Bacteria; phylum Actinomycetota; class Thermoleophilia; order Solirubrobacterales; family Solirubrobacteraceae; genus Palsa-744. Next base: position 103,634 of record DASYFT010000006.1, on the reverse strand, counting down.
GGCGTGAAGTTCGCCCGCACCGGCGAGGAGCTGCCGGGCGCGCTGGTCGGGGCGTTCTCCTACGATCGGACCGTCCTCGTCGAGCGCTACATCGAGGGCCGTGATCTCGCCGTCTCCGTCCTCGACGGCCCAGGCGAGCCCGTGGGGAAGCCCGCGGCGCTCCCGGTTGTCGAGGCCGTGCCGCGGGAGGAGGAGTTCTACGACTACGAGTCCCGGTACGAGATCGGCATGACGACCTTCGTCTGCCCGGCGGACCTCGGCGAGGAGACGACCGCCAGGGCGCAGGAGCTGGCGGTGTCCGTCTACCGGCTGCTCGGTTGCCGCGGGGTGGCACGGGTCGACCTGATGCTCGAGGAGGACAGCGGCGAGCTGTGGGTGCTGGAGACGAACGTCGTTCCCGGTCTCACCGAGACGAGCCTGCTGCCGCAGGCCGCCGACGCCGCGGGCATCGGCTTCGACGAGCTGGTGGCGAGGATCCTGGCGAGCGCCCGCTCGGGCGATCCATCCGAGCGCCCGGTCGGGCGACGGTCCTAGGAATCTCCGGCGGCGAAGTCCTCCGGCGAGACCTCGTCCAGGAACTCCTTGAACTTCTCGACCACGTCCTCGGACTCCTCGACGTCGTGCTCGAACTCGATCGCCGACTCGGAGATGACCTCCTCGGCGGCGTAGATGGGGGCCCCGGAGCGCACCGCCAGCGCAATCGCATCGCTGGGACGCGAGTCGATCTCGAGCTCGCGGCCGGCGACGCTGAGGGTTATCGAGGCGAAGAAGGTGTTCTCGCGCAACTCGGTCACCGACACCTGGGTGCATTTGACGTCCAGCTCGCCGAGGATGTCGCAGAGCAGGTCGTGCGTCATCGGACGTGGCGTACCGGCGCCCTGCAGCTTCATGAGGATCGACGCCGCCTCCGGATGGCCGATCCAGATCGGCAAGAACTTGTTCCCATCGACGGTCTTCAGGAGCACGATCGGCTGCTTGCCAACCATGTCGAAGCTGACGCCGTAGATCACCATCTCCTGCACAAGATCCTCCGAGAGGGGGGAAAGCCAGAGTATAGGTACCGTCTGAGCCCCGGCCAACAGCTGCGACTCAGGCCGCCACCCGGAAGCTCCAGAGCTTGTTCCCGAGGAAGTTGAGGGGCATCGAGGCGGCCACGGCGAGCGCTTGGGCGGCCACCTTCGGGAGGCCGGCGTCCTCCACCAGGAGGGTCAGCAGGAGCAGGCTGACGACCAGGGCGACCAGGCTGACGACCAGGAAGCGCATCGCCTGGAAATGGACCAGGCCGTCGCCCGCGTCGAACGTCCAGTGCCTGTTCAGCATGAAGTTGTTGATCACCGCCACCAGCCACGCCAGGACGGCAGCGACGTGGTAGTCGACCCCGAACGGGTGCACGAACAGGGCGTACACCGCGAGGTTCACGGCGAAGCCGAGCCCGCCGACGATCCCGAAGCGGACGAGCTGTAGCCAGTTGGCCGGGCGGCGCATGCCGTGAAGAAGGCGCGTGTGAGGGCGAAGCTCCACGGCGGTCGCGTCCTCGCGCATCTGTGACAGGTTAGCGCCACGTGCCCCCGTGCGTTATCGGCACGTGCCCCCGTGCGTTAGCGGCACGTGCCCTCTTGCGCTGGCGCTAGCCTTGGCCAATGCGTTCGTGCGGGAGGCTTGCCGCCGGTGTGGGCTGCGCGCTTGCCGCCGGTCTCCTCGGCGCATGCGGCGGCGGCGGCCGGCAGCTGGCCGGGTCCGGCTCGGCGGCGCCGGTGGGCCAGCCTCCGAGCTCGGTCGTTGCGCCCGCGGTGGCGGGTGATCCCCGGGGCGGATCGCGGGGCAGTGTCAAGGAGGTCGCCGATCCGCAGGAAGCGGCGAGCTTCCCCGCCCCGGCCTCGGTCCACCACGCAGCCGCCAAGGCGCCGGTGAAGGCCGGCGAGGCGATCGCCGCCGGAGCCCCGTCCGACGCTGAAGTCCGGCGCGAGCTCCAGCAGATGCAGGCCGTCGAACGCAGCGCCAGGCAGGCTCAGCGACAGCAGCAGACGGTCGTCCCCGGGGGTCGCTCGATAGGGGGCAACGGCGCCGTGACGATCCCCTCGGCGCTGCCCGAAGTCGTCCAGAAGGTGATCGCCGGCGCCAACGAGATCGCCGATTTCCCGTACGTGTTCGGCGGCGGGCACGGGTCCTTTGTCGACAACGCCTACGACTGCTCGGGCTCGGTCAGCTACGCGCTGGCCGCGGGTGGCCTCTTGAGCGCTCCCGAGACATCCGGTGAACTCGAGAGCTGGGGCGCCTCCGGCCCCGGCAGGTACATAACCGTGCTCGCCAACGCCGGTCACACCTACATGTACGTGGCCGGGATGCTCTATGACACGGCCGGGCGCAGCGGGGTCTACGCGTCGCGCTGGCAGGTCGGGTCTGTCGACAACACGGGCTTCGTCGCCCGGCACTGGCCGGGGCTGTAAGGGGACCGCGATGGCGCCGCAGGTTCACGCCGGTGCCCGTTGAGCGACGATGGCGGCCTTGCTGACAGCCGTGATCCCGCTGGCGCTCGACGGTGAATCAGCCACCGAAGCGGGCGGCGACGGCACGGCGATCGCGATCGTCTCGGTGGTGTCGATCGTCTTCGCCTACGTGCTGCTGTTCGTGCTCTGGCGCTACGTGTTCAGCCCGAAGGCCCGCGCGCGGCGCAACGACAGGGGCCGCTCGGACTGAGCGACCGCGGTCAGTGGGTGAGCGTGACCTTGCTCAGAACGGTGGTGGTCGCGGGCGGACGCGTTGCCGCGTTGCGTACGACCAGTCGGATCATCACCGTCACGCTCTTCACGTGAGCGAGGCGCGCCGCGGTGCGAGGGGAGAAGTGGATCGTGATCGAGCTGCGCCCGGCCGCCGTGGTGACGAGGACGGCTTTCCCGATCATCACCTGAGGCGGCGTGCCGGCCGGCAGTCCGAGCGCCGGGGCGCCGCCGATTCCGAGATGGCGGGCGAGCGTCCGGCCGAGCAGCACCTCGAAGTGGCCGGCCACCTGCTCGTTGACCGAGTAGCGGATGACGAGGCCGCTGCGCAGCGAGCGCCGCAGCGAGCGGGACGCAGCAGCGGCTGCCGCGACCGGGGCGGGGACGGGCGGCTTCCCGCCGGTGGCTCCGCCCGTGCCGCCGGAGCCGGCCGAGCCGCTCGAGCCCGCGGCGCCTGCGCCCGTGCCGGTGCTGGTGCTTCCCGTGGAGCCGCCCGTGGAGCCGTTCCCGCCTGACGTCGATTCTTTGCCCGGGGGCGGCGGACCTGCGACCGTGATCTGTTCGACGTAGGTGGCCGTGTTGCCTCCGACGTCGACCACCGTGAGGCTGGCGTTGTAGGTGCCCCCGTACTGGTAGGAGTGAAAGACGCTGCCGGCGCACGGGGTCAGCCACGGCAGCGAGCACGGGGCGGTGCCTTCGTTGATCGCCGCGGTCGCCGGAGCGAAGCCCGTGACCGGGGGCGTGCCGTCACCGAAGTTCCATGTGAACACGGGATAGGTGGAGCCTTCGATGCCACCCGCGAACGTCGGCGCCCAGTTGAGGGTTATGTCCGACTCGTTGCCGTCGAGGCCGACGATTTCACCAGCGTTGACCGGGTTGGGGGCGGTGAAGTGGGGTTCCAGGCCGGGTGCCTTCATGCACGCGACCGAGTAGCCGTTCTTCAGCGACGCGGCGTTGAAGGCGTCGTTGATGTAGTAGTTCTTTCCGGCGTACACCTGGTTGAAGAGCGAGCCTGCCATCGTTTCGGGGATCGCCTTCCCGTTTCCGTCGGCTCGGAAGAAGGAGTTGCGGCACTCGTCGGTGAGCTCGTTGCCGGCCGAGTCGTGCCACGCGTTCAGCAGCGGGTCGGTCACCGTGTTCTGCTGCTCGACCCCGATCTGGTTGATGATCAGGTCGGCCAGGCCCGTGTCGAAGGTCCCGTCTTCGCTGCGCTTGCCGCCGAGCTGGTTGGGCTGCTGGTCGTGCGGCTTTTCGAGCCCGAGTTCCTTCGCTTCCGTGACCTTGCGTTTTTCTTCCGCGTTCAGCTTTTCGAATTCTTCTTCTTCCTGCGGCGTCGGAGGCTTTTCGCGCTCCTTTTCCTGCAGTTCCCCGGTCGGGTGTTTCGACGGTTCGAAGCCGCCGTCCTGGCAGTCGGAGCCCCCCGTGCGATCTTTCGCGAACAGGTGGTAATCACCGTCGCCGCCCGCTGTCCACGGGATCACCGCGTAGAGGATCGTGTCGTTGTTGCCGTTGCCGATCGCGTTGTGGTAGCTGCAGAAGCTGTTGGTGTAGCTGGCCGGCAGCGCTTCTTTTTTTTCTTCGGCTGTTTCCACCTGGGCGAGCGTGCCGGCGAAGTCGGAGCAGTGACCCGTGGGGCCGCCGCCGTCGAGACACACGGCGACGCCGGGAGGTGTGAGCACGTAGTAGATCGTTCCCATCCCGCGGGGCAGGGTGTGCTGGCCCCTGAAGGTCTCGAGCTCGCCGCGCACCTGGGCGTCGGTCAGGCACACAGAGGTGCCTTCCACGAGCGGCGCCCCCGTTTCGAACGGCGCCGGGTTGGTGCAGCTGGGCGACGTGGGATAGGGGTTCGTGTCGTCCAGCGCACCCATGAAGGTGAAGTGGTCGGTCGCGGGCTGGTTGGTCGCGTCGTGGTACTGGCCGTCGACGGCGAAGACGGTTTCGGGCTGCGCGCTCGCCGTGCCCATGTGCTGCATGAACCCGTCTATCAGCCTTTTCCAGTCGCCGTGGTAGAAGTGCTGCGGGTCCCAGTAGATGACGTAGGTCTTGGCGGAGTGAAGGACGGAGTTGCCTTCGTGGTTGCTGAAGCTTTTGGCTTCCGGGTGGGGTTCAGGTTCGTTGCTGCCCTGGCCCACCCACTTGACCGTGCCTTCGTAGTAGCGCGACATTTCGCGCGGCTGCACGCCCACCTTTTCGCTGCTGACTTCCGTCACCACGGCGCCGGCGGGCGCGCTGAGGATCGCCAGGGTGAGCGAGACGGCCGAAAGCGTCGCCGCCAGTAGGCCGGCGAGACGCGGGATACGGCCCAGTGGAGGCGTGCAGCTGAAGGTGGTCACGAGGGGCGTATCGGCACGCCCGCGGAGTTCCCTTAGCGTGCTGGACGACTCGCCATGAAACGCCACGTGCGGGATGTTCGAGCCGGCCCTCGCGCCGGCCGGGGGCGCGTGCTGCTACCGGTGAACGGCCGCGAGCCGGCGCGCCCGCGCGATCGCGGCGCGCCTGGCCTGGTCGGCCGCGTAGGCCGTCCTGTAGGCCGACCTGAGGTCGTTGAGCGTCTCGTGCGAGGTTTCGCCGACCGACGGCATGTCTTCGGGGCTCTTCGCGCCCGCGGGCAGCAGCCCGATCTCGAGATGGGGGGCCGAGGAGATGCCGACGGACCCGCAGCCGACGTAGGCGATCGGCTGTCCCGCGCTGACGTGGGTGCCGACGGGCACGAGGGCCGGCGCGGCGTGACCGTAGTACACGTAGCGGCCGTTGTCGGGACCGCTGTCGATGAGCAACACCGGCGCCGAGGAGCCGAACCCGTCCAGGCCCTCGTGGACGATCGTGCCACTCGCCACCGCCAGCTCGCGTAGACGCGATCCGCACTGGTTGGCGTTGCCGCCGATGTCCACGCCCTGGTCGAGAGACCACCAGCTCTTGGCCGCGACGCGGCCGAGCGGATACAGCGGGAAGACCCATCCCCTCGCCCCCATCGGGTAGGGGCTGCCGCTGAACACCGGCGCGGACACGTTCGTGCCGCCGCCTTCGGCGTTCGGCGGCGCGGTGGGGGGCTGTGGTTCCGGCGCCGCGGGGATGCCTGTCCCGCCGGTGGACTCGGCGGGTGCGCCCTGGACGATCGCCACGCTCGCGAGGAGCGCGGCCAGCACTGGTGTGGTGACCCACGTCAGCCGACGACGTCGCACATGCTGCCTTTCTTCTCGGCCGGCGGGGTTAGCTGACGGGCTAGCGACTCTCGCCGCCTTCCGCGGATTACCGCGGAACTCGCCCCAACAACTTGGTTCCCCCGCTCCGGGACGCCTGCCCCGGATTAGGCGAGCGCAAGACTAGCGCATGTTCGAGCGGATGTGATCCGGGATCAGGCCGACCCGGCGTAGAGCTGCTGGAGCAGCCCGTCGACGACCGCGGACGTCTCGCCGGACGCGGGGCAGCAGGTCGCCCCGCCGGGCGGGGTGAGCCCTATCTCCAGGTGCGGGCCGGAGGAGAGGCCGACGATCCCGCAGCCCACCTCGGCGACAGGCTGTCCCGCCAGGACGTGGTCGCCCACGGCCACGAGCGCGGGCGCGGCGTGGCCGTAGTAGACGAACCACCCCGCATAGGGACCGCCGTCGATGCGAAGCACCGGCGCATACGGTCCGAATCCCGAGATCCCCTCGCGCACGATCGTTCCCGCCGTCAGAGCGACCTCCACCGCGCCGTTGCCGCAGGCGGCATGGGCGGTGGCTATGTCCACGCCCTGGTCTTCGCTCCACGTCCGTGGAGCCAGGACCACGGCATGCGGCTGTATCGGGAAGACCCAGCTGCCGCCGCCGCCTCCCCCGACGTACGTCGCGCCCTGTTCGAATGACTGCGCAGAGTTCCCCTGCGGCAGGATGATGCCGGCCTTTCGGGCCTGGGCGATTTCGGCTTTGATCTGAGCGTCCGACGGCGCCCCGGGCGCCACGTAGCCGCCCTTGGACGCAGTGGCAGCGGCGGGAAGGGCGTCTGCCCGGCCCACCTTGCCGGAGACCTCGCGGCGGTCGAGCTGGGGCGTGGGCGTGCTGGGCGGCAGCGGAAGCACACGCTTGCCGCCGCTGGCCGGTGGAGCGGTCGAGGCCTTGCGGGAGGCCCCGGGCGGGCTGCCCTTGGCCGGCGACGCGCCGGCAGCGCGATGTGGATCGGCCGCCGCAGCGGAGGCGCTCGCGCCGGTGTCCGCCCGCTGGGTCGATCGCGAGGTGCCCGAGCGCGCCGAACCGCATCCGGCGAGCAGGAGCACGGCGGCGCAGGCGATCCAGGTAGGGCTCCGAGTGCCCCGCATGAGCATCGCGCGCCGATGTTAGCCGCGGGCGCCGCCGTCCACGCAGGGTGCGGGCGAAGAGGCCACATCCGTCCAGCGCTGGCCGGGTTTTCGACGGTTGCCGCGGCACGGACCCGATTGATCCTCTGCGCATGCATGCATGCAGGACGAATGCGCGCCTGCACCCGGACCGAACCGGTCCTGTGAGCGAAACCGAACCAGACATCCCGACCGGCCCAGGGGCTCCGGCCAGATCCCGGAAGGGCGGTCGGCGCCAGCTCTCGCGCGGCCGACGCAGCGTGTGGGTCCTGGCCACCGCGTTCTTCGTGGCTGCCGCGGCCACCGGCTCGCTGCTGGGGGCGCGGTCGGTGGCGCACACGGACGCCGAGAAGGCGAAGCTCGCGTTCCACCTCTCCTCCGCGGAGATCGCCTCGACGCTGCGGCTGGCCGTCCAGCACGAGGAAGACCTCGTGATCAGCGCCAGCGCGTTCGTCGCGAGCGGGCACGGCGTCTCCGCCGCCGAGTTCGACCGCTGGGCCGAATCGGTGCATGCGATGCAGCGCTATCCCGAGCTCCAGGACATCGGCCTGGTCGAGCTCGTGCCGGCCGGCCGGCTCGAGGCTTTCAAGGCGCGCATGGCGGCACACCCCCTGCGCCCCCTCGGCCCCAGCTCGCTGGGGCCGCACGAAGCGTTCCACGTGTTCCCGGAAGGGACGCGGCCCTACTACTGCTTCGCCGTGGCGGGACTCGCGCGCAGCATCTCCTCCTACCTGCCCGGCGGCCTCGACTACTGCGCGCTTGCGAAGACCCTGATCGCCGCGCGCGATACCGGGGCGAGCAACTACGCGCCCTTCGTGGCGGGGGAAGCCACCACGCTGGGCGTCCAGACCCCGGTCTACGCCGGCGGCGGGACCCCGTCAACCGCCGCGGGGCGTCGCGGCGCGTTCGTCGGCTGGCTCGGCGAGCTGCTGGAGCCCCAGGTGGTCCTGCGCCGGGCACTGGAAGGGCACCCCGCCACCGCCGCGACCTTCAGCTACGGCAGCGGCGCGATGAACGTCGTCTTCCACAGCGGCCACGCGCCGCATGGCGCGCAGACCACGAAGATAGACCTCCACAACGGCTGGACGGTCCAGACCTATGCGGCCGCCGCGGCCACGGGCGTGCTCTCCGACGCACGCTCGACGGACCTGCTCGTCGGCGGCAGCCTGCTCGGGCTGCTGCTCGGGCTGCTGGTGTTCGTCCTCGGCACCGGTCGCACGCGCGCCCGCTCGCTTGTGCGCGAGAAGACGCGTGAGCTCTCGCACCAGGCGCTTCACGACGCGTTGACGGGGCTGCCGAACCGTGCGCTCGTGCTCGACCGGGCCGAGCAGATGCTCGCGCGCGCGAACCGCCAGCCGGAGATCGTGCCTGGCGCGCTGTTCATCGACGTGGACGGCTTCAAGCGCGTCAACGACAACCTCGGCCATGCGGCCGGAGACCTCCTCCTCCGGGTCGTGGGCGAGCGACTCCAGGGCGCGGTGCGCGAGCAGGACACCGTCGGCCGTCTCGGCGGCGACGAGTTCGTGGTGCTCGTCGAGTCCGAAGCGCCGCACGCGTCGCTCGACTCCCTCGCCGGCCGGTTGATCGATGTGCTGCGGGAGCCGGTGAGGATCGACGCCGCCGGCAAGACGCTGTCGTTCACGGCCAGCATCGGTGTCGCCGTCGGTCAGTACTCGACGCCGGACGAGCTGCTGCGCGATGCCGACCTGGCGCTGTACGCCGCCAAGGCGGGCGGGAAGGACTGCTATGCGCTGTTCGAGGCGAGCATGAGCCCGGAGACCGACGACCGCCTGGAGCTCGAGATGGATCTCAAGTCCGCGGACTGGGACGAGCAGTTCTACCTCCTCTACCAGCCCATCTTCGACCTCGCCAGCCACAGGGTCGTCGGCGCCGAGGCGCTCGTGCGCTGGCGCCACCCGGTGCGCGGCATCCTGCTGCCCGACGTGTTCATCCCGCTCGCCGAGGAGATCGGGCTGATCGGGCCGCTCGGAGGCTGGGTGCTCGAGCAGTCATGCCGCCAGGCGGCGATCTGGAAGGCAGACGGCCACCACATCGGCGTGTCGGTCAACGTCTCGGCCCAGCAGCTCGGGCGTGACGACTTCGGTTCCGACGTAGCGCGCGCACTCGAGGAGTTCGACATCGAGCCCTCGTCGCTCACGCTGGAGGTGACGGAGACGACGATCATGCGCGACGTCGCGGGCGCGTGTGAGCGCCTCGAGGAGGTCAAGGCCCTCGGCGTTCGGATCGCGATCGACGACTTCGGGACGGGGTACGCGTCGCTGTCCCACCTGCAGCGCATGCCCGTCGACGTCCTGAAGGTCGATAGGAGCTTCATCGCCGCGCTCAACGACGGCGGCCAGAGCCGCGAGCTGCTCGAGGCGATCCTGGGCGTGGCGCAGGCGCTCTCGCTGAGCGTGACGGCCGAGGGCATCGAGACACCCGCGCAGATGGCCACGATCCAGGAGATGGGTTGTCAGATGGCTCAGGGGTTCCTGATGGGCAGGCCCAGTCCCGCCGAGGTCCTCGACACGCTCGAGTGGCCCGACGTGGACCGCGCTCCCGTCGGCTCACGCTCCGGGTAGCGGCGCTCATATACTTGCGCGGCTCGACCGACCAGCGGTCGATACCCAATGGACCGGAGGAGGTTCCCGATGAGCAAGCTGGTCACCCGTCTGGGTGCGCCCGCGCTCGCCGTGCTCGCGCTCGCCGGATGCGGCAGCAGCAAAAGCTCCACCTCGACGACGGGCTCGAGCTCGACGCCGAGCGCGCCCGCCGTCGACGCCGCGATCGCGCGCGAAGTCCCGGCGTCGATCAAATCGAAGGGCACGCTCGATGTCGCGACCGAAGCGCAGTACGCGCCGAACGAGTTCGTGGCCCCGGATGGACACACGATCATCGGGATGGACCCTGAACTCGTCAAGGCGATCGCCGCCGTGATGGGCTTGCAGGTGAAGGTCACCAACTCGACCTTCGAAGCGATCATCCCGGGCCTGGCGGCGGGCCGGTACGACATGGGCGCCTCGTCTTTCACCGACACCAAGGAACGCGAGAAGACCGTCGACTTCGTCACCTACCTGTCGGTAGGCCAGGCGTTCCTGAGCAAGGCCAACGGCGGCCCCCGGGTGAACACGCTTGCCGAACTGTGCGGCCACACCGTCTCGGTGGAGAAAGGGACCATCGAGCTGGAAGAAGCCGAAAAGCAGAACAAGAAGTGCAAATCCGGGGGCACCGGCGCGATCAAGCTCCTGGTGTTCCCCGGCCAGAACGACGCGAACCTCGCGCTGTCGAGCGGCCGGTCGGAAATCGACTACGCCGACTCGCCGATCATCGCCTACCAGGTGAGGAAGCTCGGCGTGTCCGTGAGGAGCTCGCCGACGTTCGGCGCCGCGCCGTACGGCCTGGCCCTGCCGAAGGGCAACGGGATGGCCAAACCCGTGCTCCAGGCGCTGAAGGCTCTCATGGCGGACGGGACGTACCAGGCCATCCTCAAGAAGTGGGAACTGGAGCCCGCCGCGATCAGCAACCCGGTCATTAACGGCGCCCAGAGCTAGGTCAGAAGTGAGTTAGCGGTGTCCGGCGGCAGCATCGAGACACCGCCGGCGGCGGGGCGGCCCGAGGACATCCGGGCCGTCCCGGTCCGCCATCCCGGTCGCTGGGTGGCGGGCGTCCTGATCCTTCTCTTCGGGGCGTCGCTGATCCATTCGGTGGCGACGAACAAGCTGCTCGAATGGCACGTCGTCGGGAACTTCCTGTTCGACCAGCGGATCTTCGAAGGCATCGTCGTGACACTCGAGCTGACAGCCGGCGCGATGGCGCTCGGGGTCATCCTCGGCGTCCTGCTGGCCGTGATGCGGCTGTCCCCCAATCCCCTGGTGTCAGGGTCGAGCTGGCTCTACATCTGGTTCTTCAGGGCCACACCCGTGCTCGTGCAGCTGCTGTTCTGGTACAACGTCTCCGCCGTCTACCCGCGCATCTCGCTGGGGATCCCGTTCCTCGGGGTCGAGTTCGTGCACGGAAGCGCCAATACGATCATCACTCCCCTCGCGGCGGCGCTGCTGGGGCTGGGGCTGAACGAGGGCGCCTACATGGCCGAGATAGTGCGCGCCGGCATCATCTCGGTCGGCGAGGGCCAGACCGAAGCGGCGCAGTCGCTGGGCATGTCGCGCCTTCAGATCATGCGTCGGATCGTGCTGCCACAGGCGATGCGCGTGATCATCCCGCCGACCGGCAACGAGACGATCTCGATGCTCAAGACAACGGCGCTCGTGAGCGTGATCGCGTACACCGAGCTGCTGCTCGCCGCGGAGAACATCTACTCGGTCAACTACAAACCGATCCAGCTGCTGATCGTCGCAAGCATCTGGTACGCGGTGATGACCAGCGCCCTCTACGTCGGCCAGTACTACCTCGAACGCCACTACGGGCGCGGCGCTGCGCGCGAGCTTCCGCCCACGCCGCTCGAGCGGATCCGCCGGGGACTGTTCTCGCTGCGGCGCGAGCAGGCGACGCCATGACAGCACCGATGGTCAAGGCCGAGGGAGTGCACAAGCGCTTCGGCCGGCTGGAGGTGCTGAAGGGAATCAGCCTGGAGGTCCAGCCAGGGGATGTGCTGGTCCTGCTCGGGCCCTCGGGCTCCGGGAAGTCCACCTTCCTGCGCTGCATCAACCACCTGGAGAAGATCAACAGCGGTCGCCTGTCCGTCGACGGGGAACTGGTCGGCTATCGAGAATCCGGCGGCAAGCTGCACGAGCTGCGGGAGTCCGAGATCGCGCGCAAGCGGGGCGAGATCGGGATGGTCTTCCAGCACTTCAACCTCTTCCCGCACATGACCGCGCTCGAAAACGTCACCTGCGCGCCGATCCGGGTGAAGGGGATGGCGCGCGACCGTGCCGACACGCGCGCCGCCGAGCTGCTCGGGCGGGTGGGGCTTCCCGACAAGCTGAGCGCCTACCCGGCGCAGCTCTCGGGAGGCCAGCAGCAGCGGGTGGCGATCGCGCGCGCGCTCGCGATGGAGCCGAAGCTGATGCTCTTCGACGAGCCGACCTCGGCACTGGACCCGGAGCTCGTCGGCGACGTGCTGCAGGCGATGAAGCAGCTTGCCGGCGAAGGGATGACGATGATCGTCGTCACCCACGAGATGGGCTTCGCGGCCGAAGTGGCGGACAGCGTGGTCTTCATGGACGACGGGATCGTGGTCGAGGCGGGCGACCCCGACCGGGTGCTCGGCAATCCGCGCCACGAGCGCACCCGCGCGTTCCTGTCGAAGGTCCTCTGAAGGGCCGCGGCGCCCCTGCGCCGGCGCCGGCGCCGGCGGCTTCTCACCCCAGATAGCCGTCCAGCCGCTCGACGGCCTGGGGCAGGTTAGCCCGACCGAAGCCCAGCCGCACGTGACGAGGCTGCCCGTAGACGGAGCCGGGGAGCACGAGGACGCCGGAGCGCTCTGCCGTCTCCTCGCACCACCGCTCGAGGTCGAATCCGCCCGCCACGCGCGGGAAGCCGATCGGGCCCGCGCTCGGACGGACCCACTCGAACAAGTCGCTGCGGCGGTCGAGGAAGGCTTCGAGCAGCGGCAGGTTGGCGAGGAGGAGCAGCCTGCTGCTCTCGACCAGCTGATCGCCGTGGCGCAGCGCGAGCGCCACGAGCAGTTCGCTGGGCGCGCTCGAGCAGATCGTGGTGTAGAGCTTGAGCTCTCGGATGCGCTCGAGCAGCTTGCGATCGCGACCGGCGAGCCAGCCGATCCGCAGGCCGGGCAGGCCGTATGCCTTGGAGACGGTGCCGAGCGAGATCGCATGCTCGTAGACGTCGCAAGCGGCCGGCAGCAGTGCGGCCGGATCGTGCTCGAGCCCGCGGTACACCTCGTCGCTGAAGAGAACGGCCGAACGCTCGCGCGCGAGCTCGATGACGCGCTCGAACGCGGGGGCGGAGATCTGCGTCCCGGTCGGGTTGTGGGGGCTGTTGAGGTAGATCAGGCGCGTGTCGGGGCGAAGCAGTCGCTCGAGCGCGTCGAGGTCGTGTGCCCAGCCCTCCTCGTAGCGACGCTCCCACAGGCTCACCTCGGCTCCCGTGCTTCGGGCGACCTCGATCGCCGAGCCGTAGCAGGGCGCCTCGATGACGGCATGGTCGCCAGGCCCGAGCAGCGCGTGATAGGCGATGAAGATCCCCTCCTCCGCGGCCGCGAGGGTCAGCACGTCCTCCGGGCCGGTGCCCGCGTAGCGACCGGCCACCGCCGCGCGCAGCTCCTCCGACCCCGGCACCTCGGTGTAGCCCAGCCGCAGGGCGTGCAGGCGCTCGCCGGCGTCCGGCTCGAGCGCCAGGAGGTCCGCCACCGAGCGCGACTCGCAGTCGCTGCTCGAGAGCATGAGCTCGGCCCGGAACTCCCAGCGCTCGTAGAAGCGCTCTATCGCGAAGGGCGCTATCTGCAACGGCTCATGCCGTCGTCGGCTGGTCCTGACCGGCGCGCTCGTCGGCTTCCCGCAACCTCGCGAGCGACTCCTCGTTGCGCTCGATCCGAGCGTCGCCGAGCGGCCCCAGAACGCCGCGCAGGAGCGACATGACCGTCCAGCGGCGAGGCCGGATGATGCGTGGTGCGCGGCGCTCGATGCCGCGAACGATCGCCTCGCCGGCGACCGCCGGTGTCAGGCGCTTGTGCAGTGGCCGCGGCAGCACCTCGAACATGGCGTTGGCCAGCGGGTCCGCGTCGATCGCCCGATGGACCATCTCGGTGTCGATGAAGCCGAAGTAGGCGACGCTCGCGCTGGCACCGTGGGGAGCCAGCTCGAGCCGCAGCGCGCGGCCGAGCTGCTCGACAGCCGCCTTGCTCATCGCATAGGGGACGGCTCCGGCGCCGTTGGTGAACGCGTAGATCGAGGAGACCACGACGACGTGCCCCTGCCGCGGGACGATCTCGGGCAGGGCCGCCTCGACGGTCCGGCAGACGCCGAGGAGGTTCACCTCGAGCACACGCTCGAAGGTCTCGGAGGGCATCGCCCGGAACGTGGCGACGCGCGAGGCGATGCCGGCGTTCGCGACGACGACGTCGAGTCCGCCGAAGCGCTCGACCGACGCGGCGACCGCGCGCTGCATCGCATTGCGGTCGGTCACATCGGCGGCGAGCCCGAGGGCTCTCGAGTCGTCGAGCTCGGCGGCGGCGCGCTCCGCGGCTGAAGCGTCGAGGTCGACCACCACGACCGAGGCGCCCCTAGCCGCGAGCGAGCGAGCGGTCGCGAAGCCGATCCCGCGCGCCGCACCGGTCACCAGCGCCACCCTGCCACGGAGGTCGTAGCTCGCCACGTGCTGAACTCTGTCAGATCCATGGCGCTCCCCGGAGCAGAGGTTGCGGTCATCGGCGGCGGCGTGGTCGGCTGCGCGGTGGCGCACGCGCTGGCGCGGCGCGGGGTGGCCGCGCTGGTGCTCGAGTCCCAGAGCGAGCTCGCGCTGGGCGCCAGCGGGTCCAACTCCGGGATCCTCCACACCGGTTTCGATTCGCATCCCGGCGAGCTCGAGACGCGCCTGCTGCTGCGCTCGGCCGAGCTGCGCAGGGCGCTGCTCGCGGAGCTCGGGGTCCCGGTGCTCCACTGCGGCGCCCGCCTCGTCCCGCATGGCGAGGAGGAGGTCGCGGCGGTCTCGCGTCTGGCGGTGAACGCCGGCGCGAACGGCGTCGCGGCCGACCTTGAACCTGACGGGACGCTTCTCGTGCCGGGGGAGGCCGTCACCGACCCGGTGGCACTGGTCGAGGCTCTGGCCGGCGCCGCGCAGTCCGCCGGAGCGAGCGTGAGCCTCGGCGACGCCGTCGTGGGCCTCGGGGCGGCCGGGTCGCGGGGCGTGGCGATCGAGCTGGCGGCCGGCGAGCGGTGGCACGCGCGCGCGGCCGTGAACTGCGCGGGGCTGTTCGCCGACGATGTCGCGCGGATGGCGGGCGACGATCTGCCGGCGATCTACCCGCGCAAGGGCGAGTTCCTCGTCTTCGCGCCGCCGGCCGGAGCGCCACTGGAGGAGATCCTGCTGCCGGTGCCCTCACGACTCGGCAAGGGGGTCCTGGTGTTCCCGACCGTGGACGATCACGTGATCGCCGGGCCCACCGCTCGCGAGCGGACCGACAAGCACGACTGGTCCGTCGAGGCGGACGCGCAGGAGCTGATCGTGGAGCGCGCGCGGCGCATGTGGCCTGCGATCGACGACTCCGAGCTGCGTGGCTCCTACGCCGGCCTGCGGCCGGCGGGGCGGCACACCAACTATGTGATCGAGCACTCGCGAGCGCTCCCGGGTCTGGTGCACGTGGCGGCGATCCGCTCGACCGGGGTGTCGGCGTCGCTTGCGATCGGCGAGCACGTCGTCGGGCTCCTCGCGGGACTCGAGCTGGTCCAGCTGGCTCCCCTCCGCAGCCTCGCGAAGCAGTCGCGCCACCCGAGCCGGCGTGCATGGTGGGAGCGCGCTGCACGGCGCGACGCGGTCGAGCGGGGTGGGCGTTGAGCGCACCGCTGCTGCTCGGCATCGACGAGGGCACCACGGCCGTGAAGGCGGCTCTGTTCGACCTCGAGCTGCGCTGCGTCGCGCAAGCCCGGCGGCCCGTGCCCGTCGAGCACCCGGCCCCCGGACGGGTGGAGCAGGACCCGGCGCTGGTCCTCGAGGCGGTCATGGACTCCGTGGCGGAGCTGCTCGGCCGCGCCGGCGACCGGCCCGTGGCAGCCGCCGGTATCGCGCATCAGGGCGAGTCGGTTCTCGCCTGGGACGCGGACAGCGGCGAGACCCTGACGCAGGTGATCGTGTGGCAGGACAAGCGCCAGGAGCCCCTGCTGGCCGAGATCGCGCCGGCGGATGTGGAGCGCTCGGGGCTTCCGCTGGACCCCTACTTCTCCGCCGGCAGGCTGGCCTGGCTGCTTCGGAACGACGCTCGGGTGCGCAGCGCCCTCGACGGCGGTCGGCTGCGCCTCGGCACCGTGGACGCCTACCTCACCGACCGCCTCGGCGGGCGCTTTGCGACCGACCTCTCCACGGCGTCTCGCACCCAGCTGCTCGCCACCGGCGGACGCGACTGGGATGAGCAGCTGCTGGCAACTTTCGGCATTCGGCGCGAGCTTCTCCCCGACGTCGGACCCACGTTCGGTTCGCTCGGGGAGCTCCGCTGTGCCCGCTGGCCGGCGCCGATCGCCCTCTGCGCTCAGCTCGTCGACCAGCAGGCCGCACTCGCGGGCTCGGGCGCCGTCGGCACGGGTGAGCTGAAGGCGACCTACGGGACCGGCGTGTTCGTCCTGGGCAGGACCTCGGGTGTGGTGGCGGCGAGCGGGTTGCTGCCGACGGTCGGATGGGCGGGATCCGGCGTGGGGGATGCCATCGGCGAGATCGCCTATGCGCTCGAGGGCGGCGTGTTCGCGGCGGGCTCTCTGCTCGACTGGCTGGCGCATGGACTGGGCCTCGCGCCGGACGCCAGGGCGCTGGCCGGCCTCGCGGCCACGGTCGCCGACAGCGGCGGCGTGATGATGCTGCCGGCGCTGGCCGGCCTCGGTGCCCCGTGGTGGCGGCCCGGCGCTCGCGGCGTGATCTCGGGCCTGCACCCGGGCGTGCGCCCGGCGCACGTCGCGCGGGCCGCGCTCGAGGCGATCGCGTGGCGGGTCGCCGACATCGTCGCCGCCTTCGCGGAGGTTGCCCCGGTCCGCGGCATGCGCGTCGACGGCGGCCTCACCAACGACCCGACCCTGCTGCAGATACAGGCCGACGCGCTCGGGATGCCGCTCCTGCGCGGCCCGGCCGATGCGACCGTGCTCGGCTCGGCGATGCTGGCCGGGGTCGGTGCCGGCGTGTTCGGGAGCGTGGAGGATGCGGCGCGGCTGCTGCCGGACGGCGGCGTCGTGAGCCCTGGGCCGGCCGGCGAGGAGCATCTCGCCGGGCGCGAGCGCTGGCGGGCATTCGTGGCGGCGAGCGCCGCCCTCTAGGCACTACTCCAGGCTCACGTCGTAGCCACCCTCTGCGAGCGCCGCGAGGACCTCCTCGGTGTGGCCGGGGCCGCGCGTCTCGAGCGTCAGCTCGACGCCGGTCTCCCGCACCCGCAGTGGCACCGCCTCGCGCACGTGCTCGAGGCTCACCAGGTTCGCGCGAGCGCCGGCGATGAGGTTGAGCAGCTCCGCGAGGCCTCCCGGGCGGTCGGGGACCCGCGTGAACATGCGGACGCGCCGGCCGGCCTCGGTTTCATGGCGGCGCAGCAGGCCCGCCAGCAGCCCGCCGTCGACGTTGCCTCCCGACACGATGGCCACGGTGGTGCCCGCGACCGCCGGCAGGCGCCCGCTGAGCAGCGCGGCGACGGCGACGGCGCCGGCCCCCTCGGCGACCAGCTTGGAGCTCTCGGCGAGCAGCACCATCGCGTGAGCGATCTCATCCTCGCTCACCGTCTCCAGGGTGTCGAGCAGCTCACCGAGCAGCGGCAGCGTGAGCGCCCCCGGCCGCTTGATCGCGATGCCGTCCGCGATCGTGGCACCGGGCGAGAGCTCCGGCGAGAGCGCGGCTCCGGGCCCGATCACGCTGGCATACGGCGCGCACGCCCGCGCCTGGACGCCCACGAGCTCCACCCGTGCGCCGGCTCGCCGCAGCGCGACCCCGATCCCGCTCGCCAGGCCGCCGCCGCCGACGGGCACGACCACGCGCGCGAGGTCCGGTACGTCCTCGAGCAGCTCGAGGCCGATCGTCCCCTGACCGGAGATCACGTCGACGTCGTCGAACGGGTGCACGAACGCCGCTCCGCCCGTCTCGGCGCGCTCGGCGGCCAGGGCGAGCGCCTCCTCGACCGAGGCGCCCGCCATGTGCACGTGCGCCCCGAGCCGCTCTGCCGCCGCGACCTTCGAGACGGTGGCGTCGATCGGCATGAAGACCTCGCAGCCGACGCCGGCCAGCCGCGCCGCCGCCGCCACGGCGCGCCCGTGGTTGCCGGCGCTCGCAGTGACCAGTCCGGCAGCGGCCCGCTCGCCCAGCACGGAGACCTTGTTGAGCGCGCCGCGGATCTTGAACGAACCGGTGCGCTGCAGGCACTCGGCCTTCAGCACGACGGGCGACCCGGCGAGCGCGGCGAGCTCGTCGGAGGCGAGGGTGGCCGTGCGGGTGCTGCGCCCCGCGATCGCCTCGCGTGCCGCCGCGGGGTCGACCGCGGCGAGGAGCTCGGCGGCGGACGGCCCGGGCGGGGACTCGCTCACGGCCATTTCCGTGAGCAGGAGCGAGACTCGGGGGACATGGTCCGGTGAAGGTATAGGCTGCGCGCCTTATCGCGCAAACGGTAGGCGGTGGCGGTGGGCGAGCTGAACGACATCCTGCAGCGGGTGGAGCCGTCACTCGGCCCGCTCGGCGGCGAGCCGCGTCCACTGCAGGGTGGGATCACCAACCGGAACTTCCGCGTCAGGCTGGGAGGCGATGACTACGTGGTGCGCCTACCCGGCAAGGACACCGAGATGCTGGGGATCGTGCGCGAGGCCGAGCGCCGTGCGAACGAAACTGCCGCCGGACTCGGGTTGGCGCCCCCCGTCGTGGCGGCGTTCGAGGACTGCCTGATCACGCGGTTCGTCGACTGCGAGCCCGTCGGCCCGCGTGAGGTCGCCGAGGCGGCGGAGGAGATCGCCGGAGCGCTGCGCCGCTTTCACGACTCTGGGGTGCGCCTGCCGGCCGGCTTCTGGGTGCCGGACCTGCTGGCCCGCTACGAGGCCGTCGTCCGCGGACGCGGCGGGACGCCACCGGCTGGATACGCCGAGCTGGTCTCGGCGTCCGAGCGGATCGCCGCCTGCCTGGCGGGCGGACCGCGCCGGCCCTGCCACAACGACCTGCTCGCCGGGAACATCATCCGTGCCGATGACGGGCGCATGATGGTGGTCGACTGGGAGTACGCCGGGATGGGCGACCCCCTCTTCGACCTCGGCAACCTGTCGGTCAACAACCACTTCGGGGAGCAGGACGACGAGCGGATGCTGAGCGCGTACTACGCGCAGCCGCCGACTGCGGGCCGCCGCGCCGCGCTGAAGCTGATGCGCGTGCTCTCCGACGCCAGGGAGGCTGCCTGGGGGATCGTGCAGGCGCAGATCTCCGAGCTGGACTTCGACTTCACTGGTTACGCCAGGGAGCACGTCGAGCGGCTGCGCGCCGCAGTTGCAGGGCCGCGGTTCGAGGAGTGGCTTGCAAGCGCAGCCGAGTGAGGGTGACGAGCCGGCAGGCTCGCAGGCCGCCCCCGGCTCGAGCTCGCGGCCGGCGAGACGTCGCGAGCTGCCGGCGCGCGCGCGGGTGGTGATCATCGGCGGAGGCGTGGGCGGCGCCGCCATCGCACACCACCTCGCCAAGCTCGGAGAGCGCGATGTGGTGCTGCTCGACCGCAGCGAGCTCACGAGCGGCTCGACCTTCCACTCGGCCGGGCTCGTGGGCCAGCTGCGCTCGAGCCTCTCGCTGACGCGCCTGATGATGGACTCGGTCGAGCTGTACCGGACGCTCGACTGCGGCTGGGTGGAGTGCGGCGGCATCCGTCTGGCCTGCACGCCGGAGCGGGAGCAGGAGGTGCTCCGCCAGGTCGCATGGGCGCGGACGTTCGGGCTGCCGCTCGAGCTCATCTCGGCGGACCGGGCGCGCGAGCTGTTCCCGCTGATGTCCACGGATGGCGTGCGCTGCGCCTCCTACCTGGCGAGCGACGGCTATCTGGACCCGTCGCTCCTTACGACGGCGCTGGCCGACGGGGCGCGCGCCGGCGGCTGTCGGATCTTCACCAACACGCGGGTGACGGGCATCGACGTGGAGGAGGGGGCGACGCAGCGGCGGGTGCGTGGCGTGGAGACGGAGTGGGGTCCGATCGAGGCGGAGATCGTGGTGAACGCCGGCGGAATGTTCGCGGCGCAGATCGGGCGCATGGCCGGCGTGCGGGTGCCCGTGGTGCCGTTCGCCCACGAGTACCTCGTGACACAGCCCTTCCGCGAGCGCGACAGCGGTGGCGCGCTGGCCCACCTGCCGACGCTCCGCGACCCGGACCTGCTGATCTACTTCCGCGAGGAGGGTGGTGGTCTGGTGATGGGCGGATACGAGCGCTCCTCCGCGCCGTGGTCGCTCGACGCACATCTCGTGGATGCGATCCCGGAGGACTTCAACGGCAGGCTGCTCGAGGAGGACTGGCCCCGGTTCGAGGAGATCGCCGCCAACTCCGTCCGCCGGGTGCCGGTGATGGACGAGATCACGGTGACGCGGCTCATCAACGGGCCGGAGGCGTTCACGCCCGACAACGAGTTCTGCCTCGGCGAGAGCGAGGTGCGTGGGCTGTTCGTCGCCGCCGGCTTCTGCGCGCATGGGCTCGCCGGCGCGGGCGGCATCGGACGGGTGATGGCGGAGTGGATCCTCGCGGGAGAGCCGTCGACGGATGTGTGGGAGATGGACATCCGCCGGTTCGGACCCCACTACCGATCGCCGAGCTACACGCTGGGGCGCGCCCGTGAGGTCTACGAGACCTACTACGACATCCGCTACCCCGGCCACGAGCGCCTGGCCGGCCGGCCGCTGCGAACGTCGAGCGCCTACCCCTGGCACCTGGCCCACGGCGCCGCCTTCGGCGAGAAGTCCGGCTGGGAGCGGGTCAACTGGTACGAGCCCAACGCCGCGGCGGGCGAGGAGTCGCTGCGGCCGCGCGGCTGGGCGGGGATGCACTGGTCGCCGGCGATCGGTGCGGAGCATTCGGGCACCCGTGAGCGCGCCGGGCTGTTCGACGAGTCGTCCTTCGCGAAGCTGGAGATCGCCGGGCCGGGCGCGGCCGCGTTCCTGGAGCGGCTGTGTGACAACCACGTCGCGCGCGACGTGGGGGCGATCACCTACACGCAGATGCTCAATGGCCGGGGCGGCATCGAGTGCGACTTCACGGTCACGCGCGTGGAGGAGGAGGTGTTCTCGATCGTCACCGGCACGGCGTTCGGGAATCACGATCTCAGCTGGATCCGTCGCCATGCGCCCGCGGACGGCAGCGTGCGCTGCGTCGACGTGACGGCTCGCTGGGCATGCTTCGCGCTGTGGGGCCCGCGCGCGCGGGATATCCTCTCCACGCTGACCGACGATCCGCTGCGCTTCGGGTACATGAGGATGCGCGATCTGGCGGTGGGGGACGTCCCCGTGCGGGCGCTGCGGGTGACGTTCGTCGGGGAGCTCGGCTGGGAGCTGTACTGCCCGACGGAGTACGGCGCCGGGCTGTGGCGGACCCTCTGGGAGGCGGGGCGCGACCATGGCCTCGTGGCGGGCGGCTACCGCGCGATCGACTCGCTTCGTCTCGAGAAGGGCTATCGCGTGTGGGCGGCCGACATCACTCCCGATGAGACCCCCTACGAGGCGGGGCTCGGGTTCTGCGTGAGGAAGCAGGGCGGCTTCGTGGGCGCTGAGGCACTCGGGGTGGGCGCTGGCACCGAGCCGCCCGCGCCGGATCGGCGGCTGCGCTGCATCGTGCTCGAGGACCCGCGCTCGGTGGCGCTGGGCAACGAGCCGGTACGCGTGGGAGGTGACGTGCTCGGCAGGGTCACCAGCGGGGGCTACGGCTACACGGTCGAGCGTTCGATCGCCTACGCCTACCTGCCGGCCGACGTGGCGCTCGGCGAGAGCGTGGAGATCGACATCTTCGGGGAGTGGGTGCCCGGGCAGGTGGCAAAGGAGCCCTTGTTCGACCCCGCCGGCGAGCGCGTCCGCGCCTGACCGCCCACCTGTGCGCGGCCGGCCTCCGGGTCAGCGCCGCTTGACGGCCGGCAGGCCGATGTTGCCCTGCTCGTCGACGGCGCGGACGGCGACGTAGAGCTGCGCCGTGGGCGGCAGCGTGTATGACTGCGTGGTGCCGGCGGCGGCCGGCGTGGGTGCGCCGCCGAGGTGGGTGGCGCTCGCGAAGTTCTGCGGCGTGATCGGGTTGGGCGAGGTGACCATCTCGTAGGCGGTGGCCGTCCCGCACATGAGGTCGCCGCCCGGCGCCGTCCAGCTGAGGACCCTGGTGGAGGAGACGGTGAGCGCCAGCGGCACTCCCGGTGCGATGGCGTCGCGCGTGTAGTCGCCCGAGTTCGCGAGGTCGTGGTGGAAGTTGGGCCACGAGCTTGGCGAGCAGGCGGACGCCGGGGTGGAGTAGACGGAGAGGGTGCCGGAGCGCGTCAGTGAGACGACGTCCTTCCTGGCCGTTTCCGCGGTATCGATCGTGCCGAGCGATCCGAGCACCGGCGTGGCCACGAGCCAGTCACCGGTGAGCTTGGGCCATTCGCTGCTGGCGGGAGCGCCGGAGGAGTTGTATGCCTCGAGGTCCTGCGAGGCCGTTCCCGCGACCACCTCCTGCGCGGGCTGGTTGCCCGTGACGTCGCCGACCGCCTGGCCCGTGATGAACGAGAGGTCGTTGTTGACGGCGGGGAAGCCCGGCGCGAACTGTCCCGTCCCGGCGTTCCACGCTGCGGTGAAGTCCTGGCTGCCCTTCTGGTAGTCGGGTGCGACCACGTCCAGCGCCCGCAGCAGCCCTGCGACGGGGGCGAACATGTTGGTCGTCGTGCCGTCGAGCGTGCCGAACGAGGGCTCACCCACGGCCGGGAACGCGGGGGTGTCGACTTTCCCGGTGCCGCTGCTGATATCGGTCTGCAGGGCGTTGTATCTGCCTTCCGTGGAGCCGTAGCAGGAGCTGCCGTCGGCGTTCAGCAGGTAGCCGGGGCCCGCATCGGGCGTGACGCCGATCTTCAGGCCGCCGCCACCTTCCGGACAGCTCACCGGCGCGACGACGGGCGAGCCGTTGATGCCCTCGCCCACATCCGGCAGCAGGCCGGCGTTGATGATCCCGACCTTCGCCGGCCAGCCGGCGCGGAAGGCGGAGGAGCTGCAGTGCGATTCGCTGCAGCTGAAGCCGCCGGTCGCATCGGAGGAGGGGTTGGAGGAATCGCCGGCGGCGTTGATCGCGTAGACGCGTCCGTTGGCGAACTTGAGCACGTTGCCCAGGGCCCCGAGTGAGGCGGTGTTCACGGCCGAGGCGTTGATCGGTCCCTCGTCGCCGGTGTTCGTGAGGTACTCCTCGTTCGTGCCGACGATGATGCTGGGCGGCTTGTCCGGGCCGTCGAGGTAGGCGACCGCCGGCGTGTCCACGATCTTCCCCTGGTCTTCGTCTTTGCCCGGGTTCTGGTTGGCGTTCGAGTTGAACGCGATCTGGTTGCTCGTGTGGTCGACGGAGGCCACCTTGTCGGGATCCTCCACGAGCACGGGGAAGCCGCCCACCGGCGTGCCGTCGGCGTGCCAGGCGTAGAGGTGGCGGTCCTCCCCGGCAGCCACGATGTCGAGCCCCCGACCGGCCGCGGAGTCGAGTTTGGCGAGCACGGGTGAGGTGAGGAAGCCGGACTCGGTGCGCTGCCGGGTGCCCGCGCGCTGAGCCTCCCAGGCGGGATCGCCGGGAAGCGGTCCGCCCGAGTAGCTCGGGTTGGACGTCTGATGGAACACGAGATGCCCCGTCGAGTCCCAGGCGTAGACGTTGCCCTGGATGTCGCTGGCGACGACCTCTTTGCGGCCGTCCCCGAACAGGTCGCCGGCGGCCGGCGCCTCGAGCACCGGGTCGTAGTGGGCGGTGGAGAGCTCGCCGCCGGCGAAGGCACGCTCGCCTGTGTGCAGCGGCAGCGGTTCGGTGTGCACCGGCCAGCCGGGCAGCTCTTTGACCTTGCCGGTCGACGGCGAGTAGCGGTAGGCATGGATCCAGCCGTCGGAGTTGGCGACGATCAGCTGGTTGGAGTCGTCGCCGACGAGGTCCGCGAGCAGGGGGCTGGCGTCTCCGTCGCCGCGCATCTCGATCGGGAAGCCGCCGAGCATGCTCTGGTCGCGATGCAGGAACGCCTGACGGCGGTCCTCGCCGGTCATCGCCGGCCCCGGCGCTCCGGCGGCGCTGCTCACGGCGACCCGGATCGTGAAGGCGTATGGCAGCGTGTTGGGACGGCCGTTGGAGCTCTGCGCCAGGCCTCCGTTCTCGTTGCCGGTGAATGACGCCGGCGCGCCGTGCGGGAACAGGGACTGGAGCGTGGCCGTGCTCACGGTGGCGAGCAGCCCCGTGTGCGGGAGCGCGTGCTTGGTCGAGCCGTTGCAGTACGTGGACGGCACGGCGACGAAGTCCCCGCCGGAGCTTGTGGGTGCGTTGTTCGGCTGGGCGCCGGGCGCGATTTCGACGCGGCAGGTGTACCTCGTCCGGGCGCTGACGTAGCCGCTGACGGCGAACGAGGCTTTCGCCGGATCGAGCTGGTCGAACCATTCCGGCGAGGTGATGTCCGCCTCGGGCGGGACCCATCCCTGCGCGGCAGCCTCGACGGACTTGTAGGCGTCGATCCGCCCGTAGCCGAAGAACTCGTCGAAGCCCTTGCGCGAGGGGTAGCGGAACGTGTCGGGAAGCGGTCCCTCGACCCCTCCCTGCTCGTCGGCCGCGAAGGTCGTGTTGAGGTTCGGGTCGGTGCAGCCGGGAGCCATGCCGACGCTGCAGGCGGTCTCTGGCTGTTGGGCGGTGTTCACGTCGTCGGCCTGGCCGCCTTGGCCCATGTCCGCCGCCGCCGAGCCGGTACTGGGCGGATTGCCGGCGATCGTCGAGGAGCTGTTGAGCGTCGTGCCGGCGATGTTCCCCGAGGCGAGCAGCTGGCGGACCTCGTTCGGCGTGATGGCGCACTGGGAGCCGTCCACGCGGGTGCAGTCGCTGGCCGCGGCGAGCTTCGTGCCGGTCACACCGGCGCAATGGCCGTAGAGTGGCGCGCCGCAAGCGTTCAGCGCGGCGCTGTACACGAGCCCTGTGACGCCGGCGCTCTTGCCGGTGGCCTCCGACGAGCACGAGGTCGCCGGCACCGACAGGTCGACGCGGGTGCCGAAGTTCGTGCAGCCGTCGAGCTGCAGGTAGGAGGGCGGCTTGTTGGTGACCGGCACCCCGGCCAGGCTGGCCGGCCCTTCGATCGCGTTGACGACGATCGTGTGGGGGAGGGCCCCGGGCTGGTTGTGGTGTTCGGCGGCCTCGTCTGCCGCGGAGGCGATCACGGTCACGCCGTGGTTGTACGCGTAGTCGATGGCCTGGCGGGCGAAGACGGGGTCGTTGTAGGTGCCGAGCGCCTCCTGCACGACGCTCACGCCACGGTCGGTCGCGTAGATGGTCGCCTCGGCGAAGCGGTTGGCGTCGGCGACGAAGGACTCGCCGACGCGGAGCGGCAGGACCATGCAGTTGGGGCACGTGCCGACCTCGCCGGCGCTGTTGTTCGCCTCGGCGGTCGAGTCCGCGCTCTCGCCGGTGCCGTGCCCGTACTGAACGTCGTCGAATGGGTCGTTGTTGTTGTCGACGTAGTTCCAGCCGGCGATGTCGCTGGCGTAGCCGTTGCCGTCGTGGTCGACGCCATCCGAGAACGCGATGATCAGGTCCTCGGGCGTGAGCAGCCCTTCGGGTCCGTTGCGGCACGCGCTGGTGGTGGGCGGGTTGGTGCAGCGCGGATAGGTCTGCACGACGTGGGCTACGCGTGAGTCGCAGGCATACGAGAGCGTGTTAAAGACGCCCTGGCCGGTCGCGTCGTACGGGATCGGGCCGCTGCCTCCCGGTTCACCGCCGGGCATGGCGCCGTGTGCGTTGTAGTCGCCGCCGGTGCCCGCGTGCGCGGCTTCGCAGTCCACACCGGTCGACGGGTCGAAGGTCTTCGTCAGGTCTGCCCGCGGCGCGGGCAGCTCGCCTGCGTTGATCAGGATCTTCTTGCGCAGCTGGAGCATGTCGCCGGCGCTGTTCCACAGGATCCCGGAGTCCAGCTCGCCGATGGACACGTCGGGACGGCCGAGCGAGACCTCGAACGCGGTCTTGACGGGGCTTCCCGCGGCGATGCAGGAGCCGGTGCCCGAGGGGAACGTCGCGTGCGGGTCCACGAGGCTCATGCCGGTGACGCCACAGAGCTCGTCCGGCTGGGAGTTGCTCTGGCTGACGGCGAGGTTTTCGGCGGGGTTCGCTTCCGCCGGCGGGGGCTGCGCCGGCGTCGCCGCGAACTTCCAGCCGAGGCCCCCGACGTTGGTGGGCGTCTGCCCGGGTGCAAGCGACCAGCTCGCCGGTTCGCCCGGGCTGCCGTTGCCCACGTACGGGAAGTCGGCGAGAGCCGGCGCCGCGGCGCACGCGAGCGCGCCGGCCAGGGTGACGAGGGCCACGGCCGCCAGAGGGCGCACGCGAGCCCAGGCTGCGCCCCCCCAGCCGCTACAGATCCATGCCCCCACCCCGCTGCGTCCTCTCTCCCGGGTTCTCAACCGCCCTGCTCCCAACCGCCCTGCTGGCATCCGGCGATACCCGCGATCGGACGCGTGTAAACAAGTCTCGGCCGGCGAGGAGCCGTGCGCGGGCTCGCTGCTAGCGGGGCGGCCGGCGAAGCCAGCGCGCGCGCAGCCGTCGGAAGTGCGGCTCGAGACCGAGCTCCTCCGCGAAGAGGATGGCGATGAGCAGCGTCCCCGCGAGCACGAGGCCGATGGCGGTCAACGCATCTCCCGGACCGCCGGGGTGGCTCAGCCCGAGCGCGTTCTGGCCGCCGACTCCGCCCTGCCGCGCTTCAGGGGCGCCCTGCGACGCGGGCTTGGAATAGCGTGCCGCGAGAACCCCGCCGGCCGCGCCGAATGGCTGCGCGGCGGCGGTGAGCGCAGCCGTGCCCAGACCGGCGATGAAGCGGGTCGCGGTGCCGGTGGCAGTGCCGCAGCCCTGCGAGCGAGCGGTTCGCAGCAGCGTCTTGAGAGCGCGGCGCTGCATTCGCCTGGCCTGCCGGACGCTCACGTGCAGCCGGTGCGAGACGGCCACGAGGGTGAGCGGCCTGCCCGTGAGGATGCCCGCTCTCATCTCGAGCACCAGGCGCAGGCGTTCCGGAAGATTGCTCAGGCATCCCGCGAGGAGCCGGACCTTGTCCCTCAGCGAAAGGCCGGTGAGCGCGGCGAGGTCCCGGCCGCTCGTCGGCTGCGACGCGGCCCCGCCTGGC
Source organism: Solirubrobacteraceae bacterium (assembly GCA_036498265.1). Lineage (GTDB taxonomy): Bacteria > Actinomycetota > Thermoleophilia > Solirubrobacterales > Solirubrobacteraceae > Palsa-744. Next base: position 76,671 of record DASYFT010000006.1, on the reverse strand, counting down.
CCGGCCGGCTTGCCGGGCGCGCCCGGGGCGGACCCGTAGCCGGAGGTCGAGAACAGCGCAGCCGCCGTCGCGACCGCGAGCGCATTGGATGCGGAGCGGCTCGTGGCCGACCCTTGCGTCGAGCTCCGGGCGGCTCTGCCGGACGTCGTCCGGGTGACCGTTTTCACCGAGGGCAGCTGCGGTGCAGGGGACGGCACGGACGGCGCTTTGACCGGGATCGGCGCCTTGGGCAGCGTCGAGACCGAGGGCACGGGCGTCTTGGGGACCGTTGGCAGCTTGGGCGCCGGGGCAGCAGGGACGGCGGGCACCGGCGCCGGCGGGAGCTTGGGCGGCGCCGGGAGTTTCGGCGCCGGGGGCGGGGGCGTCACCGTGACCGGCACCGGTGGAGGCGGAAGTTTCGGAGGTGGAGGCAGAGGCGTAGGCGGAATCGCCGGCGGCGCAGGCAAAGGCGTTTTCACCGGGACGGTGAGGGGTGGCAGCGCAGCGGCCGCGACATTTTTCACGGCCGGCACCGAGGATGTAACGGATTTGATCGCGCCAACCGAGCTCGAGGACACCGAGGCCTCGGCGGAGGGTACGGAGGCCGCGGGCACCGGCGCGTTCTTCGCTGCCGTCGACAGTGTGGAGGTCGCTGCGCTGGTGATCGTCTGCGTGCTCGTCTGCGTGCTCCTCGTCGGTGGGGGAGCCGGAGCGGCCGGCGCCGTCACCGGTACCGGAGCCGACTTCGAAGCGGGGGTGGGGACCGCGGGGGCCGTCGCCGGTGCGGGAGCTGACTTCGGGGGGAGGCCCGGCACGGCCGGAGGGCTCACCGGTGCGGGCGCCGACGGTGCCGGAACCGAGTTTGAGACAGGCGCCGATTTCGCAAGCGTCAGCCCGGCTGCAGCCGCGGGCAGCGCGGCGGCGAGCAGAGAACAGATTATGAGCCAGGCGAAACCGCGCTTCTTGCTACCGGGCGAAGCCCCCATGCTTCTCCGATCGATCACAGGCCATGCATACGTGCAGGGGAGCCGTTACCCCCTCCGTCACCGATTCATGCGCACCTGATCATTCAGACGCTCGGAACTCGGCCCGCGGTCGGACGTCGGTCCCAAGCGCGCCCTGCGCGAGAGAAGCGTCATCGACTGGCTTCCCGGGCACTTCGTCAGTGGGCGATCCTGGACTCGAACCAGGGACCTCTTCCTTATCAGAGAAGCGCTCTAACCGACTGAGCTAATCGCCCTCAGCGTGCATGCGAACGGTTTCTGCGATCACCGTGCCGTACCCGACGCCCGGATGGATCCCACGGGACATCGCCACCGAGACGTCGTGCGTAGCAGCGCCATGTTACCGCCCACGTTCGGGCTCGGAGCGGTGGGTAGACTCGCGATCCATGGGCAGGACGGAGACATGACAGCCGCGAGCGACGCGCCGGACGGCTCGGAGAACATCACCAAGCGAATCGAAGAACTCGGCGACTGGCGGGGTGAGACGCTGGCTGAGGTTCGCCGGCTCATCCACGACGCGGACCCGGAGATCCAGGAGGAATGGAAATGGCAGAAGGCCAGCTCCCCCGGGACCCCGGTGTGGGCGCACGACGGCGGAGTGTGCACGGGTGAGTCCTACAAGCAGGTCGTGAAGCTCACCTTCTTCCGAGGCGCGTCCCTCGATGACCCCCGGAAGCTCTTCAACTCGAGCCTCGAGGGGAACACGCGCCGAGCGATCGACATCCGCGAGGGCGAGAGGCTCGACGAGGGCGCCTTCAAGGAGCTGATCAGATCGGCGGTTGCAGCCAACTCCGCGGCGCGCGCGGCCCGCGGGTCGGCAAAGCGATGACGCGGGACGCCTGAGTCAGCGCAGAGGCTGCGCGACCGGCGTCGGGCGAAGGCGATCGGCCAGCTCCATCGCCTCCTCCAGGGTCGCGAAGGACAGTTGGGCCCGGTAGCTCCCCCCGCGGGTCGCCTTCACGTCGACCTCCGCGCCGATGGCCGCGGCGAGCGCATCGGCGATCTGCCGCTCGGCCTGCTCCTGGTCGGGGTGGTGGGGAGTCATCCGGCGACGGGCGCCGCGGTCCTCGGCTCCTGCGGGCGCATTGCTCTCCCGCGCTCGCTCTTCGGTGACCCTGACGGACCAGCCGTTCTCGACCGCTGCCCGGGCCAGCCGCCGCCGGTCACCATGGTCCTCGGCCAGCAGCAGCGCACGGCCGTGGCCCTCGCTGAGGCTGCGCGCCTCGAGAAGATCGATCACCTCGTCGGGCAGGTCGAGAAGACGCATCAGGTTGCTGACGGCCACCCGCCCGCGCCCGACCCGCCGGCCCACCTCCTCTCGCGTCAGCCCGAGCTCCTCGACGAGCGCAGCGCAGGCCCGCGCCTCCTCGACCGGCGTGAGGTCCTCGCGCGCCATGTTCTCGATCAGCGCGAGCTCCAGCGTCTCCGCATCCTGGCGGTCGCGGACGAGCGCCGGGATCGTCTCCATACCGGCCATCTTGGCGGCGCGCCAGCGGCGCTCGCCGGCGACGAGCTCGTAGGTTCCCCCAAGCTTCGGCCTGACGAGCACCGGCTGCAGGACTCCCTGCTCGCCGAGCGAGGCGGCCAGCGCGGCGAGGCCCTCCTCGTCGAAGCTGCGCCTGGGCTGCCGGCGGTTCGGTGAGATCAGCTCCAGCGGCAGCTCGCGCAGCTCCTCGACGCCCGCCTCGGCGCCCTCGCCGGAGACCGAGAGGATCGCGCTCAGGCCCCTTCCCATCCCGGGCTTCGGCCTAGCCACGGGCGGCCACCTCCTTGGCGAGCTCGAAGTACGCCTCCGCACCGGCGCTGAGCGGGTCGTGGTGGGTGACGGGCAGGCCGTGGCTGGGAGCCTCTCCCACCCGGACGTTGCGGGGTATGACCGTCTCGAAGACGAGGTCGGGGAAGTGCGAGCGGACCTCGCGCTCGACGTCCTGGCCAAGGCGCGTGCGGGCGTCGTGCATCGTAAGCAGCATCCCGGCGACGCTGAGCCGCGGGTTCAGCTCCCGCTGGACCAGCGCCAAAGTCTCGAGCAGCCCGGCGAGGCCCTCCAGCGCGAAGTACTCGGTCTGCACCGGCACGATCACCCGGTCGGCGGCCACGAGGGCGCTCACCGTCAGCGGCCCCAGCGACGGAGGGCAGTCGAGCAGCACGTATGTGAACCGTTCCCGGACGGGCGCCAGCCGCTCCCGGAGCAGCTGCTCGAAGCCCTCCATCCGTGGAAGCTCAACGTTGGCCCCGGCGAGGCCCGCGCCCGCCGGCAGGAGCTGCAGGCCCCGCACGGACGTCTCGGTCAGGGCCTGCTCGGCCGTCGCCTCGCCTGTCAGCACCTCATATAGGCCCGGCGCCTGCGTGCGAGCGACCCCAAGCCCGACGGTGGCGTTCGCCTGGGGGTCGACGTCCACGAGCAGGGTTCCGTAGCCCGCCTCGGCGATGCATGCGGCGACGTTCACCGCGGTGGTCGTCTTGCCCACGCCGCCCTTCTGGTTGGCGATCGCATAAACGGTGCCCATCCAGTGGAAGCTAGCGACGATCGCCGACGATCGCCGGGCCGCCGCGCGGAGAGGCGGCTGCGACCGCCGTCACCCGGGCCCCGATCTCAGCTCCCCAGAGGCCGCTTGCGGGCCATCCCGGGCCGCCTGGGAAACCGCTCCGGCGTGTCCGCGAGCTTCTCGAACAGATGGAGATGGAGGTCCCTTGCGCCCTCGAACGGCTCCACGCGCCGGATCTCCACGAGTTGCAGGCCGAGCGTGGCGGCGGCGCGGAGGGCAGCCTCCTCCTCGCCCCGTGAGCGCCTTCCGCGCCAGTCGACCAGGAACCCGCCGAGGCGCAGCAGCGGCGCCGCGTACTCGAGCACCACCGGCTGCGGTCCGACCGCGCGAGCCACCACCAGGTCCTGGAGCGAGTGACCCTGCGGCCACTCCTCGACCCGCGCGCACACCACCCGCGCGTTCTCGATCTCGGCCGCGGCACACAAGCGGGCGAGGAACTCGCACCTGCGCCGCTGGCTCTCCACGAGCGCCACCTCGGCCGACGGCAGCGCCAAGGCCAGAACCGCCCCGGGGAGGCCGGCGCCGCTGCCGATGTCGGCGATCCGCTCGGCCGCCCTCACGGGATCTAGCTCGAGCGCGGCGAGCGAGTCGGCGACGTGTACCCTCGCGGCCTGGTCACGCGCCCGGACCGTCGTGGGAGCGTGGTCATCGCGCTCCAGCACGTCCAACAGGAGACCCAACCGGCGGCTCTGCGTGCCGGAGAGCAGCTCTCCACCGGTCTCGCCGGCCGGCGGCGGCTCATCAGACGTCATGGCTCGCGAAGAAATCGGCGTACCTGGCTCGCATCTCGCGTATCCGCTGCGCCACGTGCGCATCGATCTCCTCCGTCAACACGCCCTCCACCACGGGCAGCACGTCCTCGGCCAGCGCCGCCCCGCGCGCCATCCACTGGTAGTACTCGCGCCCCCCGTGGTTGTAGGGGCCATACAGGCGCGCTCGGGGGAAACACCGCTGGAGCCAGCGGAACAGCGTCGCATGCCTGACGTGCATCCGCAGGGTGATCTGGGGATATCTCCCGTCGCCGCCGAAGTGGCCCTCGCCGATCAGGATCCCCGCGACCAGCCCGCGCTCGAGGTCGGTCAGTCGTGGAGCTTCAGCCATGGCCCCCGATTGTTTCACCGTCATGAAAAACGTGAAACGCCAAGGGCGCTCGGCTCCCCGATGCCCCGGCAGCATGGTGTCGCCGTGGCAGGGGCCGCCTCGGGCCCGGGACGCCCCAGTCAGCCCATCTGTTGTTTCACCGTCATGAAAAACGTGAAACGGTCCTAGGGTCGGGCGTGGCTCAGGCGCCCGAGCAGACTCAGCCGGGTTCGGGAGAGACGATGAGGTAGCGCTCGGGCTCGTTGCCCTCGCTATGCGTGTTGACGTCACCGCGTTCGCGCAGGTACTCGTGCACGATCCGCCGCTCGAATGGGGGCAACGGGTCAAGCTCCACCGGCTCGCCGAGTCGCAGCGCCTCGTCGGCCGCCTCGTCGGCGTCTGCCCGGAGCACCTCGGCTCGCCGCTCGCGGTATCCGTTGGCGTCGATCACCACACGAACGTCGGCGGGACCGTCCGGGAAGACGATCCTCTGCGCCAGGTGCTGCACGGCATCGATCGTCTGCCCGTGCCTGCCGATGAACAGGCCCACCTCATCGCCCGTGATCCGGCCGGTGAGCACATCGTCGACCTCTTCCACCTCGATCTCCACGTCCAGGGCGAGCCCATCCACGATCTCCTCGAGCAACTCGCGGAGATCCTCGGCCGGCTCCAGATCCTCGCTCATGAGTTCGCTCTCTCCGGCGGTGTCGCGGTCGGTCATCGACGCCTTCCGGAGCGTTTCTTCTTCTTCCTCGGGGACCGCGGCGGGGGACCGGTCGAGCCGCCCCTGGTGCTCACGCCGGCCAGCGCCGGCTCGGTCTTCGGGCTGCCGCGTGGCCGCTCGGGTTTCCCGTTCGGCGAGCCCGCGTCGCCGCGGGCGTCCGGACCTGTGCCCGGCGGTGGGGACGCATGTGCCATGTGGCGTTTGATCAGGAGCTGCTGCCCGATGGTCCAGAGGTTCGTGGTGATCCAGTAGACCAGAAGCCCCGCGGGGTACCTGTAGAGGATCACGACGAAGACCAGCGGCAGCAGGAGCATGAGGCGCCGCTGGTTGGGATCGGCGGTGGCGGTGGCAACGAGCGTCGAGGCGATCTGCGATCCGACGTAGAACAGGATCAGGACGATCAGGGCGGCGCCGGTCGCCTTGTTCGTGATGTCGGGGAGGAAGAGGAACTTCGCCGAGCCCGGTGCGACCTTCTGACAGGGCGTCGATTCGACGAACTTGGCCGGCAGGTGGGCCACGCTGCTGACGTGAAGCCCGGCTTTGTACTTGGCAGCTTCTGCCGGGTGCGAGTTGAAGTACGAGACCAGCTCGTTCCCGCAGATGTGCTTCTTGAGGTCGCTGCGGAGCATGTAGAACAGCGAGACGAAGACCGGAAGCTGCAGGAGAAGCGGCAGGCAGGATGCCAAAGGATTGATTTTGTTCTCCTGGTAGAACTTCATGATCTCCTGCTGCTGGCGCTGTTTGTCCTCCTTGTACTTCTCTTTCAGCGCGGTGATCTGGGGGGCCAGGCGTTGCATCTCCTGCATCGACTTCAGCTGCCTGAACGTCAGCGGGACGAGGGCGGCGCGGATCACGACGGTGAGCCCGATGATCGCCAGGCCCCAGCTTCCACCCACGAGGTTGTTGTGGATGAACACCATGATCGATTCGAACAGGGTGATCAGGGGCGAGAACGCGTTCTCTATGACGTTGGCGAGGATTGGCATGCGCTAGGAGATCTCGGTCTGGGCGCTCGTGGGCGGCCCGTGGTTTCTGCCGGGCTGGCTTGCGGCGGCTGGTCGCCCGGCCGCGAAGACGCCGCTCAGCGCCGGCTCAGCCACCATCGGGACGCGTTCTGAACACTCGCTGGGCCTCGACCGGATCGTAGCCCCCGTAGCTCCACGGATTGCACCGAAGCAGGCGCCAGCCTGCGAGCACCAGGCCCCTAAGTATGCCGTACCGCTGGACCGCCTCGACCGCGTAGCGCGAGCACGTCGGCTCGTACTTGCAGCGGCGGGGAATCGCCGGTGAGATGAGGCGCTGATAGGCGACGATCGGCGCCGTAACCACGCTCCGCAGGACCCGCGCGGCCGTGCCGGGCGTCCCTGCAGCGCCGGCCTGTGGCGGCGCGGAGCTCACGAGCTCGACTCCACGACCTCGCCGGCCGAGCGATCGCGCAGGTCCGACTTGGCGACGAGCTCTCCGAGCGCGGCGACCACGCCGGGCAGGCCGTCGCGCTCGGCCAGCTCCCGGATGCTCGGCCGTGCCACCACGACCACGTCGTGGCCTCCCGCCATGTCGACGGCGATCTGTGCGAAGGCCTCTCGCAGCAGTCGCTTGATCCTGTTGCGATCCACCGCTCCGCCGACCTTGCGGGAGACCGACAGCCCGAGCCGGGGCGTCTCGGTCGAAGGGTTGGGGAACGTGTACAGCACGAGATGCCGGTTGGCGGTCGAACGACCTCGTCGGTACACGCGCTCGAACTCGGCGCTGCGCGACAGGCGCGCGCTGTTCGGCGTCCGCCCTCTCATCGCGTGCCCGCCGCCGGCGCCGTCGATCTCACAGGCCTCAGGTGGACAGCCGCTTGCGTCCCTTGTGCCGGCGCCGCTTCAGCGTGAGCCGGCCCGCGCGCGAGCTCATGCGGGCGCGGAACCCGTGCGTGCGGGCTCGCTTGCGCTTCTTGGGCTGGTAGGTGCGCTTCATCGTTCTGTTCTCCGCCGGCCCGCATCCCCCTTCCGGCGGCGACCGCCACGGGCGGCAGCGGTGCCCAAGTATAGAGCGGGGGGTGGCCGCTCGCGCCCCTGCGGAGCCGCCGCCCGGTGCAGCCGATTTTTCCCGCCAATTGCGTGCCGGTCGCGCAGCCGCGCCGAGGCCCTGGGCTATAGTCGCCGCACCGGGCTCCACGGGCCCCCTTCTGAATAGAACCGTCACTTTCTCTGGGAGAGAAGCGGATAGACGCTGCTGTGAGCGACGAGCTGGAGCACATATGGTCGCGGGTCCAGGGCGAGATCTCGCTCGCGGTAGACGAGCCCACGTACCACATCTGGCTCGAGCCCTTGCGAGCGCTCGAGCTCTCCGGCAACCGCCTGCTCGTCGAGGCCCCTCCCCACGCCTGCCGCTGGATACGAGACCGCTTCGGCAGGATCATCGAGGCCGGCGTGGAGGCGGTTCTGGGCCCCGGGACGGCGATCGAGCTGGTGGGCGCAGGGCCGGCGGCGGCAGGTGCGCCGCGAAGCCCCAATGCCCCGTCTCCCAGCCTGCGGTCTCCCAGCCTGCGCCGGCACGCGCGGGCGCCGGTCCCCGAGATCCCGCTGGCGACCGGGCCGTTGTGCAACCCGAAGCTCACCTTCGACCAGTTCGTGATCGGGGACTGCAACAGGCTCGCGCACGCCGCTGCCCTCGCCGTCGCAGAGATGCCTGCGCAGGCCTACAACCCGCTCTTCATCTGCGGCCCTCCCGGCGTCGGCAAGACACACCTCATGAACTCGATCGCCAGCCTGCTGCTGTCGCACAGTCCCACCCTGACGGTCCGCTGCACCACCGGTGAGGCCTTCACCAACGAGTTCATCGGCGCCCTCGGCACCGGTCTCACGGACGGCTTCAAGGCGCGGTTCCGCGACATCGACGTGCTGCTGATGGACGACGTCCAGTTCCTCGAGCGCAAGACCAAGACAGAGGAGGAGTTCTTCCACACCTTCAACGCGCTCCACGACGGCGGGCGGCAGATCGTCGTCACCTCGGACCGGCCGCCCCGCGATCTGCAGGCGCTCGAAGACCGCCTGCGAGAGCGCTTCGAGGCCGGGCTCGTCGCCGACATGACCCCGCCTGACCTGCCCACCCGTATCGCCATCCTCCGCATGAGAGTCCACCACGACGACATCGAGCTCGCCGACGACGGTGCGCTCGCTGTGATCGCCGAGCGCGTGAAGAGCCACGTCCGGGCCCTCGAGGGGGCCCTGATCCGCGTGGTCGCCTTCAGCTCGCTCACGGGCAGGCCCATCACGGTGGACCTGGCCCAGGAGGTCCTCGACGGGCTCTACCCCCAGCCCAGCGCGCCCGCCTCCGCGCTGCGCTCCATCGGAGACATCCAGGCCGCTGCCTGCGATCTCTTCGGCATCTCCCCCGACGAGCTCCTGTCCTCCAGTCGCACCCCTCGCCTCGCCTGGCCGCGGCAACTCGCGATGTACCTCTCGCGCGAGCTCACCGCCGAGTCGCTTCCTGCCATCGGGCGCCAGTTCGGTGGTCGCGACCACACCACCGTCCTGCACGCCTGCCGGCGAACCTCAGCCCGTTTAGCCGAGGACGAGGAGGCCCGTGAGGCTGTGGACAAGCTGTGCGGCATCCTCGGCTCGCCGGCTCCGTGAGCTCTCGACGTCGCCCGACCGGGCCGCCTGAGAGACTGTCCTGCTCGCTATCCACAGGCTGCCCACTGGTCACCCATCCGCTTCGCCAGCACCCGAGCCAACTACACATACTCACCGCACCTACTCACTACTCCCCATTCTTCGTCTGACACCACCATGAAGCTCTCCCTCGCCACCTCAGAGCTGCTGGCGCAGCTGCAGACCGCCACGCGGGTTGCGTCGACGCGGAGCGCCGTGCAGGCGCTGTCGGGCGTCATGGTGTCGGCAGCGGAGAACTCCAAGCCCGAGTTGCTCGCAACCGACATGGAGATCGGCCTGCGCGTCCCCATCGATGCAGAGGTCGCAAGGCCGGGCGCCGTCGTCCTGCCGGCGCGGCTGCTGCTCGACGTCGCGCGGTCGCTCTCGGCCGACCGTGTGAGCCTCGAGCTGCGAACGGCCGAGCAGGACGTCGAGTTGATCTCCGGCCCAACGACCTTCCACCTCCGGACCCTTCGAGCTGAGGACTTCCCGTCGCTCCCCACGCCGTCGGCGGACTCGCGGGTGTCTCTGCCGACCGATGCCTTCGTGGAGACGGTCGCCCGGGTCGCCCGCTCGGCCTCCCGCGACGAGACGCGGCCGGTCCTCACCGGGATCCTCATGTCCGCCTCCGAGGCGGAGCTGCGGATGGTCGCCACCGACTCCTACCGGCTGAGCGTCAAGCAGACGGTCCTCGAGACGCCGCTGCAGGAGGGGCTCGAGGTGAACGTGCCGGCCCGGGCGCTGCAGGAGCTCGCGCGCATCGCCCAGCAGGCCCCGTCCGAGGCGCTCACCGTCAGCGTGGGACAGAACCAGGTCATCTTCGAGTTCGGCGACATCGTGCTCTCCTCGCGCCTCATCGACGGCCAGTTCCCCAACTACCGTCAGCTCTTGCCGGAGTCGGTCGAGCACGAACTGCGGCTGTCGAGCGCGGAGCTCACCGATGTCGTCCGCCGCATAAGCCTGCTCGCCCAGAAGAACGCCCCGCTTCGACTCAGCTTCAGCGAGGGGACCCTCACGGTGTCGGCGCAGACGCCCGACGTGGGTGAGGCGAGCGAGGCGATCCCGGTCCCGTTCCACGGCGAGCCCTTCGAGATCGGCTTCAACCCCGAGTTCCTGCGGGACGGCCTCGAGAGCATCGAGTCCGAGGAGCTCCTCCTGAAGCTGATCAGCCCGCTGCGTCCGGGCCTGATCGAATCACCGGACACCGGCGACTTCGTGTACCTCATCATGCCCATCCGCCTGAACGTGTAGGACCGATGCGCGTCGTCAGCGTCGAGATGCGCGACTTCCGCACCTACGCGCGCGCCGAGGCCCGCCTCGGCGACGGGCTGACCGTGATCCACGGGCCGAACGGCGCCGGCAAGTCCAATCTGCTCGAGGCCCTGTACTTCGGCTGCACGGGGCGCTCGCCACGCACCCGCAACGAGCGTGAGCTGATCCGCTTCGGCGCCCGAGCCGCTCGTGTCGCCGTGCGTGTCCTGGAGGAGGGCGAACCACACGAGCTGACGGTCGGCTACGGCACGATCCCGGGAGCTCAGGGCGCCGAGAAGCGCATGACCGCCGACGGGGCGCCGGTGGAGCGCCTCCTCGATGTCCCCGTGCGCCCGCTCGTGAGCGTCTTCATGCCGGACCGACTCGAGCTCCTCAAAGGCCCGCCGGCGCTGCGGCGGGCACACCTGGACCAGGTGGTCGCGGCCGTCTGGCCCCTGCGCGCAGCCACGCGCCGCGAGTACTCCAGGGTGCTCGCCCAGCGCAACGCCCTGCTCGCCCGCATCCGCGCGGGGAGCGCCTCACGGTCCACGCTGGGTACGTGGGATCACGAGCTGGCGCGGATCGCGCTGCAGCTCAGCGCGGACCGCGCCGAGGTGGCGGCCCTGCTGGCCGCCCCGTTCAAGGAGCGGGCGAGGCAGCTGGGTTGCAGCGGCGAGGCGACGCTCGAGTACCGCCCGCGCTCCCGCGCCGCCGGCGTGGAGGAGTTCGTGGCCGAGCTGCAGGAGCGCCTCCCGCATGACCTCGAACGCGGCTTCTCCGCCCACGGGCCGCATCGCGACGAGCTGGCGATCCTGCGCGAGGGCCGCGAGCTGCGCGTGTACGGCTCCCAGGGCGAGCAGCGGCTGGCGCTGCTGGCGCTGCTGCTCGCCGAGCGGGCGGTGCTCTCGCAGGAGCGCCGCCGCACGCCCCTCATGCTCCTCGACGACGTGATGAGCGAGCTCGACGGAGAACGCCGGGAGCTGCTCGCCGGCGAGCTCCGCGCGAGCGGTCAGAGCGTGATCGCGACGACCGACCTCGCCCACGTGCCCGGCGGCGCCGACGCTTCCGTCACGCGGCTGCGAATCGTCGCGGGCGCGATCCTCCAGGAGGCGATCGCCGCGTGAGCAATGCAGCGCCACGCCCGATCTCGGCCGCGCTGGAGCAGCTCACCTCGGGCCTCGCGCCCGCCACCACGCTCGCCCGCGTCCAGGCCGTCTGGGAGCGCGCCGCAGGGCCGGCCATCGCGGCCGCCGCCCGCCCCACGGCCGAGCGTGATGGGGTACTCACCGTGACCTGCTCTGCCGCGGTGTGGGCCCAGGAGCTCTCGCTCATGGCCGGTGGATTGCTTCCCCGGCTGAACGATGCGCTCGGCCGCGATGCCATCAGCGAGCTGCGCTGCCGAACCGGCTGACGCCCGCCTGCGCCGCGACGGGCGCGCGGGGCGCCTGCGCCAGCCCCGAGACACCCCTTCTTTTCCTCCATTTTGCAGGCATTTAGGGCCGATCGGCCGCGAGTTTCGCACCCTCTCCCTGCTATCCTTGATATGTATCCAAGACGCCCCAGCCGTGGTCCTAGCGCCCCGGAATCCGGGGCGTTGTCACGTCATCGGAGGGCCATTGGCAAAAGGCAGCAACAGCTCACAGGGGAACGGCGCAAGCGGCGGCATCAACGACCCGTCGATGTCGGGCTCCTCGAGCTACGACGCGCAGGACATAACCGTCCTCGAGGGCCTCGAGGCCGTCCGCAAGCGCCCTGGCATGTACATCGGATCCACGGGCGTCCTGGGTCTCCACCACCTCGTCTACGAGGTCGTCGACAACTCCGTTGACGAGGCCCTTGCCGGCTTCGCCACCGAGGTCTCAGTGACGATTCATCCCGACAACTCCGTGACCGTCGTCGACAACGGCCGGGGCATCCCGGTCGCGAAGATGGAGAAGGAGGGCAAACCGGCCGTCGAAGTCGTGCTGACCGTCCTGCACTCCGGCGGCAAGTTCGGCGAGGGCGGCGGCTACAAGGTCTCCGGCGGCCTGCACGGCGTCGGCCTCTCGGTCGTGAACGCGCTGTCCGAGCAGCTGCGCGTGGAGATCCGCCGCGACGGCCACGTGTTCTCGCAGGAGTACTCGCGAGGCGCCCCGCTCGCGCCGCTGCACACGGGCGAGAAGCTGGGCAAGGGTGAGGGGACCGCCAACACCGTCACGTTCCTCCCCGACGCGGACATCTTCGAGTCGCTGGAATTCGACTTCACGACGCTCGAAGAACGGCTCCGGGAGACCGCCTTCCTGACCCGCGGGCTGAAGATCTCGATCGTCGACGAGCGCGGCGAAGGCCACTCCGCATCCTTCCAGTACGAGGGCGGCATCCAGGACTTCGTCGTCTACCTCAACGAGAACAAGGACACCGTCCACCGCAAGGTGATCTATTTCGGGGGCGAGTCAGACGAGGGTGCGGCCGAGGTCGCGCTGCAGTGGAACTCCTCCTACCAGGAGTCGGTCCACTCGTTCGCCAACAACATCAACACCCGCGAGGGCGGCTCGCACATGTCGGGCTTCCGCTCCGCGCTCACGCGCACGCTCAACAAGTACGCCCGTGACCACAGCCTGCTCAAGGAGAAAGAGGACAACCTCTCCGGCGAGGACGTCCGCGAGGGGCTGACTGCTGTCATCTCGGTCAAGCTCCGCGACCCTCAGTTCGAGGGGCAGACCAAGACCAAGCTCGGCAACCCGGGCATGGCAGGATTCGTCGAGTCGATCGTCAACACGGGCCTCGGCGAGTTCCTGGAGGAGAATCCCAGCGAGGCTCGCGCGGTGATCATGAAGTCAGTGCAGGCGCAGCGCGCCCGCGAGGCGGCTCGCAAGGCCCGCGACCTCACTCGCCGCAAGTCCGCGCTCGAGAACTCGACCCTGCCGGGCAAGCTCGCCGACTGCTCGGTGAAGGACCCGCGCCTGGCCGAGTTGTTCGTGGTCGAGGGCGACTCGGCAGGTGGCTCGGCCAAGCAGGGCCGCGACCGCAATACGCAGGCGGTCCTTCCCCTTCGCGGCAAGATCCTCAACGTCGAGAAGTCGCGCATCGACAAGGTCCTGCAGAACGTCGAGATCCAGGCCCTGATCACCGCCATCGGCACCGGCGTCCGCGATGAGTTCAACATCGAGAACGCGCGCTACCACAAGGTGATCCTCATGACGGACGCAGATGTCGACGGGGCGCACATTAGGACGCTCGCCCTCACCCTCCTCTTCAGGGAGATGAAAGAGCTGATCGAGGAAGGCTACGTCTACATCGCCAAGCCGCCGCTCTACAAGCTCAAGCAGGGCTCCCGCGAGCGCTACATCGAGAAAGAGTCCGAACTGGAAGAGATCCTGCTCGCCGAGAAGTGGGACAAGATCACCATCTTCGACCGCCACGGCAAGCAGTTCAAGCTGACCGAGGCTCGCTGGCAGCGCTTCACGCGGTTGCTCAAGCAGTACGAAGGCTGGGCGCTGGCGCTTCGCGGGCAGCACGGCCATGACGTGGTGCAGTTCCTCGAGGAGTCCTCACTCCTCGGCGAGCAGGTGACCACCCCCGAGGAGGCTGTCGCGCTGCTGAGCCGGCCCGACGTCGAGGGAGACTCCCACAGGACCGCCATGGTCGACGAGGACCCGCTCGAGATCCGCGTGAAGGCGATCGAGGCGCGCACCGGATTCGCGCGGACCCACCGCATCAGGCGCACCCTCTTCGACTCGCCGGAGTACCGCCACCTGGCGAAGGTGCACGGGCAGCTGATCGAGCTCGCCGGCACGCCGCCGTTCGAGGTCTCGCTCGGGGATGCCCGCGAGACGGCGCTCTCCTTCGAGGCGCTGCACGAGGCCGTGATGACCGTCGCGCGCAAAGGCGCGAACGTGCAGCGCTTCAAGGGGCTCGGCGAGATGAACGCCGACCAGCTCGGAGAAACGACGATGTCCCCCTCCACCCGGGTGCTGGCCCAGGTGACGCTCGAGGACGCCGTCGCGGCCGATCGGATCTTCTCCAAGCTGATGGGCGATCAGGTCGAGCCGCGCCGCGAGTTCATCGAAGAGAACGCCAGGGCGGTGGCCAACCTCGATGTGTGAGGAGGTGAGGCATGGCGACTGCTGACGTGATCGGCGGCGGCAACATCGAGCCGCGCGCGCTCGAGGAGGAGATGCGCACCGCCTACCTCGACTACGCCATGTCGGTGATCGTCGGGCGCGCTCTGCCCGACGTGCGCGACGGGCTCAAGCCGGTCCATCGCCGCGTGCTCTACGCGATGAACGAGCTAGGCCTCGGCCCCACGCGCTCGTACTCCAAGTGCGCGCTGATCGTCGGCGAGGTCATGGGCAAGTACCACCCCCACGGCGACTCGGCGATCTACGACACCCTCGTGCGCCTCGCCCAGGACTTCTCCATGCGGAACGAGCTGGTCGACGGCCAGGGCAACTTCGGTTCGATCGACGACGATCCGGCAGCCGCGATGCGCTACACCGAGGCCCGCCTGGCGCGGATCGCCACGGAGATGCTGCGTGACCTCGACATGGACACGGTCGACTTCACGCCGAACTACGACGGCAAAAAGCAGGAACCCGTCGTCCTACCGTCGCGCTTCCCGAACCTGCTCGTCAACGGCTCGTCGGGCATCGCTGTGGGCATGGCGACGAACATCCCCCCGCACAACCTGCGCGAGGTGATCGACGCGACGATCGCCTACATCGACGACCCCGCGATCGAGGTCGAGGGCCTGATGAAGCACATCACCGGCCCCGACTTCCCGACCGGGGGCGTGATCCTGGGCCGCGCCGGCATCCGCGACGCCTACGAGACGGGCCGCGGACGTGTGCGGGTGCAGGCGCGCGCGCACATCGAGCCGCTGAGTCACGGCAAAGAGGCGATCGTGGTGACCGAGCTGCCGTTCCAGGTCAAGAAGGGGGGCGACGGTGGCCTGATCCAGAAGATCGCCGACCTCGTCAAAGACGGGCGGATCACCGAGATCGCCAACATCGAGGACCACTCGGACAAGCGCGGCATGCGCCTGGTGATCGAGCTCAAGCGCGACGCCATCCCCAAGGTCGTCCTCAACAAGCTCTTCAAGCACACCCCGATGCAGACGACCTTCGGGGTCAACATGGTTGCGCTCGTCGACAACGTGCCGCGCACGCTCGACCTGCGTGCGGTGATCCACAACTACGTGGCCCACCAGCGCGAAGTGATCGTCAGGCGCACCAAGCACGAGCTCAGCGAAAAGGAGGACCGGGCCCACATCCTCGAGGGGCTGTTGACCGCCCTCGACCACCTCGACGACATCATCAGCCTGATCAGGGCCTCACGCGATCGCGACTCCGCGCGCGAGCAGCTGGTCGCGCGCTTCGAGCTGAGCACGATCCAGGCCACGGCGATCCTGGACCTCCGCCTCTCGCAGCTGACGGCGCTCGAGGCGGACAGCATCAAACAGGAGCACGCCGACGTGACCGAGCGGATCGCGGAGCTGCGGGCGATCCTGGGCGACGAGTCACGCGTGCTGAGCGTCATCAAGGAGGAGCTCAGCGAGATCTCTGAGCGATTCGCCGACAAGCGACGGACCGAGATCAGCCATTCCGAGGACGAGATCGACATCGAGGACCTGATCGCCGACCAGCAGATGGTCATAACGATCACGCAGAGCGGCTACATCAAGTCACTGCCGCTCGCGACCTACCGCCAGCAGCAGCGCGGCGGACGGGGGGTCACCGGGATGGACATGAAGGACGGCGACTTCATCGAGCACCTGTTCGTCTGCTCCTCGCACGACTACCTCCTCTTCTTCTCCAACCGCGGCAAGGTCTACCGGTCGAAGGTCTACGAGCTGCCGGAGGCGCAGAGGACGGCCAAGGGACGGGCACTGGTCAACATCCTGCCGCTTGCGGAAGGCGAGCGGATCCAGGCGGTGCTCTCGACGCGCGACTTCAACGAGACCAAGTACCTGGTGTTCGCGACCCGCAACGGGACCGTCAAGAAGACCGAGCTTGCGACCTACAACACGCCGATCAAAGCCGACGGCATCATCGCGATCAACATCCGAGACGACGACGAGCTGCTCGCCGTCCGGGCCGTGGATCCCGAGGACGAGATCATCATGGTCTCGCGTGCCGGCCTGACGGTCCGGTTCGCCGAGTCCGCCGTCCGGGCGATGGGCCGCGACACGACGGGAGTGCGCGGCATGGACGTCGGCAAGGACGGCAGGGTGATCGCGATGGACGTCGCCCGCGATGACATGGACCTGCTGGTGGTCACCGAGAACGGCTACGGCAAGCGCACCCGGATCGACCAGTACCGCAAGACCAACCGCGGCGCCAAAGGTGTCAAGACGATCGGGCTCACCGAGAAAAAGGGCAGCCTCGCCGGAGCGCTCGTCGTGCGCGAGCACCAGGAACTCGTGTTCATCAGCGGCGAGGGGATGGTCCAGCGTACTACTGCCGGCGGGATCTCCCAGCAGGGCCGCTCCGCCACCGGTGTGCGGGTGATGAACCTGCGCGACGACGACCTCGTGAGCGCGGTGGCCCTCGTCGTGGACACCGGCGATGAGACCGCATCAGACGTGGATGCCGGCGATGAGACCCCACCAGTCGCTGTCACCGGCGATGAGACGGCGGCCGACGCCGCCGATGCCGCATCCGCAGAGCCCGAGCCCTCCGAGGACGAGTAGCCCAGACGGGGGAGCCGCCGTCCGCGACGGCGATCCGACACGCTCCTCAACCGTCCAGATTCGGGGGCTCGCACTCAGATCGCCGCAAATTGCGGCCGACAGGCAGAGGGTGCGCCGCTCCATCCTCCTGCTCACGACAGCCGTATCGCTGCTCGGCTGCACCCTGATGAGCCTCTTCGCCGAGACCGCCGTCGCCCGCTCCGGGGTCGCGAGCGCCGCGGTTAGGGGGCACGCGGGGCGGGGTGTCCGCCGCCAGCCGGCGGCCGCAGAGGGCTGCCGGCCCAAGCGCGGGCACGGTTGCCAGGCGAGCGCCAAACGGCTCCAGCGCGGGGGCCGGCCCCACGGTGGCCGCCCCGCGACGCGCTCGCAGGGGTCCTCCGCACCCGCTGCGGCGGTCAAGGTGCGGGCGGCGCAGATCGCCGCCGTGCTGGCGGCCCCGTGCGAAAACACGCAGCTGACCCCCGAACCCGGCAACATCGCGCTGGTCCGCACGGCAATCCTCTGCCTGGTCAACAGGGAGCGTGCGCAGAACGGCGAGATGCCGTTGAGGCTGAGCCAGGATCTCGTCCAGGCGGCCGAAGGCCACAGCCAGGAACTCATCTCCGCCGACTACTTCGCGCACGTCTCGCCAAGCGGCGAGACCCCGGTCGACAGGGTCAGGGAAACCGGCTACATACCGGGTCCGTCGGTGGGCTACGTGATCGGCGAGAACCTGGCGTGGGGCACCTACGGCCTGTCCACCCCCGCGGCCATCGTCTCCGCCTGGATCGCCTCGCCGGGGCACCTGGCGAACATCCTCGAAAGCCAGTACAGCGAAACGGGGATCGGCGTCACGCCGCAGGTCCCCGCGGGGCTCGGCAGCGGCGGCCCCGGCGCCACCTACGCGCAGGAGTTCGGCGTCATCGTCCACTGAGCGGCTGCCTCCAGCCGGCGCCACACGTCATCGGCGTTCGCTACTCTGGCTTCACCAGAGAAAGGAGGTGGTCCTAACGTTTAGTGACAGTTCTTGCGGGACCCTGGAGGTGACCGGCCGCTAGGTCGGACAGGCTGGACCGCTTAGCGGAATCCAACCCGGGACACCCCGAGACGACCGCCGGTCCTGGTCCCTCCGGCCGCATTTTCCCCGTCTCGGTTCTTCCAGTCAGCGCAGCATCGCGAAGGGCGCCGCAGTACGGGCGCCCTTCGCCCTTTTCCGGTCCGCCGCCGTCACACGCCTGGGTGCGGGCGGGCGGGCTCAGGCCGCCTGCGGGAGGTACTGCAGCCAGGCCGTCGGGATCGTGGGGCTGGCGACCTGGATGAAGATCTCCGCGCGTGGAGTGCGCGGTGCGCGCCGCGGATGCATGCCCGCCTGCCTCGGCAGCCTGTCGCCCTTGCGCCGGTTGCAGGGGGCGCAGGACGCCACGATGTTCTCCCAACTCGAGGAGCCGCCCTTCGAGCGCGGGATCACGTGATCGACGGTCAGGTTGGAGCGAGAGCCGCAGTACTGGCAGGTCCAGCTGTCCCTCGCGAAGACCGCCCGGCGGGTGATCTTGCGCCGGTGCGCGTCCCGCGGCACCTTGACGAAGCTCACCAGGCGGATCACCACCGGCCGCGCCAGCGTCGAGCTCTCGGAGTGGAGCTCCCAGAGGCCGCGCTCGAGCAGCTCGGCCTTTTCCTTGAGCAGCAGCACCACGGCACGCCGGACCGTGCACACGTTGATCGGCTCGAAGGTGGCGTTCAAGACCAGCACCCGACCGCTCATCGCCTTGGTGGGCGATGTCTCAGGTCCGTGCCGCTGGTGCTCTGTGGGCGACACGGACCCCAGCGGTGCTGGTGGGACCGTGCTCTCCATCTTCAGCGCCGGAGTGTAGCGGGGGAAGTGGCATGTCGGGGCGCAAAGGCCCCGTTTCTCAGGCGATCTGCTCCCCGCCGGCTCCGGCCGAGCGGTAGGAGCCGAGCACGCGGACCACGTCGCACATCGAGGTGAGGCCCGCGATCGCCTCATCGACAGGCGGTTCGCCGACACGGCCGGCCAGGTCGGCGAAGAACATGTAGCTGCCCAGCTCGCGGCGGCGCGGACGGGACTCGATCCTGGTGAGGTTGATGTCACGGCTGGCGAACTCGTCCAGACAGCGAACGAGCCAGCCGGGGCGCTCCGCGCCCGGCCCCCAGAACACGACGGACACCTTCCAGGCCGCCGGCGCGCCGTCGCTCAGCGGCGGCTGCGCCGCCTCGCCCTCGCGCGCCAGCCAGACGAAGCGAGTCGAGTTGTCGTGGCGGTCCTCCACTCCTTCGCGCAGGACCCGCCCGCCGTAGATCCGGGCCGCCAGGGTCG
Source organism: Solirubrobacteraceae bacterium (assembly GCA_036498265.1). GTDB lineage: Bacteria > Actinomycetota > Thermoleophilia > Solirubrobacterales > Solirubrobacteraceae > Palsa-744. Next base: position 57,462 of record DASYFT010000006.1, on the reverse strand, counting down.
TTCCCAGGGCAGCCTGCTCGCGCCTGCCGGCGGCCGCCACGGTCCGCACTGCCTCGGCGGTCGAGCTCGCCGGGACCACCCGCGCCCCCGGCAGCTCCTCGTGCAGGAAGCGAGTGCACTGGCCCGGCACCTGGGGATGGGTGGCCACCGTCTCGATCGACTCGAGCGGAACCACCGCCGGCGCGATCAGCGAATGCCGCACCCGCAAGAGCACGTCGCCCACGATCTTCACGTCGCCGGGGTCGCCGGCGAGCAGATCCAGCGTGGCGTTGATCGACCCCTCCAACGAGTTCTCGATCGGCACCACCGCCCATCGCACCTCGCCCGCCCGCAGGGCGGCGATCGTCTCGGAGATGCTTGCCAGTGGATGCGGGACCACCGCCTCCGGCACCGCACTCGCCAACAGGGCCTCCTCGGTGAAGGTGCCCTCGGGACCCAGGTAGCCCACCCGCGGGTGCTCCCGCGCCGTCCCGGACATGGTCTCCTGCGCCGTCCCGGGCGTTCGCTCCGGCGGCATCTCAGGCGGGCGGGGCGGCGGCGTCGTCCGCCGGGCCATAGCCCTCGCCGCCACCGGCCAGCGCGAGCCGCACGGCCTCGGCCTCCTCCGGTGAGAGCTCCAGCTCACCGCGACCGCCGCGCACCTCCTTGCCGTACACGCGCGCCTGGTCGCGGTGATGGATGCAGGACAGCACGATCCCGGACTGGTCGTCGTCGAGCAGCGCGATCGACATCGACTGCCTGCCCGAGAGCTCGTTGTAGGCGTCGTAGCGCACGAGCGCGCGGTGCGCGATCGTCCCTTGCAGCGCCGCCTCGACGCCGGCGAGCCTCGACTCGAGCCGCACTGCCGTGTCGTCGACGTACTCGCGCAGCGCTTCGAAGGCCTGCTGCATGGCGGCCGCGTGGGCTACCACGTCGCCCTCGGCGCCCTCCCCCAGCACCAGCCGCTGGGCGCGCCGCACCCGCCGCAGCGACAGCGCCAGAATGATGCAGCCCAGCAGCGCCAGGCCCCCGACGGCGGCGGCCGCGATGGCGATGATCCCCTGCGTGTTGGTGATCGAGCCGAGCATCGCCACAAGTTAGCCGCTCGCGGGGCCGGTGCGCCCCCGGGCCCCGAGCGCGGGTAGCCGGCCACGACGCGGCCGCCCCCCTACTGGCCGAACAGCGCCAGGTAAGTGTTCTTGTTGTTTTCGAGGTCGTTCTCGCCGGGCACGCCCTCGATGCTCACCTGGATCTTCGACGCCACGCCCAGCGGGACCCCGGTGACGGGGATTTCGACGTTGACAGTCTTGCCGGGTTCGGTCTTGTTGATCACGTGGGAGGCGTTGAACTGCTTGCCAGCGGCCGTGACTGTGATGTCCACCTTCACGTTCGTCTCGGCCGCTTCGCCGGAGTTTTCGACCATCACCGTGAACGTCGGGCTGCTGCCCCCGCTGATGTGGTTGAGCGTCGGTTCGGGCGCCAGCGTGTTGGTGCCCACGCTCACGCCCTTGAGCGCGCTGCCGTGGTTGCCCGTGACCGCCGTGTTCTGCGTCGAGCCAGTCGATTTGCCGGTGATCCGGGCGTACGTCGTGGCTGGATCGAGCCACCCCAGGTTCGGCACGAACCGGCTTGCGGATGTGCTCAGTCCGTGGATGCCGTTCGACGTCAGTGTCTCCTGGATCAGCGGCACGATCCGCTGCGAGAACAGGACGTCGGAGGCGAGGAAGATCTCGTTGTCGCCGGCGATCTTGCTGCTCGCCTGCTGGCCTTGACCACCCAGTGCCGTGGGCACCAGAGCGGCGATCTTGGTCATGCCTTCGACGCGGAGGTTCATGGCCAGCACGAGATTGCGCTGCGCGGTCACCATGCTTCCGGGCGTGCTGAGGCTCTTGGCTCGCGAGGCTAGGTTCTGGGCCGCGATGCGGAGCTGGTCGATCTGGACCTCCACGTCGAGCGCCGACTTGCCACCTGCGCCCGAAAGCGCCGTGTACAGTGGGCGCGCCACCTGCGAGTCGGACTCCTGTGCGAGCTGGCTGACGTTGTGGTTGTAGTCCTTCAGCGACTGCTGCGCCTGGCTTTTTTTGCAGGCGTTGATCAGCAGGACGATCACGATCAGCAGCACCACCCCCACGCCGGCCGCCACGCGCCTGCGAACCATCAGCGTGTGGTGGTCCGCAGCATGGCCGCCGCCGGTCGCCTGCGGGCGTCGCGGAAGGGGGCGCCGAGGCGGCCCACCGGCCGATGGCCGAGGGCGGGTTGCACGGGTTGACGTGCGAGGGGCTGTCTCCTCGCCGTCGTCGAAGAACGACAAAAGCCTGCTCCTTCAAGGATTCCGGAAGGCCCGAAGTATGACTGCCGGCCCCCCTGCTTGCGCTCCTGCAACTTCTCGGTCAGCCGTTTGCGCGGCGTCCTCGCCGGCAGGGACGGCGCCTACGGACGGCGAACGCACGACCCGGTGAAGTCTCCTCGCACGCTTCTACAGCCCCCGCCCGCCTGGGAGCCCTCGCCGACCGAGGAGCGCCCCGAGCGGCGCATCGCGCCTCGCTCTCCGCCTCCACGCGCCCGACCCGGCCCCGCCCGGGGCCCGGCGGGCGGCCACGACGCGCATGGGGTCGTGCTCGGCCGCTACCGGTTGCTCCGGCGCCTCGGCAGCGGCGGCTTCGGCGAGGTGTGGAGCGCCCACGACGAGCTCCTGCATCGCGAGGTCGCCGTAAAGCGGATCCTGCTGGGCCCGAACGGCGACAGCGAGCGGGCGACGCGCGAGGCGCTCGCCGCCGCGCGACTGGCGCACCCCGCGATCGTGGCGCTGTACGAGGCCTGCGCCGTAGACGACGCGTTCTATCTGATCAGCGAGCTGGTCGACGGGGACACCCTCGCCGGGTTGATCGCCCACGACGAGCTGGAGGACGAGGAGGTGCTCGAGATCGGGCTGGCGCTGTCGGCGGCGCTGTCCCATGCGCACGCCCGCGGCGTCATCCACCGCGACATAAAGCCGCAGAACGTGCTCGTGCCGAATCGCCCCGAAGGTCCCGCCGGCGCCGCCAAGCTGACGGACTTCGGGGGCGCAAGCCTCGCCGGCGAGGACGCCCTCACTCGCACCGGCGACGTGCTGGGGACGCTCGCCTACATGGCCCCCGAGCAGAGCGAAGGCAGGGAGGTGGCAGAGGAGGCCGACCTCTACTCGCTGGCGCTCGTCCTCTACGAGGCTCTCAGCGGCGTCAATCCCGTGCGGGGCGCCACACCGGCCGCCACGGCGCGGCGCATCGGGGAGCCGATCGAGTCGCTGGGGCGCACGCGGAGGGACCTTCCGCGCGAGCTCACGGAGGCGCTCGACACCGCCCTCGCCACGGGCCCCGCCGACCGCGGGACCCTCACGCAGCTGCGCGAGTCGCTCGAGGATGCGCTCGAGCGCGGGCTCGGCGGCTCCAGGCTCATGCGCCGGATGCGGCCACGGGGACGCGCCCCCGCTGTTCTCCCGCCGGCGGACACCCGCCCGCAGCCGGGCGGGCCGCGACGCGCGTTCCTCGCGCTCGCCGCACCCGAGCCCGCCACTCGCGGGCGCGCCGCCGTCCTCGAGTCCGACGAGGATCATGCGCCCCTCGATGCAGAGCTTCAGGGAACGCGGGCAAGTCGTGGCGCGATCCCTCGTGCCGGGTGGATAGGTTGCGCCCTCGCGGTGGTCGTGTGGCAGGCCCTCGCCGGGCGTCCCGGCGTCGCGCTGCTGCTGCTCGCCGGCTGCCTGCCTCTGCTGGCGCTGCCCCGCCGGGCCGGGCCGTCCTGGCTTGCGTGCGCTCTGGCGCCCGCACTCGGCCTCGCCGGCCTCGCCGGCGCGTACCCCGCCCTGGCGGGGCAGGCCCGCGGCTGGCGCGAGCGCGCCGCCCTCGGTGCCATGGGTTACTGGTGGCTGAGGCTCGCGGAGCCGCTACTGGGACACCGGCTGTGGCTGGGCGCACCGTCCGGCACTCCGGCCCGCGCCGCCTGGGAGGGCTCTCTGCAGACCAGCGCCACCCACGTCGTCTGGCCGGTGCTCGGCACAGGCCTGCTGCTCGGCGCGGCGCTCTGGGGCGTGGGCTCGCTCGCGCTTCCATGGCTGGTGCGCGGACGCAGCGCAGGTCTCGACGCGGTGGCCGCCGTGATGTGGTCGGCGGCGATGGTCACCGCGGCGCCGCTGCTGGACGGCGGGCTCTCTTCGCATGCGGCCCATCCGAGCCCGCACGGCGCTGTCCTCGGCGCGGTGCTCGCGGCGATGCTCGCCGTCGGTGCCCGGGCCCTGCGGGGTCCCGCCTGATCCAGGGTGCGTAGCATGGCTCCCGGCCGGCGGCCGATCCAGCCATCACCGCAGGGCCTTCAGCGATGAACCTTTTCAAGAGCGTCGAGTCAACGATCGCCGGCCTCGTCGAGGGCGCCTTCGGCCGCGTCTTCCGCTCGGAGGTGCGCCCCATCGAGCTTGCCCGCAAGCTCGCGCGCGAGATGGACGCCCACCGCACCGTCTCGGTGTCGCGCACCTACGTACCGAACGAGTACTCCGTCTGGCTGTCTCCGGAGGATCGTGCACGCTACGAGGGGGTCGAGCACGAGGTCGTCGACGAGCTCAGCGCATACCTGCTCGAGCACGCCCGCCGTGAGGAGTTGATCCTCGCCTCCAATCCGGTCATCGTCTTCCACACCGACGAGCAGCTCAGCCTCGGCGAATTCGGGATCCAGGCGCGGTTGGTCCGGCCCGGGGATCACAGTGAGGCTCACGCCACGCCTCCACAGCTCGACCCAGAACAGCACGGCAAGACCATGATCTACAGCACATCGGCCCGCGTGGGAGGCCCCGTCGACGAGGCCCACGCCCGTCGCCCGTCGCCACGCGCGCTGCTCGCGGTCGGCGGCCGCCGCCTGCTCGTGCCGCCGGGCGGAGCCACCCTGGGGCGCAGCCGCGACTGCGAGATCGTGCTCGACGACGCGGGCATCTCGCGGCGGCACGCCAGGATCAGCCCGGAGCGCGGACGATGGACGATCGAGGACCTGGGCTCCACCAACGGCGTCGTGGTCAACGGCAGCGAGATCAGCGGCGCGCAGACGCTTCAACCCGGGGACCGGGTCGAGCTCGGCTCGACGGAGATCGTCTTCGAAGTTGGATGACCACGCTGGAGCCTGTATCTGTGGCGCTGAAGTTCGGCTTCCTGGTCGTGCTCTACCTGTTCCTGCTGTGGGTCACGCGCAGCGCGCGCAGGGACCTGCGCGCCGGCGGGCCCGTCGACCAGCGCCCGGCCGCGGCCGCCATCCCTCCTGATGCAACGGGCATGTACACGGCATCGACGCTCGGCAGCGCCGATCTCCGGGAGCGGGCGCCGCGGCTCGTCGTGGAACGCGCGCCGGGCCACGACGCCGGCATGATCTACGACCTCGACGGCGAGCTCGTCCTCGGACGCGGCGACCGTGCCGAGATCAGGCTCGAGGATCCCTTCGCCTCCGCGCGCCACGCGCGCATCTACGAGCAGGGCAACATCCTCGTGGTCGAGGATCTCGGCTCCACCAACGGCACCTACCTCAACGAGGAGCTGCTCGAGACGCCGAGGCCGCTGCACCCGGGCGATCGCCTGCGGATCGGCGACAGCGAATTCGCGTTCGAGGTCGACTGACATGCTGCGAGTCGCCGAGCAGTACGCGGCAACGGACACCGGACGCCAGCGCAGGGCCAACGAGGACTCGCTGCTGGCCCGCTCGCCGCTGTTCGTCGTCGCCGACGGAATGGGCGGAGCGCAGGCCGGCGAGGTCGCGTCGAGGATCGCCGTCGAGTCGTTCCAGCCGGGCCTCGGGGACGGCTCCCAGCCGGAGCTCGAGCTGGCCGAGCTGGCGCACGCGGCCAACGCGCGCATCCACGAGCTGTCTCACTCCAACGCCGAGCAGGCCGGCATGGGCACCACGCTCACCGCCGTCTACGTGGGCGAGGACGACGTGGCGATCGCCCACGTCGGAGACAGCCGCGCCTACTGCCTGCGCGACGGGGAGCTGGTCAGGCTCACCGACGACCACTCGCTCGTGGACGAGCTCATGCGACAGGGCCGGCTGACGCCGGAGGAGGCCGTCGAGCATCCCCAGCGCTCGGTGATCACCCGTGCTCTGGGCCCCGAGGGAACGGTCGAGGTCGACACGCGCTCATACCGCGCCCGTGCCCGAGACGTGTACCTGCTGTGCAGTGACGGGCTCACCACGATGCTCTCAGAGGAGGAGATCCTCGAGCTGCTGCTCGCCAACCCGCGGCTGCGCGATGCCGGCGAGGCGCTGATCGGCGCGGCCAACGAGGCGGGAGGGCGCGACAACATCACGGTGGTGCTCGTGCGCCTCGAGGAGGTCGGCGTGGCGTCCCGGCCGGCGGACTCTCCGGGGGCGGCCGGTGCACCCGCAAAAGAGGAGACACCCCCGCAGCCCGGCGAGCAGGCGACGATGGTCGGCGTGCCCGCCGTCTCCGCTCCCGTGACGCCGCGGGCTCCTAGACGGCCTTCGGCCAGGCGGGCCGCCGCCCCCGGTGCGCGCGCCGTTCGCCGCAGGCGGCTGCGCCGAGCCGGGGCGGTCGCGAGCGTGCTCGTCGTCCTCGGCGTGATCGGGTCGGGCGCCTATCTCGCGCTGCAGTCGGTGTACTTCATCGGCACCAACGCCCGGGGGCTGGTCACGCTCTACCGCGGCGTCCCCTTCACGCTGCCCGGGAGCGTGCCGCTCTACAGCAGCACCTACGTGTCGGGTGTGAGCGCCTCCACCCTCAGCCAGGACCGGCGGCGGACGCTCCTCGATCACTCCCTGCGCTCGGAAAAGAACGCCGCGTCGCTCGTCCACAGCCTCGAACTGGGGCAGCTCGAATGAGGGGCTCGCGGTGAACCGGCCGATCGTCCGCCTGTTCGGGCTCGTCGCGCTCCTGTTCGCGCTGCTCATTGCCTTCACCTCGCGGTGGACGGTCTTCGAAGCCAGCTCGCTGCGCAACAACCCGCTCAACGCTCGCACCCTGCTGGAGCAGCAGCGCGTCGACCGGGGACCGATCCTGGCAGCCGACGGAACCGTTCTGGCGCGCAGCGTGCGCAACGCCGAAGGCATCTACGAACGGCGCTACCCGACAGGCGAAGAGTTCGCCCACGCGATCGGCTACTCCTACATCAACTTCGGCAGCACGGGCCTCGAGCGGTTCCGCAGCAGCGAACTCAACGGCCACAACGGAACCAACGTGCAGAGCATCCTCGACCAGCTCCAGGGCAAGAAGCCGCAGGGCGACAAGGTGCTCACCACGCTCGACCCACGGGCCCAGAAGGTGGCGATCTCGGCCCTCGGCGGCCACCGTGGCGCGGTCGTCGCCCTGAACCCCGCCACCGGAGCGGTGACCGTCATGGCGTCATCGCCGGGCTATGACCCCAACGCACTGCGCACGCGGGCGAGCGCCGCCCGCCTGGAAAGGGAAACGAAGGGCAGCGAAGCGCCGAAGTCGCTCGTGAACCGCGCCACGCAGTTCGGCTACGCGCCGGGATCGACATTCAAGGTCGTGACCGCGACCGCAGCCATCGACAGCGGCTCGTTCTCGCCGGAATCCACCGTCGACGGCCGCAACGACGTCCCCATCTCGGGCGTGCCGCTGCAGAACGACGAAAACTCGAGCTACGGGCAGATCTCCCTCACCCAGGCGCTCGCCAAGTCGGTCAACACGGTGTGGGCCCAGGTCGCCGAGCGCCTCGGCAAGGCCACCATGGGCCGCTACATGGACCGCTTCGGCTTCAACCGCAAGCCGCAGCTGGACTACCCGGCCGAAGAGATGTCGGCCAGCGGCGAGTACCTGCGCACCCGCCTGCTCTCCCCGACCAGCCCGCGCGTCGACGTGGGGCGCATGGGGATCGGCCAGGACAAACTCGCGGTGGTGCCGCTGCAGATGGCCGAGGTCGCGGCCGCGGTCGCCAACCACGGCATGCTGATGGCGCCCCACCTCACGCAGAAGGTCGTCGACTCCGAAGGCCGCACCGTGAGAACCGTCTCGCCGCGCGTCCAGTCAGTGGTGATGAAGCCTTCGACCGCTGCCACGGTGACCTCGATGATGGAAGCCGTCGTCAACGAAGGTACCGGCACCCCGGCGCAGATCCCCGGCGTGCGGGTCGCGGGCAAGACGGGCACCGCGGAGACCCAGATCGGGACCAAGATCAACAACGTCTGGTTCATCGCCTTCGCCCCCGCCGACGCGCCCAAGGTGGCGATCGCGGTGACGCTCCAGGGCGTACCCGGCTTCGGCGCCGCGTTCGCCGCGCCGGTGGCCAAGCAGGTGATCGAAAGGCTGCTCCATGATTGAGCCCGAGACGATCATCGATGGCCGCTACCGCGTCCTCTCGCGCGTCGGCTCCGGCGGGATGGCAGACGTGTACCTCGCGCAGGACCAGCTCCTCGGCAGGGAGGTGGCCGTCAAGGTGCTGCACCAGCACTTCGCCGAGGACCAGGAGTTCGTCGAGCGCTTCCGCCGTGAGGCATCCAGCGCCGCGGCGCTCTCCCATCCCAACATCGTCGGCATATTCGACCGCGGTGAGTGGAACGGCACCTACTACATCGCCATGGAGTACGTGGCGGGCCGCTCGCTCAAGAGCATCGTCCGTGAAGTCGGTCCGCTCGAGCCGGTCGCGGCTATCGACATCGTCATCCAGATCCTGCGGGCGGCGCAGTTCGCACACAGACGCGGGGTCATCCACCGCGACCTCAAGCCACACAACGTCATCCTCGACGAAGACGGGCGGGTGCGCGTCACCGATTTCGGGATCGCGCGCGCCGGTGCCTCAGACATGACGCTCACGGGCTCGATCATGGGCACGGCCCAGTACCTCTCACCGGAGCAGGCGCAGGGCTACTCGGTCAGCGAGGCCTCCGACATCTACTCGGTCGGCGTCATCCTCTACGAGCTGCTCAGCGGGGCGGTCCCGTTCGAGGGCGACAGCGCGGTGGCGATCGCCTACAAGCAGGTCTCGGCAGAGCCGCGGCCCCCGAGCGAGCTGAACCCGGCCATCCCGCCGGGATTGGACGCCATCGTGCTGCGCACCCTCGCCAAGGATCCGGCCCAGCGCTATGCCGACGCGGGCGAGCTGATCGCCGCCCTCGAACACGAGCGCAACGTCCTTCCGGCATTCCCGGGGGGCGCGCTCGGTGTGCCCCACGGCAACGGACCGGCGCACGGGCCGGCGACGGGCGCGCTGCTGCTCGCCCCGGCAGATCGCGGCGACGGCAACGGCTACGGCCGGGCGCCGGAGGATGAGCGCCGTCGCCGTGGACTGCAGTGGGCGCTCGGTGGACTTCTCCTCGCCGGGCTCATCGCGCTGGCTCTCGTCCTGCTCCTACCGGGCTCCAGCAAGGTCACGGTTCCGAACGTCGTCGGCAAGAGCGAACAGGCGGCCGGTGCCGCGCTCAGGCGGGCGGGGCTCAACCCGGTGCCCTCGCTCACCGCCAGCAGCATCGTTCCGACAGGTCTCGTGATCAGCGAGAGCCCACACGCCGGCAGCCCCGTCAAGAAGGGAGCCCGCGTCAGCATCGTCGTCTCGGGCGGCCCGGCCAGCGCGGCGCTTGCGAGCGTCGAAGGCCTGAGCGCCGGCCAGGCTGTGGCCAGGCTGCGAAAAGCCGGCTTCAAGCCCACGACCAAGACCCAGCCGAGCACCACGGTGCCGGCCGGCAAGGTCATCGGAACGAACCCGCCTGCCGGCACCGAGCTCCAGCTCGGAAGCGGCGTCACGGTCCTGGTCTCCAGCGGCCCCGAAGTCGTGAAAGTGCCGGACGTCGTCGGCCAGTCGCAGCGCGCGGCCGAAGCGACGCTCAGCAACGCCGGGCTCACGGTCGGGACGGTGACGCAGAAGCCCGTCGGCAACCAGTCCCCGGGGACCGTCATCTCGCAGTCGCCCGCCCGAGGCACCTCGGCGCACGTCGGCGACACGGTCGACCTGACCGTGGCCCAAGCCTCCAACGAAGCCCCCGTCCCCAACGTCGTCGGCAAGAACGAGGCGCTCGCGGCGGCGGCGCTCGGCGAAGCCGGGTTCAAACCCAGGACGACGCCGGTCACCACCACCGACCCCGCGAAGTCCGAAGTCGTCCTCAAGCAGAGCCCCTCGCCGGGCACCCGTGCGCGCAAGGGCTCGAGCGTCACCATCTCCGTCGGAGTGCTCTCCCAGTCCACGTCGACGACGCCCACCACCCCGACGACCCCCGCTCCGACCACTCCCGCCCCCGCCACCCCTCCGGCGACGGGCTAGCCGGTCCGTGAACGAGACCACCGAGCCGGGCCGGGAGGCCCTCATCGTCGCCGTCCTGGCCGGAGGACGCTCCTCCGAGCACGAGATCTCCCTGTCCTCCGGCGCCGCCGTCCGCGACGGGCTGCTCGTGGCCGGTCACCGCGTCGTCTGGGTCGAGATCGGCAGGGACGGTGTGTGGCGGCGCGAGGGCGAGCCCGTGAGCGTCACCCCCGGCGGAGGCCTGCTGGGAGTGGACGTCGTCTTCCCTGCTCTGCACGGCCCGTTCGGCGAGGACGGCACGGTGCAGGGGATGCTCGAGACGCTCGACGTGGCGTACGTGGGAGCCGGCGTGAGCGCGTCCGCGATCTGCCTCGACAAGGTCCTCTTCAAGGAGCTCATGGCAGCCGCCGGCATCCCTCAGGTCGACTTCGTCGGGGTGCGCGCGGAGCGCTTCGCGCGCTCGCGCGGGGAGGTCATCGACGACGTGGCGCGGCTGGGGCTGCCGGTCTTCGTCAAGCCGGCACGCTTCGGCTCCTCCCTCGGCATCGTCAAGGTGAGCGACCCAGCAGAGCTCGAGCATGCGCTCGAGACGGCCTTCCAGCACGATGGGCTCGTGATCGCCGAGGCGATGGCCGGCGGCGTGGAGGTGGAGTGCGGCGTGCTGGGAACGCTGCGCCGGGAACGCGACGGAGCGGTCGCCCCGGCGGTCGCCTCGGAGCCGGGCGAGATCGTTCTCGACGGCGAGTGGTACGACTTCGCCGCCAAGTACACGCCCGGGGGGATGGAGCTGAAGGTCCCCGCGCGGATCTCCGCCGGCGCCTCGCGGCGGGTTCGCGAGCTGGCACTGCGGGCGTTCCTGACGGCCGGCTGCGAGGGCCTCGCCCGGGTCGACTTCTTCGTCGACGGCGACAGCGTGCTCGTCAACGAGCTCAACACGATGCCGGGGTTCACCCCGACCAGCGTCTACGCCAAGCTGATGGAGGCCTCGGGGATCCCGTATCCCCGGCTGGTGGACCGCCTCTGCCGCCTGGCCTGCGAGCGGCGCGAGGACCGCGTCACCTGAAGAGCGTCACGTCGGCGATGGCAGCAGACTGCTTCCCGGGCGGGAGCGTGGTCATCCAGATCAGGTAGAACCGATGCCGCCCGCCGGTGCCGGCGAGGCTGATGCGCCCGCCGCTGCGGACCGATGTGCTCGAGCCGACCGGCCCCTGCCAGCCGCGTGCGGCCAGGGACGTGGAGTCACCGTATGGCAGTTCCAGGTTGATGTGGTCGCCTGCATAGATCTGCACCGAGAAGCCCGGGGTCGGAGTCTGGATCTCGATCGCCTTGGCCAGCACGCCCGGGGCGGCGTCCAGGTAGATGCCCAGCCCCACGCCGCCCGGCTTGCGGAGGTTGCCTTCGTAGTACTGCTCGGTGCTCCAGGTCGTGTTCGGGTCGCCGTCGACCACGTTGCCGACCTGGTCACGGTTTTCGGGGCCCGTGCCGAAGGGGTTGTAGCCGTGGGCTGCCGTCTCGCTCAGCGTCACCGGCACCAGCCCGGCGCGCGCGCCGACGCCCGAGGCGACGCCGGTGCCTTTGTGCGTCCGGCCGAGGGCGATCACCAGCGCGATCGCGACGATCACGGCGAGCAGCCCGAACGCCGCCAGCCAGCGCGCCGGATGGAGCACGCGCCACGGCAGCCGCCCGCGCGTACGGCCGGGCAGCGAGCGCAGGACGGTCGTCGCCTCTCCGGTGGCCTGGCCCGAGCGCGAGGCCTCGATCGCGAGGACCTCCTCGAGCTCCCTCTCCATCGTGGCCGCGTCGGGGTAGCGCCGGCTGAGGTCCTTCGCCATCGCCCGGTCGAGCACGGCTGCCGTGGCGGCCGAGACCTCCGGGCGCAGAGACTGGACGTCCGGTGGGTCGTCCCGCACGTGCTTCATGGCGACGGCCACGGGCGTCTCCCCGTGGAACGGCACGCCGCCCGTGAGCATCTCGAACAGGACGACGCCCAGCGAGTACACGTCCGACTGGCCCGTCACGGGGTGTCCCAGCGCCTGCTCGGGAGAGACGTAGTCGGTCGTCCCCAGCACGCGGCCGGCCATCGTCAGGCCTTCCTCCGTCAGCGTGCGGGCGATCCCGAAGTCGGTGATCTTGGCGCCCCCTTCCGGGCTGATCAGCACGTTGTGCGGCTTGACATCGCGGTGCACGATCTGGCGTTCATGCGCGGCGCCCAGGGCTCGTGCGATCTCGATCGCGTACGCGATCGCCTGCGGGACGTCGAGCGGGCCCTCGCGCCGGATGACCTCCTTGAGGGTCTCGCCGTCGACGTACTCGAGCACGATGTAGGGGGAGCCGTCGCCCGGCTCGCCGCCGTCGCTCGAGGGCTCCTCGCCGGCGTCGATGACCGTGACGACATGCGGGTGGTTGAGCTGGGCGACGGAGCGTGCCTCGCGACGGAAGCGCTCGAGCTGGTCGGAGTCGGCCGCTATCTCACGGTGCATCAGCTTGATCGCCACCGGGCGTTCGAGCACCGTGTCGAAGGCCCGGTAGACCGTCGACATCCCACCGCGGCCGATCTGGGCGTCGAGCCGGTAGCGGCCCCCGATCAGTGTCCCGAGCGCGGTCATCGCTGCCTATTGTGAGCGTCGCAGCCGGTGCACGACCACGCCCGCGAGCAGGCAGCGGTAGAGCGAGTAGGGCAGCAGGGCCCCGGAACCCGTCCCCGAGCGCCGCAGCAGCCTCGCGCTCGCCAGCGTCGACAGGAAGGCCGCGCCGGCACCGGCAGCCATCGCCGGACGCGCCGGCGCTTGAGTGCCGCCACCCCCCAGCCGGCTGCCCTTCAGGGCGGCCGCTCCGAGGATCACCGGGAGCGCCACCGTCCAGGACAGGGCCTGGGCGTCGGCGCGGCCGAACCCGCGCGCGCGGGCGGCCGCGAGCGTGGCTCCGTTGCGTGAGACGCCGGGGATCAGGGCGGCCGCCTGCGCGAGCCCCAAGGCGAGTCCGTCGTGCGCGCGGGCGTCCTCGATGCCACGGCCCAGCTCGCCGCCCCGGGAATCGGCGATCGCCATCGCGATCGCGCCGGTTGCCAGCGCGGCTGCGATCGACCGCGGCCCGCCGAGCCGGCGCTCGATCACGCCCCTCAGCGTGAGGCCCGCGAGCGCCGGTGGCGCCAGCGACGACGCCAGCACACCGGCCTTGCGAGCGTCCATCCCGGTGGCCTGGCGCACGAGCTCCCGGCGCATCACGAGGGCAAGAGCGCAGCCTGCACCGGCATGCACCGCAACCTCGAAGGACTTCCGCAGCTCGCCGTCCAGGCTTGCGTACGGCCAGCCCGCGAGCCATGGCAGGAGCGCGGTGTGCGCCGAGGATGAGACCGGCAGGAGCTCGGTGGGTCCCTGTGCCAGGCCGAGCGCGATCGCGTGACGGAGGGGAAGCCGCTCCCTACCCGGCGACATCGGGAGCGGGATCGCCCGAGTCGCTTCGACCGCGCCTGCGGCGCACGACCGCGTAGACGATCGCCGCGACCACGAGCACGACGACCGCGTAGTCGACGTACTCGAAGTATTTGCGTGCGTTTTCCCATTCGCTGCCGAGCGCTTCTCCGGCGAGCGCCAGACCGAGGACCCACGGGATCGATCCCAGGAGCGTGTACACGGTGAAGCGCACGAACGGCATCTTCGCGACGCCCGCGGGCAGCGAGATGAACGTCCGGATGATCGGCAGCATGCGGCTGAAGAAGACAGCCGGTGCGCCGTAGCGCTCGAACCAGCGGTCCGCCCATTCGATGTGGCTCGGCTTGACGTGCAGCCAGTGACCGTGGCGCTCGACCAGCTCGATTCGACCGAAGCGCCCGACGGCATACGAGATCCACGAGCCCACCAGGTTGCCGATCACGCCCGCCGCGACGATCCCGAACAGCGTCAGGTGGTGGTGCGCGCCCGCGCCACCTGGGTTGGCGACCGCGAAGCCGGCGAACAGCATCGTCGCCTCGGAAGGGATCGGGATGCAGGCGCTCTCCGCCACCATCAGCACGAAGACGGCCGCCAGTCCCGTTTCGCCCACGAATTCCGAGGCGACGTTGAACAGCGATTCCGAGATCGAGGCGACGACCAGCATGGCCACGCAACGATACCGGCCGCCTCAGGCGCGAGGGCCGGAGCGAGCCGCCCGCCGACCCCGCCGCGCGTTACCGTGGCCGCCAGTGCGAGTGTGGATCGACCTGACCAACAGCCCCCACGTGCTTGTCATGCGGCCGATCATCGAGCGCTTGCGGGCGGAGGGCCACGAAGTGCGCGTCACCGCCCGCGACTTCGCCCAGACCGTCGAGCTGTGCGAGCGGATGAGGATCTCCCACACAGTGATCGGCAGCCACCGTGGCGGGCGGCTCGCCGCCAAGGCGATCGGCCTCGCCTCGCGAAGCGTGGCGCTCGTCCGCTGGGCCCGGGCCGACGCGCGCGGGGCGGGCAGGCCGTTCGACATCGCGCTGGGCCACGGGTCGAACGACGTCAGCGTGGCCGCAGCGCTGATGCGCATCCCCAGTGCGACGATGTTCGACTACGAGTGGGCGACGGTCCAGCACAACGTCAACTGCCGCCTCGCACGTGCGGTGGTCGTCCCCGACGTGATACCGCCGGAGCGGCTCGAGCGCTACGGGGCCGCGGGCAAGATCCGCGCCTACGAGGGCCTCAAGGAGGAGTACTACCTCGCGGACTTCGAGCCTGACGACGCGGTGCTCGGAGAGCTCGGGCTCGATCCCCTGCGGCCCCTGGTCGTGGTGAGGCCTCCCCCGGAGGTCTCGCTCTACCACCGCTTCGAGAACGACCTGTTCGGCGAGGTACTCGAGCGCCTGCGCACGTCCGCGGCCCGAGACGGCGCCCAGCCCGTCGTGCTGCCGCGAGTGCCCTCGCAGCGGGCTCAGCTGGCCGGCGTCCCCGGGTTCATCGTCCCCGAGCGTGCAATCGACGCGCAGTCGCTGATCGCCCACGCGGACCTCGTGATCTCGGCCGGGGGCACCATGAACAGGGAGGCCGTCGCGCTGGGGACACCCGTCTACACCACCTTCCAGGGGCGCCTGGGCGCCGTCGACGAGCGGCTGATCGCCGAAGGCCGCCTGCGACGGCTGGAGCGCGCGGACGCCGTGGAGCTCTCGGCCGGCGACCGGCAACAGGCGCCGCCCCGGGTCCGGCGCGATCCCGGAGCCCTCATCGGGCTGCTGCTCTCACCGCTCCGGGGAGAGCGCGACAGAGACACGGCCGCTGCACTGCAATCGGGATAGCCGCTTACAATCTGGACAATGCGCCGACGGATCCGCTCGGCGACGCTTCCCCTCCACCGTCGCTCGCTGCCGCAACTCGCAGTGGACGGGGTACTGGTCGCGCTCGCGTACTACCTGGCCTTCCAGCTGCGCTTCAACAGCGGGCCGCCGGAGCAATACGCCGAGCTGCGTGAAACCACCATCTGGTGGGTGCTCGCCGGGAGCCTCCCGGTGCTCGTGCTCGCGGGCGTCTACCAGCGGCGCTGGCGCTACTCGGGCCAGCGCGACTACGAGGCGGTGGTGCGTGCCGTCATCGCCATCGTGCTCCTGGCCGTGGTTGCGATCGAGGTGCTGCGCCCGGTGCACCGCTACCCCCACCGGAGCGCAGTCGCGGTCGTCCTGCCGAACGGCGTGATCGTGCTGTTCGCGCTGCTGGCGCTCGTGTTCCTGGTCGCCGTGCGAGCGATCTCGCGCAGCATCTACGAGCGCCGGCCACTGGCGGCGTTCCGCGGAGGCCGCAAGGGCGA
Organism: Solirubrobacteraceae bacterium; assembly: GCA_036498265.1. GTDB lineage: Bacteria > Actinomycetota > Thermoleophilia > Solirubrobacterales > Solirubrobacteraceae > Palsa-744. The sequence continues at coordinate 41,503 of DASYFT010000006.1, read as the reverse complement.
GCGCACGGTCCTGATCGCGGGGGCCGGCGAGGGCGGCCGGCTGGTCGTGCGCGAGATCATGCGCAACCGCGAGCTCGGGCTCGCGCCGGTTGGTTTCGTGGACGATGACCCGCACAAGCGGAACCTCCGCATCGACGGCGTCCGCGTCCGGGGCAACACCGAAGCAGACCTGCCGCGGATTCTCGACGAGGCGGAGCCGGACGAAGTCATCATCGCGATCCCATCCGCCCCCGGCTCGACCCGTGGGCGGATCGTGCGCGAGTGCCGGGCGAGGGCCATCCCGGTGCGCACGCTGCCGACAGTGTTCGAGCTGCTGCAGACGCGCGGCGCACTGTCGCGCCAGATGCGCGAGGTGCGCGTCGAGGACGTGCTCGGCCGCCAGCCCGTGCACATGGAGCTCGAGACCGTCGGCGGCTACCTGGCCGGCGAGGTGGTGCTGGTGACCGGCGCCGGCGGCTCGATCGGCGCGGAGCTCTGCCGCCAGATCGCGCGGGTGGAGCCCCACCGGATCGTGCTCCTCGACCATGCAGAGGACAACCTCTTCTCGATTCAGCGCGAGCTCGAGGACGAGCGCCACGTGCCCGGCTCGATGCTCGCCGCCGTGCTGGCGGACTGCAAGGAGGAGGAGCGCATTCGCGAGGTCTTCACCGAGCATCGCCCCACCGTGGTCTTCCACGCCGCCGCCTACAAGCACGTGGGGCTCATGGAGGCGAACCCCGTCGAGGCGGTCCGCAACAACGCAATCGCCACGCGGGTCGTGGCCCACGTGGCCGGCCAGTCCTCCACGCGCCGCTTCGTGCTCGTCTCGACGGACAAGGCGGTCGCCCCGGCGACCGTGATGGGCGCCTCCAAGGCGCTCGCGGAGTTCGCGCTCGAGGCCGCCACGGCTCGCTTCCCCGACACCTGCTACTCGGCCGTGCGCTTCGGGAACGTCCTGGGATCGTCAGGCAGCGTCGTGCCGATCTTCCGCAGGCAGATCGAGCGCGGCGGCCCGGTCACCGTGACCGACGAGCGCATGACGCGCTACTTCATGACGATCCCTGAGGCCGTCCAGCTGATCATCCGCTCCGGCTCGCTCGCCACGGGCGCGGCGGCCGGGGGCGGCGCGGAGATCTTCGTGCTGGACATGGGTGAGCCGGTCCGCATCGTCGAGCTCGCGCGGGCGATGATCGAGCTGTCCGGACTCGACCCGGACAGGGACATAGACATAGAGATAGTCGGGCGGCGCCCGGGCGAGAAGATCCACGAGGAGCTCTACAACGGTTACGAGCGCCCGCGTCACACGGTCGCCGAGAAGATCATGCTCGCCGAGCGGGAGCCGATGGCCGCCCCAGCCGTCGAGTCGATCTTCGCCGAGATCGGCCTGCTCGTGCTCGAAGGAGACGCCGCCGGACTGGCGGCGAAGGTCTCCGAGCTGTCCGCCGCCCGCCGCGATCCGCTGCCCGCCAGAGCCACAGAGCGTCGCGAAGGGGAGACCGGCCCGCACGTCGGTGACGGGCCGGGTGTGGGCCATCCGCAGGTCGCCCGCAGCGATGCGCCTGCGTCCCTCGTACACTCCCCCCATTCATGACGTCCTTGCCGCTCGCGCTCTCGCTAACGAGCTCGTTCACGAACGTTGGAGCGATCGCGGGACTCGCCGCCGTGGTGGGGGTGGCGATGCTCTCGCTGCTGGTCTTCTCCCAGGCGCGCGAGATCAAGCGCCTGCGAGAGTGGGCCGGCCGTGCCCCCGAGCGCGCCGCGGACCTCGAGCAGCGAGTCAGCACCTCTGCCGCCGCACGCGTGCAGCAGCAGCCCGCTCCACCCGGCGCACGCCCGGTGCCACGCTCGACCCCCATGAACGCGCGTCCCGCGGCGCCCCCCGGCAGCCCCGTTACGGGTCGCGCTCCCGTTCCTCCCGGGACGGCGGTCCCAGCCGGGCAGGCTCTCACCGCTGCTGGCACACCCGCCGCCGCGGTCGCAGCACAGCCCGTGGCAGGCGCCGCCGCCCCGCCTCCGGCGGGAGCCGCAGCAGCAGCAGGGGCCGCCACCCCCGATGCCGGGCAGACGGCGCAGAGGGCTGCGCCCCCGCAGGCCGGGCAGCCCATCCCCCAGGCTGCGACGCCGCCGGGCGCGGTCGGCACGCCCGCCTCCGCCGCCGGGATCTCGCAGGCCGGGCGCGAGAACCATCCGCAGGGTGCTCCGGCGCCGGCGAGCACGCAGGAGCCGCCCACACCGCCGCCGGCCACCCCCGCAGGCCAGCCCGGACGGGCGGCGGCCGCCGCAGCTGCCGCCCCGTCTCGAACCGCAGCCGCCGCGGCCGCGCAGATGCCCGGTAGGCAGGCGGCGGCCGATGTGCCACTCCCGCCCCCCGCCACGAGCCGCGCGGCCGGATCCTCTGACCCCGGCGCCCGCGCGGCCGGTGCGGTCGGCGCATCGGCGGCAGCCGGCGCAGCGGGAGCCGTGGCGGCATCCAGGTCGCCGGCGGCGGCTCGCGCGGGTGTGGCCTCGGCGGCGGCAGACGAGGCGGCACGGGCGCCGATCTCGCGGCGTCCACCCGCTCCGCCGCCACCGGAGCGTCCACCCATCCGCGCCGGCGCGCGCGCTCGCGCGGCGGATGCGCGTGGCGCCTCCGGCAACCACACCGGCGCGGGGGCGACTCGTTCCGACGCCGGCGCGCAAGCGGCCGGCGTGCCCGGGGCGCGTGAGCGCCGGCCCCGGCAGAGAAGCTCGCCGGCCCGCTCCCGGGGGCTGATCGCCGGTGGCGTCCTCGTCGTGGTCGGCGCTGTCGCGGCCGCCCTCGCGCTCGTCGGCGGCTCCTCCGGCAACAAGCCCTCCACCACCGCCACCAGGACGCCTACGGTTCACAGCAGCCACACGGGCGCCCATCACACGACGGTGAAGAGGAGCACGACATCGGCATCGCACGCGACCAACCCGGCGGAAGAAAGCGTCGCAGTGCTCAACGGAACCGAAACGACGGGCCTTGCTCACCGCATCTCCAGCCAACTCCAGCAGCGCGGCTACTCGCAGGCCGCCGCCCTCAGCGGGCGCCCGGCAGGCGGCAGTCAGGAAACCGTGGTCGAGTACGCCGGAGGCCACCGCGCCGGCGCCGAAGCGGTCGCCCGGTCGCTGGGGGTCTCCAAGGTGCAGCCGATCGAAGAAGCTGTGTCCTCGCTCGGGGGGTCGGCGAAGGTGGTGGTGATCGTCGGCGCCGACAAGGCCGCGGCGAGCCCATAGCCGGCTTCATCGACATCCCAGCGCGCTCCTCCAAGCCGCGCGAGCACGGCATCACCCATGTGATCGACACCGGCCTGTCGGTGGCCCAGGTGGCCGGTCTGCTCGAGGTGGCGGGCGGCGTGGTCGACGTGGTCAAGCTGGGCTGGGGGACGGCGCTCGTCAGCGACAACCTGAGGCCGAAGCTGGAGCTCTACGCAGAGCACGGCATCCCGGTCGTGCTCGGCGGCACGCTCACCGAGATCGCGATCCGGCAGGGCCGGGTCGATGGGCTGGTGGCATGGCTGCACGAGCTGGGACTGCGCCACGTCGAGATCTCCGACGGGACGATCGCCGTCGAGCAGGAGCTGAAGCGCGATCTCATCCAGCGGCTGTCGCGTGAGTTCACCGTGCTGGCCGAGGTCGGCAGCAAGGACACGGACTTCATCATGGCTCCCTACGTGTGGGTCGAGCAGATCGAACGCGACCTGGAAGCGGGCGCGTGGAAGGTCATCGCCGAGGCGCGCGAGTCGGGCACGGCGGGGATATACCGTGCGACCGGCGAGGTGCGCACGGGGCTGATCGACGAGATCGTGCATGCAATCGAGCCCGAGCGGTTGATCTTCGAGGCGCCGCGTCGCGAGCAGCAGGTGTGGCTGCTGAAGCGGTTCGGCACGGAGTGCAACCTCGGCAACATCGCGCCGTCCGACGTGCTGTCGCTGGAGACGCTCCGGCTGGGACTGCGCTCCGACACCGTCGAGCGCTTCGCGCTGGGCGGCGAGGATTGACGCCTAACGCCGCCGCCCTCGACAGCGAGGGGGCGAACGGACCCGCGGCCTCCGGTCCCGAGCCGCTGGCCGCGGCCATATTCGCGCTCCTGGTGCTCGCCTGCTTCGCGGCCTTCTTCGTCTCCCAGCGGCTCAAGCACACCCCCACGTTCGTCCAGAGATTCGAGCGGACGCCGTCCTTCACCCCGTCGGGGCCGGCTCCGGGGAACCTCGAGCAGATCTCGTTCAAGCTGGCCGCCGCAGACCGGGTGGCGGTGGCGATCATCGACGTCAAGGGCAACGTCGTGGCGACACTCGTGCGCAACCATCCCGTGGCGCGCTACAAACAGCTCTCGCTGCGCTGGAACGGCCGCCAGGGAACGGCCCACCACTTCCGTCAGCTCGTCACCGCCAGCGGCCGCGCGATCCTGGAGCCGCTCAACACCGGCCGGTTGGCGCCGCCCGGCGAATACCGCGTTCGCGTCACCCTGCGCAAGCGCGGCGGCTCGGTGCTCTCTCCCTTCAGCTTCACGCTGGTGGGACGGTGAGCCTCCTCGCCGCGGTGCCGCTGGCCGCGGGACTGCCGAGCGGGGGCACGATCGCGGCCGTGCTCGCCGCCTGCGCCGTGGCGGTCGCGGTCCTCGTCCCGCTGATGCGCCGCCATCCGGAGGCGGTTGCGCTGCTGGCGATCTTCGCGCTCCCCTTCCGGGTGCCGATCGCCACGCACGCCCGCACGGTGAACCTGCTCATACCGCTCTACGTCGTGGTCGCCGCGGGGGTGATCGCACAGCTCATCCCGCGCCTTGCGCGCCGGCGCGACGGCGGCGCCGGGGAGGAGAACCCCAAGCTACGTGAGCCGTCCACCTGGCTGTCCGCCCGCGGGGTGGAATGGCTGCTCCTGGCCGCAGTGGCGCTGTACGCGCTGCAGACGCTCTACTCCGCCGATCGCGCCAAGGCCGCGGAGAACATCGCCTTCTTCTACATACCGTTCGCCCTGCTGTTCCTGCTTCTGCGCGACGTCCGCTGGACGCGCGAGCTGCTGCTGCGGTGCCTCGGCGTGGCGGTGGCGCTGGCCGTCGTCTTCGCCGGAATCGGCTTCGTCGAGTACGCCCGCAAGTCGCTGTTCCTGAACCCGAAGGTCGTCGCAGCCAACCAGTTCGACAACTACTTCCGGGTGAACTCCCTCTTCTTCGACCCCAACATCTACGGCCGCTTCCTGGCTCTGGTCGCGGTCGGCGTGACCACCGTCGTGCTCTGGAGCTCACGCCGGCGGGACCTGCTCCTCGGCGGCGCCGTGCTCGCGTGGCTGGTGGCCGGCCTCGTCACGAGCTTCTCGCAGTCGAGCATCGCCGCGCTGCTCCTCGGGCTAGCGGTGCTGGCGGCCTGGCGCTGGTCCGTACGCGCCACGCTCTACGTCTCCGCCGGCCTCGTGGCACTCGCCGCAGCGCTCGTGCTCGTGGCGCCGGCCAGCCTGCACTTCGGCCTCAAGGGCTCGGGCGGCTCGACCAGCAACGCCACGAGCGGTCGCACCAAGCTGATCTCCGGCGGCCTGGAACTGTTCGGCGAGCGCCCCCTCGAGGGCTATGGCTCGGGCTCGTTCGAAACGGAGTACAAGCGCCACGACAGGACGACCACCGAGAACGCGACCTCCGCGTCGCACACGATCCCCATCACTGTCGCCGCCGAGCAGGGGCTCGTCGGCCTGGCCCTGTACGTGGCCCTGCTCCTCAGCGCCGGCGTCGTCCTGATGCGCGGTGCCGGGCGCTCACCGCCGCGGATTGCGGTGGCGGCGTGCTTCGCCGCACTCGTGCTGCACACCTGGACCTACGCCGACTTCCTCGAGGATCCCTTCACGTGGACGCTGCTCGCGATCGGCGTCGCGCTCGCCCGCGACCGCACGCGGGCGGCCCCGGAGCGGGCGCCAGTAGCTTTCTAGGTCGGTGCTCGGCTACCTGAAGCGCCTGGTCACGACCGGCGCCGCCTACCAGTTCGGGGACATCGTGGCCAAGGGGCTCGCGCTGCTGACGCTGCCTCTGTACACGCACCACCTCAGCCCCGAAGCGTACGGGGCCGCCGAAGCGCTGCTGACGGCCGTGATCCTCTCCAGCATCCTCCTGCGCGCCGGCGTCGGCGAGGCCTTCATCCGCTTCTACTTCGACGACGCCGACACTGCGCGCCGCGAGCGCATAGCGCGCACCGCCACTGCTTCCGTTGCCCTGACGACCACCCTCGCGGCGCTGGTCGTCGTGGCCTTCGCCGGGCCGATCTCACAGCTCCTGCTGACCTTCGAAGACCCGCTCCTGATCGACTGCGCGGCACTCGGCCTGTGGGCCTTCACGAACCTGGAGATGGCATACGCCCAGCTGCGCGTCGACGAGCGCGCGCGCACCTACGTAATCGCGTCCGGCGCCAACGTGGGGCTCACGGTCGTGTTCACGATCGCTCTCGTCGTGTTCGCCCATCAGGGCGCACGGGGGCTGCTGCTAGGCAACTTCGGTGCCTCTGCCGTCGTCGTGATCGCCCTCTGGTGGGTGCTGCGTCGCCGCGTGTCGCTGAGGCCCAGCATCCCCGACCTGCGCGCGATGCTGCGCTTCGGGCTCCCCACGGTGGCCGCCGACGCCAGCATCTACGCCCTGCAGGTGGCCGATCGGTTCTACCTGTTCAGGAGCTACTCCAAGGCGGCCGCCGGCCAGTACGCGGTGGCGATCAAGCTGGCCACCGTGGTGCTCGTCGCCGTGCGCGGCTTCCAGTACGCATGGCCGCCACTCGCCTACTCGATCGAGAGCGACCGGGAGGCGGGGCGGCTGTACTCGCTCGTGACCACGTACTACGCGCTCGCCACCGGCGCGGTCGTCTGCGGCGTCGCCCTGCTGGGACGCTGGATGGTCAGGCTTCTCGCCGCCAGCCGCTTCTTCGGCGCCCACCGCGCCCTCACCTGGCTCGCGCTGGGATGGGCGCTCTACGGTCTGTATCTCGTCTTCGTCGTCATCGCCGGGCGGGCGCGGATGACCACGCGGATCTTCCCCGCGGCCGCGACCGGCCTCGCGGTCAACATCGTGCTGCTCGTGCTGCTCGTCCCCCACGCCGGTGCCGGACTCGGCATCGCCGGGGCCGGCCTCGCGCTGTGCGGCGCCTACGTGGCCACGCTCCTCGCCATGTACCTGCTCACGAGGCGCCTCTTCGAGGTCGGCTTCGAATGGCGGCGCCTGGCGCACCTGACGCTGGTGCTCGCCGCCGTCGCGATCTCCGGAGAGCTGCTGCTGCCGAGCCACGGCGCCGCCGGTCTGCTCGAGCGGATCGCCTGGCTGGCCCTCGTCCCCGCCGGCTTGCTGCTCACCCGCTTCTTCCACCCGCACGAGCTCCGGGCGGCGCGAGCGCTCGTCGCCGACGGGCGCCGGCGCGTAACCGCCTTCCGGGCGGGCCACGGCGACGTCGAGGCCTACGCCGAGGACCCGCTCCGCGACGTCTGAGGCGCGGCCACCGCCTGGCGCTTCCCGCCGGGCTCAGCGAGGTGCGGCTGCTCGGTTGTACTCCTCGGCCGCCTCGCGGAGTCCCTCGCCGCGACCGGGGTGCAGGGTCGCGGTCACGTGGCGCCAGTAGCGCCGGGCGCCATGCCCCGGCAGCACGAGCGCGGCGAGGGCGCGCACCGCGTAGCTCCACGCCGTGAGCCAGCGCACGGCGCGTGCGGCGGAGGCCGAGTGGTGCTTGCGCATGTACAGGTCGCGATTGCGCGAGAGCTCGACGATCCGCCGCTCGGGCACGGCGTCGCTCGCGAGCTGCTCGTGGTGCACCGCAACGGCATCGGGCACGTAGAGGCTTCGCCAGCCGGCCGTACGCAGCCGCCGCGCGAAGTCGACCTCGTCGGAGTACACGAAGAAATCGGGGTCGAGGTAGCCGACCTGCTCCGCGGCCTCGCGCCGCACGAGGAGCGCCGCCGACTGGCACCAGTCCACCTCTCGCGTGCGCGCGCCCCGGCTCTGGACGACGAGCAGGCGGTGCAGGAAGAGCGCCCCCGCCAGGGCGCTCAGCGGCGTGGGAAAGCGCCACGCGCATGCCTGCCCCGAGCCGTCCGGGCGCAGCAGCCGCGCCCCCGCGCACGCCGCCCTGGGGGCGCCGTCGAGCGCGCGCCACAGCGAAAGCGTCGCACCCGGGCGCAGCTCCGAGTCCTCGTTCAGCAGCAGGGCGAAGCGCCCCCGCGCCCGCCGCAAGAGGTCGGAGTCGTTGAGCGCCTTCCCGCGCCTACTCTCCAGCGCGATCGTCTCGTCGACCGTTGCGTGCTCCCGCGCGGCCTGCGCCGAGCCGTCTCGCGAGCCGTTGTCCAACACGAGCACCTCCGAGGCGAACGGCAGCCCCTCCCGCTCGCGCGCGATCGCGTCGAGCCCGCGGACGAGCAGATCGCGCTGCGAGGTGTTCACGACGCAGTAGGTCAGCTCGATCTCGGCCTGCTCGACGTCGGGCGGGCCGGGCTGACGGGTCGGCGGCATCCCGGCATTGTGGCCCCACGCGCGCCTATTGTCCGTTGCCGTGCGCGTCCACGTGGTCGACCCCTCTGCCTACACGCCGCCCTACGACCACGCGCTCTGCCGTGCGCTCGCGGCGTCCGGTGCCGAGGTTGAGCTGTTCACGAGCCGGTTCGCCCACGGTCCGATCGCCGCACCGGACGGCTACTCGCGCCACGAGGCCTTCTACCGGCTCGCGACGCGGGTGCCGAGCCCTGCGGCGCGCCGGGCAGTCAAGCTCCTCGAGCACGTGCCCGACATGCTGCGCTACCGGCGGGAGTCCCGGGCGGCCGACATCGTTCACTTCCAATGGCTCACAGTGCAGCATCTCGACGGCCTGCTGCTGCCCCCCGGGCGCTCGGCCTCGCGCGGGCGACGCGCGACCGCTCGCCCGCGACCGCCCCTGGTACTCACGGCGCACGACATCCTCCCCCGCGAGCCGCGGCCGGGGCAGCGAGCCGCCCAGCGGCGGCTGTATGAGCACTTCGACGCGGTCATCGTGCACTCGCAGAGCGGCCGCGCCCGCCTGACCGGCGAGCTGGGCCTCGACCCCCAGCGCGTGCACGTTATCCCGCACGGGGTGTTCGAGCACCTCGCCCGGGCCGGGGACGCGGACGCGGCCGCCGCGCCGCTGTTCCAGGCCGACAGGCCGATGGTCCTGTGCTTCGGGCTGATGCGCCCGTACAAGGGCATCGACCTGCTGCTCGAGGCCTGGCGCGGCATCGATGACGCGGAGCTCTGGATCGTGGGGATGCCGCGAATGGACATCGCCCCGCTCCTCGCCGCCGCGCCGGCCGGCGTGCGCTTCGTGCCCCGCTTCGTCGGCGACCTCGAGCTGGCGCCGTACTTCCGCAGGGCGGACCTGGTGGTGCTTCCCTACCGCGAGATAGACCAGTCCGGCGTGCTGTTCACCGCCCTGGCATTCGCCAAGCCGATGCTGCTGAGCGACGTCGGCGGGTTCCCCGAGATGGCGGCCACGGGGGCCGCACGGACCTTCCCGGCGGGCGACGCCGGGGAGCTGCGCCGAGCCATCCGGGAGCTGCTCGGCGACCGGGCCGCGCTCGCGGAGATGGCCGGAAACGCACGCTCCGCCGCGACGGGGACCTACTCCTGGGATGTGATCGGCCGCCGCACGCTCGAGCTGTACGAGAGCCTGCTGGCCGGCGGAGCCGGGTGAGGCGCCGGCTGCCGCCCGGCGCTCAGTCGCTCCAGAAGTCCTGCAGGACTTCGCCGTCGCCCGCGTGACGGGGACCGAAGGCGATCACCGTAAGGCCGTCCGAACCGGCCTCGAAGGCCCGTGTGACGCTCGGAGCCACGCGGATCGCGTCGAGCTCGGCGACGTCGACGATCTCGTCGTCGAGCCGCATGCGGCCGCCGCCCGAAAGGACGACGTAGATCTCCTCGGCGTTCTCGTGACGGTGGCCGAAGGCCTGGCGCTTTCCCGGCTTGAGCACCTGGTAGGCCAGGCCGATCGACTCGGCGTCGAGCTCCTCGCGTGGGAAGTGCGCCTCGCCGATCTCACCCAGACCGAACTTCGGCGCGCTGTCCTCGGTCTCGCGCAGGTTGCGGATCGTGTAGCTCATCGACGGCGAGTCTAACGAGCGGCCGCGCCCGCCAGCCCTGTTCGTCCAGAATGCCTGTCCGTGCTCGCCCTCGAACTGATCTTCTGGGTATGCGTCGCGCTGATCCTGTGGACGCAACTCGGCTACGGCCTGGCCCTCGCCGGCCTCGCCCGCCTGCTCCCAGCGGCGGCGGACGCAGGGCGCCCGCGGGGCACCCCCGGCGCGGGGGGAACGGGTCGATCGCCATCCCTGCCCTCACTGTCGCTGATCATCGCCGCGCACGACGAGCAGGCGGTGATCGCTGCCACCGTTGAGAACGCGCTCGCGCTCGACTACCCGCGCGAGCTGCTCGAGGTGATCGTGGCCTGCGACGGCTGCGAGGACGACACCGCGTCGCGCTCTAGGGCGGCGGGCGCCGACCTCGTGCTCGAGCTCGCGCGCGGCGGCAAGATCCGCGCGCAGGACGCCGCCGTCTCGCGAGCCCGCGGGGAGGTAGTGGCCTTCTCCGATGCCAACGCGCTGTGGGAGCCCGGCGCCGCGAGGGCTCTGGTCGAGGCCTTCGACGATCCGCTCGTCGGCTATGCCTGCGGCCAGGTGCGCTTCCTGGGCGCTCCGGGCGGGGGAAACCAGGAGGGGCTCTACTGGCGCTACGAGCTGCGCCTGCGCTCGCTGGAGTCCCGCCTGTCGTCGGTGACCGCAGGGAACGGTGCCATCTACGCGACCCGCCGCGATGCGTACATCGTCGTCGACCCGATCATGGGCCACGACCTGTCGCTGCCGTTCAACATGGTCAAGCGGGGGCTGCGGGCCGTCTACGTCCCGGGGGCGCGGGCGCAGGAGAAGATGGTCCCGTCGCTCGGCGGGGAGTTCGCGCGCAAGCGCCGGATGATGAGCCACACCTGGCCGATCCTGCTGCGCGGCGGAATGCTCTCGCCCCGCGGCTACCGGCCCGGCTACGCGCTGATGATCTTCTCGCACCGGCTCCTGCGTTACAGCACGCCCGGCCTGCACGCGCTCGCGCTGGCGGCCAACGTCGCGCTCGTCGCCCTCGGAGCGGGGCTCACCTACACGATCACGCTCGCCCTCCAGCTCGCGCTGCTGCTCGCCGCCGCGCTGGCCGGGATGCTGCGTGCCCGCCCGCTGCTCATAGCGCGCTACTACGTGCTCACGACCGCGTCGCCGGCCGCCGGCCTGTGGGACTGGGTGAGACACGGGACGCCCGCCTCCTGGGACGCCGCCGAAGGCACCCGCTGACAGGTCTTATTGTCCGCCGCGTGATCCGCCGTGCGATCGACATCGTGGTGTCCGCGTGCGCGCTCGCGCTCGCCGCGCCGGTTCTGGCGGCTGCCATGCTCGCCATACGCCTCGAGAGCCCGGGCCCGGCGCTCTATCGCCAGCGCCGCGCCGGCCGTCACGGCAGGCCGTTCGACGTGCTGAAGCTGCGCACCATGGTCGACGGTGCCGAGCACATCGGCGCCGGGCTGGCGATCGACGCGGACGACCCGCGCGTCACGCGCGTCGGCGCCCTCCTGCGGAGAACCTCGCTTGACGAGCTGCCGAACCTGGTCAACGTGCTGCGCGGCGAGATGTCGCTGATCGGCCCGCGTCCCACGCTTCCGGTGCAGGTCGAGCAGTACACCGAGCGCCAGCGGGGGCGGCTGGCCGTCAAGCCCGGCATCACCGGCTGGGCGCAGGTCAACGGTCGTGCGTCGCTTCCCTGGGCGGAGCGCATCGAGCTCGACCTCCACTACATCGAGCACCGCTCGCTCGGCATGGACCTCAGGATCATCTGGCGCACGGTCGCGATGGTGCTCGGCGGCTCCGGCCTCTACAAGGGGCCGGCGGGTGGCTGGGAGGGGGAGCTGTGAGCCCGCCTGCCGTGCTGCTCACCGGCACCGGCAAGCGTTACGACGTGGTCTCCTGCTTCGCGCGCCTCACCACCACGGTGGCCGCGGACCCCTCGCCGCTCGCCCCTGCGCAGTACGCCGCTCAGGTGCGCGCTCAAGTGCCGCTCATCGACGACCCCGACTACGTCCCCTGCCTGGAGCGGCTGTGCGAGCAGCACGGGGTGGGCGCCGTGCTGCCGCTCACCGATCTCGACATCGAGGTGCTCGCGCAGGCACGTGAGGAAGGCCGGCTGCCGGCGCTCGTGCCGTCCTCGGACGTCGCCCGCGCAACCTACGACAAGTACGAGGCGCACCGCCTCCTGGAGAGTCACTCGCTGCCCTCGCCGCCGACGGTTCTGCCCGAGGACGACCTCGACGCCATCTCCTATCCGGTGATGGTCAAGCCGCGCCGTGGCTCCGGCGCTCGCTCGATCCACCTGGCGCGCGACGCCGCGCAGGCGCGCTTCTTCGTTGGCTACGTCCCGGAGCCCACCATGGTGCAGCGGGCGATGGGCGGGCCCGAGCTCTCGATCGACTGCCTCGGCGACCTCGACGGCCGCTGCCTGAACGCGATCCCGCGCACCATGCTCGAGTCGCGTGGCGGCGAGTCGATCAAGGGCCAGGTAATCCACGACGAGGAGCTCGTCGAGCTGGGACGCCGCACGATGGAGGCGCTCGCCGTCAGGGGCCCCGCGACGATCCAGGTCTTCCGCGACCCCGAGGCGGGGCTGGGCATCACCGATGTGAACACGCGCTTCGGCGGCGCCTTCCCGGCCCCCGTCTACGCGGCCCTTGCAGGCCGCACCTATCCGGAGCTGATCGTGCGGATGGCGGCCGGCGAGGCGATCGAGGCGCATGTCGGCGAGTTCCGGGCCGGCATGAGCTTCACCCGCTACTACTGGCAGCTCGAGCTGGACGAGCAGCTGGCTCCCACGGGCCGCGACATAGTGGCGGGCGGTCCGCCACGCCCCAGCTAGAATTCGCGCTCGTGGCCACTTTGCTCGCCGATAAAGCATCGGCGCCGAACGCCGAGCAGGAGCCCACAGCAGGCGCGCCGGCACCCGGCGGCGAGGCTCCGGATCACCCGGCCCGCCCGGGAGCCGACCCGCAGGCCTGCGCAAGCTGCGGCTCGCCGATGGACCCCGCGCAGGACTGGTGCCTGAACTGCGGCGCGGGCGCGCCGGGAAGCCTCGGCCCTCCCCACGCGCGCTGGCGCTCGGGGGCCACGGTCCTCGTCGCCACGGCGGTGCTCGCGCTGGGTGCCGCGGCCGCGGCCTACGCGGCGCTGAGCAAAGGCAAGGCACGGCCGCACGTCCTCACCACCACCGTCGCGCAGGCCGCGACGCCCGCGCCGGGCGCGGCGACGCCCGCGCCCGTCACGCCGGGCCTCGGCGCTCCGACCACGGTCAAACCGCCAGTTCCGGGCGGAGTCAAACCTCCCACGATCCCGCTCAAAGCGGTGACGCCCAAACCGATCACGATCTCGCCCATCAAACCGCCCACGGTGGGCGGCGCGCCCACCACCACCGGCTCGAGCCCCTCGACCAGCACAGGCACGCCGGCCGCCGGCGAAACGCAGCCCGGCGCGCTCGTGCTCGACACCAACGCGGCCAGCACCTACAACCCCTACGCCTATCCAGCCGCCGACTTCGGCGACCCCAGCCTCACGATCGACGGCGACACCTCCACCGGCTGGACCGCCCAGCTCGACCCCTCGGTCGCGCCGAAGATGGCGGAGGGGGTCGTGCTCGACCTGAAGAGCCCCAGGAAGCTGTCGGCGTTCGCCCTGACCACGTCCACCCCCGGCATGACGATCCAGGTCTACGGCGCCAAGGGCTCGACGCTTCCCGGCTCGATCACCGATCCCGCATGGGTCAAGCTGAGCCCCAACGTCGTCGAGAAGTCCAAGCACGCGCGGCTCCGGCTGAAGGCCCCCAAGCAGGCATTTCGCTTCGTCGCGCTGTGGATCAGCCGCGCCCCCGCCACGTCCGTCGGGACGCCACAGGCGCCCGGACACGTGAGCGTCAACGAAGTCGAAGTCTTCCCGGCGGGCTGAGCGTCAGCCGCGCGAGGCGGAGGCCCTACGCGTGCCGCCGCCGGTTCGTTTGGCCGGCCGCCGCGCTCGTTTGGTCGCCGGTGGGGCCCAGACCTCGTCCAGGAAGGAGGCGATCTCCCCCGTCAGGCGCTCCGGGCGCAGACGCAGCTCGACGAGGGAGTCCGCTTCGAGCAGCCTCGCGTTCGGCATCTCCTCGGCCAGCATGCCGGCGTCGCTGAACGGGTGCACGGGGTCGCGGCGGTGGCCGAGCACGAGTGTCGGCATCTCGAAGGTACGCCGCTCGGTGCGGTGCGGGGCGATCCGCCCGAAGAACAGCCCCTGCAGGAGCGCGCCGCCGGGCCCCGGGTCCTGGCGCACGAGGTCAAGGACCACGTTGCCGTAGAGGGGCAGCAGGCGCCGGGGCACCGCCCTGGTGATCCGGGAGAGGAGCTTCATCGCCGGCTCGCCGAAGGTCAGCGCCACCAGCAGCGGCGTGAAGGTGAGGGCGCTCGACAGCAGGCCGTTGTCGAGCACCGGCATCTCGATCACCATCCCGCGCAGGCGCTCGGGGCTCGAGGCCGCGACCTCCAGGGCGGCGTTGGCCCCCAGCGAGGTGCCCATGACCACCGCCTGCTCGATCCCGAGGTGGTCCATCAGGGCGACCACCTGCTCGCCGTAGAAGGCCATCGAGTAGCGCCACATGTCGCGGGGGCGCCCGGAGGCTCCATGGCCGAGGAGGTCCAGGGTGATCGCGCGGTTGCCTCGAGCGGCCAGCTCTTCGGCGAGCGGCCTGTGCATCTCCTGGCTGAGCAGCAGCCCATGCAGCAGGATCACCGGCCGCGTGCCCGCCGGGGCGCTCCGGGCGGTGCGTCCCCGCACGCCCTCCGGGCTCACCGCGGCCGGCCCGCCTCCATACTCGGTGTAGGCGATGCGCTGCCCCTGGAACTTGAAGGACGGCATGGCCGGCACCCTACTTCAGGCGCGACCCTCCCTGCGGCGGCGGAGCGGTAGCTTTGCATGCCACTTCGTCCGTATCGAGCACCAGGAGGAGCCGTCATGGCCAAGCAGCCCCGTATCCTCGCCGGAGAGACCGCGGCGATCACCGGAGGCGCGCGCGGTATCGGGCGCGCGACCGCTGAAGCCCTGCTTCGTCAGGGAATGCGGGTCGCGATCGGCGACGTGGACCTCGAGGCGGCGCGCATCACCGCCGGCGAGCTCGGCCCGAGCGTCGTCGCGCTCCCGCTCGACGTGACCGACCGGCAGTCCTTCGCTGGCTTCCTGGACGGCGCCGAGGGCCAGGTCGGCCCCGTCGACGTGCTGGTCAACAACGCCGGCATCATGCAGATCGGGCGCTTCCTGGACGAGGACGACCTCACCGCGAAGCGGATGGTCGACATCAACATCCACGGCGTGATCCTCGGCACGAAGCTGGCGCTCGAGCGGATGATCCCGCGCGGGCGCGGGCACATCGTCAACATCGCCTCGCAGGCCGGGAAGTTCGGCACTCCGGGGGGCGCCACGTACTCCGCCACCAAGCACGCCGTCGTCGGGCTCACCGAGGCGCTGCGCGGCGAGCTGCGGCTGATGGGCGCGCAGATCGACCTCAGCTACGTCATGCCCTACATCGTCAACACCGAGCTCGGGTCCGGTCTCGGGGAGGCCCGCGGCCTGCACAACCTCGAGCCCTCCGAAGTGGCCGAGGCGATCGTCGACGCCCTGCAGAACCGGGTCGTCGAAGTATGGGTCCCGAAGTCGGCCAAACGGACAAACGTGCTGGGCACCGTGCTGCCACGGCGGCTGGCGGAGGGCATCTCGCGCGCGATCAAGGCCGACCGCGTCCTGATGGACTCCGACGCCCAGACCCGGCGCGGCTACGAGCTGCGGGCCTCGCGGTCCGAGCCGGGCCTCGAGGCAGCGCCCGAGCAGCCTCAGATACCCCTCAGCGCCGGCGATCGAGGCGACTGAGCCGGCGCGCCCGGCTCAGACGGCCTGCAGCCACTCTGCGATCAGCGCGCCGATGAGCGGGCCCTGGTCCTCCTGCAGGAAGTGGCTGGCGTTCTCAATCTGCCGGGGCCGCTCGCGCCCGATCGACTCGGCGAAGTGCTCGCCCACCGACGGCGGCAGCACCGGATCCGAGTCGGCCCACAGCATCAACGTCGGCCGGCGGTCCTCGCGCAGCGCCTCGAGCACGCGCTGGCCGGCGGCGGCGCCGGGGGCGTCGGGTGACAGCGGGAGCATCAGCGGGAACGCGCGGGCTCCAGCCTTCGACGCCGGGTCGGGGAACGGAGCGTCGTAGGCGGCGATCACCTCGTCGCCGGGGTCGGTCTTGCACGCGCCGCGCACCAGGAACCCGACGGGCAGGTCCTCGGTGCGCTCCACGAAGTCGTGGAACGCCATCCACGCGTCGCTCATCCGCTGGCGTCCGGTGAACAGCCCCGTGTCCATGATCACGAGACGATCGATCCGGTCGGGGTGCTCGACCGCCAGCCTCAGCCCGATCGGACCACCCCAGTCGTGCACGACCATCGTCGCTCCGCGCAGGTCGAGGTCCTCGAGGAGCGTCGCGGCGAGCGACACGTGCTGGTCATAGGAGTAGAAGCCGATGTCGGCAGGCTTGTCCGAGCGGCCGAAGCCCACCAGGTCCGGCGCCAGGCAGCGGAACCCCGCGTCACGAACAGGTGGGAGCACCTTGCGCCAGAGGAACGACCAGGTCGGCTCGCCGTGCAGGAAGACCACAGGCGCGCCCTCGCCCTCGTCGATGTGCGCCAGCCTCAGACCCTCGACTTCCCGGTAGTGCGCGGCGAAGGGAAAGTCCGGAAGGCCCTCCAGCGCCTCCTCCGGCGTGCGCAGCGCGTCGGCCATGTCGGCGCGGAGCATATCGCCAGGCCGATCGGCTAGGCTCGCGCACCGATGCACACGGCCCTCGCCCTTCAGCTTGCGCCCGTTCTGGCGGCCGAGAAGAGCAAAGTCCCCTTCTACGTCGCCGGTGGCGTGCTCGTCCTCTGGGCGCTGTTCGCCTCGCTCGGCCTCGGCCTGCGGCGCCCCGGGTTCCCCGGCACCGTGCAGGCCGAGCGCGCGATGATCGCCGTGACGGTCGTGCTGGTGCTCGCTGCGGTCTCGACCGCCGTGATCACGTCAGGCTCGAGCGCCAAGGCGGGCACGCCGGCCGGCTCGAGCACGCAGAGCAGCGAAAGCGCCGCCCAGCCGAGCGCCCCGTCCACCTCCAGTTCCACGTCCACGCCGGCGACCACGCAGACGCAGGCGAGCACCGGCACGGCCACAGCGCCGAAGGCCAAGGCTCCGGCTGCCGCCAAGCCGGCGCCGGCGGCAACGACCGCGCTTGCGCTGGTCGCCAACCCCGCCGGGCAGCTGAGCTACGACACCAAGACGCTCAGCGCCAAGGCGGGCACCGTGACGATCACGCTCAGGAACAACGCGCCCCTGGAACACAACGTGACGATCGCCCAGGGGTCCAAGGTGCTCGGTGCGACCCCGAGCTTCATCGCCGGATCGCGGAAGCTGACGCTCCGGCTCAGCCCGGGCACCTACGTCTTCTACTGCTCGGTCCCCGGCCACCGCCAGGCAGGCATGGAAGGGACGCTGAAGATCTCGTGAAGCTCTACGTCTGTTGGGGCACGTTCCCCACCCCGCGTCCCGGCGGGCATCCCTGTGCCAATGCCCACCGCGCGCTGACAGACGCCGGCTACGACCCCGAGGTCGTCAAGTCCTACGGGCTCGCGCCGTTGCCCGGGGTGTTCAACCAGACCCGCGGGCGGCGTGAGGTCCAGGCGCTGACCGGCAACCGCTGGGTGCCGACGCTGGTGCTCGACGACGGCACCGTGATCGACGACTCGCGCGCCATCGTCGACTGGGCGCGGGCCAACCCGGCATAGCTCTCCCGGAGCAGGATGATCGCGGCAAGCCCGCGTTCCTGGGTGAGCGCGGTCTCGAGCTCCTCGTCGGCGCGATGGGCGACGCGGCCCAGCGCAAGCGCGAACATCGCGCTGAATCCGACGACGGCGATTGCAAGAACGACGATCAGCAGCATCGGCATCACCTCTCCCTGCCAACTCCCCCCGCGGACGGTCGCACAATGGCCGGACGGCAGTCCAGCCCCGGACGGGGGCGAACTCGCTACGACCGCTACATTTCGTCGTCCGGCGGGCGATGTCCTCCCGCCGGAGCCCACCGAACGACAGAAGGGGACCGCTCCATGGACGTGCTAGCCAGCCTCGAGACGACGCGCCAGGCGATCAACGTGCTCGACCACCCCTTCTACCGCCGCTGGAGCGCCGGCGAGCTGAGCGCCGGCGAGCTGGCCCGATACGCGGGCGAGTACGGGCACGCGGTCGAGGCCCTCGCGCGCGCCTCCGAGCACGCGGCCGCGAAGGCAGCCCCCGCGCGTCGCGACGCGCTCAGCCGTCACGCGGCCGAGGAGACGGCACACGTGGAGCTGTGGGAGCGGTTCGCGCGCGCGGCGGGTGCCGGGCCCGCCGCCGAGCGTCCGGAGCCGCTGCCAGAGACCCGGGAGTGCGTCCGGGCATGGAGCGCCGGCGATGACCTGCTCGAGCACCTGGCCGTGCTGTACGTGATCGAGGGCGGTCAGCCGGAGATCTCGCGGACGAAGCTCGAGGGCCTCGCCGCGCACTACGGCTTCAGCGAGGAAGGTCCCGCGGGCGAGTACTTCCGCGTGCACCGCCTGCTCGACGTGGAGCATGCACGCCAGGCCGGCGAGCTGATCGAGGAGCTGATGGCGGAGGGCGGGGACCCGGGAGCGGCCGAGCGCATGGAGCGGCGAGCCACGGCCGCGCTGCGCGGCAACTGGAGCCTGCTCGACGCGGTCCAGTCGCAGGCGGCGACCGTCGCCGGCTGAGCCATCCGGCGGCCTCAGGCCAGGGGCGTGACCGGGCGCCCGGCAAGGCGCCACGCGAACAGGACGGCGGCCACGGACGTCGCGAGGTTCAGGCTCGAGACGCCGTCGCGCATCGGGATGCTCACCCGCGCGTCGGCGCGTGCGAGCAACCGCTCGCTCACGCCCTGGCGCTCGCTGCCGAAGGCCAGCAGAGCGCGCGGGTGCAGCGCGGTCGGGTCCAGCGGCTCGCCGTCCGGGTCGAGCGCGACGAGCGGACGATCGAGTGCCGTGCCCTCCGCCAGATCGTCCGTGCGGGCGACGGGGACGGCGTAGTGAAGCCCCGCGGCGCCACGAAGGGCGTCGGGGTGCCAAGGGTCGTGGCCGCCCGTGCTGAGCACACCCGCGGCGCCGGCCGCCGCCGCCACGCGCACGCAGGCGCCCATGTTCCCCAGGTCGCGCGGGTCCTCGAGCAGGATCACCGGCGCGGGCTGCTGGTCGGAGAGCACCACGGCCGGGTCGGCGGGGCGGCGCTCGGCCAGGGCCATCACGCCGGTGGACGGTGGGAGCGGCGCTAGCTGCGAGAAGACGTCGGCCCCGACCTCGTGCGCCATCGGCGGGATTCGCTCCAGGAGGTCCGGCGCGAGCTGCCGCGTGAGGGTCTCGAGCGCGGACGCGTCGCTCGTGACGACCTCGAGCACCGTTGCGCCGAAGCGTACGGCGTGCTTCAGCGGGTGAAACCCTTCCAGCACGGCCAGGGACGGGTCGCGTCGCGCGCGGCCGAAGCGCGGGATCAGGGAGCCGTCCTGCATGCCGCGATGATGGCACGCGTGCCCGTGCGCCCGGACCAGCGTCTCGCGCGCGCATACGAACCCGGTCGACCCCGGCGTGGGAACCGAGTCGATGGGGTATACGGTTTGGCTGGCGATGAAGCTCGAGGGAATCCACCACATCACCGCGATCACCGGCGACGCACCCGGCAACGTCGAGTTCTACACGGGCGTGCTCGGTCTGCGGATGGTCAAGCGCACCGTCAACCAGGACGAACCGAACGTCTACCACCTCTTCTACGGGGACGAGGAGGGATCGCCCGGGATGGACCTCACGTTCTTCGAGTACCCCGGCGCCGCGCCGGGCGTGGCCGGGGCCGGCATGGTTCACCGGATCGTCTGGCGGGTCGGCTCATCCGAGTCGCTCGACTTCTGGATGGAGCGCCTGCAGGCGCAGGGCATCGAGTCCGAGCGCCACGGCGAGAGCGTGCTGTTCAGCGACCCTGAGGGCCTCGGGCACGAGCTCGTGATCGCGGACGCCGGCGATCAGCCACTGACGGCGGAGTCGCCCGAGATCCCCGCCGAGCACGCGCTGCAGGGCTTCGAAGGGGTGCGGGCCTACGCCCTCAGCCCCGTGCGCAGCGAGCAGCTTCTCGGCGACACACTCGGCTTCTCGCGCGTGGAGGGAGAGCATTGGAAGGTGCTCGGCGACCGTCGCCGAGGCTTCTATGCCTACGACCGCACCCCGCCGGAGCTGAACCGCCGCCAGGGGGCCGGCAGCGTCCATCACGTCGCCTTCGCGGCGCTTCCGGAGGATCTCGAGGCGTGGCGGCTGCGTGTCCTCAGCGCAGGCGCGCAACCGACGCCGGTGATCGACCGCTTCTACTTCAGGTCGGTCTACTTCCGCGAGCCCAGTGGCGTGCTGTTCGAGATCGCCACCATCGGGCCGGGGTTCGCGGTCGACGAGGAGGAGGAGCATCTCGGCGAGCGGCTGTCGCTGCCGCCCAACTTCGAGCCCCTGCGTGAGCGCCTGGAGCAGACCCTCACGCCACTGCCCTACCCGCCCGCCTGGCGCCTGGCCTCCTCGAGGTAGAAACCGGCGGGATCCGCCGTCCAGCGGCACGGCCTCGCGGCTCATGTCCGCAGCCGAGCGCCCGATAACTAACCAATGAAGGGCGAGGTGGACCGCGGCATAGTCGACCAGTCGGCGCTGCGCGTGCGCGTCGCCACGATCTCGGCCGGCATCTGGCTGACGTACGTGGTCTGCGGCTCGAGTGCGATCTACGTGGGGCTCACCTGGGGCCGGCCGCACAGGATTCTGATCGCCTCGCTGTTCGGCGCCGGGATGGCGGGCGCGGCGATCGTCTCGCGGCTGCCGCGCGAGCGGATCGTCCGAAGCCGCTACCGCGAGGCGTTCTTCCTCGGCTGGAGCGCGCTCGACCTGGCCCTGATCGTCGTGGCGACGCTCGCCGACGGCGGCACCGACAGCCCGCTGGCCCTGATCTTCTTCATGCCCGTCGTGTTCGCCTCGCTGTCCTACCCCCGCGCCTCGGTCCTCGCGGTCGGCAGTCTCAGCGTCGCCGCCTACCTGGCGCTCGCAGTGGCGCTCGGCGCCAAGTCGTGGGGCTATGAGGGGCTGTTCGCGGTGATGCTCGTGTGCACGTGCGCGATGAGCTCCTGGCAGGCGCGGACCCACCACCGCCAGCGTCTCGCGCTGATGGAGGTCTCGCGCGCCGACCCGCTGACGGGCTGCCTGAACCGCCGGGGCTTCGAGGAGCGGGCGATCGCCGAGCTCGGAGCGTGCACGAGGCACGCCCGCCAGGGTGCCGTGCTCGTGCTCGACATCGACCACTTCAAGGAGGTCAACGACCGCCACGGGCACGCCGCCGGCGATGAGCTGCTGCGCTGGGTCGTGCAGACGCTGCGGGCGACCGTCCGCTCCGCGGACGCGATCGGGCGTCTCGGCGGCGACGAGTTCGCCGTGCTCTTCGCCGACATCGACGCGACGGGGGCGATCGACGGCGCCGCGCGCATCACCCGGGCCCTCAGCGAGCGGGCGCCGTGCTCGATCGGAATGGCGAGCTTCCCGCTCGACGGGATCGAGCTCGAGGAGCTCATGCGTCAGGCCGACATCCGGCTCTACTCCTCAAGGCATGGCAGGCCGGACCGCGAGAGCACGAGCGCCACCGAGCGCCTGAGCTGGGCAGCCACGCTCGCGCATGCCGTCGACATGCGGATGGATGCCAGCCACGAGCACTCGCGCGCAGTGGCCAACTGCGCGGTCATGATCGGCGAGGCGCTCGGCTGGTCGGAGGAGATGCTCGGCATGCTGCGCATCGCGGCGATGCTCCACGACGTCGGCAAGGTCACCGTGCCCGACACGATCCTGTGCAAGGCAGGTCGGCTGACCGCCGAGGAGTTCGAGGTGATCAAGGGACACAGCGCCGCCGGCGCCGAGCTGGTCTCCCGGGTCGAGGGGCTGGACACGATCGTTCCGTGGATACGGCACTCGCACGAGCGCTTCGACGGCTCCGGCTACCCGGACGGGCTCGCCGGGGAGGCCATCCCACAGGCCTCTCGGATCATGCTCGTGGCGGACGCCTTCGACGCGATCACGAGCAGCCGCTCCTACAGCGAGGCGCTTCCCGTCTCGTATGCCTGCGCGGAGCTGCGCCGCCACGCCGGCAGCCAGTTCGATCCCGCCTGCGTGGCTGCGCTGCTCGACTGCCTCGAGGCCGAGCCGGCCGGCGAGGCATCTCCGTTCGCGCTGGCCTGACGGCTCTTCGGCGCAACCCGGGCGCGAGCGGCGCAGGAGCCGGGCTTCGTCGCGACCGCTACGCCGCAGCGTCCCCGAGGCGGCGGGAGCGCGGCGAGCGCCGTGCGAGCACCGAGCCCCAGTCTGCGTCCTCGATGCGACCCGGCTGCGTGTTCTGGAGGAAGTCATGCAGGAGCACGGCGAGCCCGTCGGCGTCTTCCAGGTGGGGGAAGTGGGCCGCGCGCGGGAGCGTTCTGAAGACGCTGCCGGGAATGGCCCGGTGGGCGAGGCGCCCGTGTTCGATCGGGATGGTGTTGTCCCGCTCGCCCCAGACGATCAGCGTGGGCATCGTCTCGAGCAGGTAGAGCCTGTCAGTTGCGCTGACGCGCTGGCCGTGCACGTCGATCACCGCGCGAAGCGTCTGGAGGAAGGCGGCGCGCGCCCCGGCGTTCTCCAGCGGGCGCAGCGCCCGTGCGAACGCCTGTAGGTAGACGCCGGCGCGCGCGTCGCGCTCGCGCAGGCGGCGGCCACCCTCCCACAGGGCCGCGAGCAGGCGCGGCCGGATCGTCGACAGGATCGCCGAGACCCCGGGCAGCGCGGCCGTTCGGAGCAGGGGGCTCACGTGGTGGCCGAGGCCGCCGCTGGAGATCAGGACGAGCCGGTCGACGCGCTGGGGGAACTGGTAGAAGAACTGCATCGCGACGCCCCCGCCGAGCGAGTGCCCGACGATCGTGGCTCGCTCGATGCCGATCGCCGCCATCAGATCGCGGATGCTGGCGGCGTGAGCCCCGAGCGAGTAGTCGCCGCGGGGCGCCGCCGAGTCGCCGTGGCCGATCAGATCGGGTGCGAGGACCGTGTGCTCGCGCGCGAGCGCCAGCGCCACGGACCGCCAGTGGCTCGAGGAGTTGAGCATCCCGTGGATCAGCACGATCGGGGGACCGCTGCCGGCCACGCGGTAGACGACCCGGCGCCCGTGCAGCTCGATCTCCCACTCGTCGAAGCGTCCCGGCAGCGTCGCCACGGGGACCGGGCGACTGCGCTGCGGCTCATCTCCGCCGCTCGGCCCTGCCTGCCTGGAAGTCAGCGCGGCACCTCGCCGCGGCACGTTAGCAAAGGGCGATAATGGCGCTGCTTGCTGCGGCTGGTCACGATCCCCATCAGCCACTACTGCGAGAAGGCGCGGTGGGCGCTCGATCGCGCCGGGATCCGGTACCGCGAGGAGCCGCACGTGCAGGGGCTCCACCGCATCTACGCGCGCCGCGCGGGCGGCGGCAGCACGGTGCCCGTCCTGGTCACGCCCGGCGGGGCGGTCGCGGACTCGGCAGCGGTCCTCGCCTGGGTCGACGAGCGGACGGCGCCCGAGCTGCGCCTGTATCCCGAGGACCAGGCTGAGCGGCGAGAGGTCCTCGAGCTGTGCAGGCGATTCGACGAGCGCCTCGGGCCGAGCGGCCGGCGACTGATCTACGTGCACATGCTCGCCGCCGAGCGGGAGCTGACCCTGCGCTTCAACAACCAGGGCGTGCCCCGCTGGGAGGATCGCCTGATGCGCTGGGGGTGGCCGGTGGCCGTCCGCTTCCTCTCCCGCGCGCTCGACATCCGTCCCGGCGTGGAAGCCGAGGATGAGGCGGCGGCGTGGCTCGAGCTCGACTTCGCCGCCGGGCTGCTGGCCGACGGGCGTCCCCACCTCTGCGGCGAGCGCTTCGGGGCCGCCGACCTCACCTTCGCCGCGCTCTGCGCGCCGCTCGTCGTGCCGCCGCTCTACGGTGTGCCGCTGCCGCAGCCGGAGCTGATGGCGCCACGCACGGCTGCGCTCATCGAACGCGCGCGCGAGCATCCCGCCGGGCGCTTCGCCCTTCGCATGGTCGAACAGGAGCGTGGTTCGCCGGCGAACGGCGGATCGCCGTTGCCGCACGCCGGCGCCGCACGCGCCGGGATGGAGCAACGCGCACCCTGAGATTGGCCACCCCAGCCAGTTGTGTGCGTCTGTTTCGAGGATTAGACTCGCGGTGGATGGTCTCCTCGGGAGGTACGACCGTTGATGCGCCCGGCTCGCATCGATCGGAAGCTGGGCTCGCAACCGCACCTCCGGCCGTCCGCCTGGTGGACGTGCGAAAGACGTTCGGCGACGTCGTCGCAGTGGAGCGCCTGTCGCTGGAGGTGCGCGCCGGCGAGTTCTTCACCATGCTGGGGCCCTCCGGATCGGGCAAGACGACGACGCTGAGGGTGATCGCCGGCTTCGAGCTGGCCGACTCGGGGCGCGTCGAGCTGCACGGCGCCGACGTGACCCGCAGCGCGCCCTACGAGCGCGAGGTCAACACGGTCTTCCAGGACTACGCGCTGTTCCCGCACATGAACGTGCTCGACAACGTCGCCTACGGGCTGCGCGTGAGGGGCATCCCGAAGCGCGAGCGGCGTGAGCGAGCGTCGCAGGCGCTCGAGATGGTTCGCCTTCCGGGCGTGGAGGGACGCCGGCCGATCCAGCTCTCGGGCGGGCAGCGCCAGCGCGTCGCGCTTGCGCGGGCGCTGGTGAACAGGCCGCGGGTGCTGCTGCTCGACGAGCCCCTGGGCGCGCTCGACCTCAAGCTCCGCCAGGCGATGCAGCTGGAGCTGAAGTCGATCCAGCGCGATCTCAGCGAGCACATCACGTTCATCTACGTGACCCACGACCAGGACGAGGCGCTCACCATGAGCGACCGCATCGCGGTCTTCTCCGATGGGCGGATCGAGCAGGTCGGAACGCCCGGAGACGTCTACGAGCGGCCCGCCAACGAGTTCGTGGCCGGCTTCGTGGGGACGTCGAACGTCATCGAGGAGCAAGGGCGCAGGTACACGGTTCGCCCGGAGAAGATCAGGCTCCTCGCGGACGGTGAGCCGGACACGGATGCGACGAGCGCCGCAGGGATAGTGCGCGACGTCGCGTATCTCGGTTCGGTGACGCGGTACGTGGTCGAGCTCGATCGTGGGGAGACGCTTGTGGTCGTGAAGCAGAACCTCGATATGTCAGCTGCGCAGGCGCTCGAAGAGCGCGGGCGCCGCGTGCGGCTCGTCTGGCGTCCGGAGGACGCGAAGGTGCTCGAGGCAAATCAAGAGGAGGTTGTGGACACATGAGACTCGCGAGGACCGATTGGGCTTTGGCGGCCGTGTTGGGCGTGATGACGATCGGCGTGAGCGCGTGCGGCTCGAGCAGCTCGAAAACCGCCAACCTCCCGACGAAGATCGGAGCCGGCGAGGGACAGCTGAACCTCGTCGCGTGGGAAGGCTATGCCCAGCCCGAATGGGTGAAGCCGTTCGAAGCGTCGACAGGCTGCCAGGTGCACGCCAAGTACGCGGGCTCATCCGACGAAATGGTCACCCTCATGCGACAGGGCGGCGGCAGCACCTATGACATGGTCTCGGCGTCGGGCGATGCCAGCCTGCGGCTGATCAGCGGCGGCAACGTGGCCGCGATGAACGTGAACCTGGTTCCGGAATGGAAGAACTTCATCCCGCAGCTCCAGTCTCCGTCGCACAACACCGTGGGCGGCGTCCACTACGGCATCTCGCTGCAGTGGGGCCCCAACGTGCTGCTCTACAACAGCTCCAAGGTGAAACCCGCGCCGACGAGCTGGGAAGCGATCTACAGCCCGAAGTACAAAGGAGCGGTCACGGTGCCGGCCAACCCGATCCAGATCGCCGACGCAGCTCTCTACCTGTCCAAGGCGCAGCCGAGCCTCGGGATCACCGACCCGTACGAGCTCACCGAACCGCAGCTGAACGCCGCGGTGGCCCTGCTCAAACAGCAGCGGCCGCTGGTGAAGAAGTACTGGACGGCCGCGGCCGACGAGGTCGAACTGTTCAAGAACGGAGACGCCGTGGTCGGCGCCGCGTGGCCGCTGCAGACGAACAACCTCCAGGCGGACAAGGTGCCGGTGGGGGAACTGATCCCCAGCCAGGGGGCGACAGGCTGGGCGGACACCTGGATGCTGGCTGCTCACGCGAAACATCCGAACTGCGCCTACAAATGGGTGAACTGGGTGTCGGCCCCGAAGGTGCAAGCCGAACAGGCGATCTCCTTCGGCGAGACCCCGGCCAACACGAAGGCGTGCCCGTTCATGGAAAAGATCAAGGCGGGTTCCTGCTCGAAGTACCACGCCAACGCGCCCAGCGCCTATTTCGAAAGCATCAAGTTCTGGAAGACCCCGGTGAAAAACTGCGGGAACGGAAACAACAACTGCACCGACTACAGCGCCTGGCAGAGGAAGTGGACGGAAATAACCGCCTAGCCGGCAGCGCGGCGGCCGGGCGGCTCGCATAGCTGTGAACGGCTCGGCCCGCACCCGCGCGTCGGCGGCACTGTTCCGCCGGCCGTGGCTGCGGGCCGGCCTGCTGCTGTCTGGCCCCACGGCGTGGTTCGTCCTGATCTACCTGGGCGCCCTGTTCCTGCTCTTCCTCTCGGCGTTCTGGAGCGTGGACTCCTTCAGCGGCAAGGTGGTCCACAGCTGGACGCTGACCAACTTCGAAACCCTGATCAAAGTCCCGGCTTACCGGACGATCGCATTGCGCACGGTCGGCATCGCGGCGGCGGTGACCGTCACCGACATCGTGCTGGCGGTGCCGTTCGCCTTCTTCGCGGCCCGCATTGCGCCGAGGAGGCTGCAGGCGGTCCTGTTCGTCGCCGTGCTCATACCGCTGTGGTCCAGCTACCTCGTTCGCGTGTTCGCGTGGCGTTTGATCCTCGCCAAAGACGGCATCCTCAACTGGTTCCTCGACAACATCGGCCTCGGGTCGGTGAACATCGGCTACTCCAACTGGGCGATGTGGATCGTGTTCAGCTACATCTGGCTGCCGTTCATGATCCTGCCAGTCTGGGCGGCCATCGAACGCGTCCCGGACTCGCTGATCGAGGCCTCGGCAGACCTGGGGGCGCGCAGCTGGCGAAGCTTCCGCTCGGTGCTGCTGCCGTTGATCCTGCCGGGGATCGTGGCCGGCTCGATCTTCACCTTCTCGCTCACGCTGGGTGACTTCATAACCCCGACGCTCGTCGGCGGCGCCGGCTCCACCTTCATCGGCAACGTCGTCTACCAGGAAGTGGGCATCTCCAACAACGTCCCGTTCGCCGCGGCGTTCGCGACGGTGCCGCTGGTGATCATGGGCATCTACCTGCTGGTCGCTCGCCGGCTGGGAGCGTTCCAGGCGCTGTGATCGGGTCGAGTCGCTGGAGCCGGGTGGCGTTCGCCGTATGGGCGGCGCTGATCATGCTGTTCCTGTTCTTCCCGATCGTGATCATCATGCTGTACGCGTTCAACCCCTCGAACGTGCAGAGCTGGCCGCTGCCGGGTCTCTCCACGCGCTGGTTCTCCTCGACGTGGCACAACACCGAAGTCCGCCAGGCGCTGTCGCTGTCGCTGCGTGCCGGCCTGCTGGCGACGGGGGTCGCGATGCTGCTGGGGACGATGGCGGCGTTCGCCGTCGACCGCTTCCGGTTCTTCGGGCGCGAAGCCGTCTCGCTGGTGCTCGTGCTCCCGATCGCGCTGCCGGGGATCATCACGGGCATGGCGCTGAACTCCTTCATCAGCTTCAACAGCCTGACCTTCTCGCTGCTCACGATTGTGATCGGCCATGCGACGTTCTGCATCGTGACCGTCTACAACAACGTGCTCGCGCGGCTGCGGCGCACGCAGTCCTCGCTGATGGAGGCATCGATGGACCTGGGTGCGGACGGCTGGCAGACGTTCCGCTACGTGACCCTGCCGATGATCGCGACCGCGCTCGTCGCCGGCGGCCTGCTGGCGTTCGCGCTGTCGTTCGATGAGATCGTCGTCACGACCTTCACCGCAGGCGCGCAGAACACGCTCCCGATCTGGATCTTCGCGCACATCCGCAACGGCCAGAACCTGCCGCAGGTCAACGTGGTGGTGCTGTTCGTGATCCTGCTCAGCCTGATCCCCGTGGCGCTCGCCCAGCGGCTGACGCGCGACACCGGTGTGCTGAGGTCCGGGAGGGGCGCGCCGGCGCCCGGCCCGGCGCCCGGCCCGGCGTCCGTCGTGGGGGCCGGCGGGGCTCCCTGACCCTGGACGCGTATGGACCCGCGCCAGCAGCAGACCCCGTACCTGGACGCGCTGCTCGAGTACGCGTCGAGGAACCCCGCCCGGCTGCACGTACCGGGCCACAAGGGCGGCCCCGGCGCGGACCCGGGCCTGCTCGAGGCGCTCGGCGAGCGGGCGCTGGCCCTCGACATACCGGCGCTGACCTACGGCATCGACCTGGGCGGCGACCCGACCCCGTTCGAGCAGGCACAGCGGCTGGCCGCGGAGGCGTGGGGCGCGAAGCGCGCGTGGTTCACGGTCAACGGCGCCTCCCAGGGCAACCTCGCCGCCGGCCTGGCACTTGCGCACCAGGGACGCGAGGTGGTCGTCCAGCGCAACGCCCACTCGAGCGTGATCGACGCGCTGATCCTGTCCGGCCTGCGGCCGACGTTCGCCGCCCCGGAGATCGACCCCGAGCTGGGGATCGCCCACTGCCTGACGCCGGAGACACTCGAGACGGCGCTGACCGCCACGCCCGGCGCCGTCGGCGCGTGGGTCGTGACGCCCACCTACTTCGGGGCCTCCGCCGACGTGAGGACGCTGGCGAGCGTGGCCCACGAGCGCGGCGTCCCGCTGATCGTCGACGAGGCGTGGGGCGCCCACCTGGCGTTCCACGAGGAGCTGCCCGAGCATGCGCTGGCAGCGGGCGCGGATCTCGTGATCTCGAGCACGCACAAGATCGTCGGCAGCCTCACGCAGTCGGCGATGCTGCATCTCGGCCACGGCGCCGAGGGACGGATCGCCGAGGACGCCGTCGACCGCGCGGTCACGTTGACGGAGTCGACCAGCCCCAGCGCGCTGCTGTGCGCCTCACTCGACGCGGCGCGGCGCCAGGCGGCCGTGCACGGTCGCGAGCTGCTCTCGGAGACGATCGCGGCGCTGGCGAGCGCACGTGAGCAGATCCGCGCCATCGAGGGGCTCGACGTGCTCGACGAGCGGCTGGCCGGGCGGCCGGGCGTGCACGCCTACGATCCCCTGCGGCTCGCCGTCGACGTGCGCGGCATCGCCGCCAGCGGCTACGAGCTCGCGCCGCTGCTGCGCGAGGTCGGCGACATCAACCTGGAGCTTTACGCCGAGAACGTGCTCGTGGCCGTGTTCGGAATGGCCGAGCGGGGAGCGCCCGAGGCCGCGCGTCTCGTGCAGGCGCTGCGCGAGGCGGTCGAGCGTGTGGGGTTGGATCCCGGAGGCCGGCGGACGAGCTTCGCTGCGCCGCCGCCGTGGGGAGAGCTTGCGATGACCCCGCGCGAGGCCTACCTCGGCGCGCAGGAGGTCGTCCCCGCGACGGAGGCGGTGGGGAGGATCGCGGCGGAGTCGCTGGCGACCTATCCCCCCGGGATCCCGAACGTGCTGCCGGGGGAGCGCCTGAGCGCCGAGACGCTCGCCTTCGTCCAGCGCACGCTGGCGGCTGGCGGCAGCGTCCGCGGCGCCAGCGACCGCCTGCTGCGGACGGTGCGCGTGGTCGTCGAGTCGCTCGCACGCTCGGGCTGACCTCGGCCGCCGCCGAGGGTCACCGCCGGGTCAGGGCGACGCGGACAGCTCGAGGATCGAGCTCTGCGGCGCCCCTTCGGCATCCTGGCCGCCGGCGAGGAGGAGGTGTCCGCCGCTCTGCACGGCCGCGATGTCGGAGGCCGGCCGCGGCAGCCGGCCGGCGCTGCTGACGATCCCGGTGGGGGAGACGGCGAGGATGCTCGCGGTCTGGGTGCCGCTCGCTGTGGCCGAGCCGCGGCCGCCGATCACCAGCAGGCTCCCGGCGAGCGGGAGGCCGGCCGCGTGCGTGAGCGCCGCGGGCAGCAGCCCGATCTGGCGCACGCCGCCGCTCGCGGGGTCGAAGCTGTAGATGGCGCGGCTGGCCTGTTCGCCGCTGGTGCCGCCGGCGATTATGACCTTGCCGCCCAACTGGCCGACGGCGGCATAGCGCAGCGGCTTCGGCAGCGTGCCGGCGACGCGCTGCGCGCCGCCGGGCTGCCAGGCGAGGATGGTCCGCAGCGGTTCCTGCCCGGTGTAGCCGCCGACGACGTAGATGACGTTCCCGACGGTGGCGCACGCGACGTCGGAGGCCGGCGTCGGCAGCGAGCCGCTCGCGGTCGCCGCGCCGGCGGCGTCTATGGCGTAGACCTGCGAGAAGGATGCGCTCTGGCCACCGCCGAAGAGATAGACGCCGGACGCGAGGGAGCCGGCGCAGGCGTCGTGCAGGGCGGTCGGCAGTTCGCCGATCCGGTTTGCTTTCCCAGCTTCGAGGCGCAACACGTCGGCCACCGACGATTCGGCCGCATCGAGGCCGCCGAGCAGGAGCGCGCCGCCACGCCCGTCCGGGGCTGCGGCGGCGTCCTGGATCGCCGTGGGCAGCGTGCCGGCCGCGCTCACGAGCACGTGCACCGCGGCCGGCGTGGATCGGGCGCTCGATGTTGGTCTGCTCCCGGCGCCAGCGCGAGTTCCATGGCCGGACCCGCCGCCGGACAGCAGTGCGACGAGCAGCACCACCAGGACGAGGAGGCCGAGACCCGCGCCGCCGCGGCGGCGGCGGATGGCGCGCTCGCGCGACAGCCCGCGCTCGGTCTGCCGTCCGGCGGGCGGCGAGCTCACGAGCCGGCTGCGGCTATGGGTGCACCACCGCCGCGTAGTCGGGCGAGCCGTCAGCCGCGGCGGGGATGAAGTCCATCCCGTCGGGCGTGTTGAGGTAACCGGCGCTGGTGCCCGGCTGGTCGGTGTGCCCGTACTGCCACACGATCCTGTTGGTGCGCGGGTTGACGATGATGACGCGGTGCCGGTAGTCGTCGTTGACCGCCACGTCGCCGTTCGGCAGCGGCATGGCGAGCGAGGGGTGGTCCATTTTGCGGCGTCCTTCCGGACGCCCGAAGCGCCAGAGGATCCGTCCTCGCCGGTTCATGATCAGCGCGTGGCCCGGGCTCGCGTAGTCGGCCACCAGAATTCGGCCGCCGGGAAGCGGCTGCGGGTCCGAGGGGTAGCTGACGGGCGCGCGGATCGACCACAACAGCCTTCCTTCGGGGCCGATTTCGTCGATCCAGTTGCCTTCGATCTCGCTCACCATCACGCCACCGCCCGGGACGGGCGTGTCGCCGTTGACCTGGTTGAAGTACCGGGGCGGATCGTGGCGGCAGATCGCGGCGTGACCGTAGCTGCGGACTATCGCGTGGCCGCGCACGAACAGGATGCGGCAGTTGGCCGCGTCGGCGACGGTGAAGGTGCCGTCGGGGAGCATGTAGGCGTCATCGGGTTCTTTGACGTGGGTGGAGTCGGCGCCGGACAGTCCAGGGTGCCCGAAGAGCACCGTCTGGCTGCGATCCGCGAGGTTGACCTGCACGATCGCGTGGTTGTCCTCCTCGTTGGAGATGATCGACGCGCCGCCCGGCTCGATGAACGTGTCGTCGTCGTAGAAGAGCTTGCCGTGGTCGCCCGGTTCGGGGTAGCGGAACACGATCCGCTTCTGCGGATCGACGACGAGTATGCGGTTGTTGCCGCGGTCGGCGATCATGAGGTAGCCGGGAAGGCCCGGCCGGGTCGAGGCGGCCGAGTAGGCTGCCGCGGTTCCGGGCTGGGCGCCGACCACGTTCTGCGGCGCCCAGAGAGCGGCCAAGCCACCGAAGGCCGCCGGCGCCAGCGGGCCGCCCGGCACGACGACCTTCTTCTTCGGTTGCGTCCGGCTGGACTGGGTGCCGGTGCCACCTGTGGGCGATCGGTTGTGCGAGTCGCCGAGTGCGACCACCAGGACGACGACGGCGATCAGGATCGCGACGACGCCGGCGGCACCGGCCCGGCGGCGCCTGTGCCGGCGCTCACGCCGCGCGACGGCCCTCCGCGCGGCTCGCTCGCGTGCCTGAAGGTCGCTCGAAGGGATCTCGTTTGCTCGGTCCGCCATGCGAAGGGCGCGCCGGTCGGCCGGGCGCGTCCGCCGCAGTCTGCCAAAGCCGTCGGTTGGCGACGCCGATTGAGGACACTCTCACCACTCCATCACGGGGCGCACCTCGACCGCGCCGCCCATGCGGGCCGCAGGGATCCGCGCGGCGAGTGCCACCGCGGAATCGATGTCGTCGGCCTCGAAGATGAGGTACCCGGCGATGGCCTCCTTGGTCTCGGCGAACGGCCCGTCGGTGGCCAGCGTCTGTCCGTTCTGAACCCGTACGGTCTTGGCGTTCTCGGGGGAGTCGAGACCCAATCCCGGGCTGACGCCGGCGGTCTCGTTGATCGCCCGGTAGTCCGTGGACACGGCGTTGCGCTCGTCCTCGGGCAGCGCGGCCCAGGCCTCCGGCGTCCGCGGCGTGGGCGCGTCGCCCTGGTGGATCAGCAGCACGTACCTCATGGGGTCCTCCTTGTCGGGGTGGTCGGGTAGTAGACGAACGGCGAGCGCGGAAATCGACAGCCTCGCCGACCTCCAGCGTGATGGGCCTGCCTGTGAGCGAGCTGAAGGGGACGGGGACCAGGGACGAGCCGGGCCGACGAGAAGGCAAGCGCTTGCTTGAATATCTTTCAAGCGCATGCTTGAATACCTTGCGATGCCGGCGGCGAAAGCGGATCAACGTCGCGAGGCCGGCCAGAGGACGCGGGCGCGACTGATGGATGCGGCGCTGGACCTGCTTGCCGAGCGTGGCGAGGACGGAGTGACGCTGCGTGCCCTCACGGATGCCGCGGGGGCGAACGTGGCGGCGGTGAGCTACCACTTCGGCTCACTGAGATCGCTGTGCGAGGAGGCCATCGAGCAGGCGCTGGAGCGGTATCTGGACTCCCAGGAGGACGCCGTCGGTGCGCTTGGCCCCGAGTCGACGCTCGAGGAGGTCGCAACGGCGTTTGCGCGGCCCATGGTGCACGCGATGGCTGTCGGTGGACGCGACCTGGCCGTCATGCGCATCGTGGCGCAGGCTGGAATCGATCCTCCCCAGGGCTGGGAGCGGTTCGATGCGAGATTCGACCGGATTCGTCGCGATGTGGTGCGATTGGTCAAGCCGAACGTCCCCGATGCCAAGGACCGGGATCTGATCTTTCGCACGCGCTGTGTGGCGGGGCTCCTGAACTGGCTGGTGCTGGCGCCCGTCGGCGCGGGGTTCAGGAACGAATCGGAGAAGCGCATCGACCGACAGCTCGTCCCGCTGCTCGCGGGGATCTTCCGCGGCACGAGCACCGGCTGACCGGCGAGCCGGCGAGCCGGCGAACCGAAGCGTGGCTGGGCCTTCGCGCCGCGCGGGCGCGGGAGTGCGGAGAGGCGCAAACAATTCAAGCAGTGGCTTGACAGCCGGGCGGTCCCTCAGTATTCTCAATCAAGCGCTTGATCTAGTAAAGCCCGGACAACGACAGGAGGCTCTGGAGTCATGAACGTGGTGCTCACCGGTGCAACCGGTTTCATCGGATCTCACGTACTGACGGACCTGCTCGAGCACGGCCACCAGGTGACCGCGCTGATCCGCAACGATGCCGCCGCCGGGCTGGTCGCGGCCCGGGGCGCCACACCGGTGGTCGTCGACCTCCACGATCGGCCCGCCGTCGCGAAGCTCATGCGCGACGCGGACGGGGCCATCCACACGGCGAGTCCGGGCGACGCCACGAGCGCCGAGCTGGACACCGCTGTCGTCGATGCCGCCATCGAGGCATTCGAAGGCACCGGCAAGCCCTACATCCACATCAGCGGCCTGTGGATCTACGGGAGCAACTCATCGATCAGCGAGGACTCGCCCCTGGATGCTCCAGCGCTGGTGGCCTGGAAGGAGGCGATCGACGACCGTGTGCTGGGAGCAGAGCAGATGCGCGGAGTGGTCATCGTCTCGGGCGTCGCCTACGGTGACGGCGGCGGCGGGATCCCCGGTGTGCTCCTGGCCTCGCCTCGAGACGAGACCGGGCAGCTCATCATGCTGGGCACGGGACGACAGCACTGGGCGACCGTGCATGTCGCTGACCTCGCAGATCTCTTCCGGCGCGTGCTGGAGGACAGCTCGGCCCGAGGCCGTTACATCATCAGCGATGGAACGAGCCCGACGGTGGCCGAGCTGACCGAGGCCGCTGCCGTAGCGGTCGGCGCTCCCGGAGCGGTGCCGGGGTCCGATGACGAGGCTCGGGCACGCCTGGGCGACTACTTCGCAGAGGTTCTGCTGCTCGATCAGGGCGCCGTTACGGCAAGGGCTCGATCGGAGCTCGGCTGGCATCCATCCCGTCCCGGTCTCATCGAGGAGTTCCTGCGCGGGAGCTATCCACGCGAGGCGGCAGCCGGCTGAACGGCGGCCGACCCGTCAGGCGCGGCGGCCGAGGCGGCGGAAGCCGGGGTGCACTCCGGGGCGCAGGTCCTGTTCCTCGGCGATGCGCCGAAGCAGCGCGAGCAGTTGGGCGCGCTCGTCGTCGTCGAGTCCGGCGGTGATCGCGTGCTCGTGCTGGCGGGCGACGCGGGCGAGCTCGGCGAGCAGCCGGCGGCCCTCGTCGGTTAGCGAGATCGCGTAGTTGCGGCGATCTCCGGGGTCGCGCTCACGTGACACGAGATCTCGGTCCTCGAGCTCGTCGATCAACGCTACAAGTCGTGGGGCGTGCATATCCAGGGCGTCCGCGAGCTCGCGCTGGCTCTGTCCGGGGGATTGGGCGAGCCGCCGGAGTACCCCTGCCTGGGGCGGAGTGAGCTGGAGGGGTTGGATGCGCTCCGCGAAGAGGGCGGCGGCGTGCGCGCCGAGCTCCGCCAGCAGGAACGCGACGCCGCCGTCGCGGGGCAGGTGTCGGTCGGTCGGGGGCGTGGCCATCTCCTCGAGGCAGTGTACAGGCGGCCAGTACCGATTGTAATGAGTCACAGCTGTAATCGTTACTGCTAGTATCCAAGGCGCGCCTCACGACGACGCGCAGTCACCACCACTCCCACGACCGACGAAGGGATCACCGCATGAGCCCCACCCTCGACAACCAGGTCGCAATCGTCACCGGCGCCAGCCGCGGCATCGGCAGGGCCACCGCACACGCACTCGCCGGCGCAGGCGCGAGCGTCGCGCTCGCGGCACGAGACGCCGCACGCCTCGAGGCGCTCGCCGGCGAGATCGAGGCCGCCGGCGGCACGGCGCTGAGCGTCCCCACCGACATCGGCAACCCGAACGACGTCGAACGCATGGTCGCGCGCACGCTCGACGCGTTCGGCCGCCTCGACATCGCGTTCAACAACGCCGCCGGGGGCGGCCATCCCCCGACCCCGCTCACCGATGTTGCCATCTCGGACTTCGACAGCGCCATGGCGATCAACCTGCGCGGCACCTTCCTCTGCCTCAAGTACGAGATCGCGGCGATGCTCGACGGAGAGGGCGGCGCCATCGTCAACATGAGCTCGACCGCGGGTCTGGAGGCAGTCGGAGGCCTCGCGGCCTACGTGTCGACCAAGCACGGCATCGTCGGGCTCACCAAGGTTGCGGCGCTCGAGTACGCGGCCCGCAACATCCGCGTCAACGCCGTCGCCCCCGGGCCGATCCTCACCGAGCAGTTGGAGCGTGCCGGCGAGCTCGCGCAGCAGAGCGCCGCGCAGGCAATGCCGATGCGACGCATCGGCCGCCCCGAGGAGGTCGCGGCCGCGGTCGTCTGGCTGTGCAGCGACGCCGCGTCGTTCATCACCGGCGCCACGGTGCCCATCGACGGCGGCAAGCTCGCCGGGATGGCGCCCTTCGCCCGGCAGGCACCGGGTGCCTAGAAGCACCCATCACAGCCCGACCGCAGCACGTTGGGCGCTCCCCATCCCAAACGACCCGAACAAGACAAGGAGCAAGATGAGGCCCCAGATAGACATCCTGCTGGACACCGACCAGTCAAACGACATCGTCGGCATCGTCAAGCTGACCGTCCCGCCCGAATGGGGCGGACCGCCCCTTCACCACCACGACTTCGACGAGGCGTTCTACGTGCTCGAGGGCGAACTGACCTTCCAGCTCGGAGAGCAGCTGCGTACCGCCGGACCCGGCGAACTCGTCTTCGCCCCGCGCGGCGCGATCCATACGCTCGCCAACCTGTCCGGGCAGCAGGCCCGCTACGTGCTCGTGTGCACCCCCGGCGAGTTCACCCGCTACTTCCAGCAGCTGAACGCACCGAAACCGGCCGCTACGACTGAAGCGTCACCCAAGTCATACCCCCCGACGATCGTGGTCGGCCCCACAATCCCCGAGCGGCTTGTCGACGCGGCCTGATAACCTACAACCACATGGTTGTAGATCAGCCAGACAGCCGCGCTGACGACAGAGCGGCCGACCTGCTGTTCGGAGCGCTGGCCGACCGGACGCGCCGTGACATCCTGCGCCGTGCCCAGGAGGGCCGGCTGTCGGTCTCGGGCCTGGCCCGCGAGTACCCGATCAGCCTGGCGGCGGTGCAGAAGCACGTCGCCGTGCTGGAGCGGGCCGAACTCGTGAGCAAGCACCGGGTCGGGCGCGAGTCGATCGTGCGCGCCGAGACCGACGCCCTGAAACACGCCCACGCCGCGCTCGACCGGCTCGAGTCCGAGTGGCGCGGCCGGATCGATCGAATCGATCGCATCCTCGATAGAGACAAAGGAGAGAGCTGATGCCCGCCACCGACGTGAACAAGGACCTCGACGCCCTGACGATCACGATCACCGCCGAGGTTCGACGCCGAGGCGGAGCGAATCTGGGAGATGTGGTCGGACCCGCGGCAGCTCGAGCGCTGGTGGGGGCCGCCGTCCCATCCGGCGACGTTCGTCGCCCACGACCTCACCCCCGGTGGTCGCGCCGCCTACTTCATGACCGGCCCGGAGGGGCAGAAGTACCACGGCTGGTGGCGGATCGAGGAGGCCCGGCCGCCCGAGCGGCTGCGCTTCGAAGACGGCTTCGCCGACGACGAGGGCAATCCCAACGAGGAGATGCCCACGACGATCGCGACGGTGACGATCGCCGAGGACGACGGGGTCACGAGGATGTCGATCGAGTCAAAGTTCGCCGATCGCGAGGGAATGGAACGACTGACCGGGATGGGAATGGAACAGGGCATGGTCGAAGCCCTCGGCCAGATCGACACGCTGCTCGCCGGTAGCCCTGTTCAAGGCGCGCCGTAGGCGATCACGTAGCCGGGAGCCGACTCGTAGCTGGCCCCGCCGGCGGCGACGAACAGCTTGCTTTCGGCGATCGCGACGCCCGAGCTCGTCAGGTTCACGACGGGCGCGGCCGCGTCGACACTCAGCGGCCGGCGGACGAGCGGAACGCCGCTCGACGCTTCGAATCCGTCGAGGTTGGACTGCCCGTCGACTGTCCACACGACGCCATCGGCCGTGCTCACGGATTGGTAGTGCGTCCCGTCTGCGACCGGGCTCAGCCAGTTGCCGGTGCCACTGGTGCGGTCCAGCGAGAACATCGTGCCGCCGGGCGTCGCGACACCGTAGATAGAGCCGCCGTCGAACGCGGTCGAGTCCGCGTTGCAGGCGAAGCACGACGGGCCGACGAGCGAGGTCCAGACCGGCGCCATCGTCTTGGCGTTCGCGACGTGGTACACCCCCGACTTCTGCAGATCGCCGACGACCTTGGTGCCCGTCGCGGTCGTGAACAGGTTCGCTGCCGAGCCGAAGTCGAGGTCGAGCTGGCCGCAGACCGGGTCGTCGAGCGGGTCTGGGACGGCTTCGTTGGCTGACGCCGCGCAGGCCGGCGAGCGGCTGAGTTCCTGGAGCGTTTGCGTGTACTGGTCGACGTTGCCTTCGTAGGAGGCCACGATCTGGCCGAACGTCGCGCGTGCCGGGTTTACATCGATCTTGAGGATCGCGTCCGTCGTCTTGTACTGCTTTTCCTTGCTGTTCGGGTTGCCGGCGCCCCAATACGCGTATTTGGTTGCGGGGTCGTACGCGGGCGTGCTCCACATGCCGCCTCCCGAATAGCCTTCTTCCTGCGCGCTCTGAGGGATCGTCGGCGTCTGCTTGACGACTTCACCGGTCTTGGCGTTGATCAGCGCGAAGCCGCCGGTCGCCGTCGGGTTACCCTCCGGCGGCGACCAACCCGCCAGCACGTAGCCGTTGGCGACGATCGGGCTGGAGTTGGTGTAGGAGCCGGCCTGCGCGACGCTGCTGCTCAACGGCGGCGCGAACGGCGCGCTCCTCCAGAGCACCGCTCCGGTCGATCTGTTGAACGCGATCGCGTACGGCGCGGCGAACTGGTCGACGAGGTAGATCACAGCTTTGCCGTAGATCGCCGCGGCGCCGACATCCACTCCGCCCGATCCCGGATTGGGCGCTTCGAGCGTTCGCTGCCACACGACGCGACCGGTGTTCGAGTCGAGCGCGTACGCGTGACCTCCGGAGGAGGCGACGAACGCGCAGCCGCCGTATACGACCGGTGTCGAGTTGAAGCCGGTGCCGTCCCCGGTGGAGCTCGTCGAGAAGGACCACCGCGGCGCAAGCGAGCCGACGGCGCTCGGACCAAGACCGCTCGCTTCAGACTGCGTTCGCGTGTTCGCGACGTCGTGACCGTACATCGGCCACTCGCCGCCGCCGGTGGACGAAGTGGTGCAGGGCGCGCCGGCGAGCGCGGACGGGGCGAACGAGATCAACATCAACGCAACGGCGAGGCTCGAGGCAAGCCCGATGCCGCGTGCGACCGTCGGCAGCGAACGTATCGCGCAAACCGACGCCGGCTGGTCACTCCTCGTTGAGCGATCCACGAAAGACACTGCGCGGTCGAAACGCCGCCGCAAAGACGTCGCCTCCCGGGTACAACCTGCCCCCATGATCAACCTCCACCCCAGTGCTTGGCCTCGACCCGCGTCTACTTCCCGCGCTGAGGTGCTCTAAACACAGATTCACAAACTGTGCCGCGTGGGAGACACGGAACCAGCGTCGCCGAGCTAGGCTGCCCATCCGCGCTTGGCGCGCTTCGCCGTGGCGTCATCGGCCAACAGCCTGATCGCGAGCAGGGCCACATCGTCGGTCAGCTGCGTGAGCATGGAGCTGCGGCCCTCTCTCACCTCCTGGGCGACGATCTCGGTGATCGCGGCGACGAGCACGCGCGGGACCAACGGGCTTAGCGGGTCGAGGTCGGGCTGCTCGCTGCGGGCACGGCGGCCAAGCTCGGCGAACATGACCCTGAATGCCTCGTAGTGGCGCTCGCGCTGCTGCACCGCGCGCGTTCCGACGGTGGGCAGGAACACCAGATAGGCGCTCGCGATCGCCGGGCGATCCTGCCACCACCGCAGATAGCGCTCGGTGCCCTTGCGCATCGCGTGGATCCAGTCCGGCTCCTCGGTGAGCGCCAGCAGCTCGGTCAGGAGCTCCTGGCTCGTCTCGTCGGTCACCGCGATGAAGCAGTCGGCCTTGTCCTGGAAGAACTCGTAGAAGGAGTTGCGTGAGACGCGCGCTGTGGCGACGACCTGCGGCACCGTCGTCGCCTCGTAGCCATCCCGCGCGACGCACTCGAGCATCGCCCTGACGATGCGCGCCCGCTGTGAAGCGCGGACCGTCGCGGCCGGGAGCCGATGCCGGCCTCGCGGCAGCGGTACGCCGCGCCACTGCGTGTTTGAGGACACATGTGTATTTTATCCGCCGATCGGGTAGCACGGCGGCAGGGAGATGAACTTGGGGCGGTGGAAAGCAGTCGGGGGTTGGCTCTTGCCGGCGGCGGTGGCCGCGCTTGCGGGCACCTTGGCGCCATCGACGGCGGCGGCCGCGGGCACGGCGAACGTGAGCGGCTGCAACCGCTCGCTTCCGGTCGTGGCGCACCGGGCGGGCGGTAGCGTCGTGCGCCTGCCGCGCGGTGATCGGCTCCCCGTGGCGTGCGCCAGCGAAACGGGCTTCGCGACCTCCGAGTCGACGATCGCCGTGACGGGAAACGGCACGCTCGTCTACTCGCCCGCGTCCAGCGAGAACTCCATGGCGCGCTCGCTGGACGGTGGCGCGAGCTGGAACCTCACGGCCCCGGCGGTCGCGCAGCCGACGTCGTTCTGGAACACGGTCGACCCATATGTCGTCTCCGATCGCCGCACGGGGCGCGTCTTCTGGGCGCACGCGACGGGCCCGGTGCGCAACGAGGGCGGCCTGCCCGAAGAAGCCGGCTTCTACCTCGCTGCGGCGTACGGCTTTCAGGTCTACACCTCCAAGGACGACGCCAGGACGTTCTCTACAGCGGACTACCAGACCGCTCCCACGGGCGACTGGGAGAAGGTGTTCGTGGGGCCGCCCCCGCCTGCCGCGAGCGGAGCCGCCCAGCCGGTCGGCTACCCCGACGTCGTGTACCTGTGCGCGAACTCCCCGCTCGAGGTCAGCGGGCCGGGTCGGCTCTGTTACAAGTCGCTCGACGGCGGCACGACCTTCACGCCTGCCGGCTACACCTCCCCGACGGCGAGCAACCCGGCCGACGTCTGTCCCCCGCTGAACTTCAACAGCGGGGTCGTCGACAGCAACGGGACGATCTACCAGCCGGTCAACTGCGAACACTCGGCCTAT
The DNA here is from genome assembly GCA_036498265.1 of Solirubrobacteraceae bacterium. GTDB lineage: Bacteria > Actinomycetota > Thermoleophilia > Solirubrobacterales > Solirubrobacteraceae > Palsa-744. Next base: position 735 of record DASYFT010000006.1, on the reverse strand, counting down.
GTGGTCGTGAGCCGCGACGAGGGCGCGAGCGAGACCTGGATCCGCCAGCCGGACGCGCCGATCGGCACGCCGCTCAGCGGCACCAACCTGCAGCTGGCAGTCGACCAGGCCGACAACCTCTACGCGATGTGGGAGGCGGGCGGCCTCGCCTACCTCGCGCGCTCCAGCGACCAGGCCCAGAGCTGGAGCGCCCCGCTCGTGGTCTCGGCGCCGGGCGTCGGCAACGTCCAGCGACCGGCGCTGGCGGCCGGCGCCCCCGGCCACGTCGCGGTCGCCTACTACGCGAGCAGCGACCCGTCCGCGCAGCTGCTGACGGCATACGTGACCCAGACAGCCGACGCGCTCGACGCCCAGCCGCTCTTCTACAGCGGCGCGCTCAACGACCCGGCGACCCCGATCTTCCACGACTACGGCTTGGAAGGCGGCTCTCCGCGCACGGACTTCGTCGGCGTCGCGTATGACGCCGGCGGAACCTCCTCCTGGGCCGGCATGGTCAAGCAGCTCGGGCCACCCGTCAACCACCACCTGCCCACGACCGGCTACGTCGGCACGCTGCGCTGGAGCTCCGCAACGCCCGGGAGCCTGCCCTGATCCGCCTGGCGCCTCTCGCCGCCCTGGCCGTCCTGGCGGTTGCGCCGGTCGCGGCCGCCGCGCCGCCGCCGCCGCTGTCCTCACAGGCCGGTGCGCCGAGCGTGCAGTCGGGCTACGGCAGCGGTTCCTTCGGGACGTGGACCG
>DASYFT010000005.1:0-354918 GCA_036498265.1 Solirubrobacteraceae bacterium | reverse complement strand
CCCAGCTGCTTGATCGCGGGAGACAGCGCGTTGATGAACCAGTCCGAGACGAACGCCGAGCCGCCGCCGGCGACGGCGAGCAGCGCGAGCGTGGTGCCGAGCGGGACCCGCGCTCCTGCGGCGGGGCTCTCGCCGGGCTCTGCGGCCTGCTCCGCGGCCGGCGGCCTCGATGCCTCGCCGCGAGGCGCGGCGGGCGTCGCCGCGGGGGACGGATGATCCGCGTCCGCGCCGGGCAGCATGTCCGAGCGCACGTAGGGCACGACCCAGGCGACATAGACGATCAGCAGGCTGATCGCGCCGACGATCGAGATCTGGTCCACGTGGTGGCTTGCGGGGTCCTGCGCTGCCAATGAGATCCCGAGCAGGACGATGATGAACGCGGTGATCTGCAGCAGCGTGGCCGTGTCGCGCGGCAGGCGCTTGGAGAAGCGCATGACGCCGTCCGGCGCCCGCCGAGCGCCCACGACGATCACGAGCCCCAGCACGAGCAGCGCGTTGGCGAACACGGACCCGACGATCGCCGTCTGGGCCACGACGAGCTCGCCCTTCTGGAGCGCGAAGATCACGACGAACAGCTCGGGCAGGTTGCCGAGCGTTGACTGCAGCAACCCGGTGACCCCGGGGCCGACGCGCTCGCCGAGCTGCTCGGTGGCGAACGAGACGATCCAGGCGAGGCCGGCCAGTGCGAAGGTGGCGAGAACGAACCGCGGGACGGACGGCCAGTGGGCGTAGTTGGCGGTCCCGGCCAGTGCGGTCAAGACCGCGACCAGCAGGAGCAGGACCCGCTCGGTTCGGGTCAGCGCGGACATCCCCACCGACAGGCCCGCAAGCGGGTCAGTGGCTCTGGAGCACCCGGTCGACGAGGCCGTACTCGACCGACTGCTCGGCCGTGAAGAAGCGATCGCGCTCCATGTCCGCGCGGACCTCCTCGGTCGGGCGGCCGGTGTGCTGGGCGTAGATCTCGTCTATGCGCTCGCGGACGTTGAGGATCTCGCGCGCGTGTATCTCTATGTCGGTCGATTGGCCTTCGAACCCGGCCGAGGGCTGGTGGATGAGCACGCGCGAGTTCGGCAGCGCCGCTCGCTTGCCCTTGGCGCCGGCGGCGAGGAGCAGCGAGCCCATCGACATCGCGACGCCGACGCACATCGTGCTGATGTCGGGCTTCACGAACTGCATGGTGTCGTAGATGGCCAGGCCGGAGTAGATCGAGCCGCCGGGCGAGTTGATGTACAGCGAGATGTCCTTCTCGGGATCGTCGCTCTCGAGGTGCAGCAGCTGGGCGACGATGAGGTTGGCGACCTGGTCGTCGATCGGGGTCCCGAGGAAGATGATCCGCTCGTTGAGCAGCCTCGAATAGATGTCGAACTCACGCTCGCCACGGGCGGTTCGCTCTATAACCATCGGGATCAGCGGCATGGTCCCCCACCCTAGCGGTCGCGGCCGCCGGCTCCTGCTGGCCGCGATCGCGGCGATCCTCCTCCCGGCGCTGCCCGCGGCGGCCTCGACGAGCCATGCCGGCTGGCCGCCCTACCAGCACCTGGTCATGGACAAGGGCCCGGCCGGCCGGCAGAACGTTCTGAGGGCCAGGCCGAACGTCCACAACTGGCTGCTGGGCGGCTACGGCAACGACACGATCTGGGGCGGCGAAGCGGGCGACGTGATCTGGGGCGACTACCACCCCTCGGGTTGGCCCGCCCACCAGACGGCCGTGATCCACGCCGGCAACGGCAGGAACTTCATCTACTCCAACGACACGGTCAACTGGGTGTGGACGGGGACCAACCCGGGCACCGTCGTGCACGCTCACGAGGGCTCCGGCACGATCCACTGCCAGAACCCGCACATCATCGTCTACACGAGCCACCACGCCCTGCCCCACTACAGGCTCGACGGCTGCAGGCGGATCAGCTTCTACTCCGTCGGCTACTGACAAGCGGACGGTTTTAAGCCACCATTTACGGCAGGCCGCCAAAGTCGGGGGGACGCTGGCCCGCATCGCGGGGACAGCCGGGCGTGTTGAGGGTATGGAAGGGAGATCCGATGAAGCGCAGCCTCAAACAGAAGCTTCTCCTGGGCATCGCCGCGCTCGTGGTTCTGGCGGGCGGCACGATGGCCGCCGTGACCGCCGCTCGTGGTCCTTCCCGCCCCGCTCACCCCGGGCCACTGGTCAGCGCCGCGGCATATCTCGGCATCGAGAAGACGACGCTTCAGACCGAGCTGCGCTCGGGCAGGTCGCTGGCTCAGATCGCCAACTCGACCAGCGGGAAGTCGGCCGCCGGACTGGTGAACGCGCTCGTGGCCGTGGACAGGGCCCGGCTCAGGACCGCCATCGAAAGCCTTCCCCGGCGCGTGGAAGCCCAGGTGAACAGGCCCGGCGGACCCAAGGCGGCCGGGCCCCGCGGAGAGCAGCGGCTCGGGGCGGCCGGCGAACCCGTGACACGCTACCTCGGCATCAGCCGCGCGCAGCTTCACAAGGAACTTCGCGCCGGCCGCTCGCTTGCCCAGATCGCCGATGCGACGCCCGGCAAGTCGGCCGCAGGGCTGATCGACGCACTGGTCGTGGCCCGCAAGGCGGCTCTGCACGCCCGCGTGGCGGCCGGCCGTCTCACCCCACAGCAGGAGCAGGCACGCCTGTCGAAGCTGCAGAGCCGCGTGACCGCGGCGGTCAACCGCGCGCGACCTAGACGTTGACCGTCCGCATGCCCTGCTCGTCGTAGCGGGCACCCGCGGCGGCGGGAACGGCTTCGCTGATCTGCTCGACCTCGTCGTCGCTCAGCTCGATCTCCGCGGCGGCGAGGTTCTCTTCGAGGCGCGCCACCTTTGTGGTGCCGGGGATCGGGACTATGTGCTCCCACCGATGCAGCACCCAGGCCAGCGCGAGCTGCGCCGGCGTGACGCCCTTCTCGTCGGCAAGCTCTCTCACGCGCTCTGCCACCTTCCGGTTGCGCTCGAGGTTCTCGCCGGTGAAGCGGGGGCCGTGGCGGCGGAAGTCGCCCTCGTCGAGCTCGTCCGGCGAGGAGAAGCGCCCGGAGAGAAAGCCGCGCCCCAGCGGCGAGTAGGCGACGAGGCCGATGCCGAGCTCGGTCAGCGTCGGCAGCACCTCGTCCTCGACGTCACGCGTCCAGAGCGAGTACTCGCTCTGCACGGCGGTGACGGGGTGGACGCCGTGCGCCCGCCGGATCGTCTCGGCGCTGGCCTCGGATAGGCCGATGAAGCGGACCTTGCCGTCCGCGACGAGCTGGCCCATCGCGCCGACCGTCTCCTCGATCGGCGTACGGGGGTCGACGCGATGCTGGTAGTACAGGTCGATGTGGTCGGTTTTGAGGCGCTGGAGCGATCCCTCGACGGCGCGGCGGACGTAGTCGGGACTGCCGTCGATCGTGCGTCGCGGCGGGCCGCCCCCCTCCCCCGGCTCGAGCCGGAAGCCGAACTTGGTTGCCAGGAACACCTCCTCGCGGCGCCCCGCGATGGCACGCCCGACGAGTTCCTCGTTGGTGTGCGGCCCGTAGGCGTCGGAGGTGTCCAGGAAGTTGCACCCGAGATCGAGCGCGCGCGTGATCGTGCGGATCGATTCCTCATCGTCGGCGCTGCCGTAGAAGGCAGACATGCCCATGCAGCCCAGCCCGATGGCGGATACCTCCGGGCCGTTGGGTCCGAGCGTGCGCGTCTTCATGGCGCTGCTCCTTTCGCTGAAAGTGGCGGGGACCGGCTGCCCGCTCCAGCGGGCACTCCAGGATATTGTCAACGGTCTTGTTTCCCCTGAACCTCCCCAACGTACTCACGGTCCTGCGGATCATGCTGGTGCCGGCGCTGGTGGTCGCGCTGCTGGGCAACACGCCGGCCGGTGATGTGCTGGCCGCCGTCGTGTTCGCGCTGGCGTCGCTGACGGACTTCGTCGACGGCTACCTCGCGCGCGCGCGTGACTCGATTACGACGTTCGGCAAGCTGATGGATCCGCTCGCGGACAAGCTCCTGATCGTTGCGGCGCTGATCTCCCTGGTGTCGCTGCACCGGCTGGCGGCGTGGGTGGCGATGGTGATCATCACGCGCGAGCTCGCCGTGACGGTCCTGCGCCTCGGCGCGAGTCAGGCCGGGGTGGTGATGGGCGCGAGCATGTTCGGGAAGGTCAAGACGTGCCTGCAGATCGCGGCGATCCTGTCGGTGATCGCGGTGCACGGCCAGCCGGCGTGGGTTTCGGCGCTGCTCTACGTGACCGTCGTCGTGACGGTGCTCTCAGGGCTCGACTACTTCTTCGGCGTGCGCCGCCGGATGCAGCAGAGCCAGGCTCAGGTCGACGGCTAAGGCCGCGCACCGGGCTCGAGCCACTGCTCGAGGCTCGTGTGGCGGGGCCCGGGACTGCCGGTCTCGAGCTCCTCGCGCAGCTCCCGGAGGAGGCCGTGGCGCTCGGCGACGACGTTGTGCTGGTGGATCGTCTCGAGGTTCTCCTGGCGAGCCGAGACGAAGCTTGCTCCGTCCAGCTGCGGGAACTGGCTGACAACGCCGGCGATCATCTCGCGCACGCAGTCCTCGACGAAGCGGGGCCGGCGGTGAGCCTTCTCGACGACCGCGACCTCGTCCGAGCGCTTCATCAGCTCGTAGATCTCCGAGGACATGCTCGCCTCGGCGATCTCGAGCAGCGTGCCGGCCTCGATCTCGGCGTCGCAGTCCTCGGTGCAGCCGATCTGCAGGGTGGCGAGACCTCGCTGGTTGTGCGTGGCGACGGGCACGCTGTCGAGGATGACGTCGATCTGCTCGGGCGAGAAGTCCTCACCGGCGAGACGCTCTCGCGCCCGTGCAGCCACGAGCTCCTGCGCGCAGGGGCAGGCGGTCATGCCGGTGGCCGAGACGCCGACGGTCCGCCGGGTGCCGTGCTCGAAGGCGACGGCGCGACCGTGAAGCGTGAAGATCTCCTGCGTCTGGACTCCCGAGACGGGGGCCGGCTTGTGCTCGGGGTAGCGCGCGGCGATCGTGACCTCCGCCCGCTCGGCCCCCTGCCTCTCGCGGACGAGCTCGGCGATGTGCTGGGCGAGCGTCTCGGCCCGGAAGGGCGCCTCGCTGAGCACGACCTGGCCGATCGCCTCGTTGACGACCTCGTCGAAGCGCGACATGTGCGCGCCCTTCTGGTCGTGGCTGAGGTCGACGTAGCAGTCGAGCCGCGCGAAGAACAGCTCCTCGCGGATGCGGACCACCTTCTCGACGCCGGCGACGCCCACGCGAGAGAGGCCCAGGGGAACGCCTGGTGTGCGTTCCTGGACGTCGTCGCCGGCGCCCCTGGTGGGAGAGAGCGGAGGGTTGAGCCGTGTCGCCGCCACCGCGCCAAGCCTAGCGCGCGAGCCCGGACCGGCCCGTGGCAGACCCGCGACCGGGGATTCTGGTATCACTCCGCACTTAGCTTGGCGGGCATGCTTCGGGGATCACGGGGCAAGCGGCTCGCCCGGCACGAGACGCAACCAGCTGCCGATGAACGAACGCAACGCACAGGAGGCTTAGCGTAGGTCAGGGGAGGTCGGGGCGGATCGTCGCTCCGAGGGGAGTCGTTTGGGTCCTTGGGAGGGTCCGGGTGAGAGACAAACATGACGGTCCGTCGACGACAGTGGACGCGGCGTTGGTCGAGATGGAGGAGTTGCAGGGCATCCTCGGCGAGGCTCAGGAGAAGGGGTTCCTTGCCGCCGAGACACTCGCGACGGCCGTGGAGGAGGCTGACCTCGCCCCCAGGCAGGCGCGCGAGCTGCTCGCCTATCTGGAGGAGCACGGCGTCGACGTGATCGCAGCGGAGGAGCCGGGCACCGAGCTGCGACTGCCGGACACGGCCGCGCGGGACGACGCCGCGGCCGGCGATCGCGCGGCGGCGCCCGATCGCGGCCTGGCCGGCGACGGCGATGCGGCCGAGGAGGAGGCTCAGGAGCAGGTGCGGGGCCTTCAGGTGCGCCTGGAGGAGCTGAAGCGACCGGAGCTCGACCTGACCGTAGAGCCGAGCCTCGACTCGCTGCGCCTGTACCTGCGATCGATCGGTCGCGTGCCGCTGCTCAACGCCGAGGCCGAGGTCGCGCTGGCAAAGCGGATCGAGCGCGGCGACTGCGCAGCCAAGCAACACATGGTGGAGGCCAACCTCAGGCTGGTCGTGTCCATCGCCAAGGGCTACGTCGGGCGCGGCCTGACGCTTCTCGACCTCATCCAGGAGGGGTCGCTGGGGCTGATCAGGGCGGTCGAGAAGTTCGACTACCGCCGTGGCTACAAGTTCTCGACCTACGCCACCTGGTGGATCCGCCAGGCCGTCACGCGGTCGCTGGCCGACAAGGGCCGCACGATCCGCATACCCGTGCACATGGTGGAGCGGCTGAACAAGCTGATCCACACCGAACGGCGGCTGATCCAGCAGCTCGGGCGCGAACCGAGCGCAGAGGAGCTTGCCGCGGAGCTCGAGTGCTCGGTGCGAGAGGTGCGCGACGTGATGCGCGTGGCCCAGCAGCCGGTGTCGCTGGAGAAACCGATCGGCGAGGAGGACGACTCGTCGCTGGCGGACTTCGTCGAGGACGTCTCCGCCGAGTCGCCGTTCGAGATCGCCTCCGAGGCGCTGCGCCGCGAGAACATCATGCGGGTGCTCGCCACGCTCCCGTGCCGTGAGCGCGACGTGATCGAAATGCGCTACGGCATCGTGGGCGGGCGCGCGCGCACGCTCGAGGAAGTGGGCCGCGCGTTCAACATCACTCGCGAGCGCGTGCGCCAGATCGAGAACCGGACGCTCAAGAAGCTCCAGGCGCTGCCGGACGCGCAGCAGCTGCGCGAGGCGTCGTAGGCAGGCTTGCGGTCGTCCGCGCCATTGGCGCGTGGTTGACAGGCCGGCGCGTTTCATCCCAACCACGCCGTAGCTTCACGGCATGGAGCGTTTGCCGCCGCGCAAGCAAGGTGACCTCGGCGAGCTCTCGGCGATGGCATGGCTCGCGTCGCAGGGATATGCGCTCTACCTGCCGCTGGGCCACAGCCCCAACGTCGACTTGATCGCCGAGGGCGGCGACACGCTGCTCCGGGTGCAGGTCAAGACCAGCACGCAGTACGCCGACGAGCGGTGGAGAGTCATGGTCTGCACGCGCGGCGGAAACCAGAGCTGGAGCGGACTGGTGAAGCGGTTCAGCGCGGCGCGCTGCGACCGGTTGTTCGTGCTCGTCGCAGACGGGCGACGTTGGTTCATCCCGGGGGACGCTGTCGAGGGGGGAACAGCTGTGGTCCTTGGTGGCCCGAAGTACTCTGAGTTCGAGGTCGAGCCGGGGCTGCCGCTGCCCTCCCAGGCCGCCTCCTGAACGCTATTCTCGACAGCCCTGGCGGGGTTCCCGAGCGGTCAAAGGGACGTGACTGTAAATCACGCGGCTCAGCCTTCGCAGGTTCGAATCCTGCCCCCGCCATCCAGGTCTTCGATCACCGCCCGGGACACGCGGTGAACGCGTAGTCGCCGACGAGCCGCTGTCGCCGGTTCGAAGCCTCCGAGCATCTGCCATACGGGAAGGCGACTCGAACATTCGCGCATCGCCGATCACATTTCCGGCGCAAACTGCGAGGTTCCCGCCAACGAAGTGCCGGCGGATGCGCTAACAGCGGTGGACGTGCAGGGAGAGAGGCAGGAAATTCTCCCGAAGACCGACTCCGCTCGCGGCGATCTGCGGGCCCGGCGAGGTCGGAGGCGACGAGGTAGAGAGCGATGTCGAGCACCACGGTATTGACACAGCGCCAACTGCGGCGAATGCAGAGACTCCCCGAAGGCCACGTCGTGTTGAGCACCCGTAAGGGTGTGGCGCTGGTGCGCCGCCCGGACGGCCGGTTGATGCGGCTTCAACCCGACGGGCGCCTGGCGGGCATGATCCGGGTCGAGCGCGTCCAGTCCTACCTGCACGTCAACGGCTAGTTCTCGGGCCCGCGGCGCCGCGGCCCAATCGCGGTCTGTCAGCTGTGGTCGGCGGGCAGCGAGCCGCTCGGCAGCATCTCGCCATGCTCGGCCGGCCGGGACGGGGCCTCCCTGCCGACGCGCCGAAGCCCAGCCCGCAGCGAAGCTTCGATGTCCCTTCGGATGGCCCGGCGCCGCAGCGCGAAGCTCATCTCGCGCAGCTTGACGATCCAGCCCTCTGGACCGAAGGAGGCCTTGCGATCAGCCGGCTCGACGAGGTCGCGGTCGTTGAAGGTGAGCGTCGCGATGCCGTTCCGCCGGAGCAGCCTGCGAAATGCGCTTGCCGCGGGGCGGTCGATCTGCGAGAGGTCATCCCACATGCCGTAGTAGCCGTCCACCGAGGTGTGCAGACCGGCGTCGAGCAGGTCCTCGATGACGAAGTGCTCGGCGCCCTCGATGTTCATGCGCAGGATCACCGGCATCTGCGCGAGCGAGTAGCCCTCGTCGGCGATTGCGTCTGACAGCCTCCGCGCCGGCACCACCTCGTACTCGTCGCGTTCGTTCACGAACAGCGAATCGCCCTCCCCCTCCCCGTGCGGGCTCTTGTAGAGGCGGACCTCGTCCCCGGCGTGGTGGGGCCCCACGAGCGCCAGGTGCAGGAGCCTCACCCCGTCCAGATCCGCGAGCGCGGCCGTGGCGTCGCGGACGTGCACGGCGCTGGCCTCGAACCCGAGCACGTGCAGCTCGTAGCGGTCGGCGAACCAGCGGTGCATCGAGCGAATCTGCTCGCCGCGCTTGTGCACCCCGCAGTCGATGTAGAGGACCGGCGGGCGCGTGCCCTCGGGCGGGCCCGCCGTCCCCAGCGCCCTTCGGCGAAGCCGGCGCGCCCAGACGCGGCCGGCGAGCAGGAGCGAGTCGACGCCGATCAGCCCGGTCAACGCCACCCGCGACGCGGGCCCGTGCCCCAGACGCGCCCTCACCGCCCGCACCAAGGACCAGTTCCAAAGCTTCTGCTCGGGATGCCAGATCAGCCACCGCGTGCGGCTTGCCAATGATCCCAGCGTGGACATGGGGAGCCGAACATACCAGTCCGCCTCAGCCGTGCGCCCGTGGCGCTACTCGTCGGCGAGGGCGGAGTGAGCGTGGGCCGCGTGCACCCCCGGCGGCAGGCCGAGGCGGGCGCCCACACGTTGCAGCAGCGCGATCAGCTGCTCCCGGTCCTCGTCGCTGAGATCCGCGCAGAGATCGCGTTCGTGGGCTACCGCGACGGCGAAGGCACGCTCGAGCAGCTCGCTCCCGGCGGCGGTGAGGTGCAGTGCCCGCGTGCGCCGGTCCTCGGGGTTCAGGCGGCGTTCGAGCAGGCCGCGCTGCTCGAGCCCGTCGACGAACGCGACCATCCTGCTCGGCGGTATCTGCAGCCGCTCGCCGATCGCCTGCTGTGACTCGCCTTCGGAGGCACCCACCGCGCGGAGCAGCGCGAACTCGCGTGGCTCGAGCTCGAGCGGCGACAGGATCTCGGCGAAGCGGCGGGAGACGGCGTAGCCGGTCGTCGAGATGGTGAAGCCGACGGAGTGGAAGGGCACGTTCGAGTGGGGCGAGGCCGGGATCCCGGGATCCGGGGACGGAGCCAGATTGCCAGGCCACGGCGAGTCGCCTGCCCGGGCCTGATCGCCGGCCTCGCCGGGCTCTTGCGCTGGGCTGCGATGAGTTTTCGGGGCGCCCTCGGTCTTCACAGAAGAATCATAACCAGCCTGAAGTATTTATGCTATAAACCGTTCCGCTCGGAATCATTCTGTCTCGGAAAGACTTGGAGGCCCGCGATGAACGCGACCGTGGTGAACAGCAGTCAAGGCTCGAGCCCCCGCGGCACGGAGCCCCTACCCGACGGGACCATCGTGCGCCTCGGCCGCTGGGTGCTGGCCCATCGGCGCCTCGTGATCACCCTGTGGGCCGTGGCCTTCATCGCCGGCGGCTACGGCGCGAGCCATGTGTCGAAACGGCTGTCGTTCGACTTCTCGCTGCCGGGACAGCCGGGCTACGAGACGGCGAAGAAGGTCAGCCATCTCTACGGCAACGGCGGCGACAGCCCGTCGTCGGTCGTTGTGGTCACGGTGCCGGCCGGGCAGACGGTCAAGGCGGACCAGCGGCAGATCGCCGCGGCCTTCGCGCACGCGCGGTCGGCCTCGCCACGCTCGCGGATCGTCGACCTGGGCGTGACCGGCGACCAGCGCTTCGTCACCGGCGACGGGCGCTCGACGTACGCGATCGTGTTCACGCCCCTCGAGAAGTCCTTCGGCGCGCCCAAGGCTCCGGTGCAGGTTCAGAAGGCGGTCGCCTCGGCGGTGCCGGCCGGCTCGCGGGTCCAGCTCACAGGGCTCAGCCAGCTCTCGAGCGGCGGCAAGAGCAACGGTCCGGGTGTGTTCGTCGAGACGCTGATCGGCGCCGGCGGGGCGCTGGCGGTGCTGGCCTTCGTGTTCGCATCGCTGCTGGCGTTCGTCCCGCTGCTGATCGCCGCTGTGTCGATCCTTACGACGCTCCTGGTCGTCCTCGCCCTCACCTACGTGGCTGACGTGTCGTTCATCGTGCAGTTCCTCGTCTCGCTCGTGGGACTCGGCGTTGCGATCGACTACTCGCTTCTGATCGTCACGCGCTGGCGCGAGGAGCGCGCGCACGGTCGCGAGAATGACGAGGCCGTGATCGCGGCGATGGGGACGGCCGGGCGCGCGGTCCTGCTCTCGGGACTGACCGTCGCGATCGGCCTGATCGCGCTCGTGGTGCTTCCGGTGCCGGGCCTGCGCAGCGTGGGCTACGGCGGCATGCTGATCCCGCTGATCTCGACCACGGTGGCGCTGACGCTGCTGCCGGCCCTGCTCGGCGGGATCGGACCACGCGTGGATTGGCCACGCGTGCGCCACGAGTCGCAGGCGAGCCGCGCGTGGACGGCGTGGACGCGCGGCGTCGTGCGCCACCGCGGCATCGCAGCGACCGTGGCGGTGGCGCTGCTCGCAGTCCTGATCGTCCCGGTGTTCAGCCTCACGACGGGGCAGACAAGCGCCAACGCCCTGGCCAAGAACGGCGCAGCGCACGACGCCTACGCAACCCTTGTGAAGGGAGGGGCGCCCAGCGGCGTGCTGACGCCGGTCGAAGTGCTCGCCCGCTCCTCGCAGGCCTCGAGCGCGCGGGCCGCACTGGCTGCGGTGCCCGGCATGGCCACCGCCGTGGTCTCCAGCGGGCCTGACAGCAGTCGGTCGGGCACGACGGTCCTCGTGGGGATCCCGCGCCAGGAGACCGTCAACGCGAGCTCCCTGCAACCGGTGCGCGCTGCGCGATCGGCGCTCGCTCACACGCCGGGGGTCATCGGGCTCTCGGGCGAGGGGGCGATCGAGCTGGACTACCAGCACGCGGTGTTCGGCAACTTCCCGCTCATGTTCGCGGTCATCGCGCTGCTGACGATCGCATTGCTGACGAGGGCCTTTCGCTCGCTGGTGCTGGCTGTGAAGGCGGTGGTGCTGAACCTTGTGTCGATGGGCGCGGCGTTCGGGCTGGTGACCTGGTTCTGGCAGGAGGGCCACGGCTCCAACTTCGTGTTCGGCGTGCCGGCGACGGGTGCTATCACCTTCTGGATTCCGCTGATGGTCTTCGCCTTCCTGTTCGGACTCTCGATGGACTACGAGGTGTTCATCCTCGCCCGCGTCCGTGAGGAGTACGACCGCACGGGAGACACCGACTCGGCGGTCATCGAAGGGCTCGGACGCACCGGCCGCCTCGTGACGAGCGCCGCGTTGATCCTGTTCCTGGCTTTCGCGTCGCTGGCCTCTGCGCCGAACACGGACCTGAAGGTCCTGGCGACCGGTCTCGGGTTCGGCATCCTGCTCGACGCGACCATCGTGCGCGCGCTGCTGCTGCCCGCGGTCGTGTCGCTGCTGGGCAAGTGGAACTGGTGGCTGCCGCGGCCGCTAGCGCGAGCGATGCGGGTGCACCCGCAGCAGCGGATCTCGCCCCGTGGCCAGGTTGAAGGAGCGAGGCCGTGAGCGGCGACAGGCTGACGGGCGAGAACGGAATCGAGGTCGAGGCGCTGGTTCGCGACTTCAAGGGCGGCGTGCGCGCGGTCGACGGGATCGATCTGGAGGTGGCGCCAGGCGAGATCTACGGCTTCCTCGGCCCGAACGGCGCGGGCAAGTCGACGACCGTGCTGGTACTCACGACCCTGCTCCCGCCGACCTCGGGAACGGCGCGCGTGGCAGGCCTCGACGTCGTCCGCCAGGGCCCCCTCGTCCGAAGGGCGATCGGAGCCTCGCTGCAGGAGTCGGCGCTCGATCCGTTCCTGACCGGACGCGAGCACATGCGGCTACAGAGCGCCCTGCACGGACTCGCCAAGGACGAGCGCGAGCGCCGCGCGACCGAGCTGCTCGAGCGCGTCGGGTTGACGGATGCCGCGGACCGCAAGGTCGGCGGCTACTCGGGCGGGATGAAGCGGCGCCTCGACCTTGGCCTTGCCCTCGTGCACGGTCCGCGCCTGCTCTTCCTGGACGAGCCCACGACCGGCCTGGACCCGCAGAGCCGCGCGGCGCTGTGGGACGAGGTGCGGCGGCTGGCCGGTGACGGCGTGACGGTGTTCCTGACGACGCAGTACCTGGAGGAGGCCGACGTGCTGGCCGACCGGGTCGGGATCATCGACCGTGGCAGGATCGTCGCGGAGGGCACGCCGGCGGAGCTCAAGGAAGCGATCGGGCGCCCGAGCGTCGAAGCGACGCCACAGGATCCCGGCGATCGCGAGCGGCTGACCGTGGCGCTCGCCCGCTTCGGCGAGGAGGCCGCGGCGGCGCCGGGCAGCGTGGCCGTAAGGCTTCCCAAAGGCGTCAGCGACCTCGCCGACATAGTGCGCTCGCTCGACGCCGAGGGCCTGCGGATCGCAGACCTGCGGCTTCACTCCCCCACGCTCGACGACGTGTTCCTCGCCAAGACCGGCCGTTCTCTCGAGGGCGCGACGGATGGCGAGGGGCGCCCCGGCGAGTCGGCCGGCGCGTCCGACGGCGGGCGCAGCGGCGACGCGTCCGGCGACGGGACCGACGGGGCGCGCGGTGAGGCGGCGGCGGCCGGGAGCGAAGCGGCGCTAGACGGCGGGGCGAGCGGGAACGGCGCCGGACCTGGGGAGACCGTGACCGGGCGGTCGACCGGAACATGACGGGCACCCTCTCGACGCAGGTCGCGGTGCTCGCCAGGCGCTCGATCCTGAAGACGCTCCGCCAGCCCTTCCAGCTGTTCCCGATCGTGTTCTTCCCCGTGATCCTCCTGGCGGTCAACGCGAGCGGACTGCGCGCGGCCACCCGACTGCCGGGGTTCCCGACGCACTCCTATGTCTCCTTCGCGATCGCCGTGGCGTTCATCCAGGGCGGCATGTTCGCGCTGATCAACACCGGCACGAACCTCGCGGAGGACATCGAGAACGGCTTCTTCAACCGGCTGGCGCTCACGCCGCTCCGGCGCGTGTCGCTGATCGCGGGGCTGCTCGTGGGCGTGGCGGCGCTGGGCGCGCTCCAGTCGGCGGTGTACATCCTCGTCGGGCTGATCGCGGGCGCGCACCTCGACGCCGGCTTCGGCGGAGCGCTCGTGATCCTCGCCCTGGGCGCCCTGACGGCACTCGGCTTCGGCGCCCTCGGCTGCGCTGCCGCCCTGCGCACTGGCTCTGGCGAGGCGGTCCAGGGGCTGTTCCCGCTGTTCTTCGTGTTCATCTTCCTGTCCTCGAGCAACCTGCCGCGCGAACTGCTGCGCACGGGCTGGTTCCACACGGTGGCGACCTGGAACCCGATCTCCTACCTGATCGAGGGCTTCCGCAGCCTGTTCATCACGGGCTGGGACGGCACGGCGCTGTGGCGCGGCTTCGCCGTGGCGCTCGGCCTGGTGCTCGTGTCGCTGTTCGCCGTCTCCGGCGCACTCCGGACGAGGCTCCAGCGCACATGAGCACGGCGGCGAGGATCGGCGGCGCTGTCGCGGGCACACGCTCGAGCGGCGGACTGTGGCGAGTGGCGATCACGATCGCCTGGCGCAGCATGCACACCTACCTGCGCCGCCCGGACCTGTTCGTACCGTCGCTGGTGTTCCCGCTGGTGTTCCTCGCGAGCTTCGCCGGAGGCCTGTCGGCGCTCGGCTCGGTCCCTGGGTTCAGGTTCCCCGCCGGCTACACCGCGTTCCAGTTCGTGTTCGTGCTCTGCCAGTCCGCGATGTTCGGCGGCCTGTTCACCGGATTCACGCTGGCGTTCGACTTCGAGAGCGGGTTCGCGCGCCGGCTGATGCTCGCGGCCGAGGACCGGCGCGGCATCGCCCTGGGTTATGCGCTCGTGGCGCTCAGCCGCTCTGCAATAACGCTCACCATCGTGACCGCGGTGGCGCTGGCAACCGGGATGCGGATCACCGGCGACGGCGTCGACCTCTTCGGCCTCTACGGCCTCGCCGCGCTGCTCACGCTGATCGGCTACGCCTGGGCGGCCGGCGTTGCGTTCCGGTTCCGCTCGATCCAGGCCGGCCCGCTGATGCAGACGCCGGTCTTCCTGATCCTGTTCCTCGCTCCGGTGTACGTCCCGCTGGGCCTGCTGACGGGCTGGATCCACGCCGTCGCGACCATCAACCCTGCGACTGCCTTCCTCGAGGCCGGGCGCGGCCTGATCTCGGGCGTCCACGACCACACACTGGTCGCGTTCGCGGCCGCGCTGGCGCTGATCGCCGTGTTCGCCTTCTGGCTGCTGGCCGGGCTGCGCAACGCCGAACGCTCGGCCTAGCGAGGGTCATCGCCGGTCAGCCGTGCGGCGAGCTCGTGCGCGTGCGGCGTGCTGACGAGGACTCTCCGCAACGGAGTCGCATCGGCGACCGAGAAGGACAACGCGGGGACGCCGCGGCGGACGATGAACGCTTCATCGAGGCGAATGGTGCGAGCGACGTAGTAGAGCCATGGCAGGCGAAGGCCGACCTTGATCCCCGACGACATCGTCTCCCTCATCGGGTCCTCGACGACGTGGATGTCGCCCACGGCGCCACGCGCCACCCTTATGTCGCGCATCAGCCCCAGCAGCTTCTGCCAGGGCGACAGCAGCACCTCGACCGAGTCATCGCCGACCACCAAGCGCATCACTCGACCCTAGCCGCCGCCGCACGGCCCCGGCCGGATGACATGGCTGCACGATTGCGATAGAAGAGAACTCGAGAAACCGCGCCGCCCGCGGACCCTCCCGCGGGCTCGTCGCGACAGCAAGCGAGAAGGGAGCGTCGATATGGAGTCCTCGGACGCCACGCCCAGGGTGCTGGTGGTGGCACACAAGACGGCGGCCACGCCAGCGCTGCTGGAGGCCGTGCGCGAGCGCTCGCAGCGCGGGCCCGCCACGTTCACGCTGCTCGTACCGAACCCTGCCCACGGCCTCCACAAGGTCGTCGACCCGGAGGACCAGGACGCCGGCGAGGGCCGGACGGTGCTCGACGAGGCGCTGCCCAAGCTGAGCGAGGCATCCGGTACTCAGGTCGAGGGGATGATCGGCGACGCCGATCCCGTGGCGGCGGTGCACGACGCGGTCAACCTGCAGGGCTTCGACGAGATCATCATCTCGACGCTGTCGCCTCGCGTCTCGCGCTGGCTGCGGCTGGACCTCCCGAGCAAGGTCTCGGGTCTCGGTCTTCCGGTCACGACGGTGACGCCGGCAGACGACTCCTGACCGCGGCGGACCGACGCCCCTGCAAGCGGGTGAGCGCCTTGGAGGCTGCGGACAATTGTCATCACAATCCGGTACTGTCTCAGCGGTGCCAGGCCCGGGAACGGCGGGTGCGGCCCCGGCCCCGACGCAGGCGTTCGCGACGCATCGGCACGCCGTCGGAGGACATTTGTCTGTGGAACTTTCGTCTGCGCGCGGCGAGAGTCAGGGGGAGGATGGACAGCGCCCGCAGCCAATTCGCGACCAACCTGCGCCACCACCGCGAGCTCGCCGGGCTCTCCCAGGAGGCGCTCGCCGACATCTGCGATCTGCATCGAACCGAGATCAGCCTGCTCGAGCGTCGCAAGCGCTCGCCACGGCTCGAGACCATCGTGATCCTGGCCCGCGGCCTGCGCCTCTCCTCCCCGGGCGTCCTGCTCGAGGGAATCGGCTGATCCGCCCCGCTCCCGGCGGGCCGGTGCGCGGTACAGTGCCCTTTCGCTCGCTGCCCAGCTAGCTCAGTTGGTAGAGCACTTCCATGGTAAGGAAGGGGTCTCCGGTTCGAGTCCGGAGCTGGGCTTGGCCGGAAACCGCTGGTAAACCGGCGAAAAACACGGCGAAAAGCGCTCGCGCGACGTCGCTCGAGGACTACACGGTCGTCAAGCACGTGATGGCCAACATCCAGGACTGAGACAGCCGTCTGCTATCGTCGGCCCTACGGGCGGCGAAGTCGCCTGTGAGGTTCTTGTCTTTGTTGGCGCTCGAGAGCGCGGATGCGGTCAGTCGAATCTCCATCTGCAGCGGCGGCCGTGACGGTCGCCTGAAGGAGCACCAACCATATGAAGCATGAAACATTCGCCGGCCTCGGCGTGTCCGAGGTCGTCACACGTGAACTCGCTCAGCGCGGGATCACGGCACCGTTCCCCGTCCAGGAGATGGTCATCCCGGACGTGCTCGACGGGCACGACGTCCTCGCGCAGTCGCCGACCGGCTCCGGCAAGACGCTCGCATTCGGGCTGCCGCTGGTCGAGCGCCTGAAGGACTCCGACCCGCGGCCCTCAGCGCTCGTGCTGGCGCCGACCCGCGAGCTGGCGATCCAGATCGTCGAGGACCTGCGCGGGCTGGCCCACGCCCGTGCGCTGTCGATCGCGGCCGTGTACGGCGGCGCAGGGATCGTCAAGCAGGCACGCCTCGCGGCGCGCGCACACATCCTCGTCGCCACCCCCGGCCGCCTGCTCGACCTGATCGAGCGCAGGGAGGTGTCGCTCGACCGCGTCCGCCTGCTGGTCCTCGACGAGGCAGACAGGATGCTCGACATGGGCTTTCGGCCGGTCGTCGACAGGATCGTGAAGCTGACGGCACCCGAGCGCCAGACGCTCCTGTTCTCCGCCACGCTGGAGGGCGAGGTCGGCCGGATCGCAAAGGCCTACACCTCCAATCCACGTAGACACGAGCATGCCCATTCCGCAGAGCGCAAGAGCGACGTGGAGCACCGCTTCGTATCGGTGACCCACGAGGGCAAGGTGGCGCGCCTGGTCTCGGAGCTGGGCGAGTCCGATCGTGGGCTGACGCTCGTGTTCGTACGCACCAAGCGGGGCGCAGACCGCCTTGTGAAGCGACTCGCCTCGAGCCGCGTCCAGGCGGTGGCGATGCACGGCGACAAGTCCCAGGGGCAGCGCGAACGGGCGCTGGCCAACTTCGAGTCTGGCGTCGTGGACACGCTGGTCGCGACCGATGTCGCGGCGCGCGGCATCGACGTGGCCGGTATCACCCACGTGATCAACTACGACGTCCCCGCGACCAGGGAGGACTACGTCCATCGCATCGGCCGCACCGCCCGCGCGGGCGCGCGCGGCGTAGGTGTGACGCTCGTCGCCCAGGACCAGGCCCGCGAGCTCGCCGGCATGCTGCGCGAACTCGGGCTGGATCGCGAGCTGCAGCTCGCGGGCATGCCCTCGGGCGGCGCCGCAGCCGGCCGGCCGCGGCGCACCCGCCGATCGGGCCGCCCGAACGGCGGCGCGGCGCGCTCGGGGGGCGGATCTCGCGGCGGAGCTTCCCGCGGCGGGCGCTCGGACCGGCGAGCGCGATAAGGCAGCAGCCCCTTTCCGCTGCCCGAACCCAGCTGTGTCGGGCCCGATCCAGCCGTATCGGCGTAGCGGCGCATTCGCCGAAATCGACGAGAAGCGCTGAGATTTGCGGGCTTACCCGCCGTCCGGCCATCTCATGGTAAGGAAGGGGTCTCCGGTTCGAGTCCGGAGCTGGGTTCTGCGAAGCGGCTCTCGCGTCGAGCCGCCTCAGCTGAAGAGGGAGCCGATCCCGCTCTCGAGGGCCTCGCGCGCGGCTGCCCGTCCGCTCTCGCGAGCGGCATCCAGCTGGTGGAACTCCAGCAGTCCGACGCCCTCCGCGCGAGGTTTGATCACCAGGTCTGCGTGGCGGCGCGCTGCCTCCGAGGTGTTCGCGCTTCCGAGCAGCAGCACGCGGGTGAGCGTCTCACCGAGGCCGGGGGCTACCCCTGCTCGCCTGGGTCGTTCGGCCCCATCGCCGTTGCCATGGTCGAACGTCGCCTTCACGTCGACCGCGATGATCGGTCCCTCGCCCATGTCGGCCAGCGTCTGCACCGGCAGGTTGTCGACGAGCGAACCGTCGATGTAGAGCTCGCGACCCCGCACCTGCGGCGGGGCGAGCACCGGTATGCAGATGCTGAAGCCCACGCTCTCCCACAACGGGCCGGATCTCACCACGACCAGCCGGCCGGTGCGCAGCTCGGCGCAGCCGCACAGGAAGCTGTATGGGAGCTCCTCGATCGCGACCTCGCCGAAGGTCCGCCGGAGCATCGCCTCGGCTTTCTGGCCGCGAATGAGGGAGCGGCGCGGCACCGTGTAGTCGTTGAGCGGGCGGCGCTGGATCCACTCCTCGAAGCAGCGAGCGTCGATCTCATCGCCGTCCAGCCCCATCGCGAACAGGGCGCCGACGAACGCGCCCATGCTGACGCCCGCCACCCGGTCGATGGTCACCCCGGCGGCGGTCAGCTCCTCGAGCACCCCGATGTGAGCGAACGCCCGCGCTCCGCCTCCCGATAGCACGATGCCGATCGAGCGACCGCTCAGGCGCCGGGCGGCTCGCTCGATGTCGGCGTCCATGCTCGCCCCTCGCAGGACGTGTGACTCCACCGGCTCGAGCACCGCGGCCCACCCATCCAGCCGGCCGGAGCCGGCCACGGTGTCGTATCCGACGAGATCGCAGCCCCGCAACTCGGGCCGATGATGCAATGTCTGCGGCACGGCGCCACCCGCCGTCACGGCAAGGATCCGATCGGCCTGCTGCAGGCAGAAGTCTGTCCACCGCGCGCCCGACTCGAGCGAGCCACCGAGGAGCACCACCACGTCGTGCGTCGCCTCTGCGCGGTCGAGCAGCGGGCCGTAGACGCTCGCGGCGCCTGAGCCTGAATCGAGCGCCTCGGCCTCGGTGCCGTCCAGCAGAGCGCAGGACAGGTGCCGCTCGAGCGCCAGAGCCAGCCGGCGGCCGATCTCTTCGACCGGTAGGCCCTCGCCGAGCCCCACTAGGGCCACGGTCGTGGGACGAGGGCGCACAGCCGACGCCGGAGCGCGATGGTCGCGGAGCTGCTCCGCCAGCACGCGGGTGAGGGACACGGAGAGCTGAAGCGAGTTGTGCAGATGCGCTTCGAAGTCGCGCCGGTCGACGGCGAGCAGGTCGCTCGAGCGCAGCGCTCGCACCGACGCCGAGCGCGGTGAGGCACAGAGGAGAGCGAGCTCGCCCAGGGCGTCGCCGCGCCCGAGCTCCCGGATGACGGTGTCCGCGGCCTCGTCGACGACCTCCAGGCGACCTGCGCACACCACGTACATGGCGTCACCCGGGTCGCCCTCGCGGAACAGCCATTCACCGGCATCGACGCGCAGAGGCCGCGCTCGCTGGGCGAGCGCCTCGCGCAGCTCTGGCTCGAGGGTCGCGAAGAGCGGCACATGCGCGAAGAAATCCGTCGCAGACTCCGCCCGCGGCGCGGCGACATCGGCCACATCGACGGTGATGGCACGCCGCGCACGGGGCCGCGGCGGTCCGGCCGGAGCTTCCGCGGTCGCGTCGCGCAGCACGGTTCGCGCAGCATCGCTCAGGGACGGCGCCTCCGTGTTCAGGCGCCCGACCAGCAGGCAGCCGAGCCCCGCAACGAACAGGCAGGCCGAGCCGAACGTCCAGGCATTGTCGAAAGCGGCCAGCGCGTCGCGCGGCGACGGCGTGCCGATGATCGCCACGACGATTGCGACCCCAAGCGCCGCGCCAACCTGACGGGACACGGAGTTCAGGCCGGTGGCCGTCGCGAAGCTGTCGCCCGGAGCCGATGCCACCGCCGCGCCGCTCAGGTTGGGGAAGAGCGTGCCTGCCCCGACCCCGAGCAGCAGGATCCCCGGCAACCACTCGCTCAGGAAGGCCGGCGTCGGGCCGACGCGCTCCACGAACCACAGGACCGCCCCACCCCAGATGAGGCCCCCGGCGACCAGCACCGGCCGATGCCCCACACGCTGGACGAGCCGGCTGGTGGGGCCCGCCACGGCGGCCGCTACGAACGGTCCAGGCGTGAGAGCCAGGCCGGCTTCCAGCACCGAGTATCTCCACACGCCCGTCAGGAACAGGACATTGGTCAGCGTGTAGCCGTAGAAACCGGCAGCCGCCACGATGGTCATGCCGTTGGCAGCGCTGAACGTGCGGTTCCGCAGAAGCGACAGATCCACGATCGGTGAGCGGTGCCAAGTGCACCGCCAGACGAAGAGCGCCAGCAGCAGCACTGTGGCCGCGAACGAAGCAATGATCCGGGGGCTGCTCCAGCCCCATTCCTGGCCCTTCACCACTCCCAGCACGAGCGCGGAGATGGCGAGCGCGAAAACGGCGGCGCCGGTGAGATCCGGCATGCGGCGACGGCCGGGGGCCCGGCTCTCCACCAGATGGCGGCGGGCGAGGAAGACCGCAGCGATCCCGATCGGGAGGTTGACGAGGAAGACAAGCCGCCAATCGGCGACGGCGACCAGCAGTCCACCGATCGACGGTCCCAGCCCGGCGGCCGCGGCCGCGACGGCCGACAGGAGCGCGACACCATGCGAGCGGCGCTCGGGCGGGAAGGCATTGAGCACCAGGCCGAGAGAGGACGGCACGAGAAAGGCCGCCCCGAGCGCCTGCACGACCCGGAAGCCGACCAGGGTGCCGACCGAAGGCGCGAGCGCGCACAGGAGCGACGCGGCGGTGAACAGCTCGAGACCGAAGATGAAGATCCGGCGCCGGCCGAGGAGGTCGGCTATCCGTCCCGCCGCCACGAGGAACGCGGCGAAGACGATGTTGTAGGCGTTGAGGATCCACGACAGTGACGAGATCGGGGTGCCGCGGAAGGAGCGCGCGATGTCCGGGAAGGCGATGTTGACGATGGTCGCGTCCACGAACGCGACGCTGGCGCCGAGCGAGGCGATGGCAAGTACGGTGCGCGACGAGGGGCCTCGTCGTGGAACGAGCGCCGGCACCTCCTCCGTTCCGATGGCATTGCCGGTTGGCGTCTCGACCGGAACCTCAGTGGTGGACATTCGATCCGCCGCCCCTAGCTCGCCAGCTTGCTGAGCACCTCGGGGTGAGTGGCGAGGGCCTCCTGGGCGGCTCGACGCCCGAGCTCCGCCACGCGCGGGAGCGCCTTCCAGTCCATGAGCCCGATGCCTTCGACCTGTGGGGTTATCACGAGGTCGGCGTGCAGCCGCGCGGCGGCGACCGTGTCGATGCTGCCCACCATCACCGTTCGCACGATCGTCTCCCCCAGGTGCGGGATCTCCGCCTCCCTCCCGGTCAGCGCCCGGCGTACCGGACGCCTGAGCCGCGCCATCCCCGGCCGCTCCGTGCGCCCGACCTGCCCCATGCGACCGGTGACGTCGATCGCGACCACCGGGCCCTCGCCCTTGCGCGCCATGGTCGCAACGGGCAGGTTGTCGAGCACGCCCCCGTCGACCAGCAACCGGCCGTCGTCCGTGGCGACCGGCGGGAAGACTCCCGGGATCGCGAGACTCGGGTAGAGGGCGTCGACCACGCGACCGGCGCGGTGCAGAACCGCCTCGCGCCCGATCAGGTCACAGCTCACGCAGAAGAAGCGCAGCGCCAGCTCCTCGATGCGCCGCTCGCCGAACGCCTCCAACAGCATCCGCCGCGCCTTCGCGCCGCGGATCAGCGAGTATGCAGGCGGCACGAAGTCGTTGCTGGGGGTGTTCACCACGAAGGCGCGTTCGAAGGCCTCGTACATGCCCTCCGTGGTGAAGTCCGCGGCGGTGGTGGCGGCCACAAGGGAGCCGAGGCTCACGCCGCCGACGCGATCGAACCGCAGGCCGGCCCCTCTGAGCTCCTCGATGACGCCCAGGTGGGCGAGCGCTCGCGCGCCGCCTCCGGACAGCACCAGGCCCAGCGACCGGCCCGCGAGCCGGCGGGCAAGGGCCTGCAGCGCCGCGCCTCGCCGTGAACGGTCGGCGACCACCTGCGCCTCACGCGGTTGCAGCTCGTCGAGCATCTCCTCCGCGACCGCCTGACCAAGGACGAGGAGCTCGCATCCGTGCAGCGCAGCCGTACGCCCACGCCACGCGACGGCAGCGGCGCCGGTGCTCACAGCGACAACGAGATGGGCCTCCCGCACGCACAGCTCCGTCCAGGCCCCGTCGGGCTCGGGGTCGCAGCGCAGCACGACCCGGCTGACGTCCCGCTCCGCCTGGTCGATCGTGGAAAGCTCACCGGCGCTGAGACGGGCGACCGTCCCGTGCGCCTCCAGCGCGTCGGCCAGCTGCTCTGCCACCTCGGCGGCGGGCGCCGCGGCGTCGAGCCCGACGACCGCGATCGTACGGGGAGGCGTTGCCGCGACCACCGGCATGCGGCTCGCCGCCAGTTGAGCGCCCATCGCGCGCGTGAGCCCCAGCGCGAAGCTCGGGGCTTCCTGGATCAGTGCCTCGAAAGCGGCGCGGCCGAGCTCGAGCAGCTCGGCGTCGCGACGAGCGCGAACCGAGGCCGACCGCGTCCCTTCGCGCAGCAGCGCGAGCTCGCCGATCACGTCTCCGCGCCGCAGGATGCGGATCAGCGCCTCGGGAGGACCCTCGTCGATCACCTCCACGCGGCCGCTTCGGACGATGAACAGGCTGTTCGCCGCGTCGCCCTCCCGCATGATCCATTCACCAGCAGGGACGCGGACCTCCTCGAACTGATCGGCGATGCGATCGAGCAGCTCGTCGGAGAGACCGGCCAGGACGGGCACGTTGCGCAGGAAGGAGATGGCATGCGCGATCCCCTTGGTGCCATTCCTCGCCGTCATCGCGGGGCCGTCGCCGAGAGCCACCCGCCGCTCATCGACCGCCATGGCGTCCCTCCTTCGTCCACTGCAGTGTCAGCGATGCCGGCGCGGAGCGAACACCTCGCCGGCACCTCGACAGGCAACAGTCGCTGTTCCACACCCCACGCTCGCAACGAAGCGGCAACGCGCACCCCCCATCAAGGCGCCCCCCGGAATGTAATGCGGAGTTTATACCAGCTTTAGGAAAGCCTGGGTGTGATGAAGCTCCGCGGCGCGGGGCTCCTGGGCGTCAGGCCTTGGCTGCCGGCTGCCTCTCCAGAAGCGGCACGGCCAGCTCTCGGAGCATCCACCGCCTCCTCCGGCTCCCGGCCATGTCCGTTGTGCTCTGCGCAGAGCCGTCACCCATTTGGGGTGATGCGGCGAGTTCGCCGCCGCCGGATGCTTGTTGCGATATCGCGGGCGTCGCGGCGCTCGCGCCACCGGGAAATGAGGAGTGACATGCTCGCGACCAGTTATCCGTTGCTTGAAGTGTTCTGGACCATGCTGATCTTCTTCGGCTTCATCGTCTGGCTCTGGATCCTGTTCACCGTATTCGCGGATATCTTCCGGCGCCGGGACATCTCCGGCTGGGCGAAGGCCGCATGGATCGCATTTGTCGTCCTGTTGCCATACCTCGGCGTGTTCGTGTACCTGATCTCTGAGCACGACGGGATGGCCCAGCGGGCAGCCGACCAGCGCAAGGGCGCCGAAGCGCAGGCTGCTGAATACGTGAGGTCCGTCGCCGGCCAAGGGGATCCGGCCGAAGAGATCAGCAAAGCAAAGTCGCTGCTCGACCAGAAAGCGATCACCGAGGCGGAGTTCGACCGGATCAAGCAGCACGCTCTGGCCACCTGACCGGCGGCGGGGCTCGTCGCGAAGTCGACGCGCGAAGTCGACGCGCACACCGTCACGCCTCATGAGTGATGCCCGCCTGCGGGGGCGGGCATCACTCGAAGCGCCCGGGAACCACGCCCGCGCCCGGTAACCACGCCCGGCAGGTAGTCGCGGATGGTCGCGTCAAACCTCTCGACCAGCGCCGTCTGCGGTTGCGAGCAGGGACGCGGCAGGCTGAGCGATCGATCCCTCTGATTGCTCTTGCGCCGGTGGATTGCTGGGCAGAAGCAGGGAGATGCCGAAACCGATCAGCCCGACGATCGCCAAGGCGACCATCGCCAGCGCATAAGAGTGATTGCCTTTGGTGGCCGCGGAGAGCAGGATCGTGCCCGCGATCGCCGTGCCGAGCGAAGACCCCAGGTTGGAGACACTGCGAGAAAGCCCGGAGATCTCGCCTTGGAGCCGCTCCGGGAAACTGGACTGAACCACGTTCACGGATGGCGTCAACATCGCCCCGAGCCCCAATCCGATCAGAAGCAGACCAGGCACGAACGTCAAGACGCCCGATGTGGCTCTCACGAGCCCCAGCAGCAGACCGATACCGACGAGCGTGATAAAGAAGCCGGCGCGGATCAGCGTGCTCTGAGCTCGACGCTTCGCGAACCGTTCCGCCGCGAGTGACGAGAGAAGGATCCCCGCCGTCGCCGCTGTGAAGACCAGGCCGGTGTCGATGGCGCTGTAGCCCCGCACGACCTGAAGGTAGACCGACACCACAAACGAGCCGCCCATGAGGATCAGCCACTGGATGCTTTGCGTGGCCAGGGCGAGATTGGACGTCCGGTTGCGGAACAGGCTGGTCGACAGCAGGGGCTCCGTGCCCTTGCGCTCGCAGGAGCGGATGTGCAGGAAGAACCACAACAGAAGGCTCATTCCGAGCGCGGCGAAGACGGCCACGAGCAAACCGTTCACTCCGATCTGCAGGATCGCGATGACAACGAAGAACATGCCCCCCGCCGACAGCACGCCACCGAAGATGTCAAAGGTCCTTGTCCTGTCGGCCGGAAGCGGATCGACGATCCGGCGGCAGAGCACGACGATCACCGCGACGATTGCTGCCTGGAAGAGGAACGTGACCCTCCAGCTG
Organism: Solirubrobacteraceae bacterium; assembly: GCA_036498265.1. GTDB lineage: Bacteria > Actinomycetota > Thermoleophilia > Solirubrobacterales > Solirubrobacteraceae > Palsa-744. The sequence continues at coordinate 330,037 of DASYFT010000005.1, read as the reverse complement.
AGCCCTGTCGTGATCAGACCGCCGATCAGCGGCCCGGCTGCCGCCCCGATCCCAGCCATGCCGCTGATGACACCGAAGGCCCGCGCGCGCGACTGGAGATCGTCGAGGGACACTGTTGCCAGGATGTAGATGGGAGGGATCATCAGCGCGGAACCGATGCCCTCCAGGGCGGAGTACCCGAGGATCAACACCCCCAAGGCCGGGGCGAGGGCCGCCACGATTGCCCCGGTGCCGTACACCGTCAGTCCTCCGATCAGGCATCGCTTCCGTCCGAGGACATCCGTGAGCTTGCTACCCGGGATCATCAACGCCGCCATACACAGCAGGAACAGCGTGATCGCGGTCTGCACGCCGTGGACGGTCGTCCCAATGTCCTCGCTGATGCTGCTGATCGACACATTCATGCTCGAGCCCGCGAAGCTCGCCACGAATTGCGTCAATGCGAGCGGCAGCAGCATCTGCCTCATCGAGACGACGGGGGCCGTCGTCGCACCCGGCTTCGCCGTCGGCGGAGGGCTACGGCTCACGGACGGCACGACCGCTCACGGATCAGTCGCGCCGGACCGTGTTGTACAGCAAAGTGGTGACATGCGGGTCTGGCTGTTTGTCACACCCGTTCCGGGCTGCCGAGCACCGCCAGGCCATGGATTACCCACAAGCACACCGCGAAGACGCCGAGCGACCACCAAGGGTGTGGACCGCCGACGTTCGCCAGCGCCTCGAAGGCCCCGATGGACGCGGCGAAGATGCCCAGGATGCGTCCGTAGAGGTTTCCCGCGAACAGGGACAGCGCCGCTGTCACCTGGATTGCGGCCAGGATGATGGTGATCCACCCCCACGTGTGAAGGCTCCCGAACACATAGCGTTCGCCACCCCCGTAGAAGCTCGAGTTTGCAACGGCGGCGATCCCGTAGAAGAAGTTGACCGTTCCTGCGATCAGTAGCAGGATCGCGACGAACCAAGCGCTACCCAAGCCTCTCACGCTGTCTTCTTCCGAAGCCCTGCTTCGCGCTTCTCCTGATCCGCCCATCGCTTGCGTGCTCATTGAATCTCCTTACTCGTTTGATGTCATCCAGGTCGAATGCTCGGAGGCAACGGCCATGGTCAGATGGCGGCAGGCTCGTTCTCGGCTTGCCTGAGTTCGCGCTTGAGCTCGTCGGCGTCCGCCTTGATTTCCTTCTCGATCGACTTTTCCGCCCGTGTCAGCGCCTTCTCGAGCTGTTCCTCCATCCGCGACTCGCCTATCACGACCAACGCGCTCTGTCCCTTCTCGAGCAAGTCGCCGAGCTCCTTGGCGTCGTCGCGCGACATGCCCTTTTTGAGGTGACCTCCGATTCCGCCGGCGAGACCGCCGACCGCTGCCGCTCCGAGCACCGACGGCGGGAACAGAACACCGATGAGCGCTCCGACCGCGATGCCTCCCCAGGCGCCGTGCTGTGTCGGCTTCTCGTGCTTCTCAACGCGGATCTTGCCGCCGGCGTCCTTTCTGATCAGGGCGACGTCGTAGGTGCCAACGAGCTTCGCCGCATGGGCGTCGACCAGGACGTCGTAGTCGGCGAGACAATCGTCGTAGCTCGCGTAGGTCGCTGCGTAGATGAAGACCGGTCTGTCACTCATCTGATCTCCTCTCTCATGTCTGGGCCTCTATGCGTCCAGATTTGACGGCGTCGACGAGCGCTTTGTAGTCGCGCTCGTTCTGTTCGGCGTAGAGCCGGGAGAACCCCAGGATCGCGCGGTCGAACGCGTCGCTCTTGCCGAGATAGGCGGCTATTGCGATTCGATCCCCGCTACGGGCGTGAGCGCGCGCGAGGGTCCACCCGCACAGCCTGCCGTAGGCCTGAAGTCCGTCGGGGACCATCTGCTCAACTTCTGCAGAGCCCTTCCAGTCCTTGAGCTGACGGCCATAGAAGTCCCGCGACTGTCCGTCGAGCCCGGTGGGCACATGCACCCATCCGAGGAAGATGTCGCTGCTGGCCTGCATCAGGCGCTGGCCCATGACGACGCGCTCGCCGTGCTCGGAGAACTCGCTGGCGCCGACGAATCCCTCGAGCACCGACGCCTGGGCCTCCTTGAGCTGCAGGAACAGCGGGTCCCCTCTGTCGCGGCCCAACAGCAGGGCTATCCATGCGCGCGTGCCGACGCTGCCCACGCCTACAACTTTGCGCGCGAAGTCGACCAGTTCGAACTGCTCGAGGAGGGTACGGCGGTCAGGCTGGAAGGTGTCGCGATAGGACCCCATCAGCCCCCCCAGCCAGCCGAGCAGCTCGTCGCGCTCGTGCCCTTGGGCAAGTTCGGAGAGCGGGACGATCAGCGGCGGGTCGGCGACGATCCTCACCTCGCCGTCGACCGTCGTGGTGAGTTTCTCGAAAGCCGAGGTGCTGTCGCGAGTCCGCGCCTTGGCAACGCTCTTTTCGGTGCGGCGGACCAGTCTGGCTTTGAACTGGGAGGCGTACTGCGCCATCACCTCCTCGACGTCGATGTGCGCGTACCAGACTCCGAGGTTGTTCATCGTGGCGAAGCCCGCCATCGCCGTCCGGTACGCGGCAACGGTGTCGAGCACGGCACGTTCCTGTTGCTTTGCCGTGAACCCGTTGTACTGGGCCGCTATCAGCATGCTCGTGGCGAGCCGCTTCACGTCCCACTCCCATGGGCCGGGGAGCGTCTCGTCGAAGTCGTTGATGTCGAACACGAGCCGGCGCTCCGATGAGGCGAAGAGCCCGAAGTTCGACAGATGGGCGTCTCCGCAGCACTGCACGGTGAGCCCCGAGCGAGGCGTGGCCGCGAGGTCGCTCGCCATGATCAGAGCCGCGCCGCGGTAGAACGTGAACGGCGAGACGAGCATGCGGCCATACCGGATCGGCACGAGCTCTGGCACGCGCGTCTTCGCCTGCCGCTCCAGGAGTCTGATCGGGTCCGGCCGCCGCGGAGCCGGCTCGAAGCTCGCGTGGCTGGAACGGGGCACCTCCGAGCGGGCCGCCTTGCCGCGCTCTGTGCGCTCAGCGACGCTGCGGTGTTCAGGCTGGATCCGCGCCTGCCTTCGGGCGACCGTGCTGGCCATGCACGAATGCTGCTCACTGCCAACCCCCGGCGCATCACCTGTTTGGGGCGAAACGGCCCCGTGGGGGTTACCCAGGGCACTCCAGGGAAGGCTTGACGTGCTCCTCGTCCCACACGGCCGAACGTCAGATCGCGCAACCGTGGGATTGGACCGCTCGCGCCGGAGCGCAACGCTTGGTGCCCACATCGGTCCCCCGGTCACGCGCCCACCGGTCGGTGCCACGCCCCCGCGATGAACAACGAACAATGGTCAGATGACGCCGTCGAACGCCTCGCCAGACTGATCCGCGACATCGAGAGCTGCGAAGCCGAGGAGCTCGACGTGCTCCTCACCGACTTCCTCTGTGCGGCATGGCCGACGCTGACCGCACAGGATCACTGACGCCGACGCGTGGCGTCTCGGCGCTCGCGGTGTGCCGCCACCTCCGCTCAGGCGTGGGCGGCGACGACTCTAGGAGCAGCTGATCGGCCCGAGGGTTTGCCGGTAGCTGGTCGCCAACGAACTGAGCGCTTCCTTGACTTTCGGGCCGGCCGCCGCCAGCGCGGATGTGAGGTTGCCTGCTGACAGGCTGGCCCCGACGCCGGAGGCGATCGTCTTGAGCTGCGTTTCAAACGTGTTCGTGGCCGTCTCGACCTGTTCCTTGCGCGACGCTTCGAGCTTGGGCTGCGCGTCTTTGATCTTCGTCAGCTGCTCCTTGATCGTTTCGAGGCTCGTCTTGACTTCATTGGGGGTGTTCGAAGACAGGGTGAGGCTCTGGAGCTTCGTGATCTCCTTGGAGATCTCCGCACGTGACGAGCACACCTGCGCCTTCGCCTTTTCCTCGGAGGATTCGCCGCAGGCCGCGAGAGCCAGGACGCTCGCCGTCAGCACGCAGATGCAGCAGGCCTTGGCCGTAGCTCCGAGCATCACATACTGCCCCTCAGGAGAGCTCGGCCACGCGCTCGGCGATGATGATCCGCCCGGCGGCCTCGATCAACGCGAGGTGAGAGAACGCCTGAGGGAAGTTGCCCAGATGCCGGCCGTTGCTCGTCTCGTACTCCTCGGCGTAGAGGACCAGCGGTGAGGCGACGCTGAGCAGCTTTTCCATCAGGTCTCTCGCCCGCCCGTACTCGCCGATGATCGCGAGGGCGGAGACGAGCCAGAAGGAGCAGATCAGGAAGCTGCCCTCCTTGCCGGACAGGCCATCGTCGGTCTCGTCGGTGCGGTAGCGCAGGACGAATCCGTCCTCGGTCAGCTCCTCGGAGATCGCCAGCACGCTGGCGCGCAGTCGCTCGTCGGTGGGCGCGAGGAAGCCGAACATGGCGGCCAGCAGGTTCGAGGCGTCGAGCGCATCGGTCTCGTAGTGCTGGCGCAGGACACCCTCCTTGGTGAACCCGTGCGCGAAGATGTCGTCCCTGATCTCCGCCGCGACCACCTCCCAGGTCGCCTGCAGGTCGGCGTCGCCCCTGATCGCCGCCAGTTTGGCGGCGCGATCCATCGCCACCCAGCTCATGATCTTCGAGGAGACGTAGTGGCGCGGCGCCCCCCGTGCCTCCCAGATGCCCTGGTCCGGCTCGCGCCAGACCTTGATGGCGCAGTCCGCCTGGGCCTCGACCAGTGGCCACAGACGGCGATCCAACCGCTGGCTGCGCCGGCTGTGCAGCAGCACCGAGTCGAGCGCGGCGCCGAAGACGTCGTTCTGTCGCTGGTCGAATGCGCCGTTGCCGACGCGGACGGGATGGGCGCCCGCGTAGCCGGACAGCTCATCGCGCGTCGACTCCGTCAGGTCCCGCCGGCCGTCGATTCCGTACATGATCTGCAGCGCACCGTCGTCGTTCACCTCGAGGTCACCGAGGAACTGCATGAACTCGTTCGCCTCCCAATCGAGGTTCAGGTAGTGGAGCGCCTGCAGCGTGAACGTGGAGTCGCGCACCCACGTGTAGCGGTAGTCCCAGTTACGCCCGCCGCCGGGTGTCTCCGGCAGCGAGGTGGTGAGCGCTGCGACGGTCGCACCCGTGGGCATGTACGTGAGCCCCTTGACCGCCAGCGCCGAGCGCTCTATCCACGGGCGCCAGCGATGGTCGGGCAGACGTGCGCCCTTGAGCCAGTTGCGCCAGTAGTGCGTCGTGGCGGCCAGGTGCCCGTTCGCGTCATCCACATCGCTCGGCGCCTCGAGCCCCTCGGCCCAGGAAAGCGCCGCGTACACCTCCTCGCCGGCTTTGAGCACGTGTCGGGCCCTGGCCGTCTCTCCCTCGATGCCGAGGCTCATGTCGGTCTGCAGGCCGATCGTCGTCTCACCACCACTCGCATCAGCACGATGACCATCGTCGTGAAGCGACCACTGCGCGGGAAGGCGACCGTAGTCGAACACGGGCTCGCACGTGAGCTCGATCTCAACGTCGCCCTCGAGGCAGACGGCCGTGCGAACCAACGTGTGCTCGGCATCTTCATCGGTCGGCGGACGCGTGTGCGGTGTCACGCGATCCTCGCCGCGCCGGGGGCCCATCGTCAGCGCGTCGCGGGTGAGCAGCCATCCAGTCGGCGTGTTCCAGGCTGTGACGAGAATGTTGGTGCCCGGTTCGTATATCCGGCCGGCCGGCACGTTGATCCCGAACGGCGCGAACCGGAAGCTGCCGGCCTGACGATCGAGCAGGCTCCCGAACACGCTGGCGGCGTCGAATCGCGGGACGCACAGCCAGTCGATCGAGCCATCGGGGGCGACCAGCGCGCCGGTGTGGCAGTTCGACAGGAACGCGTAATCGCCGATCGGCGGAAACGGCAGATCCGCCACGAGGGTGTCCATCGGCGACCGAACGACCCCCGCCGCCGACCCGTCGCCGGTTGGCGGGCGCGTCGCCGACGAGGTCCTCGCGGCGCCTCTACCGTCGAGCTTGGAACGGGTCCCCGCTTTCGTGCTCGTCTTGCTTGGGCTCATGGCCGCGATCGCTCCTTTGTCGTGATCCTCCGCCGGGCGCTCATGGGCCTGCTCGGGAGGCATAGGCTCCGCCCGCCTGCGCCGGGGGCATCAGCCATCGCGGATGAACCGCCGAGCATCAGGCCGTCACCAACGTGGCCCTGGCGTCGTTCTCCGCCTCCTCGTAGTCGCCATCCACGCGCTTCGTCATGTAGCGCTCTGCCTTCGTGATGGCTTTCTGAACGCGGTCGGCGTCCTTGTTTATGCCGACGACGATCAGGGCTGCGCTGCCGTCAGCGAGCGTCTCGCCGAGCGCGCGCGCGTCGCGGCGGCTCATTCCACGTGCCATGTGTCCAATCCATGCACCGAGTCCGGCACCGCCGGCCGCGACCGCGGCAGGCATGGCGACCGGAGCCGCGACGGCGAGCGCCGCTCCCGCGGCGAGGCCGAGCCAGCCGCCGTGCTGCGTCGGCTTCTCGGTCTTGGTGACCCGCACCGTCCCGTCCTGGCCCTTGCGGACGATCGCCGCATCGTAGGAGCCGATGATGTCGGCCGCGTGCAGCGCCTTCACCGCCGCATAGTCTTCCTCGGCGTCGGCGACGTCCTCGTAGGCGGCGGCAAAGAAGAACATCGGTTTATTGCCCATGTGACACGCCTTTCGCGTTCGTTGCTCCGTGGCGGGAGCGGCTGTCCTCTGATGAGTGCGGCCGACGCTAGGCGGGAACGCACGCGCGCGCATCACCCCATCAGGACGATCCTGGCGCAAATCTGACCGGCCGCGGATCAGGGTTCGGTCGCCGGACGGCCCACCGTCACTCTGATCGGATGATGCGTCGGGCGCGAGCGGTGCCTAGCGTGGTGTCATCGGCTCGAACACGACACGAAAGGACGCCGATGGCCACCACCATTGCACCGGATGTACACGAGAAGCTCGCCGGGATATCCAGGGGCGAGACCAACATCATCGAAACCGCTGTTGAGCTCCGAGAGGCGCAGCTCGAGGGCACCGGGCTCGACCCGGCCACCTTCGCCCTGGTGAAGATCGCTGCGCTGATCGCCCTGGATGCGCCGCCGGCGTCCTACGCCTGGCAGACGGCCAACGCGCTCGAGGAAGGCGTCACTCCTGAGCAAATGCTCGGTGTGCTCTTCGCCGTCGCGCCCCAGGTCGGCGGGCCGCGCGTCATTGCAGCGGCACCCGAGATCATGCTCGCGCTCGGTCTGTCGCTGCCCGACGGGGCCGAGTAGGGGGGTCGAGAAGATGCCACTCATGAGACGTCGACCCCTACTCCGCGCGGCGGCGGTCGGCGCCGTCGCGCACCACGCAGGCCGCGTGAGCGCGGAAAGAAACATGACGCGCGAAGAACAGGCTCCGGCCGGCTACGCACCACCTCCGCCTGCGGCGCCGGCAGCTGGAATGTCGCCGACCGTGGTCGAACAGCTCAAGCAGTTGGGTGAACTGCGCCAACAGGGAGTGCTGACAGAGGAAGAGTTCGAGCAGCAGAAGGGCAAGCTGCTGGGAAACGCGTGATGGTGCTTGCTTTCTCTGCCGGCGCCGGCGTGGGACTCGGCATCCTCTATCTCGTCCTGCTGCTGGTGCTGGGGATCACCGCGATAAGGAAGGGACATTGGATCATGTTCGTCGTGGGCATCTTCATTCCGATTTTCTGGCTGGTCGGAGCGTTGATGCCCCCGACGCGTGCCTAGCGAACGCGGACCGGAAGGGGAAGCGCCGATCGTGGCGATCGCGGAGCACCTCGAATCGCAGCTATCCGTCACCTGGATCGGCCACGCGACGGCGCTGATCGAGCTCGACGGGGTGAAGCTGCTGACGGATCCCGTCCTCGGTGATCGCGTCGGCCCGCTCGTCCGTATCGGGCGGAGCGTGCCGCTCGGGCTCGCCGACCGGGTCGACGCCGTCCTGATCTCCCACCTTCACGCGGACCATGCGGACATCCCGTCCCTGCGCCGCCTGCACGCCTCTACGCGGATACTCGCGCCGCGCGGCGCGGCCCACTGGCTGGCACGCAGGGGGTTCGACGACGTGGAGGAGCTCGGCCCCGGGGAGCACGCCGCCATCGGCACGGTCAGGGTGACGGCGACGCCGGCTGCGCATCGCGGCGGGCGATGGCCGATCGGTCCCGCCTCGGAGGCCATCGGCTTCGTGGCGGCCGGCTCGCAGAGCTGTTACTTCGCGGGCGACACCGACCTGTATCCGGAGATGTCCGAGTTACGGGAACGGATCGACCTGGCACTGCTCCCGATCTCCGGCTGGGGGCCCAGGACCGGTTCGGGACATCTGGACCACGCCAGAGCCGCCGCCGCGGCCCGCGTCATCGCTCCGCGCGTCGTGGTCCCAATCCACTGGGGAACGCTCGCACGGCCTTGGCCGTTTCCTGCGCCGCCGGAACCTGGTCTGCCGGCCCGCGAGTTCGCGACGGCGATGGCTGCCGAAGCCCCGACGGTCGAGGTCCGTGTGCTCGCTCCGGGAGAGCGCACGCAGATCTACCGAGCGACTCCTACCGTCGCGGGCGCGTCACCAAGGGCATGAGCGACACTCGTCCTCCGACGGCACCGAAGCACTCCCGCCTGGGCGTCTCGCTGACGCGGATCCTCGTCGTGCTGGTTCTCTCCGCCGCGACACTGCTGGTTCTCAGCGCGCTCCTCGACGGCGTGCACGTGGTGAGCTTCGGCTCGGCGCTCGCGGTCGCGGCGGCGATCGGCCTGATCAACGCCCTGGCGTGGCCGCTGATCCTGCGGCTCGCGCTGCCGCTCACGGTCCTCACGCTGGGGTTCGGCGTCCTCATCGTCAACGCCGCGGTGGTGCTGCTCGTCGCTGCGGTCTCTCCCGGTCTGACGGTGTCGTCCTTCTCCGCTGGGCTGATCGTGACGCTGGCGCTGACGGTCGTGAACACTGCCGCGACGAGCCTGCTCGCGATCGACGAAGAGGGCTTCTGGTATCGGCACGTCGTCGGCCGCTACGCACGCCGCGCGGCGCCGGCGGCGGGGCTTGATGCGCCTGGACTGGTGCTGCTCGAGATCGATGGGCTCGCGCACGACGTGCTCGTCCGCGCCATCCGGGATGGAAACGCGCCCGTCATGGCAGCCTGGCTGCGCGGCGGCTCGCATCTGCTGGCTCGCTGGGAAACCGACTGGTCCTCGCAGACGGGCGCCTGCCAGGCAGGCCTGCTGCACGGCAACAACGACGACATGCCGGCGTTCCGCTGGTGGGAGAAGGATCGCGGAGCAGCCATCGTCACGAACCATCCGCGAGATGCCGCGGAGCTGGAGCGCCGCCACTCGGACGGGCGCGGACTGCTGTTCGCCGATGGCGCGAGCCGGGCGAACATCGTCTCGGGCGACGCGCCTCACAGTCTGCTGACGATGAGCACGGTGCTCCGGCGAGATCGCCACGGCCGGATCGGCCAGGACTACTTCGCGTACTTCGCAAACCCCTACAACGTCACACGCACGCTCGTGCTCGTCCTGCGGGAGGTCGTCTCAGAGCTCTGGAGCGCCTCGATCCAGCGCCGCCGAGACGTGCGGCCGCGCGTCCACCGCGGCTTCGGGTATGCGCTCATCCGCGCCTGGGCGACGGTCATCCAGCGCGACTTGCAGGTTTGCTCGGTGATCGGCGACATGTACGCCGGCCGCCCGGTCGTGTACACGACGTTTCTCGCATACGACGAGGTGGCCCACCACTCGGGCATCGAGCGGGCGGACACGTTGGCGACGCTTCGGCAGGTCGACCGGCAGATCGGCCGGATCGCGGAGGCGTCACTCCTCGCGCCACGGCCGTACCGGCTCGCGGTCCTGTCCGATCACGGCCAGTCGCAGGGCGCGACCTTCCTCGATCGCTACGGCGTGACGCTCGAGCAGCTCGTGCAGGAGGCCGTGGATGGCGACGCCGGCGGTCCCGACGAACCCTCGAGCGAGGCGCTCGCATACCTCGGAGCATCGCTGACGGAGGCGGCGGGCGGAAGCTCGGCGGGAGCGCGAACCGTCCGGCAACTGGTCAAACGACGGAGCAAGGACGGTGAAGTGGAGCTGGATGAGCGCGGAGAGCCGCAGCGGTCCGCGGACCTCCCGCCCGAGGTGGTGGTGATGGCCTCAGGATGCCTCGGCCTGATCTCGTTCCCCCGGCAACCGGCTCGCGTGTCGCTCGAGTGGATCGAGCAACACCACCCGCTGCTGATCCCCGCGCTGCGTGACCACGCCGGAATCGGCTTCCTGCTCGTGCGCTCCGAGGAGCACGGCGGCGTGGTGATCGGCGACGGCGGCATCTGCTACCTCGAAGAGGGGCGCGTCGAGGGTGAGGATCCACTGGCGCCGTTCGGAGCACGAGCTGCGCGACACGTGCGACGCACCGACAGCTTCCCCCACTGTCCCGACATCGTCCTGAACAGCACCTACTGGGCTGACTCGGATGAGGTGGCGGCGTTCGAGGAGCTGGTCGGCTCTCACGGCGGTCAGGGCGGCAGCCAGTCCTATCCGTTCCTGCTGCACCCAGCGGAGCTCGAGCTGCCCGAGCAGGAAGTGGTGGGAGCCGAGAGCGTCCATGAGCACCTTCGGCGCTGGCTCTTCGAGCTGGGACACGACGCGTACGCTCCTGAGGATGAGCGGGCGAACCCGGCTGTCGTGCCCGTCGCGCGGCAGAGCCGAGCCTAGGCTTCGGTGCTTCATCCCAATCGTGGGATGCCCACTGCCGTCCAGCCCGCTTGTATTGGCCCCTACGTGATCACGCGGCGTTGACATGTACAGAGAGCCCTCGACTCGACCGAACAGAGCTCGGCGGAGCGGTGCGTCGAGGCGAGGGCTGGTGCTTCGCGACCGGCGCTGCGACACGAGCAAGCGTGTCCGCACACGACTCACCGCGGAGGCGGATCGCCGCGGGGTGAGGGTCGTCCCAGTGAAGAGCTTCGGACATTTCGCGGAGGCTGATCTGGTGACGGCGGGATACGCGCCTGATGCGCTCGGGCTCTCCGGGGGGGACGAGGCCCAGTCGGCCGGCGCCGTCGTCGCCTCCGGTCGCGAGCTGCCGTACACCTGCGTTCCGTGCGGGAGTCACAACCTCTTCGCGCGCGATCTGGGCATCGACCAGCAGGATCCGTTCGGCGCGCTCGACGCGTTCCTGCACTTCTGCGAGTACGAGGTGGACCTTGGCGAGGTCAATGGCCGCACCTTCGTCAACTACGTCGCGCTCGGCCTCGATTGCGCCCCTGCGCCGAATTCGGCTGCTCGGGACGATCCGCGCATCCCGGCAAGCCTCGTCTCATATTCCCTGACGCCGCGCCGCGGCTCCTCTGTCCTGGCGTGGTTCGGCCCGGCTGGTCGCCGGACCGACAGCGCGCTGTTCATCTCGAACAACCGCTGCCGCTTCAAGGCGCTCGAGGCGGCTGGGCGCGCGCGGCTGGACGGTGGGGTCCTGGGCATCGGCGTGCTCGACATGGGCGCACGCGCCGGGGTTGCGGCGGGCGGCCATTGGCAAGAGCTCTGCACGTCCTCCTTCGAGATCGACGGGGATGGGCCGCTCATGGCCGACATCGACGGGCTCACGGTCATGCTGGAGCCGCCGCTACGCTTCCGCAGCCTTCCCCGCGCGCTGCGGGTGCGCATACCCCTCACCGCGTAGCTGAGCTGCAACATTCGCCGACGGCGAGAGTGGTGCACGCATGCGTGCGACTCACCGGCATGCCACCTTGCCGGACTGCCAGGCAGGCACGATCCTCCGAATCGGGAAACCGAGAATTACATCCAAAAGGATGAGGGGTGATCGGCGATGGCATTGCTGGGTTCCGTGCCTGAAGCAGAGCGGCTGCATGCTCCCGGCATCGGTGAGCCTCCCAGGGCGCCCTTGCCTGGCTTCGTGCGCCGCGGCGAGTCCGCGCAGGGGGCCCAAGGGACGCTCGCGGCCGCCCGCGCCAGGCGGCTGACGGCATCCAAGCGCGGCTTTGTCTGCAGGCCGAGGCTCGTGCGGCGGCTTCTACGCGAGCACGATGCCACCACGGTCCTGATCGCGGCGCCGGCGGGCTACGGCAAGACGAGCCTGCTCCTCGAGTGGGCCGCCCGTGACGAGCGGCAATTCGCGTGGATCACTCTGTCCGAGAGCGACAACCACCCCGGGCGGTTGCTGAGCTCGCTCCTGCACGCGCTCGACGCTCTGGAGCCGCTGCCCGCGAGCGTGGCTGAGACGCTCGATGCCCTGGATGGAGGGGCGCCCGACGACGAGATCTCCAAGATGATCGAGACGGCTGCAACGGTCGTGGCCTCGATGGCTTTCGAGCGCCATCCGATGGTGCTCGTGCTCGACGACCTCCACGTGTTGCATTCGGGGGATGCTCTACGGGTCGTCGGCTCGCTCGCCGAGGCCATGCCGCCGGGCGCGAAGCTTGCGCTCGGATCGCGAACGGAGCCGGAGCTTCGGCTCGCGCGTCTCCGCGGTGCCGGGGCGCTGCTTGAACTCGGCGCGAACGACCTCGCCATGAACGCGTATGAGGCGCACCAGTTGCTGCTCTCCGTGGGGCACAGCCTCGACCGCGAGCGCATCGAGCGTCTCGTCTCACGCACCGAGGGATGGCCGGCCGGCCTGTATCTGGCGTCACTGTCGCTGGACGACGCAGACGAGGACTCGGACGCCGAGCGAACGGCCGGCGACGCCAAGCAGATCTCGCAGTACGTGACGGACGAGGTCCTCGGCCCGCTCCCATCGGAGCTGCGTCTCTTCCTGTCGCGTACGTCGATGCTTGATCACCTCTCGGGATCGCTCTGCGACGCGGTCCTGGGCCGCTCGGACTCCGCTCGCCTGTTGCAGAAGCTCGCCTCGGGCAACCTCATGGTCCTGCCGCTCGACACCGGCCGCACGTGGTACCGCTGCCACGGCCTGCTCCGCGACGTGCTACGCACGGAACTTCAGGTCCAGGACCCCCGCGCGGCGGCCGAGCTGAACGGACGCGCGAGCGAGTGGTTCCAGCGCTGCCACGAGACCGACCGCGCGATTCAACACGCCGTCGCCGGCGGAGACGTCGATCGCGCCGGCAGGCTGCTATGGGCCAACGCGGCTGACTATCTGATGCGAGGCTCCGATCGGCGTCTGCACCGCCTGGTGGCAGGGATCTCCGAGGAAGAGATGGCTCGATGCCCGGAGCTCACGCTCGCCCTGTCGCACGCGCGGCTGTGGTCCGGAGACCTGACCGGAGCCGAGCATCTCGCGCGCCTGGCCTCGGAGTCACTCGGCTCTCAGACGACGCGCCACGACCCCTCGCTCGAGGCGGCCCTTGCGCTCATCGACGCGTCACTGGTAAGACGAGGAGCAGCGCAGATGGGGAGCGATGCCGAACGGGCTTATGCCCTCCTCGGCGAGGCGAGTCCGTGGCGCGGGCCCTGCTCCCTGCTGAGCGGCGTGGCGCTCCACCTGACGGGAGACGCGAATGGTGCGCGCGGCCGGCTCGACGAGGGCGTCCACTGCACTGTGCATGTCGCGCCGTTGGTCGAGTCGCTCTGCCTCGCTCAACTGGCACTGATCGACGCCGAAGCGGGAGAGTGGGAGCAGGCGCTCGAGCGCGTTTCGCTCGCCACCGATCGGCTGACTGCGCACGGACTGGATCGTGTCCCGCTCGCCAGCCTGGTCCTCGCTGTCAGCGCATGGGTCGTCGGGCACGAGGGCCACGCGGACGACGCGAAGCGCCACCTGTCTATGGCGATCCAGTTGCTCGAGACGTTCGATGGTTTCGTGCCCTGGTACGAGGTCGAGGCCAGGGTGCTGCTGGCACGGGCGTCGATCCGACTCGCGGACGTGACCGTTGCGCGCGGGTTGTTGGCGCAGGCGTCACGGCACGCCCGCCGGATGCCAGACGTACCGGTGTTCCGCACCTGGCTTGACGACGCGTGGGCGGCGATCGACGAGCTCAGCGCCGCCGCGCTGGGAGGCCCGGACGCGCTGACGATCGCTGAGCTGCGGATCCTCCGGTTCTTGCCGACTCATCTCTCCTTCCGCGAGATCGGCGAGCGCCTCCACGTGTCGACGAACACCGTCAAGAGCCAGGCACACGCCATCTACGGAAAGCTCGGCGCGAGCTCGCGCTCGGAGGCGGTTGCCCGGGCGTGCGCCCTCGGCCTTATCGAAGTGTCGATTGTCTGAGCGCGAACGCACCCGACGCCGACCCCGGGCGTCGGGTGCGTGTTCGCGATCCGCATTCGTGCCGTGGGCGACCACCATTGGCGCAGAGCCACCTGGCGGCGATCAGGCTGCCGCGGTCGCCATACCCCCGTGTAGGGCCTCCTGCAGCTGCTCTTCCTGCTCGCGGCTCAGCGAGGACTTCAGGACGGTCCCACCGAACTTGCTGAGCGCCTCGACGGCCTTGTCGGGCGTCACCTTCTCGACGATCAGGAACAGCGCCGAGGTGCCCGGCTTGACCATGTCTCGCACCTGCTGCTGGAACTCCTTGTTGATGCCGCCCTTCTCGATCTTGCCGAACAGGGCGCCCATTCCAGCGCCGACGGCCATCCCGAAGACCGGCACGAAGAACAGGATGCCGAACAGGAGCCCCCAGAACATGCCCCAGCTCGCCCCGAGCCCGACGGCGTGGTGATTTGTGTTGACGTGGTAGTCGCCGTCGGCGTCGCGCCTGATGACGGCCACGGCATCGGGCTGGATGATGAGGTCTTGGCTGAGACGTTTGACTTCCTCGGCCGCGTCGTCGGCCACGCCTTCATCGTCGTAGCCGATGGCAATCAGCGTTGCCATGCGTTCCTCCTTCGTTCGCTTGGAGGGCGGCGGCCGTGCGCCGACGCCTGCCGCGAAGGTACGAACCACCGCCCGCGCGGTCATCGTCCGAAGCGGATGACGGCGGCGCTGGATGCCGGTTTTCCGCAAAATGGGCGGTGATAGACTCGGCCGCAGCAGACAAGGGCGGCTGCGAGCCTGCACTTGCGCGAGCACGCAGCGGTTGCGGAATCCAGAGGGTGTCGGGGCGTGCTTCCAGATGGTCGTGCGAAAAGACGAGTCCGAGGGGAGCCGGGGGCCGTGGTGGGGCGTCTAGCCGCAGCGTTGAGGAAGCCCGGCATCCCGTCGGCTGAGTTGAGTGCGGCCTCGGTGGGCGCGGAAGCAGTGGTCGACGGCGCGGCGCTCGCGCCGTCGCGGCATTCGATCTCGGTGAGCGGTCTCCGGAGGTGGAAGCCGGCCGCGATAGCGGCGGTCGCATGCGCCGGCGCCGTGTGGGTCGGCTACGAGACCTCGAGGAACCCCACGGCTTGGCCGCCGCATCTGGCAGTCGCGGTGCGCGTGACGATCATCCTCGCGCTGACGCTGGCTGGATTCTACGCTCAGACAAAGGGCATCCAGCGACGGATGGGGTCCCTGCTCGCCGCGGCCGGCCTCTTCTCATGCCTCTGGCTCATGAACGGCTCTGCTCGCGGTGCCCTGTTCGGCATCGGAGTGAGCCTCTCTGGCCTCGCGCCGGGTGTTTTCTACTACCTGCTGCTGGCGTACCCGACGGGGCGGCTCTCCCCGAGCCAATGGCGCCTGATTGCGGTGACGAGCGCGATGATCGAGATCGCGGTCCTGCTCGGCGTGCTCGTGAGCTCGGAGCTGCCAGTGACGCCGCTGGTGCATTGCGCCGCCCACTGCCCCCGAGAGCCGTTCAATCTCGGGTTCGACCTCGGAGCGGCTCCGTTTCTCAAGTGGGTCATCTACGCGAACCTGCTGGTGCTCGGGTGGGCGACCCCGGTGTTGCTCGTGCGGCGCTACCGTGCTGCGAGCCTCGCCGTTCGTACAGAGCTCGCGCCGATGGTGATCGTCGCCTTCGCGGACATGGCACTAGTCACAGGCTTCGTGATCGGATCAGGCACGGATCCCGCGGCGAACGTCTTCGGCGTGGCCTACGTGGCACTGATCATCGGCATACCAGTGGCGATCTTCGTGGGCATGTATCGCGAGCGCCTGTTCATGGCACACGCGCTGGCCGGATTCCTGACACAGCTCTCGCGGACTCCGCAAGCCGACCTCGAGACGGCGATGGCCGAGGCGCTGCGAGACCCGTCTCTCAAGATCGCCTACCCGAGACCGGACCCGAGCGCGTACGTCGACTCGCTCGGGATGCCCGTTGACGGCGTTGCGGAAGACCGCGCATCGACATTGCTCGAGCGGGAGGGCCGACCGGTCGCATTGGTGAGCTTCGACGCGAAGCTCGCAGATCAGGCGCAGTTCGTCCAGGCGGCCGGCGAGACCGCCATCCTGTGGCTCGAGAAGGAGCGGCTGGCGGCCGATCTGACCGCGTCGCTCGGCGATCTGAGCTCCTCACGCCGCCGGCTCGCCGACGCCGGCCACGCAGAGCGACGCCGCATCCAGCGTGACCTGCACGATGGCGCGCAGCAGCATCTCCTCACGATGCGTGTGAAGCTCGAGCTTGCGCTCGAAGCGCTCAAGACGGATCGAGCCAGGGGTGAAGGCATGTTGACCGACATCGGCGTGGAGCTGGACGAGACGCTCGAGCACCTTCGCTCGCTGTCATCGGGGGTCTATCCACCGGTGCTCGGGCAGTACGGCCTCGTCGAGGCACTGCGCTCCGCCGCGCGCCGCATGGCCATACCGGTCTCGGTTGGCAGCAGCGGCATTCGGCGCCACCCCGAGGAGGTCGAGACGGCTGTCTACTTCTCCTGCATGGAGGCGCTCCAGAACGTGAGCAAGCATGCCGGGCCGAACGCGACTGCCATACTCGAGCTCGCCGAATGGGGTGGGTGGCTCCGGTTCGAGATCCGCGACTCCGGCATGGGCTTCGCGACGGACGGCGTGCGCCGCAACGGCGGGATGCAGAACATGCGTGATCGCGTGGACACTGTGGGCGGGACCCTCGAGATCCGCTCGACGCCGGGAGCCGGGACCGTCATCCTCGGCCGGATCCCGGTCGCGCGGCGCGCCGCCGAGCACTCGAGGCGCTTCAGGCGAACCGAGCCCACCACACATGGCTGACGTCGCCCGGTCCGGTGAATGGGGGACGCTCTTCTCCTCGGCGTTCGTCCAGTCGCGCAACCCGATGGCACTCCTCGACGGCCATCGACGCGTCATCGACATCAACGGAGCGTTCCTTTCGCTGCTCGGACACCGGAGCGAGAGCCTCATCGGCCACCATGTCTATGAGTTCATCGTCGGTGGCCCCCTGGCCACTGCTGCCGAATGGGAGAGCGCGGTGCGGCGCGCGAAGTTCACCGGCAGCGCCGAGCTGCGGGCGGCCGACGACGGTCACATCGCGGTGCAGTGGGCGGCGACGACGGAGGTGATCACCGGCCAGCGCCTCGTGTTGTTCGTCACCCTCAGCACCTCGCGTTGGGGGGCGAGCTTTCGTCGTAACGTCGCCGAGCGGCTCGACGGAAGCGCGCTCACGGCCCGGGAGCTCGAAGTCGTCAGGCTGGTCGCGCTCGGCGCGAGTGGACCGGAGATCGCCGATGAGCTGCAGATCGCCCACGATACGGTGCGCGCGCATGCGCGTAACGCGATGGGGAAGGTCGGCGCCCGATCACGCGCTCAACTCGTGGCGAAGGCGATCGGCGAGGGGCTCGTGTCGAGATGAAGATAACGCGACGGGGGTATTAGCGAGTGCGTCATCCCTTGCGACCATATTCCTGTGGGCGACGTATTCAGGCAACGATCGATCGCAGAGGACGCGGCCGGCCACTCGCAGGAGATGAGAGCAGCTCCGCTGCGCTCCCGGCCGCCCGCGCCGACGTATGGGAGCTGGTCGCAGCGAGAGCTCGTTGTCGCGTCCCTGTTGCGCCGACCCGGAAGCGAGCGGGTCGGCGACTCGCGATCGCATCTACGCGACCGGTGAGACTCCCGCGACTACGACGCTCGATCGGCGCGGTCGGAGTCAGAGGCGTACCCTCTGAACTGCGCGTCGGCGACGACGCCGGCGAGGACTTGGAGCAATCCGAGGGGGTGAGCTCGGCGGACGCAGGTCTGGCATCGATGGACGGAGCGATCCGGATCGTCATCGCCGATGACTCCTACGTCATGCGCGAGGGCCTCACCGCGGCGCTCGCCTCGATACCGGACATCGAGATCGTCGCCGTGGCCACCGACGGCAACGAGCTCACCGCCGCCGTAGCCTCCGAGCATCCGTCCGCGATCGTCACCGACATCCGCATGCCGCCGTCCGGAGACGCCGAGGGGATACGAGTCGCCGAACGTCTTCGCGAAACCGACCCCGAAGTGGGTGTGGTGGTCCTCAGCCAGTATCTCGAGCCGGCGTACGCGATCTCGCTCATGGGGTCCGGTACCGGGCGCCGCGCATATCTGTTGAAGGACCGGATCCGCGACAAGGAGGAGCTCGTGAGCGCGATCCGCGCCGTGGTCGGCGGAGGCTCGGTGATCGACCCCGCCGTCGTCGACGTGCTCATACAGGCGCGCACCCAGGAGGCGCATTCCGCGCTGTCCGAGCTCACGCCCCGCGAGCGCGAGATACTCGCTGAGATAGCACAGGGAAAGAGCAACGCCGCGATCGCCGATTCCCTGGTGCTGACGAAGCGCGCGGTCGAGAAGCACGTCAACTCGATCTTCGCCAAGCTCGACCTCGCGGGACCCGAGGACGTCAGCCGCCGCGTCAAGGCGACGCTGCTGTTCCTCGCCGAGAACGAGCCGCTCGCGGACACCGACGGGCGCCACTAGGCAGGCGCAGTCCCGAGGTGACGTCAGGCCGGCGCCGGCGGGCCCGGTGCGACGTCCGGCGGAAACTCCTGCGCGGTCTGGCGAAGCAACAGGTGGGTGCCGAGGATCGCCAGCGCCAGGAACACGAGGATCCCGGCCAGTTTCCCGGTCGCCGGAATCGGTTCCCAGATGAAGACCAGGGTCATGATCCCGATCACGATCGCGTAGGTCCAATCGGGATGTTCGCGCAGGAACGGAGCGATCATCCGCCGCGCCCGGATCGCAAGCCGAGCCGGCCCTGCGAACCAGGCCGCAGCCATCAACGGCACACCGACGATGATGAACGCGGCCGCGATTTCGGAGAGCCGCGAGGTCGCGATCGACATGACAGCGTGGGCGGACGGCTTCACCGATTCGGTCTTCACGAGGCTGTCGGTCACCTGGTTGATGAGGAGATTGCGTCCCACATAGACCAAGATCCCGGCCAGCACGATCGCGAGCCCCACCGTCATCAGCGTGCGACGCCGGTAGCCGGCGGCGAGGAAGATCCCGAGCGCATACAGCAGCGGCACGATGATCGTGAGCACCAGCGCGAGGCCTTTCAGCGCTTTGCCGCCGTTCTGCACGAGCTTGATCTGATTCGACTTGAGGATCGTCAGATGGGCGGCGCTCGCAGGGAGCTTCGAGCTCACGTTCGGCAACCCCAGCCGCTTGGCGAGTTCGTCGACGACCGTTGCCAGGTTGAGGGTGACCGCTCCTTCCTTTATGAGAACCGCACCTTTGCCGCCGTTGACGATCGTCACGAGCTGCTGGGCGGCCAGACGGTTGGCCTGCCGCCAGACTTCCTGGACGTGAGGACTGGCGAGAGCCAGCTTGGCGGCTTCGACGGCCAGCTGGTGCAGCCCGCCGGCGGCGGGCCCTGCGAGCGACTGCAGAGCGGTCGGCAGCCGCGACTTGAGTTCGTTTTCCACGTTGACGTTCGCATAGAGCTGTTCAACGAGGTAGTCAGATGTGGTTTCGCGGATCGTTGCGTTCTGAAGCAGCTGTGTGCTCGTGCTGCTCCAGTTGTCCGGGTTGAGCAGCTGTCGGTTGGCCCAGACCGCGAAGATCGCCACGACCGCGAGCAGGGTGGCGCCCCACACGATCACACGGACGAGGATCCGCCGTCCGCGGGTGGGGCTCGGCGCGAGCGCCGGGGGGCTCCCGCCGACGTCGCCCGCCGCGCCATTCGCCCCGGACGCGGGGGCCCCCTGTGCTGGTTGGACGTCGTGCGTGGCCACCACCGCCCAGCCTCCCACGCTGGGGCGCCGGCGCATCACCCCTTCGGAATGAAACCGGGCACGACCGCGAGCCCAGCGCCCCTACGGCTCGCCGGGTCCGTACACCACGACGGTGCGGGCGGTCCGATCGTGAAAGCAGCGCCGTCGCTCGTCCCAGAGCATCATCAGCAGCCCCGCCAGAAGCGGGATCGCGCCGAGACAGACGGCGACGAAGCGCAGGATGGCGCGGCGCGGCTTCAGCGGCCCTCTCTCGTGCACGTCCCGTACGACGATCCGCATCACGCGATCGCCCGGGGTCTGTCCGGTCGAGGACCAGAAGAAGGCGAAGTAGCCGACGGTCCACACGATCCAGAGCCCGCCCAGCACTGCCGCGATCACGGCGTCGGCCTCGCTGGGGAGATGCATGATCGACAGCCCGAGGCCGACCGTCACCCCGACGAGCGCAGCGGCGCCGTTCACGATCAGCGCATCGATCGAGAACGCCACGGTTCGGGTGACCAGCCCGGCGTAGCCGCCGTCGGTGGAGGCGGCGTCGGCAACCGGAACCGCGGGGCCGCGCAGGCGGCGGATCGCGGCGAGCTGGGCGTGCTGGGTGTCACCCTGCCGAGCGACGCTCACGCCGGGCCGCCTCCCGATGCCGGACCGCCGAGGTGCGGCTTGCCGTCCTCGCCGGAGCGCGGGCCCAGCGGTCGCAGCCTCTTGGCGATCCGCTGGACGCGGGCATCGGCGCGACGGGAGCGGTCCCGTGCGCCTGCGGCAACCTGCTCGAAGAAACCGTTCCCCTGGTGCGCGATCGCCTCGGTCACCGAGGGGCTACGCGCGATCTCGTCGACGAGCATCCAGACGGCCTCGCTCGCCAGCAGCTGCGCGATCAGCTCTTCGGGAAGTGCGCTGCGGAACGCCGACGCGAGGATGCGCTCGAGCTCGGGCCCCGAGAACGCCCGGTCTGCGATCTGCTCCGCGATGCCGTCGTCGAGGATGCGGTCGGCTATGCGTTGCGCGACCCCGACCGTCTCGGCCCGCTCGAGCACGTGGTCGATCACGTCCTCCTCCAGCATTCGCGTCACCACGGCATCGAGGCCGGCGATGAGCGCCCGTTCCGCGTTCGAGGTCAACGCCCTGCGCGCGTCGCGCTCCATCCGGCCTCCGATCTCGGCGGCACTGACGGCTACCCGAAGGGGAGCTGTCGCGACCTGCGTGGCGAGCTGAAACAGCGACTCAGCCACGCTCAACGGCCCCGCGCTCGGGCGTGTCCCCGGAGCTGATCGCAGCATCTGCGGCCATCGCCCCGAACTGGGGCGGCGTCTGCCGCCGTCGGCCCAGGTTCGCGACGATCAGCGATACGACCGTGACGAGGTAGACCTGGCCGAGCAGAGCCTCTGATACCGAGAGCGTGTGACCGAGGTTGGTACGTGCCGTGAGATCGCCGTAGCCGACGGTCGAGAGTGTGGTGAAGCTGAAGTAGAGGTAGGACGCGATCGCCTCGTGACCGCCGACGGCGAAGAACTGCCCACCCAGCCGCTCGATCGATCCGTAGACCGACGCGAAGAACATCCCGATCAACACGTAGACGCACAGCACCCCGATGACGGCTTCCACGGTGACCGCCTGCTTCGCTCTGAGGGTGCGGATGACGCCAACGAAGATGGCAGGCGGGCCGAGCGCCACCAGAAGTCCATTGGCGATCCGTGTGGAGAGCGGTTCGACCACCCCGCTCACGGCCTCGACCAGGCTCAGGATGATCACCCCTACGGCGAGCACGGTGACCACACGGAACACAACCGGTGAGCCGTTCGCGACTCGTACGGCCAACAGCGCCGTCGCTGCGAGCAGCAGGCTGAGGATCAGCTGCTCCCATCTGCCGGGCGACGCGATCCCCTGGATCGCGAACGCGGTGACGATCGCGATCAGGAGAAGCACGTAGAGCCTCAGGTCGGCCCTTTTCGACCGCCCTGTTGCAGCGCTGCTCACCTCCAGAGCCTTCGGTGTGGGGCTCGTGAGTATCGCGTTCGTGACCCCTTGCCTGGTGCAACCGCATTCGACCGTGCGTGGTAGCGCGAGATTGACGTCGACCGGTAATGGCAAAGCCGTCCGATCGACGTGAGTCAGCCAGTAAACCAACCGCGGCGCCGCTGGCATCACCCCTTACGGATGATGGCGATCCGAATGGAGTGGAGCAGCCTGAGCGTGTGACCGTCGAGCGCCGGGAAGCAGAGTTGACGCCGGGTCCGGATCGCACCGATTCCGAGGGTGTCGGCCCTGGCCTGCGCCGAAGGGGACTCTTCGGACTCCTCCGCCGCATTGCCCCCGGGCGAGCGCGTTCGCTCCCCTCCGCTGGCAGTTCGCCCCCGACCGCGGAGAGCTCTGCGCACAGCGGCTGGGCGCCGCTCGGGGGTGCCTACGTGACCGACGGGACATCTCTCTTCAGGGTCGAGCACGGCGCGCTCGAGGACGGAAGCGGCGAGCACCTGATCGAGCTCGAGAACTGCTCGACGCTCGAGATCATCCTGTGCCCGGCGCGCGCGGTCGGAGTCCCACGCCTTCGAGTGGTGACGCCGACGCCACAGCCCGGAGGCTCGGAGACGGCGCTCGACATCATCCCCTAGCCACGCGATGCAGCTCACGCGTGCGAGCCGTCACGAACGCCGAGCCGCACGACAAGAACGCCGAACCGCACGTCGCGAACGGATCGTGCAACTCATTCGCGCGATCCAGAACGACGACGAGGAGGTCGTGGAGAGGATCCTCGAGCTCAGTCGCTCACGGCGTGTCCTCGCCCCGATCGCGTTCGTGGTCGGGGCGCTGGCAATGCTGCTCGACGGGTTGCGGGTGCTGCTCTCGAACTGGCGGCTCGTGCTGGTTCAGGTTCTGCCGGCGCTGTGGATCTGGCTGGCGATGTACGACCTCAAGGCGCATGTGCTCCACGGCAAGTCGTTCAAGGTGCTCGAAGGTCCGATCCTGATCCCCATCAACCTGGCGATAGTCGCCGTCACCGCCGGCGGCTTCTTCCTGAACGCCGTGTTCGCGTTTGCGATCGCGGCACCACGTCCTCCCGCTGTGCGGCCGGCGTTCGGAGCGGCGCGGGCGCACATCGTGCCGATCCTCGTGTCGGGAAGCGTCGTAGGGTTGCTGCTCGGACTGTCGACGACGGTTGTGACGCGGTGGGGCCGTCCCTGGTTCACGCTGTCGCTGGGCATCGTGGTGGGCCTGATGATGGTCTGCTACGTCGCCGTGCCGTCCCGGCTGATCGGCATGAAGACCACCTACTCGACGCGTGACAAGCTGACGGCGACCGTGCTCGGCGGAGCCCTCGGGGCGACCGTGTGCACCCCTCCCTACCTGCTCGGGCGCGTCGGCCTCCTGATGCTGGGTTCGCAAGCGCTGCTGATACCCGGGATCCTCATCCTGGCGGTCGGCGTCGCGCTCCAGGCGGGCGCCACGGGTGCCGTCAGGGCGGTCAAGCTGAGTGCCAAGCTCGTGGCCGGGCGCGGCTCAGGTCCCTGACGGCGCGGCCTGTGATGTGCGGAGGCGGCGATTCCTCGCTCAGGGCTCCAACCGTGCTGCCGGGCAGAATGGGCCGGTGCCCGATCACTCCACACCTCTGCTCGAGGAGGACCTCGACGATGATCCGCTGCGCCAGTTCGGATCATGGTTCGCACAGGCCGGGGCAGCAGGCGTTCGCGAACCGCAGGCCGCCGCGCTCGCCACGGCGGATGCGGACGGCGCCCCGTCGGTCCGGATGGTGCTCGTCAAGTCCTTCGACGAGCGCGGGTTCGTGTTCTTCACCGACTACTCCAGCCGCAAGGGCCGCGAGCTCGAGCTGAACCCGCGGGCCGCTCTGCTGTTCCACTGGGATCCGCTGGGGCGCCAGGTGCGGATCGAGGGAGGCGTGGAGCGCACGAGCGCCGACGCGACGGCGGCCTACGTCCGTAGCCGGCCGCGGAGCAGCCAGCTGAGCGCCCTGGCCTCGCCGCAGAGCCGGACGATCGAGGGCCGTCACGAGCTCGAGCGCCGCGTCGCAGATCTGAGGGAGCGATACGGGGACCATGATCCGCCGCTGCCCGACGGCTGGGGAGGCTTCCGCCTCACCCCGGACTCCTTCGAGTTCTGGCAACAGCGCGAGGATCGTCTGCACGACCGGCTGCGCTATCGCCGAACGGGCGGGAGCTGGGCGATCGATCGCCTGGCTCCTTAGAGCACATGCCCTAGAGCACGGCGTCAGTGCTGAGGCGCGCTCGCGCCTACCAGCTGTGGCGAGAGGCTGAGAGCCATCGCGAAGCTCTCGAGCTCCTCGGCGAGCTGGCAGACGCGCTCGGTCTCGACTTCGAGCGACTGCGCCGCATCATCTACGGCGCTCGCCTGTGTCTGCTTGTGGGCGACACGCAGGTCGTTTGCCGCCGCCGACAGAGCCCTGCACGCGAGCGTGACCCGCTCCGCTGCCCGCTTCACCCTGACATCGCTCGTCACTGGCTCACTCCTCCCGCTGCGTCCCATACGACTCCACCGCCGCATGCCTTACCCCACCGCGAGCGGTTTCAAGCAGCTAACGGCTATCCGCGATGGGGCGCCTGGCGATCCTGCGGGCCTGGAGTTTCGCCCGCACGCCTGTCATCGCAAGCGTCTGCTCGACCGGCCGCTGTCCGGGTGTCAGCCGGTACTCGCGCTGCTGTTTCTCGCACATCGTTTTGCCGTGGAGGATCGCTCTGAGACCGGTGGAGTCCATGAACTCGACGCCGGCCATGTCGAGCAGGATCTCCTTGGCGCCCGCTTCGCATGCCTCCGTGATGGCTTCTTCGAGCATCTGCGCAGAGGAGACGTCGACTTCGCCGCTCAGGAAGATCGTGTGCCGGTCCTGCTTGACCCTGGTGTAGACGCGAAGTCGTCCCATCGTGCCGGTGGCCACGGCGGACACCTGATCGCTCACCTGGATCAGCGCGACGGCCTCTTCGTCGCGGACGAGGCAACGCGGGCAGAGATCGCCCTCGGAGCCCTTGTAGGGCACCGTCAGACCGCAGGCCAGGCATTTCAATCGCAGCACGTGATCTCTCCTCCGGTCCAACCGAGTACCCCGCGGCCCGGTGGGCAAACCGAGGCCACCTCTTTCGTGCCGGGGCCGGCGCATCCTCTGTTCACCCCCACGAATGAGGCATACCAGGACGCGTGAGCCGTGGGTGGGTCTCTGGCCGAATTGCGCGATCCGGCCGCACTGATGATCGCCTCGCATCACCTCCGGACGCCCGGCAACAGGTCCGCCGCCGGCGCGTACCCGCTGCTAGCCCCCGCGCTCCAGCCGGATCAGCTGGCTGGCGTCGGCAGCGGCTCGGGCGACTCGCGGATCCGGGTCGTCGATGAACCGCTCGACCTCGCCTTCCATGGCGCTGTCGCCGATGCTGCCGAGCACCTCCAGGATGGCCGGCACGTTCTCACCCCGTCTCAGCGCCTCCACCAGATATGGCTCGGCGCGACGCCCGGCGCGGGTCAGGAGCATCCCGGAGGTGACCCGCACGTCTTCCTCCTCGGAGCCCAGCCCGGCAATCAGCTTCGAGGCGGCGGATCGGGATCCGGCGAGCCCGAGGGCGGCCCGGTAGCCGAGCAGTGCTCCGAAGCGCAGGGGACCCACGGCCCCACGTTAGCGCCGGGCTCGATTCAGAGGTACTGGCTCAGGTCGTAGGTCTGCCAGGTGGCGGGTTCGTGTGTCGCCGGGTGCTTGAACCAGATCGGCAGCACGTGCTCGCTGATTCGCGGGTCTTCGAAGCGCTGGCCGCCGAAGTCGGCGAGGATCACGAGGTCCATTTTGACGCGGAAGGAGACGCATCTCGCCACCTGGCTGAACTGCGGTGAGTAGGTGCTCCAGTGAACCGGGACGCTCAGCAGGACCAGCGTGCCCACGCTGATGCCCGCATGCGTCGCCAGCATCGCCACGTTGCCACCGTGGCTGTGGGCGAGGATGCCGACGTCGCGGCCTTCCCGCGTTTCGATCCAGGCGACGAGCTGTTCGGCGGCGAGGGCTCTCGCCGCCTGGCTGTAGCCGCCCGACCAACCGAAGCAGTCCGGCTTTGCATAGAGGTCGCTCCAAACGTCGTCGAGGATGAAGGTGTGAAAGTCCCCGCCCGGCTGCCACCAGGAGGCGTCTTTGGCGAACGTGCCGTGCACGATCAGCGACGTCTGCAACGGAGACGGGCTCGCCTGCCCGGCTTCCGCCTGCCACGGGTTGTCGAGTGCGGGGTGCTCCGGGGCGACGCGACCTAGAGCGGTGGCGGCGACATCGCGTACCAGCAGCTCATCGCTTCGTGTGCCGCCGGCGAGCACCTCGAGAAGATCTGCCACCTCCGTGGCGATCTCCATGTACGAGGAGGCGGATGCCACGCGGACCAGCTCGTCGTCGTGACGCAGGCACGCCTCGAACAGGCCGGCCGCCAGGGCAGCGCTGGGCTGCTCCCGATAGCGCTCGATCAACCGTTGGCGGATCGCCCCGCTCGGCCGCTCGACATCGCCGATCCCCGCACCGACGTCGTCGAGGACGCCTCGCGCCATGTCTCTCGGGACCGGCGTGCGAGCTGGGGGCGGCCCTCCGAGGCCGTCGATCAGGTAACTCGCCTCGTCCTGCGCCAGGACGTCCTCGCGGCCTGCCTGATCGCTCAGCTGCCAGCCGAGTGTCAGCAGCGCCGCGGCGCTGGCCTGGGTGGACGCGGAGTCATCTGCCCCGAATGCGGCGACGATCTCAGGCGGTTGCAGAACGTCGTCATACGGCATTGCCCGACCCCGCTCGCGCGTCCAGACCGATCCCCATCTTCAAGCCCCCCGACAAGCGATCAAGAGTGAATCCGTTACTGCTCTGCCCAGCCTACCCCGGTGACCGCCCTGACCGCAAGGCCCCTGTGCGCAATCTCACACGGAGCGTCCTGACCCGCCTGTAACGTGTGAACCACGGGTAAACAGGTGTGAACCTCGAGATCGGGGCTCTTGGAGGTGACCGATGGCTGTCTTCAGCTCACCCACCAGAAGTTCGCCGGACACAGTTGGGCTGCCGAGCTGGGGCTTCGATCCGAACCGCAGCAACGTGAGCTTCTGCGCCCGGCGGATGGGGGCGATCTGGGTGAAGGGCTGCTTCAGCGATGTTCGCGGAACTCTCTACTGGGACCTCGACGAACCCCTCAGCGCCAGCTGCGTGGGTGAGATCGACGTGGCGAGCCTGCACGCCGGTGAGCCGCGTCTCAACACCGAGCTGCGCGCCGCCGACTTCCTGGACCCGCGCCACCATCCCACGATCGACTTCGCGGCGCGCGTCTGCGAGCGCACCGGGCAGAGCAGCTTCCGGGCCGACGTCGTGCTGAGCCTTCGCGGGACGAGCCGCCACGTGCCGATGGAGCTGTCCTACCTCGGCCGGTGGGAGGCGCCGATCTCCGCCGGCGACGACGGGGAGGGGACGTCCACGCGCCTCGGCCTGAGGGCGGATGGAGTGATCAGGCGCCAGGACTTCGAGGTGGTCGAGGCTGCCGCGGAGAGCTCGAACGCCAACCGTGTCACGGGGAGCACGATCGAGATCGCGCTCGACCTCGAGGCGGTCCTCGACGAGGACCTGCGGTAGCCCCACCGGCACCGTGTCGCCCGGTGCCGTCCGCCGGGCCGTCCATGATGTTCGCGATCGGCATGGATCGTCCGGCCAAAGTCATCGAGCGCCTCCGTCTCGCACGCGGTCTCACCCGGGCCGAGGCCTGCGGAGCGGCGGGACTTCCGCGCGCCACCTGGGCAGGCGTCGAGTCGGGTCGCGTCCTCAGGCCTCGACCGCGGACGAGGGTTCGTATCGCGCGCGCTCTCGGCATGGCGCCGAGCGCCATCTGGCCCGTCCGGCCCCGGCCGCTTCATCTCGAGGACGTCGATGACCCGCGCTGGGGCGCGGCGGTTCGAGCCATGGCGCAGCGACTGGACAGACAGGCACCGCTCGAGGAGCGCCGGCGCTTCGGGCGCCACCTGATCGCGGTCCTCGATCACGCGGACCCAGGCGCTCACCAGGTCGATGCCGGCAGCGATCGCTGGGACGAGCTCTGGCGGCTGGCCAACTCGCTCACGATCGACCCGGAGAACACACCGATCGCGCTCATCAACGGCAAGCTCGTGGAGCGCGAGCTCGACACGCTCACGCCGGCGGCGAGGCTGCGCGTGAGCGCCGCCAACGGCGGTCGCGTGCTCGAAGAAGTCACCGCGCAGCGCTGAGGCGCTCATTGCGGGACGAGCGGCTGTCGTGCCGCGCGGGAGCTGTAGAGCGGCTCAGCTCACCGTCGCGGAGTCATGCGACTGCGCCCCCAGGGGCTCGTCGCCGAGGACCCGCGCATCTTCGGTGCATGCGATCAGAACACTGCAGCGTGCGTGGTGCGAGACCTTGTTCGGCACGCTGCCGAGCACCCGCTTGACCCCGTGCATCCCTCGGTTCCCGACGACGATGAGGTCCGCGCTCTCCTGCGCGGCAACCTCGAGCAGCGCATCGGCCGGGTGACCGGTGAGCGTGTGCGACCTGGCCTTGATGCCGTGGACGCGCGCGTCCGCCATCGCCTCCTCGACGACTCGCTGAACCTCTGCGTCAGGCGCCACGGCCCACACCTTCGCCGCCGCCTCCGGCGCGCCGGCGATCCGCGTTCCACGCACGGGCTCATAGGCGGAGACGACGTGCAGCATCCCCCCGAGCGCACTCGCGAGCCTGATCGCCTCCTCGACTGCCCGCCGCGCTGTCTCTGACCCGTCGGTGCCCACGACTATCGATGAATACACGACTCGCCCTCCTCGGCCGCGGTACTCGGAACCCGCCCTAGCTTACGCCCACCGGCGCTCGGACTCCACCCCCGTCAGACGGGCGAGCGACCCTCTGCGCGATCCTCCGCCGTGACGCCCTCAGCGGCAACAGCCCCCTCCGGCCAGATCGTCCACACGGCGAGCGTGCCCGTGCGACCTCGAATGCTCACCTCGCCCACCAGCGACAGCTCCTGGCCGGATCTGGTGAGCCGTTCCCGCGTGGTCGCCGAGACGAACAGCATCGCCTCGCTGTCCTTCGTCATCCCCTCGAGGCGCGAGGCCGTGTTGGTGGTGTCGCCGATCGCCGTGTACTCCACGCGCTGTGACGATCCGACGTTGCCGGCCATGACCACTCCGCTGTTGAGCCCGACCCCCATTTCGAAGCTGTGCTCGAAGCCCTCCTCGGCGAGCCATGCGTTGAACTGGGCGAGTCGCGGACCGACCATCTCGCGTGCCGCCGCCAGCGCGCGATCGGCGTGGTCCTCCTGCGCGAGCGGCGCACCGAACAGGGCCATGATCCCGTCGCCCATGTAGGAGATGAGGGTCCCGCCGGCCTCCAGGATCGCCTCGGTCATCTCGTTGAGGTAGTGGTTGATGACTTCGATCACGCGGGCGGCCGGCTGGTTCTCGGAGAACGTCGTGAAGCCCCGCAGGTCGGAGAACAGGACGGTGCAGTCGCGTTCCACGCCGCCGAGCCGAAGGTTCTCATCCGCGCTGGCGAGCACCTCGTCGACCACGCCGGCGGGCACGAAGCGGGAGAACATGTCGCGCACCCGCTCCCGCTCCATCGCCTCCATCACGTAGAGCACCGCCAGCGTGCCTAGCACGCCGAGCACCAGGGCGAGCAGCGGGTAGACGAACGAGACGATCACCCCGTCGTTGAACGCGATCTGGGTGGCCACGGTGAAGACGATCGCCAGCGCGAGCGCATCGAGGAGCGAACGCCGGCGTCGCAGGCGCATGCTGCCGAGCGGGACCGCGATGCCGAGCAGGAGGACCAGCCCCAGGTTGACGACGCCGGAGACGTCCTTCAGGGGCACGCCGCGCAGCAGCGTGCTGGTCGCATTGGCCATTATCTCCGGGCCCGGCATCTGACCGCTGCCGCTGGTGGCGCTGACGTGCGCGTCCTGGAGGATCGGGGCCGAGGCGCCCACGATCACGATCTTGTCGCGGAAGAAGCCGGGCGGCACCTGGCCGAGCAGGACCTTGTAGTAGGAGACCGCGGTGATCGTTTCGGGCGGCCCGACGAAGTCGATCGGAAGCGTGCCGCTCCCGAAGCGCGAGGCCGCGATCGCGTGCCCGGTCGCAGTTTCGGCGCTGACGACGGGGAAGCTCCGAAGGCCGTTGTAGGAGTAGCCGAAGCGGCGGGTCGAGCCGTCCGGATCGACGATCAGCCGCACCTCGGCGGCGCGGGCCCCCAGTTCTTCCAGCAGCTTGCCTCCCCCGAGCACGTTCGTGTGACCGCCGGGAGCCACTTCGGTGGCCGCCAGCACGACCTTCCCATGGGCCCTCCCGATCGCTTCGATGAGCGCGTTGTCGTCGGCGACGTCGGTTTCGCGTGAGAACTCGAGGTCCATCGCGATCGCCTTTGCTCCGGCGCTCCGCAGCTCGTCGATCACCTTGGCGTGATACCTGCGCGGGAACGGGAACTCGGAGTGCATGTGCAGGCGCGACAGTTCCTGGAGCGTTGCGTTGTCTATCTCGACCAGCACCACGTCGCGGGGCGGGCGCTGCGTGCCGCGGATCGAGAAGCGCGCATCGATCGTCTGCAGTTCGCTCCGTCGCAGCGCGTGCGTCGCGTATGCGAGCACTCCGAGTCCGCCGGCCAGCAGCGCGACGGCCACCAGGGCAAAGGCCTTACGTCGCTGTCTGCTGATCCGTCTCACATTCGCTCTGCCGTCCCCCTCGAGGTCACCCCGTCACCAGAAACGCGACGGCGGCGAGCGCCAGGACGTGCAGAGTCTGGTCGACCCCCAGGCGCACGACCGTCGTCGGGGTGCCGTGAACCCGCTTGACGCGGTGGACCCACGCCGCCACAAGCCTGCCGTCGTCGATCAGCATGTGCGGGAGCATCACCAGGAGCGCGATCCCGAGCGCGGCGGCGGCACCCGACTCGGCGGCAACCCACAGCAGCGCGGGCACGAAGGCGAGCGTGTAGGTCAGTCCATGAGCCCCGAGAGCACGGTGCGGGGCGCCCCCGCGGGCGACATGGCCCTTGTGACTCGCCTGCCAGTCCGTCTGCAGCAGGAAGTCGCCCGCCAGGTGTGACAGCAGGAAGACGCCGAACAGAGCAGGCCACGTCACCGCCACGCTCCAGCCGTCCTGCGTCGATCCATCGCTGCATCCCCCTCTGTGCATGCCGCCCGAGACGGCCCTGAGTTTATGGCAAGCGCCAAGCTGCCAGTTCCAGGCGTCTGGCGCCCTGTTCGGGTTTGACTTTGAGCGCCCCCGCGCTTACCGTGCACCTTCCAGAAAGCCTGGTGGTGGTCTGGCGCGCGCGGAGGGTGCGCCGATTGGGCGACGGGAGAAACGAGATGGGATCTTGGGGGATGGAATGCGGCGGCCGGCCGGGCCCCTGCTGACAACGTCGAGTCGTCCGGCGACGCGGCTCATGGTGCGATACGCGCAGGCGCCCGCTGGCACGGGAGCTGCGGATGCGCCTGCCGCGCTGCGCCTCCTGGCCGCCGGCACGGTGCTGTTCCTGCTGCTGGCTGCGCTGTTGCTCCACGGCCTGGCCCCCCGGCACGGGTCGATTTCACCCGCGACCACAGGCCGCGCGTACGAGCCGGCGGGCCTGCCGTTGGCGGCGCGGGGCCCGATCTCCATGGCGCTCGGACGGGATGCCTCCTCCTACCGAGTACGCCGGGCGTCCGGACGGTCGGCGGTCGCCCGCAACGTCTCCCAGCGCCTGTCCGCCGGGTTCTCCTCCTCGGGCGTGAGGCTGCGATCGGGCGAGCTCAGCGCGATGCTGAGGCTCCAGGCCGTCGGCTACGGGACGTCGATGTCGACGGTCGGCCGGGTTGCGCCGACCGTGAAGTCGAACCGTGTGCTCTACAGCCATGGCCCGCTCAGCGAGTGGTATGTGAACGGGCCCCTGGGGCTCGAGCAGGGTTTCACCTTCCTGCGGCGCCCATCCGGCCCGGCCCGCGCCGCGCTGACGATCTCGCTCGCTGTCTCCGGGGCGGTCCGGCTGGCAGGAGCCACCCACAGGAACGGCGTCGTGATAGACGGGCCGGGGGGCCGATCGCTCCGCTACGGCGACCTGTTCGTCACCGACGCGCACGGCCGCGTCCTCCCGAGCCGGCTCGACCTCTCCGGCAGTCGGATCCTGCTCCACGCCGACACACGTGGCGCCAGCTTCCCGGTACGGGTCGACCCTCTCGTGCAGCAGGCCCCGAAGGTGACTGCGAGCGATGAGGAAGGCACAGGGATGCTGGGATACAGCCTCGCGCTCTCCCGGGACGGCAGCACAGCGCTGATCGGCGGCCCGGGTGACAATGGGGCGACCGGCGCCGCCTGGGTGTTCACCCAATCCGAAGGCGTATGGTCCCAGCAGGGCCCGAAGCTGACCGGCGGTGAAGCGGGCGCCAAAGGCAGCGAACCGTGCAACGAAGAAACCGAAGTGTGCAGCTTCGGCAGGACCGTGGCGCTGTCCGGGGATGGGAACACGGCGCTGATCGGGGCCCCGCGCGAAGCTGCGCCGTGCCCGCGCGGCGGCGCCGAATGCGCCCGTCAGGGAGCCGCCTGGGTGTTCACGCGTGGGACGGACTCGAAATGGACCGTGCAGGCGAAGCTGACCGGCGGGACCGAAGAGACGCTCGAAGGCCGCTTCGGCCACAGCGTGGCCCTCTCCGCCGACGGCACGACGGCGCTGGTGGGGGCGCCGTCCAATGCCAACGGCGTCGGATCTGCGTGGGTGTTCACGCGCACGGAATCCGGCTGGGCACAGCAGGGACCGCGTCTTAGGGGCGGCGGGGAAGTCGCGGGCAACGCCCATCTGGGCGGCAGCGTGTCGCTGTCCGGGGATGGCAACACCGCTCTGGTGGGGGCACCGGGGGACAACGGCTACGCCGGTGCGGCGTGGGCGTTCTCTCGCACCGGCTCCACCTGGACGCAGGAGGGTCCGAAGCTGACCGGAGGCCAGGAGTCCGGGGAAGGTCACTTCGGCTTCAGCACGGCCCTGTCAGGCGACGGCGCCACCGCTCTCGTCGGGGGCCGCGAGGACAACAGCCGGGCAGGAGCGGCCTGGGCCTTCACGCTGTCGGGCCCGAAGTGGGTCCAGCAGGGGCCGAAGCTGACCGCCGGACCCGAAGGGACGCCGGAAGGTGAACTCGGCTCCAGCGTCGCGCTCTCCGGGGACGGCAACCTGGCGCTGATCGGCGCCGAGCACGACACCGCCTGGCTTGGCGCCGCCTGGGAATTCAGCCGCTCGGGCAGCTCCTGGAACCGGCGGCCCGAAAAGCTGGTGAGCCCCGAAGAAGACGGTAAAAGCTGGTTCGGCACGAGCGTCGCCATCAGCGCCGACGCGTCCGTGGCGCTGATCGGAGCGCCCCACGACGGCGCGAGGACCGGCGCCGCATGGCCGTACCGCCTTGCCTCACCTCCGCCACCACCTCCACCCCCGCCGCCGGCACCGGCGGTCACGAGCATCACGCCCACGTCGGGACCGGCGGCAGGCGGTACGCAGGTGACGATCAAGGGCGCGGGGTTCCTGGCGGGGGCGACGGTCAAGATCGGAAGCGAAGCCACGGCGGTGAACGTGGTCTCCGAAACCGAACTGACGGCCACCACGGCGGCGTCGCCGGCGGGCAGCAAGGAAGTGGTGGTCAGCGACGAACGCGGCACCTCCAGTGCGGGCCCGGCCTACACCTACATCGCCCCCTCCTCCAGCAGCGAGCTCTCGGAACCGGAAGAAGGGCCCGAACCGTTCAGCGAACTGGGCGGCTCGGAAGTGCTCGGGATCGCGGCCGCGCTGCTTCCTCCCCCCAAGCTGGCACTGACCGGGAACGTGGTTCCGGCCGGCGGCGTCGTGCTGGTCAAGCTGCCGGGCTCGAAGACGTTCGTGGCACTGACCAACGCGCGGCAGCTGCCGTTCGGGACGATCATCGACGCGACCCACGGGCGAGTCGCGATAACGACGGCCGCAGCCAACGGTCACCTTCAGACGATCGTGCTCTACGAAGGCGAGTTCAAGATCACGCAGTCTCACAACGGCGTCGTGCTCGCGACGCTGATGGGTGGGAACTTCTCGGTGTGCCCGACGGCGGCGGAGCGCGCCCACACCGCGCGGGCGACGATCAGTCGCGCATCGAGGAAGCACACGGTGCGCAAACTGTGGGCCGAAGGCCACGGCAGCTACTCGACCAAGGGCAACTACGCCGCGGGAGCCGTCCTCGGCACGCGCTGGCTCACCGTTGACACCTGTGGCGGAACCCTGATCCGCGTCAGCACCGACCGGGTGTCGGTGACCGACCTCGTCAACCACCACCACGTGACCGTCAAGGCCGGCCACACCTACCTGGCCAAAGCCCCGGGTTAGGCCTCGGCGTCGCTCCCGGCGCCCGCCAGCCGCACGATCACGCCCACGGCCTCCTCGGGCGCCAGCTTGTCGGTGTTGATCACCAGGTCGTAGTGGGTGGGCTGCTCGGAGCCGACGCCGTAGAAGCGCTTCAGGTAGTCGGCCCGGCCGGCATCCGAGCGCTTGAGCTTCTGCGCGGCCTCCTTCTGGTCGACGCCGAGGGCGCCGGCCAGCCGTCGCTCGCGCGTGGGGGTCGAGGCGGTGAGGTGGACCCGGAGCACGTCGTCGCGCTCGCCCAGCGCAAGCGAGGCGGCGTGCGCGACGATCACCGCGTTGCCGCGGCCGGCGGTCTCCTCGATCACCGATTGGATCGTCCCCCTGAGCTCGTCGCTGGCGGGCCGTTCGACGCCGTCGACGACTGCCGCCGGAACGGCGTAGCCGGTCCCAAGTCCGGCGCTGGTCCCGGCAGTGCCCAACCCCTCAACCAGCCTCACGAGCAGCGACTTGCGCCGCTCCACGTCGGCGACGACATCGGTGTCCACTCCCGCCTCCACGGCCGCCCGCGCGACGATGTCCTCGTCGATCAGCCGGAACCCCAACCGGCTTGCGACCTCGGGCGCCGCTTCCTGCGCCCCCGTGCCGTCCTCGCTGGAGATGCAAACGACCGTGTACCCCACGCAGCCAGACTATGGGACATGCCACCGGCAGTCAACGCGCCCCCCGAGGCGCCGTGCCGCCCTATCCCTGCAGCAGGACCTCGCGCACCTCGCTGGAGAGCTGCGACATGACGTCGTCGATCTCGCCAGGGGTGACATGCCGGCGCAGCACGGTGGTGGCGGCCTCGGCGGCATGCGCGGCGTCGTCTCGCTTCGTGAGCTCGCCGAAGCGCCTCAGGAACTCATCGCGATCGCGCAGTTTCTGCTGGTCACCGGGGTCGAAGCCTTCGTAGAAGACGCCGCGGATCACGATCGTGAGCTGGGCCGCGAGCTGGGCGGCCTCGTCGACCGTGAGCTGGTCGCGTAGCAGCTGAAGGAACGCGCGCAGCACCCTCCAGGCCTCCTCGCGATCCTCGGTGCCGAGCAGCTCCGCCAGGTCGGCGAGCCACTCGTTGGTCTTGTGCACGCTTCGCTCGACTGCATCGACGCTGCGGATCATGCCCGCCTCCGTGGCTCTGCTCGCTCGTGACTCCGTTGCACTGCTGTCGATAAGCCGGGCTGCGCCGCGTTCAAGGGCGCCGGACGGTTGGCAGCCGTCCGGTTCGTCCTAGTCACACCGACGAAGGCCCGCGAGCGGAAGGGAACGGCGGCGGTGGCGGTCAAGCTGAGCAGGACGGCATACGAGTACGCCCAGGACCTGATCCGAGCGGGCCACAGCGTGCGCGACGAGCGCGATGACTGGAGCGAGCACCAGCCGACGGCCGAGCAGGAGAACGAGTTCATCGACGAACACGGGATGGAGGAGTTCGCGCGCTGGCACCTCGGCGTGGACGACGAGAAAGACGAGTCGACCAAGGGCCGTTACAAGTTCCCCTACGGCGACTTCCGCGACGTGCACCGCTGCGCCGTGCTGACGATCGAGTCGCGCGCCGGTCAGAACGACTACAAGGACATCCAGCTCGCCGCCGCGCACCTGCACGGCGCGATCGACGAGGAGGGATAGCGATGGCCGAGCCGCACACGGGCCAGATGACCCAGAGCGCCGCCGACGCGGCCTACGAGAGGTTCATCGCCATCGTGCAAGACGCGGCCGGCCTTGAGCGCGAGCCGGCCGAGCGCGCCACGCGGGTGGTGCTGCAGACGCTGGCCGAACGCCTTTCGGGCGGAGAGGCGCGCGACATCGCGGAACAGCTGCCGCCGGACCTTGCGGCGTGGCTCCGCCCCGAGGGGCGCGCCGAGCCGTTCGAGGTCGATGAGTTCCTACGCCGGATCGCCGACCGCGAGCACGTCGATCCCAGGGTCGCGGAGCGCCACGCCCGCGCCGTACTGCTGGCCCTCGGGCAGACGATCACCGCAGACGAGCTGGCCGA
Organism: Solirubrobacteraceae bacterium; assembly: GCA_036498265.1. Taxonomy (GTDB): domain Bacteria; phylum Actinomycetota; class Thermoleophilia; order Solirubrobacterales; family Solirubrobacteraceae; genus Palsa-744. The sequence goes on along the minus strand of DASYFT010000005.1, from coordinate 293,841 downwards.
CATGGCCGCGGAGCTGCCCAAGAGCTTCGCGCCGCTGCTGCCGCGTGGAGAACGCATCGAGGTGATGCCGGCCGAGACGTTCCTCGGACGGGTTGCGCAACGCACGGCACTGGCACCGGATGAGGCGCTGCGCGCCGCCAGCGCGGTGCTGGAGACGCTCGCCGAACGAGTGTCGGGCGGCGAGGTCGAGGATCTGATGGCGCAGCTGCCGCCGCAGCTGCAGGAGCCGCTGCGCCGCGGTGATGCTCTCAGCAACGGAGCTGCGCGGAAGATGACGCTCGAGGAGTTCGTGCGCGCCGTCGCCGAGCGCGAGGCCGTCACCCCGCCTGAGGCTCGCGAGCACACACGCGCGGTGCTGGCAACGCTGCGCGAAGCGATCACGCCGAAGGAGTGGTTCGACATGACCTCGCAACTGCCGGACGAGTACAGGGCCGTGCTCGCTCGGCCGTGACTCGACGGTCGATGGCCATGAGACAGCGTGCCGGGCAGCCGCTCAGTGGACGGCGCGTGTGGGATTGCCCACGCCGGTGAGCGCGGTCATCTCACGCAGCAGGTTGTCCATGCCCGCGATCGCGAACGCCGAGCACTGACGCCCCGCGCCGCCGCCCTCGGCCAGCAGCGCGGGCAGACGCTCCAGGTCATCGCCACAGCCCAGCTCGGCGGCGTGAGTCCGGGTCACTGCGAGCGCTTCATCGAGGAGCTCTGCCACGGGGCGCAGCCGCCCTTGGGAGTCAGGCAGGCGGGCGTCCACCCCGAAGCGGGCCGCCCGGAAGGATCCCTCCTCGAGTACCTCCGCGGGCGGGTCGGGCTCGGGATCCGCCTCGGCGGCGTGGCGCGCGAGGCAGTGGGTGAGGGCGATCAGGCCGGCTGCGTCCTCGAGCGAGGCCTGCGCGTCGAGTGCCCTGACCTCCACCGTACCCAGCCGCGGGTGCGGGCGGAGCTTCCACCAGAACCAGGTGTAGTCGGGCACGTCGGCCGCCCGGGTGAGCAGTCGCGTCGCGTCGCGGAAGTCCTCGAAGTCGCGCATCGCGCGCGGGACGCCGGAGCGCGGCCAGCCCCGGACCGTGACCTCCCGGGCGGAGGCCAGGCCGGTGTTGCGGCCGTGCCGGAACGGTGAGTTGGCCGCCAGCGCCTGGAGCAGCGGGAGGTGCCGGCGAAGGCCGTTGAAGGCACGTATGGCGGTGTCGGGATCCGGCATCCCGATGTGGATGTGCAGGCCGCCGACGGGCGTGGCGACGGCGTCGCCGAGCAGCTCGTGGATCCGCTCGTAGCGGGCCCTGTCGGTGATCTCGGCCTCGCCCTCGGCCGCCGACGGGTGGGTTCCCGAGCCGAGGAGACCGGCGCCCGTCGCGAGCACCGCCCGTCGAAGCCCGTCGAGCACCGCGACCGCCTCGCCGGCGCTGCGGCAGACGTCGGTGATGAGCTCGACCTGACAGGCATGGAGCTCGCGCTCGACCGTGCCTCGAACCTCTCCGAGGCGCTCCTGCACGGCATCGGAGGAGTTCGCCTGCCGTCCGGTGACGGGATCGACGAGGAACAGCTCCTCCTCGACGCCCACGCTGAACGGCTCGCCGGAGCCGAATGCGTCGTCCATGTCCTCGGGTGCGCTCACGGGCGCCAGTCTAGATCCCCTCATCCCGTAGGCTTGGCCGCCGTATCCCTCACCGGCGAAGGGCAGGCATCACGGATATGGAAGAACCGGCTGACAGCTCGCTCGAGCACTTCGATGTCCTGATCGTCGGTGCCGGCCTCTCCGGCGTGGGCGCGGGCTACCACCTCCAGCAGAACTGCCCCGCCAAGACCTACGCGGTCCTCGAGGCGCGGGACTCGATCGGCGGCACATGGGACCTGTTCCGCTACCCGGGCGTGCGCTCCGACTCCGACATGTACACGCTCGGCTACTCGTTCCGCCCGTGGCCGGAGGCCAAGTCGATCGCCGACGGCCCGTCCATCCTCCGCTACGTCCGCCAGACGGCCGCCGAGAACGGGATCGACCGGAAGATCCGCTTTCACCATCGCGTCACGCGCGCCGAGTGGTCGACCGGCCGTTCACGCTGGACGGTCGAGGCAGTCCGAGGCAACACGCATGAGACGGTCCGCATGACCTGCGGCTTCCTGATGATGTGCAGCGGCTATTACCGCTACGACGAGGGCTACAGCCCGGAGTTCAACGGCATCGAGCGCTTCAGCGGTCGCGTCGTGCACCCTCAGCACTGGAGCGAGGACATCGACTACGAGGGCAAGCGCGTGGTGGTGATCGGCAGCGGCGCGACGGCGGTGACGCTCGTGCCCGCGATCGCGCAGAGCGCCGAGCACGTGACCATGCTGCAGCGATCACCCAGCTACGTCGTGTCGCTGCCGGCCGAAGACCCGCTCGCCAACCTGGTGCGGCGGCTGCTGCCGGCGAGGCTCGCATACTCGCTCGTGCGCTGGAAGAACGTCCTGGTGACGATGCTCGTGTTCCAGCTGAGCCGTCGCCGGCCGAACCTGGTGCGCGCTCTGGTCAGGAGGGGCGTCGAAAGGCGGCTGCCGCAGGACTTCGACGTCGACACGCACTTCAAACCGAAGTACAGCCCCTGGGACCAGCGGATGTGCCTGGTGCCGGACGGCGACCTGTTCGACGCGATCTCTGCCGGGCGGGCCTCGATCGTCACGGACCAGATCGAGACGTTCACCGAGACGGGCATCGAGCTGGCGTCCGGAGCGGGGCTGGAGGCGGACCTGATCGTGACCGCCACAGGGCTGAACCTGCTCACGCTCGGAGGCATGCAGATCGCCGTCGACGGGAGCGAGGTCGACGTGTCGGAGACGATGAGCTACAGGGGCATGATGCTGAGCGGCGTGCCCAACCTGGCGATGTCCTTCGGCTACACGAACGCCTCGTGGACCCTGAAGTGCGACCTCACCTGCGCCTATGCGTGCAGGCTCCTGAACCACATGGACGAGCGCGGCTACCTGCAGTGCGTGCCCCAGAACCGCGATCCCTCGATCGCCGAGGAGCCGTTCATCGACTTCACCTCCAGCTACGTGCTGCGAGCCATCGACCAGTTCCCGAAACAGGGGTCGAAGGCGCCGTGGCGCCTCTACCAGAACTACGCGCTGGACATCCTCAGCCTCCGCTACGGCGCGATCGAGGACGGCGCGATCGAGTTCTCGAGCGGGACCGTGGCACCCGGCGCCGCAGAGGCGCTCGCCGCCGCGGCCTAGGCCTACGCCGCCTCGCGCTGGCCGAGCGTCCCCAGGCGCCGCCCCTGTGCCAGACCCGCCGCGATGACCTGTGCCCGGCGGCTCGGGTCCATCAGGTTGAGGCCCATCGCCTCACCGCTGGCCGCATCGGGGTTGATCGTGCTGACGCTCGCGCCTCGGTGCTTGAGCGCGAGCGCCTCCGCTCCGGCGACGCCACGCGATATCGGAGCCAGCGCGCCGAGCAACGTGCCGGCGACGGCGCGCATCGAGCCGGTCGGGTTGAGGCACAGGACCGACTGACCGCGCCGCACCTCGGCCGTGTCCATGTTGGTGGGGCTCCAGACGCCACCATCGACGTAGGTGCGGCCGGCGGCGCGAACCGGCTGGAAGACGCCGGGGATCGCGCACGAGGCTTCGACGGCCTGCGCAACCGTCACCGAGGGGGCTCCGGGCGCGCCGAACATCACCCTGCGCCCGCTCTCCTGCTCGACAGCCGCGATCCGCAGGCGACCGTCCCAGCCCACGCCGCTGCGCTCCACCTCGCGCCCGAGGCGCTCGAGCGAGCGGCGACCGGTGGGCGCCCTGCGCAGGGCGGCGCGGCGCAGCAGCGCTCCGCCTCCACTGCTCGATCCGAGCGCCAGCGAGGCCAGGGGCGCGGCCGCCGCGTTGCCGATGCTGAATGCGGCCCCGAGCGTCTGCCTGAGCGCTCCGAGGCGCTGCTCCTCTTCGGCGGGAGAGACGGGCGGCTGCTCGGGAAGCTCGCCCAGACGGCCGCCGGGGTCGATGTCCGCGACGAGCGACGCCGCCACGATCGAGCCGGCGGACGTGCCGATGTACTGGCCACAGGACCGCGAGTCGAAGCCCTCGGCCTCGTCCAGGCCCGCCAGGACGGCGCTCATCCATGCCTCGCCGAGGATGCCGCCTCCGCCGAGCACCATCACATCCGGGGTCTGAGGCCGGGCTCCGTTCATCCGTCAAGCGTAGCCGCGCTGGGACACCGCGGCCCGCGCCGCTCAGAGGTCGACGTTCTCGAACACGGCGGCCATCCCCTGACCGCCGCCGATGCACATGGTCTCGAGCCCGTAGCGCCCGCCGCGCCTGCGGAGCTCGCGCAGGAGGGTCGTGAGGATCCTCCCGCCGGTGGCGCCGACGGGATGGCCGAGGGATATGCCGGAGCCGTGCACGTTCACGCGCTCCAAGCCGTCGGGCAGCTCCCACTCGCGCAGGACGGCCAGCGCCTGTGCCGCGAAGGCCTCGTTCAGCTCGATCAGGTCCATCTCCGCCAGCGACAGCCCGGCCCGCTCGAGAGCCCGCCGCGTCGCGGGAACGGGCCCGATGCCCATCGTCTCGGGCGCGACCCCGGCCACGGACCAGGAGACCAGCCGCGCGAACGGCTGCAGGCCGAGCTCGGCGGCCTTGAGGGGGTGCGTGACGATGCACACCGCAGCGCCGTCGTTCTGGCCGCTGGCATTGCCGGCGGTGACCGTCGCGTCGGGGTCGCCGGCGCCAAGAAGCGGCCGCAGCTCGCTCAGTCGCTCGAGCGTGGTGTCGGCCCGCGGGTGCTCGTCGCGGTCTATCAGCCTCTCCTCCTTGCGGCTCTTGACAGCGACCGGCACGATCTCCTCTGCGAAGGTGCCGCTCTCGTGAGCGGCGACCGCGCGCTGGTGGGATCGCAGTGCGAGCTCATCCTGCTCCTCGCGCGGAACGCCGTACTGGCGACGCACGTTCTCCGCCGTCTCGATCATGCCGCCCTCGATCAGGTGGTGGATGCCGCCGGCGGTCACGCGCGAGCGCGCCAGGCGGTCCTCGAGCCTCACGCCGCCGCCCCTGACGCCCCAGCGCATGCCCATCGCGTAGAACTCCGCCTGGCTCATGCTCTCGGCACCTCCGGCGAGCACGAGGTCGGCGGCTCCTGTCTGAACCTGCATGCAGCCGAGCAGGATGGCCTGCAGCCCCGAGCCGCAGCGCCGGTCGAGCTGGACGCCCGGAACCTCGATCGGTAGGCCCGCATCGAGCGCCGCCACCCGCCCGATCGCGGGCGCCTCGCCGTTGGGGTAGCACTGGCCGAGCATCACGTCCTCGACCTCCGCCGCCGGCAGCGAGGTTCGCCGGACGAGCTCCTGGATCACACTCGCCGCGAGCTGCGTCGGCGGCACGTCGCGAAACACGCCGCCGAAGCCTCCCACGGCGGTTCGAAGCGGTTCGCAGATGACGGCGTCACGCACGGCCGGAGAGACTGCCACAAATGCACCCGCCGGGGCTGCGCTCGAGGCGCGATGCCGCCGAGCCGGTGGCGTAGCATTGGCAGCATGGGTGGCGCGAGGCCGACCCCTGAGCCGAGTCCGGAGCCGGTCCCCGGCTCACGGCTGAAGCGCCTGGCGTTGCTGGCCGCCTCGACGCTCGTGGCGGTGAACATCTGGACGGGCGCGCCGCTGATGGCCTTGTGGGTCGGCTCCCGCATGGTCGGACGGCGTGCCGTGACGATGGGCTCGGTGCTGCTGATCGTGGTGCTGCTGGCGGTGTTCGTGACTGCGATGGCGATGGCGCTGACCTGGCTCAGCGCCCGCTACGACGAGCTCACCCAACGGCCGGAGGGTGAACGCCTGATCTCGCCCTGGGTGCGGAGCATGCGCGGCGAGGATGACGAGGTGGCGCGCGCGAGGGCCGGCACGACCCCCGTCGAGTTGATCGTCACGGCGAGCACCGTGGTGGCCGTCATTTGCCTGGAGGTCTGGTTCTTCTTCTTCGCGGGCTCGCCGCTCCCGAGCTGAGGGAGTCTCCAACGGCTATCCGGCCCGCGCGCTACCAGCGAGGCCTTCACCAGAGTTTGATCAGCCGGCCCGCCAGGCGAAGTAGCCGGGCTTGTTGACCCCACTCGCCGTGATCAGACCTCCGGCGCTCTGCGGCGGTTCGTCGTAGAGATGGATCCACCCGACCGCGTAGACGTTCGGGAGCTGCTGGGCCACCCGCAGGCCGTCGCTGATCCACCTCGCCTGCAGCTGCGGATCGACGTAGAAGTTGAACTCCTTGTCGACCGCGGTGGGGATCGTCCACTCCGACAGGAACAGCCGGGGGGTCGGGTTCCGGGGGCGCCCGAGGTTGTTGTCGACCAGTGCGGTGAGCCGCGCCAGGTCCGAGAAGTCGATCTGCTGGGCCGGCGAGGGAGGGTTGGTCAGGTTGGGGGCGCGGACGCTGAACGGGTTGTGGCCGTAGAGGTCGAGGCGCGGCGGGCGGCCATTGGGCAGCCGCATGTTTTCGATCCACTGCGGCGTCGAGATGTTGGCGGCGGAGTCGGTCATGCCGCCGATGACCAGGTTGGCGCGGCTGACGGACTTCAGCGCGACGTAGGCGGCGTCCAGCATCCGCGAGTAGAGGTGCGGGGCGATCTTCTGGCGTGCCGTCAGCGGAGCGAACGGCCGCGCCGGTGTGAGCGGATGGAAGTTGTGCGAGCGCGACGGCTCGCCCCAGATCATCCACAGGTGCACGGAGGGGTAGCGCCTCGCCGCTGCGATCGCGAAGTTCGCGTAGTCGCGCATGCGGCGGGGGGCCCAGATGGCGGGCTTGCCGCCGTTGGCCCAGCGCGGGCTGCCGATGATCTCGAGGGCGACCTGCATGCCGTAACGCCCTGCTTTGTCGACCGCCGACGTGACCTCGGCCGGCCACACATATGCGGGATCGCTCGGCGAGCGCGCGTTCCGCGGTCGACGGCGCGCGACCAGATCCCAGTGCAGGTCGTCCTCGTAGATCCTGACGCCGAGGTCCTTGAAAGTTGGAAAGACGGACACGCCGTTGCGGATCGACGGGCCCCACATAGCCTTGAGTGGACCGGCGCGCACGACACTTCCGTCGACACCATTTACCGCCAGCCCCACCGCCAGCGCCGCAAGGCCAAGTCGCAGCCTGCGTGAGCAGCGAATCCCACCTCCCCTCATCTCGTCCAGCTTAGCGTTGACCCTCGCGCCGTACGCCGCTTCGGCGGCTTGTACGCTCGTGGCACTAGGTCTGTCACGGTGTCATGGCCGCACGAGACGAAACAGGAGCTTGACGGGATGAGATCCGGCGCATGAACGAGGATCTGCCAGCGGAGGCGGCCGGATCCGTCACCTCGGCGATTCCTCGGGTCTCACCCGACGGTGGCGCCATCGCGATCCGCGGTGGAGCCATTCGCGTCGCGGGATACATAGCCGGCGTCCTGGTCTCCCTCGGTACGGCGACGATCCTCATACGGCACCTCGGCGTATCCGGCTTCGGCCGCTACGTCACGGTCATGTCGTTGATCGCACTCGTCGGAGGTGTGACCGAGGCCGGCACCTTTGTCTACGGGATTCGCGAGTTCGGCGTCCGAGCGGGAGCCGATCGCCGGCGGTTCATGGCAAACCTACTCTCGATGCGCCTCTTCCTTGCGGCGGTTGGGGTCGGTTGCGCGGCGGTCTTTGCGCTCGCCGTGGGTTACCAACAGGTCTTGGTGCTCGGGACGCTGGTGGCTGGTGCAGGCCTGTTACTGCAGGTCACAGCCGACGTATTCTCGATATCGCTGCAGGCGCAACTCGAACTGGGCCGATTGACAGCGGTCGACCTGACACGCAGGCTCGTGGCCCTTTTGTTGGTCGGAGTGCTGGTCCTGCTCGGTGCAAACCTCCTCCCGCTCCTTGCTGCGCAGGCCGCCGCGGCTGGATTCGCCGCGGTCCTTCTGGCATGGATCGTCCGGTCATCGTTTCCGTTCAGGATTAGCTTCGAATGGAGAGCTTGGCGCGAGCTGTTCCGAGAGACCTCGCTCTATGCCATTGCCATGTCGATCGGGGCGATCTACTTCTACGTGACGGTCGTGCTGATGTCGCTCATAGCGTCCCCAACCCAGACTGGATTCTTCGCAACGTCCTTTCGGGTCACGCAGGTGGCACTCGGGATCCCGATCCTGCTGCTGACTGCCGTCTTCCCGCTTATCTCACAGGAGCGCTTCGACCACGAACGGGAGTCGGGAACGATCGGCAAGGTGTTCACGGTCGCCGTGATCTGCGGCGTGTGGATATCGCTTGCGATCGCGCTGGGTGCCGAATTCCTCATCGACGTGATCGCTGGGAGCAAAGGTCGTGGGGCCGTATCGGTGCTGCGTATCCAAGGCGTGGTGGTCACCGCCAGCTTCATCTCGGCATCGTGCTCGCTTCGTCTGATCTCGCTCCGCCACTACCGGCCGTTGATAGTAGGAAGCGTGGCCGCTCTCGCGCTGGACATCGCCCTTGGTCTGCTGCTCATTCCCGCACTTGGCGCTCGGGGAGGCGCCTGGGCGGACGTCATAACCGAGGCACTGGTCGCGATCGGCCTCACCGCCGTGCTGATCCGCGCCGTCCCGCGACATGGCATCAGCGCTTCCGTTCTCCTGCCCGTGCTCATCGCCGCTGGTCTCGCCGCCACCATGTTCCTGGTTCCCGTGGGGTCCTTCGCCCGTGTCGTCGGGGCGACAGTGATCTACTTCGCGGTATTGCTGGTTACGCGGACCATGCCGCAGGAGCTGACGGCCGCGATCCCGCGCATCAGGGAGCTCCGCACACACACCTGATCGGCATGACCGGACCTGGTGACTGTCAACGCCGGCGCACGAGATAGGAGTCATGGGGCGCCAGTTGCGCCGCCTGGGCACGTGCCGCATCCGCCTGGGGGTCGAGATGAGCGAGCATCTCGAACCCCTCTCCGAGCATGCGTGCGACCGCAGCGTCGGGCCAGTACGCGGCGCACAGATTGGTGCCCTCGATCTCTGGAAACCAAACGACGACTCCGCCCCTGTCGAACTCCTGCATCTGCTCAGGGGGGAGCCGTCCGCGGTAGCTCATGCCGTGGATCGTGAACCAGAGGAGCCCACCTGGCTTGACGATCCGCTCGAGCTCCGCCACCCACCTGTTCGCGAGCTCAATCGAGAGGTGGGTGAACACTGAGAACGCATACACGAGGTCAAAGGAACCATCCGAATATGGAAGCGGCGGATCGAGGTCCGTCACCCTGGCTTGTACGAATGGCAGGTTCTCCTGACACCAATTCACGAGTTCCTTGTTGTAGTCACAGCCGTGGATCGCAAGCTGGGGCAGATCAGACCACCAACGCGCCATGCGCCCGCATCCGCATCCAAAGTCGAGAATCGTGCTCATCTCATCGATCGGGCTTCCCACATCGCTGAGTAGCTCACGTAGATGGTTCGTCTGTGCCCGGCCAGAGGCCAGGAACCAATCTCGCTCCGGCACGCCAGCGACGAGAACCCGGAGGCGGACCGGCGGAACAGCAATGCCGTTGGCTTCGTCGTGCGAGACAGGTTCTGGTTCGCGGCTTCGGCGGCGCTCCAGAAGACGGAGGTAGGCTCGGACAAGCGGTCCCTTGAGAGGCACACGTGAGCGAATTAGCGTGTACCACAGGCTTCGGCGCCAGCTGACGCTCATCGCATCGGATTACCGAGCTTGCCACTTCTGCGCTCCATCTCAGCGAGGAAAGACTCGATATTGCTCGTGAACCACGGCAGCGCCGCCGCGATGTCCTTGTCATCCCAATCCCACCACCGCAACGCAAGAAGCCGTTCCCGTGTCTCGCTGTCGAAGCGGTAACGAAGGATCCGCGCTGGGTTGCCGGCGACTATGGCATACGGAGGAATCGACTTCGTGACCACCGCCCCCGCGCCGACCACAACTCCGTCTCCGATCGTGACGCCCGAAAGGACGATCGCTCCGACGCCGATATAGACATCATTTCCGATCACGGTTGGTCCAGTGTCGACCGCATCGACACGGGTCCGTTTCGCGGGGTCAAGCATGAAGGTGTGCGGGTATGTGCTCGCTCGGCTGATTACGTGTTCGCCTCCGCCCAGGATCCGCGCCTGGTCGCTGATGCTGCAGTAGGCGCCAACCTCGATTCGCGCGCCTTCGGTGAACATCGGGAAGGTGGCATCGCCATACCCGTACGTGTGAGGTCCGATAGCGACTCCGGGCGGGAGACGAGGAGGCCGGGCCCTGAACGGCACAAAAGGGCGGACCCACGACTTCACAATCCCCCTCGTTCTCCGCCAGTCCATGTCGGGGCGGATTATACGATCCGCTCATGTCGTGGCGCGTTGGCCCAGGCGGCCCCGTCTGCCATCCCGCCAGCCCTGCAGCACAGCCGATGTGTAGGCCCACCGGGTACGGGAGCGCCGTGCACCGGCAACATGAACAGCAAGGATCCCAGCCTCGCGGAGTAGTGACGCGAACCCACGAAGAGGGGCATAGCGTCGGCAGACCTCGACGTGGTTGCGGGTGTCGTAGTAGGCGATGAGCGGCGCATGCTCTCCACCAGCCGCGGCCGACACTCGGTGCCATACCTTCGCCTCGGGCATGAGAAAGATGCGGAATCCAAGAGCGCGCGCTCGTAGTGACCAGTCAACGTCCTCATAGAGGAAGAACAGTGCCGGATCCAGCAGGCCCACCTGCTCAAGCACGTGTCGGGGAAGGAGAACCGCCGCTCCAACTGCTCGGCCAGTTTCGCCAGCACTGGCGAACTGGCCGCGATCGATTTCGCGGTAGCCGAGCATGTGCCCACTGTGCGCGCGGCTCGGATCGAAGGTCGCACCGGCGTACCACACGAGGTTGGGTGGCTGGGCAAAATAGATGAGCGGGCATATTGCGCCCGTGTCAGGGAGCCGCTCAGCCGCCGCGACGCAGAGATGGATGGCGTCGGCTGCAACGATGGCGTCGTTGTTGAGCAGGAACACGTAATCCGCGCCAAGGGCGAGAGCGTGTCTAATGCCGACATTGTTCCCCTCTGCGAAGCCGAGGTTGCGTTGCTGTCCCAAGATTCGGACGGACGGATATCGGCTGCTTACCGCCTCGACCGTCCCGTCACGTGAGGCGTTGTCGACGAGGATCAGCGTGAAGTTGACGAGGTGAGCGCGCTCGAGCGATTCAAAGCAGTCCATCGTGTCCTCGCGCCCGTTGTGCGCGAGCACGACGACCGCGACATGCGGGTCACGAACGGTGGATCCTTGGCTCGGCGTTTCAGGCGTCTTCATTGGCGCGCTGCGTCGCCGCGACCCTATCAACCGCATCCAAGAACCAGGCGATGACGCTGGACGTAGACTTCTCTTGTGAGAACGCAGTCTCCGGGGAGGGCTCGATGACCGAGACAACGCCGGCTGGGCATCCGGCGGGTGGCCACGAGACGGTCAGGTGGACACATCGAAAAGCCGTCTTACTGGCGCCGATCGCGGCGTTGGGGCTGGCAGCAGCTGCAATTGCTGGCGCCTATGCGACGTCGAATCGAACCACACCCGCTCCGTTGCAGACCGCCGTCCCCGGGATCACGGCGAACCAACCAGACACGGCGCCGGCGCTACAAGGTGCGTTTCCTTTCGAGCCTGGACCCGAAGGCGTACCAGGTCAATGGATAGGCAACGTGGCCTCGACCACCGTCACCGGGGTAAGGCAGAGCTGGCTAGCGTTCCGCGCCCTCAGCTTGCGGCGGGATCGAGTGCTGAGCATCACTCCAGCGCACGGGCACGGAGCGGCAATCCGAATCGGCACGGCACCGGCCGTCTATCTGGCCGGCCCGTTCCCGGAAGGCGTTGTCTCCCTTCAACCAAGTCCCGGTGCTTCCGTCGCATCCCGAGGCGACAAGCGGCGGGTGTCTGTGTTCCTCTCGACGCTCCATACGTATCCCAAGCCGTTGGCGGCGCTCCCGGGGCTCGGCTTCTGGGGAGTTGAGAGCGTGCAGGGAGTCTTGTTCAACTGGTTGCGCGATGCCGGAGTAGTCGACGTATACGCGCCTGGCGCGCATGCCGCGCGCATCTGGCTGACCTTCGTGGGGCGCTCCTTGGGTGGGGACCGCACACTGTCGGCATCGAGTGGTCAGGCGACGAGTCGTGTAGTCGTGGGGACGTCAGCCCATCTGGTTCGGATTGGCCCGTTCCCGCTTGTGGGGGGCAGGGCGCGTGTGCTCGTGCGCTCGTCGCCGCCCGCCCGACGGTACGGCACCGACCCACGCCCGCTCAGCATTCAGGTCGCGCTGCTCGCCGCGCACACCTCCGCGACTGAGGAATAGAGCCAACCGTGGAGGCGCTGGCGATCCTGTTTGGTATCGAGGCCGTGTTGCTCGCTATCGCATACCGGCTTTCACGCGGTGACTGGCGGCGAATCGCACTGTACCTGCTTGCGGCGACTGCACCCCTCGAGGTCTACCGCACGGTCATTGGAAAAGTCGACATCTCGCTTTTCCGTCTCTCGCTGCTGATAGCGCTCGCTGTCCTCGCCACCGCCGCTGACCCTCGCGCCACCTTGCGCCGCTTCACTCGGCTTCCGCTCGTGAGAGCTTACTCGGTGTTCGCTGGAGTCGTCGCTCTCGCACTGATCGTTCACCCGATCAATCCGTTCCTCGCAGAGAGACAACTGGCGCAGATCATCATCGGAGTGGTAGCGCTCGGTGTCGTGGCTGAGCTGGCACGCACACAGTCAATTGCGCGCGTGGCAGTTGCGATCGTCCTCGGTGCGATCCTCCCTATCCTCGCCGCAATCTGGCAGGGACTGGCGCCAGAGATCGGGGCCAGTGAAGCACTGCCGCTGCTCAACAAGCTCCCGGCAGCAGTGGGTCTCGAAATCACTCGACAAGCCCTGTCGTCTTTCGGGACGATCGGAGCGCGGGCGAAGGGTACCTTTGGTGACCCGAACCACTTCGGCGTCTACCTAGGTTTTGTAGTCTGCCTCTCACTCGCGCTGACTTTCGTGGCTGCACAGCGCAGAAACCGGGTCGAGCAGATTTCCTACGGAGCGATGGCGGCGGCAGCCAGCGCCACTCTGGTTGCGACATTCTCCCGGAGTGCGTGGGTCGGGACCGTGGTGGCTATCGCGTTGATCGTCGCCGGCGTAACGCGCGCCTGGCACACGAAAGCGCTGCGGCCGCCGACGAAACGGCTTGCCGTGGTCGCTGCCTTGGTAACGCTCGCGATATCCGCGGGGTTGGCACCACGTGTGATCGAACGGGTTGCTCCAGGGTCGAAGATCAACGTCGTCTCGGATCGAAGCCATGCCAGCACCGTGCGATTCGCATGGCATCAGTTTGTCTCACACCCTGTGCTCGGTATCGGTCCGGGAGGTCTCGGCATAAAGCTGCATCTGGCCCCCCGCACGTCGGGGGCGCATTCGACATACCTCACCGTCGCCGGCGAGTTGGGTACCGTCGGACTTCTCGCACTCTTCCTAGTAATAGCTATCACACTCGGGCTGCTGGCCCGTGCGTATCGACGGCTACGCGGGACTCCGCTCGTCGCCCTCGCGCTCGGCCTGGGAGCGGCCTATGTCGGCTACCTCGCGTCCAATGTCACGTACGACATCTTTTTCGATGACTTCCACTGGATAATGCTTGGAGCGGTGACCGTACTTGCCGTTGATGCGGCCTCGATCAGGCATCCCACCGAGGCCGAGTCAGGTCGCGATGGCCTTGCTGGATTTGACCCAGTGACGAACGGCGCTCGTAGCCTCGCCGCGCGCTTGTCTCACATTGCGCGAAACGCTTGGCCGGTGTAATACGGTGCACGTCCTTCATGTCTACAACGACGTTTACCCGCCCGTGCCTGGCGGGATCGAGAAGCACATCGACTTGATCAGGAGGGCGCTTCCCGACGTTCGCAGCGACGTGCTCGTGTGCGCAAGAAGCCGGCGCGGGAGCAGCGAACGACATGGCACTGGAGTCGAGGTCAAGGTAGCTGAGCTGGCTCCGCGCGTTTGGTCGGTGCCGGTGGCACCCACTTTCCCAGCTCAGCTGAGGCGGATGGGAGCAGACGTCGTGCACCTTCACATGCCCAACCCGCTCGGTGAGTTAGCCGTGCTCGCCGACCGCCAGCGACCTCTCGTCTGCAGCTATCACGCAGACGTTGTCCGGCAGGCTCGCGTTGGCCCGATGTACCGGCAACTTGTGCACGCTTGTCTGCGACGTGCCGACCAGGTCATCGTGGGGAGTCGAAAGCTCGCTGAGTCGTCTCAATTTTTGGGTCCATATGCACGCGGCGTCGAGGTTCTCCCTTACTTCGTGGACATCGACCAACTGTCTCCCGACCGCGTTGACCAGGCGGAGCTGGACAGCCTGCGAGCGAGATACGGGACACCGGTGGTCCTAGCCGTGGCTCGTCTGGTCTACTACAAGGGCCTCGACGTCCTCATTGAGGCCGCGCGCTCGCTTGAGGCAAGCATTGTGATCGTCGGGGACGGCCCGCTCGCGGGACAACTTCGAGACCTCGCAAGGTCCTCGAGCAATGTGCACCTAGTCGGCGCGGTGAGTGAGCCGGAGCTGTTCAACTATCTGGCGATCGCGGATTGTTTTGTGTTGGCGTCCACCAGCCGCGCTGAGTCGTTCGGAATATCGGTTCTCGAAGCCCAGGCAATGGCGGTTCCGGCCGTCGTAACCGATGTGGGGACCGGGACCGTCGAAGCGATCTCGCCGGGTGAGACGGGACTGGTTGTTGCCCCAGGCGATCCTGGCGCTCTCGCCGCGGCAATCCGCACGATCATTTCAGACCCAACACGCCGCGAAGCAATGGGGCGTCACGCACGCGAGCGTGCCGTTGCGCGGCACTCGGCAGCGGACGGGGTAGCGCGCTTACGCGATATCTACCAGCGCGTCGCGAGCGGGGACGATCCAGACCCCGAGCCGGCCTCGCGCGTTACTACCCCTCCGGCCTGAGGTCGGCGCCTTGATCCCGCGACCGGGGAGCCTGCACTGGCCTTGGTCCGACCCCCGACACTTGCTCGAGCACCTTCGCGGTGAGATCTCCGAGCAAGTCCCAGCGTAACGAAGTGACTGCGTCGCGAGCGGTGGCGCGGCGCCGCTCCACGTCGTGGTCGCCATTCAGGAGACCTTGGATCTGAGTTGCGAGGTTTGCACTGTCACCTGGTGTGATGTAAAACGGGTGGTCACCGGCGAACTCGCGTATCGAGGGAAGGTCGCTGGCGATGACAGCGCAGCCACATGCCATCGCCTCCGCCACGGGCAGGCCAAATCCCTCCATCTCCGAAGGATAGACAAGGGCCAGTGCGTCACGGTACAGGTGAGAAAGCTCCTCGTCGCTCGGTTTGTCCCTCAGTTCGACCGTTGGGTCACTGCGCATCTCTTCCATGAGCCGCTCCGTCCCCCAACCGTCCTGGCCGGCGAGAACGAGGCGAACCCGGCAATGCTCAGCGTTCAGCAGTCGCAGCGCCGCGTACAAGGTGGACAGCCCCTTTCGGGCCTCGCGCGTACCGACGAACAGAACGTACGGCACGCCTCGAACCCCTGACTCCGGATCGCAGCCGAACGTCGGGGGAGCGAAGAATGCGTCCGAGACGCCATAGGGAATCACGGTTATCTTCTCGCTCTCGACGCCCATATGGGTAATGAGTGATTCGCGCGTCGCAAGCGAGCCACACAACACTCGACCGGCGCGGCGGACCGACGATCGGGTGGCCGCGCTCGCATACCAGGCATTCAGACGCCCTCGGTAGCGGCGCCGCAGGAGCAGGAACGTCAGATCGTGGACGGTTACCACTGACGGCCCTCGCCACCAGAGCGGAAGGACGAACGCGGGACTGAACCAGATGTCAGGTTTTAACCGAATCGTCGGTACCGCCGCGGCCGAGTGGAGCCAGGCGACCCTGGCGCTCGCCCGCTCAGTTGGCAGCTTCGTGCCGATACGAGACGTGCCTGGCGAACTCCACCGAAGGAGTTCTGGTCTGTTCGAGAAGAGTGAGAACCGCCAATCTGGTCTAGCACGCTGAAGGGATCGAGCGGTCTCCAAGGCATAGCGGCCCGCCCCCGTCATCTCCATGCCGCGGGGGTCGGCGATCCTGAGGTCAATGGCTACGTGCATGCCTGGCCCACCTTACTTGCGCATCATCCATTGGATACGCGAACATCGCCTATGGAATGACTGAACGTGGGCGAGGGGTTTCTCGATGACACTGGCCTTACGGCTTTCGCTGGGTTTCGCGATCGCGTGCGCGCTCGCCTATCTCGCCACGCCGTATGCGATCGCGCTCGCCGACCGCCTGCAGTTCTACGACAAGCCGGCGGGCTACAAGGGCCACCTGCGCCCCACCCCCTATCTCGGCGGCGCTGCTGTCATGGCGGGCCTGGTCGTCGCTCTGGCGCTGGCGGCGGGATCGTGGCAGAAGACGGCCCCGCTGCTGGCCGGCGTCGTCCTCCTGTTCGCAGTCGGCACGATCGACGATCGCAGGACCGTCTCCCCCGCGCTGCGAGTCCTGCTCGAGCTCGCGCTCGCGGTGCTCGTCTGGGCGACTGGGCTCGGATGGCACCTGCACGCCGGGGCGGCCGTAGACCTCTCACTCACGTGCCTGTGGGTCGTCGGGGTGGTCAACGCGTTCAACCTCTTCGACAACATGGACGGTGCCGCCAGCGCGATGGCGCTCGTGGTCTCTGCCGGCGCGGCGCTGATCGGGATCGTGAACGGCGACATGTGGCTTGCGGTCGGCGCCGCCTGCCTGTGCGGTGCCTGCCTCGGCTTCCTTCCCCGGAACATCTCGGTGCCGGCTCGGATCTTCCTGGGCGACGGCGGAAGCATGCCGATGGGCTTCGTGGTGGCCGTGCTCGTGATGGTGGCCGCGGGCACCACCCCGGTGGCCTGGCGCTCACTGCTGGTGGCACTCCTGCTTGTTGGGATACCGGCGCTCGACACGACCCTCGTGATCGTCTCCCGCAGGCGCCGAGGCGTGTCGGTGCTGTGGGGCGGTCGCGACCACCTGACCCATCGCGCCCGCAAGCTTCTCCCGAGCGCGCGCGCAGTGGCGTTGCTACTCGCCAGCGTCCAGGCGGCGCTGTCCGTGGTCGCCGTGCTCGCGAGCCGCGGTGAAGCGTCGTTCATCGTCATCAGCGCCAGCATCTACCTGCTGGTGGCGGGATGCGCGATCGTGCTGCTGGACACGCAGAAGCTCGAAGAGTTCACGGTCGCAGAGGAGCATCCGGAGAGGAGCGCCGCCCTGTGGTCGAGCAAGCGAGCGCTCACGTGCCTCGGCGTGGTGGGCCTCGGCGCTGGGCTGAGCCCGTTCTTCTTCGCCTACTACGACGCAGCGGTATGGGTACCCGTTGGACTCGGCGTGGCCCTCCTCTGCGCGATCGCCGTCGTCATCCGCCCCACCCGCCCGGCGCTCCCCGCAGTCTTGAGCCTGGGCGGGCTGCTGGGCCTCGGGCTGTGGTCGCTGGCGTCGGCGATCTGGGCCGAATCGGTCGAGAGCGCCGTCGTGGGCGGCAACCGGTGGCTGGTCTATGGCGCGCTGCTGCTGCTGATGCTCGTGCTCGTCAGCCACGACCGCCGGGCGGCGGTGCTCCTGGGCGCGGCCGCGGCCGGCATCGCAGTGGTGGCCCTGTCGGTGCTCGGGCGGCTGCTCGGCGGCGATCCGGGGTCGCTGTTCCTGGGCGGCCGGCTGAACTCCCCCCTCGGATACATCAACGGTGAGGGTTGCCTGTTCGCGATGGGCCTGTGGCCGTTCCTCGCCCTCGCCGAGAGCCGGAGGGCAGCCGTTGCCGGCGCGGGCGCCGCGATGGCCACCCTGCTCGCGAGCCTGGCGCTGCTCTCCCAGTCGCGCGGGACCGCACTGGCGCTCCTCGGGTCCCTGATCCTCGTCCTCGCGATCGTGCCCGGCCGTACGCGGCGCATCTACACCATCCTCGTGGTGGCGGCCGGCGTGGCGGTGGCGGCTCCGGACCTGTTGCACGTCTACGACCATGCGCGCGGCAGCGCCGTGGCGGTCACCACCGCCCACGCCGCCGGGCGGGCCGCGCTGCTCGCCGCGTTGGCCGCGGGAGTGGTGTGGGGGTCGCTGAGCGCGGTGCTGCAGAGGCTCGGCGGGCGTCCCGATGCTCCACGACTGGCGTCGATCGCGTCGTGGGCGCTGGCGATCCCGGTGGTGGTCGTCCTCGCCGTCGCCGCGGGCTCCTCACACCGCATCCAGCACGACGTCAGCAGCCAGTGGCATGCGTTCGTCCGCCTCGGCGAACCCGCGGACAGCCGCACGCCGTCGGCGGCCGGCTCCAACTCGCGCCTGCTGAGCGGCGCGGGCAACCGCTACGACTACTGGCGGATCGCATGGAGCGTCTGGAAGTCACATCCGGTGATCGGGGTCGGCGCAGGCAACTTCTCGCGGCCCTACTTCCAGCGGCGCGCCACGGCGGAGGACGTCGATCAGCCGCACTCGCTCGAGCTCCAGGCGCTCTCCGATCTGGGCCTGGTCGGAGCGCTGCTGCTTGGATGCTTCATCGTCGGCGTCCTGTGGGGCGCGATGCGCATGCGTCGGGGCGCGGCCCGGGCCCCGTTGCGGCGCGCACTGCTGACGGCGGGACTTGGCACCTTCAGCGCATGGCTCGTGCAGGCGAGCGTCGACTGGATGCAGCTGCTGCCCGGTCTGACGGCGATCGCGCTGGCCGGCGCTGCCGTGCTCGTATGGCCACGGAGCCGCCCGGCGGCGGCGCCCGTCCCCGCCTCGGAGGCGGCGACTGCCCGCTGGGGCGCGAGGCAGGCGGCGATCGCGCTCGGGGTGAGCGCGGTGGTCATCGCGCTCATCGCCACCGGCGCCAGCCTCACACGCCAGGGCCTTGCGCAGGTGTATCGCTCGCGCGCTCAGAGCGAGCTGACAGGTGACCCGGCCGCGGCGCTCGCCGACGCCAACCGCTCGCTGGATATCGACGCCGACTCGACGAGCACCTACTACGTGAAGGCTGCGGCGCTCGCCCGCTTCGATCAGGCGACCGCAGCCGAAGGCGCGCTGCTGAGGGCGCTCAGGCGTGAACCGGAGAACTTCGTCACCTGGGCGCTGCTCGGGGACATCGCCGTCAGAGAGCGTCGCCTTACGATCGCGCACGCTGATTACGTGCACGCGCATCAGCTCAATCCACGCAATGCGACGCTTCGCGAACTCGCGCGGAACCCGCGTACAGCCCCGCGCTAGGCAACAAGTACGGTCCCTGTTCAAGTAGCTGTCAAACGGCTATCTTCAGACCCATGCGTACCGTGAGTCTGTGGATTAACGTAACGCTCGCGGTGATCGCACTCTGTTGTGACGCCGCCTCGGCGCAGGCCGCCTCGGGCCTCGAACCGGGAGTCCACGTCGACCCCGGCTCGCCCGCGGCGAAGGAGTACTCACTGCCTCTCAACCAGGCGCGCGGCACGGGGTCGGCCCCGAACGCCACCTCATCGCCGCAGGCGAATTCGGAAGGCTCGCTGTTCGGCGCGGGCATCAAGCCACCGGGCTCGGGCGGCCCGAGCAGCGGATCGAGGGCGGCCGCGAACGGAGGGGGCGCTACGGCCGGCTCGCACGGCGCCGGCAGCTCTGCGGGTGCCAAGAGCGGCTCGAGCTCCCAGCCGGGGCTGCCCCAGGCCGTACTTCGAGCCGCCCGCGATCAGGGCTCCTCCGGAACCGACGGCTCGACGCTGGCGCTGCTCGGCGGAGCCGTCGCGATCCTCGTGCTCGGAGGCTTCGGAGGCACGGTGCTGAGGCACAGCCGGCGGGCGACCTGACGAGCCGATGATCGACAGGCGTTAGATGCGGTTTCTGGTGACCGGCGGCGCCGGCTTCATCGGCTCGCACCTCTGCGATCACCTGCTGGCGCAGGGACACGAGGTTCACGCGCTCGATGACCTCTCGACCGGGAGCGCCGAGAACATCGCCCACCTGGACGCGACGGAGGGGTTCCGCTGCACGATCGGCTCCGTTGCGGACGGGGAGCTCGTGGACGCGCTCGTGGCCGAGTCGGATGCGGTGGTTCACCTGGCCGCGGCCGTGGGCGTGCGGCTCGTCGTCGAGAGCCCGGTGCGGGCGATCGAGACCAACGTGCACTGCACCGAGGTCGTGCTCGAGCACGCGGACCGTCACGGAAAGCCGGTGCTCCTGGCCTCGACGAGCGAGGTCTACGGCAAGAGCGCCGCGCTGCCGTTCCGGGAGGACGGCGACCTGCAGCTGGGCGCAACGGACAAGTCCCGCTGGGCCTACGCGTGCTCGAAGGCCGTCGACGAGTTCCTCGCCATGGCCTACTGGCGCGAGCGCGAGCTGCCCGTGATCGTGGTTCGCCTGTTCAACACGGTGGGCCCTCGCCAGACGGGCAGCTACGGCATGGTCGTGCCCACGCTCGTCGCACAGGCGCTCGCAGGAGCGCCGCTGAGCGTCTACGGGGACGGTCGCCAGACACGCTGCTTCTGCCACGTCGCCGACGTCGTACGGGCGCTGCTCGGGCTGGTCGAGGAGGAGCGCGCGTACGGCAGCGTGTTCAACGTGGGAGCCACCTCCGAGACGTCGATCGTCGACCTGGCGAGGAGGATCATCGCACTCACCGGCTCCTCGTCCGAGGTGCGCCTGACCGCCTACGCCGACGCCTACGGAGACGGCTTCGAGGACATGTACCGCCGCGTCCCCGACATCAGCAGGATCGGCGAGCTGATCGCCTGGTCGCCGTCGCGCTCGCTCGACGATGTCATCTCCGACGTGGTGCGCCACCAGACGCTGCAAAGTCACGTTTAGCCACGCGAGAAGACGGGTACTCAAGTAATTCAAGTTTTATCGTGTTGGCGAGAAGGTGACGGCTCTCGTGGGGCCGTCTTGACGGGTATCGGGGTTTCTGCAAAGATCGGCTCGCTCATCCCCCATTGAGGGGGTATCGGCGGTTCGGGGCCCTGGAGGGGCGGCTCGGATCCCGACGGGTCCTAGAGAGAGATGGAGGCAGAGACATGAAGGTCACCAGGGTGGGGCGATGCTGCCTCCTTGCCGTGCTATCGATCGCCGTCTTCGCAGTCTCCAGCGCGTCGGCGGCGTCTCTATACGAAGTGAAAGGCCTGCCGGAAATCGGCAAATGCGTCAAAACCCCGGTCGGCCAGGGGATCTACGCGGGCTCTTCGTGCATCACCGTCGCGAAGAAAGCGGGAACCGGCAAATACGAATGGACCCAGGTCAACGCCTCCGAAAAACAGACCTTCAAAGGCACGGGCGGCGAAACGAAGTTCGTGACGGCGGGCCACGGGACGATCAAGTGCATCGACGCCAACCTCACCGGGGAATGGCGCGGCCCGAAAACGGCGACCGTGGAAATCGAATTCCAGGGCTGCGAGAACTCCCACGAACAGGTCTGCCAGACGACCCCGCCGAACAAATCCGAAATCAAAACGCTCCCGCTCGAAGGTGAACTCGGCTTCATAAAAAACCAGGTCAAAGAAGGAAAACCGCTCGTCACGATCGGCCTCGACCTGAAGCCGCAGTCCCCGCTCACGGAGCTCGCGACGTATGAATGCGGAGGCGGGCCCAGCGAATTGAATCGGCTCGAAGGATCGGTGATCGGTGAAATCAAGCCGATCGACAAGATGACCCTGGAATCGAACCTTGTCTACAGGACGACCTCGGCGGGCAACCAGCTCCCCGAATCCTTCCAGGAAGCCGAAAAAGACACGCTGACGACGACGTTCCAGTCGGGGCTCGAATCGACCTCCGCGCCCACGGCGCTGAAAATCAAAACCTACGTGGGCAAAAACACCAACCCGCTGGAGATCAAAGCGAAGGAAAACTAGGTCAGGGCGACATCGCGCTGCTGCTCGACCGGGCACTCGAGCAGCGGCCGATGCCGCGCCTCACCTTCGCACGAGCAGCTCGCCACGGCCGACGATGACGGCCGCGCCGCCCACCTCGACGCGCTCGATCGCCCCATCCGACACGTCGGCGATCGCGTGGAGCAGCGACGGGCGCCCGATCTCCGTGCCCTGGCTGATCTCGATCTCCGTCCCGGGACCGATCCGGCCATGGCGCACGAGGTGCACGGCGAGCGGGCCGGCCGCAGAGCCGGTGGCCGGGTCCTCCGGCACGCCGAGGCCCGGGGCGAACATGCGGTTCCTCCAGCTCGTCCCGGAGCCGGCGAAGCAGCTGACGCCGACCCGCCCCAGCCGCCCCAGCGCCTGCATGTCGGGCTCGAGCGCCGCGAGCCGCGGTTCGTCTCCGAGCGCCACGTAGACGTGGCGCGGGCCGTTGTCGTAGGCCTCTACCGACAGCTCCGAGCGCTCGAGGCCGAGCGCGGCCAGAAGCTCCGCCTCGCGCTCGTACGCCCGCCAGGCCGGAACCGGCTGGCGCATCCATCCGAACAGGACGCCGTCTCCCATCGGATGCAGCACGACCGGGACCGGGCCGATGCCGGTCTCGAGCGTGATCGAGTCCTGAGCCAGCGCGCTTCCCAGCAGGACCGCGCAGCCCAGGACCGGGTGACCCGCGAACGGCAGCTCGGTGCCCGGCGTGAAGATCCGGATGCGCGCGTCGCCCGCCGCTTCGGGTGGGAGCACGAACACCGTCTCTGAGAGGTTCAGCTCGCGCGCGACGAGCTGCATCTCCTCCTCGCGCAGCTCACGTGCGTCGGTGAGCACCGCGACCTGGTTGCCGGCCAGCGGGGTGTCCGTGAACGCGTCCAGCACGAAGTAGCGACGCACAGATCCGGCGAGCCGGGCCTCGGGAGTGGATCCGAACGGGTCGAAGGCCGCGAGCCGCTCGAGCAGGGTCGACACCGGCCTGATCACCCCCGTCAGGTGCGCCCGAGCGCGCGCGCCTTCTTCAGCCCGCGCCGGGCCATGAAGCCGTTGGCGAGGAGCAGCAGCGTCTTGTTCGCCGGCGCGCGAAAGCCGCCCTCGGTGTGGGGCGCGTAGACGCCGTCGAGGAGCCAGCCCGTGTGCTGACGTGTCTCCAGGCCGATGAGCTGACGCTCGTATCGATGCCCGAGGAGCCCCGCCCGGCGCCCGCCGGCCGGCAGCCGCCCCTCGAGCTCGATCCCGTCGGGCGAGCTTTCGCCGACGCCCACGGGGACGACGACGGGGAACCCGTCGGCGCCGACGTAGGCGAGCAGCACGTGCGGAAGCCTCGCCAGGCGCCGCGCGGCCGGTCCCGGCTCCACCCGCGGTGCGGGACCGTTCTCGGGCGGCGACTGCGACTCGGGGTCGCCGGACTCGAGCGGCCTGCCGCTGACCGCAGGCTCACCGGCGGCTCGCGGGTCATCCCACGACATCACGCGCTCGACCGAGACCGTCACCACCACGCGGTCTCCGTAGTAGGCGCTCAGCCATCGGTCCCAGAACGGCCCTCGCCTGGGCGCTCCCATGAACCGTTCGGCTGCCGGGCCGATCTCGTCTTCCAGCAGGCGCCTGTCCGGATCCGAGTCATAGCTGGCGGTGCCCTGCACGAGCACGAACCGCGGCCCGCTCGCAAAGCCGTGTTCTCTGGCATGGTAGGCGAGGGCCACCCGGGGGTTCTCGCTGATGCGGTCGAGCTTGCGGCCGAACCCCAGCGAGGTCGTGAAGCTGACCGTCCCCGCCTCACGGTCGCGCAGGCCGACGGGCGCGACTGGTGTCACGACGGCGCCCGCGGCCGGCGTGACGTAGGCGAGCGCTGCCGTCAGATCGCCCCCGAGAACCTCGTCGTCTCGATCAGACCACACGCCCTGAACATATTCCAATGCGCAGCGCTCGGGCTGATGACCGAAGGGGTAGGCTCGCAGGGCAAGCGGCAAGGAGACAGCTGGGAGGCGAGATGAGCGAAGTGGTGCAGGACGTCGACGTTGTGCAGAGGACAATCGAGGACGGCGTCGCGGTGCTGACGCTCAACCGCCCCGACCGGCTGAACGCGTGGACGGTCGAGATGGAGAGCTCCTACTTCGGCATGCTCGAGGAGTGCGCCGGTTCCGCCGAGGTCCGGGTGATCATCGTGACCGGTGCCGGCCGGGGGTTCTGTGCGGGCGCCGACATGCAGGACCTGCAGGCGCTGGGTGAGGGCGACGTCGACGTGAGCGCCCACGCCGCCGAGCGCCGGCCGCAGACCTTCCCGCTCTCGATCCCGAAGCCGATCATCGCCGCCGTCAACGGGCCCTGCGCGGGGATCGGCCTGGTACAGGCGCTGATGTGCGACCTGCGCTTCGCCGCCGCAGGCGCCAAGTTCACGACCGCGTTCGCCCGCCGTGGGCTTGTCGCCGAGCACGGCATCTCCTGGCTGTTGCCACGCCTCGTCGGCCCCGAACGCGCGCTCGACCTGCTGCTCTCGGCACGGGTGGTTCTCGCCGAGGAGGCCCGGACGCTGGGCCTCGTCAATCGCGTGGTGGCGCCGGATCGGCTGCTCGAGGAGACGCTTGCATACGCCCACGACCTGGCGGCGAGCTGCTCGCCGGCCAGCATGGCCACCATGAAGCGCCAGGTCTACGCCGACCTGCAGCGCGATCTGCCGCAGGCGCTCGAGGAGGCCGATCGCCTGATGCTCGAGTCGTTCGGCGGCGCCGATTTCGTGGAGGGCGTCACGAGCTTCCTCGAGCGCCGTACCCCCCGCTTCGCGCCGCTCGGCGGCTGACGCACCAGCCTCGCAGCGCTCGGACGCCTGGAGCCCTAGCGAGGGGCCAGGCGCCGCAGGCGGACGCCACCCAGCTCGCTCACGCCCGGCTCCCCGCGCCCGGGTCCCTCGAGCTCGACCGCTATCTCGACGAGACCTTCGGGACCCCCGGGCTCGGCGGCTTCGAAGCGCACCTCGGCGCCGTCGAGCGGGAGGACTGGGGTGCCGTCTCCGCCTGCCGGCCGGCCCAGCACCTGCCCCCAGCGCGCCGCCACCGCTGCCGGATCGGGCACGGCAAGCGTGATGCCCGCGAGCCGGCCGGCAGCGCCCTCGCCGGTTCGCCCGGTCCATTGCGGTCCGCCCCATCGCCAGCTGCCGTAGGGGTTGGAGCGGTCGATCGAGACGATCGCGCCCTGCATGTCCGCGGGATGCAGATGCGTGCCGGAGATGTCCGGGAGGTCCAGCTGCCAGACGACGCGCACGTCGAGCGCGGCGGCGCGCTCTCGGGCGCCGTCGAGATCCTCGAGGTCGAAGATCACCATGTAGCCGCTGTCGCCGCGACGGGCCAGATAGCGCCCCGCGGTGGTGTCCGGCTGGACCGGCGAGACGATCTCGAGGAAGCAGTCGCCGAGCGCGAAGACGACGTTGGCGAGCCCGAACATCCCCACGCCGGGGTCGCGAAAGGGCTCGTCCAGGTCGAGGGCCGAGCGAAGCGCAGCCGCGGCCGGCTCGAGCTCCGCGGCGACCAGCACCGCCTGGCGCAGCCTCACCGCTGATCCCCCGGCTCCCATCGGCGCGTAGGCTACACCGAGCGGGGGCACGCACGATGGCGGCGGTGACGTTCGAAATCGCGGATCACTTCCTGTCCGAACGGGGACAGCGGGCGGGGTTCGTCCTGCTGGGTGCCTTCCTCGCATCCTTCCTGTTCATACGCACCAGCGCCCGGCTGATGCGCAGCCCGAAGGTGCCCTGGTGGCCGGGGAGCGTCTCCACCAAAGGGGGGCTTCACATCCACCACCTCGTCTTCGGCATCGTGCTGATCCTGTTGGCGGGCTTCCTCGAGTTCGCGCTCGCCCCGACGAACGCATGGCTCGAGGTGCTCGCTGCGCTGTTCGGGATCGGCGCCGGGCTGACGCTTGATGAGTTCGCCCTGTGGCTGCACCTCGACGACGTCTATTGGGCGGAGCAGGGAAGAGCATCGGTGGACGCGGTCCTGGTCGCCACGTTGCTCGGAGGACTCATCGTCCTGGGCCTGGCACCGTTTGAAGCCGCCCATGACGGCACGGCGGTGATCTCGATCGTCGTCGCCGTCGTCGTCGTCCTGCTCTTCTGCGCGGCCGCCATCCTGAAGGGAAAGCCCCTCCTTGGCCTGATCGGCGTGTTCCTGCCGCCCGCCTCGATCGTCGGCGCCATCCGGCTGGCGGAGCCGACCTCACCCTGGGCGCGCCGGCGCTACACGGCAGGCGGGCGAAAGCTCTCTCGGTCGAAGGCACGCTTCGAGCGTGTCCATGATCGCCGGCGCCGCGCGCGCGACGCGATCGGCGGAGCGCCGAGCCGGTGATCCCGCTCGCTCACGATCCCCCCGCGCGGCGAGCCCGATCCCCTTGTGCTGAACGTCGCATGGTGAGACAATCCTCAGTGACTGCGGCACCGCCGCGTGCGGACCGTCTCATGAGGTGAAACGGAGAGGGACTCCGTGATCACCACAGGGGGGCCAGCCTTTACGAGGTCGACTCAGGCCCGCCGCGCGGCGCAAGCCGAAGCGGTAGCCGGTCGCGCGCCCGCCGCACACCAGTCCGGACGCGTTCGGATTCACATTCTGGATCAGAGGAGGCGCAAGCATGTCCGGTCGGACGCTCTCGCAGGAGGAGCTACACGAGTCGACACACGCCTGGTGGGTGTTCATGCTGCTGGGCCTGGTGGGAATAGCCGCCGGGGTGATAGTCCTCGCCAAGCCGAGCAACAGCCTTGCGACGCTGGCGGTCGTCGCTGGGATCTTCATCCTGCTCGACGGCATCTTGGACCTGGTCGCGGCGATGGGACGCGACACCCGCAACCGCGGATCGGTCGCCCTGCTCGGTGTGCTGGACATCGTCGTCGGAGTGCTGCTGGTCCGGCATCCGATCGGCGGAGTGCTCGCGGTCGCCCTGCTCATCGGGATCTGGCTGATCGCCGTCGGATTGGTGCGGCTGGTTGCAGCGTTCGACCGCGATCACCGCGTCTGGAACATCCTCGTCGCGCTGATAGAGGTGGCAGCCGGGATCGTGATCGTGTCGAGCCCGCCGATCGGGTTTGCGACGCTGGCGCTGCTCGTGGGCATCGGGTTCATCGCAAACGGCGTCGCGACGTTCGCGCTGGGCTGGATCATGCACGGGTTGCACAGGCATGCGGAAGGGCCCGCCTTCGACGCCGGGGTGACCGCATGAGCTGAGGCGCCGCTTGCACGGCCGCCCAGCCGGTTCGCCGGCGATAATCCGGCGATCGGCAAACCAGCGGCCTCGCAACATCCAGTCGACACCCGCCGGCGAGCCCTTGCCCTGAGGCTCGCCGACTGGGTCGTTCCCGCCGACGACCCGTCGGGAGCCGTCTATGGGGTGATCCTGATCGGAGCGCTGCTCGCAGCGGAGAGCGGCCGTCACGAGACCTACCTGGACACGGAGGCTTCCGCGCTCATCGCAACGACCACCTTCTGGCTGGCTCACGCGTATGCCACGATGCTCGGGCGGCGCCTGGGCGGCCATGAACGGCTGACGCCCAGGTCCCTGGCTCGAGCCCTGGCGGACAGCTCGAGCCTCCTCATCGGCGCGGCTGTACCCATGCTCGTGCTGCTCGTCGCATGGATCACGGGCGCGTCCCAGTCGACCGGCGTCACCGCGGCGCTGTGGAGCGTCGTGGCGATCCTCATCGCGTTGGAGCTGATCGCGGGGATCCGCTCACGGGTCAGCCCGGCGGAGCTCGCACTCGATCTGGCCGTGGGCGTCACGCTCGGCGTGGGGATCCTGGCACTGAAGATCGTCCTTCACTGAGCGGGCCACGCGTGTAGACAACCGTCTGCTTCCGTGGGATGATTCCATCCTTCCATGCCCGCGCGCGTCTCCCCCCTCTACAGGCGCCTGCCGCCCGGACCGCACAGGCTCACCCGCAGCGAGGTCGCGCGGCACCAGCGGCTGCGGATCCACGGCGCGATGATCGAGGCGGTCGCGGAGCACGGCTATGCGGCGACCAGCGTGGGCCTCGTCGTGGGCCTCGCCGGCGTCTCGCGGCGCTGCTTCTACGAGCAGTTCGCCAACAAGGAGCAGTGCTTCCTCGCGACCTTCGATCTCATCGCCGGACGGGGCCTTGACCGCGTACGCCGCGCGTACATCGCGGCGGGCGGCGACCGCGACGCTCGTCTGGCGGCCGCGTTCGGGCAGTTCGCCGAGCTGGCCGTGACCCGGCGCAAGGCCGCGTCGCTGGTGCTCCTGGAGGCGCAGACGGCGGGGACCGGCGGGCTGCTGCACGTGCGCCGCCTCAGTGCCGCCTGCGAGGCCCTGCTCGCGCGGAGCTTCATCGAGCCGGCCGGTGCCAGGCCGCTCCCGGCTCCGCTCCTGCGGGCGATCGCAGGCGGCCTGCGCGAGGCGATGTCCGGCTTCGTGCGCCAGCCGGCGAGCGCCGGTCGGGTGGACAGGGCAGATCCGGCGGAGTCGCTGGCGAGGTGGACGCTCAGCTTCCAGAGCCCGGCCGCGGAACGCATGTCCGATCAACTGCCCGAGCGCGTGGTGCGGCGCCTGCGCGCGAGCGCGACAGGTGCGCGCGGCTCCGCGTACTTGCGAGCGCGGCGCGGCGATAGCCGCTCGCGCGTGCTCGAGAGCGCGCTCAGGCTGGCGGCGCTCGACGACTACGGGCAGCTGACCGCCGCGCGGATAGCCGACGCCGCCAACCTCTCGATGGACGCGTTCCACGAGCTCTTCGCGGGCAGGGACGAGTGCTTCCTCGCCGCCCTCGACATGCTGGGCGCGGAGCTCCTGTCGATCGCCGCGGCCGCCGGCCCGCGGTCCTCGGGCTGGGCCCACGCGGCACGCCGCGCGATCGGCGAGCTCATGTGCTTCTTCGCCGAGCACCCCGTCTACGCCCGGACGATCGCCCGGGAGGCGTTCGGCGCCGGCCCCCGGGCGGCCCGGCGCAACCTCGACCTCTCGCACTCGGTTGCGGCGCTCCTGACCCGCGGCGCGCCGGAGCGCGGCCCGAACACGATGCTCGTCGACGGGCTTGCCGGCGCGATCTGGCACACGGTCCTGTGCCAGGTCGCCGCCGCGCGGATCCAGCTGCTTCCAGCGATGTCCGACTACCTCACCTACGTGGCGCTCGCTCCGTCGATCGGCGCCGAGGCGGCGGCCGAGGTGATCCGGGAGGAGATCTCCTCCTAGCGACGGCGGCGTGAGAGCCGCTGCGCGAAGTATGAGAGCACGATGCCCACGAGCAGCGAGATCACGATCACGACGATGAGCGGTGCCTTGCCGGAGCCGACGATCCAGTTGACCTCGACCTGTTTGACGTTGAGGACGGCGAACACCGTCACCAGCACGGCCAGTACGACCAGCGCCGCCGTGCGCGACCTTTCGCGGCGGCTTCGGCGCTCGGTCGGCCGCCCCTGCTCCTCCTGCAGCTCTCTCGGCTCTGCGGACATGGGTCTCTGGTGCTCATCGTACCGCTCGCCGATCGGGAATCGCCCGGGAAGCCGCGCCGAGCGGCCATGAGGAGCTTCGGGGAACCGAGGACCCGCAGGCGACGCGGCGAATACCATGGCTGCGATGAGAAGACACGCCCAGACAGCGCTCGCTGCGGCTGTGGCCGGCCTGGCGGCCGCCGCGCTGACCGCGTGCGGCTCCCAGACGAAGACCGTCTCGGTGGCCGGCTCACCACCCGCGTCGCAGACCACGGCGACGGGCTCCACCTCCACCACCACGGCCACCACGCCACCCCCGACGAAGCCGAAATTGACGGGGGGAACGTCGGCGTCGAGCGGCACCACGCGCACCGCACCCGAGCCTGCCTTCACGCAGCACCAGGGCGCCCCCGAAGGCGCCGATGCGGCCGCCGCGGTGGTGCGCGCCAACGGGTTCACCCCCAACGACGCCTCCGAATACCACCCCAACCAGACCCTGCGCGTGCTCGTGGGCACCCGCACCGGCTCGGGAGACGGCTACGGACAGCAGGCGTTCTTCTTCGTGGACGGCCGCTACATCGGAACAGACGCCAGGGAACCGAGCGCGAAGCTGAGGGTGGTCTCGCAGAGCGACACGTCCGTGACGATCTCCTATCCCCTCTACCGCCACAGTGACCCGCTGTGCTGCCCGGGCGGCGGTCACGCGACGGTGAGCTTCCAGCTCAACAACGGCAAACTGGCGCCCGTCGGCTCGATCCCGCCCGCCACCTCCGCCGGCGGTCTGAGCCGAAACTAGACGGCGGCCCGCGCTGCCCTATCGTGAGGCCCACAGGTCAACCTCGCGAGAAAGGGCTCCATCCGATGAGCGTAAGGATCGAAGGTCGTGCCGAGGAGCTGCTCAGAGCCAAGAACTTCGCACACGTGGCCACGCTGCGCGCCGACGGCTCGGTGCAGGTTGCGCCGACGTGGGTGGACGTGCAGGACGGCCGGCCTGTGATCAACAGCGCCGAGGGGCGCGCCTGGCCGCGCAACCTCGAACGCGACCCGCGGATCACGCTCGAGGTGCAGAACATGGAGAACCCCTACGAGTACGTCGAGATCCGCGGGCGAGTCGCGGAGATGACGCGCGATGGCGCCGACGAGCACATCAACTCGCTCGCCAAGAAGTACCTGGGCCAGGATGAGTACCCCTACCGGCAGCCCGGCGAACACCGGCTGATCATCCGCGTGGAGCCCGAGAACGTGCACCTCCAGGGCGCCTGAGCGCCACGCTTCACCGAAGGCCCAGCAGCCGCCTCCAGACCGACGGACGGCTCGGCTGGGCGCGCTGCCACTCCTCACGCAGCGGCAGCTGCCCGCGTGAGCGGGCGGCGAGGACGCAGTCCGTGTGGGCGTGGCGGCGGCGGCGCGTGTCCCCCTCGGGCGCGATCAGCATATGCTCGCTTAGAGCGGGAAGCTGATGACCACAGATCGGACAGCGATACGTCGCCGGCTTGCGGTTCGACGCACGGCGCACCGACCACCATGGGGCGGGCGGAAGGCTGGGCATCGCCCCATTGTGGCGCCGCTCGCAGGCAGCTTCGCGGCGAGCTTCGCGGCGACCGTGGCCGTCGGCGTGGCTATGGCGATCGCGCGCGCCGAGCGCGAGCGTCGCGCCGGCCGCCGCCGGCGGGCCGCCGAGCGACAGTTCGCGCTGCTGCCGGGCGAGCTGCCGGGGGATGGCCTGCGACGGATGGCCCTCGGCCAGCTGGACCTCGCTATCGACCTTCTCTCGCGGGGGCGGCCGGACGAACGGGCCGTCCACGAGACACGCAAGGCGATCAAGCGTCTGCGTGCGCTCGTGAGGCTGCTCCGCCACCAGCTCGGCGAGGAGACCTTCGCCTCGGAGAACGCTGCGCTGCGCGACGCCGGCAGGCGGCTGGCGGGAGCACGCGACGCCGAGGTGATGGTTGCCTCTCTCGACCGGCTGATCCGCGCCCACCCGCGCCGGCTGGGTCGCCGGCGGGGCGTCAAGAGGCTCCGGCGGGCGCTCGAGCGCGAGCGCCGTGCGACGGCCGCAAGGGCGCTCGGCGACGATGCGATGCGCGCGCAGGTGCTGTCCGAGCTGCGTGCGGTACGCCGGCGGATCGAGGGATGGCAGCTGACCGGGCTGCCCGGCATCGAGGCGCTCGAGCGGGATCTGGGGCGGATCTACCGCGACGGGCGCAGACGGATGCGCCGTGCGGCCCGCGGGAAGGGCGACCGAGCCCGCGCGATGCACGAATGGCGCAAACGCGTCAAGGACCTGCGCTACGCAGCCGAGATGCTCGAGCGCCACGATCCCCTCGAGCACAAGAACGCGCGCCGGCGGAGGGTCCGCGAGGATCCGGGAGCGAGGCGGCTTCGCAGGCTCGCGCGGAGAGCGGACCGGCTGGGAGAAGCGCTCGGGGAGGAGCACGACCTCGCGGTGCTGGCGCAACGGGTCAGCGCACACGGAGGGGGCCACCGACACGGCGGAGAGCGTCGAGGGATGGGCCGGGGCAGCCGCCGGGCGCTCCTGAAGGTGATCGCGCGCCGGCGACGCAGGCTGCGCTCGCAGACCCTGCGTGAAGGCGCACGCCTCTACCGGCGCCGCCCGCGGCGGTTCCTGCGCCGCGTGCGGCGGGCCTACGACCGAGCGTCGCTCAGCCGACGCTGAGCACCGTCAGCGTGCGCTTGCCGCGGGGCAGCGACACGGAGACGTCCTCGCCGCTGCGGCGGCCGAGCAGCGCCACGGCCACGGGCGATTCGGCGGACAGGCGGCCCTCGCGCGGCGCGGCGTCGTGCGAGCTCACGATCCGCCAGGTCTGCTCGGCGCCGTCCTGATCACGCACGACGACGGTGGAGCCGAACGCGACCTCGCCGCCCTGCTTCGGCGGTGCCTCCTCGACGACGACCGCGGCGGCGATCTTCTCGCGCAGCCTCGCGATCTTCGTCTCGAGATGCGCCTGGTCGTTCTTGGCGTCGTGGTACTCGGAGTTCTCCTTGAGATCGCCCCACTCCCTGGCGGTCTTGATCCGCTCGGCGATCTCCCTGCGCCCGTCGCCCTCCAGCTGGGCCAGTTCCGCTTCGAGCGTGCCGAGGCCCTCGGCCGTTGTGAGGTTGGTCGTGTCGGGCACCACCTCAGAGGCTATTAGAAGTAGGTGTGCGGCGACGACGACAGCAATCCGTAGATCTGCACGATCGCCGCCTGGACCAGAAGCTGAGCCGACGGAGGAGACCCCGCGACGAACAGGTTGCCGGCCAGGCGCTGGTGCTGCCAGGCGTAGTCGACGTAGCCCTGTGCCAGCGCCGCGCCCGGCGGATCGTGCGTCACGGAGTCCAGGTAGAGCACGTTGCGGAAGTAGACCGAGGGGAAGAACGGGATCTCGCCGGCCAGCCGTTCCGGGGTGAAGTAGGAGAGCGCCGCGCGGGCGGTCTGGCGTGCCTGGTAGAGGAAGGCCGCGTTGCCGGTCGCCTGGTAGAGGAGCGCCCCCGCTCCGATCATCGTGCCCTGACCGTAGCTCCAGAGCATCGGTTCGACGACGCCCCTGGCGTTGATGTGGTCCGCGTACATTCCGTTCGGCAGGAGCAGGCAGCGTCGCACCCATTCGTAGGCGGTTTCGGCGAACCTCAGGTATTCGACGTTGTGAGTGGCCCGGTAGAGCTGCACCGCGAGCTCGGCGGCGGGAGCGTTGGTGACGGTGTTGCGATCGGTGTTTTCGGCGTCATTGGAGAACGGGATGCCGCCGGGGCAGGGCAGCTGCGGGTTCGTCGACCACCCGGCCATCTCGAACGCCATGATCGCCTCGGCGCTGCCGAGGGCCGCCGGTTCGTGGTGCGCGGTGTACACGCGCATCAGCTCGATCCCGACCCAGTCGTTGTCGTCGTAGTACTTGGTCCCCCCCGGCCCGGCTGGCGGCGCGACGGTCCCGTCGAAGGCGGCGAGGGTGCTCGTGAACGTCCCTTCGGGCTGCCCGGAGTTGTCCGTGTCCAGGTAGTTGCGCAGCCCGATCATCCGCGCGCGCAGTTCCGTGGGGATCGACTTGGGCACGCCGTGCACGTTGGCGAGAGTCACGTTGGCGGCGAGAGCCTGCGAGAACGGCCACAGGTAGGAGAACGGTTCGCCGTTGTAGAGCCCCGATCCCTGGATGTAGTAGGTGCGCTGCATCGCTTCGAATGCGAGCAGCGCCCGGAGCGGGTCCCCGTGGAGGGCGGGCTTGCGCGGCTTCTTGCGCCGTCGCGCCCGAGAGGACTTGCCGGCGGGGCGCCGGCCGCGAGCGCTCCGGGCGCCCTCGCGCGCGAGCTCGGAGGGCCGGACCGTGAGGAACGGGCGCGTCGCCCCCGCCGGATAGCGCGATCCCGCCGGGGTGCCGGTCCGCGTGGGGCGCGCGGCAGAGCGTGCGCCGGCGGCGGCCGGCGCGAGTGCGAATACCACCAGGACAAGCGCCAGTGGGAGGGCGGTCCGTGCCCGGAGCACCGTGCGTGCCGAGGACACGACGCGAGCCCGGCGTGGCGGCCTGTCAGCGAGGTTGCGCATGGTGGGGATCACGAACGAGAAACAACCGGCGCGATCATTCGATTTGGTATAGGCATTGCCTGCCGGGGCGCGCGGCGCACCCGACGCGGGACGGCGGAAATGGTCGCACAGGGTGGGAGAAGAGGGCGGACGAGTTGACCTACGACTACACCACGATCGGGCACGTGACAATCGACGTGCTGGCCGACGGTTCGCGCCAGCCGGGCGGTTCCGCCCTCTACAGCGCGCTGCAGGCCGCTCGGCTCGGCCGCCGGACCCGGATCGTCACGCAGGGTCACCCGGATGAGCTGGAGGAGCTACTCGACCCCTACCGCGCCGAGCTGGACATCACGGTCCTGCCGGCCGAGCAGACGACGACGCTGCTCACCACCGGAAGCGGCGAGGGCCGCAGGCAGCGCGTCCTCGCCTGGGCGGGCCCGCTGGCGCAGGACCTCGACCTCGAGAGCGCCATTCTGCATCTCGCGCCGGTGGCGCGCGAGACACCCACGCGCTGGTCCGGCCGCGCGGGCTTCGTGGGCCTCACGCCCCAGGGGCTCGCGCGGCAGTGGTCCGGAGAGGACGGCGAGATGTCGCTGGGGTCCCGTGGTGCAGGTACCGCCGCCGCGCCGCAGGAAGAAGGCTCGACGCCCGGCCGGGGCGTCGCGGACGCGCTCGGCCTCGCCACGGCCTGCGATGCGATCGTCGTGAGTCGGGAGGAGCGCGGCGCCTGCGCGGACCTCATCGCCGCCGGCAGCCGGGCGGGCGCGATCGTGGCGATGACGGCAGGCCCGGACCCGGCGACCATCCTCCTGCCGGACGGCTCCTCGCTGCAATCGCCGGTCCCCCCCATCGAGCGCCCGGGCGGGGACCTGGGAGCGGGCGACGTGTTCGCCGCCGCGCTGTTCGTGATGCTCGCCGACCGTAGCCCGCCCGCGCCGGCGGCCGCCTTCGCGAGCGCTGCCGCGGCCGTGCGGATGCGGGGCTCCGGCCCGCACGCGGTCGGGGGCCGTCAGGCGATCGAGGAGCTGCTGCAGCAGCCCTCGGCCACCGGCGCCGACGTGCCCGGCTAGGAAGCGCTCGGCGCGCCGAGCACGCTGTCGAGCAGGGCGGCCAGCTCGACGGGGGTCAGGTCCTCGTGGTGGCCGCAGGCGCGTATCGCAAGCAGCAGGCTGCCCGCGACCGGCGCCATCCGCACGGCGGCGACCTCGGCCTGGGGAGCATGCTCGTGGATGGCGCTCGTGAGCGGCCCGACGAACACCGGGCCGGCCCGGTAGGCGCCCCCGATGAGGCCGACGGGGAAAGGGCTGGCCGCTCCCGAGGACTCCTGGGCCAGGCCGGTCATGCGGATCACCGCCGCGATCTGTTCGCCGAGCTCCCGCGCGCCGCGCTCGAACAGCGAGCGCGCCACCGCGTCGCCCGCGTCGGCGAGCCTCGCCGTCTCGACGGCGAAGGCGGCGATCTCACCCTTCGTGAGCGGCTTCGAGTAGACCATGCTCGCCAGCGCCTCGACGCTCGGCGCACCGAAGAAGGGGGGCGCCGCGTCGCTGAGCGCCGTCTCCGGTCCCGACGCCTCGCGGTCGCGCAGGGCGGCCTTGATCGACTCGAGCCCGAACCAGTAACCCGATCCCTCGTCTCCGAGTAGATGGCCCCAGCCGCCGGCCCGCCACGCGCGCCCGTCCGAGCCCACGCCGAAGACGTTCGAGCCGGTGCCGGAGATCACCGCGAGGCCCGGCCCTGCACCCGTGGCGGTGGCCCAGGCCCCGACCACGTCGTTGACGACTATCCACTCGCTCCCGCGCGCGGCCCGCACCGCCGCAGCGATCGCCTCCGTGTCGGTGCCTGCCAGCGCCAGCACCGCGGCGGCGAGATCCTCGTCTGCGATGCCGGCGCGGGCGATCGCCTGCTCGGCCGTCTCGAGCACCGCGTCGACGGCGGCCGCCGCGCCGACGGCATCCTCGTTGCTCGGACCCCCGTTGGCGACGTGCAGGGTCGGCGCGTGCAGGTCCAGCACGGCCGCCTGCGTCTTGGTGGCGCCGCCGTCGACGCCCAGCACGTAGCGCGCGTCCGGACGGCGGGCCGGGTGCACCAGCGCATCCGGCAGCCGAACGAGTGGGTCTCGTCTCATGGCGCGCATCCTCCCAGGATCGACGCGCTGGGGCTACGATCAGCGCGATGCGCACGACCGCGGTCTTCCCGGCGGCACCTGCGCGCGCGGGGATGTACGAGTCCTTCTACCTCCGCGCCGTCTCTCCGGTCGAGCCGATCGGCATATGGATCCGCCACACGGTGCACAAGCGCCCCGGACGGCGCGCCACCGGATCGCTCTGGTGCACCGTCTTCGACGCCGGCCGCGGAGCACCGTTCATGCACAAGTCGACGAGCAGCGAGCTGAGCGTCCCCGACGCCGCCTGGATCGCGATCGGCGGGTCCGAGATGGGGCCCGAGCGTGCCTTCGGCGTGTGCGGCGCGGCACGCTGGTCGCTGCGCTACGCCTCCTCGGAGCCCGAGCTCCGGCACCTCTCCCCGCGCTGGCTCTACCGGATGCCATTTCCTCGAACCAAGCTGACGAGCCCCGCGCCGGCGGCGAGCTTCGACGGGGTGCTCGAGCTCGCGGGAAGGGATCCCATCGAGCTCCGCGAGTGGCCTGGCATGGTCGGCCACAACTGGGGCTCAGAGCACGCCGAACGCTGGATCTGGCTTCACGGAACGGGCTTCACCGGAGCGCCGGGCGACTGGATCGACGTCGCCCTTGCAAGGGTGAGGTTCGCGGGGTGCATGACTCCCTGGATCGCCAGCGGAGCCATGTCCCTCGACGGGCGGCGCCTGCGGCTCGGCGGCCTGGGCGCGCGCGGGCCGCGGGTGCAGGAGACCGCGCAGGGGTGCGTGCTGGCTCTGGCCGGGCGACAGGGGCTGGCGGTCGACGCCCGCGTGGAGGTTCCCGACCGGGCGGCCGCCGGATGGCGCTATGCCGATCCCGACGGCGGCGAGCACGACGTGGTGAACTGCTCGGTCTCCTCGCTGCAGCTCGATGTCCACTGCGGGGATGCGCCGGCCAGAACGCTCATCACCTCGCACGCCGCGGCCTACGAGCTCGGCATGCGCGAGCGCGACCACGGTGTCCCGATCGCGGCGTTCGGCGACGGCTGAGATTCCCTCCCACAAAAGAGAACGGGCGCCAGATGGCGCCCGTTCCCCAGGTTTGGCGAGGCTAGGTGGCTATTTGATCCAGGTGAGGTTGCCGCCCGAGTTTTCGTCTCTGATGCCTGCCGTCAACGTTCCCTGTTCGCCTTCTTCGGTCGTTTCTTTGGCTGCTTTGAATTCGGTGTTTTCTTTGGGCCCGGTGCACGGCCAACCTGTGGCCGTGTAGTGGACTTCCTTCGCTTTGGTGAAGAGCTCCAGCTTCAGCTGACCATTGGGGAATTTCGTCGGGTTGCTGAAGTTGGTTTCGTCACCGAAGGTGAGCGCTCCCGGAAGGAGCGCCGACTGCGGCGGGATTTCGTATTTGCATGCCAGCCCTGCCGGGGTGAGCGTGATCGTGTTCAGCAGTGTCTCTGTTCCTTCGGCGCTGTATTCCACCTGCTCGGGCGTCACGTTGACGACGACCTTGCCGCCGAACGTGTTACAGGTGCTGAACTTCACTTCCTCCGAGTAGGTTTTGAATTTGCCGCCGGGCACCGAGCCTTTGCTCACCGCTTTGGTACAGGCGATCGTCATCGGCCAGGTTTTGAATTCTTCCTGCTTGATCACGCCGACGCCTTTGACGACGTCCGTACCACCGGTGGCTTCGAATTCGCTCGCCGATGCCGAAGCCGCGCTGATACCCAGCGCGCTCAGCACGACGGCGACTCCGAGTACCGTCCTGAGTTTCCTCATGTCTCCTTGTCCACCCTTTCGCCTCGTCTGTGAGGTGCCTGCGCAGGAGATCGCTTGAAGACCCACGCGGCCGTTTCCCATCGACCTTGCGGGCAGGAGCCCGCTCCCCCCCGACCGATCCCGGAGGACGTAGCGCCGTACCCTACCACGGATGGGCCACGGAATGTCAGGGGCATTCAGGTCTCGGAAGGCCCTCCCGCGTGCGCCTCGCACGCCTCCGCTAGGCGATCAGCCCGCCGCGGAGCGCGTACGCCACGGCGGAGGTGCGGTCGCCCACGCCGAGCTTGCGGAAGATGTGCTCGAAGTGTGTCTTCACGGTCGCCGGGCTGATCTCGAGCAGCTCCGCGATCATGCGGCCCGTGAGGCCATCGGCCGCAAGCGTGATGACCTCCAGCTCTCGCGCGGTCAGCGGGGAGAGCCTCAGCTCGCCCCGGCGGCGGGTGAAGACGGTCCCCAGCAGGTGCCCGGCGGCGCCGAGCACCTCGATCAGGTGTGCGCTCAGCTCGGCATGCGCCGCGGCATAGAGCTCCACGACCGCGAGAACCTCCTCTCCGGCGCTCACGGGCACGGCCACGTGGGCGCACAGCTCGCTCGTTTGGCCCCGCAGCGACCCGGACGGCCGCTGGGCGCTCGCCAACGCGCGGTGGATCGGC
The DNA here is from genome assembly GCA_036498265.1 of Solirubrobacteraceae bacterium. Taxonomy (GTDB): domain Bacteria; phylum Actinomycetota; class Thermoleophilia; order Solirubrobacterales; family Solirubrobacteraceae; genus Palsa-744. The sequence goes on along the minus strand of DASYFT010000005.1, from coordinate 255,651 downwards.
TCCCGGCGCTCCCACGCCGCACCGCAGAGACATTCGCCCGGCGCCACGCGCAGGGGACGCAGGGTGCGCTCGAGGTGGGCGCGGTCGCCCTCCGTCTCTCCCCAGGCGCTCGTGACCACGAGCGCCTCGCCGGCAGGCAGCCACAGGACCCCGGCCGCCAGGCCGAGGGCGCCGGCGAGCTCGCCGAGCAGGCGTTCGGTGGAGCGATCGAAGCCCTCCCACGCGGTCAGTGCGTGTGAGACGGCGAGCAGGATCGCCGCCCCCGCGTCGCCGCCGTGGGGACGGAGCGACTCGGCCGTCGTCCGCCCGCCGCCGTCGTGGCCGTGCTCGTCTCGGTCTGGAGGTGGCTGGCGGATTGTAGACATACGTGTCTGTCTGCCGTTGACTATACAAATCTGTCTAGGTAACGTGGACACATGCCGGTGGAGACAAGCGCGCCGCGGTGGCGTCACGGCCGCGCTGGGGAGGGGGCTCGCGAGAACGCGCGCACGCGAATCCTCGAGGCGGCATACGCCCTGTTCTCCCGCCACGGGGTCCATGCGGTGGGGATCGACCGCATCATCGCCGAGGCGCCCGTGGCCAAGGCCACCCTCTACCACCACTTCGCCTCCAAGCAGGATCTCGTCTGCGCGTTCCTCGAGCTGCGCGAAAGGCGCTGGACGCTCGACTGGCTGCAGGCCGAGACCGAGCGCCGGGCCCGGGACGAGCGGGAGCGAGCGCTCGTCGTCTTCGACCTCCTCGAGCAGTGGTTCCGGCGCCCGGACTTCGAGGGCTGTCCGTTCATCAACACGATGCTCGAGACGAGCGACGGAAGCGACCACGTCGTCCGCCGGGCGGCGATCCGCCATCTGGACGTGGTGCGAGGCATCCTCGAGCGCTACGCCCGCCAGGCCGGAGCGGCGAACCCCGCCGATCTCGGGGGTCAGCTGCAGATGCTGATGATGGGTGCGATCGTCTCCGCGTCTCGCGGCGAGGTGGGCGCCGCGCGGCAGGCCCGCGGCGTCGCCGAGCTGTTGATCGCCCGCGGCGGCTGAGCCGAGATCCTCCAAACGGCCGATTCCCCGTCGTGGGGATCGGCTCTACCCTGACGCGGTGCATCCGCGCCGTGCGCAGCGACCGGTAGGAGCCGTCCCGCCGAGCGAGGTCTCTTGACGAGCTTGCTGCAGGAAGAGGTGGAGCGGCTGGCGGACCGACGGCAGCCGCGCGCGCTCGCACTCTTCGACGTGCTCGACGAGTGGTTCCACAGTCGCGACTTCGACTGCAGCCGGACGCTCCGGACGATCGGCGACGGCATCGATCGGAGCGCGCCGGACAGCGAGACGCTCGAGCGCTACGCCGAGCAGGCCGGCGCGAGCGACCCGCGCGAGGCCGCCCACCAACTGAGGATCCTGATGATCGGGGCGACGATCTCGGCCGGCTGTGGCGACGACCGGGCGGCGGCTCACGCCCGCTCGCTCGCCGAGCTGGTCCTCGACGGCCGGCCCCGGTGACGTACGCGGGGGCCGGCCGGCCTACCCGTGAGCCTGACCCCGCCGTGCGGCCGCCAGCAGAGCGTCCTCCGTCACGTTGACCAGGTCCATGCCTTCCGCTGTGAGCGCGGCCCGCTGCTCGCCCACGGGCGTGGAGCCCTCGAGCTCCAGGTAGCCGAGCTCGGCGAGATCTTCGAGCTGCCGGGTCACCGTGCCGGGGTCAGAGCCGATCCGGGTCGCGAGCTCGGCCGGCGTGGTGCCGTCCGGCCCCGGTGGATAGAGCAGCGGGAGGTGCTCCGGCGACACTCCTTCGAAGCTCGAGGCCGTCCACCGCTCGAGCACCTGGTGGACCGTCGAGTCCTCGCGCGGCTCCGTCACTCCGGGCAGCCGCCGGACCGCCTCGCGCCGGCGACGCTCGTTGCGGCGCACGTAGAGGCAGAGCGCCACGACCGGCACGACGAACGGCAGCCACTCCTCGACGGGGATGTTGCCTATGTGAGCGACGAGGTTCACGTTGCCACCAATTGTGGCGCGAGACCCAACATTCGGCCACACGCCGGGACCCTCGGCGGGACCGCCTTCGCGGCTTGCGGCGGCCACGCGGGCGCCCGGCCGAGGGGTGCACCCACCGCTCGGAGAAGCACAGAGAAACCCTGATCAGCCGGCCTTCCGCGTACGCGCCCGAGAGGATTCGAACCTCTGACCTTCGGTTCCGTAGACCGACGCTCTATCCAGCTGAGCTACGGGCGCAGGGCGTCCAGTCTAACGGTGGGCAGTTGTGCTCCGCCGTCGTGAATGCGATGCTCCCTCCAAATCTTCGACGGGTCCGGGGCACCGCTCACGGTGACCCGGCACCGGAAAGGCACCAATATGCAGCGGGTCCCCCAGCCGCGCCCGGCAGTCCCTGCCATCGACCAGCCCCGAGACGCGAAGCCCGAGACCCGCTCCGACGGAGTTGGGCCGGCTGTGTCGAGGCCCGCTTTCAGGCGCGAGGACCTGCTTCCATACGCGCAGCCGCATCTCGGTCGCAGCCTGCGAGATCTGGCGACGTCGGTGGTTCCCTACCTGGCGCTGTCGGCGGCCATGGTGATGGCGCTCCAGGTCTCTTACCTGCTCGTCCTCGCCATAGCCGTTCCGACCTCCGGGTTCCTCGTGCGCACCTTCATCATCTTCCACGACTGCTCGCACGGCTCGTTCCTGCCATCCAGGCGCGCCAACGCGTGGCTCGGCACGGTCCTCGGCCTGTTCGTCTACTCGCCGTTCCTGCGCTGGAAGCACGATCATGCGATCCACCACGCGACCTCGGGAGACCTCGACCGCCGCGGCGGGGGCGACGTCCGCACGCTGACGGTTCGCGAGTACGCCGCGCTCACCCCCAGGGCGCGCTTCGGCTACCGCCTGTTCCGCAACCCGGTCGTGATGTTCGGCATCGGGCCGATCGCAGCGCTGCTCGTGGGCCCGCGGATCGTCGCCCGCGGCGCGCGCCCGCGCATGCGCCGCAGCGTGATCGGCACGAACATCGCCCTGGCGGTGCTCGTGGCCTCGGCCTGCTGGTTCCTCGGCTGGAGCGACTTCCTGCTCGTCCAGGCACCCACCCTCATGCTGGCCGGCGCCGCCGGCATCTGGCTGTTCTACGTCCAGCACCAGTTCGAGGACGCCTACTGGGAGGACGCCGGCAGCTGGAGCTACGCCGACGCCGCCCTGCGCGGCAGCTCCTACCTGAAGCTGCCCCGGGTGCTGCAGTTCTTCTCCGGCAACATCGGCCTGCACCACGTCCACCACCTCAACTCCCGCATCCCCAACTACAACCTCCAGCGCGCGCACGACGACAACGAGATCTTCCACGACGTGCCCACGCTGACCCTCACGACCGCTCTGAGCGCCGTGCGGCTCAAGCTGTGGTGCGAGGAGAGCCGCCGCCTGGTGACCTTCGCGCAGGCGCGGGCGTCGGCCACGTCCGGCGCCTGAGGATCGCTTCCGCCTCGGGGCGACGACCACGGAGAGGGAGGGATTCGAACCCTCGAACGAGGTTGACCCCCGTTACGCGATTTCCAGTCGCGCCCGTTCAACCGCTCCGGCACCTCTCCAGGCGCCCGGCCGCACCCTTGCTGGCACGCCCGGCGTTCGCCCTAGGCTACGACACTCGACGCGGATCGCGTTGCTAGGGTTCGCCGCGTGCTGCTCGCCACCAACGAAGCTCTCAGCAAGACGCTCGGCCTGATCGCGACCTTCGGCGGCCTGGGGATCGTGGTCGGCATCCTCGTCGTCTACATCGCGATCCAGGTCCGCGGCGAGCACCGCCAGAACGAGGAACTGCTCTCCTCCAAACGTCCGCCGGACGCCTGATCCGCGGGCAACCCGCGGCGGTTGGCTCGAGACCAGAACACGACGGGACCCCGCTAGGGGTCTCCTCTCCGCGACCCGCCGCCGGCTGACGGGGACGGAGGCCGGTCGCGCTAGATGATGTAGACGGGTGTGCCCACCGGCGAGTGGCTGTAGAGGTCGATCACATCCGGGATCCGCATCCGCACGCAGCCGTGCGAGGCGTCGTGACCGATCGTCGAGTACTCGCTCGGGTCGATCCCGTGGATCCCCGCGCCGCCTTCGAAGGACATGAACCGGGCCTTCAGCGGGTCGCCCGGCCCCGGTGGCACCACGGTGCCGGCGAGCGCCCCGGCCCACGCTTTTTTGGGCACGTACCAAGGTGGGTTCACCTGCTCCCATTCGATGTGGTGCAGGCCCGCCGGCGTTTCGAGCCCTTCCATCCCGACCGCTATTTCGTAGGTTTTCGAGAGCTTCAGGTGGTTGAAGAAGCGGAGTTTGAAGCTCGAGCGGTCGATCACGATGTAGGCGGGATAGCTTGCGGCCAGATGCGCCGTCGTCACCTTGGGCTGGATCTTGTGAACCGGGACGCCCAAGCTGCGGCTCGCGCCGGGGCCCATCAGCGCGTGCTCGATGCCGGCGCCGAGGGCGCCGTAGGAGACGACGAGCCCCACGCGGCCGGGCACCGGGTTCAGGCTGGATGCCGTCGGCTGCACGGTGGCATCCTGCGGCGGGCGGTCGAGCTGGCTGCGGATCCTCGCCGCCAGCGAGCGCACGGCCTGGTGCGAGTAGCTCACAGCCAGCGGCACGTCGCGGTTCAGGCTGCCGCCGAACAGGCCCCGCGTCGCGCGTGTGAGGATCGATCCTTCGCGGCTGGCGCTCACCGCCTGGGCGACCATGCTGGACACGTCGGCGTGCACCGCCGCTTCACGCGCGGAGAGCTGCCACGCATGGCTGCCCCAGTGCACCGTCACCGGCCGGCTGAAGCGGCTCGAGAGGGCCGCGGCGACCTTCCTGCGGGCCGCGGCCTCGTGCAGGCCGCCCACCGCGATCCCGTCGACCTTCACGCCATTGGAGATCACGTCGCGACGCGAGTGGTCGTAGAGGTAGACCCCCAGGGCGGCGAGCAGCAGCACGATCGCCACCCCCGCGGCAAGGAACGGAAGTACGCGGCGGCGGGGGAACGCGCCAAGACGATCTAGGGAAGATGTGGCCATCTCAACCTCATGACTTCGCCAAGACGGAATCCCGACGAGCCCAGTTTACCCCCAGCGCAGGCGCTGCAAGCTCGGTTGCCGTTGCGCTCGCGGCTCAGGGCTGTGACGGCGCTCCCCCGGCAGGCGGCGTCGCGCCCGCTGAGGATGCCTGCTGCGCCGCCTCTTCCTGTTCGGCGCGCTGCTGCTCTGCGTGCTGTTCCTCCCTGGCGCGGCGGTACTCGTTCACGACGATCTCCGTGAGCTCGGCCACCGAGGTCTCCGAGGTCGGCTTGTCGAGCACGATCGCCCCGTTCTGGATCATGCTCACGCGGTCGCACGCCAGGAAGACCTGCTCGTAGTTGTGGAGGATCATGATGATCGACACGCGACCTTCCTCCTTCAGGCGGGCGACGAGGTCCAGGATCTGCGCCCCCTCTTTCGCGCCCATGGCAGCCAGGGGCTCGTCGAGGAGCAGGACGTCGGACGCCGTGTTGACCGAGCGCGCCACCGCGATCGCCTGGCGCTGACCACCCGACAGCCGCGCCACGGACACGTCGATGCGCGGGATGTTGATGCCGATTTCGTCCAGCGCGCTTCGCGCCTCGCGCTTCATCTCGCGGTTGTTGAGGATCGGCAGGGGCCTGAACGTCTTCTCACGGCGCAGGAACAGGTTGTGGTAGACGGACAGTTCGTCGATCAGGGCCAGGTCCTGGTAGACCGTGTCGATCCCTTTGGCCCGGGCGTCGTCCACGCTTCGAGGCTGATAGGGCTGCCCGTGCAGGAACATCTGCCCGGCGTCCTGCTTCTGGAAGCCGGAGATGATCTTGATCAGCGTCGACTTGCCGGCGCCGTTGTCGCCGAGCAGGCCGAGCACCTCGCCCTTGCGCAGGTGGAGGTTCACGTCGCGCAGTGCCGTCACCGGTCCGAAGCGCTTCGCGATGTGCTCCACCCGCAGGACGTCGTCGGGCGCCGTGACCGGGGGGACATCGTTCTCGGGCGACGGCGGCCGATCGGGCGGCGGCGGATCGGACTGCGGGGGCTGCGCGGGGTCAGCCGCCACCTGTCTGCCCCCTTCTGACCCGCCCCACGAACACGTTCGCGGTCATCGCGACGATCACGGCGAGACCCGTGTAGAAGAGCAGGTAGTTGGCCTGCACGCCCTGGAGGATCAGGCCGTCCTTGAGGATGCCCAGGAACAGGGCCCCGATCAGCGCGCCGACCACGGTGCCCGAGCCTCCCGTCAGCAGCGTGCCGCCGATCACCGCGGCGGCAATGGCCAGGAACAGGATTTCGTTGGGGCCGGCAGGGTTCGGCTGCACGGTCGCCGAGCGCACCGCCTCGAAGATCCCCACGAGACCCCCCATCAGGCTGCAGAGCACGAAGTTCCGGATCATCACCAGGTGCACGCGCACCCCGGCCTCCGCGGCGCCGAGCTTGTTCGACCCGATGGCCACCGTGTAGAGCCCCCAGCGGGTGAACGTCAGCACCACCTGCAGGATCACGACGATCGCCACCGCCCAGATCAGCTCCGAGTACGTCCCCCCGCCGAACACCTTCCCGAACGTGTGGAGCGGAGGCTGCCCACCCGGGGTGGCGACCGGCGTGCCTTTGGAGATGATCAGCGACAGCCCCTCGAACGTGAACAGCATGCCCAGCGTGACCACGAACGAGTTGAGGCCCACGACCGAGACGAAAAAGCCGTTGACCGCCCCCACGGCCATACAGGCCAGTAGCGCCACGATCACCGACGGCACGAGCGGGAGCCCGACCGACGTGTTCAGCTTGAAGAACAGGATCGGAGCGAACAGGTACATCCCCGCGATCGACAGGTCGATCTCGCCGAGGATCATCACGAACACCTCGCCCGCCGCCAGGATCGCGAAGGGGGCGAAGTACGGCAGCAGCGTTTCGAAGTTTTCGCCGGTCAGGAAGGTGCTCGTGTTCGCCGAGAAGTAGATCGCGACGACGAGCGTGATCACGATGATGCTGCCCTCGCGCAGGGCGACGATCCGCGCGCCGACCTGGCGCCAGGCCGGCATGGCCCGGCGCGGATGCGCCGAGCCGCCGGGACCGCCCGGCTCGTGCGAGGCGGGTTTCTCAGCCACGCTCGCCACGATCGTCGCCGGCCGACTCTCCTATTTGACGACGGCCGCCGTCGCGGTCGTGCCCTCGAAGCGAGACTTCGTCAGGTACGGTGCGACGGTTTCCTTGGTCACGAACTTCAGCCCGGTGTTGGCTTCGAACGGTCCTGTCTGCGTGTTCGAGACCTTGTAGAGGAACATCTGCAGCGTCGGAATGAACCCCTGCAAGTAGGGCTGCTGGTCGATCGTGAATTCGATGAAGCCGGCTTTGAGGAGGTTCTGCGTCTGTTCGGTCAGGTCGAAGCCGCCCGCGTGGACTTTGCCCACGAGCCCGAGTTTCTGCATGACTTTCGCGAGGCTTTCGGTGCTCCCGCCGTCGACCGCGTACATGCCCTTGACGCCCGTGTGGCTCTTGTAGAACGCTTCGATCGCCGACTGCTCGCCCGCGACCGCCGCGCCGGTCGCGACCGTGTGGATCGTGATCCCCTTGGCTTTGAGCACCTTTTCGGCGCCTTCGATGCGCGGCTGCAGGTTGGCCGATCCGGGCGTCGCTATGAACAGGCCCACTTCGCCGGACCCGACGGCCGCGACGATCCGTTCACCCATCTTTTCACCGGCGAGTTTCAGGTCCTGGCCGACGTAGGCCAGGCGCTTGTTGCCTTCAGCATCCGCGTTGTAGGCGATGACCGGGATGCCGGCCGATAGCGCTTTTTCGACGGGAGCGTTGAAGGCGTGCGCGTCGATCAGTGCCACACCGATGCCGTCCGCTTTGGCCGTCAGGGCGGTGTTGAACGCATTGACCATCTGGCTGACGTCGCTGTTTTCCGAGCCCGTCCACTGGTACGTGCAGCCGAGCAGCTTGCAGGCATCCGCGATGCCGTACTGGGTGGGCGTGAAGAACGGGTTCGTCGTCACGTGGTTCACGAACACGAATTTGTAGCTGGGGTGGGATCCGAAGATGCTGTTGGAGCTACCGCCGCTCGACGCGCTGCTCCCGCAGGCGGCGAGAATGGTGCTGACCGAGCCGGCCGCAACGCCGGTGAGCGCCGTCCGGCGAAGGAACGCACGGCGATCGAAGCCGTGTCCCCCCTCATCCGGCCGGTCGAGGTAGTCGAGACGCTCTAGGGCATCGAGGGCCTGGTCGCTCTCTGACATTTCACTCTCCTATCCGCCTGGTGTTTACAGGGGCCTCCGGAACATCCTATGCCAGATCGGGGCTGGCATACCGCAAGATCTCCTGCCGTCCCACACAACCACGCAAACAGCGCAGTACCCTCGTCCGATGGTCGACCAAACGCCCGCCCCCGAGAAACCCTCCGACGCCGGGCCGAGCGAGCCCGCTGCCAGCTCGGCTCCGAGCGAGCCGGCCGCGCCGGCCGAGCGCTATGGGGTCATCGCCGTCTCGCGCAACCGCAAAGACGACGGACGCAACCTGCTGCTCTACACGCGCGAGGAACCGGTCGAGGAGTGAGCGAGCTCCGCTTCGACGAGCTGCGCGGCGAGGAGGTCGTCTACGCCATCCACCGGCAGGACCGGACGTTCCTACCCTCGCGCGAACACTGCCCGCTCGATCCCACTCGGCCCGGCGGACCGCGGACGGAGATCCCGTTCCCCGAGTTCCAGATCGCCGTGTTCGACAACCGCTTCCCCGCGTTCGAGAAGCCGCTCGGCGCGGCCGAGGTGGTCGTCTACACCGATCAGCACGACGGCTCCTTCGGGACGCTTGCGCCCGAGCGGGCCGAGGCGCTGATGTGGGTCTGGCGTCACCGCTACATGGAGCTCGGCGCTCGCGAGGACATCGAGTACGTGTTCATCTTCGAGAACCGCGGCGTCGAGGTGGGCGTGACGCTGCACCATCCCCACGGGCAGATCTACGGCTACCCGTTCCTGCCGCCCGTGCCGAAGCTGGAGCGCGCCGCCGACGAGCGCCTCGGCGGCTGCGCGCCCTGCGCGCTGATGCGCAGCGAGCTGGACGACGGCCGGCGCGTCGTCCACGAGGAGGAGGGCGTCGTCGTCTATGTGCCATTCGCCGCCCGCTGGGCCTATGAAGCGCACGTCGTCATGCGCGCGCACCGCCCGAGCCTGCTCGCCTGCGAGCCCGCCGAGCTGCGGATGCTCTCGCAGGCACTGCAGGCGCTCGTGCGCGGATACGACCGGCTGTTCGAGCGGCCCTTCCCCTATGTGATGGCCGTGCACCAGGCGCCGACCGGCTCGGGTCACGCGGACACCGCCCCGCCCGCCTCCGCTCCGGCACCGGACGAGGGGCACCTGCACGTCGAGTTCTACCCGCCGCTGCGCACCGCGGACAAGCTGAAGTACCTCGCCGGATCCGAGCAGGGGGCCGGCACCTTCATCTCCGACACGCTCCCCGAGGAGTCCGCGGCGACGCTTCGCGAGGCGATCGCTCGTGCCGCCTGACCGCGGCGCCTTCGCGCCCGGGCGAGTCAACCTGATCGGCGAGCACACCGACTACAACGAGGGGCTGGCGCTGCCGTTCGCGATCGACGAGGGCGTGACGGTGCTCGCCGAGCCCCTGCCCCCGGCGCCGGGCGATGAGGAGCGGATCGAGGCGTGTGCCGTGGATCTCGGCGAGAGCGACGACTTCGCGCTCGCCGATCCTCCGCGGGCGGAGGGCTGGCGCGCGTTCGTGCGGGGCATCGCCGCGGAGCTCCAGCGCGCGGGCCACACGCTCGCGGGAGCGCGCCTGCGGATCACCGGCGCGGTGCCGGCCGGCGCGGGCCTGTCGTCCTCGGCGGCGCTCGAGGTCGCGCTCGCGCTGGCGCTGCTCGACGCCTCCTGGAATGACGCACGGCCCGGCGCCGTGGACCAGCACCTCGACCGCACCGAGCTGGCGAGGCTGTGCTCGCGCGTGGAGAACGACTGGGTGGGGGCCCACACCGGGCTCCTGGACCAGCTCGCCTCGCTCTACGGCGCCACCGACACGGCGCTCCAGATCGACTTCCGGACGCTCGACGTCGAGCCCGTGCCGATGCACTTAGGCGACTGGCGTGTGGTGGTGCTCGACTCGGGCGAGCGTCACGAGCACGCAAGCTCCGGCTACAACGAGCGCCGGGCCGAGGCAGCCGAGGCCTGCAGGCTGCTCGGGGTCGCGTCGCTGCGCGACGCGGACGCCGCCGCGATCGTGCGGCTGCCCGCGCCGCTGGACCGGCGCGCGCGCCACGTCCTCAGCGAGAACCAGCGCGTCCGCGAAGCCGCCACGGCGCTGCGCGAGGACGACCTGCCCGCGCTGGGCCGGCTCCTGAACGCCTCTCACGCGAGCATGCGAGACGACTACGAGATCTCCACCCCCACGGTGGACGCGGCCGTCGCGCGACTGCTGGACGCCGGCGCCGCCGGAGCGAGGATGTTCGGCGGCGGCTTCGGCGGCAGCGTGCTCGGCCTGTTCGAGCCGGGCGTCGCGCCCCCGGCTGAGGCTCGCGAGGTGCGACCCGGACCCGGCGCGCACCTGCTTCCGGCAGGGCCCGTGGCAGGCCCCGGCTCCTGAGGATCTCGCTCACCGGCCCGGTGGGCGCCGGGCCGCTACAGGCGCGCCACGACGAGAGCGCACGCGGTCACCACGATCGCGAGCGACAGCGCCGCGAGGGCACCGTCGAGTGGCGCCAGCAGACCCGCGACCGAGAGCTCTTCGGCGGCGCCGTCCGGGAGCGTGCGCACACCGCTCACGGAGCGGGTGCGGCGGCGCAGGTCGCGTGCAGGTGAGCTCAGCCGCCGCTGTGCCACGCTCATCGCGAGGCAGCCTGCCGCGATGAGCACGCCCGGGAGCGCGACCTTCTCCGCATTGGCGAAGTAACCGGTGAACGCCGGGAAGGCGCCCCACCCCACCGCGAACCAGAGGTCGCTGTGCAGGCGTCCGCCGATCAGCTCGAGGTTGTAGGCCGGGAGGAAGAGCGCCCCGGCGACGACGAACGGCACCAGCCACGCGGTCACGGTGACGATGCCGCCGACGCCGATCGCGAGCGCTCCGAGCAGGCTCACGACGGCGAGCAGCCGAAGGGTCCGGTCGCTCAGACCGGTGCGCAGCGGGCGGTCGTGCAGCTCGTCGAGCGCATGCGCCGCGATGCCGACGGCGAGCCCGAAGGCGGCGAGGCCCCACAGCAGGCGGTCGACGTGGAGCCGCGGGGCGGCCGCCGCGCCGAGCGCGAAGTAGCTCAGGTGCCAGGCGGTGTACGGCGGGTGCAGCAGCGTCACGAGGTCGCCCACCCGGCCGCCGCCGAGCGCGTAGAAGGCCGGGCGCTCGGGTCGTGCGGACATCCCGCTCAGCGCTCGCCCTTCGTGGCGGACATCACGACACCGCCGCCGAGGCTCATCCGCCGGACCTGCACGTTCTCCAGCCCGGCCTCGCGCCAGTACTCCACGATCTGCTCGAGCGGGTGGCGCTCGTAGAAGGAGCGGATGCTCGGCCCCAGGAAGCGGCCCACCTCGAACCACTCGCGCGAGTCGATCCGGCCGAGCGCCGGCAGGCCGACCCCCGTGTACAAGCGCCAGGCGACGCGGGCCGGCCACCACGGCGGTACGCCGAACTCGAGCGAGGCCACGCGACCCCCTGCGCGGACCACGCGAGCCAGCTCCACGAGCGTCGCGGCCGGGTCCTCGACGTAGCGCAGCAGGTAGGTGAAGGTCAGCGCGTCGAAGCTCGCGTCGGCGAACGGGAGCGCCTCGGCCTCACCCTCGATCAGCTCCACGCGAGAGCTGCGCGCCCCGGCGAACCGGGCGCGCGCCGCGGCCAGCATCTCCCTGCTCTGATCGAGGCCCACAACCGTGCAGTCCGCGCGCGAGAGCAGCTCGGCCGCGACCATGCCGGTGCCCGTCGCGACGTCGAGCACGCGCTCGCCTGAGCGTGGCGCGACCGCGCTCACCAGCGCGCGGCGCCAGCGCGGGTCCTGCCAGAAGCTGAGCGCCGCCGACAGCCTGTCGTAGCGTCGTGGCAGCCCGCGGAACAGCTCGAGCGCCTCGCGCTTGCCGGCCGATCTGCGATCGGATGAAGCGACGCCTGCCGCGTCGCTGTGTGCGGGCTCGCTCATGTCGTCGCCGATCTGAAAGGCTAGCCGCCGGGCGCCGCCCCGGCACCGTCGAGCGAGGGAGCGAGGTTCATGGCAGAGCACAGCCATCAAGCGGGTCACGCGCCGGTGATGCTCATCACGGGCGCCTCTAGCGGTATCGGGGAGGCGACCGCACGCCGGCTGTCCCGCGAGCCGGGCGCCTCACTGGTGCTTGTCGCTCGTCGCGAGGAGCGCCTGCGCGCTGTCGCCGCCGAGCTCGGCGGCGACAGCGTCAGCTGGGTGGCCACGGACCTGGTCGAGCCGGAGGCGCCGGCGCGGATCCGCGACCACGTGCTGGAGCGCCACGGCCGTCTCGACCTGCTGGTCAACAACGCGGGCGCGGCCTGGCGCTCCGACTTCGGCGACGGCGGCTACGAGAACGTGCGGCGCACCATGGCGATCAACTTCGATGCCCAGCTGCGTGTGACGGAGGCGCTCCTGCCGCTGCTCCGCGCCTCGGCCCCGAGCGCGATCGTGAACGTGGCCTCGACCGCCGGCCGGGTCGCGCGCGGGGGCACCGGCGCATACAGCGCCTCCAAGTTCGCGCTCGCCGGATGGTCGGACTCGCTGTGGGCGGAGGAGCGCCCGAACGGCGTGCACGTGGGGCTGGTGCTCCCGGGCTTCATCGCCACCGAGGGGTTCCCGCAGGCCGAGCTCACCGGCAGGCCGTGGACGCGCTGGATCGTCTCCACGCCCGAGCGCGCGGCCGAGGCAATCCACGAAGCCGGTATCGGCCGCCGTCCCGAGCGCTACGTTCCCCGCGCCTACGCGCTTGCCGCGGTTCTGAGGATCCTCACCCCCGGGCTCGTCCGCCGCGTGATCGGCGGCGGGGCCGCTTCGGTGATGACCACGACGACCGGCGCCGACATGGCCGAACGGCGCAACGGCTCGGCGACCGAGTAGGGCCTCGCGCCGATCGGGGTGGTTCTATTCAGGGGCGCGCGTCACGCCACATCGGCCACACGTCCGGCCCCCGCAGCAGCTTGATCTCACCCGTGACCCTGAACCCGTGCCGGGCGTAGAAGTCGATGTTGCGCTCCTTGGAGGACTCCAGGTAGCACGGCACGCCGTCCCGGTCGCACTGCTCCAGCATCGCGGAGAGGACGGCCGACCCGAGGCCTCTTCCCTGCGCATCGGGGTCGGTTCCGAGAACCGCGAGATACCAGTGCTGCGGCGTGGATGGATGCCGGCGCTCCATGAGCTGCCATCCGAGGGCCGCCAGCGGCAGGCGCGCGATCAGGCGCGGGTGCATGAAGCTGCCCGCGATCTGAGCTTCCTCCAGCGGGGTGGAGCGCCAGTGCCCGGGCGCCGCCCAGAGGGCCGCGCACGTCAGATCGTCGGTCGTCCACACCTCGCCCGCGTCGAGCAGCTGGCGCAGACGGGTTCCCTGGAAGCGCTCGAGCGCGGCCAGGCGCAGGTCGCCGGCGCGGAACGCCCAGCCCGCGACCGGGTCGTCGAGGAAGGCACGGGCGAGGACCGCTGACAGGGCCGGCACGTCGGCGGCGAGCGCCCGGCGCACGCCCGCCCCCGGGCCGCCGGTGCTCACAGCTCGAAGGCCTCGGCGAGCAGCTCGTAGGAGCGTCGCCGGGCGCGATGGTCGTAGGTGATCGTCACGATGATGGCCTCCTCGGCGCCGTATTCCTCGACGAGCGACTCGAGCTCGGCGCGGACCCGCTCGGGCGCGCCCAGGATCGCACGCCGCCGCGGGCTGCGCCCGCCGGCGCCCTCGTCGGCGGCGAGGAACGCCAGCGCCTCCTCCGGCGGGGGCACGGCGATCAGCTCGCCGCGGCGCAGCTTGGTGAAGGTCATCCGCGAGCTCGCGGCGAGCCGGCGCGCCTCCTCGTCGCTGTCGGCGCAGAGCACCCACGCGGCCACGGCCGTGCGCGATCGCGTCCCGTCGTGTTCGTGCTCGGCGAAGCGCTGGCGGTACAGAGCGGCGATCTCCGCGCCCTGCGGGTTGATGAAGTCCGCGAACGCGTACGGCAGCCCGAGCTCGGCAGCCCACAGCGCACTCTGCGGAGACGAGCCGAGCAGCCACGGCTCGGGCCGCTCGGGGGCGCCGGGGAGCGTCTTGGCCAGTCGCGCGAACGGGAAGTCATCTGGCAGCCGGTCGTTCAGGTACCCGAGCAGCTCGGCCAGCTGCTGCGGGAAGTCGTCCGGCGAGGCCTGGCGGCGATCGCGCTGCAGGGCGAACGCCGTCATCGCGTCGGTGCCCGCCGCGCGCCCGATGCCGAGGTCGATCCGGCCCGGGAAGAGGCCGGCCAGCACGCTGAAGGTCTCGGCCACCTTCAGCGGGCTGTAGTGGGGCAGCATCACTCCGCCGCTGCCGACGCGGATCCGCCGCGTGGCAGCGGCTATCGGGCCGATCAGCGCCTCGGGGCTGGGGCCCGCCAGCATCGTGCCGCCGTGGTGCTCGGCCACCCAGTAGCGGTGATAGCCGAGCTCGTCCGCCAGCGTGGCGAGATCGACCGTGTTGCGCAGCGCCTCGACACCGGTCGAGCCCTGCGAGATCGGTGACTGGTCGAGGACGGAGAGGCGAAACGGCGCGGGCACCCGGCACACGCTACCCAGGCCGGGCAACACGATACGGTTTGCTGCCAAGCTCGGAGGAAGGGGTCAGATGTACTCACCGGTTCTGTTCCGGGACCGCCCACGTCCCGTCCAGATCATCACAGGCGGGATCGTGCCCGCCGTGATCGGCGCGCTCGCGGGGGTGCTCGTCGGCGTCTCGACGGGCGCCTACTGGGTCGTCGCGATACTCGCCGGAGTCGGCGGTTTCCTCGCGGGCTTCGAGCACCAGGACGGCTGGGGCGGAGCCGACCGCGGGCTGGTCGGCGGCGCGATCTACGGCACGTCGCTGCTGGTGGCACACGCGATCGCCGGCACGCACGCGAAAGTCTCGCTCGGGAGCTTCCCGCCGCTGCTGGCGGTCGTGACGGCGATCGTCGGGATGCTGATCGGAGCCGCCGGCGGACGTGTCGGCCGGGCGCTGAGAAGACCGGCCGCGACCGCGTCCGAGGAGGACGTGGTCGTCTGATGGCGGAGGAGGCGGACCCCGCCTACCATCTCTACCTCGACCTGGACGAGGTGCCCGTCGTCGCCAGCGCCGTGCGGCTGCTGGTCTCCGATGAGGCACACGAGGAAGAGATCCGCCGGCTCGCGCGCGAGGTGCTCGCAGGCCTGGAGGCACTGCCCGACGAGCGCGGGGTCCTGATCCTGGCGCTTGGCGAGCGGCAGATGAAGATCACCTACAGCGCGGTCAGGCTGCTGCTCAACGACCTGCAGCGCGAGCAGGCCGCCGAGCGCGAGATCCTGTGGGCGATCCTCGAGAAGCTTCCCGACGAGCACACGATGCGCGCGATCGACCTGTAGGCCGGCGGTCGGCGGGCCGGCGGGCCGGCCCCCGGAGCCGCTCCGCGCCTCACCCGGCGTGCGCGGCGCCCGGGGCGAGTCGTGGACACCCCGCGGGCGCAGTCCACACGCTCAGCGGCAGGACGGCGCTGTCGTCGTCGAAGCCCACGCGGGCGATCATGTGCGCGCGCCAGACGGCGCGCGCGGCCGGGACCCGACGTGACGCCCCGCTCGATACCGCTCGAGCAGGCGACGGGGGGCTCGCCACGACGGGTCTCGCCGTGCCGTCCTCGAGGTAGACGACGCAGTCGTAGGGGTGGTGATCCTGCTCGTACCAGCTCCCGAGCCGGACGTCCTTGCCCGGTGAGAGGGGACGGATCCCGCGCCGCACCAGCGCAAAGCGAGCCGCCATTTTGAAGCGGAACGTTTCGCTCCCGAGCGCGCCGATCAGCAGCACGGTCCGTCCGCGCGGGACTCCCCGTTCGAGCGCCGTCGAGATGGTCGCCACGGGGCGGTACTCGCTCAGGTGATAGTCGGGGCGCTCGGCGCCCGCGACGGCGGCGGAGGCCGCCACGAGCACCAGCAACCCGATCACGGAGGCAAGCGCCGACGCGCCCGTCGCGCCTCGCTGCGCCTCACCGGCCGGCCATCGGGGCAGGGCCGCGCGCGGGAGCGTCGCGGCACGGTGCGTGTCATGAGGTCGCCGTACGGACCGGGCAACGCGGGCGAGCGTCCTGAGCACCCCCCACGCCGTCACCACCCAGACGAACATGCCGGCGGGCGACGCCCACCACAGCGTGTAGCCGAGGGTTTCCGCCAGCACCCGCAAGGTCGGCGTCGAGGCGGCGACGAAGGCGAGCCCCGCACACAGGGCCAGCGCGATCAGCGCCCCGGTCCAGAGCTCGGCCTCGCGGCGCAAGACTCCGGCGACGGCGAGCCCAACCAGCGCGAGCAGGGTGAGGATGGTCGAGACGGTGGCCGCCGAGCTCGAGGCGACGCGGACTTCGTTCTTGCGTTCCCACGGCGACGCCGGATCGCGCAGCCACCACGGCCGGATGCCCACGGCGCGCACGACGGCGTGCCAGCCGACGCTGTCGCCCAGCGAGGGCGGGTTGGCTTTGGCGGTCCGAACGACGGCGGTGAGGTTGCCGGGGTTGCCCTCGATCTGGTCGATCACAGGTGGCGTCCAGCACACGACAGCCACGAGCAGCGTCGCGAGCGCCCAGCGCCACCAGACCCGTCGACCGGAGGGGGCGGGCTCGGTCGAGGAGGGAGGGGGCTCCGCGGCAGCGTCGCTCGCCGGGGCCGGACGGCGCGGTGACGATCTCAGCGACACGCCCAGGCCGACCAGGCCCACCGCCAGCAGGCCGAGGCAGGGCGGCACGAACGCGAGCTGGCACTGCACAACAAAGCTGACCACCAGGACCGTGACGGGGAGCAGGCGGTATTCGCCGCACGCCAGAGACCAGCACAGGAAGATCAGCAGGGTGAACGGGAAGAGCCCGGCCGAGGGGTTCCACACGTCGTGCAGCACCTCGGGCGCCAGCGAGCGTGCCATCAGCACGAGCGCGACCGCGCTGATGAGCATGAGCGCCCGCCCGCCGCGCCGGCGCGCGAGCACGACCGATCCGACGATCGCCGCGCTGTTGACGATGCCCATCGTGAGCACCATCGTGCCGGTGCTGCCGAAGTGCGAGGGCAGCGCCAGCAGCCAGAAGAGCATGGGACCGAGGCTGTAGACCGCATGGTGGGTCACCTGGCTCACGTCGGAGTGAAGGCCGAGCAGCGGACTTCGCGAGGTGAGCACATCGAAGGCCCGGATCGCGATATTGGCCTGGTCGCCGGCGGGGAGCCAGCCGTCGCTGAGCGATCGCGCCGTGGCGGCGATCACGGGCCCCGCCGCGCAGACGCCCGCGACAGGAGCGAACCAGCGGTCGAGCGGCCGGCGCGCGAACGGCCGGCGCGCGCGTGGCCAGCGCGCGAGCCGGCGGCCGTTGCTCGCCGGTCGCGGCGCGTCGAGAAGGCTCGTCCCGGTCAGGAGACCGCGGCCGTCTCCTGCCGGCGCATCGGGACCCCTGCCGCCTCGTAGGCGTCTTTGGCGTCGAGCGTCTCCGACTTGAGCAGCGCCTGGGTCAGGCTCTCGAGCTGCTCGCGGTGCTCGGCCAGCAGGTGCGTCACGTCTTCATGGGAGCCCTCGACTATCCGGTGGACCTCTTCGTCGATCAGCCGCTGGGTCGCCTCGGAGGTCTCGCTCGCGCCCGGCAGCAGCGGGCCCTGCCCGTCGCTCGGGAGCACGGCGACGGGGCCGATCGCGTCGCTCATCCCCCAGCGCCCGACCATCTCGCGGGCAACCTGGGTGAGCTGCTGGATGTCGGACTCCGCGCCGGAGCTGATCGTCCCGTAGATGAGTTCCTCGGCGGTGCGACCCCCGAGCGATACGCGGATCTTCGCCTCGAGCTCCTCGCGGATGTAGGAGACGCGGTCCGTGTCGGGGGTCGACAGCGTGACGCCCAGCGCCATCCCGCGGGGGATGATGGTCACTTTGCGAACCGGATCGGCGGCCGGGGTGAGCATGCCCACGAGGGCGTGTCCCGACTCGTGGTAGGCGGTGCGCTCGCGATCGGCGGGCGACAGCACGATCCCGCGCGGCGAGCCGAGTATGACCTTCTCCAACGAGTCGGTGAAGTCGGCCATGGTCACCTTGTCGTGTTCCCGTCGCGCGGCGAGCAGTGCGGCCTCGTTGCACAGGTTGGCGAGGTCCGCTCCCACCATCCCGGGCGTCGAGGCGGCGAGCTCGCCGAGGTCGACGTCGTCGGCAAGCGGGATCGAGCGGGTGTGGACTTCGAGGATCTTGCGACGGCCGTCGCGATCGGGCGGCGACACGGTCACGCGCCTGTCGAAGCGGCCGGGTCGCAGGAGCGCCGGATCGAGGATCTCGGGGCGGTTGGTCGCTGCGAGCACGACGACGGCGTCCGAGCTTTCGAAGCCGTCCATTTCGGTCAGGATCTGGTCGAGCGTCTGCTCGCGCTCGTCATTGGCGCCGGTCACGGAGACGCTGCCCTGGCGCGAGCGTCCGATCGCATCGAGCTCGTCGATGAAGATGATCGCCGGCTCTGCCTCCTTGGCCTTGGCGAAGAGATCGCGGACGCGCGACGCTCCGACGCCGACGATCGCCTCGATGAACTCGGAGGCGGAGATCGCGAAGAACGCGGCCTGCGCCTCGCCGGCGACCGCGCGCGCCAACAGCGTCTTGCCGGTGCCCGGTGGTCCGGACAGCAGGACACCGTGAGGGATCCGGCCGCCGAGGCGCTGGTAGCGATCGGGATGTTTCAGGAAGTCCACGATCTCGGTGAGCTCCCTCTTCGCCTCGTCGATCCCCGCGACGTCGTCGAAGGTGACGCGGATTTTCTCCGGGTCCACGCGCCGCGCGCGCGAGCGTCCGAAGTTGCCCAACGCCCCCGCGCCACCCTGGGCGGCACGACGGGCCAGCAGCACGAAGAGCCCCACGATCAGGAGCGTCGGGCCGAAGCCGAGCAGCAGCTCGGCGAGGAGCGAGGTGCCCGTCGTCGTCGGCTTGGCGTTGATTTCGACGCCCTTTTCTTTGAGCAGGGCGGACAGCTGGGCGCCGTTCCAGAACGACGGGATCTGGGTGCTGAACTGCTTCGTGACGGTCGGTTTCTTGGCGTTCGGCGGGTACTTCAGCTTGGTCGTGAACGTCCCCTGCACCGTGTCGCCCTTGGTCGAGATCGACCTGACCTGGCCCGCCTGCACCTCCTGGAGGAAGTACGGGTTGAACGGCACCCCGACCCGCTTTTCGGTGTTGCTCGAGGAGGGCGCGAAGAGCAGCACCGACAGCCAGTTGAGTGCGAACAGGGCCAGGATGAACCACAGGAACGCCGGCCTGCGGTGTGGGGGCGTCCCGGTCGGCGCCGGCATGCCGCGACCGTCGGGCGCCGGAGCGACGTGCCAGCCGCGCTTGTCTCGCGGCAATGGCGGATGAGCCTCCGCGCGCCCCGCACCGCCTCCGTCGCGCGTCTCCTGCGACTCGTCGGCCATCTAGATCACAGAGTCCCCATCCGCGTTCAATGCTACGCGACCGGAGCGCTGCCCATGCTGGAGACCCAGGCCGCTGCCCCGGCCGACTCGAACTGTGCTCATCCGGCGGACTGGAGAGCCGCTCGGGCGGTGCCCGGCAGCGGTGCGTCGCGGGTTGCCTCCGAGCCGCGGGAAGGGGCCCGGCGTTCGATCGGCGCACGTTGCCTGCGCGCCGCGGCGAGCGCCCCGCGGTACACCGCCTCATACCCTTCGGCGACGGTCTCAGCGCCGTAGCGGCTGGCGACGCTTTCGCGACAGCGCAGCGGATCGATCGCGCCAAGACGGCCGATCGCTTCCGACATCTCGTGCTCGTCGGCGACGAGGAAGCCGTTCTCGCCGTCGACCACGATCTCGTTCGCGGCTCCTTCGGGGAACGCCAGCACCGGGGTGCCGCAGGCGAGTGC
The DNA here is from genome assembly GCA_036498265.1 of Solirubrobacteraceae bacterium. GTDB lineage: Bacteria > Actinomycetota > Thermoleophilia > Solirubrobacterales > Solirubrobacteraceae > Palsa-744. The sequence goes on along the minus strand of DASYFT010000005.1, from coordinate 235,673 downwards.
CTCGATCATCACCATCCCGAACGGCTCGACCCAGCGGATCGGCATCAGCACCGCGCTCGCGCGCGCGAATAGATCCTTGCGCCGCGCTCCACCGACCTCGCCGACGAAGCAGACCTCCTCGCCGTCGATCTGCGGCTCGATTCCGGCGAAGTAGTCCTCCTGCCCGCTCTGCACCGGCCCCGCCAGCACGATCCGGCGGCCGGCGTCGCGGGCCGCGGCGATCGCCCGGTCGGCGCCCTTCACAGGGTCCATGCGGCCGATCCAGAGCAGGTAGTCCTCCTTCTCGGTGCGCATCGGCCAGTCGTCGATGACGATCGGGTTGGGCACCACCGCGCTGGGTCGCACGCCGGGTGGCGCGCTCGCTCGCTGCGTCTCGCTGATCGCCACCAGGTGCGACTTGTGGGCGTGGCGCTCGTAGAAGCCGGCCGTGTCGTCGCTGAACACACCGTGCAAGGTGTGGACCACCGGCGCGCTCACGCGCGCCGCCATCGCCAGCGCCGTGAACGCCGTGTGGTCGTGGACGACGTCGAACGGGCGGCCGCGCTCGGCGGCGCGATCGATCTCGTCCCAGGCGCAGGCGACGTGGTCGCTCTCGTACAGGGCCGCGCCGATGTCGTCGGGGTACGGCTGCTCGAGCAATGGGCGGACCCGCGCCGGGGAGCGCGACCGCGGAGCGGCGAACAGCGTCACGTGGTGGCCGCGCGCCGTGAGCTCGTCGCACAGCAGCGCCACGACCGCCTCGATGCCGCCGTAGGCCGGCGGAGGCACGGGGATCCACGGTGGCGCGAGCATCGCGATGCGAAGCGACCGGGCGGCCGTCGAGAGCGTGCCGTCCCCTCCGTCGCTGTCGCTGCGCGTCTCCATGCCACCTCCCGCCCAACCTGCGACGTTCTGTCGCCTCCGCTCGCCTTGTGCGAGCGCTCACATGGCAGGTTCCCGCCGCCGGGACCGTCAAAACTGCCAACATTGGAGCGAGCCGACGGTGCTGCCGTCCGCTTGAACCGAGGCTCGCGGTGGCCGATTGGCGAGGTAAGGGATGGCGAGCGCAAGCACACGATCTCCACTGAGCTGATGGACGACCGCATGCACGAGAGCGCGAGCACGACCGGCGCGGACGTCGATGAGCGCTCTGGGACCCTGCACCCGGCCGGCGCCGACGGAGACGCCGGCCGCGAGGTGTTGTCTCCCCGGGGCGAACCCTTCGCGGTGGTCGGGCGCGCGGGCCCGGTCGAGCTGCACGGCGCTCCGCCGATCCCCGCGGAGGCGCGAGAGGAGCTGCTCGTGCTGAAGGACGGGGAGGTGTTCCTGTGCGCCCGCACAGACGGAGACGTGGCGCCCGCCCAGGTGTCCGGCGAGGGCTTCTACATGCACGACATGCGGCATCTCTCGGAGATCCGCCTGGAGGTGGGCGAGGCGCGGCCGGTCGCCCTCTCGTACACCGCCTTCGAGCACCGCGCCGTGCTCGACGCGACCAACGCGACGCTCCAGGGCGAGTCCGGCTCGTCGGTGCCGCAGCTGTCGCTGAGCATCACGCGCGAGCTGATGGTTGCCGCCGGCCGCCTGTACTACCTGGTGCGGGTGCGCAACTTCCTCGCCAGCACGATCACGGTTCCGGTCGCGCTCGCTCTGGGCGCCGACTTCGCCGACATGTTCGAGGTCCGCGGCGCGCCCCGGCGCCCCGCCCGGGGGCACGACCTGGCGCCCCGACGCACCGAGCGCGGGGTGACGCTCGCCTACGTCGGCGAGGACAACGTGTTCCGCGAGACCGTCATCGAGTTCGACCCGGCTCCCGACCGCCTCGACATCGACTCCGTTCGCGCGCTGGCAACCTGGCACGTCGCCCTGGCGCCGGGCGCGCCCGCCGAGTACCTCGTGACGGCGGAGCCGTCGGTGACCGGCCAGCGCCGCCCGCGCCGGCGCCCGTCCACGGCGGCGACGGAACTCGTGAACGCCGAAGCGCGCTGGCGCTCGCGCTGCACCGCCATCGTCAGCGACAACGAGCTCTACGACCAGCTGATGGCGACCTCCACCCAGGACCTGCGCGCACTCATCCTGCCGCTCTCCAACGGGCAGATCCTCGCCGCGGGCATCCCGTGGTACGTCGCGCCATTCGGCCGCGACGCGCTGGTGAGCTCCGGCGAGGCGCTGATCCTCAACCCCGACCTGGTTCGCGACGCGCTGCTCGCGCTCGCGCGGCTGCAGGCCACGGAGGACGACCCGTGGCGAGACGCCGAGCCCGGCAAGATCCTGCACGAGCTGCGCATGGGGGAGCTCGCCAAGGCCGGGCTGATCCCGCATACGCCCTACTACGGGACCGTCGATGCGACCCCGCTGTTCCTGATGCGCGCGGCCGAGTACCACGCCTGGACCGGTGACCTCGAGACGCTGAGGACGCTGCGTCCCGCGCTCGACGCGGCACTGCGGTGGATCGACGACTACGGCGACCGTGACGGCGACGGCTTCGTCGAGTACGAGCGGCGCTCGAGCGCCGGGCTGCGCAACCACGGCTGGAAGGACTCCGATGACTCGATCGTCCACGAGGACGGGAGCCTCGCCGAGGGGCCGATCGCGCTCGTCGAGGTCCAGGGCTACGTGTATGCCGGCAAGCTGGCGATCGCGGACGTCTACGACGCGCTCGATCTGGACGATGTGGCGGCCCGTCTGCGCCAGGAGGCGCACGACCTCCGGGTGGCGTTCAACGATGTCTTCTGGAACCCGCAGGAGGGCACGTTCGCGCTGGCGCTCGACGGCCGCAAGCAGCAGGTGGCGAGCGTCACCTCCAACCCGGGGCACTGCCTCTACTGCGGCATCGTCGACCCGGAGAAGGCGGGCTCGGTCGTGGAGCGTCTGCTCGGAGACGACATGTTCGCCGGCTGGGGAGTGCGGACGCTGTCCAGCCTGTGCCCCGCCTACAACCCGATGAGTTACCACAACGGGTCCGTGTGGCCTCATGACAACGCGATCATCGCGGCCGGCCTCAAGCGCTATGGCTACCAGGACGCCGTCCTGCGTATCGCGGCGTGCCTGTTCGACGTGGCCGCCGGCGCTCGCGATTCGCGCCTGCCGGAGCTCTACTGCGGCTTCGACCGCTCCGAGCGGGCGTCCGTCGTCGCCTACCCGGTGGCCTGCATACCGCAGGCATGGGCCGCGGCTGCACCGTTCATGGTCCTGCAGGCGATGCTCGGCATCTCGGCGAACGCGCCGGCGCGGGAGCTCACGGTCGTCCGGCCGGCGCTGCCGGACTGGCTCGAGACCGTCCGCCTCGAGCGACTGCGGGTGGGCTCGGCAACAGTCACCCTCGACTTCCAGCGCGGCGAGGAGGCCACCGGCTTCATGCTCGCGGAGCAGACCGGCGAGCTGAGCGTGACGATGTCCGCGGGCAGGTGAGACCCCCCCCCCGGCGTGCGTGATCGCCTCTGCCTGCTCAAGCCAGATGCCGGTCGAACCAGTCGATCGCAAGGCGGCTCACCTGCTCGAGCGCTCCGGGCTCGGAGAACAGATGCGTGGCTCCGGGCACGATCGCGAGCTCGCTCGGGGCGCCCAGCCGGCGCTGGGCCTGGCGGTTGAGCTCGAGCACCTGCTCATCGGCGCCACCGACGATCAGCAGCGTAGGGGCGCGGACCGCGCCGAGGTTGCGCGCGAGGTCAGGGCGCCCTCCCCGTGAGACCACCGCCCGCACGCGCTCGCCCAACCTGGCCGCGGCTTCGAGCGCCGCCGCGGCGCCGGTGCTGGCGCCGAAGTAGGCCAGGCCGAGCACGGCGAGGTCGGGGCGCTCCCGCAGCCAGGCGCTTGCCGTCAGCAGGCGGGAGGCCAACAGCGGGATGTCGAACACGTTGGCCCGGTCGCGCTCCTCGCTGGGGGTGAGCAGGTCGAACAGCAGCGTGGCGTAGCCTGCGTCCTCCAGCGCCTCGGCGACGGAGCGGTTGCGCGGGCTGAACCGGCTCGAGCCGCTGCCGTGGGCGAAGGCGACGACGCCCCGCGGGCGCTCCGGGATCCGCAGCTCGCCGCCGAGCGACACGTCCCGTGCGAACGGGATCGTGACCTGCTCGACGCGAGGCGCCACCGACTCGCTCACCGCCGCATGCTTGCCCGCCTCTTCGCTCATCGGACTCCCCAGATCTGATTGTCCGCTTTCGCGAGGGTGAAACCGGCTAGGGGCGGGCACCGCCCTTCCCGTCGGCGGCATCGCGCTCCTGGAGCACTAGACCCATCCAGACGTGCTCCATCCCCGCCTCCTCGAAGGGATCGGAGTCGACCGTGAAGCCGGCGCGCTCATAGAGGGCGCTCGCCACCGTCTGAGCGGCGAGGCGCGCCTCCACACAGCCGTGCTCGCGTGCCGCATCGAGCGCCATCTCCAGCATGCGCGAGGCGAGCCCGCGGCGTCGCTGGTCGCGTTGCACCGCGACGCGACCGATCCGTGCCAGCTCGTCATCCAGCAGGAGCCGCAACGTGCCGATGACCCGGCCGGCGTCCCCAGGCTCGAGTGCCACCAGGTGCAGCGCGGCGTCATCGAGCCCGTCGATCTCATCGGCTCGCGGCACGCCCTGCTCGCGGCAGAAGACCTCCTCCCTGAGCGCCAGGGCTCCGCTGAGGTCCTCGGGGCTCCGGGCCCAGCGGATCCTGATCTCGCCGCCCATGCTGATCTCGCCACCCATGCTGATCTCGCCGCCCATCGCTGACGCACGACGATAGTGCCCGCCATCGCCGCGACGCTAGCCGCGGACGGTCGGCTCGGGCGCGGCCTGCTCGGGCGCGCGGAGGAACAGGAAGCGGTAGGCCAGGATGAAGTAGGCGATGGCCAGCACGATCCCCAACGACCACCACCGCAGCCCGACAACCAGCGCGTGGTGTCCCGAGGCGGCGTTGTCGATCGTGAGCCCGTAGAGGTGACCCTGGCGGGCCGGCAGGATGTTCGGATAGAGGCCCGCGGCGGCGCTGCCCAGCAGCCCCACGATGAACAGGCACGAGGCGAGGAACCCGCGTCCCCAGCGACGCGCCCGCTGGAAGGCCTGCTGCGCCGCGAGGGCGGCAAGCGCTAGCACCGGGAAGACGAGGCGCCATGGGTGATCGCCGAAGCTTTCGAACATCGAGTGGCGAACGCTGTACGTGGGGTAGGCGAGGGCCGCGAGGAGCAGCAGCTCCGCCCACCAGAGCCGGCGCGCGGCTCGCCCCGCGCGGCCGGCGAGCGGGCCCCGCGCTCTCGCGGCGAGGAAGCTGGCGCCGTGGGCGCTCAGCACGACGAGCCCGAACAGCCCGATCAGCAGCCCGTACCAGTTGAGGAGGTGGAACAGCGGCTCCTTGAAGTACCCGTCAGGGCCGAGCGGCACCCCGCGCACGACGTTGCCGAGCGTCACCCCGAACATGAAGGCGAGCGCCGCGGAGCACAGCCAGAAGACCGTGTCGCAGGCGGTCTGCCAGAGCGGGTTCTCCGACTGGTGGCGCAGCTCCAGGCCGAGCCCGCGGCCCACCAGCAGCCAGAGGACGATGATCAGGCCGAAGTAGAGCCCGCTGAAAGCCGCCGCGTAGGCCTTGGGGAAGCCGAGGAAGAGCACGCCGCCGGCCGCGATCAGCCAGACCTCGTTCCCGTCCCAGACCGGACCGATGAGGGCCGTCGCCTCCTCGCGCTCGGCGGCGTCGCGAGCGAGGATCCGGTGCAGCGCGCCGACGCCAAGGTCGAACCCGTCGAGCACCACGTAGACCGTGATCATGAACGCCAGCAGGCAGAACCAGACCGTCGTCATCGGGCACCCGCCGGCTCGGGGCTTGTGCTGATCGTGCCGGAGTCGCCGGTGTCCGGCCCCTTGCTCACGATGCGTGCCTGCATGAACACGTAGAGCAGCCCGAGGAGCACGTAGAGGCCGGCGAAGCCGAGCAGCGAGAAGATCCCGGTGCCGGCCGGGACCGACCCTTCGGGCGAGGCTCCCGCGCTCGTGAGCTGCAGGTTGTAGACGACCCACGGCTGGCGCCCGGTCTCGGCCACGGTCCAGCCGGCGAGGTTGGCGATCATCGTGAAGGGGAACGCCAGCATCAGCGCCCAGAGCATCGCCCTGGAGGCGAACAGCCTGCCGCGCCGGAGCATGAGCACCGCGAGCAGCGCGACCAGGAGCAGCAGGGTGCCCAGCCCGATCATGATGTGGTAGGCGTAGTAGACGAGCGGGACCGAGCTCGGCCATCGGTCCGTCGGGATCGTGTCCAGGCCGCGCAGCGTGGCGTTCCAGCGATGGGAGGTGAGGAACGACAGGAAGTGCGGCATTTCGATCGCCGATTCGAGCGTCCGCTGCTGCGTGTTGGGGTTCCCGATGATGACCAGCGGTGCGCCCTTCTCCGTGTGGAAAAGGGCCTCGGCGGCGGCGAAGCTCGAGGGCTGGTAGCGGGCGAGCTGGCGCGCCTGGCCGTCGCCGGTGGGGAAGATCTGAAGGGCCGAGAAGATGAGCGCGCCGACCACGCCGGCGGTGAGGCAGATCCGCCCGAACTGCAGGTGACGGCCGAGCAAGGTGTAGAAGGCGCCTCCGGCGGCCAGCAGGAAGGCGCCCGAGATCGCTGCGCCGCCCATGTTGTGCGCGTACTGCCATCCGATCCAGGGATTCGTGAGAAGCCCCCAGAAGGAGTCGAGCTGTGCGCGGCCGCCTTTCATCGTGTAGGCCACGGGATGCTGCATCCAGGCGTTGGTGGCGATGATGAAGAAGCCGGATATCCACGATCCGACCCAGACCATCACCGCGGACGCCCAGTGCAGCCGTGGTCCCACTCGATCGCGGGCCCACAGGAAGACGCCGATGAAGACCGACTCGGCGAAGAACGCGAACACTCCCTCCATCGCGAGGGTCTGCCCTATGACCCCGCCGGCGAAGTTGGAGAAGCCCGCCCAGTTGGTGCCGAACTGGAACTCCAGGGGGATTCCGGTGACCACGCCGAAGCCGAAGTTGACGGCGAAGATCTTCGCCCAGAAGTGCGCTGCGTCGTGGTGGGCGGCTCGCTCCTGCGGCGACTTGCGAAGCAGCGGGAGCCTGCGACGCTCGCTCCCCACGAACGAGACCGTCTCCAGCCACACGATGAACAGCGCCAGCCCCATGGTGATGATCGGGAACACGTAGTGGACCATCACCGTCAGCGTGAACTGCCAGCGATCGACTGTGACGTGGCTGCTCATGGAGGCCGAGCGGTCAGGCGCCCGCTCGCAGCCTCGTCAACATGCCGTCTGCGATAGACCGGGCCGGGTGGCGTTCAACCCGGGATCAGCCGGGATGGCCTCCGGGCCGGCGCAGACGAGCCGCGCGACGCCGGCAGTCAGCGGTCCCGGCGCCTCAGCGGTCCAGGCCCTCGACCACCCCGACGCCCAGCTCGGTGATCGAGGGGAGCACCACATCGGCTTCGGCGAGCGCGTCCGGCTCTGGCGGGAACTCGCGATTGGGGATGGCGAGGACGCTCATGCCGGCGCGGGCGGCCGCTCGGATGCCGTTGCCGGAGTCCTCGACTGCTGCGCAACGGTCGGGAGGGTGAGCGATCCGCCTGGCCGCCTCCAGGTAGACGTCCGGCGCCGGCTTTCCGCGCGGGACCTCTTCGGAGGAGACGGACGCCTCGAAGCATCGATCGAGGCCGGCGAGCTCCAGCACCAGATCGATGAGCCTGCGGTTGGCCGAGGAGGCGATCGCCAGAGGCCAGCGGCGTGCCAGGGCGAGGACGGCCTCACGGGCGCCGGGAACGAGTGGCAGCCGCCGGCGGTAGAGACGCTCGACGCCGGTCACGACCGCCGCGGATATGTCCTGCGCCGGCATCGGGACCGCGAGGTTCTCGTTCATGTAGCGGGACCACTCGACCGAGCTCATGCCCATCATCGCCCGCTGCGCATCCTCCCGCCAGTGGCCGCCGGCGCTCTCGGTGAGGGCTCTGCGAGCCTCGTTCCAGACGACCTCGGAGTCGATCAGGACGCCGTCGAGATCGAAGACCACGGCGTCGGGCATCAGCTAGGGGCGATCCGTCGGGGCGGCGCCACCGGAGCGCTGACGTCGCGGCCCGGCCGTCACGTCAGCAGCTCACGCGCTCCCGGCGGCGACTCGATCCACTCGTAGCGCAGGTTCCAGCTGGCGGCGTCCGGCTTGGCGGACAGGCTCCCGTAGAGGCCCACGGCCCTCCCGTCCTTGAACACCGAGGTCTCCTCCTGGACGGCCCAGCCGTCCTGCGGGACGGCGTCCTCCATGCCGATCAGCTGCGGGGGCCGCGAGAGGATCTGGATGCGCCATCTCGCGGGCGCCACGCCGTTGTCCTCGTGTGTCATCCCGGTCTTTCCTCGCTTCCGGCCTGGCTCTGGTGAGCGGTTTCCAAGACCGGAACGAGTAGCAGCGGCACACGACGGAAGCGCCAGTCGGCCCTCCGACCGCGTCCCACCCGGACGTCACGCGAGGGCGGGTTGCGGTTCAGTAGGCGGATGCACACCGAGCTGGCGAGCTCATCGGTCCACCTCAGGACGACGGTGGCGCTGGTGCTCGCGTTCGCCTCGACGACGCTCATCAGCCTCGCCTACCTGCGCGAGCACGAGGCCGTCGGCGGCCTGCCTGTGCTGTCCTTGCGCCATCCGCTGCGCTCGCTGCGCCTGCTGCTCGGCAGCCGCGACTGGCTGACCGGCTTCGCGATGGAGTCGGGCGGCTTCGTGCTGTACGTGACGGCGCTCGCGCTCGCCCCGCTGGCGCTCGTCCAGAGCGTCGCGGCCGGCGGGATCGGCATCCTTGCGGTCGCGTCGGCCCGGCTCTCACACAGGCGGCTGAGCAGGCGCGAGAGCGTCGGCGCGGCGGTGTCCGTCGCGGGCCTGCTGTTCCTCGCCCTGTCGCTGATCGAAGGCGGCGACCAGAGCAGCCCCGGATCGCTGGTGCAGATCGGGCTGTGGCTCGGCGGAACCTGCGCCGCGGCCGCGTTCGTGCTCACCGTCGGCCGCCGGTTCGTGGGCGGCGCCGCCGCGGACGGCATCGCCGGCGGACTGCTGTTCTCGTGCGGGGACATCTCGACGAAGCTGGCGACGCACGGAGGCGTTCGAACGCTGTTCGCGATCGCGGCCGTGCTCGGATACCTGCTCGGAACCTCGCTGCTTCAGATCGGCTACCAGCGGGGAGCGGCGCTGACGATCGCGGGGATCGCAACCCTGCTGGCGAACGCGCTGCCGATCGCGGCCGGCCCGGTGCTGCTGAACGAGACGGTGCCCAGCGGCGCGCTGGGCGTGCTGCGGACGCTGGCGTTCGCGACCGTGATCGCGGGGGCGATACTTCTCGCCCGCCCGCCACGCGAGCCCGCGGGCCCGGCGGCGGACAGGTCGAGTGCGGCTCAGGGGACGGCTCCGGCCGACCCCGGAGCGGGGCCCGCGCAACCTGGCGAGGCCGGGGCCCAGGGCTGAGCAGGACGAGGCACCCTGAGCACGACGAAGGCCACCCTTTCGAGTGGCCTTCGCTCTCAGTCGGCCGGTTTGCAGGGCTTTCGCAAGTCCTACGCGCTAGTCGGCCTCGATAGTGGGGGCCACCGTCGCCTCCGACGAAAGACCCCAGGCCTCCAGCTTACCACTCGCTCGTGACATACGCAACTAAGGCGCGTCGTCCCTCGAGCCGCCGGCGACTATCCGCCGAGTGCCCGCGTGTCGCTGAATTCGAGGTACAGGTTGCGCTCCGCGAACCGCCAGCCGCCGGGTTGCCTTACGAAGGTGTCGAGGTATCGCAGATACGCCAGCATGATCTTTCGCTCGCCGTCCGCCGCAAAGACGTGGTGGGCGATGCAGTAGGTCTCGCCGTTGGCTCGCTCGCCGTCGAAGGCCACGGTGCTCTGCCCGTTGAAGTGCATCGTCACTTCGTACTGTTTGAGAGCCGCGAACACGGGGGTCAGCTGCTCGCTCCCGTGGAGGTCTTCGGTGGGCTCGGTGCCCGCGCCGTTCATGTAGACGACGAAGTGGGTGTCCTCGGTGAAGAGTGCCTTCTGCCCCTCCGCGTCGCGGCGGTCGGCGCAATGCGCGTATGCGTCGATCAACTGGCGGATCGCGAGTCGGTCGGCGGCCTCCTCCGGTGAGATCGAGCCGGGTTCCATGACATCCGTCTCCTTTCCTCAGGTAGCCTGAGAATCTATCAGCCTCGCTCAATATATGCTTGCCGAGTTGCAGGCCGTCCGTTCCGCTGTTTCAGCAGGTAGCCTGATGGATATGGGCGAGGAAGCTTATTCGGACTCGATCGCGACGGCGATCGCGCTCACGGCGGCGATGCGGAGGCTGCGTTCGCGGCTACGTCGAGAGTCGCCACTCGGCCCGGCCGAGCTCACGATGCCGCAGGCTCTGGCCCTGGCCCGGATCGTCGAGGAGGGTCCCATCTCGAACGCCGCATTGGCCGCCGAGGAGCACATGCGCCCGCAGTCGACACACGAGATGGTGCTGTTCCTCGAGCGCCGCGGGCTCGTGGACCGTCATCCCGATCCGGCGGACGGCCGCAAGCTGCTCATCGAGGTGACCACCGCCGGGCGACGAGTCGTCGGCGAGTTGATGGGTCTACGGCACGAGTGGCTGGCCGGCGCCATCGAGCGTTGCCTGTCTCCGGCCGAGCAGGAGATGCTCGCCATCGCTGCGACGCTGATGGAGCGTCTCGCGAATGCGACCGCTCCGGCGAGAACGATCGCTCCGGAGGGGGGTCGCGAGGCTGTCGCATAGGGACTCGCGGTCTGGGCCGGCCGGCGCCTCAGCTGACCCGCTGCGCCAGCTCGACGATGATCCCCTCCGGGCCGCGGACGTAGCAGACCCGATAGACGTCCTGGTAGCTCTCCACCTCGCCGACGAGCTCTCCGCCTCGCGCTCGCACGCCGGCGACGGCGGCGTCGACGTCGTCGACTTCGAAGGTGACATGGCGGATGCCCGGCGCGTTCGCCGGCGCGTCCCGGTCTGCGCCTGGGGCCGACGGGGCGTGGAACTTCGACAGCTCGAGCCGTCCGTGGCCATCGGCGGTCTGCAACATCACGACCTCCGAGCGGATGCCCTCGAGGCCCACCACGCGGTCCGCCCACGCGCCCTCGACCGATCCTTCGCCCTGCAGCTCGAGCCCGAGATCGACGAAGAACGCCTTCGCGGCGGCGAGGTCGTCGACCACGATCCCAACGTGGTCCATGCGTTGGATCGCCATGGGGCTCGACGGTAGCGGAACCACGGCCACGGCTACAGCGCCTGTGCGCGGCGATCTGGCAGCCCCGGCGGGCGCCGGTGTGAAGCCTGAAACCTAGAATCGACACATGCCGTTCACGCTCAGGAACCTCAGAGAGGATCCGGCGGACGTCGGGTCGAACTTCGACGGCGCGCCTGGCCTCGAGTTCCGTCTCGCCGGCAAGGAGCTCGAGCTCGAGCGGTCCGGCCTGAGCTATCAGCGCATCCCGCCCGGCTACCGGTTCCCGTACGGCCACACGCACAAGGAGCAGGAGGAGGTCTTCGTGGTCCTGGGCGGGAGCGGGCGGATGAAGCTCGACGACGAGATCGTCGAGGTCAAGAGGTTGGACGTCGTGCGCGTTCCGCCGGGTACGTGGCGAGGGTACGAGGCAGGCCCGGAGGGCCTCGAGATCCTCGTCTTCGGCGCGCCCAGCCTCGGCGAGAACCCGCGGGAGGATGTGGAGGGCAAGCGAGACTGGTGGGGTGACTGAGCGTCGCTCGAAATGGGGCCGATCTGCTGCAGATCCGCGTGTAGGATCGTGCCGTGAACGTGGCCATTGCGGGTGCCCATGGCAAGATCGCGTTGCGGCTGGCGCGGCTGCTTTCCGCCGAAGGCAACCGGGTCATCGGGCTGATTCGAAATCCCGACCACGTCGCCGACGTCACCCAAGCGGGAGCGTCGCCTGTCCTCTGCGACCTGGAGCAGGCGAGCGTCGACGAGATAACCGGGGCGATCGACGGCGCGGATGCCGTCGTCTTCGCCGCCGGCGCGGGACCCGGCAGCGGAGCCGATCGCAAGCTCAGCATGGATCGCGACGGCGCGATCAAGCTTCTGCGTGCGGCCACGGCCGCCGGCGCTCCGCGTTACCTCGTGGTCAGCAGCACGGGCGCCGAGAACCCGCCGTCCGGCGACGAGGTGGTCGAAGTCTATTTGCGCGCGAAGGCCGATGCCGATGCCGCGATAGCGGCAAGCGATCGGGATTGGACGATCGTGAGGCCTGGCGGCTTGACCGACGATGCGGGGACCGGACACGTCCGCATCGACGCGGCGCCGTTCCGCGGATCGGTGCCGCGCGATGATGTCGCAAGCGTTCTCGCCCGCCTGCTTGCCGATTCCCGCAGCGCCCGCCGCATCCTCTACGTGAACAGCGGAGAGCAGTCGATCGACCAAGCTCTCGACGGGGTCCTGGACCGCTCCGGCTGAAAGCGGGCCCCAAGCCACACGAGAGGAGCACCTGTGTACAAGGTTTACGCCTATCTGAGCAAGCGCCCAGATCTCTCCCCGGAGGCCTTTATCGACTACTACGAGAACCACCACGTCCCGCTCGTGTTGAGCTTCGCTCCGATGCCACGGGTCTACAAGCGCAACTACCTCCTCCGCGGACACGAGGGCAACCGCGAGGATCCCTCGATCGACTTCGACGTCATGACTGAGCTCGTCTGGGAGGACCGCTCAGGCTTCGACGAGTGGATCACGAAGCTCGGCAGAGAGGAGATCGCAACCGACGAGGGCCAGTTCCTCGACCGGGCAAAGACCCGCGCCTATGTCGTCGAGGAGCACGTATCGGCCGCGTAGCGACGCTAAGGCCTCTCCATCAACGAGACAACCCCGCGGTTTGCGGGGCTTTTCGTGATAGCGGGGGCGGGATTGATACGCAAACCCGCGACCGTAGGGCCTGCGCCGGGCGCGCCAATCGTCTACCGGATCGAGGAGTCCTGGCCGCTCAGCGCGGCGTCTACCTCCGGCTCGGACCGGCGAGATGCATGCGGTCGTGGGGGCTGAGAGGTGCCGGTGGCTGGGGCGAGGTGGCGCTGCGCCGCGACGCAGATGAAGGCGCACGCGGCGAGCCCGGCCGCAACGGCAGATACGAAGGTGGCTCCGGCAGGTAGTACGACGCCGCCTACTGCTCCGCCGATGGCGGCGCCCGCGTATATCGCGGAGCTGTTCAGGCCGAGCACGACGCTTGGCTGATCAGGTGCCGTCGCGATCAGTCGGTGCTGCTGAGAAGGCGGGAAGGTCCAACCGCCCATGCCCCACGCGATGAGCGCGACGAGTACTAGCCAGCCGGCCGACGTTGCTGTGGTCACGCTGACCGCCAGCATTGCGAGGGTGAGTGCCGCGAGACCGCCCACGACCACGGGAAACGGACCGAAGCGGTCGGTGAGGTGGCCGCCGAGCGTGCTGCCGGCAACGGAGGCGATGCCGAACACCAATAGCGCGATGCTGATCATCGCACCGTGGTAGCCCCCGGCCTGACTCAGAACGGGCCCGATGTAGGTCAAGACGCTGAAACCGGCCGCCATCGCCAGGGTGGTCTGCAGAAGCAGCGGCCAGGTGGACCGGCGCACGGCGATATTCAGTCGCTGGCGAAGTGAGGCGGGAGCGGGTGATTGGACGTTCGGTAGCCACAGTCGAACTGACAGAGCGGCTCCCGCTCCCACGGCGGCGATGAATATGAACGTCCATCGCCAACCTAGCGAGGCCCCGACGAAGGCGCCGAATGGGACGCCGACTACTTGGGCGACGGTCATCCCCCCGACCACTGTGGCCAGGGCCCGGCCGCGATACTCCTTCGGGGCTAGCGAGCTTGCAACGGCAGAGGCGGCTGGCACGAATGCAGCGGCTGCGAGCGCGGCGAGGACGCGCGCGATCAGCACCATTACGTAGCTGGGCGACGCCGCGGCGAGCACGTTGGCCGCAACGAACAGAGCTAGGGCCGACACCAGGAGTGCTCGCCGGGCAAGGCGCGCCCCGAGCACAGCAAGGATCGGCGCGCCGGCTGCGTAGGCGACGGCGAAGGCTGTGACAAGCAGACCGGCCGAGCTTGTCGAGACGCCGAGGCTGCGAGCCACCGCTGGCAGCACACCGCCGATCACGAACGCGTCCGTGCCTATTGCGAACGTGCCGACCGCCAGCACGATCAGTGGGCGGCGAAGGCTTCTGTGATTCGGCCCCGATGCCGTTGGGGTTCCGGCTTTCCGGTGCGGACTCGGCAGAGATCCGTGTTGTCCTGGAGCACGAACGAAGTAGGTGACGCGCCCATCCGGCGACGGTCCATTGAGGGCTGGTTGGCGCTCGGCTGCTGATGGCCGGGTGTCCACGAGGCCAGGCGAAGTGAGCATGGCTTACGGGCCTCCCCCGCTAGGCGGACTCAGTCGTGGTGACGCCGAGCTTGGTCAGGAAGCTGCGGTAGTCGGTCTGCACCCACTCCTCGGCCAGCCGCGCTCCGCCGTCGTACCTGAAGATGCCGATCACCTCCCACTCGAGGTGTTCGCCGGTGGGCTCGACGGGACCGATGGGCGAGTAGGCAAAGACGCCGCTGAAGTCGCCGGAGAACGTCGTGCGTGCGGCCAGGAGGTTGCCGTCTACGACGATCTGCTCCCGAACGAGTCGCAGATCGCTGAACGCGGCGCGCAACGAGGCGAAGTAAGCGCTCAGCTCATCGAAGCCCAGCTCACTGCCGGGTCCGTGGAACACGTAATCCTCGGCAAAGTAGGCGCGGAGCTTTGCTTCGTCCTCACGGGCGATCGCCTCATCGCCGATGCGGATCAGATCGCGAGCAAGCGGGGTGTCAGAGATGAAGCCTGGCATCTTTCCTCCTGACTGCTAGATTAGCAATAATACTAGCATCGTAATAGTGCTTGTCAAGTAGGATGGACCTATGGCCACGGAACAGATCGATCGGCAGAAGCGACGCAAGAGACGTACCCGGCAGGCGATCCAGGCGGCCGCGCTAGAGCTCTTCGCGGAGCGCGGCTACCGCGAGACCACCATCAACGACATCGCGGAACGGGCCGACGTTGCACCAAGGACCGTGACGGTGCACTTCCCCGCCAAGGAGGAAATGCTGTTCGACGCCGAGCCGTTCACGCTTGACAGCCTGAGCAAACATCTCGCCGCGCGAGGCCCGCACGAATCGGCGCTCGAAGCACTGCGCGACTGGATGACGACCACGATGACGGAAGCCGAGACCGACGGGTCCGACATGGACGGACGTTTTTGGGAGCGGCGCGCCCTGCGAGCGCGCATCATCACCACAGAGCCTGAGCTTCGTGGCCGCGCCCGCGCCAGCTACTACCCCTTCGAGCGCGTCCTCGCCGAGGCCATCGGCAACGACCTCGGCCAGTCCGCAAACAGCCTGACCCCGCGCCTCGCAGCGCTGTCCGCCGTCGCCGGATTGCGAGAGCTCTACGAGAGCGACCAAGCCCAGGCCCTAGCTGCTCCGCCGAGCGCCGCCGAACTGCTCAAGCTCGTGGACACGGTGATTCGCTTCGCCCAAGCTGGAACCGATGGGGCCCAGTGAATCGCCTACCGCCGCGCGATCGTGGGTGCCGCAATAGTTGCTCTAGCATCCACGACCGCATCGGCGTCCAGATGATTTCACGGGCCCAGTTGTCCCGCAACGCCCCTCATTCGTACCTTTCTTAGGGGGGCCGAGTTAGGCAGGGGGCGCCGATTGATACCCAATCCTGCGACCGTAACGCCTAAGCCCGGCGGAGCAATCGCCTATCGAATCGAGAAGTCGTGCTCCCTCGGGGAGCCTGTTCCTACTCATAGATAGGTGCTTGCGAGGCGCACGGCGGGACAAATCCCGGCGTGTAGCGCCCTTAGCAGCGGGCGACGCTATGAGCAGCGCGAAGCCCGCAAAGCCGGCCCAAAGCACAACGCCTCTACCCGCTTCGTGGGCGCGTGCGCTGCGGCATGTGCGGGCACCGAATGGAGGGCTCCCACCAACGGGGAATCAACTGGTATCGCTGCCAGTACGTCTATCGGCGCGGCGCTGCTGCCGCTGCCGCTGCCGACCACCCCAAGGTTCACGGGATCAAGGAGGAGCGCCTGCTTGACCCGATCCTCGACTTCCTAAGCCGTCGCGTGTTCGGCGCGGATCGCCTGCGCTTCCTGCGAGACGAACTTGCGGCCTCGACCGCTTCCTCGTGGGAGGAGCACGACGCCGAAGCCAAGCGCCTAGACAGCGAACTTGCGAAGGTCAACCGCTCCCTCCGCGCTCAATCCCTGCGCCTTGAGGAGCACGACGACCCGTCGCACCCCGTCGTCGCCCTCGCCACCGAGCGCATCGTTGAGTTGAGCACCCGCAAGGCTGCCGTAGCCGACGCGCTGGACGCGCTGAGGGCCAAGCGTCCCGCCGGGCACCACCCCGACGAGATTGTGGCAATGCTCGACACCGTTCCCGATCTGCGGCACGCACTCAAGACAGCGGACGACGAGGAGCTTGCGGAGATTTTCCGGGCCTTCGACGTGACGATCACCTACGACAAGGCCGGCCAGCGCCTCGACTTCGCGGCCACGATCACGCCGGAACTGCTCCCCGACCTCCCCAACAACAGCGACCGCCCCGAGGGACGGTCGCAGATTAACGACATAGCGGGGGCGGGATTCGAACCCGCGACCTTCGGGTTATGAGCCCGACGAGCTACCAGACTGCTCCACCCCGCGTCGCTGCCTAAGTTCTAGCAGACAAACAGCACCGCGGCCAGCCGGCGAGGCGTGCTGTTCCTGGCTCCTTTCGCGCCGCGAGGGAGCTCTGGCAGAGCGATCCCGGCGCCCCGCTCATAGCCTCGCCGCCGGCGCGCGGCGGGCACCTCTAGCATCACGCCGGTGCGCGTCGCGGTCGTCGACATCGGAACCAACTCCACGCGCCTGTTGATCGCCGACGTGGAGCCCGCCACGGGGGCCGTCTCGCCGCTGCTGAGACGCTCGGAGGTCACCAGGCTGGGCGACGGCGTCGACTCCGGCGGCTCGCTCTCGGAGGAGGCGATCGGCCGGGTCCTTCGCACCCTGGCCGACTACCGGCAGGCGATCGACGGCCACCACTGCGAGGCCAACCTCGCCGTGCTCACCTCGGCCGTTCGTGATGCGGCGAACGGGGAGGCCTTCGCTGCTCGGGTGCGCGAGGAGTTCGGACTCGACGCGCGCATCCTGAGCGGCGACGAGGAGGCTCAGCTCACGTTCCTCGGGGCGATGGCCGACCGGGCGGACTCGGACGAGGCCACCGTCGTGATCGACATCGGCGGCGGGTCCACCGAGTTCATCATCGGGCACGACCGCGAGGCCGGTTTTCACGCCTCCCTGCCCGCGGGCGTCGTGCGCATGAGCGAGCGCCACATCCACTCCGACCCTCCCTCGCCCGAGGAGCTCCAGGCACTCGCCGACGACGTGCGCGGCGTCTTCCGCGAGGGATTGCGGCAGAGCGAGCGCGAAGCGGTGGATCGGGGTATCGCCGTCGCCGGGACCGCCACCTCGGCCGCCGCGATGGCACAGGAGCTCGACCCCTACGACCCCGATCGGGTGCACGGCTACGGGCTCACGCTGGGCACGGTGGAAATGCTGCTTGCGCGGCTGGCGGACATGACCGAATCAGAGCGCCGCCAGGTCGCCGGCCTTCATCCGGACAGGGCGCCGACGATCGTCGCCGGGATGATCCTGCTCGGGGAGGCGATGCGCGCGTTCGGGCTCGAGGAGGTCGAGGTCTCCGAGCACGACATCCTCTATGGAGGCGCGCTGAGGCTCGCCGGCGTCGGCTGAGCGCCGCTCAGGCGAGGTTGGACTTGCGCGGATAGACCACCGTCGGGTCCGTCAGCACGTTCACGAGCGCCGGACGGCCCGAGGCGAACGCGCGCTCGAGCGCGGGACGGACGTCTGCGGGGCGTTCGACCAGCTCGCCGTAGCCCCCGAGCGCCTCCACCACCCGCTCGTAGCGTGTGGCGGGGCGGAGATCCGCCGCGACCGAGTACCCGTACAGGAACTCCATCGGGTGCTTCTCGAGCGCCCAGATCCCGTTGTTGCCCATCACCCCCACCACGTCCACCCCGTGCCGGGCGAGTGTGTCGAACTCCATGCCGGAGAAGCCGAACGCACCGTCGCCGAGCAGCAGGACGACCTGGCTGTCGGGCCGTGCGAGCTTTGCCGCCAGGGCATAGCCGGGGCCCGTCCCGAGACAGCCGAACGGGCCCGGATCGAGCCAGCATCCCGGCCGGTAGCTCTCCACCACGCGCCCGGCGTAGGAGACGAAGTCGCCGCCGTCGCCGATCACGATCGCGTCGCGGTCGAGCACCGTCGCGAGCTCGGCGTACAGCCTCATGGGGTGCAGCGGCTCCCGCGCGTCCTCGAGCTCGCCGCGCTCCGCCTCGCGGCGCTCGGACTCGGCTGCGCGCAGCTCCGCGATCCACTCCTCTCCGGCCTGGCCTCCGGCGGCGGCACGTAGGTCGCTGAGCGTCTGCGGGATGGCGCCGTAGAGCTCGGCGGCGACAGCCCGGGGAACGCGCCGCTCGGACTCCACCTGGTCCACGACGATGATCTCGGTCTCCTCGCCGAACGAGGACCCGAACCCGAGCCGGAAGTCCATCGGCACGCCGATCACGATCGCCACGTCGGCACCCTTGAGCGCGTGCGAGCGCGTGCGAGAGAAGAACAGCTCGTGATCCCCCGGCACGCAGCCGCGTGCAAGCCCGTTGAGGAACACGGGGATCCGCATCTCCTCTGCAAGCTCGAGCAGCGCATCCTCGCCGTGAGACCAGTAGAGGTCGGTCCCGGCCATGATGACCGGCCGCTCGGCCGCGCTGAGCAGCTCGGCGGCTCGATCGATCGCGGCATCCGGCGCGCCTCTCTGCGCCACCTCGCCGTCGGGCTCGCTCGCGGGCTCCGGTGCCTCCATGAAGACGTAGTCGAGCGGGAAGTCCAGGAACGCGGGGCCGCCATGGGGAGCGCGCGCGGCGGCGAACGCCTCATCTACGAGGCCGGGGATCTCGGCGGTGCTCCCGGCGGTCGCGGCGAGCTTTGCGAGGGGCCGCACGAACGGCACGTGGTCGATCTCCTGCAGCGAGCCCTGCCCCCAGCGCAGTGCCGGCGCCCGACCGCCCAGCACGACCATCGGCGAGTGGTTGGCCTGCGCGGAGGCCATCGCGCTCATCCCGTTCGTCACACCCGGTCCGGCCGTCAGCGCGCACACGCCCGGCTCGCGCGTCACCTTGGCCCAGCCCTCGGCGGCGAATGCCGCCGTGGACTCGTGGCGGACGTCGATGATCTCGATGCCCTCCTCGCGGCAGCCGTCGTAGATCGAGAACAGGTGGCCGCCCGACAGGGTGAACAGGCGGCTCACACCGTGCGCCTTCAGGCGCCGGGCGATCAGGCGCCCACCATGGAACGTCAGCGTCTCCTGTGCGCTGTCGGTCGACATGACGCGCGACTCTACCCACTGGAGCCTGCGACGGGCGCCTGGCGCCGAGGTGCCCGGGACGGGATTCGAACCCGTAAGCTCTTGCGAGCGGCAGATTTTAAGTCCGCTGACTTTGCCAGTTTGTCCACCCGGGCAGCGCGATCGTACCGCCGTGTCCCTGGGAAACCCGTCGCAGGCGGCCGGATCTTCGCAACTCCGGCGTTGCTACGGTGTGTTTAAGGCTGCACGGCCCTTTTTTTGGGCCCAAAGCCGCGTCTGACCGCCCATGGAGGTCTCCGCACTCACACACTCCGGCAGCATTTCGGGCCTGCGGGGTCCGTCGCCGCTTCTGCGCCTGCAGTCAGACGAGCGTCTGATCGCCCTCACGCGGCGAGGCCAACATGCGGCGTTCGAGACGCTCTGCTCGCGCTACCAGTCGCGCCTGCTGGCCTTCTGCCGGCACATGCTGGCCTCTCGCGAGGACGCCGAGGACGTCCTCCAGGAGGTCTTCGCCGCCGCCTTCAACGCGGTGCTGGCCGACGAGCGGGCGATCAACGTGAGGCCCTGGCTCTACCGGATCGCGCGCAACCGATCGCTCAACCACCTGCGCCGCGCCTCGGCGGTGGGCGTCGATTCGATGGACGTGCACTTCGCCGACCATGGGATCTCGACGAGCGATCGCGTGCTGCGGCGGGAGAGCTTCCGAGAGCTGATCGCGGACGTCCACCAGCTCCCCGAGACGCAGCGCACGGCGCTCCTGCTGCGCGAGATCGACGCGCTCTCCTACGAACAGATCGCCGCGGCGATGGAGACGACTGTCCCCTCGGTGAAGTCGCTGCTGGTACGGGCCCGGATCTCGCTCGCCGAGGCGGCCGAGGCAAGGCAGATGAGCTGCGACGAGGTGCGGCTGGAGCTGGGCGAGATGGCCGAGGGGCTCAGCAAGCTGAGCACGCCGGCGCGCCGGCACGTGCGCTCCTGCGAGCGCTGCGCCTCCTTCAAGCGCCAGCTCAAGGAGAACAACCACGCGCTGGCCGCTGTCTTTCCCGTTGCTCCGCTTTTCCTGCTCAAGAAGCTGCTCCTCGCCAAGCTCGGCTCGACCGCCTCGGCCGGCGGAGCCCACGTCGGCGCCGGCGCCACCGCGGGTGCCACGGTCGGCGCCGTCGCGACCGTCGGAGCCACCGGTGGAGCCGGCGTCACGGGAGGCCTGCTCACCGCGGGCGCCGGAGCGATCGCGACCAAGGCCGTGGCGGGACTCGCCGCGGCGGCGATCGTCACGGCCGGAGCCGTGGCCGCCGACCACGCCGTCGTGGTCCCCCATCACCACCCGGCTCGCTCCTCCAGCTTCGCGTCCACGGCGACGGTGACCCGCTACGCGGGCGAACCCGCGATCGTCCGCGAGCAGCCTCAGGCGGTGAGCGCCGGAGCATCCGCCCACGTCCACGCGGCCTCGGCCCATCGCGCACTTGCGCGCCGGCCGGTCAAGCCGGTGATCGTCCCGGCGGCCACCGTCGCGCCGCCCACGCCCGCCACGACGCCCACGGCCGTGCCGGTTACGCCGCCGACCGGGCCGGACAAGGCCACTGCCCCGGCGGCGCCCGCCCCGACACAGGTGACCCAGGTGACGACCGAGACGACGCAGCTACCGACCTCGGCGACGAGCAGCCCGCCGCCGGCGCCGGCAACCCCCCCGACGCCCGCACCAAACCCCGCGCTTCCGACCGCAGAACCGGTGCCCACGGAACCGCCGCCGCCGGCGGGCGCACCGTCGGCGACCCCCGCCCCGGCCACGCCGCAGCCCGGCGACGGTGGCACGGAAGCGCCCCCCGCCGCCGCCGGCTGAGCGGACGTCCCTCGTAGCCTCCGGCTGGTTATCGCCCGCCGGCGGTTGCCGCTAGCCGAGGCTGAAGGATTTCAGCGGGGTGGCGAGGATCCCCTTGTTGGCCACTTCCATCGGCGAGGTCAGCTTCGACGCCCGCGGCGCCGGCGTCAGTATCACGATGTCGACGCCGTCCCGCGCCCCGGGGCGTTCGGGGACGATGAGCACGTCCCGCCCGTACACCCGCCGGCCTTCCACAACGGCCCGGTAGAAGACGTGGTAGGCGGGCATGTTGTTGACTTTCGTCTTGCCCTCGCCGCGCAGCTCGAAGCCGGCGTAGCGGCCGCTGAGCGCTCGGATGTAGCCGGTGGCATAGAGCGGCAGCTCGCCCGCGAGGCCGCCGGAGTAGGGAGGCAGACGCAGAGGCAGCACGGCGAAGGAGTCGCGCAGGGTGCCGTCGGCGTGACGGCGCTCGACCTTGACGTAGCCGCCCGGGTCGGGCGCTACGCGGTGTAGGCCTCTGTAGCCGAAGCTGAACGGCACGCGGCCGCCGTGCGAGTAGGAGGCGTTCAGGAGCGTCAGCACCCCCGCGACGACCGCCACCAGGAGCGCCACCCCGGCGACGGTGAGCGTGCGCCGCGTGAGCGGTGAGGCGGCATGCCAGCGGGGGGCGAGCAGCGCACCCAGCGTGGGCCCGTACTCCTGCTTCATGGGTACCGCGACCATCTGGCCTAGGCGGTCACTCGCCGACCGAGAACATGGCTTCGAGGTCGTGACGCGAGTAGGCGGCGAAGGCGACCATCGTCTGTGTGCGCAGGACACCGGAGACGCGTTTTATCTGCCCGGTCACGACGTCGGCGAGCCGCTCGTGGTCGGAGACCCTCACGATCGCCACGAAGTCCCAGTCGCCCGTGACCGAGTACACCTCGGCCACCCCCTCGATGTCGGCCAGCGTGCCGCCGAGCGTGGGAAAGGCATCGCGCTCGGCCTCGATCAGCACCACAGCGTTGGTCATGGTCATGGCGCAACCATCATACGGTCGGCCTAGAGCTCGGACCGGCGGATGCCCTGCAGCCCGAGGCCCACCGCGAGCCCGATCGCGCCGCCGGTCACGCCCGCAAGCCAGCTCCCCTCGCCCTGAGCCCAGGGCATCGCCACCAGGAGCGCGGCGAGCGCTCCGGCGCCGAGCAGGTCGCCTTCGTAGTGGGAGCCCCTGCGGGCGGCCAGCAGATCGGGCGCGGCCCACGCCGCCAGGAGCGCCAGCGCGCCGGCATTGCCACCGTCGACGAACGGGACGGGGTAGACGGCCGTGGCCACCAGCGCCCCGGCGGCTCCGGCTCCGAGGAACAGCGCGAGCACGACGGCGGGCCCGTGGCGCTCCTCCATCAGCCAGCCGAAGATGCCGACCGTCAGGAGCGTCACGAACGCGTAGAGGCCGTGGACGTATGCGAACTGGCTCGTGAACAGCTTCCACCAGTCGCCGTGGAGGGGCCCGATGATCGCCATTTCGGTGTAGATGACCGGCTTGGCGTGCCAGGCGATCCAGCCCGCGCATCCGACCGCCACGAGGGCGATCGTCGCGTACGGCCGGGTGCCGGACCAGGCGGCGGCGCCGAGCCGGGCGCGCCCGCTGCCAAGGCTCCGCGAGCTCCGGACCCTCGGCGCGAGGAGCCGGCGCAGGCCCCTTCGGCGCCGCGGCGAGCGACTCGGGGACCCCGCGCGCGGAAGCTTGGGCGCGCGGCGCCGCAGCCGGTGCCCGCAGTAGGGGCACTCGGTGATGTACGGGCTCACCTCCGATCCGCACTGCTTGCAAACCACGAACAGATCTGCCCCTGAGCTCATCGTCGATCCATTCTAAGGACCTCCCCGCCGCGGCCGGCTCGCCTCTGGAATACTCACGGCCATGCCCCTCGGATACCACCAGAAGCTCTACATCCTCGCCTTCGATCACCGCGGTTCCTTCCAGAAGAAGTTCTTCGGCATCGAGGGGGAACCCGACTCCGAGCAGACGGCGATCATCGCCGACGCCAAGCACCTGATCTTCGAGGGCCTGCTTCAGGCCGTCAGCGCCGGCGCAGACCCGTCCGTGACGGGCGTGCTGGTGGACGAGCAGTTCGGCTCGACGGTGCCCGCCGAGGCGCGCCAGCACGGCCTCAAGCTGGCGATGCCCGCGGAGCGCTCCGGGCAGAACATGTTCGACTTCCAGTACGGCGATGAGTTCGGCGAGCACATCGAACGCTTCGATCCCGACTTCACGAAGGTCCTCGTCCGCTACAACCCCGATGGCGACGCCGCCGGCAACCGCGAGCAGCTGGGGAAGCTGAAGCGGCTGAGCGACTGGCTTGCCGCGCACGATCCCAAGTTCCTGTTCGAGCTGCTGGTCCCAGCCGAGGACTCCCAGCTGGCGCTCGTGGGCGGTGACAGCGAGCGCTACGACTCCGAGCTGCGCCCCGAGCTGATGCGCAGGGCGATGGCCGAGATCCAGGACGCCGGGATCGAGGTGGACGTCTGGAAGATCGAGGGCGTCGACGAGCGCTCGGACTGCGAGATGCTGGTCGCCCAGGCCCGCTCGGGTGGGCGCGACGGGGTCAGCTGCGTCGTTCTCGGGCGCGGGGCCGACGACGCCAAGGTCGAACACTGGCTGATCACCGCGGCACCCGTCGAGGGCTTCATCGGGTTCGCGATCGGCCGCACGATCTGGTGGGACCCGCTCAAGGCCTACGTCGACGGCAAGATCGAGCGCTCCGCCGGAGCACGGAAGATCGCCGAGAACTTCCTGCGGTTCGTGGCGGTCTACCAGCGCGCCAAGCTGCCCGTCAGCTCCTGAGCGAACCTGGAGCGTGAGCGCGATGAAGATGCGCCAGAGCCTCGCCGAGTGGGAGCGCGCGTTCGTCAAGGAGATCACCCTCGACCGGCGCAGACGCGACTCGCTGCGCCGCACCGCCGAGCAGCGGGCCCTCAAACGTCACGCGGAGCGGCGCCAGAAGCGGGGCTCTGTCCGCTTCGTCCTGCTCGTCCTCACGTTGATCATGACGGCGGCGATAGTCACCGTCGTCATGTTCCGCACGCTCTACGTGCTGTTGGGCTGACCGCCCTTGCCGAGCTCGCGCAGCGACTCGTCCACGGGCCCCGCCGCCGAGCCCCGCTCCGAGGAGTCCTTGGAGTGCCCGTCGTTCTCGGGGGTCACCGCGCCGCTTTCACGGTGGATCTCGAGGTAGATCTCCTTGCGGAACACCGGCACCTCCTGCGGTGCCTGGATGCCGATCCTCACCTTCTCGCCCATCACCGACAAGACGGACACCTCGATCTCGTCCCCGATCATGATGCTCTGGTTGGACTTTCGAGTCAGAACCAGCATTTCGGTGCACCTTCCTGTTTGCCGATGGGCGACCGGCGCGCAACCGAACGCCAGTCCGGCAAGCATAGTCCCAGGACCGGGGGAACGCGATGCGGACGCCAGGTCATCACACCCGGGGCTGCCGGCCTCTCGGCGGCGTTCGCGCGGTGTCCCCTTCGGCGCTCGACCGCTGCTTTACGCTAGTCTCCCGGACCGTCCATGCCCCGAAGGTCACTGCGCCCGCACCTCAATCAAATCCGCGCCTGGGTGCGGCAGGGGCGCACGGACGCATGGGTCGCGCACCAGCTCGAAGTCAGCGTGCGCGACATCGAGCAGTTCAAGCGCCAGAACGAGCTCGTCAGCGACGAGGACTCGCTGAACGGCACGAACGCCACCGACTACCCGGAGGAGATCGACCTGCGCGCCGAGGACGACGCCCTCATCGCGGCGGAGCTGGAGGCGGCCGAAGCGGAAGCCGAGCAGGAGCGGGCAGAAGCGGACGACGTCGAGGAGGACGAGGAGGAGGGTGACGGCGAGCGCGCGACCCCGCGCACCCGCCGGCGTAGCCGTCGCGGCGGCCGCGGTCGACGCTCATCGCGCAACAGTGCGCCGCTCGAGGGCACCTTCGACCACGGCGAGGAGGGCTACGGGCTGTGGCTCGACCCGGCCATCCAGGACAACCCGGTCTACGCCGAGCACTGGGCCGGGCACCGGCCGGTCGAGGTGACGGTCGAAGAGGACCGGATCGTCATCCGCCGCACCGGCGACGACGACTAGGCCCTGACCTCCCGGCGGCCGCCCGCGTAGTCGGCGGCCTCGCGCAGATAGCGCGCGAACGCGGCGTCGACGACGATGCCGGCATCCCAGGCCCACGGATCGTCGGGGGCCACCTTCATCGCGACCTGCAGGCACCAGCCGGTGCCGGCTTCATAGAGTTCGACGAGCTCGGCCGAGGAGAAGCGCCCGCCGAGGCGCCGGCGCAGTTCGGCCACCAGCGCG
The DNA here is from genome assembly GCA_036498265.1 of Solirubrobacteraceae bacterium. GTDB lineage: Bacteria > Actinomycetota > Thermoleophilia > Solirubrobacterales > Solirubrobacteraceae > Palsa-744. The sequence goes on along the minus strand of DASYFT010000005.1, from coordinate 210,195 downwards.
TCTGTCACCCGCTCGAGCGTCCGCGTCCGCTCCGGCGGCGCAGAGCTGAGCCGGCGCTCCCCCTGCCGCCACTGGTAGATCGCCGTCTCGAACGACACCAGGCCGAGGCTAGCAGCGGCGCCCGGCCGGCCGGCACGGCCGACCCGCGCTCCGGCGAAGGTCAGTTCTGCGGCAGGCCGCTCACGACGTACGGCCGCTCGCCGGGCCTCGCCATGCCGAGCCGCCGGGCCTGCTGTTCGACCGTGGTCAGCTGGCTGAGCGTGGCGTGCTGCTTGACCAGCCTGCCGTATTCGCGTTCCATCGAGCTCACCACCGCGCGGTCGTGGCTGGACTGGCGCCAGGTGCTGAACATGCGGATCCCGGCGCTGAGGTAGAGGTAGAGCAGCGCGACGATCACGCACAGCATCGCGATCCGCCCCACGCGGTCCCAGCGCACCCCGCTGCCGGCTCGCCTCGCACCGTTGCCGGTGCGATGGCGACGCGGCCTCGAGGCAGGACGAGGCGCGGAGCGTTGATGCGAGGCTGACGCGGCTGGCATGCTCGAACCGCATTCGCCCCCGGCGGCCAAGGTCCTGCCGCGCCCCCGCGATCCCGTGGCGGGGTGGCTAGCGGCCGCCGAACGCGGACCGGCCGGGGAACTCGGCGTCCGCCCCCAGCTGCTCCTCGATGCGCAGCAGCTGGTTGTACTTGGCGACGCGATCCGAGCGCGACGGCGCGCCCGTCTTGATCTGACCGCACCCGGTCGCAACTGCCAGATCCGCGATGGTCACGTCCTCCGTCTCGCCCGAGCGATGGCTCATCACGGCGGTGTATCCGGCCTCCCGCGCGACCCTGATCGCCTCGAGCGTCTCCGTCAGCGTGCCGATCTGGTTCACCTTGACGAGGATCGAGTTGGCGACCCCCTGCTCGATCCCGCTGCGCAGCCTCACGGCGTTGGTGACGAAGAGGTCGTCGCCGACCAGCTGCACCGAGTCACCCAGCCGCTCCGTCAGCGTTCGCCAGCCGGCCCAGTCCTCCTCGTCCATCCCGTCCTCGATCGAGACGATCGGATAGCGCGCCGCGAGGTCGGCCCAGTAGTCCGCCAGCTCGCCGGCTGCCAGCGTGCGCCCCTCGTGCTCGAGCACGTAGGCGTCGCCGCGGTACAGCTCGCTCGTGGCAGGGTCGAGCGCTATCGCGACGTCCTCGCCCGGGCGGTACCCGGCGGACTCGATACCCGCGAGGAGCATCTCCAGAGCTTCCTCGTTGGAGCTGAGGTCAGGCGCGAAGCCGCCCTCGTCCCCCACCGCGGTGGCGAGGCCACGCTCGTGCAGCGTGCGCTTGAGGGCATGGAAGACCTCGGTGCCGGTGCGCAGGCACTCGGAGAAGGTCGGCGCGCCGTACGGCACGACCATGAACTCCTGGAAGTCGACCGCGTTGTCGGCATGCGCGCCCCCGTTGAGCACGTTCATCATCGGCACCGGAAGCACGCGCGCGGACTCGCCTCCCAGGTAGCGCCAGAGCGGGAGCCCCTCCTCCGCCGCCTGGGCATGAGCCGCCGCCAGCGAGACGCCGAGGATCGCGTTGGCCCCGAGGCGCGACTTGTTGGGCGTGCCGTCGAGATCGATGAGCGCCCGGTCGAGGCCCGCCTGATCGGCGGCGTCGGTGCCGATCAGCGCTGCCGCGATCTCGCCGTTGACGTGGCCGACGGCCCGCGTGACGCCCTTCCCCTGCCAGCGCTCGCCGCCGTCACGCAGCTCGGCGGCCTCGAACTCGCCGGTCGAAGCGCCCGACGGGACCGCCGCGTGCCCGTGGGCTCCCGAGCGAAGGCCGACCTCTACCTCGACGGTGGGGTTGCCCCGGCTGTCGAGGATCTGGCGGGCGTGGATTCGCTCGATCTGGCTCATGCGCCGGCCCTACCGACCATCGGACCCGCCATGGCGCGCACCGTCGTCACCTGCCCGGCGCTGTGGCGCCGCGCCCCCCCGCACCCAGCCCCTAGGGCGTGGTCGTGCCGGTCGTGCCTTTCGGGGCTTTGTAGGACTTGCAGTCCGCCACCAGGTAGGCGCCGCGGCATTCCGTTTTGGATTTCCACTTGTCTTTGAATTCTTTGACGAACTTGGCCAGCGCGGCGCGCTCCTGGTTGGCGGTCAGCGTCGCTTTGATCGACGGCTGCGCCTGGGAGAGGGACTGGGTGGCGCCAGGGGTGACGCTCTTGAGCTCGTAGACGTAGAAGCCGAAGGGCGTCAGGAGGGGCCCGCTCAGCTTGTTGGGCGTGGCCGTGAAGATCGCGTGGTCGAGGTTGCTCTCCTCCTGCCCTTTGCCGACGTTCGCCAGCAGCCCGCCGTTGTTCTTGCTCGTCGGGTCGATCGAGACGCTCTTGGCCACGCTGGCGAAGCTCTTGCCCGATTCCACTTCGTGTTTGGCTTTTTCGGCCGCGGCTTTGCTTTTCGTCTGGATCACGAGCACGTTGCGCTTTTCGGGCGTCGAGTAGAGCGATTTGTGTTCGTTGTAGTACTTGCTGATCTGGGACTGGCTGACTTTGGCCTTGTCTTTGATGATCTTCTGCTGGATTTTTGTCGAGAGAAGGTTCAGCTTCACGCGCAGGAGCAGGTCGGAGACGCTCTGTCCCGAGGTCGCGAGGAATTTTTCGAATTCAGCCGCTTTGGGGAACTGCTGGGCCTTGATCGATTCGAACTGTTTCTTGACTTCCTTGTCGCTGACCTTGACGCCGAGCGAGTTGGCTTCGCCGATCACCCACTGCGAGGAGATCAGGAAGCCCAGAACCTGCTGCAGCAGGTTCTTGTACTGGATTTCGCACTGCTTCTTGAGAGTTTCGACGGTGATCTTTTTGTTTTCCGAGATTTCTTTGAAGTGGGCGATGCACTTGGCGTAGGTCGGCGGATCGGGCGCGATCGGGTTCTTGGCCAGCGGGCCGCTCGCACTCGACACGGTCGCCACCTGCATCCAGTGTTTGAACGTGTTCTGGGTTATCGGGGTTCCGCCGACGGACACCACCGCGTCGGCGGGTATGCCGCCGCTGCTACCGCAGGCGGCCAGGCCAACCAGGGCAAATAAAACGGCGCCTAGCGCCGGAATGAGACGAGCCTTCCTGAACACGACGCGGGCACTCTAGCGGATAGTCCCTTTGTCGTGCGTAACGAGTTTCTAACGAGTTGCTAAGCCGCCTCACGGACGACGGCCAGCAGCGTGTCCGCCGCGCGCACCACACTGGGGAACCGTTCCGTCCCGTCCTTCGGAACCCGGACCGAGACCTGCGAGCGCCCTGATTCGTAGAGCGCCTCGGGCAGCTCCTCGCGCAGCCGCCTGGCGCGGACCGAGTCGAGCTCGATCGGGACCACGGCCAGGCGGTCCCCCCGGAAGCTGACCGTCCGGGCGCCGGCCTCGCCGAACTTGATCCGCGCCCGCTGCAGCGCCAGCAGGTTCTCGAGCGCCTCCGGCACGGGTCCGAAGCGGTCCTCGAGCTCCTCGCGCAGCCGCTCGACGTCGGCGACCTCGCGCGCCTGCGCCACCCTCCGGTGGACGTCGATCTTGGCCTGCTCGTAGGGGATGTAGTCGGCGGGAACGTAGGCGTCGACGTTGACGTCCAGCCGGACCGGCTCCGGTGGCGCCTCCCCCTCCTCGGGCGGCCCGGCGGCACGCACGGCCTCGTCGAGCATCTGCATGTAGAGCTCGAAGCCGAGCGCGGCGACGTGCCCCGACTGCTCGTCGCCGAGCAGGTTGCCGGCGCCGCGTATCTCGAGGTCGCGCATGGCGATCTTGAAGCCGGCGCCGAGCTCGGTGTAGTCGCTGAGGGCTGCCAGGCGCTGCGCCGCCTCGGGCGTGAGCGCCGCCGCCGAGTCGTAGAGCAGGTAGGCGTATGCGCGCTCGCGGCTTCGGCCCACGCGTCCGCGTATCTGGTAGAGCTGGGCCAGCCCGAAGCTGTCGGCGTGCTCCACGATCAGCGTGTTGGCCTGCGGGATGTCGAGGCCGGACTCGATGATCGACGTGCACACCAGCACGTCGGCTCCGCCGCGCACGTAGTCCATCATCACCGCTTCCAGCTCCCCCTCGGCCATCTGCCCGTGCGCCACCGCGAAGCGGATGCCGGGACACAGGGCGCGGAGGCGCTCGGCCGTCTCGTCGATCGACTCGACGCGATTGTGCAGGAAGAAGGCCTGTCCGCCGCGCGCGTGCTCTCGCGTGAGCGCCTGCCTGACCAGCTCCTCCTCGTACTCGCCGACATAGGTCCTCACCGGGCGCCGGCCCTCGGGCGGCGTCTCGATCACGGAGATGTCGCGTAGCCCGGCCAGCGACATCTGCAGCGTTCGCGGGATCGGCGTCGCCGACATCGAGATCACGTCGACCTTCAGCTTCAGCTGGCGCAGCAGCTCCTTCTGCTTGACCCCGAAGCGCTGCTCCTCGTCGACGATCAAGAGGCCCAGGTCCTTCGCCCGGACGTCGCGCGAGAGCAGCCGGTGGGTGCCGATCAGGATGTCCACGCGGCCCTCGGCGAAGCCACGGATCGCCTCCCGCTGCTCGGCCGCGGTCCGAAACCGCGACACGTGGGCAAGCGTGAACGGGTAATCGGCCAGCCGCTCTGCGAACGTGCCGTAGTGCTGCTGGGCGAGGATGGTCGTGGGCACGAGCATCATCACCTGCTTGCCCTCCCCGGCGGCCTTGAAGGCCGCGCGCAGCGCCACCTCGGTCTTGCCGTAGCCGACGTCGCCGCAGATCAGCCGGTCCATCGGCCGCGGCGCCTCCATATCGGCCTTCACCAGGTCGATCGCCTCGCGCTGGTCGGGCGTCTCGGTGAACGGGAAGCGCTCCTCGAAGTCACGCTGCCAGTCCGAGTCGGCCGGGAACGAATGGCCCTGCCGCCGCCGGCGCTCGGCGTAGAGCGTCAGCAGCTCGCCTGCGAGCTCCTGGGCCGCGCGCCGCGCCCGCGCCTTCATGGTCTCCCAGCGCGTGCCACCGAGCTTGGAGAGCGGCGGATGACCGTCGCCGGCCCCGCCGTATCCGACGTACCGCGAGATCTTGGCGAGCTGGTCGGTGGGCACGAACACCCGGTCGTCGCCCTGGTATTCCAGGTACAGGTAGTCGCGCGTCACGTCCGCCACCGTGCGGGTCTCGAAACCGGCGAAGCGGGCGACCCCGTGGTCCTCGTGCACGACGATGTCGCCGGTTCGCAGCTCGGTGAACGACCGCAGCATCCCCCGGCGCGCGCCCCCCGTCCCGCGGCCGGCGGGCCCCTCGGCACGCTCCGCGCGGCGCCGGCGCAGCAGCCGGTGCTCGGGGAACACCGCAAGCTTCAGCGAGGGCGCGACGAAGCCCTCGCGCAGCGACGCGGCGGCGAAGCGCAGCGAGGGCTCGAGCGGGTGGGTCGGCAGCGATCCGACGTCGGCACCCTCTGCCAGCCAGCTCGCTTTGAGCCTCCCGAGGTTGTACGCCGCGCGCTCCCCCTCGCCGCGGCGCGGGAAGGCCACGACGGTCCGGTATCCCGATCGCACCAGCTTCTCGAGCTCCGGCTCCGCCTCGCCCAGCGTGCGCGCCGCCGTGTCCGCGGATTGCGCGCGCAGCTCGATCTCCTGACCGGCGGCGTGGGCGGAGAGCCAGATGCGGGCGCGTTCGCGAAGCGTGGCCTCGATGCTCTCGGGGCTGACGTAGAGGTGGCGGGCGTCCTCCTCGCCGAAGGCCGCGGACACGTCCGTCCAATGGTCGCTCAGCGTGGGTGACAGCTCCTCCTCCGCCGCCACTATCAGCTCGGTCTGCTCCCCTACGAGATCGAGGAGGGCGCCGAAGCGCTCGACCGGCAGCAGCTCGGCGATGTCCGGCCGCTCGGCCTCGGCTCCGTCCACGGCGGCGAGGGAGCGCGAGGGCATCTGCTCGGCGGCGATCTCGGCGAGCTCCCTGTGCTCGGCGGCGAGCTCCGCGGCCGGGGCGATCTCGACCTCGTCCACCTCTCCCAGCGAGCGCTGGGTGAACGTCGAGAACCAGCGCAGCGATTCGATCTCGACATCGAACATGTCGACGCGTACGGCTCGGTCCTCGGTGGCGGGGAAGATGTCGAGCAGCCCCCCGCGCATCGCGAACTGACCGCGCTCCTCGACCTGGTCGGTGCGCTCGTAGCCTGCGCGCACCAGCTCGGCTGCGCACTCGTCGAGATCGAGCAGCTCCCCCACGCGCAGCGTGAAGGAGTGCGGCCTGAGCGCCGGATCGGGGACCTTCTCCGACAGCGCAACGGCGCTCACCACGACCACGGGCGCGCCGGTGGGGGCCGCCGCCCCCCGGCCGGGCGCCTCGCTCCCGCCGCGGGCGCTCCTGCCGGCCGGCGCCGCGTCCCTCCCGCCGGGCGCCGCGCCCTCCGGGCCGAGCAGCGCGTCGAGCGCCGCGACCCGCAGGCCGACGAGGTGCGCGGGGGGCGCGAGGTGCGACTCGTAGGCGACGCCTCTCGATGGGTAGTAGCGCACCCGCCGCGGCGCCAGCCAGGTGCGCAGGTCCGCGGCGAGGTCACGCGCGGCGCGGTCGTCGCCGACGACCACGAGCGTCGGCCGCGCCCGCGCAGCGTCGTCCATCTCGGCGAGCGCCGCGATCAGGTATGGCCGCAGCGACGCGGAGACGAACGCGTGACCGCCGGCGCGGGCGAGCGCAACTGCCGACTCGTCCTCCTGGACGAGCCCGAGGAGCGTTCGCATGGCCTGTCCGCGCGTGGTCTGTCCGTCGACGGGCATCTATCCCTCCCGCGCCGGCGTCTCGCGGCCGAGCACGATCCGCTCGACCTCCTCGCTCGCGCGCTCGACGAGGTCGCGCACGTCGGCGTCGTCCTCCCGGAAGCGTCCGAGCACGTACGCGGAGACGATCTCGGGGTCGGTCGAGTCGGGCCTGCCGACGCCGACGCGAACCCGTCTGAACTCGCCGCTGCCCAGCTCGCGCCGGAGAGACTTCAGCCCGTTGTGGCCCGCGAGGCCGCCGCCCAGGCGCCCGCGGACCTCCCCGAACGGCAGGTCGATCTCGTCGTGGACGACCAGCAGTCGGTCGAGCGGCACCTTCAGCGCGCCACGCGCGGGACCGACCGAGCGGCCGGCGTCGTTCATGTAGGTCTGCGGGCAGAGCACCGCCACGCGAGCCGCCGGCGGCTCGCCGAGGCCAGGGGCGCCGGTCGGCAGGCGCCCCTCGGCGATCCGCCCTCGGAAGCGGTCTCTGGGCCGGCCCAGACCCCAGCGGGCGATCAGCGCCTCCGCAACCATGAATCCAACGTTGTGCCGTGTGTCCGCGTGCTCGCGACCGGGGTTACCCAGTCCCACAACCAGCCAATCGACGGGACCGCCGCCTCCACCGCCGAAGGGGCGTCGCACCTACTCCTCGCCGGCGGAATCCTCCGGGCCGGCGCCCTCGGCGGCCTCGCCCTCCTCGGCCTCCTCGCCGACCAGCTCCGTCTCGGCCTCGATCTCGTCTTCGGCTTCGGCTTCCGCCTGCAGGCGCGGCGGCGAGAGCGTGGCGACGACCGTCTCCTCGAGCGAGTCCAGGAGAGTCACGCCTTCCGGAGGCGTGATCGCCGTCAGCAGGATGGTGTCGCCGATCTGCATCTCACCCACCGCGTGGAGGATCGACTCGGGGATGGCGGTCGGCAGGGCTTCGACGTTCAGCTCGCGGGTGATCTGCTCGAGCACCCCGCCTTCCTTGACGCCGGGTGCATCGTCGACGCCGTCGAGCTCCAGCGGGACGACGGCGTTGATCGCCTCATCGAGGCGGACGCGCAGCAGGTCCACGTGGATGGTCTGGCCTCGCACCGGGTCTCGCTGCGCCTCCTTCAGCACCACCGGGGTGGCGCGGCCGCCGTCCACGCTCAGGTCGAGGACCGCTCCGCTTCCAGCAAGCGCCAGGCGAAGCTCCCGGGCGTCCGCGTCGAAGCCCACGGAGTCCGCGCCCCCGCCGTAAAGGACGCCGGGAACGCGTCCGCTGCGCCGCAGGCGCCGGGCCGCGCGCGAGCCCTCCGCGGTGCGGGTGCTGACCGTCAGCTTTGTGGTCGTCGTGGCCATGGGAACCGTGAGACTCTAGCAATCGGCTTCGTTCGGGATGGGGGCGCTGAGGGACAGGAGGGCGACGCTCACGCCCTTGAGGACGTTGCCGCTGCGACGTACCTCGATGCACTGGACGACCGGCAGCTTGCCGATGACCGTCCACGCCAGCCGGGTCTCTCCGCTGCCACCCGTCGGCGAGTACGCCGTGGACGATTTCAGCGACAGGATCTTCACGGCTCCCGCACGGCGAAGGCGGGGGTTGGCGGCGTTCGCCCTCACCGTCGCGAGGCACCCCGGGCGGCTGCCGCAGCCGGAGAGGCGGGCCAGCATCCCCGGGACGTCCCCGCGAGCCTGGGCTTCGATGAGAGCGAGGTCGTCGTCGCGTTCGGTGTTCTCGACGGACAGGAACCTGGCGAGCAGCCCGCTTAGCGCAAGGAACAGCAGCACGGCGAGCGAGATGATGACGATGCGTTTCAGGGCGCGGGAGGACCGGGGAGGGCGTCCCAACATATCCCAGCATCCCGCGCCCACGGCGCAGAGGCCCGCCGGCACCGCGCCGCCGAGAGCAAGGAGGGGCCCGGGCAGCGCGATGCGGCGGCTTCGGCTCTTTGGACAGCGGACGACCTATGCGTGGGTGGAGGGGCGTCCGTCTGCCCGCCTTGCGGCGAGCCATGTGCTCCTGAGATGTGGAGACGAGCCGCTTGCTACGCCCAATCGAACAGATGTCCAGGCCCGGCCGCAGCCGGCGACGGTGGTGTTCCATATGGCGCAGTGAGCGCTCGAGCCAATCCGGAGGGCGAGAGCGACTCGCATCTAATCGAGCTGGCGCGGGCCGGGGACGAGCGCGCATTCGAGGCCATCTACGAGCGCTACAGGGCGCAGCTGCTCGCGCACTGCCGCCGTATCGTCAGCGAGGCGGCCGCTCAGGACGCCGTCCAGCAGGCATTCGTGAGCGCCTGGTGCGCCCTGCAGCGCGGTCACGAGGTGCGCGAGCTGCGAGCGTGGCTGTTCATGATCGCGCGCCGAGCGGCCCTCGAGCCGCTGCGTGCGCAGACGCCCGCGGACGAGCTCACCGAGGAGCATGCGGGCGGGCGCTCGCCGCACGAGCTGACCGAGCAGTCCGCCCACGCCCGGGCCGCGCTCGCCGCCGTCGCCGAGCTGCCGCCGCGCGAGCGCGACGCCCTGGTGTGGACCTCGCTCCATGGCAGCAGTGGACGCGACGCGGCACGGGCGCTCGGGGTCAGCGAGAAAGCGGTGCGCCAGCTGCTGGTTCGCGCCCGAGCCCGGGCGCGCGCCTCGATGGGCTGGCTGGTGGTGCCTCCGGTGGTCTTCCGGCGCGGGCCGGAGAGCCCCCACCCCTCCCGGCTGCCGAGTCTCGCCCGGCGCGCACTGGCCCACTGCATGCCCGTCGGCTCCGGCGCCCCGATCGACGGGGCCCAGGCGCTCGTCTGGCTCACACCCGTGCTCGCCGCCGTCGCGGTGGCCGCCCCCAGGCTCGGCGACCGTCAGCCGGCGGCGCATCGGCCCACACCGCCGGCGCGTCAGGCGAAGATCACGCGGGCGCCGTCGGGGCCCGGCCCGCTCGCCGTCGTGCCTGCTTCATCCCCGCGCCCGTCCGCCCACATCGCGCGTGTGTCGCAGGCTCTGGCCGATCCGCGCCCGGCCCTGCCGGCCGCCGCCCGGGATCGGCCGGCTGCCGCGCAGGTCCAAGGCGTGGGCAGCGCGCCGAACGCGAGGCGCCGCGATGGCGCGGGAACGGGCGATGCCGGACCGCCCGGCCACCTCACGGCCACCGCCGTCACGGACCTAGCTCGCCCAACGGTGGCGCCGGTTCCCCGGCTGCCGGCCGTATCCGCGCCCTCGCCGCCGCTCCAGCCCACGGCGCCGGCGGCCGTCGTCAGCGGACTTTCCGCCCACCTCGACGCGGCTGCCACCGCGGCGCCGGGCACGGCGCCGCCGCTCGCATCCGATCTCGAAGCGGTCGCGGAAGAGGCGGCGCCGAGCCTGTGACGGCGACTCCCCGCCGGCGCCGGAGCGTCCAGGCCGGCGAGGATTGAGACCGGGGACGGCGGGGCAAATAGGAGCACGGTTCGAGTAGATCATCCGGAAAGGAGTCCCCCGTGACCCCCAGCCGTCAACCCCAGCCTCATCGTCGTCGCCACCTGGCGGCAGCCCTGCTCTCGGTGCTGATGTGCGCCGCCGCCGCGACGTCGGCGTCGGCCCGGACCTTCTACGTGACGAGCCACGGCCGCACGCACGCCGCGTGCACCCACCGCAAGCCCTGCCGCACGCTGGCACAGGCGTTCAGCCATGCGCGGGCCGGCGACTCGATCGTCGTCGGGCGAGGCCTCTACCGCGGTCAGGTCAGGATCACGAGGCCGATCAGGCTGATCGGCGCGGGCAACCCCGTGATCGACGCGACCGGCGCCGCGAACGGCGTCCTCATCACCGGCGGTGGCGCGGGCGGCGCCGTCGTGCGCGGCTTCACGGTGCGCAACGCAACCTTCGAGGGGATCCTGGCGACGAACACGGCGGGGATAACGATCTCGCGGAACACCGTCGTCTCCAACGACCGCGGACTGTCGGCCCCCACTCCGGAAGGGGAGTGCGCGCCCCAAGGGGTGATCCCGGGCGACTGCGGTGAGGGGATCCACCTGACCGGCGTGACCGGGTCACGGGTGGTCGAAAACTTCGTGCGAGGAAATGCCGGGGGCATCCTGCTGACGGATGAGAAAGGCCCCACCGCACACAACACCGTGAAAGGCAACCGTGTTCTCCGCAACCTGCTCGACTGCGGCATAACCCTGGCGGGCCACAACCCCAAGGCGGTCATCCTGAGCACCGCGCCGGGCCCGCCCACGATGAGCGGCCTCGCGCCGACCGCCGGCGGCGTCTACTCGAACCTCGTCGCCGGGAACGCCGCCATCGAAAACGGGACCAAGGGGCAGGGCGGCGGCATCCTGCTGGCCTCGGGACCGCCCGGTACGGGTGTCTACAACAACACGGTCACGAACAACGTGGCCGAAGGGAACGGGCTGGCCGGGATCACGCTTCACAGTCACGCCCCCGGACAGGACCTGAGCGGCAACGTGATCACGCACAACATCCTCTCCAACAACGGCGTCGCCGGGAACCCGGGAGGCGCGCCCGGGGACAGTGACGCGGGGGTGAAGCAGACCGTGGACATCCTGCTCTGGAGCGCCGTGACGCCGCTCTCGGCAACCCAGGTCGCCGGCAACCAGCTGAGCAACGCCTACTACGGCATCTGGACCAAGAACGTGCCCCGGATCGCGCGCAACGCCAACACGTTCGCGAAGACGGTCACCGTGCCGCTGACACAGGGGTGAGGCCGACCTCGCCGGCGGGGTTCCGGCGGCCTAGAACAGCTGGTTCTCGCCCCCGAAGACCTCGCTAACGGAGTCGTCCACGAAGATCCGGCGGATCGAGTCCGTGAGCAGCTCGGCACAGGGGAGCACGCGGATGTTCTGCGGCGCTCCGGGGCCGACGGGGATCGTGTCGGTGACGACGATCTGCTCGAGCCCCGAGGTGTGCAGGTTCTCGAAGGCGTTGCCCGAGAAGACGGCGTGGGTCGCCGCGGCGAAGACCCGGTCGGCGCCCTCCTCCTTGACCGTCTTGGCGGCGGCCTTGAGGGTCCCGGCCGTGTCGATCATGTCGTCCACGATCACCGCCGTCTTGCCGCGCACGTCGCCGATCACGTAGCCGATCTCGGCGACCTGCTGCGCGGGACGCTCCTTGTCGAGGATCGCCAGCTCGGCGCCCACCTTGGAGGCGAACTTCTTGTTGAGCTTGACCCGGCCCGCGTCCGGCGCGACGACCACGAGGTCGGGCAGCGCGAGGTCTGAGAAGTACTGGGTGAGCATGAACAGGGCGGTCATGTGGTCGACCGGCTTCTGGAAGAAGCCCTGTATCTGCCCGGCGTGCAGGTCCATCGTGAGAACCCTGTCGGCGCCGGCCGCCTCGAGCATGCGCGCGACCAGACGGGCGGAGATCGGCTCGCGGGGCGCCGACTTCTTGTCCTGGCGGGAGTAGCCGAACCACGGCGTGACCGCGATCACCCTGTGCGCGGAGGCGCCGACGGCGGCGTCGATCATGAACAGCAGCTCCATCAGCGAGTCGTTGGCCGTGACCCCGGTCTGGGGGTTGCCGCAGGTCGACTGCACGATGAACACGTCCGCACCGCGGATCGACTCCTCGTAGCGGCAGTAGACCTCGCCGTTGGAGAACGTCTTCAGCGTGACCGGCCCGAGATCGACCCCGAGCTTGTCGGCGATGTCGATCGCCAGCTGCGGGTTGGCCCGCCCGCTGAAGAGCATCAGCCGCTTGTTGTAGTCGATCGGCAGGCTCGCCCGCGAGGCCTCCCTGGTGCGCGTGTCGATCGCGCTCATCTCACCACGCAGTGTAAACGTCGGCGGTCCCGTAGCCTCATCGGCGGCTGCGCTCGCTGTAGCCCTCGATGTTCCGCTGGCGCTCGCGGGCGATGCCGAGGGAGCCGGGCGGGACGTCCTCCGTGATGACCGAGCCGGCGCCGGTGTAGGCGCCGTCGCCGACGCTCACCGGCGCGACGAGCGTCGTGTCGACTCCGGTATGCACGCCGCGCCCGACCGAGGTGCGGTGCTTCTCGCGGCCGTCGTAGTTGGCCGTGATCGTTGCGGCACCGAGGTTCGTCCCCTCGCCGACGTCGGCGTCGCCGATGTAGGAGAGATGCGGGATTTTGGCGCCGGGCCCGACGTTGGAGGCCTTGACCTCCACGAACGTGCCCACCTTGGACCCCCGCTGGAGGACGGTGCCGGGACGCAGGTACGCGAACGGCCCCACGCTCACGCCGTCCTCGATCCGGCAGTCGAGCAGGTAGGAATGGCGCACCGTGCAGTCGCTGCCGATCGTGGTCTCGCCGCGGATGCTGGTGAAGGGCTCGATCACCGTGTCCTGGCCGATCTCGACGTCCACGTCGATCACCGTCGCGGCGGGATCGACGATCGTGACCCCTGAGCTCATGTGACGCTCGTGGATGGCGTCCTGCGCGATCCTCCTCACGAGCGCCAGCGACGCACGGTCGTTGACGCCCAGCACGAGGCGCTCGTCCTCGATCAGATGCGCCGCGACCGGAGCGCCGTCCGCCCTCAGCAGGTCGATGACCTGAGGCAGGTACAGCTCGCCCTGGGCGTTGTCCGAGCGCAGCCGCGGCAGCGCCTGCCTGAGCGCGTGCAGGGCGAACACGAAGATCCCGGTGTTGACCTCCTGTATCTCTCGCTCGGCCTGCGTCGAGTCGCCCGGCGCCTTCGTCTCGACCACCCGCTCGAGGGCGCCGTCCGCATCGCGCACCACCCGGCCGTAGCCGCTCGGGTCCGCGAGGATCGTAGTCGCCATCGTCGCCGTGGCCCCGGCCTGGCGGTGTGCCTCGATCAGCTCACGGATGGCCTCTGCGCCGACGAGCGGCACGTCCCCGCTGAGCACCACGACAGGGGCCGCCGCGTCGAGCCCCGCGCCGGATTCCAGCTCGGCGAGGGCCGCCGCGACCGCTCCCCCGGTGCCGTCCGGGCGCTCCTGCACGGCCAGCTCGACGCCGTCCGGCAGCACCCCGGCGAGCGGACGCTCCGGTGAGTCCACGACGACGATGCGCGCGGCCTCCGCCTTACGCGCCGCGAGCACCGGCCACAGCACCATCGGCCTGCCGCACAGCTCGTGCAGCATCTTGGGTGTCCTCGAGCGCATGCGCGTGCCCTGGCCCGCTGCGAGGATCAGGACCAAGGGTGCGCTCACGGGACAGATGCTATTCGCTGCGGGCGCAAGCGCACGGTAACTGGGGGGCAGGGATTCGAACCCCGATTCTCAGGACCAAAACCTGATGTCCTGCCGTTGGACGACCCCCCAAGGGAACAGGAAGGATAGATCGTCGCCCCGGCGGGCTATGGGCGGCGTCCGGGCCCGCGTGGCACCCGTCCGCCTTCGGCGCCGGCCTCGGATGCCGGGCCGCCGGCCGATGTGATCCCGAGGACGCGCATCGCCTTGAGGCCGAGACTGAGCTTCTCGCGCCCGTCGCTCGAGCTGACATCGAGCCCCGAGAGCTCGCGAACGCGCTCCAGCCGGTAGTAGATGGTGTGGCGGTGGGTGAACAGCCGCTGGGCCGTTCCGGCGACGTTGCCGTCCGCCTCGAGGAAGGTCTCGAGCGTCCGCACGAGGTCCGTCTCGTACTGCTCGTCGTAGGCGACCAGCGGCTCCACGGTCTCTGCGTAGAAGCGCTGTAGCTCGCTGGGGTTCTCGCTCATCGCGGAGAGCAGGAGCCGGTAGGCACCGGTCTGCTCGAACGCCAGCGGCGCCCCCTCGGCGTCCCCCTCGGCGACGTTGGCGGCCAGCAGCGCCTCGCTCGCGGCCCGTGGAAGCTCGGCCGGATCCTCGGTGATGCGGCTGCGGCCGATGGCGAACGTGTAGCCCTGCAGCCCGGCCTGCATCTCGTGCAGGAGCGCCTCTGCTGCGCGCGCCGCCGTCGCCTCCTCGCCGCCCGGGACGAGCACGAGCACCTCCGCGCCGGCGATGCCGTCACGCTCCGAGAGCGCGGCGATCGAGCGGCTGGCGACCGCCCGCGCGCCCCTCTCCGCGACCGCGCGCACCCGCCCGCGCCAGCCCTCGTCGGTCGGAGCCTGGGGATGGGCGCGGACGACGATCATGCTCGCGCCGTCGCCCACGTCGAGCGCCAGCTCCCTGGCGCCCGCGAGCAGGTCGTCGCGGCTGCTCAGCTCGCGGGCGAGCACGGCGCGCAGGAAGTCGCCTGCGGCCGTCTCGGACGCCCGCTCCGGGGCGCGAACGCGCTCGACCTCGGAGGCGATCATCGTCACGAGCAGGCGGCGCATCGAAGCGCTCGGCTCTGTCTTCGCGCGCATGTGAAGCGTGCCCACGACCGTGTCGGCCACCCGCAGGGGGGTGCTGCTCACGCCGTTGCCCTGGGAGAGCAGCGAGCGCTCGTCGGCCGGCGAGCGCGCCGCCACGGCCAGCGTGGCGCCCCAGGCATCGGTCACGGCGAGGCTCGACTCGAGCGCCTTGGCCGCCGCGCGAACGACCTCCGGCAACCCCGCACCGGACTCGACCGCGTCGGTGATCGCGTCGAGCGCGGCAAGGTCTGACACGCCGGTCAACCCCAGAAGTACACGCCGGCCAGCGCAGCGACCACGCCGACGGCCACCAGCACGGCCAGCACGTACAGCGTCAGCACACTCGCCGCAATCCGCTCCCACAGGCGCGAGTAGGAAGTCCACGCCGGCACGAGGATCAGACCGGCGTACAGCGCCAGCCCGAACACTCCGGCGCAGACGGCGACGAGGTCGTTGACGGTGGTCCTGCCCATCGGCTCTCGCCGAGATTGTGACGCACGGCGCCGTCGGCCGTCCGTGCAGCGGTCCGGCGGCCCGTCTGGATGCGGTTCCCGGCGCCCACGGTTCGCCACGCCGGGCGGCGGCCTATGCCGTCCCGTCGAGCTCTCGGACGCCCGCGAACGCCGCGTCGACCGGCGTGGCCCAGGTCGCTCCCGGCACCACGCCGCGCAGCCGCGCAGCCGCGGCCTCGGCCAGTGCCGGGCCCTCCAGCGTCGAGCCGGCGCCGCCCGCGAACAGGCCGAGGACGGTCGGCCCAGACCCGCTCACGAGCGCCGGATCGGCGCCCGCCTCGCGTGCCGCACGCAGCGCCGCGACGATCTCCGGGCACAGGGAGACCGCCGCCCGCTGGAGATCGTTGTGGAGCAGCTCGCTCGCGGCGGGCAGCGGGGCGCCGTGCTCGAACGCAGCGGCCAGCTCGCGGCGCCGCTCGGCGAGCAGCTCCCGTGAGTGGGCCAGCTCGAGGCGGTCGGCCTCGGCGTAGACGGCGACGGTCGAAAGCGACCTGGCCAGCGGCAGGACGAGCACCCCGAAAGGGGCGCTGGGCGCCGGCAGCTCGCGCAGCTCCTCGCCCGCCCCGCCGGCGAGCCAGCGCCCGGGCGAGACCTGTGCCGGCACGTCCGCGCCGAGGCCGGCTGCCAGGCGCAGCAGGAGCTCCTCGTCGCCGAGACCCGAGGCGTGGCGCGCCAGACGGAGAGCCGCCCCCGCGTCGGCCGAGCCGCCCCCCAGACCCGCGGCAACGGGGATCCGCTTGACGATCCGAAGGCGCACCGGCGGGGCGTCCCACCCCGTGCTCGCCCGGAACTCGCGCAGCGCGGCGGCCGCGAGGTTGGCGCCGGGCGGCCCGGGCACCCCGGGGCAGTTGACCTCGTCCTCCGCCGCCTCCGCCGGCGCGGGCTCGAGCGTGAGCTCGTCGGCGAGCGAGATCGACTGCATGACGCTCACCAGCTCGTGCCGTGCGTCGCGCTCGCGCGCGGGACCGAGGAACAGGCCGAGGTTCACCTTCGCGGGCGCGAGCGCGCTGTGCACACTCACCGCCCCAGCAGCCCCGCGAGCGCGCGGAACTCCTCCGGGGCGAGGCGCTCGGCCCGTACGTCCGGTGGATGGCCCAGCTGCTGAAGGGCCTCGCGCACCTGCTCGCGGGAGGGCCCGGCGAGGCGGCCGGAGAGGGTAAGCGACCCTGCGAGCGTCTTGCGCCGGTGGGCGAACGCGCCGGCCACCAGCGCGCGAAGCGCCGGACTCGAGCCCGAGGCCGGCTGCCCCGGCTCCCCGGCTGCTCGGCGGCGCAGCCTGACGAGTACCGAGTCGACGTTCGGCACGGGGTGGAAGACGGTGCGGGGGATCGCCCGGATGACCTGCACGTCGCAGGCGAGCTGGGCGATCACCGAGGGCACGCCATAGGCGCCGCTCCCGGGCGCGGCGGCGAGCCGCTCGCCGACCTCCCGCTGCGTCATCGCAATCCACAGCCCCACGCCGGGCAGCTCCTCGATGGTCCGCAGAAGCGCTCCGGCGGCGATCCCGTAGGGCAGGTTCGCAACCACCTTGGTGGGCGCCGGGGACAGCGTCGCGAGGTCCATCGTCATCGCATCGGCCCAGTGCACGGTCACGTTGGCGTGCGGCTCCGTCGCGTCGAGCAGCGCGTCTCGCAGGCGCTGGTCGATCTCGATGACGTGCACGTGCGCGACCCGCTCGGCGAGGTGCTCCGAGAGCACCCCCACGCCACCGCCGATCTCCAGCACGACGTCGTCGTCGCCGAGCTCGGCCGCGCGCTCGATCACGCCGAGGATGTTGGAGTCGATCAGGAAGTTCTGTCCCAGATCGCGGTCGGGGCGCACACCGAAGCGGCGCAGGCGCCTCAGCGTTGGCTGGCTCGGCAGCTCTGCCACGGCGCTCATGCCCAGCCGAACAGCCGCGTGGCGTTGCGCTCGACGATCGCCGCCAGCTCGCCGGCCCCGACGCCGCGCAGCTGCGCCAGGAAGGCCAGCGTGTGCATCACGAACGCCGGCTGGTTGGGCCGGCCGCGCACGGGCGCCGGGGCGAGGTACGGCGCATCGGTCTCCACCAGCAGCCGCTCGTCGGGCACGAGCCGCGCCGCGCCGGCGAGATCGGCGGCACTGCGGTAGGTGACGTTGCCGGCGAACGAGATGGCATAGCCGCGCTCGAGGCACTGCTCCAGCTGGTCGGGCATCGAGAAGCAGTGCATCACGACGCTGACGCCGTCGGCTTCGGCGCCGAGCTGCGCGAGCGTCGCCTCCGCGGCTGCGCGCGTGTGGATGACCAGCGGCTTGCCGGTCTCGCGCGCGAGCGCGATCTGCGCTGCGAAGGCGCGTTGCTGATCCTCGCGCGGGGCACCCTCGCGGTAGAAGTCGAGCCCCGTCTCTCCGATCGCCCGGCAGCGCTCGTGCGCGGCCAGCCCTCGCAGCTCGGCCAGGTCGACCTCGTCGAACCCCTTGGCAGAGTTCGGATGCCTGCCGATGGCGGCGTAGACCTGGGGGAAGTCATCGGCCGCCGTAAGTGCTGCGCGACACGACGACCCGTCGATGCCGACGGTGAGGATGCGATGCACGCCGGCCGTCTCGGCGGCCGCCACCAGCTCCGCGTTTGGCGGCTCGCACAGGTCCAGGTGGGTGTGGGAGTCGATCACTCCGTCGCTACCGGTTCTTGGGGAACAGCGGGTCCAGCTCGCCGACGCGCTCGACCCGGCCGGCGCCCAGCCGGGCGCCCGCCAGCGAGACGTCCGGCGCGCCGAGCGCGCCGAGCAGGCGCTCGGCGCTCGAGGGTACGTAGGGCCACAGCAGCACCGCGAGGACGCGCAGCCCCTCGACGAGCGTGCGCAGCACCCGGTCGAGGTCGGCCGCGCGTGAGTCCTCCTTGGCGAGCTGCCATGGCGCCTGCTCCTCGACGTAGCGGTTCAACCGCCTGACCCGCTGCCAGATCTCCTCGAGCGCGGCGGTCAGCTGGGCCCCGTCGAGGAGCGTCGCGACGCCCTGCGCGAGACCGTCGAAGTCGGGGCCGATGGCGCGATCGATGTCCCCCGCGGGTACCGACCCGCCGCGGTAGCGCGCGATCATGGCGATCGTCCGGCTGGCGAGGTTGCCGAGCTCGTTCGCCAGCTCGGTCTCGTAGCGCAGCTCGAAGGCGGCGGTCGAGACCGAGCCGTCCGCCCCGAAGGGGACATCGCGCAACAGGTAGAAGCGCAGCGCGTCCGCTCCGAACCGCTCGATCACCTCGAACGGGTCGAGCACGTTCCCGAGCGACTTGCTCATCTTCTCGCCTTCCATCAGCAGGTAGCCGTGCACGAAGATGTGCCGGGGCAGCTCGAGCTCGGCCGCCATCAGCAGCGCCGGCCAGTAGACGGCGTGGAATCGGAGGATGTCCTTGGCGATCAGGTGGTGGCTGGGGGGCCAGAACCGCTCGGTCAGGTCCTGTCGCGGATCGGCGTAGGACAGGGCCGTGTAGTAGTTCAGCAGCGCGTCGAACCAGACGTAGAAGACATGCTCGGGATCCCACGGCACCTGGACGCCCCAGGTGAGCTTGTGTCGCGTGAGCGGCACGTCGTGCAGCCCGGAGCGGATGAAGGAGAGCGCCTCGTTGTAGCGGACACGGGGCGCGATGAAGTCCTCCCGCTCGGCGTAGAGCGCCTCGAGCCGCTCCTGGAAGGCCGACAGCCTGAAGAAGTAGTTGTCCTCCTGCTCGCGCGTCAGCTCGATGTGGTGGATCGGGCAGAGCCTGCCCTCGTCGATTTCGTTCTCGGGCTTGAAGTCCGCGCACCTCGGGCAGTACCAGCCTTCGTAGGTGCCCTCGTAGACGAACCCGTTGTCCCGCACCCGCCCGAGCACCTCCTGGACCTTCGCTTCGTGCTGGGGATCGGTGGTGCGGATGAAGAAGTCGTTCGTCGCCTCGATCTGCGGCGCGAGCGCCTTGAAGCGCTCGGCGTTGCGGTCGGCCAGCTCCTGCGGCTCCAAGCCGAGCGCGTGCGCGGCGTCGGCGACCGGCTCGCCGTGCTCGTCGGTTCCCGTGAGGAAGAACACCTCCTCCCCGCGCTGCCGGTGATGGCGCGCCATCACGTCGGCGGCGATCGTCGTGTAGGCGTGCCCGAGGTGGGGCGCCGCGTTGACGTAGTAGATCGGCGTGGTCACGTAGTAGGCCATCGCCGCTGCAGGCTACTGCGGCGCACCGCGGCGTCCCCTCGACGAGGCGAACCTCGCGGCGGAGACTCCCGGCCGCCATCCGGCCTGCCCCCTCAGCTCTCGCCGGTGAGTGCCCGGTAGAGCTCGTTGGCGGCGAGACCGGTGAGCCTCGAGACAGCCGCGGCCGCCGGACGTGCCCGCGCTCCGGCACCGATGAGGTCGCGCACCGCCGCGAGCGCCTCCTCCCGGTCGGCACGGCCGGCAGGGGCGGCGCCGCACACCAGCACGATCTCGCCGCGCGGCGGCACCTCGCGGTAGTGCGCCTCGAGCTCGGCGGCACCTCCACGGCGGACTTCCTCGTGGCGCTTGGTCAGCTCCCGGCAGACGGCGACCGGCCGGTCGGGATCGCTCTCGGCGAGCAGCGCCAGCGTGGCGACGAGGCGGCGGGGAGACTCGAACGCAACGAGCGTCTCACCGGCCCCTGCGAGCAGCTCCTCGCGCTCGCGGCGCGAGCGGGGCAGGAACCCCACGAACGTCCAGCGCTCGAGTGGCAGGCCGGAGGCGACAAGCGCGGTGATGACGGCGCTGGGGCCCGGCAGCACCTCGACCGCCAGCCCCTCCCCCAGGCATGCGCGCACGAGCGCGTAGCCGGGGTCGGAGACCAGCGGCGTGCCGGCGTCGGATACCAGCGCGACCACCTCTCCCGCGGCGATCCGTGCGAGCAGCTCTCCCTCTCGTGCGCGTTCGTTGTGCTCGTGGAGGCTGACGAGCCGGGCGCGGATTCCGTAACGGTCGAGCAGCACCCTGGTGTGACGCGTGTCCTCGCAGGCGATCACGTCGGCGCTCTCCAGCGCGGCGAGCACCCGCGGGGTCACGTCTTCGAGGTTGCCGATCGGGGTCGGACACACGACCAGCCGGCCGACCGCCGCCTCCGCGGGAGTCATGTCGCAAATATAGGGTCCTACCCGTGCCCGAGGACCGCCAGCATCCGCCGCAGTACACGCGCTACCGAGCCCGCCGGCGGCTGCTGCCCGGACGCGAGGAGGAGCTCGGTCCGGCGGGCCGGGTGGCTGCGGGGGCTCGTGGCGGGCGCGACGGGCGCGGTCGCCTGCCGCGGGCGGGTGGCACCGGGTCGCGCGCGGGCTGGCGGCGATGGACCAGCCGCCGGCGGGTGCTCCTGGGCCTGCTCGGGCTCGTGGTGGGCTGGCTGGTGCTCTCGCTGCTGCTGTTCTTCATCAGCTCCCACTTCGAACGGACCTCGCCGCCGAGCGACGTCGCGAGCGCCCTGGACCCGGCCGGCTTCCCGCTGACCTCGGCTAACAACATCCTCGTTCTGGGCTCCGACACGCGGCAGAAGAACAGCAAGGAACCCGGAGCCGAAAAGTCGGGACCGGGCCGGTCGGACACGATCATGCTGATCCGCACCGGAGGCGGCCACGCGGCCCGCCTGTCGATCCCGCGGGACACCGTCATCGACATCCCGGGGCACGGCCTGCAGAAGATCAACGCGGCGCATGCCTTCGGCGGTCCCAAGGAGTCGATCGAAGTCATCAAGCGCTGGCTCGGCGTCCCGATCAACCACCTGATCGAAGTCAACTTCGAAAACTTCCCGCAGCTGATCGACTCCATGGGCGGCGTCGACTACACGGGTGGCTGCATCGAATCGCGCATCGACGGCGGCTTCAGCCAGGGCGGCTACACGCTCAAGCTGCCGGCCGGCACGCATCACCTCGACGGCAAGGCGGCGCTCGCCCTGGCGCGGACCCGGGAGAACCTGTGCGCGCGCTCGCAGAACGACCTCACGCGCCAGGAACACCAGCAGGCGCTGTTCAACGCGATGAAGAGCAGGGTGCTCTCACCGTCGAGCTTCTTCCGCCTGCCGTGGATCGCTTGGAACGCGCCGCCGGCGATCATCTCCGACATGAGCGGACCCACGCTGCTCGGCCTGTTCGCCGCGCTGGGCACGGGCGGCACGCCGCCGACCCACGTGCTGAAACCGTCGGGGACCACGACCCTGCCGGACGGCGAGGTGGGCCTGACGGTCTCAGAAGCAGAACGCCGCGCGGCGGTTGCGCGCTTCATGAGCGGCTGAGCACGGCGAGGTGCGGGGGTCCGTCGCCGGCCCCGCGGACTGCTAGCCGCTCGCCGCGACGGGCTTGGCGTCCGAGCCGGTGCTCTTGGCGGGCTTGCCGCTCGACTCGCCCTTCGCCTCGCCGGCGCTCGAGCCCGCCGAGTCACCGCTCGCCCCGGCGCCATCCGAGCTCGACGGCTTCTCGGCAGCGGCCGTCTCCCGCTGGCGCTTGCGCGTGCCGTAGTCGGTGTTGTAGAAGCCTTTGCCCTTGAAGTGAACGGCCGGCGGGTGAAGGACGCGCTCCACGGGCACGCCGGTCTCGGGATCGACCTGGAGTGGCTCGTCGCTGAACGACTGCTGGATCTCGAACGTCGTGCCGTCCGGGCGTCTGTACTCGTAGATCGGCATGTCGCAGCCGATTATATGAGCGTCAATCGGTGAGCAGCGCCTGCGCGCACTCGATCCCGGCGCTGATCGTGGCGGTGAAGTCACGCTCCGGCTCGCTCAGCATCCGCAGGGCGAGCCCATCGCCGAGGGAGAAGAGGATCTCGGCGATGGCCTCCGGCTCGGCGTGCAGGGACAGGATCCCCTCTTGCTGGGCGGCCGCCAGCATCCCGGCGACGTGTTCGCGCGTGCGGCGCATCAGGCCGGCGTACTCGACAGCGATGTCGACGTTTCGGCGTGAGAGGGTGAACAGCTCGTAGACCAGTGTGAGGAAATCAGGATCGTCGCGGATGGTCTCCTCGAGGTTCTCGGCCATGAGGCCGATGTAGTCCTCGGCGCTCTGTGCGGTCGACAGCCTGCGCTCGAGCAGCTCCAGGCGCAGCTCGCAGTCACGCCGAACGGCCTCGACGAGCAGCTGCTCCTTCGTGCCGAAGTAGTAGTGCAGCAGACCCCTGGAGACCCCTGCCTCGCGCGAGACGCGATCGAAGGTCGAGCCGGCTGTGCCGCGGCGCGCGACGCTGCGGCGCATCGAGTCGATTATCCGCTGCGCCTTCTCACCCGAGAGCGAGCGGGCCGGTGGCGCCGGCGTCTGCGAGCGCGCGGCGCCATCTGCGCGAGGCCTGCCCACCGTGGTCGCATCCACCGCGGTCATCGCCGTGACGGAGGCTCAGCTCGCGGACGCGCCCGCGGGTGCGGGCTGCGCGGGCGTCGTGGTCGAGCTGTAGTCGAACTGCTCCTCCGCGCCGAAGAGGAGGTCCAGCACCTTCGAGCGCAGCTCCTCGCTGAGAACCATCGCAAGCCCGGCCGCGACCGCGAGCAGGAGCAGCGAGCGGCCGATGCCGCCCCTGCGCTTGCGCCTCGGAGGTTCGCGCAGGGAGGCCGAGGCGTCGCGCAGCGCGTTCGCCGCATCTCTGAGTTCGCGCTGGAGCTTGCGGTCCTCGAACAGAGCGCGCGTCGCGGGCTTGCCGTTGCTCATGCGCCCGTACGCGTTGCGGGCCGCGCCGTAGGCTGCAGCCAGGCTCGAGCGAAGCTGCTCATCTTCGATCAGCCGCTGCACGTACTGGTTGCGCTGCGCCGCCCTGGCCGCTTCGGCGGCCTTGCCGATCCTGTCTTTTGCTGCCATCTTCGCCACCGTCCTCTGCCGAGAGATTGCAGGTCCATCGTGAATATACCCCCAGGGAGCGTTCTGAGGACAGCCCGGCACGGGTGCGGCGGACGTCGCGGGGCTGGAGGTCCCACGGCGATGCGGATCCCGCGGGAAGCGGCCCTCGCCGAGGTCAGGCGTGGAGGGCGGCCTGCTCCTGGGCCGACGGGAACGCCCAGGCGGCGCGCGAGCGGCGCTCCTGGCGGAAGACGAGGCGCAGCTGCTGCGGTGGCCTCAGCTGCGCCTCGTGGGGGCGGAACGTGGCGCAGGGCTCGGTGAGCTCGAGCGCGCACAGGAGGTTCACGCGGAAGAAGCAATCCTCGCAAGTCACCTTGCGCGCCCGTGTGGGCGCTCGCCCAGCCTGCCTGGTCTGTGCCAACGTCTTCCCCCGCCCGCGAGTCGAATTGGATGGAACGCGAGCGATCAAAGCACCATCCGGGGACCCACTCAAGGCCCCGCGACGCGGCACCTCGCAAATCGCAGAGAAAACGATCGCTCAGCGTAAATAGCCTGGAACGAGTCACGTTGGTGTGACAATCTCGGTGATCGGGGCGCACTTTCCGAGCGTTCCGGGCCCGGGCGCTCCCCGCGTCATCATCTGTGCACATGCAAGTGCTCGTCACCGGCGCCAGCGGGTTCGCCGGCTCTCTGCTCGTCCCGCGCCTGCGCTCCGACGGTCATCTCGTGCGCGCGCTCGCGCGAAGGCCCTCGCGCGTCGCCGAGGCGCTCGCCCGGCTGCCCGAGCCGCCGGAGGCGACACCGCCGGAGCTCGAGGTCGTTCGTGGCGATGCCCTCAGCGGCTCGGGCCTCGAGCGCGCTCTCGAGGGCGTCGAGGTTGCCTATTACCTGATCCACTCGATGGAGAGAACGCCCTCGGAGAGCGCACCCTTCGCCGAGCGAGAGCGCGTGGCGGCCGAGACGTTCGGCGCAGCGGCGGCCGCCGCCGGCGTGCGGCGCATCGTCTACCTCGGCGGGCTGCCTCCTGGCTGGGCGGGAGCCGGCCCGGCACGGGAGCGCAGGCGGCGGCCGTCGCGCCACCTTGCGAGCCGCATCGAGGTGGAGCGCATCCTGTTCGATGCGGTGCCCGACTCGATCGCGCTGCGCGCCTCGATCGTGATCGGGGCCCACTCGCGCTCGTTCAGGCTCCTGGTGCACCTCGTGGAGCGCATGCCGGTTCTCACACTGCCCGCGTGGCAGCGGTTCCGCACGCAGCCGATCGATGCTCGCGACGTGACCGAGATGCTTGCCGCGGCTGCCGCGGCCCCGCTGGGAGGCCTCTCGCTGGAGGTGGGCGGTCCGGACACGCTGACATACGGCCAGATGCTGGCCGGCATCGCCGAGCTCATGCTTGTGAGCCGGCCGTCGCTACGCATGGGGGTGAACCTCACCGGGATCACGGCCCGGGTGGCGGCGGCGATCACCGGTGAGGATCCCGAGCTGGTGCTGCCGCTGATGGAGGGGCTTCAGGGAGACCTGCTGCCGGCGGACGACGATGCCGCCGAGCGACTGAACGTCACCCTGCACACGTTCGAGTCCGCTGTGGAGAACGCGCTGCGCGAATGGGAGCGACTCGAGCCGCTGGCCGCGCGCTGATGGATGACCGGGTGTGCGCCGTCCCCACACGGTACGGTTCTGACCTCGCCGAGTGCCGCGGCGGCCACTCCCATGAGCGTTGTCACAGCCTCGATCCAGATCGCAGCGCCACCGGCCGAGGTGTGGAGGACGGTCATGGATCCCGCCTCGCTGGGCGACTGGGTGACGATTCACCGCAAGCTGCTGCACGCCGATGAGGGGCCGCTGCGGGTGGGGTACGAGATGGACCAGCGCATCCACCTGCGTGGGGTCAACGTGGACGTTCACTGGAAGCTCGTGGAGTGCAGGCCGGACGAGCTGGCCGTCTGGGAGGGACGCGGCCCGGCGCGGTCGCGTGCGCGCAGCGAGTACATCCTGAAGCCAGACGACGGCGGCACGCGCTTTGACTACCGCAACGAGTTCAGGGCTCCGCTCGGACCGCTCGGCGCGGTGGTCAGCCGAGCGCTGGTCGGTGGCATCCCCGTTCGCGAGGCGACGCGCACGCTCGATCTTTTGAGAGATCACCTGGAACGGAAATCCAAAAGAACTAGTGTAAGGTAACGCCGGCAATGCGATGTGACTGCGTCACATCGACACTAGTGAACAGGATGCCACCGTGACTGACTTCCTTGACGAGAAGCGCCGAGAGATCACAGATCGACTGAAAGAGCTGAAGCCGCTGGTCGACGAGTACAACCGCCTCGAGTCGGCCGCCTCCGCGCTGGCCGGCGTCGGCGGGTCATCCTCCGCGTCGGCGAGCGCCACGGCCGCTCCCCGCCGCCGCGGACCCGGCCGCCCCCGCGGCTCCCGCTCGACGACGAAAGCGAAAACGACCAAAGTCGCGCGTAAACCCGGGCGTCCTGCCGGCCGCCGAGCGGGGAGGCGCAAAGGCAGCGGCACCCGTGCGGCTGAGGCCCTCGGCTTCGTGCAGGGTCAGCCCGGCATAACCATCCCTGAGCTGGCGGCCAAGATGGGGATAAAGCAGAACTACCTCTACCGCGTGCTGCCCGGGCTGGAACAGGAAGGCAAGGTCAAAAAGCAGGGGCGCGGCTGGCATCCCAGGAAATGACGTGATCCTGCCTGCTGCTCGACGCTCTCAGCGTCCTCCCGGCTGCCGGCGGTGAAGTGGGTGAAGGGGCGCGGTCGACTGTGACCGCGCCCCTTCTGCATGAGGGCTTGCGCAACAGACTGCAGCGCCGTACCCGGCGGCGTCCGGCAGTGCAGCGCCGCACCCGTCCGTCGGCAGTGTCCGGATCAGGCCCTCCGTCAGTGTCCGGATCAGGCCCTCCGCCTGTGTCTAGATCAGGCCCTGCTCGGAGACGGTGTCGCGCTCGCTGACGAGCTCTGCGACAGAGGCGTCGATGCGCGCACGAGAGAAGTCATCGAGCTCGATCCCCTGGACGATGGCGTACTCACCGCCGGCGCAGGTGCACGGGAAGCCACTCATGAGGCCCTCCGGGATCCCATAGGAGCCGTCGGAGGTGACGCCCATCGAGACCCAGCGCCCATCCGTGCCGGTCACCCAGTCGCGGACGTGATCGATGGCGGCGCTGGCGGCGGACGCGGCGGATGATGCGCCGCGCGCCTCGATGATCGCCGCGCCGCGCTTGCCGACGCCGGGCAGGAACTCGTCTTCGATCCACGCCTGGTCGTCGACCTTCCCGGCCGCGAGCTCGCCTCCCACCTTGGCGTGGAACAGGTCCGGGTACATGGTCGGCGAGTGGTTGCCCCAGACACCCATGTTGGAGACGTCAGTGACTGGGACCTGGAGCTTGGCGGCGAGCTGGGCGACCGCGCGGTTGTGGTCGAGGCGCATCATCGATGTGAAGCGCTCGTTGGGTACGTCGGGCGCGTTGTTCATGGCGATCAGGCAGTTCGTGTTGGCGGGGTTGCCCACCGTGAGCACTTTCACATCGGGCGCGGCCCGCTCGTTGAGCGACCTCCCCTGGCCTGTGAAGATCTTGCCGTTCTCGCTCAGCAGCTCGGCGCGCTCCATGCCCTTCGTGCGCGGCCGCGAGCCGACGAGCAATGCAAGGTTGACGCCGTCGAAGGCGTCGTCGGGGTTGTCGTGCAGATCGAGGTTCGCCAGCAGCGGGAACGCGCAGTCGACGAGCTCCATCGCGACGCCCTCCAGTGCGGACATGGCCTGCGGTATCTCCAGCAGGCGGAGGTCGATCGGCTGGCCGGGCCCCAGCAGCTGTCCGCCCGCGATGCGGAAGACGATGCTGTAGCCGATCTGACCTGCGGCGCCGGTGACCGTTACTCGAACGGGAGTGCTCACAAATTCATCTCCTGTGGTTGTGCTGGCGTTAGTGGACTTGCTCTGGCGCAGGAGCGGGACGGTCCCGGGCCATCGCCTCGCGCAGGTTCTCATCGATGGACGCGAGGAACTCCTCGGTCGTCTGCCAGGGCTGGTCGGGTCCGACCAGCAGGGCGAGGTCCTTGGTCATCTTCCCGCTTTCGACCGTCTCGACGCACACACGCTCGAGCGTCTCCGCGAAGGCGGTGACCTCCGGCGTGTCATCCATGCGCCCCCGGGCCTGCAGCCCGCGTGTCCAGGCGAAGATCGAGGCGATCGGGTTGGTCGAGGTCGCCTTGCCCTTCTGGTGCAGACGGTAGTGGCGGGTGACGGTGCCGTGGGCGGCCTCCGCCTCGACCGTCCTGCCGTCGGCGCTCATCAGCACGCTCGTCATCAGGCCGAGCGAGCCGAACCCCTGCGCGACCGTGTCAGATTGGACGTCGCCGTCGTAGTTCTTGCACGCCCACACGTAACCGCCCTCCCACTTCAGCGCGGCGGCGACCATGTCGTCGATCAGCCGGTGTTCATAGGTCAGCCCCGCCTCTTTGAACTCGCCGGCAAACTCGTTGTCGAAGACCTCCTGGAAGATGTCCTTGAAGCGCCCGTCGTAGCGCTTGAGGATGGTGTTCTTGGTCGAGAGGTACACGGGGTAGCCGTGGTCCAGCCCGTAGCGCAGCGAGGCGCGCGCGAAGTCCCGGATCGAGTCGTCGAGGTTGTACATCGCCATCGCGATGCCGCCTCCGGGGAAGTCGTAGACGTCGAGCTCAACCGGCTCGCCGCCGTCCTCGGGGGCGTAGGTGAGCGTGAGTTTGCCCTTGCCGGGGACGACCATGTCGCTGGCCCGGTACTGGTCCCCGAAGGCGTGACGTCCGATCACTATCGGCTTGGCCCAGCCTGGCACGAGCCTGGGGATGTTGGAGATGACGATCGGCTCGCGGAAGATCACTCCACCGAGGATGTTGCGGATGGTGCCGTTGGGCGACCGGTACATCTCCCTGAGGCCGAACTCCTCCACGCGCGCCTCATCGGGCGTGATCGTCGCGCACTTGACGCCGACGCCATAGCGCTTGATCGCCTCCGCCGCTTCCACCGTCACCCGGTCATCGGTTGCGTCGCGGCTCTCGATTCCCAGGTCGTAGTACTTCAGGTCCACGTCGAGGTAGGGCAGGATCAGCTGCTCCTTGATGAACGACCAGATGATCCTGGTCATCTCGTCGCCGTCGAGCTCGACGATCGGGTTCTTCACCTTGATCTTGCTCATGGCGGCCGATGCTATCGCCCTGCGATCTGCTTCACTTCGTCACATGGCCACCGTCTCGCAATCCGGCCGTGAGGGAGCGGCGCCGTGGCAGACGCACACGGTCTTCAACCAGGCGCCGCCGCTGGACGGGATCGATGTGTTCTCCAGCAACCTGCCGCTTGTGGAGGCCGTGGAGCGGGAGGGTGCCGGCTGGGTGCGCGAGCGGGCCTCGGCCCTGGGACGTGTCATCGGCGGTGAGCCTCAGCAGCTGTGGGGACGGCTGGCCAACGAGAACAGGCCGGTGCTGCGCACGCACGACCGCTACGGCAACCGCATCGACGAGGTCGAGTTCCACCCCGCCTGGCATCAGCTGATGAGGCTGGGCGTCGAGCACGAGCTGCATTCGCTTCCGTGGACGAGCGAGGAGCCGGCGCCCCACGCCGCTCGGGCGGCGCTGTACATGACGGCGATGCAGGCCGAGGCGGGCTTCGCGTGCCCGATCACGATGACGTTCGCGGTCGTGCCGGCGCTGCGGGCGCAGCCGGAGCTGGCGGCGGAGTGGGAGCCCCTGGTGACGGCCACGACGTATGACCCTCGAATGGTGCCGGCCGCGGAGAAGGGCTCTGCGATCGCGGGGATGGCGATGACCGAGAAGCAGGGCGGCTCGGACGTGCGCGCCAACACCACCGTCGGGAACCCGCTGAACGGCGGCGGTGCGGGCGGCGAGTACGAGATCGTCGGCCACAAGTGGTTCTGCTCGGCGCCGATGTCGGACATGTTCCTCGTGCTGGCGCAGACCGACGACGGCCTGTCGTGCTTCCTGCTGCCGCGGATCCTGCCCGACGGCAGCCGCAACGCGTTTCACATCCAGCGGCTGAAGGACAAGCTGGGCAACCACTCGAACGCCTCCTCGGAGATCGAGCTGCACGGCGCCTGGGCACGCATGGTGGGCGAGCCGGGCCGCGGGGTGCCGACGATCATCGAGATGGTGGGACACACGCGCCTGGACTGCGTGATCGGCACCGCGGCGGGCATGCGCGTCGCGGTGGTGAACGCCACCCACCACACCGCCCACCGGAGCGCCTTCGGCAGGAAGCTGATCGAGCAGCCGCTAATGCGCAACGTGCTCGCCGACCTGTGTGTGGAGTCGGAGGCCACGACGGCCCTGGCGATGCGCGTGGCGCGCGCCTACGACGAAGCGCACGCCGACGCCGACGCGGGCGAGGACTCCAGCGACGCGCAGCTGTTCAAGCGCCTGGCGACCGCCGTCGGCAAGTACTGGGCGTGCAAGCGCGCCCCCAATCACGCCTTCGAGGCGCTCGAGTGCCTCGGCGGCGCGGGCTACGTGGAGGAGTCGGGCATGCCGCGGCTCTACCGCGAGGCGCCGCTGGCCTCGATCTGGGAGGGGTCGGGCAACGTGATGAGCCTCGACGTGCTGCGCGCGCTCACCCGCGCCCCTCGCTCACTCGAGGTGTTCCTCTCGGAGGTCGAGCTCTCTCGCGGGGCGGACCCCCGCCTGGACGCTCGGATCGACCAGCTCAAGGGCCAGTTCGCCGACCCCGAGACGCTCGAGACGCGCGCCCGGCGCGTGGTCGAAGGCATGGCGCTGTGCCTCGAGGGCTCGCTCCTGGTGCGCCACGGCTCACCCGCCGTGGCGGATGCATTCTGTGCCTCGCGCCTGGCGGGCGACGGCGGCCTGGAGTACGGCACGCTGCCGGCCGGCGTCGACTTCGACGCCATCATCGAGCGCGGGCTTCCGCAGACCTAGCGCCTGCGCCTGGCGCGCCGGCGGTCACTATTCGCCGCGGTGGCTGCCGGGACGGCGCCGCACGACACCTAACATTGACCCATGGGGCCGCGCGGGAACCTCCAGCTGGCACGCATCTTCGGCATTCGCATCGGCGTGAGCGTGAGCTGGTTCGTCGTCCTGTTCTTTCTCATCTACTGGCTGTCACAGGTCTACTTCCACGAACTGGTCGCCGCCTCGCAGACGACGGACTACGTGATCGCGGTTGCCGGCGCGCTCGGCTACTTCGCCTCGCTGGTGCTGCACGAGCTCGGGCACGCGCTGGCGGCGCGGCGCGCGGGCATCCCGATCCTGGGAATAAACCTCTGGTTCTTCGGCGGCCTCTCCCAGATGGGCCGCGAGCCGAGCACGGCCGCCGAGGAGCTGAAGGTGGCGGCGGCGGGCCCGGCCGTGACGCTGCTGCTCCTCGGCCTGTGCGTAGCGGCGGGCACCGCGCTTCAGAGCGGCGGTCACTTCACCGACGTCGCCCTCGCGCGCGGCAACGTCAGCACCAGCCCGGGCGTTGCGCTGGTCGGCTGGCTCGGGTTCATCAACGCGATGCTGTTCGTGTTCAACATCGTCCCGGCGTTCCCACTCGACGGCGGCCGCATCGCCCGCGCGCTGATCTGGTGGCGAACCGGCGACCGCAACCGCGCCACGCTCATCGCCGGGCGCTCTGGTCAGGCGTTCGCGGTCGTGGTCGGCCTGGCCGGCCTCGCGATCTTCGCCAGCGGCTCGTCGCTGGGGCTGCTGACAGTCGTGCTCGCGTTCTTCCTCTACCAGGCGGCTGGCGCAGCCGTCCTGCAGGGCGCGATCGGACGGCGGATCAAGGACATCACGGTGGCCGACATCATGGACCGTCAGCCGGTGACCGTCCCCGCCAGGGAGACGTTGCTCGACGCCCAGGAGCGCTTCTTCCAGCGCCACCATCGCCCGTGGTTCGCAGTGGTCGACGACTCCAACCACTTCCTCGGCGTGGTTCGCCAGAGCCGTGTCGAGGACGAGATCGCCGCGGGGCGCCCGGCTCTGGCCGTGGAGGAGGTCCTCGAGCAGGACCTCCCGGTGCAGATCGGCGAGGAGGCGCCGCTCGAGTCGCTGCTGGGGTCCGAAGGCCTCGGCCGGCTGGGTGCGATGGTCGCGGTCGACAGCGATGGCGTGCTGCGGGGCGTGGTCACGCTGGCCCAGGTCAGCCAGGCTCTGCGGCCGGCGACATAGGCCCTCGACCGGGTCCGCGTTGTAGAGTGCCGGGCCGCGATCCAGCCCCTTCCCCCTTCTAGATCCCAGGAGCCATGCCAGCACACGACGTCTTGATCATCGGGGCCGGTCTAGCCGGCCAGCGTGCTGCGCTGGCCGCCGCCGAGACCGGGGCCAGCGTGGCGATCATGAGCAAGGTGCATCCGGTTCGCTCCCACTCGGTGGCTGCCGCGGGAGGCATCAACGCGGCGATCAGCGTGGATGACGACTGGCGTTCGCACGCCTACGACACCGTCAAGGGCTCGGACTTCCTCGGCGACCAGGACGCGATCGAAATCATGTGCTCGGAGGCTCCCGGTGAGGTCATGCACCTCGAGCACATCGGCGTCACGTTCCACCGCAACGACAGGGGCGAGTTGGACCTGCGGGCGTTCGGCGGGGCGTCGATGAAGCGCACGGCCTACGTCGCCGACATCACCGGTCAGGCGATGCTGCATGTGCTCTACGAGCAGCTGATGCGCCACCACGAGACTGTCGAGCGCTACGAGGAGTGGTTCACGACCTCGCTGCTCACGGACGGCGATGGCCGCTGCTGCGGCGTGATCGCGCGCGACGTGCGGACCGGCGAGATGGAGGCCTTCAGGGCCAAGAACGTGATCCTGGCGTGCGGCGGTGCCGGACAGGTGTACAAGCCGACGACCAATGGGCTGATCGTCACGGGCGACGGCATCGCGATGGCCTACCGCGCGGGCGCCCCGCTTATGGACATGGAGATGGTCCAGTACCACCCCACCTGCCTCGTCGAGACCGGGATCCTCATAACCGAGGGGGCTCGGGGCGAGGGCGCGCACCTGCTGAACGCGGCGGGCGAGCGCTTCATGGAGAAGTCGGCGCCCAACAAGATGGAGCTCGCCTCGCGCGACGTCGTGTCCCGCGCCGAGCAGATCGAGATCGACGAGGGCCGCGGCGTGGGCCCCGGGGGCTCGGGGATCTACCTGGACGTGACGGTGGTCCCGCGCCGGCGCACGCTCGAGGCGCTGCGCGAGATCGTCAACCTGGGACGCGACTTCGCCGGCGTGGACATCACCCGCGAGCCGATCATCATCCGGCCGGGGCAGCACTACATCATGGGTGGCGTCAAGACAGACGTCGACGGGCGCACGCCGATCGAGGGCCTCTACGCCGCTGGAGAGGTGGCGTGCGTGTCGGTTCACGGCGGCAACCGGCTCGGGGCCAACTCACTGCTCGACACGCTGATCTTCGGCCGCCGCTCGGGCGAACACGCGGCGGCCCGGGCCGCCGCCATGGCGATGCCAGACGTCGACACCAAGGCACGGCTCCGGGAGGACGCCGACAGGATCGAGGCGATCATCGGCCGCCCTCGCGAGGGACGGCGCGTGTCGGAGATCAAGAACGAGCTCGGCGAGATGATGAACCGGCAGGCCGCCGTGTTCCGCAACGAGACCGGCCTGCAGAGCGCCCTGGAGACGATCGGCCGCCTGAAGGAGGAGGCAGACCGTGCCTGGATCGACGACCGCGGCAGCGTCTTCAACCAGGACGTGCTCGGTGCGATCGAGCTCGGCTACATGATCGACTGCGCAGAGGCCACGGTGGTGGCCGCGCTCGAGCGCAAGGAGTCGCGCGGCGCGCAGTTCCGAACGGACTTCCCGGAGCGCAACGACGAGGAGTGGCTCAAGCACATCGACATCTCGCTCACCTCGGACGGCCCCAAGGTGAGCTACTCACCGGTGACGATCACGCAGTGGCAGCCCGAGGAGCGAAAATACTGATGCGACCGAGCGCGCGCGCCGTCGCCCCCACCCGACAGAGCAGGAGCATCGCAGATGGCTGAGACCCACCTACCGCCGCAGGAGTTCACGCTGAGGATGCGCCGCTACGACCCCGAGTCCGGCGACGCGCCGTACTGGGACGAGCACACGATCGAGCTCGAGCCGCACCGCTCTGTGCTCGAGGCGATCCTGCAGGCGCGCGACCGCTTCGACGGCTCGATCGGGATCCGGTGCTCGTGCCGGCAGGCGATCTGCGGCTCGTGCGGCGTGCGTGTCAACGGAGAGCCGGCGCTGGCGTGTCACACGCACCTGGACGCCGCCAAGCGCGGCGCGCGCGACGGCGTCATCGAGGTCGAGCCGATGGGCAACATGCCCGTGATCAAGGACCTGATCGTGGACATGGACGAGGTCCATTGGAGGAAGATCCGCCGGGTCACGCCCTGGCTCATCGCCAAGGAGCCCGTGCCCGAGCGCGAGTACCTCGTCCCGGCGGAGTCGATGGTCGACGTGACCCAGACGATCGCCTGCATCCAGTGCGGCGCCTGCGTGTCGGACTGCCTGGCGATGGAGGTGGACCCGCTCTTCATAGGCCCTGCGGCGCTGGCGAAGGCCTACCGGTTCGTCGGGGACCCGCGCGACGACGAGCACTTCGAGAGGCTCAACGACCTGGCGCAGGACCCGGCCGGGATGTTCGACTGCACACACTGCTTCAAGTGCGTCGACGCATGCCCCAAGGACGTCAACCCGATGGGCCAGATCATGCGCCTGCGGAGGATCGCGACCTCCGACCACCAGATCGTCGACGCCAACAACGGCGAGCGCCACGAGGCGGCGTTCGCCTCCCTGATCAGGGACAACGGCCTGCTGTGGGAGGCCGAGCTGCTGCCCCGCTCCTACGGCGGCAACTCCTGGCTCGGGAAATTCCACCCCGCTGCGGCCAAAGAGCTGCTCAGCACCCTGCCGTCCGCCGTGAAGGCGATCGCGCGAGGCAAGATCTCGCCGCTGGGGGCGCTCAAACCGCACAGGATCCCCAAGCAGGACCTGCGCAGCGTCAGGTCGATCTACGAGAAGGTCGAGGGCCGTGAGCGCCGCTACGAGCTGAACCTGTACATCGCCGGCGAGGACGAGGTCGTGCCGACCACCGAGGTTCCGGTGGCCGCGGGCATCGTCGCCGACATCCCCGCGGACCCAGCGGACGGCGCGAGCCGCGCGCCGGGGCCCGAGGACACGACGAAGCCGTCCACCGGCGAGGGGGGTGCAGGCGGATGAAGGTCGCCTACTGGCCGGGCTGCGTGAGCCGCGGCTTCACACCGGAGCTTCACGGGTCGATGGCGAAGGTCGCGCCGCTGCTCGACATCGAGCTGGTCGAGCTGGACCGCGCCTGCTGCACCGGCGCCGGCGTGATCGCCGAGCACAACCAGGAGCTCGCCGACACGCTGAACGCCCGCACGTTCGCGCTCGCGCAGCAGGTCGAGGGCGCCGAGATGATGATGAACATCTGCTCGACCTGCCAGGGAGCGCAGAGCGAGTGCCAGGAGCGCCTGGATGCCAGCGCGGAGTACCGCGAGCACGTCAACGGGACGCTCGCCGCCGAGGGCCTGAGCTACGAGAAGGGCCTCACCAACAAGAACTTCCTGTGGCTGCTCGTCGAGGAGATCGGTCTCGAGAGGCTGCGCTCGCTGGTCCGCCGTCCGCTGACCAACCTCAGGGTCGGGCCCTTCTACGGCTGCTACATAGTCCGGCCCCGGCGGCGCCTGGGCATCGACGCCGAGCATCCACGCGACGACTACCTGCACCAGCTGATCGAGGCGCTCGGCGGGACGGTCATCGAATACGCGGGCATGCGCAAGTGCTGCGGCTTCCCGATCATCACGATGAACAAGGAGGCCTCGCTGAAGCAGGCCGGGCGCCACCTTGGCGACGCTGTCGACGCCGAGGCCGACTGCCTCGTGACGCCGTGCCCGCTCTGCCACCTGAACCTCGACCTCCAGCAGCCGCTCGCCGAGAAAGTCGTTGGCCGGGAGCTCCAGATGCCCGTGCTGCACCTGCCGCAGCTCGTCGGCCTCGCCCTTGGCCTCGAGCCGAAGGAGCTCGGCATGAGCCGCCACGTCGTTCGTCCCACGTCTGTGATCGACTGGTCCACGTCGGTCGTCGGCGCGGCGGCCGCCTGAGCCCCACGGGGCCCCCGCGGTCGCCGGCACGGGCGCATATAGGCTGCCGGGGTGAAGATCCTCACCGTCGTGGGCAACCGCCCGCAGTTCATCAAGGCGGCGGCCGTGTCCGGCCCGCTGCGGGAGCGCCACGAGGAGGTGCTCATCCACACGGGGCAGCACTACGACGACACGCTCTCGCGGGTCTTCTTCGAGCAGCTGGGCCTTGCCAGGCCGGACCAGCAGCTCGGGATCGGCGGCGGCTCGAACACCTCGCAGACGGCACGCATGCTGGCGGCCCTCGAGCCGTTGCTGGATCAGTACCTGCCCGAGGCGACGGTCGTCTACGGGGACACCAACTCGACGCTCGCCGGGGCGCTCGCCGCCGCACAGCACCAGGTACCGGTCGTCCACGTCGAGGCCGGCATGCGATCGTTCGAACGCGGTATGCCGGAGGAGCTCAACCGGATCCTCGCCGACCACGTCTCGACGCTCTTGCTGTGCTCCTCCGAGACGGCCGCCAAGAACCTGGCGGCGGAGTCGGTGACGGGGCAGGTCGAGGTGGTGGGCGACGTGATGGTCGACGTGGCGACGCGCTTCGCCGAGGCGGCGAGCAGTGACACCAGCGTGCTCGACAGCTACGACGTGGACACGGGCGCCTACCTCCTGTTGACCGCGCACCGGACCGGGAACGTCGATGACCCGGCGCGCCTGGACATGCTCGTCAAGCTCGTGCGGGCGCTTCCGGCCCCGATCATCCTCCCGTTGCACCCCCGCACCCGCGTGCGGCTCGAGGAAGCCGACCTCCTGGGGGCGCTCGAAGGGGTCGACGAGCTGACGCTCACCGAACCGCTCGGCTACGTGGAGTTCAGCGCGCTGCTTCACCATGCGCGCGCGGTGGTGACCGACTCCGGAGGTGTCCAGAAGGAGGCCTACCTCGCCGGCGTGCCGTGCGTGACCCTCAGGGTCAGCACCGAGTGGGTGGAGACGGTTGAGGCGGGCTGGAACACGCTCGTCGACCTCGATCCGCCGCTGGCTCTGGCCGCACTCGACCGCAGGCAGCCCGCGGAGCGCCCCCCGCTCTACGGCGACGGCCATGCCGCCGAGCGCTGCGTGGCGGCGATCGGAAAGCTCGGGGGACGAGCGTGAGCTCCGCGGATCAGACCGTCCGCGTGGGCGTCGTCGGACTGGGCTACTGGGGGCCGAACCTGGCGCGCAACCTCGCGTCGATCCCCGGCTGCGAGGTCAGCTGGCTGTGCGACTCCTCGGAGCAGGCCCGCGAAGCGCTGGCGCGCTCGCACCCGGGCGCTCGCGTCACCGACGTGATCGGCGACCTGCTGGACGACCCGCGGCTCGACGCGGTCGTCCTCGCGACTCCGGTGCCGACCCATGCCGAGCTGGCGATCGCCGCGGCGGAGGCCGGGAAGCACTGCTTCGTGGAGAAGCCGCTCGCCACCAACGCCCGCGACGCCGAGCGGGCCGTCGCCGCGGCGGCCTCCTCGGGGACGCTGCTGATGGTCGGGCACCTGCTCGAGTACCACCCCGCGGTCGCCCGGCTGAAGGAGCTGATCGACGGCGAAGAGCTCGGACCGCTTCGCTACCTCTACGGCAACCGCCTGAACCTCGGCAAGCTCCGGGCCGACGAGAACGCCCTGTGGAGCCTGGGGGCGCACGACGTCTCCGTGGTGCTGCACCTGATCGGCGAGGAGCCACAGGAATGCATCGCCCACGGCGCCAGCTACGTGCGCGAGGGCGTTCAGGACGTTGTCTTCTGCTACCTGCGCTTCCCGTCCGGGATCGTCGCCCACCTGCACCTCTCCTGGCTGGACCCGCACAAGGAGCGCCGCATGACGGTGGTGGGTGCGCGGCGGATGGCCACGTTCGACGACATGCTCGTCGAGGGCAAGCTGGCCGTCTACGACAAGGGCTTCGACGAGGACGCTCGCTCGTGGGGTGAGTACATCACCCGCTCGGGCGACATCTTCTCACCACGGATCCCCAACGCCGAGCCCTTGCGTCTCGAGTGTGAGCACTTCGTGGAGTGCATCCGGACAGGATCGCGGCCGCGCTCGGACGGCGAGAGCGGGCTGCGCGTGGTGCGGGTGCTCGAGTCGCTCCAGCGCTCGCTCGAGACCGGGTAGCCGGGAGCCGCGCCGGCGCCGTCTCAGCCGGACTGGGCCAGCTGCACCGCCGTCGAGAACCTAGGCGACGCGAGCCGAGCGCCGCGCGACGCCTGCACGGCGCCGATCGGCGCCTTTGAACGGGCGCTGTGCGCCGCGGCGGTCGGCGCGCAGGACGGGTCCCAGCGAGCGGCCGATCCCGCGCAACACGAACGCGTCGCGGGAGCGGCTGTAACGGAACGCCGGCGCCAGCAGCGATAGCCACTGTCCGTCGATGTATCGGCGAGGGCGTCTTACGGTGCGCATGTTCATCCGTGACAGCCTGGTGAGGTCTGTGCAGCTATGAGCAGTCTTGCACATCCGTCGAGCCGGAGCAGCGCGTGGGGGGACGCGGTCAACGCGCCTTGAACGGCTCCTCCTCGACGACGGTCCCCTCGCCCGAGAGCTCGAAGGCGCTGTGGAGCAGCTGGACGGCCTGGTGAACACGCTCCAGGTCGATCACGCACGAGATCTTGATCGGCGAGGTCGAGATCATGTCGATGTTGACTCCCTCGCCGGCGAGCACGCCGAAGACCTTCGCGGCGACCCCCGGGTGCGAGCGCATGCCGGCGCCCACGATCGAGACCTTGCCCATGTCCTCGTGCGCGTGCATCTCCGCGAACACCTCACCCGTGAGTGGCGCGAGCGCCGCGCTCGCGACGCGCAGGTCCTCGCGCGGCAGGGTGAAGGAGATCTCGGCCAGGCCACCGGCGGACGTGGGCTCGTTCTGGACGATCATGTCCACGTTGATGTTCGCGTCGGCGAGCGCCGCGAAGATCCGCGCCGCCGCCCCGGGCTCATCGGGCACGCCGATGAGCGTCATCCGGGCCTCGGACGTCGAGTGCGTCACGGCTGTGATCAGCGGCTGCTCCATCATCTCTGCCTCTGCGACGACAAAGGTACCGGGCTCGTCGTCGAACGAGGACCGGCAGTGGATGCGCACCCCGTGGTTCCGGGCGTACTCCACGGAGCGCAGCTGCAGCACCCCGGCGCCCGACGCGGCCATCTCGAGCATCTCCTCGAAGGACACGCTGTCGAGCTTGCGCGCCTCCGGCACGATTCGCGGATCGGCGGAGTAGACGCCTGACACGTCCGTGTAGATCTCGCACACCTCCGCTTCCAGGGCAGCGGCGACGGCGACGGCGCTCGTGTCGGAGCCCCCGCGGCCGAGCGTGGTGACGTTCCTGGCGTTCCTCGAGACTCCCTGGAAGCCTGCGACGAGCACGATGCTGTCCTCCTCGAGCGCGGCCCGGATCCGGTCGGCGCGGACGTCGACGATCAGCGCCTTGGTGTGTGACTCGTCCGTGAGGATCCCGGCCTGCGAGCCGGTGAGCGAGATCGCGCGGTGGCCGAGGTCGTTGATCGCCATCGCGCACAGCGCGCAGGAGATGCGCTCGCCGGTTGACAGCAGCATGTCCATCTCGCGCGGGTCGGGCGACGCCGAGACCTCGTCGGCCATCGCGATCAGCTCGTCCGTCGTCTTGCCACGCGCGGACAGGACCGCGACCACGCGCTGACCCGCTTCGCGCTTGTCGACGATCCTCCTGGCCGCGCGCTTGATGCGCTCGGCGTCGGCGACGGACGTGCCGCCGAACTTCATCACTATCAGCCCGGGCATCGGCCGAGGATTACACAGCCCGGCGCCCGGCGAGCGCCTTGCCGAGGGTGACCTCATCCGCGTACTCGAGGTCCGAGCCGACCGGCAGGCCGCTCGCGAGCCGCGTGACGGTGAGGTGCGGGGCTCGGAGGCGAAGCTCCTCGGCGATGTGCAGCGCCGTCGCCTCGCCGGTCGTTGTGGGGTTCGTCGCCAGCACTATCTCGCGCGGCGCCTGCTCGGGGGAAGCCACCCGAGCGAACAGCTCTCCGATCTTGAGGTCCTCGGGGTCGACGCCGTCGATCGGCGAGAGCGCGCCGCCGAGCACGTGGTAGACGCCGTGGTACTCGTGCGTGCGCTCCATCGGGATGACGTCGCTCGGCTCCTCGACCACGCAGATCAGGCCGTGGTCCCGCCGGCTGTCCTGACAGATCCGGCAGCGGGTCTCGTCGGTGAGGTTGAAGCAGAGCTCGCACAGGCCGATCTTCTCCTTGACCTCGCGAATCGCCTCGGCCAGCGCCGCGGCGTCCTCACCGGAGGCGCGCAGGATGTGGAAGGCGAGCCGCTGGGCGGTGCGGTTGCCCACCCCCGGCAGCTTCGAGAGCTCGCTGACCAGCCGCTGGACGGGCGGCGCGTAGGAGCCGCTCACAGCCCCGGGAGACCCAGATCGCCGAGACCGCCGAGGTCCAGGCCGCCCGTGGCGCCCCCCATCTTGGCGGCGGCCAGCTCCTGCGCCTTGCGCAGGCCCTCGTTGACGGCCGCCAGCACCATGTCGGCCAGGATGTCCACATCCTCGGGGTCGACGGCCGCGGGATCGATCCGCACCTCTCTGAGCACGAGCTCGCCGCTGACCTTGACCGTGACCATGCCGCCACCGGCGGATGCCTCGACGACCTCGTCCTTGAGCTGCTCCTGCGCGCGCTCGATGTCCTTCTGCATCTGCTGGACCTGCTGCATCATCTGCTGCATGTTCGGCATCCGCGGTTGCTTGGGCATCAGGCGCCTTTCTCGTTGCTAGTCACGGGCTGCTCGTCGTCGGCCCCGCGCGGCTCCCCTCGCGCGTCCGACTCCACGGGAATCTCCTCTGCGTCGAACTCCTCCATGAAGCGCCTGACCCAGTCCTCCTCGGAGGCCTCGTCCAGGCCGGGCTCGGCGCCCGGGTCGTCGCTCAGCTCGTAGGAAAGGCGCCAGCGCGCGCCGGTGAGCGCCCGAAGCGCCTCGCCGACGGCTGCGCGGTTGGCCGGGTTCTCGGCCTTCTTCTTGAGGAACTGAGCGGTCGAGGCGAACGCGAGGGTGAGGTCCTCGCCGTCCACGGCCACTGGCTTCGCCGCCGCGATCACCGCGCCGAGCATGGCGTGCTCACGGCGCACGAGGTCCACCACGGCGGGCCACATCGCGCTGAGGGATGCCAGGTCATGGGGGAGCGCCTGCGGCTCCGCCTCGTCCTGCGGCCGGGCGACCTCGACCTGAGGAGCGGAGCTTGGGGGGGGCGTCGCTTCGGCGAGCGCATCGCCAGGCGGCGCAGTCGGCGCAGGCGGCGGGACGGCCACGGAAACCGGTGCCGGCGCGGCGGCCGGCACGGGGCTGGCGGCGGTCCCCTCGCTCGGCGCGGCGGCGGGCGGCGGGGACGGGGCCTGCCCGCCACGCTCGAGGCGCTCGATGCGCATGAGCAGGGCACGCAGCGAGCCGTCTACCTCGGGCCTCGCAGCCTTGACCAGCGCGAGCTCCAGCCGGGTGCGAGCGTCCGCGCCCGCGCGCACGGCCTCCATCGCCTCGCCGAGCAGCTCCAGCAGGCGGACAACGGTGCCATGCTCGACTCTGGTGGCCTGAGCCTGCAGGGCGGCGTCGGCCTCGGGCGTCAGGGACAGCTCTTCGGGCATCTCCCCGAGGGTCTGCACGACCAGGAGGTCGCGCGCCCGCACCTCGAGGTCGGCGGCGAACGAGCCCGCGTCGCGGCCCTGCTGCGCGCACTCCTCCATCGCCGTGAGCGCGCGCCGCGCATCGCTCGCGGCGACGGCGTCGATCGTCTCCTCGACGAGCCGCGAGTCGGCGACGCCGAGGACTGCGAGCACGTCCGGCAGTGCGATCTCGCGGCCGCTGTAGGTGACGAGCTGCTCGAGCGTGCCGAGCGCGTCGCGGAAGCTGCCCGTCGCCGAGCGCGCCAGCGCGGCGACCGCGGCGGGCGGGATCTCGATCGAGTCCGCCTGTGCGGCGCGGCGCACCACGCTTGCGATCTGGTCCACGGTGGGGCGCTGGAAGTCGAAGCGGTGGCAGCGGTCGACGACCGTCGCGGGTACCTTGGTCGCCTCCGTGGTCGCCAGCACGAACACCGTGTTGGGCGGCGGCTCCTCGAGGGTCTTCAGGAACGCGTTCCAGGCAGCGGTCGAGAGCATGTGCGCCTCGTCCAGGATGTAGACCTTGCGGCGGCCGCTCACCGGCGCGTAGGCGACGCTCTCGCGCAGGTCACGGATGTCGTCCACCGAGTTGTTGGAGGCCGCGTCCATCTCGATGACGTCCAGGGAGCTGGCGCGGGCGATCGATACGCAGGACTCGCACAGGCCGCACGGCTCGATGGTGGGTCCGCGCTCGCAGTTCAGACAGGCGGCGAGGATCTTCGCCATCGACGTCTTGCCGGTGCCGCGGGAGCCGACGAAGAGGTAGGCGTGGTGGACCTTGCCCTGGGCGACCGCGTTGCGCAGGGTGCGAACGACCGGCTCCTGCCCCACCACCTCGTCGAAGGTGCGGGGGCGGTGCCTTCGGTACAGCGACCGCTGATCTACCTGTGGCTGCTCCTCTGCCGACACCGTTGGCCTGAGTCTACCCACGCCCGTACCCCGTCCGGGCAGCCTCCCGAGCGGGTAGCGTCCGCGGCCATGACAGCGGCGCCGGCGACCATGACAGCGACCTCCAGGCGCCTGGTGCCCGTGGCCGGAACGCTGCTCGCCATCGCCGTCCTCGCCGTCCTGCTTCGCCTCATCGCGGGCGTCGCGTTCGCCAACTACGACGCCCTCTACGCCCTGGCGTGGGGGGGGCAGCTCGCGCGTGGCGCGGTTCCCGCCTACGACCTGCCGATCGCGCCCACGCCTCATCCGCTCGTGGAGGTGCTGGGCGCGGTGCTCGAGCCGCTGGGCCCCCGGGCGGCG
This sequence comes from Solirubrobacteraceae bacterium, assembly GCA_036498265.1. Lineage (GTDB taxonomy): Bacteria > Actinomycetota > Thermoleophilia > Solirubrobacterales > Solirubrobacteraceae > Palsa-744. The sequence goes on along the minus strand of DASYFT010000005.1, from coordinate 168,097 downwards.
CAGGAGGCGGCCGTCGCGATCGGCTTCCTGGCCCTCGCCGGATGCGCCTGGGTGATCTACCGGCTGGGCGCAGACTGGTTCGGTCGCGCCGCCGGGATCCTCGCGGGACTCATCTTCATCACCCGGGTGCCGGTGCTCTCCTACGGCGTGCGCGCATACGTGGACGTCCCGTACGTGCTGCTGGTCCTCGGCGCGCTGCTCGTGGAGTCACGCCGTCGGCAGGCGGGGGCGCCCGTGCTGGCGCTGCTGGCGCTGGCCGGCCTGCTGCGCCCGGAGGCGTGGGCGTTCTCGGGGCTCTACTGGCTCTATCTCATGGACTGGATCCCGCGCCCGGGCCGCAGGCGCAGCGGCGACTCCGGCCGAGGGCTCGCGCCCACGCCGCGCACGCACCGGGAGATCGCGGGGCTGACGCTGCTCGCCGCTGCCGGCCCCTTGGTGTGGCTCCTCAGCGACCTGGCGATCACGGGCGATCCGCTGTGGTCGCTGACGAACACCCGCCACACCGCATCGAAGCTCGGGCGGGTGACGGGCATCGCGAACGTGCCGCAGTACATCCCCAGGCGGATCGGCGAGATCCTGCGTCCACCCGTGCTCGCCGGCGCCGCGCTGGGCGGGGTCCTCACGTTGCTCTGGCTGCGGCGGCGGGCGCTGCTGGGAGCGGCCGCGGGCGTCCTCGCGGTGCTCGTGTTCGCATGTTTCGCCGCGCTCGGGCTGCCGATCAACACGCGCTATGCGTTCCTCGCCAGCGCGATCCTCTGCGTGTTCTGCGGCGCCGGCGCCTTCGGCTGGACGCGGCTGGCGCCGGAGGACCCGCGCAGGCGCTGGTGGATGGCGGCTGGAGCGATCCTTCTGATCGGCCTCCTGGCCTACGTGCCCACCCAGTATCGCTCGTCAGACCACGAGCTGGACAGCCTCGCGGCACAGCAGAGCATCGAAGGCGACCTGGTGGCACTGGTGGACAACCACACGATCACGCTTCGCTGCGGGCCGGTCGGCGTCCCCAACCATGCGCCGATACCGCTGCTGGCGCTGTACCTGAGGACGAGCCCGGCGAACATCCGCAGCGCCCAGGTCGGCTACATCACCTCGGGCACCTACGTCGATCCCGCCAGCCGGCAGGTCGAAGCCGACTACGTCCTGGACCGTCGCGACCCGCACGAGCCGGTGAGCGTGCCCCCGGGGTTCCGCGAGGTCTCCGCGAACCGCTCCTGGCTGATCTTCCAGCGCTGCGCGTAGCGGACCGTGCACCCCTCGTCGGGAGTCCGGTCTCCGGCGCAGAACGCCGCTCGTGGCTCCGGCCCGGGAGCTCCCGCTGCGCCTGTCGGTGATCGCTTAAGGCTGCTTCCTTCCGGACCTGACCTGGTTCGCAAGCCGACACCGCGCGGGACCCGGACCATCGACGCCCCGGGCGACGGAGCGACCGGAGGCGGATCCCCCTCGGAGGGGAGTTCAGCCCCGCTAGAGCGGATTGCGGGTTCAGGGCACCGCTACCTCCCCGCCTAGCACGGTCCAGCTGCATCGTAACGCAGCCGACCAGCTCAACTCCGGCGCACCCGGCCGGCGCGTTCCGGTAGGCTGCCCGGCCGTGATCAACCCGAACGCGCTCAACGGCTGGCACCGGCGCTCCGCGCTGGCCCTTCTGGCGCTCGCCCTGGCGATCGTCGTCTCCGGCTGCGGCTCGAGCGGCTCGAGCACGAGCACGATAGGAGTGGGGAACGAGAACAGCTCCGACAGCGCGCTCGCGAAATCCGGCTCGTCGACTACCGCCACCACGCCCACGAGCGGACCGCTTGCCAGCGAACCGAAGGTGACGGCGCCCGCCGGCGCGCCCCCGACCAAGCTGGTGACCAAGGACATCATCGTCGGGACCGGTCCGGAAGCCAAGGCGGGCCAGAGCGTGACCGTCAACTACGTGGGCGTGCTGTTCCACGGCGGCAAGGAGTTCGACGCCTCGTGGAAGCGGAACGAACCCTTCACCTTCGCCCTCGGCAAGGGCGCGGTCATCGCCGGGTGGGACCAGGGCGTCGCCGGCATGAAGGTCGGCGGGCGGCGCGAGCTGATCATCCCCGCCCCACTCGCGTACGGAGCGAAAGGCTCGCCGCCGACGATCCCGCCGAACGCGCCGCTCGTCTTCGTGGTCGACCTGCTCGGGACATAGGCAGCCCACGCCGGCTCCGGGCAAGACCGTCCATCCCAGCCGCGCCAGAGAAATCGTCCCGGCGCTCCTCGCAGCCGTGGCGATCGTGGCGAGCGGCTGCGGTTCCGGCGAGCCTGCTAGCTCCACCGGTCTGAGGCTCCAGCGACAGGACCTCGTGGTGGTGAGCCATGCGCTCAAGCACGTCGAGGCACCTGTCGCGGCGGAGGTGACGGCGACCAAGGCGGCCTGGCCGCTTGTCGCGGGCGGCCTGCCGGCCGACACCACCGCGGTCTCGCGCTCGCCGATCCGCCTGGCAGGTGATGCGGCGGCGCGGCTGAAGGTGCCGGCCGTCTTCGAAGAAACGCCCTCCGCCGCGCTGACCGGACCGGCGGCGGCGCTTGCCGGCCTGTTCCGGTCCTACAGCGGCCTCGCCAGCCATGGCTGGCAGCAGATAGACGCGGCGATCGGCCAGATCCAGCACGGCTCGACGGCCTCGGCGCGGTTCGCCCGCGCGAACGTCGCCCTCTACATCGAGAGCGTCTACGACGGCCACTTCAACCTCTCCCAGATCGGCAAGGGACTTCTGTCGGGCTATCGCAAGCTGGGTGGTGCGAGGGTGTTCGGGGCGGCCCTCACGCAGGCGGAAGTGGATGCGCTCGGGGCGGCCTACTCAGAGGCGAGGAACAGGCTGCATCCGCACGCCGGGGTGCGCCTCGGAAGCTGAGCCGGGTTCAGCTCTCCTTCGCCTGACCCTCCGGGGCGCGGTCGGCCGGAGCCATGCGCAGCGATGGCGTGCCCGCGGCGGATCCTCCGTCCTCGGTGCGATGCCCGTTGATGCTCTCCATCAACGGTCCGATCAGGTCGATGGGCAGCGGGAAGATGACGGTCGAGTTCTGTTCGCCGCCGATCTCCAGGAGCGTCTGGAGGTAGCGCAGCTGGATCGTCACGGGGTTGCGGCTGATCACGTCCGCCGCCTCAGCCAGCTTCGTGGCGGCCTGGGCCTCGCCCTGGGCGTTGATGATCTTGGCGCGGCGCTCACGCTCCGCCTCTGCCTGGCGGGCGATCGCGTGCTGCATGTCCTCGGGTATTTCGACGTCCTTGATCTCCACCGCGGTCACCTTGATGCCCCACGGCTCTGTCTGGTCGTCGATGATCTTCTGAAGGTCCTCGTTGAGGCGCTCGCGCTCCGCCAGCAGCGTGTCGAGCTCCGCCTTGCCGAGCACCGACCGCAGCGTGGTCTGAGCGATCTGCGACGTCGCCGCCAGCACGTCCTGGACCTCGACGACGGATTTGTTCGGATCGACGACGTGGAAGTAGGTGACGGCGGTAACGCGCGCCGGCACGTTGTCGCGGGTGATCACGTCCTGCGGCGGGATCTGCTGGGTCACCGTGCGCAGGCTCACCCGCACCATCCGGTCGACGAGCGGCACCAGCAGCACGACCCCGGGCCCCTTCTGGTCGAGCAGCCTTCCGAGACGGAACACCACGCCGCGCTCGTACTCGCGCAGCACGCGCACCGACGCGGCGGCGAGGGTGACGGCGAGCAGCAGGAGCACGACAACGACGACTACGACGACTGTGACGATCATGGATTCAGCTCCCATTCCTCGGCCTTGCGTACGCGCAGCGTGAGGCCGTTGACGTGTTCGACGATGACCCGCTCGCCCTCGTGCAGGCCGGCTCCATCATGGACCGGGCTCGGCTCGGCGCGCCACAGCGCCCCATCGAGGAAAACCTGGGCGCCGGAGGATCCGCCCGAGCGGACGACGCCGACGTGCCCCACGAGCGCCTCCCTGCCGGTGCGCGGGCGGACGCGCAGAGAGCGGACCAGGTGGTTCCTGGCCAGCACCAGCGTCGCGCTCGCGGCCCCCGCGGCGAGCAGCGCCACGAGCAGCACGACCGCCGCGCCGGCTCCCGCGGCGAGCAGGAGCAGCACGATCCCGGCAACCCCGGCGGCGATCGCGATCGCGCCGAGCGCTCCGCCGCTCGAGACGTGAGCCTCGGCCACCAACAGCGCCAGGCAGACCCCGATCAAAACCAGACCGAAGACGACCATCACCCTGACACTTCCATGCGATCGTTCATCGCACATTCAGCGTACCGCGCGTCCAGCTCGCTCCGGCGCAGTCGCTGCTCCAGAGGGTCAACCCCGGCGGACCGGCGGGCCGCGCGGCGCTCGGGCTCGAGCAGAGGCGAGCCCGAGGCCACTCGACTCGGGCGTCAACCGACGATCATGAGGCTGTTGCCCTCGGGGTCCCGCAGCCAGAACAGGGGCGGAACGGGACCGCCCATTCGGCTGACCTCGGGGTCCACGTCGACGCCCTTGTCTTTGAGCTCGGCGTGGTAGGCGTCGATGTCATCTGTCTGCAGACCGATGCCGGTTTCGCGGTTGCCGGTCGGTTTGCCCTCCGGCGGCGGGGCGATGGCGATAGTCGTCTCGGCATCGGCGGGTCCGACTTCGACCCAGCGGTAGCCGTTTCCGAACGGGATGTCGGTGCGCTTCTCGAGCCCCAGCTTCTCGACGTAGAACTCGATCGCACCATCCTGATCGGCGATCGGGATGACGACGGTGTTTATCTTGTTGACGGATGTCTTGGTGGTAGCCATGCGGTTCTCCTTAGGGGTTTGGGATCTCATCTGGTTGGACGGCTGACCACTCCGAAAGTCATCGCTGCCGCCCGAGCGCCGCCCCGGCCGAGCCGGCTCAGGCCTGCGCCGGAGATCCGGCCTCCGCGATCGCAGCTGCGCGCGGCTCGAACAGCCGATAGCCATGCCGCCTCGAGAGCTCCAGTGCACGCGCGGCCTCGCTGCGCGCCCGCTCGGTCTCACCGCGGCGGGACAACGCCTCGGCCCATCCGAGATGTGCGCGCGCGGCCCACAGCGGCATCCGGTTGGCCTCATGGAAGTCGCACGAGCGCGCCAGGTGCTTGTCGGCTCGCTCATCCCAGTTGAGCGTCCCGGCGAGCAGGCCCATGTAGGTGCTTGCGTGCCCGTAGGTCACGGCGCCGTTCCACACGATCTGCTCGCCCCAGGGCTCGATCAGCTCGTACAGGACTTGGGCCGCATCAGTCACGCCCGCCATCGCGGCGGCGTCTGCATATAGGGCGAGCGCTGCGGTGCGGACGTTGTCCAGCGGGATGTCCTCGAAGCTGTCCCGCGCCGCCTCGGTGACGATCGCGGCCGCCTCCTCGGTCCGTCCGTGCCAGCAGAGCATCCGGGCCAGCGCCGCGCGCCAGGCCGCGATGCGAGGGTTGGCGGCGACACCCTGCTCGAGCAGCTCGATCACCTCCTCGCTGCGCCCCTGATAGAAGCGGATCTCCATGATCTGCGCGCCGTGGATCATGTAGCCGTCCGGTTGGCCCGCGTCAGCGGCGATCTGGACGGCCTCCTCCGACAGGCGCTCGGCCTGCTCGAGCTCGCCGTGCAGGATCGCGAGGACGGCTGCGTTGGATCTCGCGATCCAGCGCGCGGTCGGCTCGCCGTGCGCCTCGGATGAGGCCACCTCTCGATCGGCTGCCGCGACGGCCAGGTCCATCTCGCCGCCCTCGATCCTGATGTTCAGCTCTCGGTTCGCCCCGAAGAAATCGAGCGCCGGGTCGCCGGCGCTCGCGGCGCTCTGGAGCATCTCGGTCAGGAGCTCACGGCGTTGTGCGAGTGTGTCGGGAGCCCAGAAGGCATACCAGTGGTTGACCAGCACCCGTGCGAGCGTGCGTGGATCGCCCGCCTCGCGCGCCAGCGCGAGCGCCTGCTCGGCGAGCGCTCGCCGGGGCTCGTGGTCGAGCTCGTAGACGAGCTCCATGGATTGAAGCGAGAGCAGCAGCGCGCGCCGCGCGGGGTCTCCCGAGGCGCCCTCGAGCTCGAGGGCGCGCTCGATCGCCGCGACGCGCTCCTCATCGACCTGTCCGTACGCGCTCGGCTCGCCGCGGTTGTTGGCCAGCGCGGCGCGAGCCGCCCGCTGGGCATCGCCCAACTCTGAAGCGACGCTGGACGCCTCGAGCAGCGTCTCGCGGAACGCGGCATCGCCGCTCTGGCGCTGAGCCTCTCCCAGGCCGATCAGCAGCTCGCAGCGCTCCGCTTCATCCGCGCCTCGGCCGAGCAGCTCGAGCGCCTGCGAGAACCAACGCAGCGCCTCGTCGGGTGCGAGCTCGGAGAGGGCTCGCGCTCCGGCCATTCGCGCGTAGGTGACCGCCTTGGGGATGTCGACCGCCTTGGTGGCCTTGGCCCAGTGGTGCGCGAGCTCGCCGACGCGCGCGCCGGGGTCTTCGCCGAGCGCCGCCTCGAGCGCCTCGGCGATCCGGCGGTGGGTGCGCGCCCTGCGCGTCGGGCCGAGGTCCTCGTACAGCGTGTGGTTGACGAGCGCGTGCGCGAAGTAGAAGCGCCCGGGGACGTTGGCCGACTCACTGAGCACCGAGGCAGAGACGGCCTCCTCGAGGTCCTGGAGGAGCTCGTCTTCGGAGCGCTCGCTGACCGCGGCAAGCAGGTCGATGTCGAACTCCCGGCCGATCACAGCCGCTGTCGACAGGACCTCCCGCGCCCGCTCGCCCAGGCGATCCACACGGCGACCGAGCACCTCGCGGACGCTCTGTGGCATACCGAGCTCCGACAGGTTGCCGCGCACGGTGAAGCGGCCGTTCTCCTCGCGATAGATGGTCCCTGACTCCAGGAGGTGGCGCAGGAGCTCGGCGGCGTAGAACGGGTTGCCGTCGGTCTCGCGGTGGAGCTCCACAGAGAGGGCCAGGCTCGCCTGATCGAGCTCATGCCCCCCCGCGCGCTCCATGATCTCGACGATGTCCTCCTGTGACAGCCCGTCGAGCGTCACGCGATCGACCCCTTCGACGCGGTGCAGGTCCGCCAAGACCTCCGCCAGCGGGTGAGCACGGGTCAGGTCGGAGTCGCGGTAGGTCCCGAGGATCAGAACACGCGCTCCCTGGCCCTGCTTGAGGAAGTGCTTGAGCAGAAGCAGCGTTGGCTTGTCGGCCCAGTGGAGATCGTCGAGCACCACGACCAACGGCTCCTGTGCGCTGGCCTCGCACAGGAGGCTCACGACCGCGCCCCACAGGAGGTAGCGCTCGGTGTCGGCGTCGGTCTCGCGTGGCGCAGGGAGGTCGGGCAGGCGCTCCCGGAGCTGGGGGACGAGCCGCGAGAGGTCGCCGCCGTGGCGCTCGGCGTGCGCGCTCAGCACGGACCTGGGGGCGTGATCGACGAGGTGTTGGAGCGCCTCCACCCAGGCGCCGTACGGGATCGCGAGCTCCTCATCGCAGCGCCCGTAGAGCACGAGCGCTCCAGCAGAGGAGCGCGCCTCGAGCGCCGCGTGGGTAGCCAGGCGCGTCTTGCCGATCCCGGGCTCGCCCGAGATCAACACCAGGCGCCGCTGCCCGTCGCTCGACTTCGACAGCAGCTCCGCAAGGCGCTCTGCCTCGTGCGCGCGCCCCACGAAGCCGCCCGGAGGCATCTCCTGAAGACGTGGCGGCAACGGCCGGCTCTCCTCGCGCGCCTGCCATGCGACCTCGACCGCGGCCAGCGGCTCCGGCAGACCCTTCAGCTCGAGCGCACCGCGCGAGGTGAACTCGTGGCCGCGTCCGGCAGCCAGGTGGGCGAGCAGCTCCTTGGCGAGGATCTCGCTTCCTCGACACTGTTCACACAGGCGCGCTGCCTCGATCACCGGCATGCCGAAGTAGTCACCCCCCTGGACGCTCGCATCACCGGTGCTCAAGCCCACCTTGACGATCAGCTGCTCGGGGGCCCTGCGGTTGCGCCGCTCGAAACGCTGCTGCACCGCGACCGCACAGGACACAGCCTGTGCGGCGCTGTCGAACACGACCATGAGACCATCGCCGGTGCTCTTCACCTCGCGCCCGCCGCTCTGCTCGAGCGCGGCTCGGATGAGGCCGAAGTGCTCGCCACGCAGCTCGTCGGCGGCGGCGGGGCCGATGCGCGACTCGAGCCCCGTGGAACCCACGAGGTCGGTGATCATGACCGTCACCGTCTCCAGCGAGGCCATCCGGTGACCTCTCCCCCCTTTACGGGACCGCCTGAACGCGGTCCAACGAAGCGGACGAGAGGGATTGTAAGCCCCGCACGAGTCGCGCGCTCTCGCCGGAGTCAAGCTCCAAGCGGATGGAACTGCAGGCTGCGGCGGAAAGCGCCAGCCCCAGGTATGACGACCACGTCCATGGTCTTCTCTCGCTGAGCGGGATACTGGTCACGCCATGTCCAAGGAGTCCACGACCCCCGACCCGGTGGCGCTCACGCGGCTTGCCTTCGAGGCTGTGAATCAGCGTGACATCGAGGCGGTGATGAGCTTCTTCGCTCCCGACGCGGTCCTTGACGGGCGGGCGGCGGGAGGCCTTTACGAAGGTCGAGCGGCGATTCGTGGCTTCTTGGACGACTGGTTCGGCTCATTCGCCGAGCTTCGCATGGAAGTCGAAGAGTTCGTCGTGCTCGACGACGGCGTTGTGCTTGCGGTGGTCAGCCAAGAGGGTCGTCCGGTCGGCGTCGATGGTCAGGTCCATCAGCAGGAGGGATGGGCCATCTGCTGGTCGGCCGAGGGCCTCCTCGTGCGATTGACGACCCACACCGACATCGACGAAGCCCGTGCTGCCGCCGAACACGGCGTAGCAGGCAATGAAAGTGCAACATTGTCCGCTCCGGCCGGATCACCCGACGCCGACCGACGCGAGATCACCCCGTAGAATCGACGTTCGAGGGCGCGTAGCTCAGTGGGAGAGCGCTCGCTTCACACGCGAGAGGTCGCAGGTTCGAAACCCGCCGCGCCCATCGCCGTTCTCCGCGCAAGCGGCGGGGAGCCCCACGGCACTTGCGTGGCACCGCCCCCGCTCAGGCACCCATGGACACCGCAATCGCAGGTGGCTTCGACGCGAAGGGACATAGCCGGTCCTCCCCTTGGCCGACGACGCCGTAGCTCGACTCGGGTACTTCGTTCCATGCGCCAGGAAGGTCTCCGACCGGCTCGGAGACGACGAGGCGGGCATCCTCGGAGACTTCGAACAAGACCTCACGCTCCGGGTAGAACTCCCGCAACGTGGGAACATGGCCGGTGAAGAACAACGACCGTGATTTCCTCTCGCTCGAGTAGCGGAACGCCCATGTGCGCTCGCCGTCGGTCGTGGCGATCGTGCCCTGGAAGGGATATGTCACCCCCTTCTCTCTCCCCACCGCCTCGACCAGGCCGATCGCGCGAGCGACGGCCTCTGGCGGGTCATCTTCGAGGCCGAACGTCAGCGCCAGGTGGAACAGGATCTCGGTGTCGGCCTGCCCGGCAATCTCGGGATACAGCGACTCGTCGACCGCGAGCATCAGATCGCGCTTGACCCTCGGCAGGTCGGCGACGAAGCCGTTGTGCATGAACAGCCAGCGGCCATGGCGAAACGGATGGCAGTTGGTCTGCTGCACGGCCGAACCAATCGCTGCACGGATGTGGGCGAAGAAGTGGCCGGAGCTCACGTGCCCTGCCAGCTCGCGGAGGTTCTGGTCGTTCCAGGCCGGCTCGATGCTCCTGAACACCCCGGGGGTCGGCCTGTCGTCATACCATCCGACGCCGAATCCATCGCCGTTGGTGGCCTCGGCACCGAGCGTCGAATGCAGGCTCTGATCGATCAGCGAATGCGCCGGGGCAATCAGCGCCTGCTCCAGTAGTAGGGGCGAACCGCTATATGCAAGCCAGCGACACATGCGTGTCTCCCATCGTGTTGTGGGTTCGGGAGAACGGCATCGGGGACCAGCCTGGGTGGCCTACCCTTCCGCCAACGACGGTGCCGCCAAGGCGAGGGGTTTCGATCGCCTCGCGCGCGCAGAAGCGCTCCGTGAGCCATGTGAGCATGTCGTTCAGGCTGCCGGTCTCCTCTGCGCAGGCGCGCTGGCGGTCGGTTCCGGTCGCGACGGCGAGCCGTGCGACCTGCTCGAGCTCGGCCGCGCAACCCAACGCTGCCGCATGCGGGCGACAACACGCGAGGACCGCCTCCAGCATCTCCCACACCGGTATGAGCTGTCGCCGTTCGGGGTCGATCAGCTGTGCATCCATGCCATCGCGGGCGGCCAGGAAGCGGTTCTCCGCCAGCAGCTCCGGAGCGAAGTCGATCCCCGGACCGTCCTCGAGTTCGAGCCTCGCGAGTGATTGCACCAGAGCGACGAGCGCCGCGCTGTCGGCTACCTCCATCTGTGCGTCCATGACGCGGACCTCGAGGGTCCCCAGCGCGGGCTGGAGGCGTACGTCCCACCACACGAAGCTCGGATCGGGGATCGCGCCCGAAGCGATCATCACATCGACGGTACGCACATACTCGTCGTATCCAGAGAACGCCCGCGGGATCCCCGTGCGCGGAAACGTCTGGAAGATCACGGTGCGCTCGGACGCGAAGCCGCCGTCGCGGCCCGCGGAGAAGGGAGAGTTCGCAGACAGCGCCAGCAGCAACGGGACCCTCTGGCGCATCCCGTTGAGCAGAGCGACTGCATCCTCGGGATCGGGCACGCCCACATGGATGTGGAGAGCCAGGGTCGGCGGGCGCCGTGCGAGTGAGCGCATGGAGTTGCCGACGTCGCGATAGTGCGAGCTCTGGGAGAGCTGGATCTCCTGGATCGATTTCAGCGGATACGTGCCCGTGCCGGCGGCGCGAAGACCATCTGTGCCCAGCTCCGATGAGATCTCCGCCCGGAGCTCTGCTATCTGCGCGACGGCCGCGCTCGCGTCGTCGTGCACGTCTGTCTTCAGCTCGAGGACGGCGGCATGCGTCTCGGGGCTCGTATGCCCGAGCAGCTCACCCGAGAGCCGCCCGAGAACGGCCTCGCTGGCCTGAGCCAGGCTCAGATCGGAGGCATCGAGCAGCAGCATCTCCTCCTCGACGCCGATCGTGTACCGGTCGGACTTCGCGCCGTTCCAGCGTGCCCAGACGGGGTGAGGGCTGCGAGCGTGGACCCTTGTCCCCCTCTCGGGCCGGTCCCTTCGCGAGAAGCGCTGCTTCGGCTCTGCCGGCCCGCCTGCGGGTAACGGATTGGCGCCGCGAGCGCCGGGGACAGCAGGATGCACCTCCATGCCGCTCACCGGGCCACCGCTGTGCTCACGGACCGGGCGCGGGTGGCGCCGGCGTGTCCCCCTCCACCCCAGGAGCTTGTCCTCGGCCGGTGGGGGGCGGGCCCTTGTGCCGCCCCCTGAGCGCCACGATCGCCCAGACCGCCCCGGCGACTGCGACGACGATCAGGATCCAGGCCCACGTCGGAAGGCCGCTGGATTCGGATTCGGACTTGGACGCGTTGGTGGCAGCCGCAGCACCCGCTGCGGCTGCGGCACCGGGGTGGTTGGTCGAGGTGCTCGCCGTCTGGGTGGGGGTGGTGACGGTCTGGGTTTTGACGACCGTGTTCGTCTGTGTCGGCGCCGTCTGCGTCTTTGTCTGCGTGGGCGCCGTCACGGTCTTGCTCTGCGTGACGGTGTTGGTTTTGGTGTTCGCCTGAGAAGGCGGTGTCGCCGTCGTGCCCGACGCCGTGGCAGCAGTGGCCGTCGGCGTGGTCTTGGCCGCCGCTGTGGTCGTCTGCGCGCCCTGGCTGGACGCGGGGACCGGCTCGGTCTTGGCCTGGCTGGACGCGGGGACCGCCTCGGTCTTGGCCTGGCCGGACGCGGGGGCCGCGTCGGTCTTGGCCCCGCTCGAGGTGGTGCCGACGCTCGCGACGCCTGAGCCGCAACCAGCCAGAAGGAGGACGAGGAGGGTCAGGGCGACGATGCCCAGGGACCTGTGCTCACCAGCGCTTGGCGACCGTGACATCGCCCGTCGAGAGCGCCGGCCGGCGGCCGGCGCCTGCAGCGCCCGCCGTGTGAGGCGCGCGTGGTCTCCGGTCGAGAAGGGCCTCCTCACAGCAGCGGAGACTCACAGGCAACCGGTCTGCCGGCATCCCCCCGATAGGGTGATTGCGCGGCGTAGCGAGCGGCCGGGACGAATCGCCGGCCGGCGTCAGCGGGCGAGCGTCGCCGTACCGGGCCGCTGCGGCTAGGGGTCCTGCGCGCGAGTCGCCGAGCCCGGCTGCACCTCCGGAAGGCGGCCGGTGAAGTACAACGCGATCAGGACCACGATCGCCAGCACGGCCAGCGCGGTCCGCAGTCCCGCGAGGCGGGCGCTCTCGTTCTCTTCAACGATCGCGTTCGACGCCTCGGGTGGGACGTTTGCCTTCTTGAGCCCCGTCTTGAGCTCTTCGTCGGAGATGAAGGGCACGCCGCCGCCGAGCTTCGTCGTGGCCTGCGACTTGACCGATGCGGGAACCGCCGGGTTCTGCTCCACGCCGCTCAGGAACGAGCTCGTCAGCGCCGCGATGACTATCGCGCCGGTGAGGGCCGTTCCGACCGATATGCCGAGGTTCGTGACCGTGTTCTGAAGGCCGCCGACGACCTCGCTCTGCTCGTCGGGCACGGAGGAGACGGTCAGGCTGCCGAGCTGTGATGCGAGCGCACCGATCCCGAGTCCCGCAAGGATCATCGGCCAGGTCACGATCTCTGCGCCTGTGCCGGCGTCGAGCAAGGCTAGGAACACGACGAGACCGGCGAACAGCGTGAGGAACCCGATCTGGCAGACGCGGCGCGGGGAGGCGTCTGGGAACAGCTTCGGAACACCGGCAGCCGCGAGCAGGAGGGCGAGCGAGAGCGGCAGAAGCCGTACCCCGGTTTCGATCGCGGAGAGACCCAGCGCCACCGAGAGGAACAGCGGCGTCGCGAAGAACAGCCCACCCTGGGTGAAGTACTGGAAGAAGAACGAGGTCAGCCCGGCCCGGAGCTGCTGTACGCGCAGGATCGCCGGGTCGACCAGCGGCTCCTTCCCCCGCGCGAGGAGACGACTCTCCCAGCTCATGAACCCTCGCAACACGACTCCACCAGCGAGCAGCAGCCAGATGGTCGGCGACAAGCCGATCCACTCGGGCGCTCCCGGCTTGGGCTTCACGAAGCCCCACGTTCCCGAGCGTAGGATCCCGAAGACGATCAGCCCGAGCCCGAGCGCGGACAGGATGGTTCCAGCCCAGTCGAGGCTCACCTTGGCCTCGGAGGGCTTCTCCTGCTCGCCCATCCGCCGTGTCAGCCCGAGGATCGCCAGCACGATCAGGACCTCGCCGGCGAACACGTAGCGCCAGGAGAGATAGGTGGTGAACGCGCCACCGATGATCGGGCCCACGGCGATCGCAATCGCTGCCGCAGAAGCTACGAGGCCATACGCGCGAGGGCGTTCGTCCGTGCCGAAGTTCAGCGCCACGAGAGCGACGATCGCGGGCAGGATCAGGCAGGCGCCGATGCCCTCGAGGCACGACCACCCCACCAGCAGCACCGGGAGGTTGGGCGAGAGCGCGGTCAGTCCCGATCCGGCCCCGTAGATGACACAGCCGATGGCAAACGCACGCTTGGGACCGAGCATCTGGCCGATCTTGCCGCCCGTCATCATGAGCGCGGCCATCACGAGTGTGTAGAGGGTGATCGCGGTCTGGATCCCGGTGATGGTCGTGCCCAGGTCCTTGGCGACCGTCGCCATTGACACGTTCATCACCGACGTGTCCAGCATCATCAGGAACTGCCCCGAGCAGAGGGTCAGCAGTGCGATACCGGATGCGCGCGATCTACGCTCGGCCATGTCCACCTCCGCGCCGGTGCCGTGGCGCAGGTCTCTGCGTAGCCACGCGCTGAGCCTAGTCGCGCCGACGGATCGATGTCCGACGGTCCGAGGGCGTCGGAGTTTCGTACAAACCGAGGATCGGACGCTCAGGGGCCAGAACGCGATACGCGCGTGGCGGCGCCCGGATCGCCTACGCGGTGGTGGGTGACGGGCCGATCGACCTCGTCCTCATCCCCGGGTTCGTCTTGAATTCACGCGCGAGGCGCTTGCGGCGGGAGGGGGATGTCGGCCGCGACGAGTGTGCCGCCGTCGGCCGAGCTCTCGACGTGGAGCCGGCCGTCGAGCGCGGCGAGCCGGTCGCCGAGCCCCACTAGGCCGCTGCCGCCGGCGCGCGCGCCTCCGACACCGTCGTCGCCTACGTCGACGTGCAGTGTGCCGTCCTCGACGCGGGCCGTGACCACGGCCCGCGTCGCGTGCGAGTGCTTGACGACGTTGGTCAGTGCCTCGGCCACGACGAAGTAGGCGGTCGCCTCGACGGGGATGGGGAGCCGCCCCACGGACACGTCGTTCTCGACGGGCAGCGGCGCCCGCGAAGCCAGCGCGCCGACACCCGCGTGTAGCCCGCCGCTTGTGAGCACCGCGGGCAGGATGCCATGCGCGAGCTCGCGGAGCTCCACGTTCGCCTGCTCTGCGTGCTGAAGCGCCTCCGTCACGAGCCCGGACGAGGCCTGCTCCTCTTCGTCGAGCGCACGGCGCGCCATCTTCAGCTTGACCACCGCGAGGACGAGCCGCTGCTGCGCCCCATCGTGGAGATCGCGAACCACTCGCTGCCGCTCCTCGTCCGAGGCCGCGACGAGCCGTGCGCGCGAGGCGGCGAGGTCTGTCCGCGCCTGCGTGTTGGAGATCGCCGTGGCGACAAGCTCGGTGAACTCACCGATGCGAGGCTCGACGTCGGGCGGGAGCGAGCCGGCCTGCCGCGAGCTGGCAAACATCGCTCCCCAGAGCCGTCCCTCGACGACGATCGGGACGGCGACACCTGCCTGAACCCCGCGTGAGCGCGCCACCGCGGCCGGGCCCGCCGCTGAGATCGCATAGTCGTCGCTGCGGGCGGGCCGCCCCGTTCGACGCACCTCGGCGATGACACCGCCTTGGTCCAAGGTCAGCCTGGTGCCGAGAACATCGGCCACGTCAGGGACGCCCCAGCCCGCGACCACGGAAGCTCCACCGTCGGCCTCGTAGCGACAGATCACAGCACCGTCGGCGCGCATCAGCCGACCCGTCTCCTCAGCGACCGAAGCGAACAGCTCGCTCGGGGGCACCCCCTTGGCCACCAACGTGGCAACACGCCGCAACGCCGCCTGCTCGTCCGCGAGCCGCTCCACCTCAGCGCGCGTTTCGGCGTTGGCGATCGCCGTGGCCACGAGCTCCGTGAACCGCTCCACGCGCGCCTCGGTGTCGGCAGGCAGCGGCTCTGCCACGCGCGCGGCGAGAATGAAGGCGCCCCAGAGCCGCCCCTCGACGATGATGGGCACCCCGAGTGCCGTACGAACGCCTTTCGCGCGTACCAACGCCGCCGTCGAGCCGCCGGCCTTGGAATAGTCGTCGATGCGGGCGGGCTGCCCGGTTCGAAGCACCAGCTCCGCTACTCCGTCGCCCTCCAGGGTCAGGCGGTCGCCGAGGAATCCCGCCGGGTCGGGATCGCCCCACTCGCCGACGACGGTGCCTGCGGTGTCCGACTCGAAGCGAAGGGTCACGGTGACGTCAACGCCTCGCAAGAGCCGACCCGCCTCTTCGGCAACGGCGCCGAACAGCTCGCTCGGAGGCACAACTTCCGCGACCAGCGTCGCGACACGCCGCAGTGCCGCCTGCTCGTCCGCGAGCCGTTCCACCTCGGCCCGCGCGTCCGCGTTGGCGATCGCCGTGGCGACGAGCTCGGTGAAGTCTGTGAGGCGGGCCTCCGTGTCGGCCGGCAGCGGCTCGGGCTCCGTCGAGGAGACCACCATCACGCCCCAGACGTCCCCGGCGACGACGATCGGGCCGCCGACGGTCGAACGGATCCCGGCGCTGCGGACCGCTTCGGCTATCGGTCCCTCGAGGCCGGAGTAGTCGTCGATGCGGGCCGGCCGGCAGCTCTCGCGTACCTGGGCGACCACGTTGGTGCCGTCGAGGCTCCAGCGCGTTCCAACCGGGAAGAACTCGCCTCGGTCCGAGACGCTCGCGTACTCGATGGCCGTGCCGTCGGCCGCGTAGCACACGATGCTCACGACCCGGACGTCCAGGACGCTGGCGACCTGTTCGGCAACGGCGGTGAAAAGGCTTCTTCGCGGGGCCCCCTGCGCCACCAGCGTCGCGACCCGCCGTAACGCAGCCTGCTCCTCGGCAAGCCGCCCGGGCTCGAGCGCGTCGTTCACCGGTGAGCGGGCCACGACATGCGACGAGTGTGGAAGCGCACGGACATGCTGCGTCGACGTGCCATGGGCTGACGTTAGTCGATAATCGGCGGCGTGACCAATACCAGGACGCGCCGCCGGGCCGCGGGTTTCGGGGCGACTGTCGCGTTCGCGCTCGCAGCCGCAAGTGGGTCGCTCTCGTGCACGAGCGGCGGGGGGCCCACGAGTGCGGCCACCCCGATCAGATCGTCGAGGACCCTGGGCACGACGCGCGGCCCGAGCGGTGAGAAGCCGACTCCCACCAGCGCGCTCGAGCTGAGCCCGTCCGAAGTCACGGAGGTCCGGGCTGGCCACTACACCGCTGCCATGGCGTGGCACCAGAGCTCGGACTTCACCACGGCCGTCAGCGGGGGCGCACACGACGAGTTCAAGGAGCTCGGGATACGGGTGGTCGCGGAGACGAGCGCCGATTTCGACGCCGCGAAGCAGAAGTCGGACGTCGAGACCATCGAGGCGAAGAGGCCGTCTGTGCTGCTGACCCTGCCGGTCGACCCCGTCGTGACCGCGTCGGCGTTCAAGGCCGCGGCCCGGCAGGGCACGAAGATCGTTCTGCTGTCGGAGGTGCCGCAGGGGATGGAGTACGGCCGCGACTACGTCGACCTCGTGACCGACGACCTGTTTCAGATGGGCAAGCGTGCTGCCGACGCGCTCGCCGCCGCCGTCGGTGACAAGGGCAAGATCGGGTACTTCTTCCATGACGCGAACCACTACGTCACGAACAAGCGCGACCAGGCGTTCCTGACGACCGTCACCGGCAACTACCCCGGCGTCAAGGTGGTCGCCAAGCAGGGAATCGCCGATCCGACCCAGGCGGGGGAAGAGGCGAACGCGGTCATCCTCAAGAACCCCGACCTCTCGGGCGTCTACGTCACGTTCTCCCAGCCACCAGGAGAGGACGTGCTCGCGGCGCTGCGGGCGAACGGCAATGCCAGGACGAAGATCGTCAGCCTCGACCTCGACGCGCCACTCGCGCTCGACATGGCGCGGGGAGGTCACACGTTCGCCCTCATCGCGGACGAGCCATACGACCTCGGCCGGGCGATGGCGGTGTCCGCGGCGTACGGGCTGCTCGGCAGGAAGGCGCCCCGGTTCGTGATCGGTCCGTCGCTGACGATCACGAAGTCGAACCTCGTCGAGGGCTATCGCGAGTCGCTTCGCCGGTACCCGCCGGCGAGCGTGATGAAAGCCCTCCACAAGTAGTGCGACTTCGCGCGGTCGAGCCGAGGCGCTACGTGGTGTACGTGGCGTTCCTGCTGATCGTCGCCTTCTTCGCCGTGACGCTGCACGACGAAGGGTTCCTGAGCGAAACGAACCTGCTCAACATAGTCCGGCAGACCACGCCGGTCACCGTCATGGCGGTCGCCGTCGTATTCGTCCTGAGCGCGGGCGAGATCGATCTCTCGCTCGGATCGGTCGTGGCTCTCTCCGCGCTCGTGACCGCCGACGTGATGCAGACTCAAAGCGCGGTACTTGCTGTCGCCGCCGGGATCGGCGTCGGCGTCGGCGTCGGGGCGGTAAACGGCCTGTTCGTCACACTATTGCGGCTCCCTTCGTTCCTGGTCACGCTGGCGACGATGGGGCTCGTCGCGGGCCTTGCGCGCTCGGTCACGAATCTCGAGTCCGTTGCGGTGGAGAACCCGGGGTTCAGCAACGTTTTCGGCTCGGGGAACGTGGGGCCCATCCCGAGCCTCGCCTTCTGGGCGCTGGGCGCGGTCGCGCTTGGCCACCTCGCCTTCCGCCACCGGCGCTTCGGTGCCCATGTCGTCGCAGCGGGCGACAACGCGGCCGCGGCGCGAGCCGCCGGGATCCGGGTCGACCGCGTCAGGTTCACGGTGCTGTTACTCAGCGGAGCGGCGGCTGCGCTCGCGGGCATCCTCTACACGGGTAGGTTGCAGGGTGCGAGCTACACGCTCGGCGCCCAGGACCTGCTGACGGTGTACGCCGCGGTTGTCATCGGCGGCACGCGCCTCGTCGGTGGCGAGGGAAGCGTCGTCGGCGCGCTCGTCGGCAGCCTCATCATGGGCACGCTCACGAACGGCCTGATCCTGTGGGGGCTTTCGTCGTCGCAGCAGCTCATCGCACAGGGCGTGGTGCTTCTGCTCGCCATCGCGCTCACGTTCCGCGAGCCGATGGGGGCTACGGCGTGACGGTGAGGACGGAGCCACTCGTGCGGATCGAGCGAGTCCGCAAGGAGTTTCGCGCCGTAGTTGCGATCGACGCCGTGACGCTCGAAGTCAATGCGGGCGAGATCGTCGCCTTGGTCGGCGACAACGGGGCCGGCAAGTCGACGGTCGTGAAGTGCATCGCGGGCGTGTACCAGCCGACGGCGGGCCGGATCCTCCTCGGGGGCCGGCCCGTCCGATTCGCGAGTCCGCTCGACGCTCGCAGCGACGGGATCGAGGTGGTCTTTCAGGACCTCGCGCTCGCGAACGCGCAGCCGGTCTACATGAACATGTTCCTCGGCCGCGAGCTCGTGAAGGGCCCACTGCGGCTGCTCGACCGGGAGACCATGGCGGCCGAGACGAAGCGGCTGCTCGACGAGCTCGACGTGCGCATCGACAGCCCGCAGAAGATGGTGCGCGACCTCTCCGGCGGGCAGCGGCAGGGCGTTGCGATCGCACGCGCAATGCACTGGGCGCAGCGCCTTGTTCTGATGGACGAGCCCACGGCAGCGCTCGGCGTCAGCGAGACGCAACGCGTCGAGGAGCTGATTCGCCGGATACGCGACCGCGGGACGGCAATTCTGCTCGTCAGCCACTCGCTCGACCAGGTATTCCGGCTCGCCGACCGGATCTGCGTCCTCAGGCACGGAAAACAGGTCGGTGTCCGGCGAACGTCAGAGACGAACGGCGAGGAGATCCTCTCGATGATCACCGGCCTACGGTGAGCATCCCACCGTCCGGGCAGGCCCGGCTCAACCGAGCTGGCGCGCTCGCTCGCGCGCGACGGTCATCGGCGCTCCCGACCAGTGACGGCCGCGGGCATAGCCGGCATGCAGACCTGAGCGAGGCCGCCGTCCCGCGGGATTGCTCCCGGCTCCGGGCCGGGCCCTCTCAGCCGCCGGCCTCTCCAGAGCCGGCACGTCGAATCCGGCCTGCAGGAGCTCGACCCGCCACACGCCGGGGTAGGGACGCGTCCCCTCATAGAAGATGCGCACGACGGCCGGATCGTCGGCCGGTGCCACGTCGACGATGTCGGGGAAGACGAACAGCGCCCAGCGGATCTGCGTCCAGTTGTCTCGGGCGCCCTTGACTGTGAGGTCGTAGTGGGGCATCACAGCCTCGCACTGTGTCGGACACTCGGGTACGCGGAGCGCATGCGGCCCGGAGCCGCGCCCGTGCGTGCGGCACGGGGTCGGCGGGCGCCGCTCGACCAGGCGAGCAGCCAGAGCGCCGAGCGCTGCTCCTCGGGCAAAGGCCAGGAGTCGACCTCGCGTCCGATCCTCACCAGCGTGTCGCCGTCGCGGATCATGGCTCTGACTCGGTCTGCGAAGTGCGTGAACTCTCGTGGCATGGGGGCTCCATTCGTCGATGACGCATCAAATGGCTGTCTGTGGTGCGGGCAGTTCGCCCGACAGACAGTCTACTACGTCTCGTCGTAGATCACGCCGGCTTCCAACTCCACCCTCCCCACAGCACGTTGCGAAAGGCTCTGCGACGCAGAGTAGTAGAACGCGGGAAGGTAAGTCGTGAACGCGAGGTCTTCATGCGTACAACCCCCGACCGATCGCCCAGCCAAAGGACTTCGAACCACCCGAGCGAGCACCTTCGCGCGGCCGAGGCGACCGGGTCTCTCACGACTGGAGCAAGATCATGAACAGAACCCGCTCACTCGCAGTCAGCCTGCTCGTCGTCATCGTCGGAGCCGTCGTGCTCGTCTTCGCCGCCGGCGGCAGCGCCCACAGATCACCGTCGTCCTCGGCCACCATCAGCGTGCGGCAGACTTCACTCGGCAATGTGCTGGTCGGTGCGGGAGGCCGAACGCTATACCTGTTCGTGGCCGACAAGCCTGGAGTCAGCACGCTCTCCCAGGCCGGCTTCACGGTGTGGCCGGCTCTCCTGGCCGCGGGATCGGCAAAGGCCGGCAGCGGCGCCAGCGCCTCGTCGATCGGCACGATCAACACGCTCGGCAAACGCCAGCTGACCTATGCCGGCCACCCGCTGTACTACTTCGCGGGCGACAGACAAGCCGGCGGCACGGCGGGTCAGGGGCTGTTCGAGTTCGGCGCGAAGTGGTACGCGCTGTCGCCAAGCGGCACGCCCGTCACGAAGGCCCCCGTAACGCCGGCCCCCGCGATCTCCGAATCGGGCAGCGGCGAATCAGGAGGCGGTGCGGGCGGTTACTGAGCTGCCCCGAAGACGTGTCGACACATCGGGGCGCGCCCGTGGACGCGCCCCGATCGGTGTCCAGGAGCGACTCGGCAGATGCAGCGGGCGGCTGCACGGTCTGCCGGCGCTCAAAGCGGGCCCGCGGTTGATGAAGCGCCGACACGAGACCTGGAGAGTCCGCCGACGTTGCTACTATGGTGCGTAGTAGATACGCCCACACGCCGCTCGAGGCCGGGAGCCCACATGGATCCGCTTGACGAACAACCACAGACAGCAACGGCCCGCACCGAGGCCACGGACGCGCTGCGCCGGGACGCACACGACCCGATGCCCCGGGACGCGCGTGGGTGGCACGTGGCCCCCGCGCCGGACGGGCGGGGCGCCCCCGAGCCCGCCCCGCCGGTGCGAGGCCCCCGTCGACCACATGTGTTCATCGTCGTCTTCATCGTGCTCGCGGCCATCAACCTGCTGTCTGTCCTGGCGGTCCGGCCGGCGAGCCAGGCGCGCATCCGCGTGCCTTTCAATCCCTACTTCCTCCAACACGTGCAGCACAACGAGGTCCGCTCGATCTCCGCTCGTGGAGACACGATCGACGGAACGTTCACGACCCGGGTCACCTACCCGGCCGGCAACGCGAGCTCGACTCCGACGACGCTGTTCAGCACGGAGGTGCCCACCTTCTGGAACACCAGTCAGCTCTCCGCCCTGCTGCAGGCGCACAACGTCCAGATCAACGCCCAGCCGGTCACCCAGGGCACGTCGCTGCTCGCGGAGCTGCTGCTCGGGTTCGGCCCGACGTTGCTGATCGTCGGGCTGTTCGTGCTCGTCGCCCGCCGCGCGGCAGGGGGCGCGGGGATGGGGGCCCTCGGCAACTTCGGCCGCTCGCAGGCGCGGCGGGTCGACCCGGAACGGATCCAGGTCACCTTCGCGGACGTGGCGGGCATCGACGAGGCCAAGGCGGAGCTGACGGAGATCGTGGACTTCCTTCGCGACCCCCAGCGCTACGGGCGCCTGGGGGGCCGCATGCCCCATGGCGTGCTCCTGTCGGGCGCCCCCGGGACGGGCAAGACGCTGCTCGCGCGCGCAGTCGCGGGCGAGGCCCACGCGGCCTTCTTCTCGATATCGGCGTCGGAGTTCATCGAGGCGATAGTCGGAGTGGGCGCCTCCCGCGTGCGGGATCTGTTCGCGAAGGCCAAGGAGGCAAAGCCTGCGATCGTGTTCATCGACGAGCTCGACGCCATCGGGCGCTCGCGGCAGAACGGCGTGTCGCTCAGCGGCGCAAACGACGAGCGCGAGCAGACGCTGGACCAGATCCTCACGGAGATGGACGGCTTCGAGACCGCCGAGGCGGTCGTCGTCCTCGGCGCGACGAACCGGCCAGAGGTACTCGATGCGGCCCTGCTCCGTCCAGGTCGCTTCGATCGGCGGGTCGCCGTGCAGGCTCCCGATCGAAACGGGCGCAGACAGATACTGGAGGTGCACACTCGCTCGACTCCACTCGCTGACACCGTCGACCTGGACGCTCTCGCCGCCAGCACGCCGGGCATGGTGGGCGCCGACCTCGCCAACCTCGCCAACGAGGCGGCGCTTCTCGCTGCTCGTCGTGATCACGACAGTGTGCGGATGCGGGATCTCACCGACTCGCTGGAGAAGATCCTGCTGGGCGCGCCCCGGGGGATCCTGCTGTCGCTCCACGACCGCGAGCGCACGGCCTACCACGAGGCAGGACATGCACTGGTCGGCATGCTCACCCCCGGAGCCGATCCCGTGCGCAAGGTCTCGATCATCCCCCGCGGCATGGCGCTCGGCGTCACGCTCGCGACACCGGATGGTGACCGCGTGTCCTACTCCCGCGAGGATCTCCAGGCGAGGCTGCGGGTCGCCCTGGCGGGCCGGGTGGCGGAGGAGATCGTCTACGGCACGATCACGACCGGCGCGGAGTCGGACATCCAGCAGCTCACCGAGATCGCCCGCCAGATGGTCGGGCGCTGGGGAATGAGCGACGCCATAGGCCCGGTGGCCGTGCTGGGCAGCGATATCGATCCCCGCCTTCCGCCGGGTCTCGGTCAGAGCTCCGAGGCGACCCAGCGGCTCCTCGACGAGGAGGTTCGGCGCCTCGTCGAGGCGGCCCACGAGGACGTGCTGGAGCTGCTCAGCGACCACCGTCCGCAGCTCGAGAGCCTCGCACGGGCCCTGCTCGACGCCGAGACATTGGATGCGGTCGACGCCTATGGCGCCGCGGGCCTGGCAGCGCGAGGCGCTCTGGCCGCGGCCTGAAGAACACAGAGCAGCCGCACCGGCGCGGGCGCCGGCGTTGATCCACTACACTGTGTCGTATATGAGCCGGCGAACCGACAGCCCGCCCGCGCTCCACGAGCTCGAGAGCGAGGTCATGGAGCAGCTGTGGAGGCGCCCGCTCTCCTCGGTGCGCGAAGTCATGGAGGCACTCAACGGTCATGCTGCGGTCCCGCGGGCGTACACGACGTACATGACCACGATGAGACGGCTGGACGGCAAGGGCATGCTCGAGCGCACGCGCGAAGGCAACGCCGACCTGTATCGGCCGGTCTACACATCCAGCGAGTACGCGGACCTCCGGGCCCGGGCGGGAGTCGACTCGCTCGTCGAGCAGTTCGGGGAACTCGCCCTCGGCCACTTCGCTCGCCAGATGGCCCAACTAGACCCCGAGCGCCGTCGGAGCCTGCAACGCCTTGCTCGCAAACGCTGACACCTGCCGCCCGAGCGACGACCCGCGACGCCTCTTCAGGTTGCAGGCCACGCTTGGCGTGCTGGGGATGGCGGTCGCGGCCGCGTCGGTGCTGAGCGCGGCCGCCGACCTGCAGCACGCAGAACGGGGCGCCGGCAGCCTGATGGTCGTCGGGCTGCGCCTCACCTATCCCACGCTCAACGCGGCCGGCGGCCTCTTGCTCGCGCTCGCGGCGCTCGGTGTGGGCGTCCTCTGGCTCGCGCTCACCGCCGGCGCGAGGCAGCGGTCCGCCTACCGCCGCTTCATGCGCAACGTCAACGTGGTCGGATCAGTCAAGGGACACGGCAGGGCGAGCGTGATCGAGGGCACCGTCCCGCAGGCCTTCTGTGCCGGATATCTGCGCCCCGCGATCTACGTCTCGCGGCGGACGGTCGAGCTGCTCGCCGAGGACGAGCTGCAGGCTGTGCTGGCGCACGAGGAGCACCACCTTCGGGTCCGGGACCCGCTGCGGATCGCCGTCACCCGAATGCTCGGCCGGGCGCTGTTCTTCCTACCGATCATGCGCCCCCTCGGCGACCGCTACGGCGAGCTCGCCGAGATGAACGCAGACGATGCCGCCGTCCGGGCGAGCCGGGGCCGGCGTGGCGCCCTCGCCTCGGCCCTGCTCGCTTTCGACGACAGCAGCCCCTCACATGCGGCGGGGATCTCCAACGAGCGTGTGGACCGCCTCCTGGGACGCCCGCGCAGCTGGCGGATCCCGGTCACGCCGATGACCATCTCGCTGTTGACCCTCGTGACCCTTTCGGTCCTGATGTGGCGCGCCGGCGAGCTTGCCTCCGCGCACGCCAGTCTCAACCTTCCTGTGCTCTCAGCGAGGCCGTGCATTGCGGTGTTGTCCGTCATGGCCCTGCTTGGGCTGCGCCGCATCAGCCGGCGCAACGCTGACTCTGTGCCAAGGCTCCGCAGGCGCTGGGCGCATGGCGCCTGCACCGCGGCCGACGTGGTCACCGGCTGACGCGGCGCGCGGCGCCCCGGTCCCGGATCGGCGAGGCCAGGGCAGCAGGGCGACGGTCATCGAAGCGACGGGTCCGCCCGCGCCTCGTACGCGGCGCCGCGCCGGCCTCACGATGCTCCGACCGGCCATCGCCGCCGCCGAGGGTCCGTTGAACGGGACCGGTCCGGCGGCTCGGCCGTGTGCGCTGCACCGCGTAGCCGGCTGCTCGCAGCATGCTCCCCCACTCGGCCGGCCTGGCCCTGCCGGCGACAACCACCACGAGCGAGTCGAGGCTGCTCGTCGCGAGGACATCGAGCACCTCCGGGAAGGCGAACAGGCGCAAGCGGATGTCGTCTATGGCGGGGCGTCCCTCGCTCACGCGGATTTCCTGGGTATGCATGGAGATGGCTCTCGATCGGGAGGGAATGGACGGGAGAGCCGATTCTACTACGCTGCGTAGTGGGCTGCGCCGAAAGCGGGAAGGAAACCTCCGACGGGGCGTCTATTTCTACTACAGGTCGTAGGACGACGCTCGATAGTACGCCCTGCGCACTCCCCCGATCACGAGAGGTAGCAGATGACCCTACGAAGACTGTCACTCATACTCGGCCTAACGGCCTCCGCCTTCGCGGCGCCCGCCGCCCGGGCCCAGACGCCGGCGAAGAGCAGGTCATCGTCGGTGGCACCTCCCCCCGCACCCGGCAGCGCTCCGGCGGCCGCCCCTGCGCCGAATCCGGTCATCGAGTGGAACCGGACCCTGCTCACGATCGTGCGGACGAAGACGCCACAGCCGCTGCAGCCACCGACGATCCATGCGACGCGAGCGTTCGCGATGCTGCATCTCGGCATCTACGACGCGGTCGTCGCCGTTACGGGCGGCAAGCCCTATGTTCGCGAGCACGTCCTCAGACGACCGGCGTCCCCGGCGGCCGCGGCGGACCAGGCGGCGCACGACGTCCTGGTCGCCCTCTATCCGTCACAGCAGGCCGTCCTGGACAGCCAGCTGGAAGCGGACCTCGCGCAGATCCGCGGCGGAGTGCTTCGCGTGCGTGGTATCGCAGCCGGTCACGCCGCGGCGGCCGCCATCCTGGCGAACCGTGCCGGTGACGGCGCGGAAGCGACGCCGCCCCTCTACACCGTGCCGCCCGCGCCCGGCGTGTTCGAGCCAGTCCCGCCCGCGACTGCGGCGTTCACCCACTGGGCGGGGGTCAAGCCGTTCGTGCTCTCGCGGGCCGGCCAGTTCCGGCCGCCGCCGCCAGCACCGCTGAACAGCCCGGCCTACATAGCGACGCTGCAGCAGGTCCGCTCGCTCGGCCAGAACACGAGCACCACCAGGACTGCCGACCAGACGACGATCGCCACTTTCTGGAGCGGGAGCATCTGGGACTACTGGAACGAGATCGCGCAGACCGCCTCGCTGGCGCATCACGACACGCTGACGCAGGACGCCCAGCTGTTCGCGCAACTCAACGTCGCGCTGGCCGACAGCGTGATCGCGTTCTACGACGCCAAGTACACGTTCAACCTGTGGCGGCCGCAGGCAGCGATTCGCTCTGGGTTCACCGGCTTCCCTGCAGAACCCGGCTGGACGCCACTGGGCAAAACGCCGTCCGAACCGTCCTATCCCGGCGCCCACGCCACGGTCAGCGAGGCGGCGGCGACCGTCCTCGGCTCCTACTTCCACGGCAACGCCGAGGCGCTGAGCGTGACCTCCGAGGTCATGCCAGGAGTGACCAGGCAGTTCAACGGGTTTGCCGCCGCCGCCAGCGAGGCAAGCGCGAGCCGGGTGTTCGCAGGCGTTCACACCCAGGCCGATGAGGATGCCGGGCTGCAACTCGGCTCATCGGTAGCCCGCTTCGTCATCCGGGAAAGCGCCCTGGCGAGCCGGAGCGCATCGCGGGCACGCCATACCGCCCCTCGAGCACTGCACGGGCGCCGCGACTGACGCGCACCCGGTGCCGGCGGTGGGCCGCACGGCCGCCGCCGACACCGGCCCCTACCGAGCTCGTCCGCACGCGAGGCCGGCTGGAAATGCGGCGTGCCGATGGAGAGGCGCTGGCGTCTGGAGTACTCGTGGCGTCGGAGTACCGTAGGACCGGCAGATGGGACGCTCAGGGGCCAGAACGCGATACGCGCGCAGCGGCGGCGCCCGGATCGCCTACCAGGTGGTGGGTGACGGACCGATGGACCTCGTCCTCATACCGGGATTCGTCTCGAACGTGGAGTACCAGTGGGAGATGCCCGGCGTGGCGGAGATCATCGAACGGCTCGCGTCGTTCTCGCGACTGATCATGTGGGACAAGCGGGGAACCGGCCTCTCGGACCCGGTCGACCATCTCCCTCCGCTGGAGGAGCGGATGGACGACATGCTGGCCGTGCTCGATGCCGCCGGCTCGGATCGGGCGGCCCTGTTGGGAATATCGGAGGGCGGTCCACTGGCGATCCTGTTCTCCGCCTCACATCCAGGACGTGTCTCGGCGCTGGTCCTGTACGGTGCCGCCGCCCGCATGGCGAGCGCGCCCGGTTACGAGTGGGGGCTGCCGCCGACCCTGTGGGAGGAGGAGGCGACGAAAGAGATAGTCCTCGATGGATGGGGCGAGGGCGTCCTGCTCGACGTGTTCGGACCGTCCTATGCGGAGGACGACGCGATGCGCGAGGTCTGGGGAACCTTCCAGCGCATGGGAGCGAGCCCGTCGATGGGCCTTGCGACGCTCGAAGCACTGCTGCAGATCGACGTCAGGGACGCGCTGCCGACAATCGCCGTCCCCACCCTGGTGCTGCATCGGGCCGGAGACCGTGCGATCCGCGCGGAGCACTCGCGCTACATGGCCGAGCGGATTCCCGACGTGAGGTACGTCGAGCTCGAGGGCTCAGACCATCTCTGGTTCGTCGGAGACGTCGACGCGATCTTCGACGAGATCCAGGAGTTCCTCACAGGCATCCGCCGCAGCGTGGTGACCGACCGGGTGCTCGCGACGGTTCTGTTCACGGACATCGTGGATTCCACCCGCAAGGTCACCGAGCTCGGGGATCACGGCTGGAGAAGGCTGCTGACCGAGCACGACGGGATCATGCGCGACGAGCTCGAGCGGTTCCGCGGGCGGGAGGTGAAGACCCTGGGCGACGGCGTGATGGCAACCTTCGACGGACCGGCCCGCGCGGTGATGTGCGCGGAGGCGATCCGCGACCGCGTGGCGGCGCTCGGGATCCAGATCCGCTCGGGTGTGCACACGGGCGAGTGCGAGCTCGTCGGACAGGACCTCGCCGGCGTCGCGGTGAACATCGCAGCCCGCGTCGCGGCGCTGGCCGCGGCGGGCGAGGTGCTCATCTCGCAGACCGTCAAGGACCTGATCTACGGGTCGGGCATCGAGCTCGAGGACCGGGGGATCGCCGAGCTCAAGGGCCTGCCGGACGCCTGGCACCTGTTCGCAGCCAACTCCCTCGGCACGCCGGCGAGCGTGCGGGCGCGCGCCTGAGGCGATCGCTCAGAACGGAACCTTCCATCCGCGCTGGCGGGCGGCTCGGTATCGTCGGAGCGGATGAGCGAGATCGGCGATGGACCGTTCCACCGGGGTCAGGCTGTCTGGGTGATCCAGAGCGACGGCACGCAGCGGGCGGCCGAGTACGTAGGTGAGGGCGAGCTCAGCGCCTGGTTCGGCGGCGCTCCCACCGTGCTGGTCGTGTATCCCGAGAGCCAGTCGGGCGAGACGGTGGAAGTCGACCGCGTGATACCGCGCGAGGGGTAGCGCTCTACCGGGGGAGCCGGGAGGAGGCGCGCGTGGCTCGACCGCCCGCACGGCGGCACGGTCGACGTCACCGGTCATCCATGGATCCGGCCTGTCAACGACCGAGCCCCGGCCATAATCATCGGATGCCGGGATCGCGGCGCATGCGCCGTGCAGACGCAACCACGATCGTCGCCCTGGTGCTCGCCGTGATCCTCGCCGGCTGCGGCGACGCTCGAGTCCGTGGCGCGAGCCTCCAGCGCACGACGAACGCCACCGGGACGGTCGCGCCATCAAGCGCGGGAGGCGGCACCGCGAAGGACCCCCCGCCGGCGACTCCGCCGGGAGCGAACACCCGGACGCGGACGCGGGCGCGGGCGCGGGCGGCGCATCCAATACCGCCGGCGCACCCCGTCCCAGCCGCCTTCCGGCCGGCACCCGGCGCCCCCTCGGACTCCGAAGTGCGAAGCGAGCTGGCGCAGCTCGGCGCGATCCAGCGGCGCCAGCGCGAGCAGGAGCTCAGTGCGGCGGCTGCGAACCTCGCCGGCCTGCTGCCCTGGTCTCTGGAGCCCAGGTCGGGAATCCAGATCAGCGTGGCATCCGTGTTCAGGGACTACGGCCTTGGCCTCGCCTGCGGCGGCCTCCTCGGGCGTGACCAGCTGGGAGTGGCCCACAAGACGGCGCCGTGCGGCACGCTCATCACCTTCACCTACGCCGGGCGCAGCATCACGGTGCCGGTGATCGACCGCGGCCCTTACATCGCCGGCCGCGAGTGGGATCTGACCGGCGCGACGGCGGAAGCGCTCGGTTTCCCTGGCCTCGGTCGGATCCAGTGGTCGGTGGCCGGCTGAGCGGCCCGGTCACCCGCCTTCGGACCGCCGCTAGGTTGGGGTTGGTGGACCAGAGCGGATTGGCATGACCGACGTGCTGGAAGTCCTCTGGCATGGCCTGCGGGACTCGTTCCTGATGGCCTGGGAGGTCTGGTGGGCGCTGGTGTTCGGCTTCGCGATCTCGGCCATCGTCCAGGCATGGGTGCCGCGGGAGCGCATCGAACGATCGCTGTCGGGATCTGGTGCCAGGCCGGTTGCCCTCGCGACGGGCCTGGGGGCCGCCTCGAGCTCGTGCTCCTACGCTGCGATCGCGATCGCCAAGAGCCTCTTCGAGAAGGGCGCCTCGGCGGCGACGTCGCTCACCTTCCAGTTCGCCTCCACCAACCTCGTGTGGGAGCTGGGACTGGTCATCTGGGTGCTGATCGGATGGCAGTTCACGCTCGCGGAGTACATCGGCGGGATCGTGATGATCGTCCTGATGGTGGTGCTGCTGCGCGCATTCGTCTCCCCGCGCCTGGAAGAGCAGGCACGCGAGCACGCCAGCCGGGCCGACGCCGGTCACAAGCACCACTCGGCCGGGGCACGCCTCGGCTGGCGCGAGCGACTTACATCGGTCGCCGCCTGGTCGGACGTGGCGCACAACTTCCGAGCGGACTGGCAGATGGTCTACAAGGAGATCGCCGCCGGCTTCCTGCTCGCCGGCTTCATCGCGCAGCTGGGCAACCACTTCTTCAACGGCCTCTTCCTGCATGACACCGGAGGCGTTCTCGGCGCGGTCGAGAACGTGGTCGTCGGGCCGCTCATCGCGGTGCTGTCGTTCGTCTGCTCGATCGGCAACGTGCCGCTCGCCGCGGTGCTGTGGTCGGGGGGGATCAGCTTCGCGGGCGTGCTCGCGTTCCTGTTCGCCGACCTGATCGTGCTCCCGATCATCGCGATATACCGCAAGTACTACGGCACCGCCTACGCCGTACGGATCGTCGCCCTGATGTTCGTGACGATGGCGCTCGCGGCACTGATCGTGGGCGGCCTGTTCAGCGGCGCCGGGCTGGTCCCCTCGGGTCCGAGGCCTTCGCGCGGCGACATCTTCGGCACGATCGCGATCGACTACAAGCTCGCTCTCAACGTCGTGGGGATCGCAGTGTTCGCAACCCTCTTCTGGCTGACCCGGCGCCGTGGAGCCACGGACCCCGTCTGCGGGATGAAGGTCGACCGCGGGAGGGCCCTGCGCCTGGAGCTCGCCGGCGAGAGCCTCTACTTCTGCTCCGAGGAGTGCCTGCATGCATTCGGCCCCGACCGCCGAGGCGACGCGCACCCTGCGCGTCGGATCAGCGAACCACAGGGAACCGCCGCCCGGGAGCAATGAATCGATGCCCGGGAGCCCGGCTATCGCACGCGGCCCCGGCTATCGGACGAGCGCACAAAGCGGCGCGGCGATCTTTGGACGGCCGACCATTCGCCGTGCGCCCTCGAAGCCTCAGGATTGTGGTGGCGCTTTATGGAGGCGCCCGATCCCAGCGGTGGCGCCCCGGGCCGTTCTCCCTGATGCCGGCCCGGGGCGCGCCGCCAGCCCTCTAGGGGCTGGTCGTGGGGAATTTGCCGGCGGTCTCTTCGGCCTCGCGCTGGGCGCTCTCTTTGGCCTCGTGCGCCGGTTCCTCGTTCGGTTTGAACGTGCCGCTCGGGGGAGCGCCCTGAGGCGGCTGCCCGTTCGGCGCGGACGGCGTGGTGGTCGTCTGAGCCGTCGTGGTCGCGGCGCCGCTCGAGGCTGCGCCGAACACGGTGGCCCCGACAGCGCCGCCGGCCAGCAACGAGCCGGCGATGGCGGCCGTGGTGATACCCCTTCGGATCTGGTTCATGTTGACGTCCTTCGGTGTGATCGTTTCCCTCGTGAGCGAGGCTGATGCCAGCCTGAGGGGCCGGCCTCAGAGGACGCTGTGCTCGCACTGGGAGTTCGGAACGACTAGTGCGGCGCTGTGGCGGTGACGATCCAGGTGGAGGCCGGCGCGCTGACCCCGTCCGGCCCCAGCCATTCGCCGAGTCCCTCACGTAGCGCCTCGGCGACCGGCTCGTGGAGGTGGGCGGCGCGCTCGCCGGCCAGGCGCAGGATCTCTCCGGCGGGGCCGAGGCTCATGACGAGCTCAACCGCCTCGTCGACGTCGAGTCCGATGATGATCGGCATGTCGAAGCGGCGCAGGCTGATGTCTTCGAACCCTGCGCTCACGAGGATCCCGCTCGTGGTATCGGCGTTGGCCATGGAGAACGGGCCCGGACCGCAGGTGGGCTCGTCGTACTCGTCCGGCTTGGTCACGAACCGCTCCGTGATGGTCTGGGCGCGGTAGAGCCAGTCGTTCTCGACCTTCGCGCGCCAGACCACCATCGCCAGGCGACCGCCAGGCTCCAGCGCCGCGCGGACGTTGCGCATGGCGGCGACGGGGTTGGCGAAGAACATCGTTCCCATCCGCGAGAACGCGAGGTCGAAGCGGCCCTCCAACGCGGCCGCCTCGACGTCGGCGACCTCGAAGCGAGCGTTCTGGACACCGGCCTCGGCGCAGTCGCTGACGGCGGCCTCGATGAACCGCGGCGAGGCGTCGACGCCGACGGCCTCGCCCGACGGGCCGACGAGCTCGGCGAGCCGCAGAGTCGTGTCGCCGAAGCCGCAGCCGATGTCGAGCGCCCGCTCACCGCTGCGAGGCTCGACCAGGCGCAGGCCCTCCTCGCCGTGTACGCCGAGACCGGTCGTGAGGAGGTGCTTGAACCGCAGGAACCGGTCGAAGAGCGGACCGTCCCACGCCTCTATCGCCTCTACGTTCGCCGACGCGATCGCCCCCACGGAAGGAGTGTAACCGAGCCGGCGCGCTAGATTCCGGGCCGCATGCTGCGGCTGGCCACCTGGAACGTGAACTCGCTGCCGGCACGGATGCCGCGCGTGCTGCAGTGGCTCGCGGACGTCCAGCCGGACGTGCTGTGCATGCAGGAGACCAAGATCACGGATGCGGCGTTCCCCCACGCCGAGCTCGCGGAGCTGGGGTATGCCTCGGCGGCCGCCGGGGATGGCGGCTACAACGGCGTGGCCATCGCCTCGCGCGTGGGCCTGGAGGACCTCAGCACCGGATTCGCCGGCGAGCCCGGCTTCCCCGATCTGGAGAAGCGGGCGATGGCGGCCACGTGCGGCGGCCTCAGGGTGTGGTCGCTGTACGTCCCGAACGGCCGGTCTCCGGACAACCCGGCATTCGCGTACAAGCTCGCCTGGCTCGAGGCCCTGCGGGCGGCCGCCGGCGAGGAGATCGCGGCGGGGGCGGCGCTGGCGCTGTGCGGCGACTTCAACGTCGCGCCGAGCGACCAGGACGTGTGGGACCCGCAGGCCTTCGTCGGCTCGACCCATGTGACCCCCGAGGAGCGCGCCGCCGTGGCCGACCTGCTCTCGCTCGGCCTCACGGACGTCCACCCGCGAGCGCTCAAGGGAGCGCCCTACACCTACTGGGACTACCGCGCGGGCATGTTCCACAAAGGCGAAGGGATGCGCATCGACCTGGTGCTCCTCAGCGACGAGCTCGCCGCCAGCGTGGAGGACGCCTACATCGACCGCGACGCCCGCAAGGGCACCAAGCCCTCCGACCATGCGCCGGTCGTGGTGAGCCTGCAGGCCCCGCCCGGCGCGGCCGGCTGAAGCGCGGCGGCGCCAGGCCGCCGCCGCCCTCCAGTCCTTCGGACCCTCTCTCCCTACTTCAGCCAGCCCGAGAACGACGCGCTGGCCCACCCTTCCCCGGAGTTGGCCGGAGCGCGTCCGAGCGGCCTGCCGCCGTAGACGGCAGAGGTGCCGCCGGGGTCGCTCTGGTAGGTCTGCCAGGGGACGGCGCCCTTCTGGCTGACCCCGGGCTTGCTGAAGTTGCAGACCCCGGTGGGGAACGCCTTCTGCAGCTGAGCGAGCTGTTCGGCTGTGAAGGTCACGGGGTAGTAGTCGGACTGCGCCAGCGGCTTCAGCTGGCATTCCTGGTTGTCCGTGGTGATCGCCTCGCCGGCGACGACGCGCGGGGTGGCGAAGCGGGTCTGCGCCAGCGGCAGCTGGCAGACGGGCCCGACTCCCGGCACCGAGACCTGTTCGACGACTTCCACGTTGGAGCACCTGTCGGTGACGTCCTGCGGGCGGTCGCCCGCGACCTTTTCGGCCAGCGTCAGCTTGCGGGTGTCCGCTTCGACCGCCGAGAGCCAGCGGTCCATCGCGAGCAGTGCTTCGGTGGTGTAGGTCGGCGAGCCGATCAGCGGCGCCTCGCCGAACCAGATCACGTCGTTCCTGGGGAAGTGGCCCTCGTCGCGTTCCAGGCGGGCGCGCATCGACCAGGTGCGGTAGGCGTCGTGGAAGGCCCCCGGATCGGGCCCGCGCAGGTCGATGATCGGCACTCCGACGAGGTTGTTGGCCTCGTTGACCGAGCCCGAGAGATAGGCGTACTTCAGCGCCGGTT
Source organism: Solirubrobacteraceae bacterium (assembly GCA_036498265.1). Taxonomy (GTDB): domain Bacteria; phylum Actinomycetota; class Thermoleophilia; order Solirubrobacterales; family Solirubrobacteraceae; genus Palsa-744. The sequence continues at coordinate 134,872 of DASYFT010000005.1, read as the reverse complement.
CATCGGCCCGGATGCGTTCTTTGGTGGGGTTGAGGTCGATGTCGGCGCCGCCCACCTTGGCGTTCAGGTCGACGAACTGGGCCGGGGTGATGATGCCTTCCTGAAGGGCATGCAGCCCGTACTGGACACCCACGTTCCCGACCGGACGGCCCGCGAAGCCGTGCCCCAGCTGCCTCTCAACCGGTCCCCAGGCCTTTTCCGGACGCTGGCCGAAGACGTTGATCATGTAGTCGGCGAGCGTGCACCTGACGCCGCCGGGGTTGGTGGCCGGGTTGTACGCTTCCCCGCTTCCGACGCCCGGACAGGTTTTCGTCGGGTTGGCGAGTTCTTCCCAGTAGACCGTGTCGAAGATGATCGGGTTGCCGTAGTTGGGATGGCCCTCCACGGCCGCGATCTGGTCGTAGCTCCACACGACCCCGGTCCCCCACTGTTCGGGGTGCTCGAAGTATTTGCGTGTCTGGTGGTAGTCGGAGATCTCCTCGGCGTTCGACCAGGAGTCCTGGAAGCTGCACTGCGGGAGGATGCCCTGGTAGATGCCGGGGTAGGCGTTCGCCACCTGCTGCTGGACCAGCGAGCCGCCCGAGCACCCGGTCCCGATCGTGTAGCGCAGCGTGCCGTAGTGGTCGACCAGGTGCTCCTTGGCGATGATCAGCGACTCGGCCTCCGTGGCGAGGTTGCAGTTGTGCCCTGCGTTGTCCAGCGCGGTGGACATCACCGCGAAGCCGAGGCCCAGAGCCGTGGTCGGGCTGTCGGTCGAGGCATTCACACCCGGAACGCCCACCGTGTCGCTGGTCACGCTCGGTGCCGTCCCGGACTGGTGTTCGATCCCGCAGCTCGCTCCGTGGGTGACGAGCAGCTTGTGGTTGAACTGCGGCTGCGGCGCCCACGCATCCCATGGCATCCCCGGCTGGAAGAGCACGCCTATCTGGTACTGGTCCCGGTCCTGGTAGCCGGTCTCGATCCGGATGATGAACGGGACCGTCTGGCCGTTGTCGGTGGTCGTGGTGGCGACGTCCGGCGGCGGGTTGCTCGGGTCATACGTCGAGAGCGCCCCGGTGATCGACGATTTGTACTCATAGGTGTACGTAGTGGGGGCGTCGCACTGGGAGTCTGTGGCACCGGGGTTCCTGCACACCCAGGGCTGCACCTGCGGACCGGCGAGCACCGGTCCCCCGATCGCGTGGTCGGTGATCGTGGTCTGGCCGACGAGCCCACCGGGCGCTTCGGCCACCACCTGGTTTTCTCCAACGTGCAGTGGCGTCACGAGGCCCTCGTAGCTGCCGTTGGGCCGAAGCGCGAACTCGCCGGTCACATCGCCGCCGTTGAGTGACACCTTCACGGCCGAGGGCGCCACGCTCCGCGGCAGCGTGACGGAGACGAGCGCTTCGCCGCCGGAGATCAGGTCCGCCCGATCCGAGATCACGCGCACCGGGAGGGTCGCTGCCTGGGCGCCCTCCGCGCCGCCGGCGAGCAGTCCGGCGACGACCGCCGTCGCAGCGAGGGTCTTGACTTGCATCCCAGTGCTCCTTTCGCGAAGGCGGCCCCGGGAGCGCCGGCTTCAGGTAAGGGTCGGTTTGTTCCTGTAAATGGCCAGCTTCTCGGGCGGCCCTTTTCAGGTAAAACCAGGTTTATGGAAAATGCTGCCGTGTGCGACCCCTCGCCGCGCGCCGTGAACAGTATTTCGAGTGGTGAAAGCTGTCAAGCCAAGTGAGTGTCATCCGGTGTTTACAAATCGCCCATTCGGGTGATTTCCGATGTAGCCCGAGAGGCAGCGACCGATGACCCCGCAGAACATCCCAGAGCAGCTCACCAAGTACCTGACCGACGCACACTCGATCGAGGAGCAGGCGCTCGCCCAGATGCAGGCGGCCCCCAGGATCTCGCGCGACCCGGAGATCGCGGCGGCGTTCTCCGCCCACCTGCACGAGACCGAGGACCACGAGCGCATGGTCCGAGAGAGCCTGCAGGCCCGCGGAGCGGCTCCGGCCAGGGTCAAGGACCTCGTCGGCTTCCTGACGGGCAAGGGCTTCGTGGCCTTCGCGCGCTCCCAGCCGGACACGACCGGGAAGCTGGTCGCCCACGCCTTCTCTTACGAGCACATGGAGCTCGCCGGCTACGAGCTGCTGGAGCTGGTCGCCGAGCGCGCCGACGACGACCGGGCGGCTGAGATGGCGCGCCGCATCGGCGCCCAGGAGCGCGCGATGGCGGAGCGGCTGGAGAGCCTTTTCGACCGCGCCGCCGAGGCCTCGCTGCGCGAGCTGGGGCGCGAGGACCTGGACGAGCAGCTGGTGAAGTACCTGGCGGACGCCCACGCGATCGAGGCGCAGTCGCTGAGGCTGCTCGAGAAGGCACGCGAGCTCGCGGGCACCCCGGCGCTCGCGTCCGCGTACGAGCAGCACCGCACCGAGACCGAACAGCACGAGCAGGTCGTGGCTGCTCGCCTCGAGGCGCTCGGCGCGAGCCCGTCGCGACTCAAGGATGCGGTGCTGAGCCTCGGCGCACTCAACTGGAGCGCGTTCTTCCGCGCGCAGCCCGACACGCCGGCCAAGCTGGCCGCCTTCGCATACGCCTTCGAGTATCTGGAGATCGCCTCCTACGAGCTGCTGCGGCGGGTGGCTGACCACGCCGCGGACGGCGAGACGGCGCTCCTCGCCTCACGCATCCTCAGCGACGAGCGCCACGCGGCCGAAGCCGTCCACTCCCTGCTCGAGCCGGCGCTGGACGCGTCGTTGCACGCGCAGGGCGTGGCCGCCTGAGTGACCTATCCCGAGGCGGTGAACACGTCCGAGCCGAAGGTGCTCGGCACCGTTGCCGCGTAGGCCAGCCGAGGCAGCCCCAGCAGCGACTCCCAGCTCGCGAGCGAGGAGTAGTGGTTGTAGGAGGTCGTGCTGACGGTGCCCGGTTTGATGAACGGCGAGAGCAGGACCGCGCCGACCCTGCCGCCTCCGGGTCCGCTGATCCCGGGAGCGGGAGAACCCGGACCGGGCTGCTCTCCGCAGCACGCTTCGGTTTCGGAGTTGGAGGCCTCGTCGAAGACGATCTCCAGCAGGCCGTTTTCGCGGTAGGCCTGCGAGCTCGTGATCTTCGGCACCCATGTTTCGAGGAAGCTGTCGATGTCCGCCAGCGCAGAGGCGCCGCTCGGCTGGTTGGTGCAGGGGTAGTCGTGCCCGTCGTTGCAGAGGTTGGGGGTGACGAACGAGAAGCGCGGCGTTTTCGACAGCGAGGTCAGGTCGGTGGCGAGGCCGGTCTCGCCACGCAGGGCGGCGGCGGGCATTGCGCCGGTCGGTGAGCCGAGCGCGACGACGTGCTTGTCGCAGTAGCTGATTTCGTCGATGACCGAGTGGAAGTAGACGAACGGGTCGTGGCGCGTCGCGTAGCCGTCGCCGGTCTCGGCCTTCTGGGTTTCGTCGGTGCTGTTCAGCGCAGGATGCCCGCAGGCGGCGGCCTCACGGTTGGGGTCGTTGCCCATGTCCTCCTGGTATGCCTTCCAGGTCAGTTTCCTCGCGCTGAGCTGGTTGCCGATGTTGGCGACTTCCTTCGGGTATACGCAGCCGGTCCCGGTCTCGACGCCGTTCGAGAGCATGACCGCGCCGGTGAAGTCGTCGAAGTTGGGGCAGTCGGCCTGGTTCTGCGCGTTGGGCGGCTGTCCCGAGACGAGCGAGATGTAGTTGTCGTTGCTCGCGTGGCCGGTGGCGTAGTAGCTTTCGAGAAGCGCCCCCTGGGAGGGCAGCACCTGGGCGAGGTAGGGGTCGGCGGCGGGGTTGCCGAACGTGGCCGCGTAGCCCTGGTTCTCGAGCACGATCACCCAGACGTGGCGCACCTTGGGCAGCCGCGTCGCCGCCTGTGAGGAAGAGGGCGCCACCGCCATCACGCAGCAGACGGTGAGCGCGACCGCACAGAGCGCACGCACCGGCGCGGCGAGCCGGCGACCGGCGATCGTGGTTCGGCATGCGTGCTCGGGGATCTGTCGCATCGTTCTCCCTGTGTCAGGTGGTGGTGGCCGCGGCCACGGGGGCCGGCGGTTCGGCGATCGCCGGGGGCTGCATGAAGGCCGCCTGTTCGAGGTCGAGGAAGTCCTTGACGGTCTTCGCGTTCGCGTCGCGGTAGGTGAGGGCCGGCAGGTTCCACTTCGCCTCGATCGTGGCGAGGAAGGACGTGTGGTCGTGCACGACGTTGGTGACGGCGTTGGGCTTGGAGTAGGGCGAGACGACGACCGCCGGCACGCGGGGGCCGTAGACGTCGTAGCCGCCCGGGACGTCGTGCGGGCCGAGCGCCGGGGGGATCGAGTCCGGTGCGATCGCGACCGGGGGCGGCACGTGGTCGTAGTAGCCACCGTGCTCGTCGTAGGTGTAGATCAGCAGAGTCCGCGGCCACGCCGGCGAGGACAGCACGGCTTTCACCGCCTGCGACGCCCAGTACTCGCCGTAGGACATGTCCTGCGGGTTCTCCTCAGAGCCGCCGGTCGCGCTCGCCTTTTCGCCGAGCGCCCGGAGCGCCGGCAGCCGCGACAGGGGGCCGCCCACCTCGCCGGCCACGCCGAACTCGGGGTCCACGATGCTCACGGCCGGCAGGCTTCCGGTGGCGCAGTCGCCGAAGAACTGCGCGATCGGCGCCAGGTTGCCCGGGTACTTCTCGACGGTGGACCCGATGATGCCCACCGACGGCAGGTCGGTGAAGTAGTTGCGCCAGCTGATCCCGTAGTGGTGCAGCCGGTCCCAGATCGTGCCGTTGGGCGGCGGCGGGTCGTTGAGGCTTTCCGTATCCGTGGAGATGTTGCCGTAGGCCGTGCCGGCCATGAGGAAGCGGCGATTGGGGTAGGTCTGGCAGGGGGCCGAGCCGAACCAGCGGTTGGCGAGGCAGAAGGTGCTCGCGAGCGAGTAGGCGAACGGCAGGACGTCCCGCGTCCAGTAGGCCATCGGCTGCACATCTTCGACCGAGCGGACGAAGCCGTCCATCCTCCCGCCGTCGATCTGCTGGTGCGTGGCGTTCCAGCTCTGCGAGACGTGCGGGCCCTGCGCGGTCGACGCGAAGGGGAACGAGGGGACGCTGCCTTCCGGACCGGGGTTGGCGTTCAGCGCCACGCCCCTCGCGTTGAACCTCAGCCCCTGGGCCTTCGGCTGACCCGAGCGCGCCAGTGCGCCGAGCAGGTTGTCGAAGGAGTGGTTCTCCATCATCACCACGACCACGTGATCGAACGGCAGCGCTTCGGTCGGCGTGCCGGCCGGGCGCCTCGGGTCCGGCAGGCTGTCGGGACTGCGCACGATCGCGCCGGCGGCCGCCGCGGCCTTCAGCAGCGCTCCGCCGCTCGACATGCCGGCCATCGCCGCGCCGAGCGAGGTCCCGCGGCGCAGCAGCGCGCGACGGGTCATGTGGTGCGCAGGTGGATGACTTCGATGGTCTGTCAACGTTCCCCCGGTCGGCAGCCGTCAGGCCGGCTCGGCGCCATGTCTGTTCCCTCGCCGCGCCCCCCGCCCGTGAAGATCCTGTTAGCGGGTCCGCCGCGATCGTTGCCGCTCGCGCGCGGATGTCGGAGGCTCTACCCGGATCGAATCTTCGCGAAGCGCAATTGCAATAGCGTGGCGCTGCAAGCACCCCGCCGAAAGGATCGAGCCGCCCGATGACCTCAGTCCGCGAATCGACGTTCGAGTTGCTGCGCGCCCATGGGATGACGAGGATCTTCGGCAATCCCGGCTCGACCGAGCTGCCGATGCTGAAGGACTTCCCCGAGGACTTCTCCTACGTGCTCGGCCTGCAGGAGCTGGTGGTGGTGGGGATGGCGGACGGCTTCGCCCAGGCCAGCGGGCGCCCGGCACACGTGAACCTGCACACGGCGCCGGGCGTCGGCAACGCGGTGGGCGGCATCTTCAACGCGCAGGCGAACAAGTCCCCGCTGCTGATCACCGCCGGCCAGCAGGTGCGGGCCCAGATCACGATGGAGGCCAACCTCACCAACCGCGAAGCCGTACTCGGACCGCAGCCGTATGTGAAGTGGAGCCACGAGCCCCCGCGCGCGGTGGACGTACCCCAGGCGATCGCTCGCGCGATCCACCATGCCTCGCTGCCGCCGCGAGGCCCGGCCTTCGTGTCGATCCCGATGGACGACTGGGATCTCGAGGCCGATGAGAACATTGAAAGGAGCGCGCTCGCGCGCGCTGTCACGGGTCGCGCGATGCCGGACCCGCTCGCCCTGGAAGAGCTCGCGCAACTGCTGAACGAGGCGCGCAACCCCATGCTGGTGGCGGGCCCGGACATCGACGCGAGCGGCGCGTGGGAGGCAGCCGTCGCGCTTGCCGAGCTGCAGCGCCTGCCGGTGTGGGCGACTCCGGCGACCGGCGGCGGGCGCCTCGGCTTCCCCGAGGATCATGCGAGCTTCCAGGGCATCCTCCCGCCCGCGATCGGCCCGCTCTCCGAGACGCTGAGCGGTCACGACCTGGTGCTGGTCGTGGGGTCGTCGGTGTTCCCGTACTACCCGTACATACCCGGTCCGTTCCTGCCGGAGGGCACCACCCTCGTCCAGATCACCAACGACCCCGGTGAGGCGGCCCGCGCGCCGATGGGTAGGGCGATAGTGGGGGATGTGGCGCTCGCGCTCGACCGGCTCTTCGAGCTGCTCGGCCCCTCCGAGCGCGCGGCCCCGGAGCAGCGCCCGCTGCCCGGCGAGCCCGCCGAGGCGGAGCCGATGAGCGGCTCGGCCGCGATGGCGGCGCTGGCCGACGTCTGGCCCGAGGACGGGATCGCCGTCGTCGAGACGCCGTCGAGCACCATCGCGCTGCGCAACCGCCTGCGCCTGTCGCGCGCCGGCAGCTACTACTTCAGCGCGAGCGGCGGCCTCGGCTTCGGCATCTCAGCGTCCCTGGGGGTGGCGCTGGCGCAGCCGGAGCGTCCGGTCGTTTGCGTGCTCGGCGAGGGCTCCGCCCAGTACGGGATCACGGCGCTGTGGACAGCCGCCACCTACAGGATCCCGGTCACGTTCCTCGTGCTGCGCAACGAGGAGTACATGATCCTCAAGTGGTTCGCCGAGCTGGAGCAGGCGACGGGAGCTCCGGGGCTGGACCTGATCGGGCTCGACGTCGCCTCGGTGGCCGAGGCCTATGGCGTCCCGGCCGTGGAGGTGAACGAGCGCGATGAGCTGACCGAGGCGCTGCGCTCGGCGATCGCGGTGCAGGACGGCCCGCGGCTGGTGCAGGTGCCCGTGGCGAGCGGCATGTGGCTCGAGTGAAGGTGTCGACGCTCGGAGCCGACCTCAGTCGAATCGCTCCGGAGCAGGCGGCGCCGGCGCCCGACCGCGCGCCGGAATGGGTCGCCGGCGGCACGCCACCGGCGCTCCTGCGGGAGCTCGAGGCGGCGATCGGTCGCGAGCGCGTGGCCGCGCGCGCGAGCGACCTCGTGCGCTACGCCTCGGACGCGAGCCCCTACCGCTCGATCCCCTCCGCGGTGGCGATCCCGAGCGGGGTGGAGGAGGTGGTGAGGCTGCTCTCCGTCGCCAGGCGCACGCGGACGCCGATCGTCTTCCGGGCAGGCGGTACGAGCCTGAACGGACAGTCCCAGACCGATGGGATCCTTCTCGACGTCAGGCGCCACTGGCAGCGCGTGCGGATCGAGAACGGCGGAGCGCAGGTTCGGGTGGGGCCGGGCGCCGTGCTCGGTCAGGTCAACCGGCGCCTCGCACGCCATGGGCGCAGGCTCGGACCGGACCCGGCGAGCACCGACATCGCCTGTGTCGGCGGCGTGATCGCCAACAACTCCGGCGGGATGCGCTGCGGCGTGGTCGCCGACTCCTATCGCACGCTGCGCTCGCTCACATTCGTGCTGCCCGGCGGCGCGGTGATCGACACGGCCGCCGAGGACGCGGAGGAGCGGTTCGCCGCCGCGGCGCCGGAGCTCGCCCGAGGGCTCGAGCAGATCCGCGACGAGCTGCGCTCCGACCGGGAGCTCGCCGAGCGGGTGGCCCGCAAGTTCGAGATCAAGAACACGACCGGATACCGGCTCTGCGCGTTCCTCGACGCGGACACGCCGCTTGAGATCTTCCGACGGCTGATCGTCGGCTCGGAGGGCACGCTGGCGTTCGTCGCCGAGGCTGTGTTCGACACCGTCCCGCTGGGACGGCACACGACGCTCGCGCTGACCTTCTTCGAGGACATCGACGCGGCCGTCGGGGCGGTGCAGCCGCTCGTCGCCGCCGGCGCCACGGCGACCGAGCTGATGGTCGCCCCGACGCTGATCGCGGCCGCCTGGAACATGCCCGGCACTCCCGAGCGCTGGAAGGAGCTGCCGCCCGAGTCGGCGGCGCTGCTCGTCGAGTTCCGTGCCGAAGCGGACGCCGAGCTCGACGCGCCCGAGGCGGCCGCGAGCGAGATCCTCGCCTCGCACGGGCCGCTCGACCCGCCCAGCTTCACGCGCGAGCGGGAGGAGGTCGAGATGCTGTGGCGGGTGCGCGAGGGGATGCAGGGCCTGCTCGCGGCGATGCGGGCGCCGGGCGTCTCGCTGATCATCGAGGACGTCTGCGTACCGCCGGCCCGCGTCGGGGAGGCCGCCAAGGACCTGCAGCGCCTGCTCGGCGAGCACGGCTTCCTGCAGGGCGTGGCCGGCCACGCCTCGGCGGGCAACCTGCACTTCCTGCTGACCCCCGACTTCGGCGAGCAGGCCGACCTCGACCGCTACGAGGCGTTCATGCGCGATCTGGTCGAGCTGATCGTCGGGACCTACGACGGCTCGCTGAAGGCCGAGCACGGCACGGGCGTCAACATGGCCCCCTACGTCGAGCGCGAGTGGGGCGCGAAGGCCACCGAGCTGATGTGGCGCGTCAAGCAGCTGGCGGACCCGGACGGCATCCTCGCCCCGGGCGTCGTCCTCACCCGCGACCCTGGTGTGCACCTGCGCAACCTGAAGTCGACGCCGCCGATCGAGGCGTCCGCCACCCAGTGCATCGAGTGCGGCTTCTGCGAGCCCGTGTGCCCGAGCCGCGACGTGACCACGACCCCCCGCCAGCGGATCGTGCTGAGGCGTGAGATGGCCCGCCAGCCACCCGGCTCGCCGGTGCTCACGGCGCTGCTCGAGCAGTTCGAGTACGACGGGATCGAGACGTGCGCGGCCGACGGGAGCTGCGCGCTGGCGTGTCCGGTCGGGATCGACACGGGGGAGCTGATCAAGGGCCTCCGCGCCCGCCGGCACGGAGAGCGCGCCGAGCGGGCAGGCCTCGAGCTGGCACGTCGCTGGGCGGCGGTCGAACGGGCGGCGCGGGCTGCGCTTCGCACCGGCCGCAGGGTGGGGGACGCGCGCATGCGCGCGGCGACGTCGCTGGCGCGCCGGGCGCTCGACCATGAGCTGCTGCCCGCATGGAGCGACGCGCTGCCGGCGCCGGCCGCCGCGAAGCTCCCGCGCACGTCTCGCGAGGGTGCCGCCGCGGTCTACTTCCCGGCGTGCGTCAACCGCATCTTCGGCAACCCGCGCGGCGGCGCCGATGGCCCCTCGCTGCCGCAGTCGCTCGTCGCCGTGTCGGCGCGCGCGGGACTGCCGCTGTGGATCCCGGACGACGTCGCAGGCACCTGCTGCGCCACGCCGTGGAGCTCCAAGGGCTACGTGCGCGGGCACGAGCTGATGGCGCGGAGGATCGCCGCGGCGGTGCTCCGCTGGACTGCGGAGGGCGAGCTGCCGCTCGTCGTGGATGCCACCTCGTGCACGCTTGGGCTGCTCGGCGACGTCGCCCCCCGGCTCGACGAGGGGACCCGCGAGCGCCTGGGGAAGGTGCGGATCCTCGACTCGATCGAGTGGGTCCACGACTCGGTGCTGCCGGCGCTCACGCCCGGGCGCAGGGTCGGCGCGGTGGCGCTCCATCCTCCCTGCTCGGCGGCTCACCTCGGGCTGCGGGAGAAGCTCGCCGCGATCGCCGCCGCACTCGCCGAGGAGGTCCGGGTGCCTGCGGCCGGCGGCTGCTGCGGCATGGCGGGCGACCGCGGCCTGCTGCACCCCGAGCTTCCGCTGGCGGCGCTCGGCCCTGTCCGGGCGGAGCTCGACGGCCACGGGTTCGACGCATGCCTGTGCAGCAACCGCACCTGCGAGATAGGCCTGGCGCAGGTGACCGGCAGGCCCTATGGCTCCTTCGTGCTGCTGCTGGAGGAGCTGACCCGGCCGGACGCGGACGTGAGGTGAGGTCAACAGGGCGATAGGCAGCCCGTTAGGAAAGGCGGTACTGGAATGAACGCGACTCGAGCGGGCGCCCCGGCAGCCGGCACGGCTCCGGCGGCCATGCGAGCACTGAGGACGCGCAGCCACTTCGCCGACGTGGTGCGGTTGAACCCGAAAGAGATCAAACGTGCCGTGAGCGAGGCGGAGGGCTTCAACGCGAAGGTAGCCCTGATCATCACCCAGGGCGTCGGGACGATGGCCTGCGCCTACCTGTTCGCGCTGATCGCGTTGGTGAGCCTGCCGAAGATCCTGATCGAAGCCGGCGTGCTCCAAGGTGGCGACGTGCCGCACTTCTTCAACAACGCGGGGCTGATCCTGGTCGTCTCCTGGGTCGCGCAGACGTTCCTTCAGCTCGTCCTGCTCAGCATCATCCTGGTGGGCCAGCGGGTCCAGTCGGCGGCGTCGGATGCCCGCTCGCTGAAAGAGTTCGAAGACACCCAGATCATCCTCGACCGCCTCGACACCAAGACGCAGGGTGGTCTCACGGACGTCCTCGACGCCATCAAGGCGCTCCAGAACAAGGGCGTCGCCTAGCTCGACACGCCCCCCTGCGCGAAGAACGCCGGCATCCCCGGCGCCGAGCGGCCTCGCCGAGCCCGGCCCGGCTCCGGCCCTTAGGCTGCCGCGATGCGACGGGTGTACTACCTGGGCGTCTTCGTCCCCGCGGCGCTGGCGCTCGAACTCGCCGACATCTCACCGCCGGTGGTGTTCTTCGCGTCGGCGCTCGGAGTGGTCCCCGCGGCGGCGCTCATGAGCGATGCCACCGAGCAGCTCGCCGAGCGCTCGGGTCCGGGCGTGGCGGGCTTGCTGAACGTCACCTTCGGCAACACGCCGGAGCTGATCATCGCGTTGTTCGCCCTCGCAAACGGCCTGCAGGAGGTAGTGAAGGCCTCACTCGTGGGCTCGGTGATCGGGAACGCGCTGCTCGTCCTGGGCGCGGCGATGCTGGCGGGAGGCTGGCGGCGGGTACGTCAGACGTTCAGTCGCACAGCTGCCCAGACCCAGTCGGGGATGCTGGTTGTCACGGTTGCCGCGCTGATCCTTCCGGCGGTCTTTCGCATCATCCACGGCGGCGCCCTTCCGGGAGTGGCCACCATCCGGACCTCCTTCGGGCACGAACTCGAGCATCTCTCGGTCGGAGTCTCGCTGGTCCTGATCGCCACCTACCTCGCCGGTCTGCTGTTCTCGCTGAGGACACATCGCGACGTGTTCGCGCCGGAGCCGCAGGCAGCTGGTCCGTCGGCCTGGCCGGTGCGACGCTCGGTCCTCACCCTCCTGGGCGCCGCTGGGCTGGTCGCGCTGGCGAGCAACACGCTCGTGGGCTCGATCGAGCGGGCGAGCCACGACATCGGCCTTTCCCAGTTCTTCATCGGCGTGTTCGTCGTCGCCATAGTGGGCAATGCCGCGGAGCACTGGGTCGCGGTGGTCGCCGCGACGAAGGACAAGATGGACCTGGCTGTGAACATCGCGATCGGGTCGAGCGCACAGATCGGGCTGTTCGTCGCGCCGGTCCTGGTCCTACTGTCCTTCGTCGTCGGGCCGGCCCCGATGGCCCTCGTCTTCAACGGCTACGAGATCGCCGCTCTGCTGCTGACCGCGCTGATCACGGTGACCCTCACCTCAGACGGGGAGTCGACCTGGTTCGAGGGCGCCCAGCTGATCTCGGTCTACGTGCTGCTCGGTCTGGTCTTCTACTTCGCGTGAGGGCGCACGTGCTCCTCGAAGAAGGCCAGCATCCGCCGCCAACCGTCCTCGGCGGCCTCCTCGTTGTAGCCGACGGCCATCGGCGTGGGCACCCGGGCGAGCCAGCCCTGCCAGCCGTCCACGCGAGAGAAGAACGAATGTCCCGCCTGCTCGTATGTCTTGACGTCGTGGGGCACGCCGAGCGCGGCCAGGTGGCGCTCGAGGCGCTCGGCCATGCGGCGCCCCACGACCTGGTCCTTGGCGCCGTAGCTGGCGACGACGGGACACAGGCCGTCCAGCGCGGAGCGCTCGGACGGAACCATGCCGTAGTTGACCGCCGCGGCGGAGAAGCCGGGCTGGGCGCCGGCGACCAGCGCGAAGCCACCGCCCTGGCAGAACCCGGCGACGGCGATGCGCCCCGCATCCACGTCGACGCGTCCGGCGAGCGCGTCGCGTGTCGCGTGGATGTCGGCGACCTCGCGTGCGGTGGCGCCGTCGAGCATGTCCACCAGAACGCGGGTGAGGCAGACGATCCGGGTTCCGTGCGAGTAGAGGTCCGGTGCCAGTGCGGCGTAGCCGGCTCCTGCGAAACGCGCGGCTATGCGCCGGATGTCGTCGTTAAGGCCGAACGACTCGTGGAGCACCACGACGCCCGGGTGCGGGCCATCACCAGTCGGCAGGAACAGCTCAGCGCGCAGGCCGCCGCCGTCCGCCGCCGCCACCTCCATGTGCTCTCCCCGCTCGGGCACGACGAGGACCATAGATGACGCGTGCGCCCGTAAGATCATCAGCGCGCCGTCCGGCGCGTGCAATCGAGGGCCGCCTGCCGGGGGCCGGAGGGGACATCAGATGAGCGATCGCAATCGACGGCTTGTCCTGGCCGAGCGTCCGTCGGGGATGGTGGACGGGGCGACGGTGCGCCTCGAGGAGACGGACGTCCCGGAGCCCGGCCCCGGCGAGGCGCTCGCAAGGGTGCGCTACCTGTCGATCGATCCCACGATCAGGACCTGGATGGATGACGCCCCCGGCTACCTGCCGCCGATCGGGATCGACGAGGTGGTGCGCGGTGGGGGCATCGCGGAGGTGGTGAGCAGCAACAGCGAGCGCTACGCCCCGGGCGACCTGCTGTTCGGGATGACCGGCTGGCAGGACTACGTGATCGCCGACGAGGCGGAGCGATCGATGCAGACCGTGCCGGAGGGCGTTCCGCCGACGCTGGCGCTCGGCCTCTTCGGGATCACAGGGATGACGGCCTACTTCGGGCTGCTGGACGTGGGCCGCCTGAAGGAGGGCGACGTCGTGGTCGTCTCGGGAGCGGCCGGTGCCACCGGTTCCACCGTCGGCCAGATCGCGAAGATCAAGGGCGCAGGGCGCGTCATCGGGATCGCCGGCGGCGCTACGAAGTGCGACTGGATCGCGGGGGAGCTCGGCTTCGACGCGACGATCGACTACAAGGGCGAGGATGTCGCGGCTCGGCTGCGTGAGCTGGCCCCCGACGGGATCGACCTCTACTTCGACAACGTCGGAGGCGAGATCCTCGACGCCTGCCTCGGGCAGCTCGCGATGCGCGGGCGCGTCGTGCTCTGCGGTGCGATCGCCAGCTACAACGACCGCGGGGCGCTCGCGGGGCCGGCGAACTACCGGAGCCTGATCATCAGGCGCGGGCGCATGGAGGGCTTCCTCATCCTGGACTACCTGGAGCGCTTCCCGGAGGCTCAGGCCGAGATGGCGGGCTGGCTGGCCTCGGGCCAGATCAAGTCCTCCGAGCACCTCGTCGAGGGGCTGGAGCGTGCGCCAGAGGCCCTGAACCTGCTGTTCACGGGCGGCAACACGGGCAAGGTGATCGTGCAGGTCTGAGCGCGGTCGGCCCTGCGGCGCGGATCAGGGAGCGAGGCGCACCGGGAGCGTCTTGAGCTGGTTCAGGAAGAGCGATTCCGCCGGTCGCGGGGCGCCGGCGATCTCGATTCTCGGGTAGCGGGCAAGCGTCTCCTCGAGCAGCACCTTGAGCTCCAGGCGGGCGAGCGCCGTGCCGAGGCAGAAGTGCCGGCCCCCCGCGCCGAAGGCCTGGTGCTCCGCCTTGCGCCGCAGATCGAAGCGGTCAGGCTCCTCGTAGCGGCTCTCGTCGCGGTTGGATGAGACGTACCACATCACGACCTTGTCGCCTGCCTTGATCTTCTGCCCGTGCAGCTCGGTGTCGCACGTCGCCGTGCGGCGGAAGTGCGCGAACGCGGGGAACATCCGGAGCGACTCCTCGACGGCGTCCGGTATCAGGGTCGGGTCGTCGAGCAGCAGCTGCAGCTGCTCGCGGTCTTCCATCAGAGCGCGCATGCCGCTGCAGTAGGTGGCCTTGGTGCTGTCGTTCCCGGCGGCGACCAGCAGGAAGAAGCCCATCACGATCTCGTGCTCCTCGAGTTTCTGACCGTCGACTTCGGCGTTCACCAGGACGGTCGTGAGATCGTCCGTAGGGTTCTCCAGGCGAGCGGCGATCAGCTTGCGGCAGCGCTCGAAGATCTCGGGAACGTCTTTCTCGACGGCGCCCTCGAACCCGGCCGGGTTCAGCTCGGGGTCGGCGGCGCCCAGCGTCGAGTTCATGAGTCTCGCCCAGATCGCGTCGTCCTCCTCCGGGATCCCCATGAAGCTGCCGATCACCCGCGAGACGGCCGGCTGGGCCACGTCGTTGACGAGGTCGCACTGCTCGCGGCCCTCGAGCCGGTCCAGCACCCGCGTGACGATCTCGCGAATGGCGCCCTCGTGATCGGCGATCCGCTTGGGCGTGAAGCCCGCCTGGAAGAGCGCCTTCAGGCGATCGTGCTTGGGGGGGTCCATGCCGATGAACATCGCGCGCGCCAGCTCGATTGGGAAGCCGGCCGCGGCCACCACGACGCCACCCGCTTCGGAGGAGTAGGTCCGCCAGTCGCGGCTGACGGTGTGCACGTCGTCAGCAGTCGTCACCGACCAGAAGCCGGCCTCCTCCGGGAACTCTTCGAAGCTCTCGGTCCAGTGCACCGGACAGCCGCTGCGCATCTCCTTGAAGACCTCCAGTGGCGGGCCGTTCTCCCAGTGCTCTCGGTCGGTGAGTTCGACGCCTGCGATGTCACGCCCGACAGTTGCCATGAAGACCTCCTCGTCGCCCCGGTGGATGCCCACACGATGGTACTGGCTGACTGGCCAGTCCGGGTTGCGGCGGGCATCCCGTGCGCGGCTACCCGACAGCGACCGAGCCTCCCGGCAGCGGTGACTGGGCTGCCCGGCGACGGGTAGCAATCGACCATGACCCAAGCCATCTGGTTCTCGGCCTCGCACGAGGAGTTCCCGCCGTCCGTCCTGCTCGAGCAGGCGCGTGCGGCAGAGCGGGCCGGGTTCGAAGGGATCGGGTGCTCGGACCACTTCGCGCCCTGGTTCCCGGACGGGCAGTCCGGCCACGCGTGGGTCTGGCTCGGCGCCGTCGGGCAGGGATCGCGGGGGCCGCTCGGCACGGCGGTGACGCCGGTGATCCATCGCTACCACCCGGCGGTGATCGCTCAGGCGTTCATGACCCTCGAGGAGCTCCACCGCGGCCGGGCGTTCCTCGGGGCGGGCTCCGGCGAGGCGCTCAACGAAGTGCCGCTCGGCCTCGACTGGCCGGAGCCATCCGCGATGCTCGAGCGCTTCGATCGCGGCCTGGAGGCGATCACGCGCCTGTGGGACGGCGAGACCGTGACGATGGACGGCGGCTGGTTCCAGCTGCGGGAGGCCAGGCTCTACACCCGTGCCACCACGCGGCCGAAGCTCTACGTCTCCGCGTTCGGGCCCCGCGCCGCCCGGATCGCTGCGAGACATGGCGACGGCCTCTGGACGCTCGGAGACCCTGAGCAGGCGCCCGGCGTGATCGAGGCATATCGCACCGCGTGCGGTGAGCTCGGCCGCGAGCCCGGGACGATCATCCTGCAGAGCGCCATCGCATGGGCGGCCTCACAGGAGCAGGTGCAAGCAGGCGCGAGGCGCTGGAAGCCCACCCAGCTGCCCGAGGTCTACAGCGAGGACGTCCACGATCCGGCGCAGATGCAGCGCCTGGCTGACGAGCGGATGAGCGACGAGCAGTTCGCGCACGAGGGCTTCATCGTGAGCGCCGACATCGAGGAGCACATCGCTCGCCTGCGCGGCCTCCAGGAGCTCGGCCCCGACGTGATCGTGACGCAGCTCATCGGGCAGGCCGACCCGATGGGCACGATCAGCGTCTACGGAGAGCACGTGCTGCCCGCGCTGCGGGAGAGCAGCACCGCGGCAGCGTCCGCCCGCTGAGCCGCCCGCACTTTCCGCGGCGCGTCGCGAGGCGCTTTGCAGAGCTGGTTAGCAATCCCGCGAGGTGGTACTACTGAGGGCATGCCCCGTGCGATCTGGACCGGCGCTATCAGCTTCGGGCTGGTCACCGTGCCCGTCAAGCTCTACAGCGCGGTGGACCGCAAGACCGTGCGCTTCCACCAGCTGTCCGGCAAGACCGGCATCCGTGTGGCGCAGAAGCGCGTCGATCCACAGACCGACGAAGAGGTCCCCTACCAGGAGATCGTCAAAGGCTACGAGATCGCGCCCGACCGCTACGTGAGGATCGAGCCGGCCGAGCTCGACGCGCTCGAGCCCAGGAAAACCAAGACGATCGAGATCGAGGAGTTCGTCGAGCTGTCGCAGATCGACCCGATCTACTACGACCACCCGTACTACCTCGCACCAGGTCCGGGGGGCGCGAAGCCCTACAGGCTGCTGCTGGAGGCGATGGAGGAGACGGGCAGGGTGGCCATCGCGCGGGTCGTCATCCGATCCAAGGAACAGCTCGTGGCGGTCCGCCCCATGGGCATCGCCCTGGGAATGGCGACGATGCTCTTCCCCGACGAAGTGCTGCCGCCCGATCGTCTCGACGAGATCAAAGAGGCCGCAGACGTCAAAACGACCAAGCGCGAGCTCGAGATCGCCGAGCAGCTGATCGAGTCGCTGGCCGCCGACTTCGAACCGGACAAGTTCCGCGACACTTACCGTGCGGAGGTGCTCTCCCTGATCGAGCGCAAGGCCGAAGGCAAGGAGATCGCGGTGCAGCCTCCGGCCGAGGAGGTGGCGGCGCCGGCCCCCGACCTGATGAGCGCGCTGAAGGCGAGCCTCGACGCGGTCCGTGCGGCCGGCGACGGCGACGGCGGCGAGAAACGCAAGAAACCGGCCGCCAGGAAACCCGCCGGAAAACCGGCGGCGAAAAAACCGGCCGCGAAGAAACCCGGACCTTCGCGGGCGGCCGCGAAGCGCTAGGTGCCGGCGCGCCGCGCAGGCACGCAGGGCGACGGCACGAGGAAGGCCGCCGGGACGAAAGCGGTCGAGGGGACGAAGAAGGCCACTCGCGCGAAGCGGACGGCAGGGACGAAAGCGGCCACGGGCACGAAAGCGGCCGCACGGACGAAACCGGCCACGGGCACGAAAGCGGCCGCACGGACGAAACCGGCCGCAGGGACGACCGGGACGGCGCGGAGGAAGAAGGTCAAGGACGCCGCCCAGCTGAAGCAGTACAGCGCCAAACGGGATTTCGCCGTGACGCCGGAGCCCTCAGGCGGGAAGGTCGCGCGGACGGACGGCGGCCGGTTCGTGATCCACGAGCACAGCGCAACCAGCCTGCACTGGGACCTGCGCCTGGAGCGCGACGGCGTGCTCGCCTCGTTCGCGATCCCGAAGGGCCTCCCTGAGGCACCCAAGGAGAACCATCTGGCGGTGCACACGGAGGACCACCCGATCGAGTACCTCGATTTCGAAGGCGAGATACCGAAGGGTGAGTACGGCGCCGGGCCGATGAGGATCTGGGATCACGGCACCTACGACGTACTGAAGTGGGAGCCGCGCAAGATCGAGGTCTGGCTCCACGGCGAGCGCCTCGACGCCCGCTACGCGCTGTTCCCGATCGACAAGGGCCAGAACCCGAAGAACTGGCTGATCCACCGGATGGATCCCCCGGCCGATCCAGAGCGGGAACCGATGCCCTCGCACGTCAAGCCGATGCTCGCCCGCCAGGGCGAGATCCCCTCGGACGAGAGCCGGTGGGCGTTCGAGATCAAGTGGGACGGGGTACGGGCGATGGGCTACTCCGAGCCGGGGGAGCTGCGCCTGGAGAGCCGCAACCTGAAAGAGATCACCGACAGCTATCCGGAGCTGGGGCGGCTCAACCGGGCGCTCAGCTCGCACAGCGCGGTGCTCGACGGCGAGATCGTCGCCTTCGACAGCGAGGGCCGGCCGAGCTTCGGCGCGCTGCAGCCGCGCATGCACGTGGGCTCCAGGGCGCAGGCGAAACGCCTTGCCACCAGCACGCCTGTGACCTACGTGATCTTCGACCTGCTGTGGCTCGACGGGCACTCGCTGATGGACCTGCCCTACCTCGAGCGCCGCGAGCGGCTGATGTCGCTACGGCTGAACGGCGAGCACTGGCAGACGCCGGAGCACGTCGTGGGCGAAGGAAAAGCGCTGCTCGAGGCCACCCGCCGGCAGGGCCTCGAGGGGGTGGTCGCCAAGCGCCTCACCTCCACGTACCAGCCCGGCGCCCGCACGCGGGATTGGATCAAGATCAAGAGCTTCGGCCGCCAGGAGTTCGTGATCGGAGGCTGGCTGCCCGGCAAGGGCAGACGCCAGGAGAGCATCGGCGCGCTGCTCCTCGGCGTCTACGAACCCGACGGCAGGCTGCGCTACGTCGGTCGGGTCGGCACCGGCTTCACCGAGCAGGAGCTCGAGCGCCTCTCGAAGCTGCTGTCCCCCCTGCGGCGCGAGACCTCCCCGTTCGATCTCGGCGAGCGCCCCCCGCGGGAGGCAGTGTTCGTCGAGCCACGTGTGGTCGCCGAGGTCGAGTTCAGGGAGTGGACCCGCGGCGGCAACCTGCGCCAGCCCTCGTACAAGGGGACTCGCGAGGACAAGGATCCCTCGGAGGTGGTCCGCGAGGACCTCACCGGGGTCCCGGAGGCGGCCGAACAGGAAGGCGAGGAGAGCGAGGAAGCGGCCTTCTCGGTGCCGCCCCCTCCCGCCAAGAGCGCGATCGTCGAGGTCGGCGGCCACGAGCTGAAGCTCTCGAACCTCGACAAGGTGCTCTATCCGAAGGTGGGGTTCACCAAGCGCCAGGTCATCGAGTACTACGCGGCGATCGCGCCGGCCATGCTTCCGCACCTGCAGGACCGCGCGCTGACGGTCACGCGCTGG
The DNA here is from genome assembly GCA_036498265.1 of Solirubrobacteraceae bacterium. Classification (GTDB taxonomy): domain Bacteria; phylum Actinomycetota; class Thermoleophilia; order Solirubrobacterales; family Solirubrobacteraceae; genus Palsa-744. Next base: position 115,813 of record DASYFT010000005.1, on the reverse strand, counting down.
CCGGACGGCGTGGAGGGCAAGTCCTTCTTCCAGAAGCAGACCCCTTCACACGCCCCCGACTGGGTGCGAACGGTGACGCTCCCGAGCGAGCGCAAGCCGATCGACTACACGGTGGTGGACGACCTTGCGACGCTGATATGGCTGGCGAACCTCGCCGCGATCGAGCTGCACACCCCGCTCGCGCGCGCCGAGGCGATCGACCGGCCGACGACGCTCGTCTTCGACCTCGACCCGGGAGCCCCCGCAACGATCGTGGAGTGCTGCCGCGTCGGGCTCGCGCTGCGGGGCATGTTCGAGAACCTGGGGCTCGAGAGCTTCGCCAAGACCTCCGGGTCCAAGGGCCTTCAGCTTTACGTGCCGCTGAACACGCCGGAGGTGACATTCGATCAGACCAAGCCGTTCGCGAGGGCTGTGGCAGAGATGTTCGAGCACAGCGAACCCGACCTGGTGGTCTCGCGGATGACGAAGGTCAGGCGCACGGGCAAGGTGCTGATCGACTGGAGCCAGAACGACCGCAACAAGACGACTGTCTGCGTCTACTCGCTGCGCGCCCACGAGCGCCCGACGGCATCCACGCCCGTCGAATGGGACGAGGTCCGAGCGGCACTCGAGGCCGGCGACCCGGCGAAGCTCGCCTTCGAAGCGCCCGAGGTGCTCGAGCGGGTCCGGGCGCGCGGCGACCTGTTCGCCCCGGTCCTGTCGCTGGTCCAGCGGCTGCCGGCACTCTGAGCGCAGGCGCCGCCCGCGCCTACTCGAACCCGGGTGCCTCCCACCCCGGCATGATCTCCGGCAGCCCTTCGCTCACGCGATCGGGGAACCGGGCCGGGCGCTTCTCCAGGAACGACGTGACTCCCTCCACCGCGTCGGCTGACCGGCCGCGCGACAGCATCCCGCGCGAGTCGGCCCGGTGGGCGAGCACCGGATGCTCCGCCCCCAGCATCCGCCACATCAGCCGGCGGGCCAGCGCGACGGACACCGGCGAGGTGTTCTCGGCGATCTCGCGGCCGATCGCCCGCGCGGCCTCCAGCAGCTCGCCGGCCGGATGCAGGCTTCGCACGAGACCCCCCTCCAGCGCCTCCCGGGCAGAGAACACCCGGCCGGTCGCGACCCACTCCATCGCGCGGCTGATGCCCACGACGCGCGGCAGGAACCAGCTGGAGCACGCCTCCGGGACGATGCCACGACGGGTGAACACGAAGCCTATGCGCGCGTCCTCGGCTGCAAGGCGGATGTCCATCGGGAGGGTCATCGTCGCCCCCACGCCGACGGCCGGGCCGTTGATGGCGGCGATCACGGGCTTCGTCGAGTCGAACACCCGCAATGTGAACTGGCCGCCGTTGTCACGCGGGACCGCCTCCGCCTGCCCCCTCGCGCGGTGGTCGAAGGTCTCGCCACCGGCCCCCAGGTCGGCGCCTGCGCAGAAGCCGCGCCCGGCGCCCGTGACCACGATGGCGCGAACCGCGTCGTCGGCGTCGGCACGGTCGAACGCCGCCATCAGCTCGGCTGCCATCGTCGCGGTCCACGCGTTCAGGCGCTCGGGGCGGTTCAGGGTGATCGTGAGCACGCCGTCGGCCAGATCGGTGGCTATCTGCTCGAAGTCTCCGCCGCCGGGGGCCGCCGCCTGCGTTGCTGCCGGGTCGCTCATCGCCTCATCCTTTCAGTTCCCGGGCCGTGAGCTGACGCTCGTAGGGGCCATTGCCGGTCACGCAGACGGCTCCGCAGCGTGCCGCGAGCGCCAGGCTCGCGTCCAGGTCCAGCCCCGCGGCGAGGGCGAAGGTCAGACCGGCGGCGAAGGAGTCTCCGCAGCCGTAGGAGTCGACCGGCGCCGCGCTGGGAGCGACCGCCGTCCATCTTCCGCTGCGCCCTGAGCGCTCGACGTAGCGCCCGCCTCGCTCGCCTTCGGTCAGGACGAGCAGATCGGCTTCCGCCCGCGCGTTCGCGACCTCGTCGAGCTCGATCGGATCCTCTCCGCTCAGCACAAGTGCGTCGAGGCGCACGCCGTGGCCGAGCGCCGCGCGTGCGCGAGGGCTCGCGACCAGGACGCGCGCGGCGGCTCGGCTGGCGCGAAGGGCCGCCTCGTCTCCGGCCGTGAAGTAGATGCCGCCGACCTCCGCGTCCCCCGGCAGAACCTCCTCGACCTCTGCGCCCTTCGGTTCCAGGCGCGCGCCGAAGGTGGTGATCGTCCGCTCGCGCGCGTCGTCCACGAGCGTCAGCGCGCGTCTGGTGGGCGCCGGGCGCCAGGCGGGGTGCGGGTCCACCCCAAGCTCTCGCAGGCGCTCCTGCGACCGGCGGCCGTACTCGTCCTCACCGAGCGCCGTGACGAGCACGGCTGAGCCGGCAAGGCGCGCCAGCTGAACGGCCGCGACACCTCCACCGCCGGCGGGCTCGTCGAACATGTCGCGCGCGTGTACCACCTCCCCTGCCCGCGGCACGTGGTCGACATGCGCGAACTGCACCCACTCGATGTGGCCGACGACCGCAACGCTCGGCGCGCTCACGCTCACCGCGCCAGTGTCACAGACCCGTGTCGGATTCACCTGCGCCGCCGACGCCGCCGTCAGACCCCTGCCGCAGGGCCGCCCCCGCACGCGGCCGCCGTATGATCGGCCTCCAGCCAGGCCGCGCACAGGCGAGAGGCGATGAGCGACACCCCCACCCCGGCCCAGATACGAGACGTGATGCCGTTCGCCGTGCTCATCGGCGTCGAGCTCCTCGAGGCGCGGCCGGAGCTCGTGCGTGGGCGGCTCGAGTGGACAGCCGAGCGCTGCACCGCCGGGGGCGTCATGCACGGCGGGGCTCTGATGGCCCTGGCCGACACGTGCGGCGGCACGTGCGCTTTCCTGAACCTTCCCGACGGTGCGGTGGGAACGGCGACGATCGAGTCGCGGACAAGCTTCCTGCGCGCCGTTCGCGAGGGCGCGATCACGGCGAGCACGAGGCCGCTGCACCGCGGGCGCTCGATGATCGTGCTGGAGACCGAGATCGCCCGGGAGGACGGCTCGCTGGCGGCGAAGGTGACACAGAGCCAGGCGTTCCACCACCCTCGGACCTGACCCGCCGTGTCGGCGGGGCAGGACGTAGGATGCGGCGATGGACGAGGTCCTGCTCGCCGAGGAACCCGCGCCGCACGTGCGGCTGCTGACGCTCAATCGCCCCGAGCAGCTGAACGCGATGACGGCCGAGCTCTGCGAGGCGCTGCACACGGAGCTGCGAGCGATCGCCGGCGAGCGCTCCTGCCGCGCGGTGGTGCTGACCGGCGCAGGCCGCGGCTTCTGCGCAGGCCTCGACCTGCACGGATACGGGGCCGCGCCCGAGAACGACGGCGGCGATGAGCCGCGCGACCGCCTGGCCAACCAGCAGCACATGTCGACGCTCATCCTCGAGCTGCGCGCACTGCCGCAGCCGGTGATCGCGGCCGTCAACGGGCCGGCGGCAGGGTTCGGGCTCGCGCTCGCGCTGGGCTGCGACATCCGCTACGCGGCCGCGGAGGCCGTGTTCCGGGTCGCGTTCGTGAACATCGGGGTGTCCAACTGCGACATGGGCACGAGCTGGCTGTTGCCCCGCCTGATCGGTGCGTCACGCTCGCACGAGCTGATGCTGACCGGGCGCCGGGTCGACGCGGACGAGGCTCTGCGCATCGGCCTCGTGGCAGACGTGGTGGGCCAGCCGGCGCTTCTCGAACGTGCCGTCGAGGCGGCGGGCCAGATCGCCGAGCTGGCGCCGTGGGGCGTTCGCCTGACCAAGCGCGGCATGTGGTCGGCCCTGGAGATCCCGTCCGAGCAGGCGGCCGTCGAGTTCGAGGATCGCCAGCAGATCATGAGCACGTTCGGCCGCGCGGTGCCCGAGGCGGTCGCTGCCTTCCTCGAGAAGCGCCCGGCGGAGTTCGCCGACTGATGAGCGACCTGTTCGACGTGTCCGGCAAGACGGCGCTGGTGACCGGCGGGTCGCGGGGGATCGGGCTGATGATCGCCCGCGGGTTGCTCCAGGCCGGAGCCCGCGTGATCATCTCCTCGCGGAAGGCCGGCGACCTGCAGCAAGCCGCCGGCCAGCTCTCGGAGCTGGGCGACTGCATCGCCATCCCCGGCGACGTCTCGAGCGCGGAGGGCGCGCAGGCCCTGGCGGCGGCGAGCGCGGAGCACTTCCCCGAGTTGAACGTGCTCGTGAACAACGCCGGGGCGACCTGGGGCGCCCCGTTGGAGGAGTTCCCGGCGAAGGGGTGGGATCGTGTCGTGGGCACGAACGTGGAGGGGTTGTTCAACCTCACGGTCGCGCTGCTCGGGCCGCTGCGCGCCGCCGCCAGGCGCGAGGACCCGGCCCGGGTCGTCAACATCGGCTCGGTCGACGGCCTGCGGGCTCCGTCGGTCGAGAACTACAGCTACAGCGCCAGCAAGGCTGCGGTCCACATGCTCAGCCGCCACCTCGCCAAGCGGCTCGCCCCAGAGCACATAACCGTCAACGCGATCGCCCCCGGGCCGTTCGAGAGCAAGATGATGGCCTTCCTGCTCGAGAACCCCGAGTCCAGGGAGCTCGTCGAACAGACCGTCCCGTTGCGACGCATCGGCCATCCCGATGACGCGGCCGGCCTGACGATCTTCCTGTGCTCGCGCGCGGGCTCCTACCTCACGGGCACCGTGATCCCGCTCGACGGCGGCATCACCGGCTGCGGCTGACGGCGCGCGGGGCGGCATCACAAACTGCGGCTGAGCCCGCGCCGGCCCGCTGGCGGCATCACGAGCTGCGGCTGACGGCGCGCCGGCGCTTCGGCAACCGCGCTCCTCGAACGCGCCGCTCGAGCAGCGCGAGCCTCGCCGCGGCGTGGCCGGGGACGCCATGAACGCCCCCGCCCGGGAAGGTCGCTGCGCTGCAGATATAGAGCCCGCCGAGCGGGGTGCGGTAGGGCAGGAGCGAGGGGACCGGCCGGAACAGGAGCTGGTCGAGGGCATTGCTGCCCCCGGCCACGTCGCCCCCGATGAGGTTCGCGTTGCGTCGCTCGAGGTCCGCCGGGGCGAGCACGTGGCGGGCCAGGATGCGCTCCCGGAACCCCGGGGCGAAGCGCTCCACCTGGGCCTCCATGCGATCCACCTGGTGCTCGCGCTCCACCACCCAGTCGATCGACTGCGGCCCGTGGGAGTACGCCCAGGCGGTGTTGCGGCCGGCGGGCGCACGCGTGGGGTCGGCGATCGACTGCTGCCCGAGGAGCATGAACGGGCGCTCGGGCAGCGTGCGGCTGACGGACGCGCTCAGCAGCTCCTCGGCACCACCCCCCACGTGCACCGTGCCGGCTTCCCGGGCCTCCTGCGCGCTCCACGGGATGGGGCCGTCCAACGCCCAGTCGACCTTGAGCGTCGCCGGGCCGGGGCGATAGCGGCGAAGGGCACGGGCGTATGCGGCGTCCAGAGCGTCCCCCGCAAGGCTCGCCAGAGCCGCCGGCATCACATCGGCGAGGACGGTCGAGGCGGACAACCGCTCGCCGCCCGCGAGCTCGACTCCGACGACGTGGCCGCGCTCCGCCGCGATCGCGGTCACGCCGGCTCCGGTGCGCACGGCTCCGCCGAGCTCGCCCAGGCAGCCGACGAGCGCTTCGGCGAGCCGGCGAGCGCCACCCTCCGGGCTCGGCCAGCCGGCGCCGTGGCCGAGCAGGTTCAGGTGGGCGGCGACGATCGCACTGCCGCCGGCGGTCGGCGGCGCGTCCGAGTGCATCGCCGAGCCGTAGAGCCATGCGCTCGCCCCGTCCCCCTCGAACAGCTCACCCGCGAGAGCCTCTGCCGGCATGAGCACGAGACGGCCCAGCTGGAGCGCCGCGCGGGGCCCGAGCCGTGCCGCGAGCCCGGCTACGCCCGCCAGCGGCGGGAAGCCTCCGAGTAGCGTCCGGGCCAGGACGTCGAAATTGCGCACGAACGGCTCCGCGAACGCGCGCCATCCGCCGCCGTCGCCGGGCCTGATCCGGTCGAGGCTCGCGGCGGTGCGATCGAGGTCCCGGTAGAGCGCGATCGCGCGTCCGTCGGGGAGCGGGTGCGCGTAGCAGGCCTCCGGATGGATCCAGCGGAGCCCGTGCCGATGCAGCGGCAGGCGGGACAGGACCGGCGATGCCGCCGCGGCCGGATACACCGCCGAGTATGTGTCGTGAACGAAGCCGGGCAGCGTGAGCTCGTCGCTCGCCACCGCCCCGCCAAGATGCTCGGCGGCCTCCAGCACGAGCACCCGCCGGCCGGACCGCGCCAGGGTGATCGCCGCTGACAGCCCGTTCGGACCTGACCCCACGACGAGCGCGTCGTAGCCCATGGGGCCAGGATATGGAGGGCGCCTTTGCCGTCCGTGCGCGGACACGTGCGAAGATCGGCCCATGCGACGCGCGAACGTGCTGAGCGCCCCGTGCGAGTTCGACGAGGGCGACCCTCCCGGTTACCGCTCCGCATTCGCGCGCGTCGGTGACGCCGCCGGCGGCGAGTCTCTGGCCGTCAAGGTCTACGAGCTGCCACCGGGCGAGAGCGTGTGTCCATACCACTACGAGTACGAGGAGGAGTGGCTGCTGGCGCTCGACGGCGCGGTCCTGCTGCGCACCCCGGAGGGCGAGCAGGAGCTCGAGCGAGGCGACCTCGTGTGCTTCCCGGCCGGCCCCTCGGGTGCGCACAAGGCCACCAACCGTGGAACGGCGCCGGTACGCGTGCTGATGTTCTCGAGCGCACGCGAGCCGGCCGTCGCGGTCTATCCCGACAGCGACAAGATCGGCGTCTGGCCCGGCAATCCCGACGACAACGTGATGCTGCATCGTCCCGACGGCGCGGTCGGGTACTGGGAGGGAGAGGAGTAGCTAGGGCCGGAGCCCCCCCGTCGAGCGAGCGGTGCTCGGAGGGCGAGGAGTAGGGACGGCCGAAGCCGGCTGCCCCTGGAGCCGGCGGACGTGCGGAGTAGCGCTGGCCGGAGGCGGCGGTCCGTCAAGCTGGCGGGCATGCGAAACCTCGCCCGCATACGTCACGTTCTGAGCCACCGGGACTTCCGCTTCCTGTGGCTCGCGCAGTCCACGAGCGCCATCGGCGACTACATCGTGGTGGTGGCGCTGGCTCTGTTCGTGATCGGCCGTACGGGGAGCGCCACCGACCTCGGTCTCGTCCTCGCGGCGCAGTCGCTGCCGCTGGTCACCTTCCTGCTCTTCGGAGGCGTGTGGGCGGACCGGCTCCCCCGCCACCGCGTGATGATCGCCACCGATCTCGTCCGCTTCACTCTGCACGCGCTGCTGGCCGTATTGATCTTCGCCGGCTCGGTGGCGATCTGGCAGCTCGTCGTCATCGAGGTGCTGTTCGGCAGCGCCGAGGCCTTCTTCCGTCCCGCTGCAAACGGACTGCTTCCCCAGACCGTTCCCGAGACGGACATCCAGCAGGCAACGGCAGTCACGACCATGTCCAACAATGTCGCCGAATTCGCGGGGCCGGCCCTCGCCACCGCGCTCGTCCTCGGCGCCGGTGCCGGCTGGGCGTTCGCTGTCGACGCCGCCACCTTCCTGGTCAGCGCCGCGCTTCTGACGCGCGTTCGTCCGCGCAGGCGCGGCCAGGCGCCCGCCGCCGCGCCAAAGGGCGTCTGGCAGGAGCTGCGCGATGGGCTGCGCGAGGTGCGCTCGCGGACATGGGTCTGGGCGACTCTGCTGTCGTTCTGCGTGGCCCTCTTCTGCGGCCTCGCGCCGTGGTTCGTCCTGGGGCCGGTGGTCGCACGCCAGCAGTACGGACATCTGGGCGTATACGGGATCGTGGAGGCGGCGTTCGGGTTCGGGACGGTCCTCGGATCGCTGACCGGCGTCGGATGGCGGCCGCGCTTCCCCATGCGCTTGGCGATGCTGGCGATGCTGCTGTGGCCGCTGTCGTCGATCCTCTTTGCCGCCGGGGTGACGCTCGTGCTGGTCGTCCCCGCATCGATCGTCGCTGGCGCCGGACTCGCGCTCTTCGACGTGTGGTGGCTGACGGCGCTGGCAGAGCGGATCCCCCCCGAGAAGCTCTCGCGCGTGACCTCCTACGACTGGATGGTCTCGCTCGGACTGCTGCCGCTCGGCTATGTGCTGGCCGGCCCCCTCGCCTCGGCGCTCGGGGCGGTGGAGGTGCTCGTCGGCGGCTCGGTGCTCGCGTTCCTGGCGTTCGCGCTCGGTCTGCTCCCGCGCGAGACGCGGAGACTCGAGCGGCTCGGCGGAGGCGAGGCCGTGCTCGCGATGGAGGAGCCCCTGCCCGGGCTGGCACACCGCCGGTCCTGAGCGGGCGGCGCCCGGGCGGGCACGAGACCGGCGCCGCGCGGGCCGCGAGGGGCGGGCGGCGCGTAAGCTCCGCGACGTGGACTTCCTCATCGCCAGGGACGACCTCCACCGGGTGCGCTTCGGTGAGCAACCCCCACCCGAGGTCGGAGCGGGACAGGCCATGCTCAGCGTGGCGTCCTTCGGGCTGACGGCCAACAACATCACCTACGCGAAGTTCGGCGAGGCGATGTCCTACTGGAGCTTCTTCCCCGCGGAGGACGGCTGGGGGCGCATGCCTGTGTGGGGCTTCGCCGAGGTGAGCGACAGCCGTGTGCCGGGCCTCGAGGAGGGTACCCGCGTGTTCGGCTATCTGCCTCCCTCCACGGAGCTGGTCGTCACGCCGGCGCGCCTGGACGCCCAGGGCTTCGTCGACGCGGCCCCGCACCGGGCCGAGCTTCCGCCTGCCTACAACCGCTACGCGGCGGTAGACGCGGATCCGATCTACGACGCGGCGCACGAGGACGCACAGATGCTCCTGCGCCCGCTGTTCTTCACATCGTTCCTGATCGATGACCTCCTGGATGACAGCGCGTTCTTCGGCGCCGAATCGGTGGTCCTCTCGAGCGCCTCCAGCAAGACCGCGAGCGGCCTGGCCTTCCTGCTCTCGCGCCGCGACGGCATCGATGTGATCGGCCTGACATCGGCCCGTGGCGCCGAGTTCGCGCGCGGCCTCGGCGTGTACGACCACGTGATCGCCTACGACGAGCTCGAATCGCTCCCGGCGGGGCGCGCGGTCTACGTGGACATGGCGGGCGACGGCGCGGTGCGCGACGCCGTGCACCGCCACTTCGGCGACGAGCTCGTGCACTCGGCGGTCGTCGGCGCCACCCATCACGACCGCCTGGCGGCGCTTCCGCCCTCGCTACCCGGTCCGCGACCGGCTTTCTTCTTCGCGCCCGACCGCGTGGCGAAGCGCAGCAAGGAGTGGGGTGCGGATGCCCTCGAACAGCGTCTCGCGGCGGCGTGGCGGCCGTACGTGGATTGGACCGGCGACTGGCTGGAGGTCCGCCACGGGGCCGGACCCCAGGCACTCGAGGGCGCCTACCTCGACCTCCTCGACGGCCGCATCGACCCGGCCCGAGCGGACGTCCTGTCGCTGTCGAGCTGACGCCGTCGCGTTTCAAACACGGCCGAACGGGTACACAAGCGACCTGGCGGGGTCGGGTGCAACTCAAGGGTGAAGGGGGCGTGCGGGGTGAACGGATTCAGGCGGGTGTTCGGTTCGACCATGGTCGCCGCGGCGATCATGGCGTTGGGTTCGGCGGCGAGCGCCTCGGCGGCGGAACCGGCGCCGTTCGGGCACTCCTGCTCCGTTCAGAACGGCGTGCGGTTCTGCCCGACCTCCACACTTGAACAGCGCGTGCCGTCATTCGACGGCGTCCCCCTCGACGTCGACGTGACCCTCCCCGAAACGGGGACCGGACCGTTCCCGACGATCGTGATGCTGCACGGCTGGGGCGGCAACAAGACGAACTTCGAGTCGAGCTCGCCCGCCGGCGACGGCAACGAGACGTTCGATTACAACAACGTCTACTACGCCCAGCACGGCTACGCGGTCGTCAACTACTCCGCTCGGGGCTGGGGCAACTCGTGCGGGACGCCCTCATCGCGCGAAGCGCCGGGCTGCAAAGAAGGCTGGCTCCGCCTGGCCGACCAGCGCTATGAGGCCCGGGACACGCAGTACCTGCTCGGCCTGCTCGTCGACCAGCGCATCGCCAGGCGCGGGGCGCTCGCGAGCACCGGGATCTCCTACGGCGGCGGCCAGAGCATCGAGCTGGCCTACCTCAAGAACCGCATCCGACTGCCCAGCGGTGAATTCGCGCCGTGGACGAGTCCCAAGGGGACGCCGCTGTCGATCACGGCGACCTTCCCGCGCTGGCCCTGGTCGGATCTCGTGGATGCGCTCACGCCGAACGGGCGCTTCCTCGACACCGAAGTTGCCCCACTCGCGCAGAGCTACGAACCGTTCGGCGTGGAGATCCAGAGCTACGTCTCAGGCCTCTACGCGCTGGGCAACGCCACCGGCTACATCGCACCGGAGGGGGCGGATCCGGAAGCCGATCTGACGAAATGGTTCGCCGCGACCAACGCGGGCGAGCCGGCCAACCCCGAAGATGAAGCGATCGCGAAGCAGCTCTACACCTACCACCAGGGCTACGGTCTCTCTGGAACCCCCGCGCCGATGCTGCTGGAGAGCGGCTGGACCGACGACCTGTTCCCACCATCGCAGTCGCTGCGGGTCTACAACGCCGCCCACGCGCTCAAAGGCTATGCGGCGCTGATGGTGGGAGACCTCGGCCACAGCCGCGGGTCCAACAAGCAGAACACCGACCACGCCTTCAACGAAGAGGCCGCCTCCTTCTTCGCCGCGAAGCTGCAGCACGTGGGCACGCCTCCGCCGAACTCGAGCGTGACGGCGTACACGCAGACCTGCCCCCAGGGCGAACCGGGCGGCGGCCCGTTCACCGCCCCGACCTGGCGGAGGCTCCACCGCCACAGCGTCGTCTTCGGGTCCTCCGAAGCGCAGACGTTCACCTCGGCTGGCGGCAACCCCACGATCGCCACGGAATTCGATCCGATCGCGGGCACCAGCGACGCGTGCAAGAGCGTCAAAGCCGAAACGGAGCCCAACACCGCCAACTACACGACGGTGAGCAACGGCTTCACGCTGCTCGGGCTTCCGACCGTGACGGCCACGATAAAAACCCTGGGCCCCTTCGGCGAGCTCGTCTCGCGTCTGTGGGACGTGACGCCGGGCGGTGAACAGCGCCTGATCAGCCGCGGGGTCTACCGGCTGAACGAAAACCAGACCGGGACGATCACGTTCCAGCTGCACGGCAACGGCTACCAGTTCCCGGCCGGTGACACCGTCAAGCTGCAGCTGCTGGGCCGGGACGCTCCGTACTATCGAGCCAGCAACGGCACGTTCAGCATCGAAGCGGGCAACGTCAGCGTGTCGCTGCCGACGCCCTAGCCGCCACTGCAGCCGGGCCTCGGCCACGGCAATCGACGTGAGAGTATTCGGCCGCCGCCGCGGCGGTCCCGTGACAGCCACGTACCGAGGAGCCATCAATGCCAGACATCGAGTTCCCGACCAGCCACGGCACATCTCCCGGCTACCTGGCGGTGCCCGCCGGCGAGCACGGGCCGGCGACGATCGTGCTGCAGGAGTGGTGGGGCGTCGACGAGCACATCCGCTCGGTCTGTGACCGGCTCGCCGCAGAGGGCTTCTACGCCCTGGCACCCGACCTCTACCGCGGGGAGACGACCGCCGAGCCCAGCGAGGCCCAGCAGAAGATGATGGCCCTGTCGATGCCGGACGTCGAGAAGGACATGTGCGGCGCCGCCGAGTTCCTCAGCTCCCAGCCGGGCGTGGAGGGGCCGCCAGTCGAGGGCGCCGCCGGTCCCGGGGTGGGGTCGCTGGGCTTCTGCCTCGGTGGCGGGCTGTCGCTGTGGGCGGCGGCCGCATGCCCGCAGATAGCGGCTGCGGTGACCTACTACTACGTGATGCCGCACGGCAAGCCGGACTTCACGAAGATCAAAGGCCCGGTCCTGGGTCACTTCGGCACGGCCGACGAATTCGTCCCGCTGGATGCCGCGAAGGGGCTCGAATCCGAGCTCCGGGAGGCCGGCGTGGACGTCACGTTCCACTACTACGAGGGCGCCGGGCATGCGTTCTTCAACGACACCAACCGCCTCGGAACCTACGACGAGCAGGCTGCGCGGCTCTCCTGGGAGCGGACCGTGAGCTTCCTGCGCTCGGCGCTCGCCACATCCTGAGCGGCGCTCAGCGCGTATCGCGACGGCGGCCGGCGGCGAGCGCCCGCCGGCGACGGTGGATCGCCGCGCCCGCGATCACCGCGACGGCGGCGCAGCAGCCGAGCGCGATCGCCCACCAGGGCGTGGCCGGCGCCGGCCGAGTGGCCGCGACCAGCGCGCGTGCCGCCCGGCGGTGCGCCGCGAGCGCCGCCGCACCCGCGCCGCGCGCCGGCTCGCCGACCGCGTAGCCGATGCCGCGCGGATCCGGCCGCGCGCGCCAGGCGACGAGCGGGCGATCGTCACGCGGGTCGACGGCCACGCTGACCTCCTCGAGGGGGCCTGGCGCCGCGATCATCTGCGCCGGCGCCGACACGAGCCTGTTATGGGGGACCACCAGCGTGCGGGCCGCCCAGAGCTGGGTGCGCGGCGCGCGCGCCGCCGCATGTCCGCCGGGGGGGCTCGTCCACAGCGCGATCGCCTCCCCGTCGGCTCCCGGTGCGAGCCCCGCGAGGACCGACTGCGCGTGGGGATCGGAGAGGGACGTTGCGGCGCCTGCGGCCGCGGCGACGATCTGGGCGCCGCGCACGACGTAGTGGCCTTGCTCGGCGTCGGTCCAGAAGAGCACGACGTTCTCCGTGGAGAGCCTCGCCAGCGCCAGCGACCCCGGGCCGGCACCGAAGCCGGCGGGATCGGGGAAGGACGCGATCCTGCGGGGAGAGCCGAAGCGCACCCCGGGGCCCGACAGGTTGACGTAGGTGCGCGTGGCGCGCGACCCGCTTGCCTGGGCGGCACTCGACCAGGCGACCACGCCGTGATCGTTGTCGCTGACCAGCGCCTGCAGCTGCGGGTTCGCGGCGCTCCGCCCCACCCTCTGGGTCGGGTCGGCACGTTCGGAGGCGCGCAGCATGTGGGCATAGACCGAGGATCCCTGCTGCCACGCGACCAGCACGTCGGAGCGGAAGTCCATGGCGGCGACGAGTGCGCTCACACCTCCGCCGGGGATCGGGATCAGGCGCGGCGGCCCGAAGTGATGCATGTAGTGGCGCTCGACTCGAACCGCGATCGAGGAGCCCTCGACCGTTGCGAGGGCGACGTCGCCGAGGTAGGCGCGGCTCAGCGCGAGGACAGAGCCGGGCTGGGAGAGCTCAGGCGCGCCGAGCGGCGCAGTGGATCGGCCCTGCAGCACGGTCGCCGAGCGCCCCGGCGAGCCGGCATCCTGCACGCCGGTGGCGATCGTCAGCCGCCCGAAGGTCCCCCCCACGGCGGCCACGTCGCCCGCCAGGGCGCCAGGCAGGGGCGCCGTGCTCGACACCGTGGGACGACCTTCGGCCCCCGTCGCGGCGAGCGTGATCGCCGAGGCGCCGCTGCCGGCGGACGGGCAGCCGGCGGCGTCGCTGGCCCACGCGACCCCGCCCGGGCCGCTCGGAAGGCTCGGGGCTTCGCTCGGGAAGGCAACCTGCGGCCCGCCGAGCACGGCGCACGGCGTCCTGATCAGGCCGGGTCGCGACCACCCGCGTGAATCTGACGTCGCAGATCTGCCACGGGCGCTGCCCCCGGCCGCCCGTACGTCGGGAACAGCGGTGCCGAGACCCGCCAGGGCTGCCACGGCCAGGAGCACGATGGCCCCGCGGGAGGCGCGGGTGGCGCGGGAGGCGGGCAGGGAGGACGGATTGAACGGCCTGGCCCCGCGGCCCTGGACGCCGGCGCCCCACCCGGTCACCGGCCCGACAATACAGCGCCTGGCGGCCACCCCGAGAGCCGCGCGCGGCTGCCGCGGGGCACCCCGCAAGGGCGGGGACGCGGCGCGACGACGGCCGGATAGGAAAGGATGCTGCCCGGATGGATCGCGACTACGAGCTGCAGACCCACCAGGCGGAGGATCGTCATTGGTGGTACCGAGGTCGGCGGACGGTCATCGAGCGGGTTCTCGATGGCCTGCGCCTTCCCGCCCGGGCGCGCATCCTGGATGCCGGTTGCGGAAGCGGTCGCAACATGCTCGAGCTCGCGCGCCATGGGAGCGTCACCGGCGTCGAGCTGTCTCACACCAGCGTGCTGGTCGCTCGCGATCGGGGCACCGGCGAGGTCGTCGAGGGGTCGGTTCTGGATATGCCGTTCACAGCCGACAGCTTCGATCTTGCCGTCAGCCTCGACGTGATCGAGCACCTCGATGACGACGTCGGCGCGCTGCGCGAGATGCGCCGAACGGTCACACCGGGCGGGTCGCTGCTCGTCACCGTCCCCGCATACCCGTGGCTCTGGAGCGGCCATGACGAGATCAACCACCACCATCGCCGCTACACGCGCCGCTCGCTGGAGCGAGCGGCCGAAGAGGCGGGGTGGGAGCAGGTCCGCACGACGTACTTCAACTCGCTGCTGCTCCCGGCGGCCATCATCCTGCGCGTGCTCGACCGCCTCAGCACGAAGACAACCGAGTCGAGCCTCGACCTGTGGGTGCCGCCGAGACCGATCAACTGGCTGCTCGAGCGCCCGCTGCTGCTCGAGGCCGGCGTGATCTCGCACGGCGGCAGGATCCCCGCCGGGCTGTCCCTGCTCGCGGTGTTCCGCTGAGGGCCCCGGCGGGCGCGGCGCTCAGAGGTCTGTGTCGACCATCGCCACCGGCGGCTGCGTCCGAAACGTCCATGCGCGGTTGGCGAAGAACGTCGTGATCGTGACGACGGCGGTCGCGAACACCTGGGCCAGCAGCTTGTCCAGGTGCGCGTCGTGGACGAAGAGATACAACAGCCCCTCGTTGATCCCCAGCCCGCAGGTCTGCACGACGGCCCAGCGCACCGGTGTGAGCGCGTCGCCGACGTGACCGCGGAAGGTCCAGCGCCTGTTGAGGAGAAAGCCGTTGGTGGCGCCGGCGATGAAGCCGACCGCCGAGGCGGCCAGGTACCAGACCCCGAACACCTTCAGAAGCAGCCCGTACACGACGAACGTGATCAGCGTGTTGGACACTCCCACGGTGCCGAACTTCAAGAACTGCACGAGCAGCGGAGCGCGAAGAGCACGGCGGGCGCCCGCTACGCTGGTTGGCGCTTTCGAGGGCTCAGGGCGCTTGGAGTGCATCCCCAGACAGGATGACCGATAAATTCATGGATGGCTTAGGCTGGCGCGGGAAGATGGTGAGACGTCCCCCATCTCCTGGATACCTGCATCGAGGCTCTGACCATGGCCGATAGACCACCTCGCACCCCCACCATGTTGAGCGTGGTGGCCCCTGTGTACGACGAGCAGGAGCTGATCCAGGAGTTCGTCGCGCGCACGATCGCCGCCGTGGCGGACTACGAGTTCGAGCTCGTGCTGGTGAATGACGGCAGCTCCGACCGCACGCCCGAGCTGCTCGACGGCATCGCCGCCACCGACCCGCGGGTTCGCGTCATCCACCTGTCGCGCAACTTCGGCCACCAGGCGGCACTCACCGCCGGGCTGGAGCACGCGGCCGGCGACGTCGTGGCGATGATCGATGCGGATCTCCAGGATCCTCCGGAGCTGATCCCCGACATGGTCGCCCAGTGGAGCCAGGGCGCCGACGTGGTGTACGCCGTGCGCAAGCGGCGCCAGGGCGAGACGGCGTTCAAGCTCGCGACCGCCTCGTGGTTCTACAAGCTCTTCGACAAGCTCGCCCAGGTGGACCTCGAGCCCAACTCGGGCGACTTCCGCCTGCTCGACCGCGGGGCGCTCAACGCCCTGCTGGCGATGACCGAGCGCTCGCGCTTCCTGCGCGGCATGACGGTCTGGGTCGGGTTCAACCAGACGGCGGTCTCCTACCAGCGCGACGCGCGGCACGCGGGCGAGACGAAGTACACGCTCCGCAAGATGCTGCGCTTCTCGCTGGACGCGATCGCGTCCTTCTCGCACCTGCCGTTGCAGCTGGCCACCTACGCCGGGCTGCTGAGCGCCGGCGTGGCGTTCGTGGCGATCCCCGTCGTGATCGGCCTCCGGATCGCGGACTCCTACCTTCCAGGCTTCAGCTCGCTGACGATCGCGATCCTGCTGCTCGGGGGCATCCAGCTGATCGCCCTGGGGGTGATCGGCGAGTACGTCGGCCGGATCTACGACGAGGTCAAGCACCGCCCGCTCTACATCGTCCGCGAGGAGCGCAACCGGCCGGCCTCGCCCGGGCGCGTCGCACCGCCTCCCTCGGATCGCGCCGGCCTGCCGGCGCGCACTCCAGAGCGGATCGTCTGAGCGTCTTCGACCGCTCCGGATCGGATCACGGGGTGTTTTGATCCGGCGATGAGGATCGCCCACCATCGCGCCCGCTGCCTGCGCCTGCCGGCGTGCGCGGCCGCGCTCACGGTGGTCCTCAGCGGCATCCTCGCCTGGATCGGCGCGGCGGCGGCGCCGGCGGATGTGTGCGCGGGCTCGGACGGCCGTCCCTGCCCGTACGCCTCGGCGTCGGTCATCGGCCAGCGCGCCGAGGGGATGCTGCGCTTTCCCGAGGCAGTCGCCGTGGACAGCGAAGGGGACGTGTACGTGGCCGACCAGCTGAGCTACGTCGTGCAGAAGTTCACCGCGGGCGGTGCGTTCGTCACGGAGTGGGGCTCCTATGGCGGCGGGCACGGCCAGTTCGGCCCCATCGGCGGCCTCGCCACCGATGCGGCCGGATACGTCTACGTGGTCGACTCGAGCCACAACCGGATCGAGAAGTTCGACGGCAGCGGCACCTTCATAACGGCATGGGGCCACCGCGGCGGCGGCCTCGGGCAGTTCAAGTTCGGCTCCTCGCAGGACTTCACAAAGCCGCCCGGCGGGGGCATCGCCGTCGCGGGCAACCACGTCTACGTCGCCGACAGCGGCAACGACCGCATCGAGCGCTTCAACCTGGAAGGCGGCGAACCGATCCAGTGGGGGTCGCTCGGAAGCGGCCCCGGCCAGTTCTCCTATCCGCGCGGCGTCGCGGCCAACGAAGGCGAGGTGATCGTCAGCGACGACGACAACCACCGCATCGAGGCGTTCGACCCCAACGGCGTCTTCCGCACGGCCGTCGGCTCCTACGGCACCGGGGGCGAACAGTTCGGCTTCCCCTACGGCGTGGCGCTCGACGCCGCGGGCGACCTCTACGTCGCCGACGACATCAACCACCGCGTCGTCAAGCTGACCCCCGCTCTCGCCTTCGCCGGCGTGTGGGGAGGGCTCGGGTCCAAACCCGGCCAGCTGGGCTTCCCACGCGCCCTTGCGAGCGACCCCGCCGGCGACACCTATGTCGCCGACACGGCGAACGACCGGGTCCAGGTGTTCGGACCGACCGGGAACTACCTGCGCACCATCGGCGTGTCGGCCCGCGGCCCGGCGGGCCTCACGGCGCCACGGGGGCTTGCGATCGACCCGGCCGGCCGGCTGCTCGCCTCGGACACCACGGGAAACCGGATCGACCTGTTCGCTCCCGGGACGGGGGCGTGGGAGGGACAGTGGTCGCAGGCCGGCGGACGCAGATCCACGTTCAACAAGCCCGAGGGGATCGCCGTCGATCCGCGGGGCTCCCTGCTCGTCGCCGACGAGGGCGACGAACGGCTGGTGCGGCTGTGGGGCGATGGCACCTTCATGTCCGAGATCGGCGGCCCCGCGGCGATCGGCGGTGCGCAGCTGAACGGCGCCGGCTCCGTCGCCGTCGCCGCCGGCCCCGATCTCACCTGGGTCGCTGACAGCGGGCACAACCGCGTCCTGCTCTACAGCCCCTCGGGCTCACTGCTGGCCCGCTTCGGAGCGGGCGAAGGAGACGGCTCGGCGGGGAGCGGGACCGGCGCCTTCAGGCATCCTGCCGCGGTCGCCGTCGACGGGGGCGGCAACGCCTACGTGGCCGACACCGGGAACGATCGCATCGTCGAGCTCTCGCCGTCGGGCAGCGTGCTCGGCGAATGGGGATCGGCCGGCAGCGGCGACGGCCGCTTCCACTCTCCGACCGGCGTCGCGACAGACGCGGCCGGCCGCGTCTACGTCGTCGACAGCGAAAACAACCGGGTTCAAGTGTTCGACGGGCGCGGCCGCTTCCTGGCGAAGTGGGGCGTGCGGGGCGCCGGCCTCGGCGCGTTCTCGCAGCCGACGGCCGTGGCCGTGGACTGCAACGGGAGCGTCTACGTCGCCGACACGAACAACAACCGGGTGGAGCGGTTCGACCCCGTCTCCCCCGCCGGGAGCGGCTGCCTGGCAGCCGGCACGTGGCCGCCGCCGCTCGACGTGGCTCCGGTCCTCCACGTCAGCCTGCAACACCGCGGGGCCGTGCTCGCGAGGCGGGCGCTGGCCCTTGCGGTCAGCTGCCAGCGCGGCTGCAAGATCCTGGCCACCGCGACGCTGCTGCCGAGTGGCGGCAGGCACGCCGTGGCGCTGATCGCCGACGCCCGCTCGCTGCTGCCCGCGCGCACGACCCACGTCCGACTGCGTGTCGGCCCGGGAGCGCTGCGCCGCCTGCGCCGCGCCCTGGGGCGGCGCAGGACGCTCATCGCGACAGTCAGCGTGGTTGCCGCGGGGCCCACGGGGCGCCGGGCGCTGTCCACGAGGACCTACAGGGTCGGTCGCTAGCGCCGATAATGGTTCGACGATGAGCGCCGACGAACCCGGGGATGACTTCCCGGGCATGGAACACCGCCAGGAGCGGATCACGATCGAGACCGAGCGACACCGGATCGAGGGCGAGCTCACCCTTGCCCGCGATGGCTACCGGAGCCGGGTCTCCGACGTGCTGAACGCCTCCGAGCGGGATTTCATAACGCTCACCGACGTCAAGGTCTCGCCGATCGAGGGCGGCCCGGCCGAGCTTCACCCCTATCTCACCCTGGCTCGCCGGCACATCGTCTTCGTGATCGCCGCCGGAGACGACGCCAGCGGAGCGCCCGCCGGCTAGCCCCGCTCGCCCCACAGCGTCGCGACCAGCGACCGCGGCCCGCCCCGGTCGCGGTGCTCGCAGAGGTAGATGCCCTGCCAGGTTCCGAGCGCGAGGCGCCCTCCGGCGACGGGGAGCGTCAACGTCGCGCCGAGCAGGGACGCCTTTATGTGGGCGGGCATGTCGTCGGGTCCCTCCAGTGTGTGCGTCCACAGATCGCCCTCCTCGGGCACCGCCCGGTCGAACCACGTCTCGAAGTCCCGGCGAACGTCCGGGCTCGCGTTCTCGTTGAGCGTGAGCGACGCAGACGTGTGACGCAGGAGCAGATGCAGCAGCCCCACGCCGAGGTCCAGCACCTCTGGAAGCGGCTCCAGCACCTCTTGCGTGATCAGGTGGAACCCGCGCCGCCGCGGCTGGAGGGTCAGCTCGCGTTGGACCCACATGCGCCCCCACCCTAGCGCCGGCCGGAGCCGCCGCCGGCCCGCGCGCGAGCCGGCCGGCTCCGACCGTCGCTACGCCGCGAAGCGCTCGCGGGAGCGGGCGCGGCGCTTGGCCGCCTCGAGCTCGCGGTCCTTCGGGGGAGCGCTCGTGACGAGGTCATCCAGCAGGCGCCTCGTGGCCGCGGCGACCTCCTCGACGGCTCGCTCGAACGCTGCGCTGTTGGCGAGCGACGGCTTTGTCGAGCCGCTGATCTTGCGCACGTACTGCAGCGACGCGTCGTGGACCTCGCTCTCCGACGCGGGCGGGTCGAAGTTGTGGAGTGATCTGATGTTTCGGCACATGCGGCAAGCCTAGCGGCCGCAGGCGGTGTAGGGTCGCAACCAGTGTCACGCGTGCAAGCTGGAGAACCGCTGACCGTCGCCGACCGGCTCGAGATCGCGGCCGCGAGGGCGATCGCGGCGCTTCCCGCGGCGGTCAAGCGGCGCATCGCCGGCGAGCCGATCCGTCGCGACGGCCTCGAGCTGGACCTCGACATGCAGGTACTGCTGAAGCTCGAGGACCGCAACCCGCGGCCGCCGCTCTCGAGCGGCAGCCCCGAGCAGGCGCGCAAGGACCTCCGTCACGCGGTGCGGGTGGTGGAGGGACCCCGGATCGGCATTGGGGAGGTGCGCGAGATCACGGTCGCCGGAGCGGCCGGGCCGCTGGCGGCCCGGCTGTACACGCCTCCCGGCCACGAAGACGCGGGCAACGGGGCCCTGATCGTCTACTACCACGGCGGCGGGTGGGTGGCCGGCGATCTCGACACGCACGACCTGCCCTGCCGGCTGCTGGCACGGGCGTCGGGCGCCCGCGTGCTGAGCGTGGACTACCGGCTCGCGCCGGAGAACCGGTTTCCGGCCGGGGTCGACGACGCGCTGGCGGCCTTCCGCGACGCGGTCGCCCGCGCAGCCGAGCTGGGTGCCGATCCCGCCCGCATCGCCGTCGCGGGAGACAGCGCCGGCGGCCACCTGGCGGCCGTCACCGCACGCCAGGCGCTGGCCGACGGAGGCGCGACCCCTGCGTTCCAGCTGCTGATCTACCCGGTCACCGATCTGGTGGAGACGACCCACTCACGCCTCGAGTTCGCCGAGGGGTTCGTCCTCACGAAGGAGAACATGGACTGGTACGAGGAGCAGCTGATCGGCCCCGACGGCGATCGCCACGATCCACGCGTATCGCCGCTGCTCGGCGAGGTGGATCCGGCGACCGCGCCGGCGCTGGTGGTCACCGCGGGCTTCGATCCGCTTCGCGACGAGGGCGAGGCGTACGCGCGCAAGCTACGCGAAGCAGGGGTGCACACCATCCTCAGGCGGCACCCCGGATACGTGCACGGCTTCATGCACGCGCTGATCCTCGGCACGGGACCGCGCGAGGCGCTCGCCGAGATGGGTGGAGCAGTGCGCGCGGCACTGGCTCGCTGAGTCCCTGTCGGGCCGGCGCTCCTCGCCCGGTTGACGGGCCCGTTCGCAGAAGACGAACCGGCGATCCCCCTACGACATGCGTCCGGAGGCGCCGAGCGCCGATCTGCCGGGCGTAGCTTTTGAACGGCCATGTCATCCACATTGGCGGCGCCCTACCCCCAGCCAGAGGCCGCCGCGCAGAGCACGTACCCGCGGAGGCCCCCCGTCCTCTCCGCGCCACCTCAGACCCACGTCGCGACGCGGATGCGTCGCTACCTGCCGCTGGCGGTGCTGCTCACGACGCTCGTGACGATCGTCCCCGCCGTTCTCGTGGCGGCGGTCGCGCCACGCGGAAATGCATTGGGAGCGCTCCTCCTCGGAGCTGCGGCCGTGGCGCTGTCGATCTCGATCGCCGCCGCAGGCGCAGCCGTCTGGAAGCGCCAGCCGCGATCTCGCGACGTTCTCTTCGCGGACCTGCTGCTGTGGGGCTGGCTCCGCCGCTGGTGGACCGAGCGGCGACTGTCCGAGGCACGCGAGCTGTACGAGTCCGCGTGCCGGGCAGGGCCGCTCGTGAGCATCCAGCTGCTGACGGGTCTCGGCAGGCTGCTCGAAGCGCGCGATTCCTACACCCACGGGCACGGCAGCCGGGTCGCGCGGCATTCGGAGCGGATCGCGCGGGCGATGCACCTCTCCCAGGTGGAGGTGGCCAAGATCCGGACCGCAGCCGCGGTCCACGACCTGGGCAAGCTCTACACGCCGAGGGAGATCCTCAACAACCCCGGTCGGCTGTCCGACGAGGAATTCGAGGTCGTGAAGCGCCACGCCGCTGACGGCGCGGACATGCTGGCCGGCGTGGGCGATCCCGAGATCACGGCGATGGTGCGCCACCACCACGAGCGAATCGACGGCCGCGGCTACCCCGATGGGCTGGCCGGAGCGGAGATCCCGCTGGGCGCGCGGATCATCGCCGTTGCAGACACGTTCGACGCGATCACCTCCAATCGGGCGTATCGCGGCGCCGGCACGCAGAAGCAGGCGCTGAAGGTCATCGCGGCTGGCGCCGGCACCCAGCTCGACCCGGCGGCCGTAGCGGCTTTCCGGCACCGCTATTCGGGGCGGCGCTCCGTCGCGTGGCTGGCGCTCGTGACCGCGGTCTGCGAGCGCGGTGTGATCGCTCTGCAGGCGGCGTCCCAGGGCGTCGGCGCGGCCGCCGGCGTGACCTCGCTGCTGCCCACGCTCGGCGCCGCCGGGCTGTTCTCGCTCTCGCCCGCGCTCGGCTCCCACACCCCCGCGGCGCTGCAGCGGGCGAGCGCTCAGCCGCGCTCGGGCCCGCACGTCACCGTCGCGAGGCCGCACGGGGCTCCGGCGCGGCACGTCGCGAGCCGCCCGCGCGGCCCCGCGCCGACCACCCGAGCCCGGCCTCGCGCCGTCGCCCACATCACGCCCGTCAAACCGACAGCGAGGAGCCTCGCGCCGAGCTCCTCCCGCACTTCACCTCCGGCGAGCACCGGCGGCCCGGCGCCGGCCGGCTCGAGTCCCCCTCCGTCCGCGCCGAGCGCACCGCCGGGAGGTCCCATCCGCGTGCCGCCGGTGGAAGTCCAGGCGCCCCCGCCACAGACGCCTCCGAGCGTCCCCTCCGCGCCGCCCGTGGCGATCCCGAACGTGCCCGTCCCACCGGTTCCGGTTCCGGGCCTGCCGATCCCTCCGGTCAAAGTCGTGGTGGGCGGCGTCACCGTCACCGGCTGACCTCGGCAGCGCCACCCGAAGCGCAGAGCGAGGGATGCCAGAATGTCGCGATGACGGTCGACGACCTGCTCGCCCGCGCTCGCGCCGGCCTGCGGCGGCTGCTCCCCCACGAGGCGATGGAGGCGAGCGGTCGGGGAGCGGTGCTGGTGGACATGCGCGCGGAGTCCCAGCGTGAGCGGGACGGGCTGATCCCCGACGCCGTGGTCATCGAGAGGAACGTGCTCGAGTGGCGCTGCGACCGCCGCTCGCCGTGGCGTGAGCCACGAGTCTGCGAATCCGACGGACCGCTGATACTGGTGTGCGACGAGGGCTACCAGTCGAGCCTCGCGGCCGCGACCCTGCAGGAGCTCGGGCGACTGGACGCGACCGACCTCGTCGGCGGCTTTCAGGCCTGGCGGGCCCAGGGGCTGCCGGTGGACAGCCCGTCACGTGCCCGAAGCGACAGGCTCACGCCAGCCCCGGCCGAGCCGGCGCGCCGGACACTCTCGAACGTCGCCCGAGAGTCCGTCCCGAGACGCGCCTGATCGTGGCCGCGCCGGCGACCTAGTGATCGCAGTCCTGCCCGCCGTCCTCTGAGCCGAGCAGCGCCGCCTCCTCCTGCAGGATGCGCCAGCCCTCCATGAAGTTGGCGCGAGCCTGCGGCGAGAGCCGCTCGAGGGCCGTCCGAAACGGTGTGAGCGCGACCTCGAGCCATCCCTCCATTGCCTCTCGGTAGTCGGCGTGCACGCGCACAATCGTGCGCCTGCGGTCCTGCTCGTCCTCTTCGCGCTCGAGCATCCCCGCGCGGCTCAGCTCACCGACGATCGTGCTGGTGCTCGAGAGCAGCAGGCCGAGCCGCCTCGCGAGTTCGCTGACGCCGATGGGTTCGGCCGCGGCGACCGCGAGGAGCGCGGTCGCGTGGCGCTTGCCGAGCGCCGAGCGTTCCATGGCGTCGCGCATCGGCATGGGGGCCGGGACGCCGCTCTTGAGATCATGGAGCGTGAGCGGGACCAGCGAGGTGAGCTCGATGAGGTCGTCCTCGATGCTCTGCCTGGAAACGTTCGTGGACTCTGTCTCGACAGCCATGAGTTCTATGCTACTCTCCTTCGATCTGCGAACTATTCACAGATCTGAACTGTTCTCTCATAGAGAGTATATCCGGAGGCTGAGATGAGCCCGACACCGCAGCAGCGCAGGCTTGGGATCGTGGCACGGGTGGGCGGCTGGTCCGCCGGCCACCGGCGCGCCGTCGCGATCGGCTGGATCATCGCGCTGGTCGGGTCGTTCGCCGCATCGAGCGCGATCGGCACCAACTACGGCAACAGCTTCTCGCTGAAGGGTACCGACTCCCAGCGCGCGGTGGATCTGCTCAAGCGCGACTTCCCCGCGCAGTCGGGCGACTCCGACCAGATCGTCCTGCGCGCCCGCAGCGGCAGCGTCACCTCGCCGTCCGTCCAGGCGCGTGTGACGCCCGTGCTGGCCAGGATCGCGCACCTTCCGCACGTCAGCGGTGTCGTCAGCCCGTATTCGCCCGCGGGGTCCAAGGCGGTGTCCCGCGACGGGCAGATCGCCTTCGCGACGGTGAACTTCGACCAGCGCGCAAACGTGCTCCCCAAGCCGGCCGTGGAACGCGTGATCTCGATCGCCGACTCAGCCCGCTCTCCCCAGCTCGAAGTGCAGCTCGGGGGCCAGGCGATCGAGCAGACCGAAAAAGTGTCGCTCGGCACGGCCACCGCCGTGGGGCTGATAGCCGCAATGGTCGTGCTGCTGATCACGTTCGGCTCGGCGCTGGCGATGGGGCTCCCCATCCTCACGGCGCTGCTCGGCCTCGGCACGGCGATCGGCCTCGCGGGACTCGCCTCCCAGATCATCACCACACCCGACTTCGCGACCCAGCTCGCGGCGATGATCGGCCTCGGCGTCGGCATCGACTACGCCCTGTTCCTGATCACCCGCTTCCGTCAGAACTTCCGTTCCGGGATGGATCTCCAGAGCTCGATCTCCGAAGCGATGGACACGGCGGGGCGCGCCGTCCTGTTCGCCGGCATAACGGTGATCATCGCCCTGCTCGGCCAGTTCGCGCTCGGCGTGAGCTTCCTCTACGGACTGGCGGTCTCCTCGGCGCTGGCTGTTCTGCTCACGATGCTCGCCGCGCTGACGGTTCTGCCCGCGGTGCTCTCGAAGTTCGGCGAGCGGATCGGTCGGCCGGGTCGGCGCGCCCGGCGAGCCGCCGCCGGATCGCCGCCGGCGGCCGACGCCCGTGGGATGTGGTCGCGCTGGGCTTCGATCATCCAGCGTCATCCGTGGCCCGGCGCCGTGGCCGGCCTCGCGATCATGCTGACGCTCGCCGCTCCCGCGCTCGCCCTGCGGCTCGGCAACAGCGACGCGGGCAACAACCCTCCGAGCTCGACCGCGCGCCACTCCTACGACCTGCTCGCCACGGGGTTCGGCCGCGGCTTCAACGGACCGCTGCAGGTCGTCGTGACACTCCCGCACGCAGGCGACACAGCAGCCGTGGCGAGCGTCGCTCACTCGCTCGAGAGCGTCGCCGACGTGGCTTCGGTCTCCCCCGCCCGCATCAGCCCGAACGGCCAGACGGCGGTCCTGCTGGTGTATCCGCGATCAGCCCCGCAGTCGCTGGCCACGAGCGAACTCGTGGACAGCCTGCGGAAGAGCACGCTGCCACCCGTGGCGCAGAGCACGGGCTCGCGAATCCTCGTCGGCGGCCAGCAGGCGACGACGATCGACTTCACCAACGTGCTCTCGAGCAAGCTTCCCCTCTTCATCGGCATCGTCGTCGCCCTCTCGGCGCTGCTGCTCCTGCTCGTCTTCCGCTCCCTCGTGATCCCCGTCCAGGCGGCATTCATGAACCTGCTCTCGATCGGCGCCTCACTCGGGGTGGTGGTTGCGATCTTCCAGTGGGGGTGGGGCGGCAGCTTCTTCAACGTGAAGGGAGGGCCGATCGAGGCGTTCATACCGGTCATGCTGTTCGCGATCGTCTTCGGGCTGTCGATGGACTACGAGGTGTTCCTCGTCTCGCGCATCCACGAGGAATGGTCGCGACGCCGCGACGCCTCCGAGGCGGTGACACGCGGCCTGGCCTCGACCGGGCGGGTGATCACCGCCGCGGCGACGATCATGATCTGCGTCTTCGCCTCCTTCGCGCTGGGCGACCAGCGGGTGCTGAAGCTGTTCGGCCTGAGCTTGGCGAGCGCCGTCTTCCTGGACGCGTTCGTGGTTCGCAGCCTGCTGCTGCCCTCGGTGCTGGAGATCCTGGGGCGCCGCACCTGGGCGCTCCCGGGATGGTTGGAACGAAGGCTGCCGCACCTCGCCATCGATCGGGCCGACTTGGAGCCGGCGCCGACGGTGACCCCCGAGCCGGCCAGGCAACCGGCTTGATCGCGCGAACATAGGCGAGCGGGCGCGGTGAGGTCGCGCCCACCACGGATTCCACGAGCCGAGGAGGAGCGCTTCCATGTCCAGCCGCCGGCAATCACCGCCCGCCGAGCCTGACGCCGGGATCGTCACCAAGTGGAGCCCCCGGTCGGTTCCGGACACGCTCGCGCGACTGGGGCGATGTGCTGGCCGGGAAGGGATTGAAGCTGTTCGCCACCGTTGACCACAGCGGCGAGGCCGAGGCGGCGGGGCTGTCGCTGCGCGAGACCAAGGTGGTGATCTTCGGCAGCCCGAAGGCCGGCACGCCGGTGATGGATGCCCGCCCGCTGGCGGCCCTCGATCTGCCGCTCAAGGTCCTGATCTGGGCCGACGGAGGCCAGACCAAGGTCTCCTACACGGCACCTGCAGAGCTCGCGCGGCGCTACGGCCTGTCCGACGAACTGGCGACCCGGCTCGCCGGCGTCGACGCCGTGACCGATGCGCTGGTCGACGACGACTGATCGGGTAGGACGGAGAGGGCGGGATTCGAACCCGCGATGGAGTTTGATCCCCATACTCGCTTAGCAGGCGAGTGCCTTCAGCCGCTCGGCCACCTCTCCCGTGAGTATTGGAGGGCAAGTTTAGAGCCTGCCGGGCGGGCCGGGCGAGTGCGTAGCATCTGGGGGCCCGCGGAAGGGTGGCAGAGCGGTTGAATGCGGCGGTCTTGAAAACCGTTAGGCCGGTCAACCCGGTCTCGGGGGTTCGAATCCCCCCCCTTCCGCCTTGTGATGTGCTGGACATCGGAGACTAATGTCCAGCACATTGAGTCGTAGCGGAGATCGTCTCGCGTCGCCTCGCGCTAGTCGACATCCCGCGAAGCCAGTCTGCGAAACGGCCTCGCCGCGCCGACGCCTCGGTACAGCGACACCCCGCCCAGCACGCCCAAGGCGATCGACACGATCGAGCCGATCGGCCTAACGAGGTCGCCTAGGGTCGCTGCGGCCGGATTGCCGACCACCTGGGTCACTCCGATCAGCCCGAGCGCGCCGGGCACGAGCAGCCAGAATGCCGGCAGGAACGTGACCTGCGACGGCGGTCCTCCCGGCAGGCGAGCGACTGCCATTGCGATCGGCGTCATCACCAGCGCACCGAAGAAGCCGCTCACGTCGCCGCTCACCAGCTGATCTCCGAGCAGCTGCCCCACCCATGCCGAAAGCAGGACGAGCATGAGCCACGGCACGGCGCGCCTCGGCGCCGAGAAGTGCACGGACGCGGCCAGCCCGAACACGGTCACGCCCAGCCACGGCGCCCAGCTCCCTAGCGTGTTGACCGGCACGTCCTTGAGAACGGCCTCGCTCGGCAGGCCAGCTAGTTCGGCGCCCGCCACGATCCCAAACGCCAGCAGCAGCAGCTGCACGCTCCCGAACACCAGCCTGCTCGCGCCGGCGACCATCTCACCGGACGCGAGCTCGACCGTCCCGGTGGTCAGCGCGCTGCCGGGCAGGAATATGACGAGCGGTGCGATCAGCGTGCGCAGCCCCGGATCGCCGATGCCGTGCTTCAGTGCCTCGAAGCTGCAGGCGGAGGCGACGGTGGCCGCCAACACCGGTGCGAGCACGAACAGCCGTGGCCGGCCGTGCGCCTGCTGCGCTAGAAGGCCGATGACGAGTCCGAGCACCGCGCTGAGAAGTACGTCGCTCGGCGTCGGCTGCAGCACCAGACATAGCCCGACCGTCATCGCCCCGTAAGCGGCGACCGTCGTAGCGGGGCCGTGCCGCGGCTCCATCGCACGGATGTCTCGCAAGCGCGAGAGCCCGGACTCCGGCTCGACATCGCCGCGTTCCGCCTCGCCGACCAGGTCATAAAGAGCCGAGATCTGATCGAGCCTCAGCCCGCCTCCGAACTGCGGGATCGACTCGATGCTCGCCAAGCCTGCCGGGCCGAGCGAGATGATCAGCGCGGTAGGCAGCACAACGACACGCGCATCGGGGATCCCGCTGGCTGCCGCGACCGCCGTCAGCCGTTCCTGCGTCTCGCTGACGGCCGTCCCCGCCAGAGCCAGCGCGCGTCCGAGTTCCAGCACGAACGCCTGCATATCGCGGGCGGGTACCTCGGTGTCCGACGGGGCCATGCGGCCCGCCACCTGCAATCGCTCGCCCGAGCTCACCCCGGGCCGATACGCCCGGCCTTGCGTTCACCCCCGCGCGGGTGCTCCTCGTGCGTCCTCATCGCGGACCTCCCGAGGCCGGGTCACCCGCCGGAGGCAGCGGTTCCCCCGGGCCTCCGCCATTTCCGGAACCCTTTGACCTGTGACGGTCTCGGTACGCGACGATCGCCCACGCGAGCAGCGCCGTCGCACCGGCAGCGATGAGCGCGTAGGCCCAGCCCGGCAAACCTTCCTCTTCGTCTTCAGATCCGTTTCCTTTGGCCGCCGCGGCGGCCGCGGCGCCGGCTGCAGCCGCCGCGCCGTTGCTGTTCGTCTCCGTGCTCGTCGTGTTGGCCGGTGGGGTCGTCTGCGTTTTGATGACGGTGTTCGTCTGCGTCGGCGCGGTGACGGAGTTTGTCTGCGTCACCGTCGTGGGCGGCGGCGTCGTCTTTTCAGTTGTGGTCTTGCTCGACGAGTTGGTGCTGGTGGAGGCCTCCTTCTTCGGCGCGGTGGCGGTGCTAGCTGTGTCGGCGGTCGACGCGCTCGCGGCGGCGCTGGACGTTTTGCCTTCCGACTCAGCCGTCGAGGCGGTTCCCTTGACGCTCTGCACCGCCTGGCTGACCGATCCGGTCGAGCTGCCCGAACCGCATGCGCCCAGCACGACCGAAATCACGCAGAGCATCGCCACGCGCAACGGCACTCTCATGACATGGACCCTCCGTCCTCGGTGCAGAACGCACGTGTCATCGTGCCGCCCCGTACCTTTGGAGGAACAGCGCCTCGGCGAGCGCCAGGTGCTCGATCTCCGACGGGTCGACGCTCTCGTTCGGAGCATGGATCAGGCACCTCGGCTCCTCGACCCCCATGAGGAAGATCTCGGCATCGGGATAGGTGTCTGCGAACACGTTGCATAGGGGGATCGACCCGCCCTGTCCCTCGGTCGTCAGCGGGCGTCCATAGGCCTCCTCCATCGCGATCTTCAGCGCGTCGAAGCCCGGACCCTGCAGCGATCCGACGAACGGCTCGCCCACCGCGACGCGGCCGATCTCACACCGAAGTCCCCACGGGACGCGCCTGCGGAGATGGTCGATCAGCGCGTCCTGGGCCTTCTGCGCGTTCTCGCCCGGCGGCACCCGCAGGCTCACTCTCGCTGCAGCGCTCGCCTGGATCGCCGCGGCGGATCCCGTCACGGGGGGCACGTCGATGCCCAGGATCGTGACGGCCGGCCGGGCCCACAGCATGTCCGCCACGGAGCCGCTGCCGATCAGCTCGACAGCGTCGAGCACCTGTGCGTCTGCGCGGAACTGCTCGGGCGGATAGTCGACGCCGTCCCAGCTCCCGCTGTTCTCGACCCCGTCGATCGTCGTGTCGCCGTGCTCGTCGCGCATCGAGGCGAGCATCGCGACCAGCCCAGCGACCGGGTCGGGCGCCGGGCCTCCGAACATGCCCGAGTGCATCGCGCTGGCGAGCGCCCCTATGCTCGCGTCCACGCTGGTCATCCCCCGCAAGGTCGTGGTCAGCGTCGGCACGCCGACGGCGAAGTTGCCCGTGTCGCAGACGAGGATCGCGTCGGCCGCCAACAGCTCGGCGTTCTCCGGCACGAACGCCTCCAGCCCACCGGTGCCCTGCTCCTCGGAGCCCTCGCAGATCAGCTTGACGCCGGCCGGAAACCCACCGTGCAGCTCTTTCAGGGCTCGCAGCGCGGCCAGGTGCATGACGATGTTCCCCTTGCAGTCGGCCGCGCCGCGTCCGAACCATCGGTCGTCGCGCTCGGTCAGCTCGAAGATCGGTGTCTTCCACTGCTCCTCGCCGAGCGGCGGCTGGACGTCGTAGTGGCAGTAGAGGAGCACGGTCGGCGCGCCATCGGGAGCTGGAGCGTGGCCGTGGACCGCCAAGCTCCCGTCGGGTGTCGGCGACATCGCCATCTGCTGCAGCCCGACCTCCGCGAAGGCGTTGCGTACCCATCTCGCCGCCCGCTCGCACTCCTCCGGCGGGTATTGCCTAGGGTCCGCGACGGACTTGAACGAGACTAGCTCAGCGAGGTCCGACCGGACGCGGCCCATTTGCGCCTTGACCGCTTCGCGTAGGTCGATCGCCGGAGCCGCGCTCATTTCCTGATCGTCACTTCCGTTTTGAGGTGCTGGATCGTTTCGCGGTACTTGGCGACCTTGTCCGGGCAATAGGTTTCGAGCACGGCTGTCTCGCCTTCGAGCACCCTTGGGTCGACGATGATCGGCCGCACGCCGACGAAATCAGCGCCGTTCGTCAGCTCTGCGAACAGCGTCGCCTTGCCGAGCGCGCTGGCCGGGTTCTCGCAGACCGCACCGCCGTTGGTGCCGAACTCCTTGACGAACGTTTCCTGGCTCGCCGGCACCCTCAGCCCTTTCTGTTCGAGCTTCTGCGTCAGCTGCTGCGCCTTCGCAACCGATTCCTGGTCCTTCTTCTCGCCGGTGAATTTGATCAGCCCGATCACGAGCAGCGCGAACACCGCGACGGCGAGTAGCCAGTAGAGCCAGACGCGCCGGCCGGAGCCGTTCCCATTGGCGCCCACCGGCGTCGTGGCGGCCTGGCTCACCGAGTCTGCGCTCGTGGGCGCGTCCACGCTCGGCGCTCCGCCACTCGCAGCTGCAGCCGGTGTCGGCTCGGGGGCCTCCGCGGGCGCGCTCGGCGCCTCGTCGGCCGTCGCCCCCACTGCCCCGGCACCGGCCCCTTCCCTGCCGGGCTCCGGCGCGGTTGGCCCGACGCCTTCCTCATCCGCCGGCGCCTCGGGGCCCTGCGCCCACGAGGGTTTGCGCAGCCGCAAAAACAGCCAGGGCGGCAGCAGGCCGAGCAGCACGGTGCCCGCGAAGATCAGCCCGACGTAGGCGACCGTGTTGCCGCTTTCGAACTGCGAGGGAGGCACGAAGCCGATCACCACGGCCGCCGCCGAGGCGACGAAGCCCATCACGCACATGAACCGCAGCGCCGGAGTTTTGTAACCACGTGGCACGTCCGGCTGCGTGCTGCGCAGCCGCACAGCGGCGACGAACATCAGCAGGTAGACGATCAGGTAGACCTGCGTGGTCATCACGCTGAGTATCCAGTAGGCGCTCGAGACCGATGGGACGAGGGCGTAGAGCAGCGCGATCACGGTCGTCACGGCCCCCTGTGTGACGAGGATGTGGACCGGGATGCCGTTCTCGTTCTGCTGCTGGAAGAACGGCGGCAGGTACCCCTCGCGCCGAGCGATCAGCAGGAGACCTTTGGACGGGCCGGCGAGCCACGTCAGCATCCCGCCGGCGGAGGCACAGACGAGCGCGATCGCCACGACCGGGACCAACTTTGAGAGCCCGAAGTTGGCAAAGAACGCTTCGAAGGCCTGCATCACCCCGGCCGTCAGGCTCAGCTCCTGCGAGGGGATCACCCAGCTGATCGCGAGCGCAGGCAGGATGAAGATCAGCAGCACCAGCCCTACGGCGAGGAACATCGCCTTTGGGAATTCGCTACGCGCGTTTCGTAGCGAGGACACGTGGACAGCGTTCATCTCCATGCCCGAATAGGAGAGGAAGTTGTTGACGATCAGCACGAGGCTGGCGATCCCCGTCCAGGCCGGGAGCAGGTGTTCGGCGTTCATCGGGGCCGCCGACGGGTGGCCTTCACCGAGGTAGACGACGCCGAGCACGACCAGAAGCACACCCGGTATCAGGGTCCCGACCACCAGGCCACTCGAGGCCAGTTTCGCGATGCCGCTAGTTCCTCCCCGGGCCGACATGAACACGCCCGTCCAGAACACAACGACGATCACGATCCCCGTGTAGACCCCGTTGTCGGCGAGATTCGGATTGAACACGTACGCCAGCGTGCTGGCGACGAAGCCGAGCAGGGTCGGGTAGTAGAAGATCGTCATTGCGAACTGACACCACACCGCGAGCAGCCCCCAGCGCGGCGAGATGCCCTCGCTGACCCAGCGGAACACGCCGCCCGACCACCCCGATGCCAGCTCGGCCGCGACGAGCGCCTGCGGCATCAGGAACACGATCGCCGGGACGAGGTACAGGAACACGCAGGCGAGGCCATAGACGGCCATCGTTGGAGACGAGCGCAGGCTCGCCACCGAGGCTGTCGTCATCAGCGCGAGCGTCACCCAGGTGATGGGCGCCGGCTTCGCGATCGACCTCGTCGCCGACGCTGTCCTACGGACCGGTAGGGTCACCGATCGATCCGCGGGTACCTCCATAGATGCCAAGTGAAGACCTCCGTTTGAAGGAGCGGGGCGAGGCTGTCACGGGGGACCCTGGGGGTCATCATCCCTTCAGGGTTAAAGCTAAGGCAGGTAGAGCTGTACGCTCCGGGTGGACGTTGATTGAGATGAAGGACTTCACGACGCAGGACTTCATGGCACGCATCGAGCGTGCCGCCTGTCAGGCGGCTGATGCCGGCCTCAACGGACTTCTGGTCACACCCGGCCCGGACCTCATGTATTTCACCGGCTATGCGCCAGTGGCTATCACCGAGCGAATCACCATGCTCGTGATCCAAGCGTCGAGCGATCCAGCGATGATCGTCCCGGTCCTCGAGCGCCCGGACGCCGAGGCCGCGCCCGGGGCAGCCGCCGTCGCTCTGCACGACTGGACCGACGGCAGCGATCCCTACGAGGCGGCGGCGAAGCTTCTCCGCGGCGGGCGCTACTCGATCTCGGACTCGGCCTGGGCGATGCACGTCCTCGGCCTGCAGCATGTTCTGCCCGGGACGAGTTACGTGTCGATGACGACCGCGCTTCCGATGCTCCGCGCGATCAAGGACGCTGACGAGCTCGCGTGCCTCGTGGCCGCAGGCGCTGCCGCTGATGCCGCCCTCGAGGAGATCGTGATGGTGCGCTTCGCCGGGCGCACCGAGAGGGAGGTCGGGACCGACCTCGCGGACCTGCTGCGCGAGCATGGGCACTCGGAGGTCGACTTCACGGTCGTTGGCTCTGGTCCCAACGGCGCAAACCCGCACCACGAGTTGGGCGACCGGACAATCAAAGAAGGCGACATGGTGGTGCTGGACTTCGGCGGCATCAAGGACGGCTATGGCTCGGACACCACACGGACCGTGCACGTTGGCGACCCGACCGACGAGGAGCGTGAGGTATTCGAGATCGTCCGCCAGGCGCAGCAGGCCGGCTTCGAAGCCGTTCGCGTGGGCGTGGCGTGCCAGGAGGTGGACAGGGCAGCGCGCAGAGTCATCTCCAACGCCGGCTACGGGGACTACTTCATCCACCGCGTGGGTCACGGCATCGGGCTCACAACGCACGAGCCGCCATACATGGTTGAGGGCGAGACGCACCCGATCGAGCCGGGTATGTGCTTCTCGATCGAGCCGGGCGTCTATCTGCCGGAGCGCTTCGGGGTGCGCATCGAGGACATCGTTGTCGCAACAAAGGACGGCGGCCGCCGCCTGAACAACACCAGCCGCGAGATGCGGATCGTTGCCTGAACCGAGGAGGACACGACATGAATACACGCGAGCCAGTGCCGATAACCGACATCAACCCTGGCGACTGCACTCCGGGCCACGACTGCGCCGAGCACGAGGCCGACCATGAGCATGGACCCGACTGCGGGCACGAGGCGGTGCGCCACGGGGATCACGTTGACTACGTCGTAGGGGGGCACCTCCACCACCCGCACGGCGACCACTGCGACCACCACGGGGCGGTCGAGACTACTTGACCGGCACGAGCCGTCGCGGTCCGACGACGTCGAGCCTGTGACGGCGGCACCACGCGTTTCAATCCATCCGGGTGACGCACTCCACGGCGCCGGGGTGCAACGTTCGCGGCCATGACTGTCCGCGGCGCAGCCTTCCTGGGGATCGGTGCGATGGTGGGCGCCGGCATCTTCGCCCTCCTCGGGGAGGCGGGCGCCGTCGCGGGCGCCGCCGTTTGGCTCTCCTTTCTACTAGCCGGCATCGTCGCGTCGATCCTCGGCTACACGGTCGTCAAGCTCGGCGTGCGCTACCCCTCGTCCGGCGGCCTGATCGCCTACCTCGTTGCGGGCTTCGGGAACGGACGCCTCGTGGGCATCGCCGCCTGGTTGGGCTACTTCGCGGCGATCATCATCGTTTGTTCGATGGTCGCGGTCGCGTTCGGCAGCTACGCCACGAGCCTGTTCATCGGCACCGGTGCGGCCGCGGGCTGGGACAACGTCTTCACGTCGCTGATCGTGATCGCAATGCTCGGGATCAACCTCGTGGGTTCGAAGGTCGTCGATCGGGCGCAGTCGCTCATCGTCGTGGTCCTGCTCGCGGTGTTCGCCGTGTTCATCGTTGTCACGTTCACCGACATCGACTTCGGCCTGCTGACGTTCGGCGGTTACCCGTCGGTGTCGGACATCGTGGCAAGCGTCGCCCTGACGTTCTTCGCCTACCTCGGCTTTAGTGTCATCACGTTTTCCACAGGTGACCTGCGTGACCCCTCGCACGATCTACCGCGCGCGATGTCTCTCGCGCTGGGCGTCACGATCGTCCTCTATGTGCTGATCTCGGTCGGCGTCTTCGGCACGCTCACCGTCGACCAGGTCACCGGCTACGGCGAGACCGCAATCGCCGAGGCTGCCCGACCCTCGCTCGGCGAGGCCGGGTTCGTGATGATGGCCATCGCTGCCCTGCTGGCAACTTCCTCCTCGGTGAATGCGACGCTGTACGCATCCGGAGGACTCACCACTCAGCTCGCAGAGATCGGGCAGTTCCCACCGGTGTTTGGTCGGCGCTCCCCGTTGGGCCCACACGCCGGCCTCATCATCACCAGCGCGATCGTCGTCGCCATCGCCAACGTGGTCGACCTGTCGGCGATCGCGTCCGTCGGCAGCGCCTGCTCGCTCATCATCTTCGCCCTCGTCGGCGTCGCCGCGTACCGGCGTCGTGCCGAGATCGGGGCAAATACCGTGCTCGTGCTTGCCGCCATCTCTGCCACGGTGACCGTCCTCGCATTCTTCGCGGTCCAGACGCTGCGCGACGAACCGCAGACGTTCATCGCGATCGTGGCGATCGCGCTGCTGTCGATCCTCCTCAACCACCTATGGAGCCAAGGCCGCGGGACCGAGCCCCCGACCCGCGTGCCCGCGACCTAAACCGCGGCGCACCGGCAGCGGCGAGGGACCTGAGTGCCACGATGCGGGCGGCACGGCCAGTTCGGAGAGGCTCGCGTAACAGTGGATCAGATCGTAGGGTGGTCAGCGCCTTTGCATTGACGCCCGCCGCAATCATCAGCGACGCGAAGGTGTGCCTGCACTCATGCAAGCTGGTCAGCCGTGCCGAGGTAGGGCAGCGACCTTCGGCTTGCATACGACCCAAAGTCCTAGTGATCAAGTAGCCCGAGGCTAACCGGGGCGCGGTGAACCGACCTCCGGCCTTCTATGTCGGGTTGGTGAGTTTGACGACGCCACAACCTCCGTTCGCTCTGAGGAAGACTTCGCCCAGTTCCTTCGAAAGCTGGCGGTGCTCGTAGCCATTGCGGTGCAACGCACTGACGATCGCTTGAAGCTGTGACCGGCTCTGCCCGAGCTTGGCGAGCACCGCTTGCTTAGCCCCGCTGTTCGGCAACGCCCGCAACCTAGTGGTGGTTGCCGAATCGACCGCGATGCTCGCCTTGGCGGCGTCGATAACCTGCTGCCCAACGAGCGCGGGAGCCCCGTCCGCGAGATGCCCGTCGATTGTCTCCAACTCGCGGAAACCATCCTTGCAGACGGCTTCGGCCTGTGCTTTGGGAGAGGGCGTTGTGTGAGAGCTACCGCCGCAACCGCTGGCAGCGACCGCGAGGAACAACACGACCGCCACCACGGCCTTGCTCATCATTAGTTGATGGCCGTTGCCACCCTCGCGAGGAAGCGTCCGCATCTTCCGTCATCCTCGCCTATCGGGCAACTCGGGGCCTTCCTGTCAGGCGCGCATACCACGCCGGGACTGGCGGTTTGCCGCGCCGAAATCGCCAGGCACACAGCGGAGCGATCAGCGGCGACACACGAAACGGACCAGACGACGGGTTCATCCAGAACTCGCGCGGTTCGGGCGGAGGCAGCCCGACTGCTGCGCGCCCCGCTTCGGTGATGATCCACCAGTCGCCCTCGTAGTCTCGATGGACCGTCTTCCGCTCAGCGGCTTCTGAGCGCGGGTGGATACCGTCGCGCGGGCGCATGGTCAGCGACCCAGACGACTGTTCGCTTCTAACCAGCCCCCGCTCACGGAGGCTTCTCAGGGCCGACTCGACCGCTGCACGACCAGGCGACTCTTCCAGAAGCTCCTCATGAACGGAGTCTGTAGCCACGCCGAAGCGCGGGCCGCCGATGCTGACCGCCTCAAGTAGCTGTCGGTCGAAGTCGCCCAGGTCGTTGGTCATGTGGCTCGGGACGCTCGGGCTAGGACGGCGCTCACGAGGCGAGTATCGACCGCCTACGCGGCAACTCGAGGGCGAACCGGGTCGTGCCGCCCGTGCGCGGCTCGCGCCGGTCATTCACGCAAGAGCGAGAGAAACGTCACGACCGCCTGCAACCTGTCCCTCGGCAACCCCCGAAATGACGGCATCGGGGCTGTCGGGTGGACAATGGCGCGTTCGATGGCCTGCGGCGGCAGCCTGGCGCCAACCTGCGTCAGATCAGGGCCGGGGCCGACGTTCCCGGCTTCACCGATGCGGTGACACGCAAGGCAACCTGACTGCGCAACTACAGCCCGCCCGGAGTCGAACTGCGCGAGCTTCTCGCCGCTGACACTCGCTGGCGGTGCGACCGTGATCGCTGCCGGACCACGCAGGTCGAAGGACGGTGTGGTCGCGGGCGAGGGAAGGGTGATCTTCCAGCCCGAGGGCGTCTTGATGAGCGTGAGTTCGCGCGTAGTTTCGCCAGCTTCCCGCACAAGGACTGTCGCCTTGCCTCCGCGCACCTTCGGGGTGCCGATCTTCGCGTTCTTGATGCGTGACGAGGCTCTTGCGCTAGGCGGAACTTCATCGAGGCGTTTAGCGAAATAAAGACAGCCGGAAGCGTTCGGTCCATGAGCGGTAGGCGGTGTCAATAGGCTGGCGACATCGCGCTTCGCTTCGTCGCTCAGGAGCGCACACATCTCCGAGCCGTGCCGTTCGGCAAGCGCAGCCTGATATTGCTGCACGATGGAGCGCACTCTCGCGGTTTCGGATTGGGTCCTGCCACAGCCGGTCAGCATCGTAAGGCCGAGAACGAGTCCGACCTTGAAATACCTATTGCGCACGATGTCGGGACGGCGCGCTACGCCGCTGCGTGTTCTTCGTCGCTGTAGAAAGTCACGAAGCCATCGACAATGCCGGGACATCGGGGACTGATGTGTCGGGACATCGTAGACACGCTCAGAAGCGCG
Source organism: Solirubrobacteraceae bacterium (assembly GCA_036498265.1). Lineage (GTDB taxonomy): Bacteria > Actinomycetota > Thermoleophilia > Solirubrobacterales > Solirubrobacteraceae > Palsa-744. The sequence continues at coordinate 78,488 of DASYFT010000005.1, read as the reverse complement.
GCGCGGTCCCCGCAGCCCTACAACAGCCCGACCTGACGGAGGATCGACACGGAATCCGAGTAGACGTCCTTGCGCTTCACCTTGCCGTCCTCGAACGGGATGACGTCCATCCCATCCCACTCGATCCGCTTGCCGGACGGCTCGGCGACGATCTCGCCCCGGCTGAGCGGCTTGACGTGGGTGGCCCTTGCAGTCCACTCCTGCACCACTAGGTCGTCGCGCACGTAGAGGCGGCGCGTCTCGAACTCGATGTCCGGCCACGAATTGAAGATGCGGGCGATGTGCTCGAGCGCCTCCTCACCCTCTGCCCGCTCGCCGGCAGTGTGGTTCTCGAACACCATGTCCGGTGCATGCATCGATCCGATCCGGCTCACGTCATGCGCGTTCCAGGCGTCGTTGTAGGCAGCGATCGTCCCGTGCAGCTGGTCAATCGTCGTGCTCATGCCCACTCCATCGGTTCGTAGCCACTCGACCGGGGCGCGGAGACGATGAGCATGCTCGCGGGCTCATCGCCATCGTTTCGCACCGTGCGAGAGTGCATCGGGTCCAGCCGGGCGAATGTGCCGGCGCGCACGGGATGGTCATCGCCGTCGATCACCAGCGTCGGGCTTCCCCCGAGGACGTAGAAGACCTCCTCCTGGTCGCGCGCGCCCTCGTCGTGCTCGGGAATCTGCTCGCCCGCAGGGATCTCGACGACGTTGACGCCGAATGCCCGTAGCCCAAGCGTGCGCCGGACGAGATGCCAATCGCCGACCGTCTCGCAGTCGTCCAGGTGCGCCAGCGTGAAGCTCATCGCAACCTCCCCACATTCGCTCGGCCGTGACCAGCCCCTGGGTTGACACTCTACCTACCAGTAGATAAGGCTCCTGAGGGAAGGCGTCCTTCGGTTCTTCGACGACAACGAGACGTGGTTGACCCGCGTGCTCGCACAGGGCCGATCAGAGGACGCCCTGTCGTTCGACGGTCCTCCCAGCGAGGCAGCGCGGACCGTCCTCGGCGGCCTCGAGGGAGCGATGCTCCTCGCGCGGCCATACGGCGAGGTAGGGCGATTCGACTCCGCTGCAACGCGTCTGCTCGCGAGCCTCTCAGCTGAGCCGGGCCAGGATGACCGGCGCGTGCGTGGGGACGGAACTGCCGCCAAGCGGCTCGGGAGTGACTAGGAGCTCCTCGACACCGTGGAGGTCACCGGGAACGTCCACGCTGCCGGAGCCGGCGGAGGTGACCGAGAACAGCGCACTCGTCGGCGACGGCATCCCGCCCGCTCGCTCGAGCCAGACCTCGTAGATCTTTCCCCGCGGTGGGGCGGGCAGACCCCGCACGATCAGCTCGCCGTGACCTGACACCAAGCGGACGACGGCGCTCCCGCTCGGCGTCGTCACGGTCGCATGCACGAGACGAGTACCGCCGGAGCTGCCGGCGGACAGCCCTAGGCCGAGGCCTACGCCCGCTGCGACGATGAGCGTGATGCCGAGCGCGAGCGCCGGGCGAGCCGGGGCGAAGCGCAGACGACGCCGGCGAGCACGACCGATCGGCGCCCTGGGCTCCTCGTGAACGCTGGACATCACGCGCTGCTTCAGCTTCCGTGGCGCCGGCAGTGGCGGGACCGCGAGGTGCAGCGCATCGGTGGCCGCCTGCAACGCGGCCACCTCGTCACGGCACACCAGGCACGTGAGCAGATGCCGGCGAAAGGCCTCGGCCTCGTGCTCGTCGAGAGCGCCGAGCACGTAGGCGCCGGCGTCCGCGCCGCAGTCACCTGGACCGATGGTGTGATCGTCGGCGCTCATGCCATCATCTCCGCCGGCTCCGTCAACACGAGGCGGAGCTTCGCCAGTCCGAGACGCATCCGGCCCTTGACGGTGCCCACCGGCAGTCCGAGCATCTCGGCGATCTCAGTGTGGCTGAAGCCACCGAAGTACGCCAGCTCGATGACCCGGCGCTGCTCGGCGGAGAGCTCGTCCAGTGCCCCCCGAATCCGGAGCGCCTCATCCCGGCGCGCGACCTCGACGTCGGTGCGTTCGGTTCCCGCCACACGATCGGCGATGTCATCGCCGCTGACGTCGCGGCTGTCCCGGGTCCAGCCTCGGCGCAGTGCGTCGATGGCCCGGTTGCGAACGATGCTCAGCACCCACGAGCGCACACTGCCACGAGCGCCGTCGTAGCGGGCCGCCGTGCGCCAGAGCGAGAGGAAGGCCTCCTGCACGACCTCCTCGGCCAGCGCTCGCCGGCCACACATGCGATAGGCCAGCGAGAAAGCCATGCTCGCATGGCGATCGAAGATGATCTCGAACGCGCGTGCCTCGCCGTCATGGACCAGTTGCATGAGATCCTCATCGGCAAGCTCACGCAGTGCGGTGCGACGCGCCAGAATGCCAGAACGAAACACGCTGGCGATTCTTACCGACGCGCCATCTCGGCGGATCAGCCGAGGAACGAATGGAATTCGCCGAGGGGCTCGGGAAGCGTCGGTGTGAATGGGGCGAACTTGTAGGGCTTGCTCGTGTCGAACCCCGCCTTTCCGGCGGCCGTCTTGTCGGCGAACGGGGTGAGCGCAGTCACCGCTGCGCCGATGTTCTTCAATCGCACCGTTCGCTCGTAGCCGTTGTTGTTGGGCGGATCGACGCTCTCGGCCTTCTTTTGGATGCCGGTCACGTTCTCGACCGGGCCGCCGTCCTGGGCGGCGACCCCGGGGGCGACGACGCGGGCGAGGGTGCGATGGTCGCTCTCGATGCCCATGATCCGGGCGGAGGTGACCCTCAGATCCGCGGTGCTGAAGTCACGCACGCCGACGAGGTACGCGGCGATGAAGGCGTCCTCGAGAGTGACGAGGACGTTCAGAGTCGTTTGCGCGTCGGCGAACATCTTGGCGGGGTAGTAGAAGGTGGTGAATGGCGACGGCTTGTTCGTGACGCCCATCTCGAGCAGGTAATGGGACATCTCCTCCTGGCGGGCCGCCTTGAGGTATCCCTGGTCGTCTGACGCCAGCCGCGAGAAGAACGGCGCCGTGTCGATGATGTTGGTGTAGGTGGTGACCGCCAGCGCCTCGGCGATCTGCGCCGCGATGAGGATTTCCGTGTCACGCTTCTTGACGCCTCGCTTCTTTGCGGCGGCGAACGACGGGGTGAGCGCGTCGAACGCACTGGCACCGACGAACACACCGGCACCCGTGGCGGCAGCGCGCCCCAGGAACTGGCGGCGGTCTGTTGTGTGGTCGGCCGGGCTCGCGGACATTCGGACTCCTTTCGAGAGGTTGTCGAAATATCCGTACGCAGCCTCCGCGAGAACGGATCAGTCCCCGGCGATCTACTCGCCGCTCTGCGCAACCCGCGCCGGGCGCTCGTTCCCTACCGCTTGGCAGGCAGCGACCGCGCGTAGGCGACGCCCCGGTCCACCCACCGCTTCAGGTCTCGCTTCGTCCGCAACCCCTCGGGCGCAACCCTGAGCCACCCCTGCATGACCCGGCCACGCATCTCGAACGGCTCCGCCTGGGGCTTGCCCAGCAGCTCGTCCGTCTGCGCAGGGTCGACCCGCAGCAGAAGCCCTCCCTGGCCGCTCGCGCTCACCGACATGTTCCCGTCGACCAGGAAGGCCAGGCCGCCGAACATGCGCTGCTCGGTGACGCCGGGCTCGCTCAGAACCAGCTCCCGGATCCGGTTGGCGAGATCCTCGTCGTAGGCCACGCCCGGATTATGACCGAGGGTCGTCGGCTTCTGCGAGGTCTCCCGCACTGCCGTGCTTCTCGACCACGAGATACTCGTCGGCCGCCTCCACCACCGACTCGATGTCGCGGCTCTCGTGCCCGTGGAGGACGACGAATCGCCGGGGATTGGACCGTACCCGGCGGTACTCGTACGGGGTCAGCTCGATCGTCCGATCGCAGTCCGGCCGCGTGCACTCGCAGAGAAACGAGATCGACGAGCCGTCGCCGGCCGCCTCCGCCTCCTCGATGGCCTCGTTGGCCACGCGCGACATGGCCTCGTTCTGGGTCCGCCGCTCCGTGGTCACATCCATGGCGGCTACATACCCGCAGGGCACGACCTCACCCATCGCGGGCGCCTCCACGAGCGGGCGTGCAGCTCTACGACGCCCGCCCCGACGCGGTGACTCCGAGCCAGGCGAAGAGCTCGAGCGTGGCCGCATCGGTCTGGAGCATGTTCGGCCTTGCTTCGTGCTGCGTGATCGGGGTGCCATCCCAGGCACGCAGGTAGAGCCCGCCGGGGCTCAGCGCGTTGGACTGCGCGCTCTGCGCCATCTGAGCGGCGAGGGCCGGCCAGCGGGCGTCGCCCGTCTGGCTCGCGTACACGAGCATCCAGTGGAGGTAGATCGTGTCGTACTGGGGGCCCATCTGAAGCCTCGCCTGGAAGCGGTTCCAGCTCGCGTCGGCGAGTTCGCGGGCGCGGGCGCAGGCGGCCGGCTGGCCTGCCTGGCAGAGGAGCTGGTGAGCCTCCACGAGCGGCCCCTCCACGTACGGCGTCGGCGTGGGGTCCGAGTCCGTTCGTGCGTACAGCCTCAGTTCCGTCAGGAAGTTCGCGTCGGCCCAGGTGAGGAACCGGTTCACCTGGCCCAGGTAGAAGGGGTTGTGAGTGCTCCGGAACAGCAGCGCACCGAGCAGCGACCCCGCGGCCAGCGGCTCGCCGGCCTTGTAGGGGTGCGAGGTGTCCCACCACAGCCCACCCCGCGCACGGTCCCATCCCTGCGCGGCGATGAACGCGAAAGCGCGCTCGGCGTCGCGCAGGTAGCGGGAGTTGCCGGTGGCGCGATAGGCGTCCATGAACCCGAGTCCCCACCAGCCGTTGTCGTCGAACCAGGCTCGCACCTGGCCCCGATCGCCGGGGTAGGGAGCGTATCCGGGGGTGGGTCTGAGCCCGCGGTCGTAATAACGCTCCGCGCCTCGTGCGAACGTGCTGAGTGCGGCGCGATGCGCCGGCGACGGCGAGGCGATGTCGATCGCGGCGAGCGTCTCGAACATCGGCGCGGAGCCCCAGATCGTGGCCAGCGGAAAGCGGTCGCGGTCGCCGAGGCGTTCGTCGTACCAGCCGCGGCGGGCGTCGTGCCAGGAGCGCAGCGCACTGACCGCTCCCTGTTCTGCGAGCTGGAGGTAGGCGGGCGTCGCGCTCGCCGTGCCATGCGCCGGAGTCGCGCTCGCCACGTCATGCGCCGGCGCCCTGCCGAGCGCAGCGCCGCCGCCGGACGCGGACCATGCCACCACCGCAAGGGCCGCGGCGATGGCGAGCCGGAAGCCTGCTCGCCTCGGCGGCGTGACTCCCACTCTCACGGATTGCTTCCTGGGGATGGCATGGGCAGCTGGGGATGCTAGCCGCGCGGCGAGGAGCGATCGGCCATCTGCTGAGCGCGAGCGGCGAATACCCGAGCCGGGTCCCGGGAATCGGACTGGCATCGCGCCCGAGGAGACAGATCTACATCCGGTCCACGTGGGTTGCTCCGGATGGAACTACCGGCACTGGCGAGGCCCCTTCTATCCGCCCGAGCTGCCGGCGAGCCGCTGGCTGGAGCACTACGCCCAGCGGTTCGACACGGTGGAGGTCAACACGACCTTCTACCGCCTGATCTCCCGGGACTCGGTCGCACGCTGGGTGCAACAGACGCCCGAGAAGTTCATCTTCGCCGTCAAGGCCAGTCGCTACCTCACGCACGTGAAGCGGTTGACGGACATCGGCGAGGGCGTCAGCCGGTTCTACGAGCGACTGGAGCCGATGGTCGAGGCCGGCCGGCTCGGCCCGGTGCTGTGGCAGCTGCCGGAGAACTTCCACAGGGACAGCGAGCGGCTGGCGGGCTGCCTCGAGCAGCTGCCGCCGGGCAGGCATGCGTTCGAGTTCCGCCATCCGAGCTGGTTCGCCGAGGACGTCTACGCGGTGCTGCGCCGTCACGATGCCGCCCTCGTCGTGGGCGATCACCCGGAACGGCGCTTCCAGACGTTCGAGGCCACCGCCTCCTGGCGCTTCGTCCGCTTGCACTACGGTCACCGCGGGCGACGCGGCAACTACTCCGCCACGGAGCTCGCCGAGTGGGCGCAGCGGCTGCACGGCTGGCGCCGGAGCGGACCCGCCTTCGTGTACTTCAACAACGACTGGGAGGCGTTCGCCCCGCGCAACGCAAGCTGGCTGGCGCGGCGGCTTGCGGAGATGGCCGGCGAGGCCGGCTGAGAAGCCGAGATCTCCAGGATCGGCCGTTGTGCCAGGCTTGATCCGTGGGCGCAGAGAACCTCGACCTCGTCCGCTCGATCTACGCGGCCTGGGAACACGGCGACTTCGGGTCGCTCGAGTGGGCGCATCCAGAGATCGAGTTCATGATCGTCGGGGGTCCCGACCCGGGCAATTGGACCGGCCTGACCGCAATGGCAGACGGCTGGCGCGGGTGGCTGAGCGCATGGGAGGACTACGCCGCGCAGGCCGACGAGTATCAACACCTCCACGGTGACCGGGTTCTTGCGTTGGGGCGCATGAGGGGACGAGGCAAGGCGAGCGGCGTTGACGTCGAGACGGAGTTCGCCAACCTCTTCGAGATCAACGACGGCAGGGTGGTGCGGCTCCGCCTTTACTCGAGTCGCCTTCATGCGCTCGCCGCCCTCGGCCTGGATCAGAAGCCGACGCCACGGCAAGCGTAAACCGCGCGCGTACGGTCGAGCTCAGAGGCCCGGCTCGGACACCGCGGCCGAGGTCGCCAGCACGTGTCCTTCGGAGTCGAGGGCCTGGACCGCCAGGTCGGGGCCTGCCGTCCCGGGCGGCAGCGCCACCGGCGTCTCGAAGCCCGCGCGCGCAGACTGCGCGACGGTCTGCAGTGACGCCGGATCCGGACCGGCGAGGACTCTCCAGGAGGCCACGAGCGTCGCCCCGTTCCAGCTCGCGAAGACAGTCGCCGGTCCATGCCCTGTCTGTAGCACGAAGACGGGTCGGTGCGACGGCGTGCCGGTCCACGGAAAGCGGTAGCTGCGGTAGGACTGGGTATGCGTTGGGAAGTGCGCGTCGAACAGGAGCTGCCCTTCGGGGCCGTACTCGGAGAAGTAGGGCAGCTGCCCCCATCCCAGGAACCAGTCTCCGTTGCCGAGCGCCTGCATGTTGCCCTGGCTTTCAGCCAGCAGCGGCGGAGAGTGGATGAGCTGCGAGACCAGCGTGACGCTCCGCTGCCGGGGGTCCACGCCGAGGACGATCCCGCGCGACTGCGGCCGCACGCGCGGCGAGGAGCCGTTGTCGAACACGCTGATCGTCCCGTTGCCGAGCAGCCTCGGGTCGTGCTGCCACGCCGTCCGCGTGCCGGGCCCCGCGTTGAAGCTGCTGTGGCGGCCGCCCAGCCGCCAGATCACCTGACCGCTCCCGCCATCCACGTCGTAGACGGTCCAGGTGTTCCGGGCCGACACCAGCACGCTGCCGTCGGGGTCGACGCCGAGCGAGTTGATGTGGAAGAAGTCGAACGGCCAGGTGGTGGAGGCGCGCGAGGCCGGTTCGTAGGATTCGGCCAGCCCCACATGGTCGAGACTCGTCCATTCGAACCTCACCAGCCCGGTCCTGACGTCGATCTCCTGGTAGACGCCGTCTGTCACCGCGCCCGCAGACGGGCCACCCACCGAGGACAGATCGCAGGCGATCGGGTTGTAGGCGGTGAGCAGGGCCGTGCCGTTACCCGTGAGCTGGAAGTCGTGCAGATCGGCGCTATAGCCGTTGCCGGCCCGCACGACCGCGACGGTCGAGTAGCTGCTGTCCGCGATCTCGTCGACGCCCACGCCGAACCCGTGTCCGGTGATGTCGCCCTGCCACCACGTGAGGACCGGCCTGCCGTCGTACTCCTGGACGCGGAAGTTGCTGGCCGAGGTGTGCACCGCCAGCGGCTTGAACCACACCAGCCGCCCGCTCGGGTCGAGGATCATCGGTCCTGCCTGACCGGGCCCCGAGTAGGGCGCCACGAACTCGTCTCCCGCCGCCACGCGCGGCGAGGCTGCCGTCACGGCGACCGTCGGAGGGCGCAGGTTGGGCCGCGAGAGGAAGCCCTGGACATCCTTGCCGGGATGGATGGTCTCGGGCGCCGAGCTGACCGGGTTCTCCCGCGCAACCACGAAGCGATCGACCAGCGGCGTCGAGGAGGCACCCCGCAGGCGCGCCCGCACCGTCACCCGCTCGCCTTGCGCGAAGGGACGCACCGGCAGGAAGCTCGCGCCGTCGCCCTGCGAGTAGGGGACCAGACGCCCGCGGTGCGCGCCCGTGACCGAGCCCACGACGCTGACCGCGCTAAGCCGCGCGGCGGGCGCGCCGAGGAAGCTGATCTGCGTGTACGGCGACGCGTCCCGGCTGCCGGCCAGCGGGGAGAGCGTCAGCGTGCGTGCCTGCAGAGCGGAGTTGTTCAGCGTCGCCGGCGTGCAGGTGGGCGCCCGTTTCACAGCGGCCGCGGCTCCCGGCACCATCACCAGGACCGCAGCCGGCCCTAGGATTAGAGCGCGCATGGACGGCATGGATCGCGGAGAGGATAAGAGAGTCGACCGCCGCACGTTCCTGAAGGGGGGACTGGCAGCCGGAGGCATCCTCGGCGCCGGGCTGGCGATCCGCGCGGCCGCCGACGCGACCAGCGACGCCGGGCCGCCGCCCAGCACGTCGCCCACGCCACCGATCCCCCGCGCGACACACAAAGCCGGCGCGGCACGCCCCAACATCCTCGTGATCATCGTGGACCAGCTGCGCTTCCCCCAATGGGTCTCGCCCGGCGCTGCGCCCACCGGTCTTCCGCCGAACATCCAGCGCCTCAGCGAGGGCGCCGTGACGTTCTCGAGGCACTACACGGCGTCCAACGACTGCAGTCCCTCGCGCGCGGCCCTGCTGACCGGCCTGTACACCCACCAGACCGGCTGCATGATCACGGGCGGGAGCACTCTGGACCCCGGCTTCCCGACCTGGGGCACGATGCTCAGGGAGCAGGGCTACCACACCCGCTGGTACGGCAAGTGGCATCTGACCCACCGCGACCACCGCTGGACGCGCTGGGGCGGCGAACGCGCCCTCGAGCGCTACGGCTTCGGCGGAGGCACGTTCCCCTCGCCGGACGGCGCGCCCGGCCAGGGCTGGCGCAGGGACCCGCACGTCGCCGCCCAGTTCGCGGAGTGGTTCAAGCACGACGGCGGCGGCGAGCCATGGTGCACCACGGTGTCGTTCGTCAATCCGCACGACATCGCCTGGTGGTACGTGTGGACCGATCGCGTCGCGTCCGAGGCGAGTGCCCACCGCACGCTGCGCAGGATGCCGCCCAACTTCGAGACGCCCGAGCTGCTGATCGAGCGCGGCAAGCCCCGCCTGCAGCGCTCGCTCCAGGCCACGGCCGCCGCCTCCTTCGGGCCGGTGCCGTTCGCCGGGCCCGAGGCGATCGGTCGGTGGCTCGGTTTCCTGGACCTCTACCTGAAGCTGCAGATGCAGGTCGACCAGCACGTCGGGCACGTGCTCAGGACGCTCGAGACCCGGCCGGACGTGGCGGCCAACACCGTCGTCGTGTTCACCAGCGACCACGGCGAGTACGGCGGCTCGCATGGGCTGCGGGGCAAGGGGGCGGGCGCCTACGAGGAGGCCATCCGCGTGCCGCTCATCGTGAAGGATCCCCGTGGGGTGCTGACCCGGGCTCCCGAACAGCCCCGCAAGCAGATGACCTCGAGCGTCGACGTCGCGCCGCTGCTGTTGACCATCGCCACCGGCTCGAGCGACTGGCGCAAAGAGCCTCACTACTCACACATCGCAGGCCGTGCGGACCTCGCGGGCATCCTCGCCGACCCCGGCGCGCCCGGGCGCCCGCACGTGCTCCACTCCACCGATGAGATCGTGACGGAGTTCGCGATCGAGCCGTATGCGGCCGACGCGCCGCTGCACGTCGTGGCCCTGCGCACGCCGGAAGCCAAGTACGCCACCTACTCGCACTGGCCGGATCAGAGCATCGAGCCGCTCTCTGCCGGTGAGGAGACGGAGCTCTACGACTACAGCACCCACGACGGGCGCCTGGAGCTGCACAGCGGCGCGGGCCAGAGCGCGCTCGAGCCGGGTCTCAGGGAAGCCCACCGGCGGGCCTTCCGCGAGGAGCTGCGGGCGCCGCTGCCGCAGCGACTGCTGGCGGCGCGCGAAAGCGGGTTCGCCGACTACTTCTCCACGGCCAAGCGTGCCGCCGAAGCGGCCGCGGCCCGGCGAAGGCTTCGAACCGAACTCGAGGTCCCGGTGTCCGAGCGCACCGGCGAAGCCGGCGCTCTCCATCGGCCCAGGCCTAAGTCCGGAGCGCCGGGGAGACGCCGATGACATCGCCCGCGCCGTCGAGTGCCTGGACGGCGACGTAGGCACCGCGCGCGGATGCCGAGACGGTCGTCTCGAAGCCTTGGCGCGCCGCGGTGGCGACCGGGGCCAGGGCGCCCGGCGAGGCGCCGGCCAGAAGCCGCCAGGAGGTGACGTCCGTGGCGCCGTTCCAGCTGACCTTCGCAGTCAGCGCGCCGGCCGAGCCGCGGCTCACCACGAGAGAGGGCGGCGTCGCAGGGCGGGCGTGCCAGGGCGCGAGCGTGGTCTTGAAGCTCTGGACTCCGCGACCGAGGGAACCGTCGAGCAGGACCCGGCCGGAGGCGTCGAACTCCGTGAAGTTCGGCAGCCTCCCGTAGCCGAGCAGCCAGCTGCCGTGCGGCAGGCTGTAGGCATTGCCCTGGCTTTCGGCGAGCAGCGTCCGCGACGGGTTGGCGAACTGCCGGGCGAGCGTGACGGTGTGGGTGGCTGGATCCGGAGCGAGCAGCAGGCCGCGGGACTGCTTCTCCTTCGGGGGGTCCGACCCGTTGTCGAACAGCGAGATGAGCCCGCCGGGCTGGAACTCGGCGTCGTGCTGCCAGTAGAAGCTCGCGCCGGGTCCCTGCCGGAAGCTGCTGCCAGACCCACCGAGGCGCCAGCGCACGCCGCCGCTGTGGATGTCCACGTCGTACAGCGCCCATGTGTTGCGGGCCGACAGCAGCACGTCGCCGGCCGGACCCGGATCGATGGAGTTGACGTGGGCGTAGTCCCAGGGATAGCTGGCGGGGGGTGCCGGGTTGTTGGATTCCGCGAACGGGATGTGTCCGAGCGCGTGCCACTCCCACATCACCAGGCCCGTCCGGATGTCGATCTCCTGCACGATCGAGTCGGACAGCAACCCCTGCGCGGAGCCGTGCGCCCGGGGCAGGTTCATCCGAATCGGGTCGAAGGCGTCTATCCACGCCGTCCCCTGCCCGGTGATCCGGATCTCGTGCAGGTCCGCGGAATAGCCGTTGCCGGCCCGCACCCGCGCGATCCGCCGGTAGGAGGTGTCGTAGATGAGGTCTTCGCCGACACCGAAGCCCAGCTGCAGGATCCGTCCCTGCCACCAGGTCAGCACGGGCTTGCCGAGGTAACGCTGCACGGCGAGGTTGGTGGCCTGCAGGCCGCGGCCGAGCGGGTCGAACCAGACGAGGCCTCCGCTCTGGTCGGCGATCATCGGGCCAGGCGAGCCGGCGCCCTGGTAGGGGGCCAGCATCAGGTATCCCTCGGCCGCCCCCGGCTGCGCCGGCGTGGTGACGGTGACGGTCGACGGCGTCAGCTGGGGAGCCGAGCGGTAGTGCTGCACCGCGCGAGGGTCCCCACCGGTGAGCGGGAACTCGGCCTGGCTGACGGTCGCCCGATCGGCGATCGTGAAGGTGGTGTTCGCCACCCGCACGCGTGAGCCCACCCGCACGTTCGCGCGAACGCTGACCCGCTCGCCGGTCGCGAACGGCGTCGCCGGGAGGAAGCTGTCGCCGGTCCCGGTCGAGTAGGCGCGAAGCGTCCCCGCGTGAACGCCGGTTCGCGAGCCGCTCACGCGGACGTGCGAGACACGCGTGCCCGCGGCTCCGAGGAAGCTGATCTGCGTCGCGGGTGAAGCGTCGTCGGTGCCGGGAAGCGGCGAGACGGCGACCGGGTTCGCCGCCGAAGCCGCCACGGACGCCGGTGGCGGCAGCACCGCCGAGCGCGCGGGCGAGGCCCTGCCGCATGCGGCCACGGCGCCTGAGCTCGCGAGCAGGCCGGCGCAGAGGAGCAGCGAGCGCAGCCCCCTCATCCGCCGGGCTTGCGCGCCCCGGCGCCGTCGTCGGCGGCGATGCGCACGGTTGCCGCGCCCGCGAGCGGCCACCGTGCCCCCCCGGGCATCGACAGGACGACCGTCGCCACGGGACGCGATGCCGGTTGCTCGCGGGGCGGTCGCGCGGTCGGCTCCGACCGCTCCCGCCGCAACACGGCGGGCGGCGAGGGGCCCTCGGGATCCGACCCGCGCGGCTCCGCGACGGCCGCCGCTGCGGCGGGATCCGGCCCCGGCGGCTCCGCGACGGCCGGCGCTGCAGCGGGACCCGGCCCCGGCGGCTCGTGGACGGCCGGTGCTGCCGCGGGACGCGGCGGCCCTGCGGCGACCGGGCGCACGGGGCTCGCCATGAACCGGAAGGCGACGAAGGCGCCGATCGCAGCGAATCCCGCGGCGATGAAGAACGCAAGTCGGAAGCCGTCGTTCAGCGCCACTATCGGCGCTCGGTAGTCAGCGTCGATCAGGTGGCTCGTGTAGAGGGCCGACAGCGAGGCGAGGATCGCGAGACCGAGCGCACCGCCCATCTGTCGGGACGTGTTCACCAGGCCCGAGGCCAGACCGGCCTCGCCGGGTGCCGCGGCGGCGGTGGCCGCGATCGTGGATGGCACGACGGAGAGCCCGATGCCGATTGCGACGAGAAGGCTCGGAAGCAGGAAGTCCGAGACGTAGCTGCCGCCGACCGAGACCCGTCCGAACAGGCCCAGCCCGACCGCCATCAGGGCCAGGCCGGCACCGAGCAGTCGACCCGGGCCGAAGCGGCCCACGAGCGCGCCCGCCCGGGTTGCGCACGCCATGATCGTGAGCGCCATCGGCAGGAACGCAAGGCCCGCATCCAGCGGGCCGAAGTGGAGCACTTCCTGGAGATAGAGCGAGCAGAAGTACCACATCGGGAAGAGGGCGGCGCTGAAGACGATCACCACGAGGTTGGAGACCCTCAGCAGCCGGTTGGAGAAGACGCGCAACGGCACCAGCGGCGCCTTCGCCAGCCGGCCCTCGATCAGCACGAAGGCTCCGAGCAACGCGAGGCCGAGTCCGATCGGACCGAGTGCAGCGAACGAGCCCCAGCCTTTGGAGCCTGCCTCGACGATCCCGTAGACGAGAGCGAGCAGGCCGAGCGTGACGGCGAGCGCGCCGGCCACATCGAAGCCGGCGGCCGGCTCCTCGCGCCGGCGCTCCGCGATCACGGCGCGCGCAACCAGCGCTCCGGCGAGGCCGATCGGCAGGTTGATCAGCAGCACCCACCGCCAGCTGAGCTCCTGCGTGATGATCCCGCCCAGGAGCGTGCCTGTGGCGCCGCCCGCCCCGTTCATCGCGCCCCACAGGCCGATCGCGCGGTGGCGCTCGGGTCCCGCTGCGAACGACGAGGTGATTATCGCCAGCGACGACGCCGCCATGACCGCGCCGCCGAGCCCCTGCAGCGCGCGGGCGCCGACCAGCACCTGGCGGTCAACGGCCGTCCCCCCCACGAGCGAGGCCAGCGAGAAGAGCAGCAGGCCGGTCACGAACGTGCGGCGCCCGCCGAGCAGGTCGGCCGCGCGCCCGCTCAGCATCAGGAACCCGGCGAACGTGATCGTGTAGGCGTTGACCACCCACTGCAGCTGCGCGGCAGAGAAGCCGAGGCTGCGGTGGATCGACGGCAGCGCGACGTTCACGATCGAGACATCGAGGATGACCATGAACTGCGCCAGGCAGCAGACGGTCAGCAGCAGGGCGTGATTCCCGCCCTCGTCCGGCCCGGCCGACGGCGGCGGGGCGAGGCGCACGGCGCGGCGTGCCACGGCGGCGTTCATCGGGCATCTCCGGCGGGGCTCACGTCAGCCGCCCTTGGGTTGTGCCGGGGGCTTCTGGACCGCCACGGTCGACGAGGTCCCGAGCAGCTGCCCGGCGGATCCGAGCGCCTGGACCGCGACGTAGGGAAACGCCTCCGGGAAGGTCACCGAGCTCTCGAAGCCGCTGTCGGGCATGGTCACCCGCGGCGCGAGCGACCCCGGTGCCGACCCGGCGAGCACCCGCCAGGAGGCGACGTCCGTGGCACCGTTCCAGCTGGCGAACACCGCTGTCGCGTCCCCCGTGGCGAGCACCCGCGCGCTGAGGCTCGGAGAGGACAGCGGATGACCCGACCACGGGAAGCGGTAGGCACGGTAGGAGGAGTAGCCGGGCGGCATGTGGGCGTCGAACACGAGCGCCCCGTCAGGAGCGAGCTCGGTGATGCTCGGGACCGAGCCCCAGCCCACGAGGAGGTTGCCGTCCGGCAGCGTCTGCATGTTGCCCTGGCTGTCCGAGACGAGCGGACCGCCGGGGTGCGGGTAGGAGGCGAGGAGGCGGGCTGTGTGGTGGGTCGTGTCGAGCGACAGGCGCACGCCGCGCGACTGGTAGTGGACCCGCGGGTTCGAGCCGTCGTCGAACAGCGTGACCGTGCCGTCCGGCTGCAGGCGCGCATCGTGCTGCCAGGCGGTTTCCGCGCCGGGACCCATCGTGAAGCTGCTGCGCGTTCCTCCTAGGCGCCAGAGCACCTGACCGGTGCCCGCCTGGAGCTCGTAGGCGGCCCAGGTGCTGCGGGCCGAGATCAGCAGGTTCCCGTCCGGCTGAACGTCGATCGAGTTCAGGTGAAACCAGTCCCACGGCGTGGCGTTGCCGGGAACCGGCACGTGCGACTCGCTGACACCGACGTGGTCGAGGCTGTGCCACTCCGAGCGCACGAGACCCGTCTTGACGTCGATCTCCTGCACGACCGTGTCGATGACGACGCCGTTGCGAGCGCCCCCCACGGGAGCCAGGTCGCAGCGGATGGGGTCGTAGACCGTGACGTAGGCGACGTGGTCGCCTACCAGCTGCAGATCGTGGAGGTCGGCCTGATAGCCGTTGCCGGCGTGGACGGTCGCGAGCGTCTGGTAGTTGGCGTCCATCACGACGTCTTCGCCCTGGCCGAAACCGACCGACAGCACACGGCCCTGCCACCACGTGAGCACGCTCTGGCCTTCGTAGCTCTGGACGCTCAGGTTGAGCGCGTTGGTCCCGGCGGGAAGCGGTTTGAACCACACCAGCCGTCCCTGCGGCGTGTAGATCAGGGGCCCGTACTGGCCCGGACCCGGACCCGCGGTGATCATCACGTCGCCGCTCGCGGGGTCCGCGTCGGACCCGGTCACGTCGAGGACCGGCGGGTGCAGGTCCGGGGCCGAGACGAAGCTCTGGTAGGCGGACGGCGCAGCGGGCGGATTGGGAAATCCGGCGATCCCGGTTGTGGGATATGAGGTCGCGACGGCGAAGCTGAACGAGGCCGGCCGTTCGGAGCCGGGGGCGCCGATCACGGCACGGACGAGGACCCTCTCGCCGGCGTCGAACGGCTGGTCGGGCACGAAGCTGCCGCCATCGCCCTGGAAGTAGCCGGACAGGTGGCCGTAGTGGTATCCGCTGTGCGAGCCTTCCACCGAGACGTCCTTGATGTCCGTGACCGGCGTGCCGCGGAAGCTGATCTGGGTGCCACGGCTCGCCGTGCCCGTCCCGGGCGCGGGTGAGACGTTCACGGGGGTCCCCGCCAGCGCCGCGCTGTGGTCGACCGTCGCGGGCAGACAGGCGGGCGAGGGGCCGCTCGGAGGCACGGCCGTCCGGGCTCCCGAGGGGTCGCCGGTACCGAGCACGACGGCGACGACGACCCACGCGAGCACCGCGATGAAGAGGATGATGTACCCGTTCCTTCTCATGTGCGCTTGGCGGGCGGCCGGCGGACGCGACCAGTCCTCGGCTCGCCGCCGGCGCGGCGCCGAGCGATTCTGCTGTTGCGAGCTGCGACGGACTCAGGTCGTGTGGCAGCCCGCGGACATTATCGGGCAAAGTGCGCCGGGCGGGCGCCGCTGCCCCGGACGCTCACGCGACCGCGCGCAGATGCCGGTAGGGAGCGTCGCGCAGCTCTCGCACAAGCGCGTCCAGAACCCCCTCCTCGTCCTCCCGCCGGCCATCGGTGACGGCTCCGATGACCGCGCGCTTGCGCTCGAGCAGCATCGCGATGGTCTCATCGACGGTTCCCGCCGCGAGCAGGTAGGACGCGTTCACCGCGTCGCGCTGTCCGATGCGATGGCAGCGGTCCTCCGCCTGGTCGTGCTTGGCGGGGGTCCAGTCGAGCTCAAGGAAGGCGACGTGCGAGGCACGCGTCAGCGTCAGGCCCTGGCCGGCGACCTCGATCGAGCACACGATCACCTGGCCCTGGGCGGCGTCGGCCGACTGGAACGCCTCCACGGCCGCGTCACGGGCGGCGTGCCCGTCCTCGCCGAGGATGTGCAGCGCCGCCGGGAACCGCGCGAGCAGTGCGCGCTGGATCTCGCGGTGGTGGGCGAACACGACGAGCGGCTCCCCTGATGAGCAGAAGTCGTGGATCCAGGTGAGGGCGGCGTGCAGCTTTCCGCGCGCCGCCAGCAGCTTGAGGGCGTTCAGGCGCACCAGCCGTTCGGCCCTCAGTGCCGCCGCCACCTTCGCATCGAGCTCGCGCAGGTCGAGCGGCTGGGTCTGCAGCCAGGCGACGAGGTCTCGCTCCGCCAAGCGATACTCGGACTCGTTGTCAAGCTCCACCGGCACGACGGCGCGAGTCTTCGCAGGCAGTTGCGGCAGCACGTCGGACTTGAGGCGGCGAGCGAAGCAGCGCGCTCGCAGGTGCCAGTGCAGGCGGAGATGGGCGTCGGGACCGCGGAAGCGCTGGCTGAAGCGAGCGCCCGAGCCGAAATCCTCCAGCCGCCCGAGGATCCGCAGCTGGGAGATGAGCTCTGCCGGGCGGTTCATCACCGGTGTGCCGGTCAGCGCGAGCACCAACCCCTCTCGCGGGACGACCGCAGAGAGGCGCTGGACCGCCTGGGTGCGCTTCGCCTCAGGGTTCTTGCAGTGGTGGGACTCGTCCAGCACGAGAGCCTGAGGTTCGAGCCGCGCGAGCTCCTGCAGGCGTCCCGCCACGATGTCGTAGTTGACGATCGTGATCTCCGCAGGCTCGAGCGGCTGGCCGCGCCCGTTACCCGCGAGCACCCGCGCAGAGCGGCCGGGGAGCCAGCGCGCCACCTCGCGCATCCAGTTCAGCTTGAGGCTCGCGGGGCAGACGACGAGCGCCGGGTAGGCGCCGTCGGCCTCGATCGCTGCGAGTGCCTCCACCGTCTTGCCGAGCCCCTGCTCGTCAGCCAGGAACGCGCGCCGCTGCGCCAGCAGATAGCGGACGCCGGCGCGTTGGAACGGCTTGAGCTCGCCGCCGAGGGCCGGAAGCGACAACATGGCGTCGGTTGCCGCCGAGAGCGCGACCAGGCCGGCGGCGCGTGCGTGCTCCTCGCGGATCTCCTGCAGGAGCGCAAGCGCCTCACCCTCCACCCACACCCCGCTACCGGCCAGCAGCGAGTCGAGCTGCGGCACGCAGAACGGATCGGCATGGATCGCCGGCAGCCCGGCGTGCTCGTGCCCGCCGCGGCGTCTCGGCGCGGCCGGGAGCGCACCGCGCAGTCCTCCGAACTCCTCGAGCAGGCCGGCCTGGTGGCCCGGTGCGAGCACGAACGTGGGCTCCTCGTGGACCGCCGAGCGTTCGAGCACCGCCGGCGGCGCGGGCCTACCCTCGAGCAGAGCCGCGACGCAGCGCTTGGCCGCCGGGCTGAGCCAGGCGTCGAGATCTCCGTCGATGTGCCGCCAGCTGTCGACTGTCAGCGGTACCGCGGCGCCACCCGGGACGGTGGCAGCCTGCTCCCGCAGCGTCTGAGGCAGCCGGTCGACCTCGCCGAGCAGCAGGAAGGCGGGCTCCTCGCCGGCGCTGTCGACCTCGATGTTTCCGCGCCAGGTGGTCGCTCGGTGAAGCCAGGCGGCGACGCGAGGGTCGACCGACGTGTCCTCGAGCTGGCCCAGCAGCGAGTCGAGCTGGTGCGCGTCGTGCTCGATCGCCGCAAGCCCGAGCGTCCCCCCCGGCCCACCGAGTGCGCGCAGGCCTGCCTGCGCGGCCAGCACACGTGCGAGCGGCGCCGCGGCTGCGCCGATGAGGATCCAGTGCTCACCGCGGCGGTCGCGGCGGAACTCGACGTCGTATGCCGGCGAGGCGCCGTCACGCTCGCCGGCGCGCGCGCCCGGGGAAGCGCCCTCGAGGTGCGACTCGATCGCCCTGCGGGCGGCATGGCTGAGCACCACGCGGACACCCTCGGAGCGCAGCTCCTCGAGCACGTGCGCAGCGCGCTCGTCCACGGGAATCATGGCGCGGGCGATCTCGGGCACCTGCCGCGCGCCCGGGTGATCCAGGAGGGCGGCGACGGCACGGGGCTGGGAATCGGTGGCAAAGCTCAGCCACCAGTCCTCATCAGGACGCGCCAGCTCTACGAGGCACTCGTCGTGGCGGCGCCTGCGCCGTCGGCGACGGATCCGCCGAGCCAGCTCGCTGCTCACATCCGGCCGGTCCGGGAGGCCGGCCAGCAGGTGTGCGAGCGCCTCCGCCTGGTCGGGTTCGAGCGGAACGCACCAGGCGCGCTCGACCGGGTCCCACCGCCGGCCGGGTATGGCGCGCAGCAGCCGGCGCAGCCCGTCGTCGTAGGGGAACCGGAGCACGGCCTCGTCGCGGGCGAGCGAGGCGGAGAAGGGAACCGAGGACATGAGCCGATCACGATAGGCATCAGCGGGGATGCCGTGCCGGCCGGGCGATCCGCGAAGGCCGGGCCGGAGATCCGGGCCGCGGCCCGATCCGCTGTGCCAAATCCGGGGAAACGGGTATAGGTGCTCTGCTTCACCGGACCCGCGCCTGCGTCGATGACGGCGCCGGGGTGATCGGGAGCGCCGGTCCGAAACAGAGCTACCGGGAGGAACTGGAGAGATGCGTAATCGCCTGATCGCAGTGGCTGCCGCAGCCGCGCTGGCAAGCGTCGTGGCAGCCGGCACGTCACGGGCGGCGGAACTGCCCGTCGTCTACAACGGCGCGCTCGGCTACGCGCAGAGCAGCCCCAGTGCCAGCCCGCCGGGCGCCAACAACTGGTCGTGCAGGCCATCGGCGGCTCATCCCCGGCCGGTGATACTCGTGCACGGCACCTTCGAGGACATGTCCGGGAACTGGCAGGCCCTCTCGCCGCTCCTCTACGACCACGGCTACTGCGTGTTCGCGCTCAACTACGGCTCCTACGAAGGCAGCGGGCAGTTCGGCGTCTACGCCACCGGCGACATCGCCCAGTCGGCCGAACAGCTGGCCGGGTTCGTCGGCCAGGTGCTCGCCGCGACGGGCGCCCGCAAGGTGGACCTGGTGGGACACTCGCAGGGCGGCATGATGCCGCGCTACTACCTGAGGTTCCTCGGCGGCGCGGCGAAGGTCCACACGCTCGTCGGTCTGTCCCCGTCCAACCACGGCACCACGCTCGACGGCATCTTCACGCTGGCGAACCTCCTCGGCGTGGGCTCCGCCTTCGGAGTCCTCTGCCCCGCCTGCGAACAGCAGGAGGCCGGGTCGGCCTTCCTGGCGAAGCTGAACGCCGGAAAGGACACGGTCCCCGGCGTGCACTACACCGTCATCCAGTCGACCAACGACGAGGTCGTCACGCCGTACAGCTCCGCATTCCTGTCCGGGGCGAACGTCACGAACATCCTCCTGCAGAGCCAATGCGTCCTCGACCAGGGCGAGCACCTCTCGGCACCGTATGACCACATCGCCGACGCGGACGTGCTGACTGCGCTGGACCCGAAGCATCCGATCACGCCCGCCTGCACGCCCGTGCTGCCCGTCGTCGGAGGCTGAGCGGCGGGAGGTGCTCAGCGCGCGTTGCGCGGGCCGCTGCTGACCCGATCGTGGCGGGGTCATCCCGCCACAATCATCCCGGCGCTCGCCAGACGAACAGCCCGCCCTCCTCGCGACCGGACAGCTGCAGGTCGGCGACGGCCTCGCGGACACCCGGATAGGAGGGGTGTCCGTGGTCGTGGAAGACGACCACGGCGCCGGGAGCGAGGGCATCCCGCCAACCACGGAAGGCGGCAACCGTCGCCTCGCGCTCGTGGGAGGAGTCGACGAACAGCAGCTGCACCGGCGCGTCGCCAGGTCGCGGTCCGGCCGTGTCCGGCTCCCGGCGCAGCTCTATGCGCGCACGCGCGGATCGGCCGGCGAGATGGAGATAGGCGTCCCGTTCGGCGCGGGCGAAGGGATCACAGCTGACCACACGACGCCCGCGCACGTGCAGGGCGAGCGCAATGGCGCTCCACCCGGTGCCCGTGCCGAGCTCGACGACCGAGGTGCGCGGCCCGGCCAGCGCAAGCAGCTGCGCAAGCTCGGCCGGCCGCGTGGCCGAGTCCAGGCTGAAGCGGTCGCCGCTTCGCATCGCGTGCCTGCGTGCGCGCCAGCAGAAGACCGCCACGCGTGGCGGCAGGACGCGCAGCGAGAGGAGCAGCCGCAGCT
Organism: Solirubrobacteraceae bacterium; assembly: GCA_036498265.1. GTDB lineage: Bacteria > Actinomycetota > Thermoleophilia > Solirubrobacterales > Solirubrobacteraceae > Palsa-744. The sequence goes on along the minus strand of DASYFT010000005.1, from coordinate 58,042 downwards.
CCGTGCGCACCCCGCTCGCGATCTTCGCCGGCCGCCCCAAGTCGCCGGGCAGTCTAGTCCGACCCCCCAGGACGCCCCCCTTGCGCACACGCTGTGGAGTGGTACTCTCCTGCGCGAGGGAAGGTGGGGGATCCTCATGGAGGGGGAGGTCTCGATGCTCCAGGCGCACAACCATGGATTGGTCCTCAGGGCGCGAGCATCGGGACGGTAGGCTCGCTTCGACCCGGGTCGGTTTTGTCGTTTTCCGAAAGGGGTAAACGGCACACACAACGGGTGAGGGGGCTGGGAGGACGCAGGGGTGCGCAGTGCGCTGTTACGAAGGCCGATGGCAGGCCTCTGCGTGGCACTATTCGCCTGCGGTGCAGGTGCGGCGTCGCCGGCTTCTGGTGAATCCCCGGCCGCGAGTGCCTCCGCCCTCTACAACCTGAAGGCCTACCCGCTGGCGTCGTTCGTGTGGCTGCCGAGCTCGCCGCACCCGGGTCAGGTCATCTCGCTGGTGTCGACCTCCAGCGATCACACCAGCCCGATCATCGAGTACGCATGGGATCTCGCCGACAACGGGCCCTTCGGTCCGTTCGCGGCGGGCGGCGCGGCCACCAGCACGACCTTCCCGACCCCTGCCGAACACCAGGTGAGGCTCCGTGTCACGGCGGCGGACCATCTGTCGAGCACCGCCGTCGAGACCATCCGGATGAGCACGCCCGCACCGGGGGTGCTCCTGCCGTTTCCCGTCGTGCGGATCCTCGGACGCGTCTACGGGACCGGGGTCAGGCTCAGGGAGCTCGGCGTGAAGGCGCCGGCCGGCGCCCGAATCACTCTCAGCTGCCAGGGCGCCGGCTGCCCAGCGAGATCCGCCGCTCGGCTCGCGGCCGGCGGTGCGGGCCGGCTGCGTCTGGTCCGCTTCAGGCAGTTCGAGCGTTACCTCCCCGCGCGGGCCGTGGTGCAGATCCGCGTCTCCAAGGGCAGCACCATCGGCGCCTACACGCGCTTCACCGTGCGGCGCCGCAAGCTCCCGCTGCGCGTCGACTCGTGTCTCGCCCCAACCGGCGTCAAGCCGATCGCGTGTCCCCCATGAGCGGCGCGATCGTAGCCCCGCGTGTGCCATGGAGGCGGCTGGCCGCAGTGCTCCTGCTGACGGGCGTGCTCTCGGCGCTCGGGGCCGCCGGAGCGATGGCCGAAGCTCCTTCGGCCACCTTCGTGTGGTTCCCTCCCTCGCCGGCGCCGGGCGAACCGGTGTCTCTCGTATCGGCTTCGATCGACCCCTCGACGCCGATCACGGCCTTCGCTTGGGACCTCGCCGGCATCGGCACGTTCACCGAAGGAGGTCCCGTCGCAAGCACGTCCTTCTCCACGCCCGGCCCGCATCTGGTGCGGCTCCGTGTCACCGCGGCGGACGGGTCCTCGAGCGTCGCCGCCGCCGCGATCCAGGTGAGCTCGCCTCCGCCCGGCGTCCTGCTTCCCTTCCCGATCGTCCGCATGGTGGGCACCGAATCGGCGGCCGGGATGAGGGTCCGGTTGCTCTCGGTGGAGGTGCCGCCGGGAGCGCGCGCCGAAGTCGCCTGCCGTGGGCGCGGGTGCCCGCTGAGCCTCGAAAGCAAGGTGGCCTCGGTAGCGAGCGCCGGCGCTGTCACCCTGCGCTTCGGGCGCATGGAGACGAGGCTCCGGGCGGGCGTCGTGCTGGAGGTGCGCGTCTCCGAGAGCGGCCGGATCGGGAAGTACACCCGCTTCGCCATCCGCCGGCACAGGCCACCGGCGCGCACCGACCGTTGCCTGGAGCCGGGGGGGATCGTGCCGGTCGCATGCCCTCCCTCCGCCGTCGAAGGCTAGGCGTCCTTCCCCTACGATCCCTGCCTTGCGTCCGCGATTGCTGCTGGTGGCAGCGTTTAGCGTGCTCGCCTCACCGAGCCAGGCTGCGGCCGAAACATGGGTCGGCTACCCGGCCGTGCTCGAGCAGGTGAGGTCGGGCCCGCTGATCCGCGCGATCATCAACCCCGCGCGCAGCGACGTGGAGATCAAGTTCCGCAACCTGGACGAGTGGCACGCCTACTACCCGGCGGGCGCCGAGCCGGCGCTCCAGCGGCTGCTGCACGCACGCCACATCCGGATCCTGTACGTCCCGCGCCATCCACTGAGGGCGGTGCGCCCGGCCGCTGTCCATCACCACCTGCGCTACATCGTCGGCGGGATCGCCGGTGGTCTGGCGCTGCTGGGCGCTGCCGCACTCCTCTACTCCCGTCGGCGGCCTAGCCGAAGGTGAACACGTACGCCTCGGCGCCGGGCTCGAGGAACGTGATCTCCAGGGTCCGCTCGCGGACGACGTCGTGCTGGCGCACGAGCTGGTAGAGGCGGCCCTCCCGGAGCATGCCGTTGCCTTCCTCGTCGATGTCCAGGCCGTGCGATGGGCCCGGGTGCTCGCCGTCGAGGAGAACGCGGAAGGGGATCGGCTCGCGCCCCGCCGAAGCAAGGACCAGGTGAGCGTCGCGCCCGTGGAAGCGGTAGGCGACGCTCGCGCGGGCCTGCGCTGCGACGACGCTCTCGCCCCCGATGCTCCACTCGCCGCCGAGGCCCCAATCGTTGAGGCGCAGGGTCTCGGGAATCACGTAGGTGGCGGGCCTGTCCAGGCTGGCACCGCCCGGCGAGGCGAACCGGTGCGCCTGGTCGTAGCCGAGGTAGGTCTCGGGCGAGCCCAGGTGGTCCCAGTCGGCTTCGGCCTCGACTCCGGCTCCTTCGACAGGCGTCAGCTCCCGTTCGACGCCGAGCAGGCGCTGGATGACGCGCTCCGATTGCTCGTAACGTCCCTCGCCGAAATGCTGGTCCCGGATGACTCCCTGCGCATCGATGAAGTAGAGAGCCGGCCAGTAGTGGTTGTCGAACGCGCTCCATATGGCGTAGTCGTTGTCGAGCGCGACGGGGTAGTCGATCGCGCGCTCCCTGGTGGCCTCCCGGACCCCCTCGAGCTCGTGCTCGAAGGAGAACTCCGGCGTGTGGACCCCGATGACGATGAGCCCGTCGTCCCGGTAGGCATGCGACCACGCACGGACGTATGGCTCGGTGCGCAGCCAGTTGATGCAGGTCAGCGTCCAGAAGTCGACAAGGACGACGTGGCCGTCCAGCTCGGCGGCGCCGAGCGGCTCGGAGCCCAACCACGCGGACGCCCTGTCGAGCGAGGGCATGCGAAGACGCTCGAACATGGCCGTCTACCGAAGTGACCGGAAGCCGTCCCGAATCTCCTCGGCGAGCAGCTGGGGCTGTTCCCAGGCCGCGAAGTGGCCACCGCTGTCGAGGCGGTTGTAGTGGATGAGGTTGCTGGGATAGGCGCGCTCGGCCCAGCTCCGAGGAGCCTGGTAGAGCTCGTCGGCGAAGACGCTGATCGCGAACGGGATCGAGATCTTCTTGGCTTCGAAGAAGCCCGCCTTGTTCTCCCAGTAGAGACGGGCGGAGGAGACCCCCGTGTTGGTCAGCCAGTAGAGCGTGATGTTGTCGAGGATGTCATCGCGCGTGAGCTCGCCCGGCGGGTCTCCCTGGAGGACGGCTTCCACGAGCCCGGGCTGCCCTCTGCCGTCCCCGTGGTCGAGGACGAACGCGGCGAGATCGGCAGGTGAGTCCGCGAGCCCGTAGAGCGTCTGCGGACGCGTCCCCATGATCAGCGCGTAGGCCACGTGCTTGGCGTAGAAGCTGCTCAGCTGTTCATACGCGCGTCTCTCCTCCTCCGGCAGATCGCCCGGCGGCGGGTCGCCTCGCAGGAACCCCTGGGCCAGGTCGGGGGGCGCGGTGCCCGGCATGTTGGAGTGGATGCCGAGCAGCTCGGGAGCCGCCTGTTCACCCATCGCCTGTGTCACCGCCGCACCCCAGTCGCCACCCTGAGCCACGAACCGCGTGTAACCGAGGCGCTTCATCAGCTCGACCCACGCGCGTGCGATGCGCGGTGGATCCCATCCGGTCCGGGTGGGCTTGGCGGAGAAGCCGTGGCCCGGCAGCGACGGGATCACGAGATGGAAGGCGTCGTCTGCGCTGCCGCCGTGGGCGGTCGGATCGGTCAGCGGACCGATGATCTTGAGCTGCTCGAGGATCGAGCCCGGCCATCCGTGCGTGACGATCAGCGGCAGCGCGCCCTCGTGCGGGGAGCGAACGTGGATGAAATGGATGTCGAGCCCGTCCAGCTCGGTCGTGAAGTTCGGCAGGTCGTTCAGGCGCGACTCGCAGCTGCGCCAGTCGTGCTCGGTGGCCCAGTAGCGCGCGAGCTGCTGCAGCAGCGCCAGTGGCACGCCCTGCGAGTCGTCGGAGACCGTCTCCTTCTCGGGCCAGCGTGTGGCCGCGATGCGGCGGCGGAGGTCATCCAGGGCCGCCTCTGGAACGTCGATGTGGAAGGGGCGGATCGCCGTGGCGTCAGCGGGCTTCTCGACGGTGACAGACATTTGCGCTCCTTGGCTCGGTGACCGGACGAACACTGATCGGCTCCTGTCGAGCTCGCGCCTGTGCAGTCCCTGGTCTGCTCCCTGGTCTTCCGATCCCGCGGGTGGTGTCGGCCGCCCGGCGGTGGGCGCCGTCTGCATCTCAGGCGGCGTCGCGCGCCCGAGCCCGCCGGACTCGTAGAACCCGACGCGCGATCAGGGCGACCAGCAGCACGCCGACGCCGATCGCGAAATAGGTGCTGTAGCGGGTGGCGGTGTCGTAGATGGTGTTGATGTGACTGCCGGAGAAGTACCCGACGCTCGTCCACACCGCGACCCAGAGAGCGGCACCGAGGGCGTTGAAGGCGAGGAACCGCGCCCAGTGCATGCCGGTGGTCCCGGCGATGATGCCATTGGCCTGGCGCAGGCCCTCGACGAACCGGGCGATGACGATGATCTTGCCGCCATGTCGTTCGAAGAAGGAGGTGGCCTTGTCGAGCCGCTCTCGCGTGAGGAAGATGTAGCGCCCGTAGCGCTCGACCAGCCGGCGTCCGCCGAAATGCCCGATGGCGAACCCGATGTTGTCCCCGATCACCGCGCCGAGGAAGCCGAGCAGCGCGACGAGCACGATGTTCAACCGCCCGGCGCCCGCATACACCGCGCCGAGGATCAGAACCGTCTCCCCGGGGACGGGGATGCCGAAGTCCTCGAGCAGCACGAGGCCGAACACGGCCAGGTAGCCGTAGTGGTTGAGCGTCGGTTCGAGGCTGTGAAGGACGCCCGGCAGGTGCTGGGAGGTGACGGCGGCGATCATCATCGGAGCTCGGGCCAATCATCCCGCGCCGGCCGTGCACTCGGCGGTGTCCCCCTAGGCGAGGACCAGCTGTGAGCCCGAGCCGGGAAGCACGCCGGCCAGGTCTCGGCGCGAGCGGATTCCGAGCTTCGTGAACACCTTGCGCAGGTGCCACTCCACCGTGCGCGGGCTGAGGAACAGCCGCGCGCCGATCTCGGGGTTCGAGAGCCCCTCTCGCGCGAGCTGGGCGATCTGCCACTCCTGCGCCGTGAGCTCGTCACGCGTGTCCAGCGTGCGCTTGCGCACCCGCTCGCCCGTCGCCAGCAGCTCCACGCGTGCCCGCTCGGCGAAGGCCTCCATCCCGATGGCCGTGAGCTGATCGTGGGCGGCACGGAGCTGCATCCGGGCATCGAGCCGACGGTTCTCGCGGCGCAGCCACTCGCCGTAGAGAAGCTGCGCGCGGGCGAGGTCCGGCCGCAGCCGCGTGCGGCCGAGCCGCTCGATGGCCTCCCGGTAGGAACGCTCGGCGGCCTCCCCCTCGCTCAGCAGTGCCCGGCCTCGGGCCTCGACTCCGCGCGCCCAGTCGGTATCGGCGGCGCAGGTGGCCTCGCCGAGACGCTCCAGCGCGGCGGCAGCCAGATCGGGCTCCTCGCTTCGGGTGGCGGCCTCGATGAGCTCGCTCAGCGCCCACGCCGAGACGAACAGCTCCGGCGTGTCGTCGCTGGCCTCTTGCGCCGCCGCGAGCGCCTCCTGATACCGGCCGAGGCCGTTGAGGAGGACGGACCGCGCCCAGTGCGCGTACTGGACGGCGGTCCCCTGGCCACCGGCTGTCGCGTGGCGGATCGTGGCAGCGATCAGCGCTTCGGCGTCGCTGTCGCGCCCCCGCATGCCGGCCAGCACGAGGCCGCCGTAGGGAGCGACCCGGGTGCCCGTCGCCTCCCTCACGCTGTCCGCCTCGGCGACCAGCGACCCCGCGATCCCGAACTCCCCGCCGAGTGCCACAGCCTGGGCGAGCACGTTGACGCTCACTGCCAGCACCGTCAGCGCCCCGGTCTCGCGCGCGAGCACGACCCCCCGGGTGGCGACCGCCGTGCACGTCTCGTAGTCCCACACCATCGCGGCAGCAGCCGTCGCGAGCCAGCCCCAGCGGAGAACCTCCTCGGTGGTCACACCCTCGCCGGCGAAGCTCCTGGCCGCCCGAGCAAGGACCGGCGAGGCTGTGGAGCGCCCATCCGTGAACGCCAGCGACAACCCGTCCAGCAGGAGCTCTGACGGATGCTGCTCGCCGGCCTGTCGCGGCGCGGCAAGGGCCTCGCGCGACACGAGGTCAAGCCCGCCGGCGCTCGCGAGGCTGCCGGCGAAGAGCGCGGCGCTCCACGCGTCGAGATACGTTTCGCGCGCCAGCCTCGGGTCGAGCCCGTCGAGCGTCTTCGCGGCCCGCAGCAGCAGTCCGGGTGCCTCGCTGCCGCGGCTTTCCGAATAAGCAGCCTCGGCGCGCAGCATGTCGAGCCGGGCGTGCTGAAGCTCATCGAGCCGGCCCACCTCGGCTGTGCTCAGAAGGCCGCCCGCAACTTCGAACAAGCCCGCCTGCAGGCTCGCCTCGGCGGCGGCGAGCGCCCTGTCGGCCCGTCGGTCCGGATCGCCCGTCAGCGCGACGGCGCGCTGGAGAAAGGCGGCCGCCGACGCAACACCGCCGCGCGCCTGTGCCCGGCCGGCTGACCGCTCGAGCTCGAGCGCGACCCGCTCATCGGGCCCCGCCGCCGCCATGGCGAGGTGCCACGCCCGGCGGTCCGGGTCGGCTTCCCTGTCAGTCGACTCCGCCAGCGCCAGGTGGACCGCTCGGCGCTCCGGCACCGACGCCGACCGGTATACGGCCGAGCGCACCAGCGGATGACGGAACGTCACGCGCTCACCGATCCGCAGGAGCCCGTCGGTCTCGGCCTCGACTTCGGAGACGGCGATCGCCAGCCGCTCACTCGTGCGCAGCAGCAGCAGGGGATCTCCGACCGGCTCCGCGGCGGCGAGCAAGAGCAGGCGGCCGGCGTCATCCGACAGCGCCTCCAGCCGCCTGACGAAGCCCTCCTCGATCCGTCCCGTCAGCGCCTCCTCCTCGAGCAGCCCCAGGCCGCCGGCCAGCTCGGTGGCGGTGCACCCACGTGGCAGTTCGAGCAACGCCAGCGGGTTCCCGCGCGTCTCCGCGATGATCCGGTCGCGCACCTGCTCGTCCAGCATGAACTGAACGGCCGAGTCCAGAAGCGCTCGAGCGTCGGCGCTGGGCAGGCCGCCCACCTCGAGATCGGGCAGATGCTCGAGCTCCACGCCGGTCTCCCGCGCGGCGAACACGATCCCGACGGGCTCCGCCAGCAGCCGGCGCGCCACGAACGCGAGCGTCAGTGCCGACGCTTCATCGAGCCACTGTGCGTCATCGATGACGCACAGCAGCGGACGCTCCTCGGCGGCCTCCGAGAACAGGCTCAGCACAGCCAGGCCGACGAAAAAGCGATCCGGCGCGGCTCCGGAGCTGAGCCCGAACACGATCTCGAGGGCCTGGCGCTGGGGAGGAGGGAGCCGCTCCAGCGGGTCGAGCAGCGGAGAGCACAGCTGATGCAGGCCGGCATACGCCAGCTCCATGTCAGACTCGGCCCCACCGGCCCGGACGAGGTGAAGATCGGGTGCCGACCCGGCGAGGTACTCGAGGAGAGCCGTCTTGCCGACACCGGCCTCGCCTCGCAGGAGCAGCGCCCGGCTCTCCCCCAGTCGGACGGCCGCGAGGAGGTCATCGAGGTGGGCGCACTCAGCCGCACGCCCTCGCAGATCCTGAGTCTGGAGACCTTCGGCGCCTGCGGCGTTGCCCGCTTTCGGGTCCGCTGAACGTTGCGCGTGGCGGCTCGGGCGGGGCGTCATGGCACGACGCGACGGCGTCGGTACATCCATGTGCGGTGCCGGCGGCTCTCCACGCCGATGGGACAATCGGATCTGCGCGCAGGCGCAGATCCACGCTTGAACTTGAGGCGCTCAACCATCGTGACCCCCATCGAGCGCTCGCTGACGCGGGCGAATGCCTGTCGTGGCCGCAGCCCCCGCAGCGATTCCGGTCGGCAACGACCGTAGATGAGTATACACCCATGTAAATGTCGAGTTAAAAGGACCTGAAATGTGCGGAATCCGCCGCCTATGTGTCGTCAGGTCGAGCGATGATCGGCTGCGCCGGCTGATGGAAGCGGGATACTGCCGGAGGGATGCGCCTGGTCACCTACGACGCCGGGAGCGGCCCGGCCGCCGGCCTGCTGGTGGGCGAGGAGATCGCGCCGGTCGGGCCGTCCGTCCGCGCGTTGCTCGCTGCCGGCGATGAGATCGTCCCCTCTCGGGAGCGCATCGCGCGCGAGGACGTACGCCTGCAGTCGCCCGTGACCGATCCGCAGAAGATCATCTGCATGGGGCTCAACTACCGTGACCACGCCGCGGAGGCCGGGCAGGAGATCCCGGAGAACCCGCTCTGGTTCGCGAAGTTCGCGAACTCGTTGCTCGGCGACGGCCAGCCGCTGATCCTGCCCGCGGCGCACCCCGACTATGTCGACTACGAGGCCGAGCTCGCCGTCGTGATCGGGCGCACCGCCCATCGCGTCAGCGCCGCCCGGGCGCTGGAGCACGTGGCCGGCGCGATGCCGTTCAACGATGTGAGCGCGCGGGATCTTCAAATGCAGAACCCGCTGTGGACCGCCGGCAAGGCGATCGACACGTTCGCCCCCTGCGGACCGGCGCTGGTGATGATGGACGAGATCGACGATCTCCAGGCCCTGCCGCTGCGCACGCGCATCAACGGCGAGATCGTCCAGGAGGGCACGACGGCGGAGATGATATTCGGTGTCGCTGAGACGATCGCGTGGCTGTCGCGGACTATGACGCTGCTGCCCGGCGACATCATCGCGACGGGGACCCCGGCGGGGGTCGGCGCGACCAAGGGACGTTTCCTGCGCGGCGGCGACACCGTTTCCGTGGAGGTCGACGGGCTCGGCGCGGTGACGAACCGGGTTTACACGGAATAGGGCGGGGTCGAGCACCCTCGGCGCCGCCCCGCCGGCGCGCCGTGCGTGGCGAGGTGTCTGCGTCGAGATGGCCCTGACGCTCACTTGTTAGGATCACGCGGCTGTGCCGATCGACGCAAACCGAGGCGCCGTCCTCGTCACCGGTGCGTCGACGGGCATAGGACGGGCTTGCGTGGAGCATCTCGACGGGCTCGGGTTCACGGTCTTCGCGGGCGTCCGCAAGGAGGCCGACGCCGACTCGATACGTGGCAGCGGGTCAGCGGGCACAACGCCGCTGATCCTCGACGTCACCCGACCCGAGTCGATCGCGGCGGCGATGCAGACGGTCGGTGAGGCCGCGCCGGCGGGTCTGTCGGGATTGGTCAACAACGCCGGGGTCTCGGTGGGCGGACCGCTGGAGTTCGTGGCAGTCGAGGAATGGCGCCGGCAGCTAGAGGTCAACCTCATCGGGCAGGTGGCCATGACCCAGGCTGCCCTCCCCTCACTGCGCAGGGCCCGAGGGCGGATCGTGAACATGACGTCGATCGGCGGCCGGCTTGCCAGCCCGTTCCTCGCGCCCTACAACGCGTCCAAGTTCGCGCTTGAGGCCGTGACGGACGCGCTTCGGGTCGAGCTGCGCCAGTTCGGCATCGAGGTCGCCGCCGTGGAGCCTGGAGCGGTCGTCACTCCCATCTGGGGAAAGGGACGCGCGAGCGCGGAGGAGGCGGTTGCGGGCATGCCGGCCGAGGCCACGCGCCTCTACAGCGCCGGCATTGCGGCGATATCGAGGTTCATCGATCAGGGCGAACGCTCGGGCGTACAGCCACTGGAGGTAGCGCGGGCCGTCGAGCACGCCCTGACCGCGAAGCGACCCAAGACGCGCTACGTCGTGGGCCGCGACGCCAAGATCCGTCTGGCACTCTCACGCCTGCTGCCCACTCGTGCGATGGACAGCGTGGTCGCGCGCGCGATGAAGCTCTGACGTTCGGCGAGCGCGATCGCCTGCGAGGCTGCAAGTCGATTCAGGGCGCAGTGGTGCCGCCGGGCGCTACTCGTCGATCCCCACGGCCTTCAGTGCGTCGGCGGCGTGCTCGAACGCTCGAAAGCGCACCCTCACACCGTCGCGGATCGTCCAGATCGTCGCCACCTCACGCTCCACCAGCGCATCGCTGTTCCGCATACGAGCATGCTCGTGGAGGACCACGACGACCTCGTCACCGACGTCGACCGTCCTCTCCACGCTCTGCCCGTAGTCGTTCCACAGCGACCAGTACTTGGTGATGTGCCCGACGAACGCGTCGCGACCTCGTCCTCGTATCGGGAAATCGGGAAGCGGGTTGCCGGAGATGTCCCACTCGATCTGAGGGTCGAGCGTGTCCATCCACTCAACGATCCTGCCCTCGGAACGCGCCTCTTGCCCGCGTCGTACGACCTGGATGTTCTCCCGCGACATCGCAAAACCCCTTGTGGCGACACACTACGCCTAGCGGCTCGCCGTGACAAGCGGGTAGATGGGCTCGCGCCGATGCTCAGATACTCGCCATCCGCCAGCGCGGCACGTCCGCGAGCTTGAGAAGCTGGGCGACCGCGCCGAGCTGCAGACCGATCGCTTCCAGGGAGACCATCAGCTCGGCGTCCGGCGCGGTCGGCATCCGGGAGAGCAGCGCCAGCATCGCGATCGTCTCGCCGCCGTCGCTGATCGGCACGAGCAGCGCCGACCCCATGCCGGCCGCCGCGGCTGCCCTCAGCAGTGGATCCTCGGCCGACTGCAACTCGAGCAGGCACGTCGTCGCCATGCGGTTGCGAGCACGGCCGAACTCGGCAGTCGAGGCATCCTGGCGGTACTGCCACGTCCGGGTCTCGAGCGAAGCGAGGCCCGCGGGGTCGCGCGTCCACATCGCGCCGCACCTCATCGACCCCCCCGCGCCGTCGGGGCACCACGCGACGGTCGCATCCCAGCCCCCCTCCGAGCCGAGCGTCGTGACGACATGCTCGAGCACAGATCGCCACTCGGTGATTCCCATCAGCGCCGCCGACAGGGCACGCTGGGCGCCTGTGCCCCACTTGAGCCCGTCGCTCTCTGGCTGGGACTCGCCGAGCTCGAGCGCCTCCGCGTGCATCCTGTGCTCCTCGAGCTCCGCTCTGACGGTTGTCAACTCTGCCTCCAGCTCTCCCAGGCGGCCCTCAGCGCGGACGAGTGACTGCTGCAGCTCCTCGGATCGCGCCCGCTCGGACGCGATGGCGTCATCCAGGGCGTCGGCACGCAGCGAAGCGCGCTCGGACTCGGCTCGCAGGCTGCCCTCCTGTCGGCGCTCGTTCGAGAGCTCCTCCTCGAGCTGCGCCACAGTGGCGAGGGCTTCGTCTCTCTCGAGCAGCACGGCCGCGACTCGCTCGTCACGGTCCAGAGGCGGACCCGAGCCGGCGTCGACGAGGGTGAGACCCCAGTCGTCCAAGAGCTCCCGGCGAATCGCGAACGCGTCGAGCCGCCTCCAGCGATCGATCCTCATCAGCCGCTCGCACTCCGAACGTGCCAGCGAGGCCTCTGCCTGCGGTGCCGCCACACCGCAGATGGCGGTCGGCTGCCCGTCGCTGTCACGCAGCGCGAAGCGCAGTGCGGCGAACGACGGCCGCTCTTCGAACGCCCCGATCGTGTACTCCAGCTCCAGGGGCTCCGGCCCGGCGTCCGTTTCCTCCAGTCGCAGTCCTTCGATCGACCCAGCGGCGGTGAGCTCTGCATCGGTCCGGCCGACCACGTGCTCGGAATCGGTGCCGAGCTGGTCGACGTAGCGGCGGTTCACGAGCAGGTAGCGGCCGTCCAGGTCCTTCAGCCAGACGATCGCGGGGCTCTCGTCCAGCGGCTCCTCGAACAGCGGGCTCCCCGGCTCGACCTCCGCGGAGTCGCTCGGGGTGGCGATCGTGAGCACGACAGCGCGCCGGCGATCTCTGTCGATCGCTGCAACGACGTCCGCCTCGAGGCCGTCGAGCACAACCGTGGCGCCGTCCATCTGCCCCGAGGCGATCAGCTCCACCTCGTGTGGACACGAAGCCAGCGCATCGTCTTGCATCTCGAACCGGTCCACGAACGCCCTGGTCGCAAGCTCGACCGATCCGGCCTCGCTCAGCACGGCGATCGCCGCGGGCACCCCCTCGCAGATCGCGACGTCACCCTTCGCACGGGTCCGGCCGGAGACACCCACAATCCAAGAATCGGCGCCTGCGCGAGGCAGCCTCGGTCGGCGCCTGCCGAGTGGACGAACGGGCAGCCGGCGTGATCCACCGGAGCAGCCATCGCTGGATCGGCCCGCGGCCGGAGTAAACCGATGGCGCCTGGCCTGGCGGGTGTCGGTGCGTCAGTCGGAGCGGTGGGTGATCAGCACCGAGCGGCGCGAGTGCGCCGCGACCGCCTCCGCGACGCTTCCGATCAGGACACCGGCAAGTCCGGTACGCCCGTGTGAGCCCAGCACGATCAGGCTTGCGTCGTGCTCGTCAGCGGCGTCGACGATGGCCTTCCAGGTGGGGGTGGCCTCGATCGCCAGACCACGGGACTCGAAGCCGGCCGCGCTGGCCAGCGAGACTCCCTCGGCCGCGGTCTGCTGCGCGGCGCTCCTGACCTCGGCCGTCTCCGCGGCGTTGATCGGCAGCGCCACGGGCGGCACGAAGCCGACGTTGAACGGTTGCCAGACGGTGAGGACCAGCGCCTCACGTTCTGGCGCGAGTTGCATGCCGGCGTCCGCGATCGCAAGCTTGGCCAGTTCGGAGCCGTCGTAGGCGAACACGACGGGCCCCTGCGGCTCGTTCCCGCCGCGCGGGCTCTCGGGGTCCTGTGTTGTGCTCATGTTGCCTCCTCTGCGAGCGCCCGGCCGCGAGCGCGGCTGCGGGCCCGGGCGAGCAGCGGCGGGGAGTACCACGCCGGGCCTTCACCGTCCATGAAGCGCTCGAGGTTGGGCGTCTGCGGCCGGGCGCCGCCGAGCGCGTAGAGGCCGACAGCGGTGAGGGCGCCGGCGACGGCGAGGCCGAAGCCGATCCATAGTGCGGTCCCCGTGCCGGCCGTCGAGTTGCCTCCGACGGTGGCGGCGAAGTGCACGAACACCGGGGCGATCATGAATGCGGCGACCGCCCGGAACAGCTCGACGATGGCGAACACGCGCTGCAGGCTCGAAGCTGCGAGCGAGAAGCCGGCGACGAACAGCGCCGGGGCGACGGCGGCCCCGAGACCGATCCCGGTGAGCCCCGAGCCAACCAGGGTGAGCGCTTCGCTCGGCGGCACCTGGATACGGAACACGGCGATTCCGGCCGCAAGGAACGCCATCCCCACCAACGGCAGATAGTGCAGCGCGCGCGTTTTGAGAACGGCCCCCAGCACTACCGCTGTCAGGAGGGCACCGCCCAGCTCCGGCAGATAGAGCAGCCCGAGGTGCAACGGGGCGTAATGGGGAGCAAGCTCACCGGCGGTCAGGACGGTTGCCGAGACCGACGCGGCGGCGGCGGACAGTGCGACCACGATGCCGGCCACCGGCACGGTGCTCGTGAGCATGGTCCGGATCGTGAGGAGCGGGCGGGGGCTTCGGTACTGGTTGACCACGAGGATGACGATCAGCGCTAGGCCGCCGAGGAGCGGCAGGAGAGTCTGGGGGCCGAGGAAACGGTGGGTGAGGAGCTCCGAGGCGCCATAGAACGCGGCCACGCATCCCGAAGCGGCGAGCCCGATCGCCAGCGGCGCCCGCGGAGCGTCCCGGTCGGCGGGCGGGGCGTCCTCGAAGGTCAACACCGACAGCAGCAGCGCGACGCCCGCGATCCCGGCGACGGCCCAGAACAGCGGACGCCAAGCGTGGGCGCTCGCCTGGATGCCACCGACAACCGGCCCGAGCGCGACGGCCCCGAAGATGCAGACGTTCATGATGATCGCCGTCGAGCGGAACCTCTCCAACCCGAATCCGAGTGCGAGGGGCGGAACGGCGGCGATCAGCAGCAGGCTCGTGCAGAGGCCCTGGAGAACGTGACCCGTGATGAACATCACGGGACCCTGTGCCGCCGCTGCGAGGACCGACCCGATCACAAGCAGCACCGCGTACAGAACCATCATCCGGCGCTGCGGGAAGAGCTGGGCGAACTGCACCGCCAGGATCGTCCCCACGGCATAGCCGGCGTTGGCGATGCCGAGCCCCAGGGTCATCGTCTGGGCGCTCATGTGCAGCTGCCCACCGATGATCGGGCTGAGCGGCTGCAGAGCCGCCGACAGCCCGAGGTAGGGAACCAGGGCGAATATCACCATCGCGGCCGCGGCGGGATAGCGCCCGGCCAACAAACCCTGTCGCATCAGGGAATCTCCCTTCCTGGAGCTCGTCCGGTCCATCTCGTCCCACGTCGCGTCACACCCGCGGGCTTGTCAATGTCTCGGATCACGTCTAAAGTGGAGGCCACCTCCGGACTATTCGGAGGGCCCCTCCAGAAACTATACGGAGGGTGCCTCCGTTCGTCAAGGGGAGGGTCGGTCATGAGCACGAACGCAGCATCCATACAAACAGGGGATATCGGCCCGAAGCGGGCCGACGCCAGGCGCAACCACCAGCGGATCCTCATGGCGGCCCGCGCTGCGTTCGCCGAAGGCGGAGACTCGACATCGCTCGAGGAGATCGCTCGGCGTGCGGGCGTCGGAATCGGCACGCTCTACCGGCACTTCCCGAGCAGGCAGGTGCTCCTGGAGACCCTCTACGTGCAGGAGGTCCAGGACGTCTGCGGCTCCGCAGCAGATCTGGACGATGATCCGTGGACGGCGCTCAGCGACTGGTGCGAGGGGCTGATCGGCTACCTGGCGACCAAGCGGGCGCTAGCCCAGGAACTACTGAACTACCTGGGCGAGGACGCTGCCCTCTTCCAGGTCTGTCGGGGTACGGTCTACGCCACCGGCGAACCACTGCTCAAACGAGCCCAGGACGCAGGCGTCGTCCGGTCGGACGTTGAGTTCTCGGACGTCCTGCAGATGCTGGGCGGCATCACCCGGATTCCCGGCATCGAGCCCGGACAGCTGAGCCACATCGTGCGGATCGCGCTGGACGGCCTTCGCTACCGCCCACAGCCGTAGCTCGTCGGAGCATGCCCGAAGAGTCCGCGGCGTCCGATCTGGTTGAGCTCACGCGGCAGGCCATCGATGCCTCCCGGCGTGGAGATATCTACACCGCCACGGGACTGTTCGCGGGCGATGTCGTGTGGGAGTCCCTGGACGGACTTGGCGTGTTCGAGGGTGTGACCGCCGTTCGCGGCTTCCTCGAGGACTTCGCCGCCGGCTATGAGTCCTTCGACACCGAGCCGGAGGAGATCCGCGACATGGGCGGCGGGGTCGTCTTCGCCGTGATCCGCCACAAGGGTCGGCTGGCCGGCGGGGCCGGTGCAGTGGAGGGTCGTTTCGCGTGGGCCCTGGTTCTGGAGCGGCGACTGGTGGTCCGCGTCGTCGCCGGCAGCGACATCGGCGAGGTCCGCCGAGTCGCCGAACGGCTCGCCGAGGAAAGCCAGACGGCGATGGCCCGGGCGAACATGAAACTTCTGATGTCCTTGGCCCCCAGCGAGGACGCCGATCTCGTGCACATGTACCGCGACGACGAGAACTGGGCGGCACTGACGGACACTGCCGCCGCCGCCTTCCACCCCGACTGCGAGAGCGTTCGCCCGGGCCTGCCGGGAGGACGTACGTACATCGGCCTGGACGGCCTGCGAAGTGCATGGCTGGACTGGCTCGCTCCGTGGGCGTCCTATCACGTCGAAATCGAGCAGGCGATCGACTGCGGCGATCGGATTCTTCTGCTGGTCAACAACTTCGGGCGCCTCGAGGGCAGCACGGAGGTGGTCACGAACGCGACTGCCGGTGTGTACACGTTCCGCGACGGGAGGATCGCGCGGTGGGAGATCTACTCTGACCGCGCAGAAGCCCTGAACGCCGTGGGATTGGGATAGACGCTGTGCGGGGAAGCGTCGAGCCTGCGCGCGTGCGTTACGTGTCGGCCCCAGCAGACAGGTCGAGATCCGAAAGCGCACGGTCCCGCTCCCAATAGAAGACGAGCCTGGTGACCCTTCCGTCGCGGAGATGAATCAGGTTCGCTGCCGGCTCGGAGACCTGGAGTCCGCTCCGCTTGCCTCGACCGGCGCGACGGGTCAGGACGAGAATGCGTTCGCCGTCGAGCTCGCGGAAGTCCTCGGCCTCGATGCGCCAGTCATTCCAGGCGCCGAGGAAGTCCCGGTTGGCGTCTGCCATGGCGGGGACGCCCGACCAGCTGCCGGGGTCCGGTCCATCGACCATCACCGACTCGATCCCGGGATCGGCCCAGTCGGCCGTGCTGTAGTCGCCGCGTTGCCACGCCGCGAAGATCGCGCGTACGAGTTCCAGGTTCGTGGGGGCGGTCACGAGGAGCGCCGCGAGTTCGTCACGGCTCGCCCTCCGAGGAGATGCCGAGCTCGGCGAGCGCACGGTCGCGGTCGAAATAGACGACATGCCGTGTGACTTTGCCGTCGCGCATCTGATAGATCGCTGCTCCGTTGGTCCACGCCTGCGGCAGCGTCAATCCACTGGCCTTACCTCGCGCGCTGCTCCTAGTCAGCACGACTACGCGCTCGTCGTCAAGCTCGCGGTACTCCTGAGGTTCGATGCGCAGGTCGTCCCAGGGGGTCAGCAACTCGCGCCACGCGGCTGCCATCTCGACGCGCCCCTTCCAGCGTCCAGGCGCCGGCCCATCCACGATCTCATAGTCGATTGCGGGGTGTGCCCACTCGGCCGAGGTGAAGTCGCCGCGCTGTTGGGCCACGTAGATCGACCGGACAAGCTCCACATTCGCCGAAGCCATCACCGCTCGCGGTGCTCATCGACGAACCTGTGAACACCGTCCCAGGCGTAGATCGAGCGAACAAGGTCGATCTTGGTCGAGGACATGACCGGGGTATCCCGCCGCACGACAGGCGAGGCCGGACGATGCGTGGCGAGTCGCGGGATACTCGTCGGACGATGCCCGAAGAGTCGACCACCTCCGATCCTCTCGGGCTTACGCGGCAGGCGATCAAAGCTGTCGACGTGGAGGCATAGGCGATGTCTCGGGCGAACGTGGAGCTCGTGCGGGCGGCATACGCGCACTTCAACAGAACTCATGCTCCGAAGCTGGACATGCTTGCCGCTGACTTCCAGTGGCACGCCCGGGAGGATTACCCTGACGCCAGCACGCACGTTGGTCACGCCGGCCTCGAAGGGTTGATAGCCAAATGGAATGCCTCGTTTGACGATCTCCGCGTGGAGGCCGACGAGCTGATCGACGCCGGAGACCACGTGGTCGTCCGCGCGCGGATCTGCGGCCAGATCAGGGGAACCGCTCAGAAGGTCGAGTTGCCCGAGGTGCAGGTCTGGAAGCTGCGTGATGGCAAGGGGATCGAGGTGCGCGCGTATCTGACGACGGCCGAAGCGCTCCAAGCCGTGGGGTTGGGAGGGTAGGCGTCATCGGCCACCGAGCGAGAACGCGTAGAACGTGTGACTGCCCGCCGTGTGGTAGCCCGAGCCCCAGTAGAGGACTCCGTCGACGATCGCTGGTGCCGAATTGACAGAGCCTTCGGCGGCGAAGCTCCATAGCCGGGTGCCCGTGGCCGCGCTGAGGGCGAACATGTTCGGCCCGGCGGATGCCATGTCGCCGACGTAGACGACTCCATCGGCCTCGCTGGCGGGACCGAGCGCGGCTGCGTCGCCGGGCGTGGCGACCTGCCAGTCGAACCCGCCGGTGCCGGGGTCGAGTGCGGCCCAAGACCCTCCGGTGTCACTTTCGCCATTGGCGAGGGTGTAGGGCACGCTGAACCGGCTGGGGTCGGCGATCGGGACGTAGATGCGGGTGCCGTCGTAGGCCGTGCCCCACTGGATGCCGCCTTCGGCCGTCCCCGGACCGACCAGCTTGCTCCAAACGAGTTCGCCGTGAGGAGCGCCCAAGGCCCAGTAGACGCCGCTCTTCTGGCCGATGCCAACGACGGTTCTGGTACCGAGTTTCAGAAGGTTCGGTCCGGCGCCTCCGAAGTCGAAGTCCGGGCTTTCCCCCGAGGGACACCAGGCCCCCGGCGGCTTGGTCGTACAGGCGAGGTTGTACGCATCCCAGCCCTCCATCTTGCGTCCCCACCTGATCGCACCAGTTTTCAGGCTCAGCGCGATGACGCTGTCGAAGTAATCGTTCGGGGCAGTGCAGCCGGCGTCGGAGGTTCGGTGTTCCATCGCTTCGCGCTCGCACGATGCGGCTTCATCGGGAACCGTGTAGTCGTTCCCGCTGCCCACATAGACGCTCCCGCCGCCGATCGCCGGCGTGTCCCACACCGCTCCGCCGCTGTAGCCACACCCGGACGGAGGGTTGCTGGCGGTGCACGGGCCGTTGTTGGGGGGCACGGTGTAGGCCTTCCAGAGAAGCGCCCCGGTCTTTGCGTTCAGGGCGACCACGCTTCCCCGGAAGGTGCAGCACGCATAGCCGGCCTGCTCGGCCTGGCCCTCCTCGCTGGATGACACACCGACGATCACGCGTTCGCCGGAGACGACAGGGTTGCCGGTGATGATCGCCGCCGGATGGCTCTCGACAAGCGTGTTCCACAGGAGCGCTCCGGTGTGGCGGTTGACGGCAAGGATGTGTGCGCCGGCGCCTTGGACGTTGTTCCCCACGACCACCTCTCCGCCGTACACGGCGGGGCTGACCCGCGAGTGCGTTCCTCCATCGAGGCTCGCCATCGTGTCCTGCCACAAGACAGCTCCTGTGGACGCGTTGACCGCATTGAGGTATCCGCCGTTGTCCGGGAAGAAGACCGTTCCGGCGTACACGGTTGGCGTCGCCGACACGTCGCCGTGGGTCGTCAAGGTCCACTTCGGCGCGAGCGTCGCGACGTTGGTCGCTGTGATCTGTTTCTCGAGCGGCTGCGTGCGGCTGTTCGCCGGGTCGTGGCCGGCGAGTTTCCAGCTCGCCGTGGTTTCGGCACCGGCCGCCGTCGTCAACAAGATCGCCCCCAGGCCGAGCATCAGGGCGAGACTGAGTGCCAGGCCCACGATCCACGTCCTTCGGCGCGATAGATCCGCGCGGTGCGACATCGCTCCGGCGTTACCCGTGTGCGCCCCATCCAACGCCGCTCGCCGCAGCTCGGGTCCAGAGAACCAAGCCGAACACGGGAGGCGCCTCAGGTTCGGAAGGACGAAAGCACTTTCGATCCGAGCCGCGAAGCCACGGGGCTCAGGATCGCGACGCGATCGACGACCGACGCCCGTCGCGCGATACTCGGAGGAATGCCCCAGAAGCCCACGACCGGCGACCTGACCGAGCGGACACGCCTGAACCTGAGGGGGGCGGCGAGTGGCGACCTCGGCTCGATCCTCAGCGATCTTGCTCCCGATGCCGTGTGGGAGGTGGCCGAGCACTCGCTCCATGTCGCTGGAGCGACGGCGATTCGTGAGTTCCTAGAGAAATGGCGCGGTCAGTTCGAGGACTGGAGCTTCAAGGTCGAAGATGTCACGGACCTCGGCAATGAGATGATCCTGGTTGTCTACCGCCAGAGTGGTCGAGCTCCGGGGAGCGCGTTCGCGGTGGAGGATCGGGGCGTACAGGTCTGTGAGTGGAGGGACGGCTTGATCGTCGGCCTCCGGCTTTACTCAGACATCAATGAAGCTCAGGCTGCCGCCGAACGCCTCGCGGAGTCGAGGGGGTAGGCGATGTCGCAGAAAGACGTCGAGACGCTTCGAGCATTCTGGGACCAATGGCCCTCGGAGGGATGGACCGCTGGGACATGGCAGCGAGGCGAAGTGGACATGTCTCTGTTCGCTCCCGATGTCGCCTATGAGGACATGAACCTGCCCGACCACGTTGGCGAGAGCTATTACGGCCATCAGGGAGTGGTGAGGGCGGCGGAGCGTTGGACCGAGCCGTTCGAGTGGCTAGCGGTCGAGTTGGAGGAGATCATTGACGCTGGCAATCGGCTCCTTTCTTTCCATCGGTGGCGAGCCAAGGCACGACACACGGGGATCGAGATCAACGAACGGCTCATCTACAGGTGGACCTTTCAAGAGGGCAAGGTCATTCACTTCTGCTCAATTGGCCCAGATGAAGCCGGCGAGGCTGAAGAACTGCGCGGATAGGCGATCTCGCGATAGGCGATCTCGCCTGAGATCACGACCAGGGTCCTCCCCGAGGGCGAACCATCGAAGCCGACGCGGGGACTCGAACCCCGGACCCCTTCATTACGAGTGAAGTGCTCTACCAGCTGAGCTACGTCGGCGCGGCCCCTGATGCTAGCGGCGCCGGCTGAGCTCTCGCAGCGTCGCCAGCAGCGACTCGCCGTGCTTCTCGCAGAAGGCGGGACCGACGCCCGGGATCTCGATCATCGAGCGGACGCTCTCGGGGCGCCGGCGCAGGACCTCCTCCAAGACGGCGTTGGAGGCCACCGTGTAGGCGGGCTTGCCCTCCGCGCGCTCGAACCTCCACGCACGCAGCGTCTCGAACGCATCCTCGTCGACCGGATCGGCCGGCGGTCCGCCGTTCGTGCCCGAGCCGGCGCGGGCGCCGGAGCGACGGCGGGAGGGGCGCGCGACAGGGGTGGTGGCCGCCAGCTCCAGCGCGGCATCGGGGTCACACACGTCGCAGCATCTGCCGGTGGGCCGGCAGTCCTCATCGTCTCCGAAGTGGTCCAGGATCTGCCTGCGCCGGCAGACTCCCGAGGCGGCGCTGTAGCGCTCGATCGAGCCGTACGAACCCCAAGCGCGCTCCCGGGCCGCGCGGATCGCCGCCTGCGCGAGGCGGGGACTGCCCCTCCCCGTCAACTTCACGAGCAGGCCGTCCGCTCCCCCCGGCTCGAGCTCGACGGCGCCGGCGCGCTCCGCAATCGACAGCAGCACCCGGTCGCGGTCGCCGAGCTGGCCGTGGCCGATGGCCGCCACGCCGTGCTCGGCGCCACGCCGCAGTCGCGCCACGAAGCCGCGCACGTCCTGCACGCTCGTCTCCCGCTCCTTGATGAACCTGATCAGCCTCCCCAGGTCCGACCGGGAGGAAAGCAGCAGCGCCCGCGCCGCCAGGCCGTCGCGGCCGCCCCTGCCCGCCTCCTGGTAGTAGGCCTCGAGGCTCGTCGGCAGCGCCCAGTGGGCCACCGTCCGGACGTCCGCCTTGTCCACACCCATCCCGAAGGCGTTGGTCGCCACCACCACCTCCGCCCGTCCCTCCATGAACGCCGCCTGGCTCTCGCGGCGCGCCTCCGGGCTCATGCCCGCGTGGTAGACGACGCTCGTGATGCCCTCCTGCGCGATCGTCGCCGCAACCTCCTCGGTGTCCCTCCTGGTGCCGCAGTAGACGATCGCCGGACGGGCCTGCGCCTGCGCCAGGACGTGCATCAGCGCCGCGCGCTTACGCGCGACCGCGCCCTTGCCCTCGACCGCCACCACGTCGAAGGCGAGGTTCGGGCGGTCGAACCCCGAGCGGATCGACACCCACTCGCGGAGGCCGAGCCGGGTGGCGATCTCCTGCGCCACCCGCGGGGTCGCCGTGGCGGTCGCCGCCATCACCGCCGGCCGGCGCGCCGCGGGGCCCCCGCTCAGGGACGCGATCGCGTCGTGCAGGCGCAGGTAGTCCGGCCTGAAGTCGTGGCCCCACTCGGCGACGCAGTGGGCCTCGTCGACCACGAACAGCGACACCGTGCGGCGGGCCAGCGCATCCCTGAAGGCAGCCGACGCGAAGCGCTCGGGCGCAGCCAGCACGAGCTGCGTCTCGCCCGAGGAGATGTCGGCGAGGCCCTGCGCGTTGTGGCCCTCCTGCATGCCCGACGCGAGCATCGTCGCCCTGACACCCGCCTCGCTGAGCCGGCGCCACTGGTCGGCCATCAACGCGATCAGCGGGCTCACCACCACCACGAGGGGCCGGCCCGCCATCCCGTCGCCGGCCAGCGCCGGCAGCTGGTAGCACAGCGACTTGCCGCCGCCGGTCGGCATAACGACCAGGCTGTCACGGCCGTCGAGCGCCGCCTGCACCGCCTCGCGCTGCCCCGGCCGGAACGACCGCAGGCCGAAGCGCTCGAGCAGCGCATCCGGGCTCACCACCTCATCGCGCCACGCCGGCGCGGCTGTGCTCGTCATCTCCACCCCCACAACCTATTCGCCGTCGCGGCCAGGACAACCCGGGTGCGGAGCGCCCGGGGCGGGGCCACCACGCACGCACGCCGGCCGCCCCCGGGCGGCCGTCATCAAGACGTCCGAGCAGCCGTCCTGTCGCGCCACACCACCCGCGCGCCCGCGGAGGGCACCAGCGTCACGGCGCGACGGCGGGTCCCCTCTCCCCGGCGCCCGCGGCCGGCGCCGCCGGGCAGCTCCGGCTCCAGCTCGCCCAGGATCGTGCGAAGGATCACCTTCATCTCCAGCTGCGCGAACGACGCGCCGATGCACCGGCGGATCCCGCCGCCGAAGGGAATCCACGAGAACGTCTCCGGGCCGTCCTCCAGGAACCGCTCCGGCCGGAACTCCTCGGGACCGTCGTAGACCTCCGGGTTGCGGTTCGTCAGGTAGATCGACGGCGTCACCCTCGTGCCGACCGGCAGAGTGTGCTCGCCGACTCGCAGCTCCTGCTGAAGAACCCTCACCACGATCGGAACCACCGGCCTCACGCGCAGCGTCTCATTGACGACCGCGGTCAGGTAGTCGTCCGAGCCGCCGTCCCCACCCGAGTCGAGCTCCTCGACCAGCCGCGCGAGCTTGTCAGGATGGCGAACCAGGCGCTCGATCGCCCACGCCACCGACGTCGCCGTCGTCTCGTGCCCGGCCAGCAGCAGCGTGACCAGCTCGTCGCGCAGCTCGGCGTCGGTCATCGGGCTGCCGTCCTCGTCGCGCGCCTGCATGAGCAGCGACAGGATGTCGCTGCGCTCCGCCAGGTCCGCCTGTTCGCGGCGTCGCGCGAGCTCCTCGTAGATCACCTCGTCCAGACGCGCCAGCGAGCGTCCGATCGACCCCGTCGGCGGGCCCGGCCGCGGCCGGCGAAGGGCGAACAGCAGGATCGCCAGGGTGTTCGATGGTTGCATCAGGCCCGTGATCGCCTCGCGAAGGCGTCCCATGCGCTCGGCCTCCACGCCGAACACCGCCCGCAGGATGACCTCGAGCGTGATCGCCCGCGAGCGCGCCTGCACGCGCATCGGCCTTCCCCGCGGCCAGCCCGCCATGTCCCTCCGCGTGGCCTCGACGATCACGTCCTCGTACTCGCGCATGCGCTCGCCGTGGAACGGCGGCAGCAGCAGCTTGCGCTGGCGCATGTGCTCCGGGCCCGTCAGCGTCAGCACCGAGCTCGGCCCCACGATGCCCGCGATCGGCGAGCTGGCCGTGCCCGACGGGGCCACCTCCGGCGGCGCCGTGAACACCGTCTTCACCGCCTCCGGGTCGCTGACCAGCGTCAGTTTCATGCCGCTCGGGAAGAACGTCAGCGTGAACGAGTCCCCCAGCACCCGCGCGCACCGATCCATCACCCACGTCGGCGCAATCGCCCACGCCAGGGTCTGGAGGAGCGGGTGCATCCGCGGGCCCGGCGGCAGCGACGGGCGGGCCGAGGAAGGTCGCGCAGCAGCGCTCTCAAGCGTGCTCTGCGTGCTCCGCGGCGCCGTGGTCGCCATACACGTACCGTAGCCGCTGGGCGCCCGGCGGGTCGTCCGCCGGAGGAGCCGACGCGGCTGCGGCTCAGGGTGTCGTGGCGCCCGACGGCGTGGGGCTCGGCTGTGTCGCCGGCGCCTGATTCGCCAAAGGCTTGGCTCTGCGCGTGGAGTCGTGGTCCACCACGTTGCCCACCGCGTGCCTGACGCTGTGGGCGGCATGACCCACGGCGTGCCTCACGCCCGGCGCAGCGGCGTAGGCCAGCAGCGTCGCGGCGATGCCCAGCGTGGCGATCAGGACCACGATCCGCGAGCGCCGCCGCTCGACATCCTCGGGAACGGGCGCCGCGCTGAATGGAGAGCTGCTCATACCCCGCCTACGTTACAGCGCCTCCGGGCAGCCAACGGCGGCACCGGCGTGGCGCCCGGCGCTAGAGGATGCGCCGCCAGAGCTCCTCGGCGCCGCGCTCGCGCGCGGTCCAGTCCCTCAGCGCCTGCGACACCCGCGCACGCGCCTGTTCGATGTCCTGCGCCTCGAGTCGCCGCGGGAGCTTCGCCAGGTAGCCGAGCAGCATCCGGGCGGGCACGACCCGCACTCCCTTGCGGCGCGCCAGCGGCCGGTCGACCCAGGCGCGGCTGTAGACGATCAGCGGTTCCACCGGCACGCCCGTCACCCGTTCCATCGACCTGCGCTGCGCCTGCGCCTGGCTCAGCGTCGCGCCGTGCACGCGACCCACGCGTACGGGCCCCGGATGGCTCTTGGTCTCGACCGTGAACACGCCGGCGGGGCCGATCAGGATGTGGTCCACGTTGCCCCGGCCGAGGGTCGCGTCGTGGATCACCTGCCACCCGGTGCCGGCGAGCTCCTCCAGCAGGGCGCCCACGTGCTCCTCGCCGGCCGCGCCGCGATCGTGGCGCTCGACCAGCGGCAGGACGTATCTCGAGATCACGAACATGCTCACCAGCAGGGCGACCTCGGAGCCGAGGAAGCGTGTGTCCTGGAGACCGAAGCTGCGGCCCAGGAGCGCCGTCGCGACCGCCAGGATCCCAAGCGCGAGCAGCGTGCGAAGGCGCAGGCGCCTGACCGTCGCGCGCGCGTACTGTCCCGCCGTGTGGCCCGCCGGATCGCTGTTGACGGTGTACATCTCTCCTTCTTCGTCGCCGTCCCTATGCATATATGCATCGTCCGCCGGGGTCGATCCCTTTAGCCCCGGAGGGCTGCCACCACGCCGGAGAAGCGTGGAACTGGCCCGCGGTTCCTAAAGCAGCGAGCAGGCGCCGCCGAAGCCAAAAGCACACCGCCGCTCCCCCGCTCCCCCCGCGCAAGCACGGATGCCTGCCATGACCGACCGGTCCCCATCCCCCGAAACCTCTGACATCTGTCTTCTGCTGCGCTGCCACGGCGAGCAGCGCTGGCTGATCTACCAGCTCGTGCCCGTGGTGCGCGAGATCGAGCAGGAGGAGCTGCCCGAAGAGCAGCTGGGCGCGGCCCTCGCCTACCTCGAGGCGCTGTGGATGGAGGCGCGCCGCCGCGCCGCCGAGACCGAGGCCGCCTACGAGCAGCTCGAGCCCCCGGGGATCGTCGCCGACATCTCCGTGCACCAGAAGGCGCGCCGCTACCACGCGGCGGTCCGGCGACTGCGCGACGCCCTCGAGCGGCGGGTCGACGCCCTGCTCGCCTGCACCAGTGAGATCGCGGCCGGGGCGCCGTTTGCAGATCGCTACGCAAGCTCCTGAGGCGATCAATACGCTGGCGCGCGTGCCGCCCCGCTTCGACCTGCAGTCCCATTCGATCCATTCCGACGGAGCGCTTCCGGCGGCGGACGTCGTCGCCCGCGCGGGCGATGCGGGCGTCGAGCTGCTCGCGCTCTCCGACCACGACACCGTCGGCGGCGTCTCCGAGGCGATCGCCGCGGGGGAGCAGCACGGGGTGCAGATCGTCCCCGCCGTCGAGATCTCCGCGGTGGACCGCGACGGCCCCGTGGCGCGCGAACTTCACATCCTCGGCTACGGCATCGACCACACCGATCCCCACTTCACCGCCCGGCTGGGCGAGTTCCTCGCCGACCGAGAGCAGCGCACCCTGCGGATGGCCGCCGCGCTCAAGGAGCTCGGCTTCGAGCTGGACGAGAGCGTCATCGACGAGCGTGTCGCCGACGGCCAGCCGATCGGCCGCCCCCATCTCGCCGAAGCCGTGCTTGGGGCACCGGCCAACGCCGCGCGGCTCGAGCAGGAGCAGATCGACGACATCGGCTCGTTCATCCGCGCATATCTCGTCGAGGGCCGCCCCGCCTTCCGGCTGCGAGAGACGCCCACCGTGGCCGAGGCGATCGAGGCGATCCACGACGCCGCCGGCGTGGCCGTCTGGGCGCACCCCTTCTGGGACGTCTCAGACGACGATGAAGTGCTCTCGAGCATCGACCGCTTCCGTGCCCTCGGCGCCGACGGCGTCGAGGCCTTCTACGTCACCCACACGCGCGAGCAGACCGAGCTGCTTGCCGAGCGCTGCCGCGCCCTGGGCCTGCTGAGCACCGGCTCCTCCGACTTCCACGGACCCGAGAACCGGCTCTTCTCCCGCTTCCTCGCCTTCGAGACCTACGGCCTCGAGCCCGATCTCGGGCCCCTCGGGTCAGCGCGCTAGCAGCGCTTCCAGGCGGTAGGCCAGGGACTCGAGCGCCAGCTCCTCGGACACGTTCAGCTGGAGGCTGAGGCGCGTCTCCGTCACCAGCTCGACCGCCTCGGCCAGTCGCTCTCCCCCGCGCCCGCCGGCGTCCTGCTCGAGCTCGGCCTTGCGGTCAACCGCATACACGAGCTCGGGCGCCCCTTCTCTCACGCACAGCAGGTCGCGCAGCCAGCGCTCCGCCAGGCGCAGCGCCAGGTCCAGCGTCTCGCGGCGCACCCGCCGCTCCACCCGGCGCCTGGCCTCGGTGCCTTCGCGCTCGTGGCGCCGGTGCTCCTTGCGCGGCAACAGCTCGAGCTCCTGGGCGGTGCGCTCCTGTGCCTCCTCGCCAGCCAGGGCGCCGGCCCGGCGAGCGGCGTCGAGCAGCCCCGCCCACGGTCGCTCGGCCGTGGCGCCCGCCAGCGCCGAGCGGACGAACGCCTCGGCGCTCGCGCGCAGCGCGGCCCCCTGCTCGCTCGCCAGCAGCGCCGCCGTGGCCGCGTCGCCGGACGCCAGGCGGGCGCTCGCCTGCGCACGATCCCCGTCCGCACCCTCCAGCCGCTCGGCGATCAGGCGCGGCGGCAGCGGATCGAAGCGCACCTGCTGACAGCGCGAGGAGATCGTCGCCATCACATCCTCGCGGCGGTCCGTCAGCAGCAGCAGGTGGGCGAACGCGGGCGGCTCCTCGAGCGTCTTCAGCATCCGGTTGGCGGCCTGGTCGTTCATCGTGTCCACCGCCTCGATCACGAACACCCGCCGGCGCGACTCGAACGGGGTGCGGCTCGCCGCCGCCACCACCGGCTCCTCGATGTCGGACACGAGCATCTCGGCCGCCCCCGAGGGCGTCACCCAGGTCAGGTCCGGGTGAGCCCCCCGCAGCACCCGCTCCGCGACCGCCTCTGGGTCCTGGGCGCCGTCGGCCAGCAGCGCAGCCGCGAACGCGCGCGCGATCGTCCGCTTCCCGGTGCCGGGCGGCCCGTGGAACAGATAAGCGTGCGACGGCTCCCCGTGCGGGGGCAGGGCCGGCAGCAGGACCGCGCGGGCGTGCGGATGCGCGTCGATCCCCGGCAGCGAGCCGGTCTCCGCCCCTCGCGTCCGCTCGGCCGCTGCGCCAACCACACTCATCCGGGCATCCTAGATGTCTCTTGCGCGAGCCAGGCCCGGGCGCCGGCTGCGGGCCGAGCCCACCTGTACCGTGGCCGCGTGGCCCACGGCAGGCTGATCACGATCGAGGGAATCGACGGCGCCGGCAAGTCCACGCTCGCCGAAGCCCTCGAGCGCGAGCTCGCCGGAGCCGGCCAGCCGGTCACGCTGCTGCGCGAGCCCGGCGGCGTGGAGCTCTCCGAGCGGATCCGCGCGCTCGTCAAGGACCCGGCGCTCCGCGTCGCCCCGCGCGCGGAGGCGCTCCTCTACGCGGCCGCCCGAGCCCAACTCGTCGAGGAGCGCCTGCTGCCCCTACTGGAAAGCGGCGCGATCGTCCTGCTCGACCGCTTCGTCGACTCCTCGCTCGCCTACCAGGGCGCCGGCCGCTCGCTCGGAGTGCAGGCGGTGCGCGACGTCAACCTGTTCGCGACCGGGGCGCTCGTCCCCGACCGCACGCTGCTGCTGCGCATCTCGCCCGACGATGCCCGCGCCCGCGCGAGCGATCGCGCGCTGGCGCCGGACCGGCTGGAGCTCGAGGGCGATGAGTTCTTCGCCGCCATCGCCCGCGCCTACGAGGACCTGGCCCGCGCCGAGCCCGAGCGGATCCGGGTGATCGACGCCGCGCAGCAGCCGGCGCTGGTCCTGCGCGAGGCGCTCGCTGCCCTCGATGACCTGCTGCCGCACGCCGGGCAGCCTGACTAGCATGATCACGACCATGCCCGCCCGCCCACGCCGACGCCACGCGAGCACCCAGACCACCGTCGCCGCGCTGGCGGCCGTCGCAGTCGTGGCCGTCCTCGCGCTGCCCGCCGGCGCCGGCGCCGTCACCACGATCAAGACGCGCACCAGCACCACCACCATCTACGGCACCCCGCCCGCCGGGCTTCAGTCGGGCTCCACGAGTGGTCCGGTGTCGCCCAGCAACGTGCCGAGGACGGGCAGGATCAAGGTCCCGCAGGTCGGGACCGGCCTCCGACTCCCGGGGGGCACCCGCGCGAGCACCACGAAAGCCGCCCCGCCCGCCGCGGCAGCGAAACCGTCGACCGGGCCCACCGCCGCCGGGACGACCCCCGCCGCGACGGCTCCGGCGGCGAAAGCGCCGGCGGCGCCGGCCGCCACCAGCCCGCTCGGCGCCACGCCACAAACCACGCCGGCGCGCGCCGCGGCGCACAGCTCCTCGAGCCTCTCGCTCGGCGAGATCCTGCTCGCCGCGCTCGCCGGCCTCCTGGTCCTGGCCTGCGTCGCCTGGCTGCTCGCGCGCTCGCTCGCCTTCGAGCCGCACTGGTCGCTGTCGGCCCGCCACGCGGTCTCCGAGGCGTCCTTCCGCGCCTCCTCCACGTGGGCCGAATTCACCGACTGGATGCGGCTCGGCCACTAGCCGCGGGCACCCTCGCGGCGCCGTCGGGGGCGCTCCGTCCCTTCTACAATTGAGGGTGTTCTCCTCTTCATTTCCGCTCTGTCCGGGAGACGATCGCGCGGGTCTTTTCCGTCTGGCCCGAGAGAGATGATCATCGACCCCGACAACAGCTCAGAGCGCGTGACCAGCACGCCGGCGCGGCAGAGGAGAGACGTCCGATGAACCCACCCCAGCACCCCACCGCCACCCCTCGGACAGCGCCCGGCGACGCGCTGACGATCGACCGTTTCTTCACGACGCCCGAGACCCATCCGTTCGACGCCGTCGAGTGGGAGCTGCGCGACGCGCGCATCGGCCACG
Source organism: Solirubrobacteraceae bacterium (assembly GCA_036498265.1). GTDB lineage: Bacteria > Actinomycetota > Thermoleophilia > Solirubrobacterales > Solirubrobacteraceae > Palsa-744. Next base: position 28,719 of record DASYFT010000005.1, on the reverse strand, counting down.
GCGACCGTGTCGCCTTCGAGCAGAAGGACGTCGAGTTCCCCAAGAGCTGGTCCCAGAACGCGACCAACATCGTCGCCCAGAAGTACTTCAGGGGCCAGATCGGCTCGCCGTCGCGTGAGCACTCGGTCAGGGAGATGATCAGCCGCGTCGCCGGGACGATCACCGGCTGGGGCAGGGCCGGCGGCTACTTCGCCGGCGAAGAGGACGCGCGCGCCTTCGACCACGAGCTGACGCACATCCTGCTGCACCAGATGGCCGCCTTCAACTCGCCCGTCTGGTTCAACGTCGGCTTCGAGGAGAGCCCGCAGTGCAGCGCCTGCTTCATCCTCTCGGTCGACGACACGATGGAGTCGATCCTCGACTGGAACACCAAGGAGGGGATGATCTTCAGAGGCGGCTCCGGGTCCGGCATCAACCTCTCGAACATCCGCGGCTCGATGGAGCCGCTGGCCAAGGGCGGCACCGCCTCCGGGCCCGTGTCGTTCATGCGAGGCGCCGACTCGTGGGCCGGCACCATCAAGTCCGGCGGCAAGACCCGCCGCGCGGCGAAGATGGTCGTGCTCGACGTCGACCACCCGGACATCCGCGAGTTCATCTGGTGCAAGGCCAAGGAGGAGGACAAGGCCGCCGCCCTGCGCGACGCCGGCTTCGACATGTCGATCGACGGCGACGGCTTCAAGTCGATCCAGTACCAGAACGCCAACAACTCCGTGCGGGTCACCGACGAGTTCATGCGCGCGGTCGAGGAGGACGCCGACTGGCAGCTGATCTCGCGCACCACCGGCGAGCCGGTCGGCGGCGAGGAGGGCACCGTGTCCGCTCGCGAGCTGATGCGCGAGATCGCCGAGGCCGCCTGGCGCTGCGCCGACCCCGGGGTGCAGTACGACACCACGATCAACCAGTGGCACACCTCGCCCAACAGCGGCCGCATCAACGCCTCGAACCCGTGCAGCGAGTACATGCACGTGGACGACTCCGCCTGCAACCTGGCCTCGCTGAACCTCATGAAGTTCAGGCGTGCCGACGGCACCCTGGACGTCGAGTGCTTCGAGCACGCCGTCGACGTCATGCTGCTCGCCCAGGAGATCATCGTGGGGCCCTCCAGCTACCCCACCGAGGGGATCGGCACCAACGCGCGTGCCTTCCGTCAGCTCGGGCTGGGCTACGCCAACCTCGGCGCCTATCTGATGAGCGACGGCATGCCCTACGACTCCGACAGCGGCAGGGGGACGGCCGCCGCCATAACGGCGCTCATGACCGGGCGGGCCTACAGGCGATCCGCCGAGGTGGCCGCCGTGCTCGGTCCCTACGACCGCTACGCCGAGAACCGCGAGCCCCACAACGGCGTGATGCGCATGCACCGCGACGCCTCCTACGCGATCCCCGAGCAGGCCCTGGCCGACACCGAGCTGCTGGCTGCGGCGCGGCGCTCGTGGGATGAGGCGGTCGAGCTCGGCGAGCGTCACGGCTACCGCAACGCCCAGGCCACCGTGCTGGCGCCGACCGGCACGATCTCGTTCCTGATGGACTGCGACACGACCGGCGTCGAGCCCGACTTCTCGCTGGTCAAGTTCAAGGAGCTGGTCGGCGGCGGGCAGATGACGATCGTCAACCGCACGGTCCCCCTCGCGCTGCAGACGCTCGGCTACTCCGAGCCGCAGATCGAGCAGATCGAGGCCCACCTGGCCGAGCACGGCACGATCATCGGCGCGCCCGGCCTGGCCGACGAGCACCTGCCCGTGTTCGACGTCGCCGTCGGCGAGCGGGCGATCTCCCACATGGGCCACCTGAAGATGATGGGCGCCGTCCAGCCGTTCATCTCCGGGGCGATCTCGAAGACCGTCAACCTGCCCCAGGAGGCAACGATCGAGGACATCGCCGACGCCTACACCCAGGCGTGGCACCTCGGCATCAAGGCGCTCGCCATCTACCGCGACGGGTCAAAGACGGCCCAGGCGCTGCGCACCGACGCGCAGAAGGCGCCCGCGGACGTCGACGCGATCGTCGAGCAGGCCGTAAGCAAGGCGCTCGCCGAGGCCGGCCCGCGCCGCAGGCGGATGCCGCGCGAGCGCCAGTCGATCACCCACAAGTTCTCGATCGGCGGACACGAGGGCTACATCACCGCCGGCATGTACCCCGACGGCAGCGTCGGCGAGATCTTCCTGACCGACATCGGCAAGGAGGGCTCGACGCTGCGCGGGATGATGAACTCGTTCGCCACCGCCATCTCGATCGCGCTGCAGTACGGCGTGCCGCTCGAAACGCTCGTGCAGAAGTTCAGCTACATGCGCTTCGAGCCCGAGGGGATCACCGGCAACCCCGAGATCCCGTTCGCCAAGTCGATGCCCGACTACATCATGCGGTGGCTGGCCTCGCGGTTCCTGGATACCGACGCCCAGGAGGAGCTCGGCATCCTCACGCCGGAGGTGCGCGCCCGCAAGGCCGCGCAGGAGACCGCCCTGTCGCTGCAGTCCTCCGACACGGCCGGACCGGACAGCGGCAAGGAAGGCGGGGCGGATGACGCACCGCGCGCCTCCGCCGGCGGCGGCGAGAGCTCTCCCGCCGCCGCCTCGTTCACGGACTCCCCGCCGGTCGTGCCGGCGCGGCTCCAGGGCCTCGACCTGGGACCGGCCTGCAGCCAGTGCGGGGGGATGATGCAGCGAACCGGCTCGTGTTACACATGTTCGTCCTGCGGTAACAACACGGGTTGCGGCTGAGGCGCGAATAGTCGGCGCGAGGCTGCGTCCTCGGTCGCTCGTGTGCAGAGCACACTTCGCTCCCTGCGTCCTTGCCTCGCTTGACTCTCGCGCCTCAGTGAGCGATTAGGCTCGGCCGGCGGTTGCTCGGGCGGGGCGACGGGCGGTGCCGGCTTTGGAGCGGGACGGTTTCCTCGTGGAGGTGCCTTTGGCGCGCGCGGCTGTCCGGGTGGAGGTGCCTTTGGCGCGCGTGGCCGTCCGGGTGGAGGAGCCTTTCGCGCGGGCGGGTTTCCTGCTCGAGGCGGCTTTGGCACGAGCCGGTTTCCGGGAGGTCGCTTTGCGGCGGGCCGGTTTGCGACGCTGGGACGCGGGGATCTCGGCTTTGGCCACATCGGAGGCCAGGCGCGGGATCTCTTTGTCGAGGAACGCGCGCATGCGCTCCTCCTCGCGCAGGATCGCCCGTGCGAGCCGCTGGGTTTCCCGGTCGCCGATCGCGACGGCGAGGGTCTCGAGCGCTCTGTAGAGCGCGATCTCTTCGGACTCGCTGGCGTACTCCGTCTTGGCGTTCTTGAGCATCTTCTCCTGCTGGCTGGTGCCGCGCAGGGCGTGGATCGGACCCTGCGCGAGAGCCACCGCGCGCTGGGCGCCGCCGACGACCGCCTGCGCGGCCTCGCTGACGACCCCGGGGCCGGGAGCGTCGATCGTCTCCGCCTCGCCGCCGAGCTGCTTGATGCGTTTCTCGACCTCGCGAGCGTGACGTTTGGTCTCAGTCAGGTGTGCCTTCAGGCGCTTGTTGTACGACGCCTTGGTGGTCATCGCTATGTGAGCCTCGAGGGCCGTCTCGAGACGCCGCTCGGTGCCGTAGGCCTCGTTGAGGTACTGGATCAGCTTTGCGCTTGCGGCGGGCTGGTCAGCCATTTGGGATATCCCTTCTCCTGGAAGCGTTAATCAAGACGAGACCGGGCCTACCCTGCAGAACACGCGGCTAATCGCGCCCGTCGGCTCCGCTTGCTCTGACGCAAAATGGGGTAATTGCCAGACGTGGTTGATTCACCCCCGCGCCGAGTGGCGCCCCAACGGCCAGCATGGTCATTGACGCTCCCCTACTGGGCGGCACCCGCCGTTGCACGGCCTCGGCGAGTCCCAGCGGCGCTGGGTCGCGCAGGAGGTCGTGTGCGGTGGCGCCTCCCGTTCACGCCGCCGCGGCCGCCCCGCGCCAGGGCCGGTCACTGACGCTTCAGTCGGCTGGGCGGGCCGGCACGAGCGGGGTCTGGGCGGTGTAGTTCGTCCCTGCGGGTTCTGCCGCTCCGTCGCCGGCGCTCGTCTGAGGCGAGCCGCCTTTCGAACCGCTGGGCGCATCTGCGACGGAACCGCCATCGGAGCTAGTTGCGGGTTGCGGACGGGGTGTGGCGCCGTCGCCGGAGCTCCGGGGAGAGCCACCGGAGGCCGCGCCGTCCACGCCCGCGCCGGAGCCCCCGGAGGAGACGTTCGTGCGCGAGCCTTCGCTCGAGCGCGGCTGGTCCGAGCCTGTGACGCCGGCGCGATCGCCAGAGCCTTCCCGATCGCGGGACCGCCGGTCCGATCGTGACTCTGAGGAGCTGGCCTGAGGCGAGGACCCGTCGGAGCGCCTGCGGGCTCCGCGCTCGCCGCTTCCGCTGGGGGGACGCGCCCCGGCGCCCCGCTGTCGCGGTGCGGGGGCCGTCGAGGCGATCAGGGAAGCAGCCAGCGGAGCCGAGCGCCCCGCGCCAGTCGCCATGCCGGCCACGGACGCGGCGGAGGCGGAGTCGCGATTGGTTGAAGACGCGCGGTCGTGATCGCCTGATCGGTGAGCGCCGGTCCGATCCCGGTGCACGACCGCCGAGCCGGCCACCACCACGGCCCCCGTGAGAGCCACCGCGGCCCCCTTGGCGAGCACCGCCGCCATCCCTGCGCCGCCCAGCTGGGGGGACAGTTCCGCCAGTCGTTCCGCCGTCGGGGTCGCAGCGCCGGTGCCACATGCCCAGCTGATGAGCGGCTGCGGCGTGAGCGCGGCGGCTGCGCCGCGCAGCGTGGTGCGGGCCCGGTGGAGGAGTCCGCGAACCGCACCGTCGCTCACGCCGAGGACGGTTGCGACCTCTTCGTGCGAGTGCCCCCCGAGGGCGCTCAGCACGATCGCCTGGCGCTGCATGTGCGGAAGCGCGGCGACGCCGGAGAGCGCGTCGCGCAGCGCGATCCTTCGCTCCAGCTCGGACTCGACCGCGGCGCCGGCGTGCGGAGCGGCCTCCTCGGCCGGCTGGAAGCGGTGCTCGGCGGAGCGCAGCGCGTTGACGGCCGTGTTGTGAACGATGCGGTAGAGCCACGGCCGCGGCTCGCGAACCTCGACCCGCCGCCCCAGCGCCAGCCAGGCTCGCAGCAGCGATTGCTGCAGCACCTCCTCTGCGACACCGTCCGCGAGCCCCATCCGGGCGCAGTAGCGCAGCAGTGGCCGCCTGTAGCGATGCACGAGGGCCTCGAACGCCCGCTCGTGGCCCCGGCGCGCCAGCTCGAGCAGCCGCTGATCGGACTGGGTGGCGAGCAGGCGCGTGGAGATCCGCGGGCTCAACGCGCCCCTGTCCCGGGGGCCGGGGGCCGAGACCGCGGAGCCGGAGAACGAAGCGCGCCGGACGGAGATCCGGGAACGGGCAAGGGGCCGGTCGTCCGACCGGCCCCTGCCGACGCTGCTCTGGCTCCCCGGAGAGGAGGACTACTGGAGGATCTCAACCTTCTCCCAGACGGCTCCGGCGCTGCTCAGCTTGAGCTCTGCCTCACCGACGACTGCTTCTTTGACCAGGGCCGCTTCGGGCGTGCAGGTCGTCGACTGGCCGGTGTCCTCGGCGGCATCGTCGTCACCCTGCTGTTCCTGGTTCTCGTCGTGGTTGGAGGCCGTGGCCTGCACCGGTCCACCGTGCTCGCCGCTGAAGCGGCCGGCTTCGTCGTCGCCGCCGCCCTGGTCGTCGTGACCCGTGCCCGTCGGCGCGGTCGCCGAGCGGCACTCGATCTGGGTTTCTTCGGTCACTTTCCCGCTGACGGTCGAGCCGTCGGCCAGCGTGATCGTCAGGACGCCTTTTTCGAACGAGGCCACCTTCCCGGCGGGCGTCGGCGTGGTCGGCGTGGTCGGCGTGGTCGGCGCCGCAGCGGCGCTGCCGAACGTGATCACCCGTGCTCGTTTGGCGTGTCGCTTGTGCGTGCCGGCGCGATGGTGCTTGCCGTGATGCGCCGATGCCACGCCCGGTGCGGCCAGTGCGAGCAAGGATGAGGCGACTGCGGCGAGAACGATCCGTTTCATCGTTGCAACCTCCTAGACCGCCGATGATCGGACGGCCGCTCGGTGACGGTACGAGACTAAGACAGCCGAGCGGCCAGAAGATCACGCGCCTCGAACGAACGTCCAGATCGGCTCGACGCCCGGCACCGGGGCTGGGCGGCGCGCGAGCGCAGCCATCTGAGCGATCCCGGGCGTCCGCAGCGCTCGCGCCAGCCGTCGAGCATGCGCTCGAGGCGGTCGCGGTCGGCGACGCTGGCCAGCAACTCGACCTGGCCGCCGCCGTCCTCGGATGGTCCCAGACGCACCACGTAGAGCTCTCCGGTCTCCGACACCCAGGCGGCCCTGTGGAGCGGACCGGCGGCGTCCTCGCGCCACCAGAGCCCCACGTCGAGCTCGGGCGAGTCGACGCGCCGCGGATCGCCGGCGTAGAAGCGGGCCACGGAGCTGTAGCGGCGCGGCGGCGCGGCCCGCGGAGGATCTGTGAGTCTCATCGGCGACACCCGGCTTTCGAGGAGGGGGTTCGGGGCCGAACAAGCGTCCCCTGCCGGGCTTAAGGATTCGTTACCGAGCGGTAAGGATTGCCGGAAAGCCGACGCCTCACCGGTCACCGGCCCGCCGGGGGCCGGTGACACGGCGATCGCGCATCAATGGATCAGGGGTTCAGACGCTTCTTGAGGGCGCTCGCCGCGGAGAATTTCGCAGCTTTGGAGGCGCTGATCTGGATGGGCTGCCCCGTCGAGGGGTTGCGTCCCTGGCGGGCGGCGCGCTGGCTGACGCTGAACTTGCCGAAGCCGGCAATCGAGACCTCCCCCCCGCGGGCCAGCTCGTCGGAGACCGTGTCGATCGCCGCCTCAACCACCTGCCTTGCCTGATTGGCGGACAGCCCGGTGCGCTCCGCGACCTGCTCAGCTAGCTCGTTCTTGGTCATGCCACTCCCTTCTCGAGTGTCGTTGCTGCCGCCAGGCTAACCGTTCGTGAGGACGACGACACGCCAAAACACGGGCCATATGGCGAAGGGACCCCCTAATTTCCGGGGAACTCAAGGGGGGCCGTGGTCCTGAGGGGTGCCTCCGCGGGGCGCTCCGGAGCGTCTCTGGCGCCCCGCGGCGCCAGGCGGCCGGCAGCCAGGGTGGCCCACAGGACGGCCAGCCAGGCGGCGCATGCCAGCCCCACGTGGACCCACACGAGCTCTGTGGGAAGGTGCGTCTTGTACTGGTCGAGCCCGACCGCGCCCTGCAGGGCCAGCAGCACGCAGAGGGCCGTGAGCGAGCGCCGCACCATCGGGGCGGCGGCATTGCGCCGGGCCAGCCACCAGACGGCGAGCGAGGCCAGCCCGAACGCCAGGGCGATCTCGCCGTGACGGTGGATGACGAAGTCCATGGTGCCGCGGCCGTCGAAGCTCAGGCGGTTGATCCGCTGGCCGGGAGAGCCGCCGGCGTGGGGGCCCGCCGCGGTGGCGGCGGTCCCCGCGAAGATCGTGAGCGCACCGAGCGCCGCGAGCCCGCGCAGCGACCACACGAGCGTGCGCTCGCCGGCCGCGGCCCTCGCCGAGTGCGCCGCCACGGGGGCCTGGTCGGCCGGCGCCTGCGCGTCCGCCGCGGGCTCCGCATCCGCCTCGTGCGTCGCCCGCCAGGCAAGCGCCGCCGCGGCGAGGATGATCAGCATCGAGAGGGCGAAGTGCCCCATCACCCAGCCGTAGTCGAGCGCGCCCCGTACGGTGAAACCGCCGAGCACCGCCTGGCCGATCACGCCCAGCGGCAGTAGGCCGCTGAGCCAGGCCAGGTCGCGGCGATAGGGGCGCCGGCGCAGGGCGAGCACCCAGGCCGCACCCGCGGCGATCGAGACGGGAGCGGTTATCACGCGGTTGGAGAACTCGATGACGGCGTGGGCGTTGAGCGGCGGGTAGGCCTTCCCGTAGCACTTGGGCCAGTCCGGGCAGCCGAGCCCCGATCCGGTCAGCCGCACGGCGGCACCGCTCAGCACGATCAGCGTGAGCGCGCCCAGGGCGACGTAGGCCGCCACGGCGTACTGCGCCGGGGTGACCGTGTAGCCGTTCGTGCGCTCGCGCAGGCGCTCAAGACGTGCACGCATACGGCGTTAAGGATGCCACTCGAACGGCAGTTCCCCGCTGATCTCGCTGAGGGTCGGAGCGGCGGCGTCGCGCTCGGAGACGATCAGCTGCTCGCGGGCGAGCGGCCACTGCACCCCCACGTCGGGGTCGTCCCAGGCGATGCCCCGTTCGAGGTCCGCGTCGTAGTAGGCGGTCTGCTTGTAGAGCACGTCTGCCACCTCGCTGAGGACGCAGAAGCCGTGGGCGAAGCCGACCGGCACGTACAGCTCCCGCATGCTCTCGTCGTCCAGTTCCACGGCCTCCCACTGGCCGTAGGTCGGCGAGCCGCGGCGCAGGTCGACCGCCACGTCGAGGATCCGCCCGCGTGCGCAGCGGACGAGCTTGGCGACGCCCTCCCCCACCTGGAAGTGCATGCCGCGCACCACGCCAAAGGCCGAGCGCGAGTGGTTGTCCTGCACGAACTGCCGTTGGGGCGGGATGCCGAGCTCGCCGTGCCAGTTGTGCCGGTAGGTCTCGCTGAAGAAGCCGCGCTCGTCGCCATGGACGGAGGGCTGGATGACCACCAGGCCGGCGAGACGTACCGTGAGCGCGCGCACGGCGGCGGAGACTACCGGTCCGGCTGCGCTCTATATTCGCCTCTTGCCACCCGCGACGGCCCTCCGCCCGCCAGCACGTTCATGGCCGCAGCACCGGCGGTCGGCACCACCCGACGGGCCGCTCGCCACCGGCTGCGTGGAGGTCTGGCACGTGGACCTGGCGAGCGTCGGCGAGGAGATCACAGAGCTGCTCTCGGACGGCGAGCGGGGGCGCGCGGCTGCGTCGCTGCGCAAGCCCGGAGCGCGGCTGTGGGCACGCAGCCGTGGCGTGCTCCGCGCGCTGCTCGGAGGCCACGTCGATCTGGACCCTCGTTCGCTGCATTTCACGGAGGAAGCCGGCGGCAAGCCGGTGCTGGAGCCTGAGGGCGCCTCGAGCGCGGGAACCGGCATGCATCTGACCGAGCCGGGACTCTCCTTCAACATGTCCCACTCGCGCGGGGTGGCGCTCTATGCGTTCAGCAGGGCCGGTCCCGTGGGCGTCGACGTCGAGCTGGGCGGCCGTGGACAGCGCAACCGTGAGGCCCTGGCGGCGCGCGTCTTCGGCGTCGGGCCCGCCGAGCGCCTGAAGACGCTCGATGCCGAGCGCCGGGAGCGGGAGTTCCTGAGGATGTGGGTTCGGCGCGAGGCGGCGCTGAAGTGCATGGGGACGGGCTTCGGGGCCAGGTCGCCGGCGAAGCCCGAGCAGGAGCTGTGGATCGGCGAGCTCGACGTGCCGGGTGGCGCCGCAGCGCTGGCCCTGCGGGGTGCTCCCCAGGAGCTGCGCTGCCGGAGCTGGACGGGCGGCACGACGTCGCGCGTGTGCAAGCAGGGCGCGAGGGTCGCTACAGGATCTTGATCGTGATCGCCTGCGAGAAGGTCTTGCCGCCCATCGTGGCGGTGACGACCGCCGAGACGCCGTGGCGCCGACGGATCATGCTCATCAGCCGCGGGGCGACGCGAATCGCGAGGTGGGAGGTCTTGTTGCCCGGCAGGGTGAAGGCTGTCTGCCCGTAGCCCGACGTCTTTCCGGAGAGCCCGAGCGTGGCGAGGCCGGCGCAGCCGCCGGCGGGCCGGCAGTAGACGGCGACGTTGATCACACGGGAGCGGTTGACGCCGTCGGTCTGCGGCCTGATCTTCAGCGGAGGGAGCGGAATAACGGCCGGCTTGCCCGCGGTTCCTCCGGCGCAGTTGTGGGTGGCGTCGGGGCCGCTGCCCTCGATCACCTGCAGCATCAGTTCCTCGTTCGCGTTCGAGGCGAAGCCGTCGTTGGCGCTGGTGTCCCGGCCGGACAGCGTCGAGCCGTTGCCCGTGCCGTTGCTCCTGATGAAGGAGTCCATCGTGGATCCCGGAACCGCCCCGATGACCTGGTAGGGGACGCCGCTGCGGTAGACGTTGGGGACGTAGCCGCCGTTGTCGTTGAAAGAGACGTAGTCGCCCTGGGCGACGCAGAGGTTGATCGGCTCATAGGTCGTGACCGTCGAGGCGCCCACGCCGCTCTGACCGCACACCGGCAGGTCGAAGGCCTGCGAGCTGGTGTTGACCCTGGCACCGCCGTCGGGCAGCGGGGACAGGTCCTGGATGTGGATCTGGGTGAGCGGAGCCGGCCCGTCTGGGGCGGCGTTGGCGCAGCCCTCGACCCTCACCTTCAGGGCCTGCCCCGCGACTGGCGCACCGGCCTGGCCGCCGGGCACCCGGACGTTCCAGAGCGCGGTGTCGGCGCCGAAATGGGCGGTGTGGAAGAGGCCGTTCGGCGCTTCGGGGTTCGGAGGGACCGGGGTGTCCGTCCCGCGATAGCCGAGCCCGTCGGACGTGGTCAGCGTCGCCGGCACGGAGAGCGGGCTGCCGAAGGTGGTGATCGCGGCGCGGCTCGAGCCGGGCGCGACGAGCAGCGCGAGCAGGCCCGCCAGCAGGAGGCAGGGAACAAGGCCAAGCGCTTTTCGCGCGCGGCGGCTCGGTGATGTCCAGGAGTCGAGGGCGCGATCCATCGCGTTTCTTGGATCGGCAGGGTAGGGGAAGCGCTTGACGGGGTGCGCCGGTCGCTCGACGGATGACCTGACGTGAATGCCGGCCGGCTAGGACGGGCTCGGGAGCGCTCGTCGGCGGCCTGGGCGATCGGTCCACCCGTAGGCGCGCACGTCTATGGGCAGCCAACAGGAGTGCTGCGGATCACGATCGTCGAACCAGCCGACATCCTGTTGCGCGAGGGCAATCTGCAGCCTGTACGCACCGGGTCGTACGGGCGTGAGCACCCGTGCGTCGCAACTCAGCCTCTGTCCCGGTGAGAGCGCCCGCGGCAGCGGTAGCGGTGGCCCCTGCAACTCGATCGCGCCGTCGGCGTCGTGCCAGCGATATCCGATCACCACGGCGCGCGGCTGACGCGGAGAGAACGTCGCCGATCCCGCGTTCTGGATTCCCAGCCGGATGGTGATCTCATGGCGGGCAGGAACCTCACGTGGCGCCTCACGTGCATCGACGCGCGCGAGGCGCTGATCGAGGGAAAGCGTCTCGGATTCGGGTAACCGCCTGAGGCGAGCGGTCACCCCGGCGAGGAGGAGCGCCGGAACCGCCCGGGCCCAGTACTCGGGCAACCACCAGAAGATTGCCATGTAGGCCCGGATCAACGCCAGGCGGGCGCGCAAAGGCCGCCCGCCGGGAGCCGTCGTCCGCAAGACGTTCGGGGCGGCGAACGTCCTGAAGGCACGCCTCAGCAGTGAAAGTCGCACGCGGCTCCGGGATCCGAGGTGCACGGACCACATCCGACTCATGTCGGCGAGGAGCCGCGTGTGGATCTGATCGACGCTCCACCCTTCGTCGCTTGAGAGGAACGCATTGTCCATGCGAACCCGCACGAGCTTTGCCGGACACCACACCCAGCGAGGGTCTCGGCGAGCCATCCTCGCCATTATCGGAAGGTGCGGGAATATCGTGGTATCGGCGAACGCGTCGCCGCCGAGCTCCCCGAGCGCCTGGAGCCACGCCTCGCGCCTGACTATGAGCGTCGACACGAGGCTCGTGAGGAGACCGCAGTCCGAGATGAACTCGTTCGAGTCCTCATACTGAACTGTCCGCCGCTGCTCGGGAGGGTAGAAGTCGTCCGCGCCCTGGTCGGCAAGCATCGTCAACGTGACGTCGAAGTTGGCCTTGTTGACCACCACGCCCGGGGGGAGACCAGCCGCTTCGATCAGCTCGAGCACACGGGCAACTCCCCCGTGCTCGATGGCGTCGTCGGATGTGAGGATCCAGCAGTACTCACTCTGCGCAAGCGCTACGCAGGACAGCAGGTTCCGCGAGAGTCCGAGATCGCGTGGATGACGGTGGTAGCGCAGCCGCTCCCCGTGGTCTTGGACCAGCCCTTCGATCAGCTCCTGCGTGCCGTCCAAGGACGCGTTGTCCGTGACGCAGACATTCACCTCGGACAGGTTGGGAGAGTCGATCTGGTCAAACACGCTCGCGAGAGCGTCGGCAAGCACGTCGCGCCTTCCGTCGTGGGTGAACAGGCAAACGGTCAACCGCGCCTGTCCCGACGAGTCCGCAGTGCGGGACGGCGAGAGCTCTTCAGTCAACCGGCAGGCGCCTTCGCCAGTAGACGCCGCTCCAGTCGATCCACTCGAGCGGTTCATCGATCAGGTTCTTGCGCCTGAACTCGTCGACCGCCTGGCGGCACGCGTCCACGGCTCCATAGTCGTCGATGATCGCGTAACCGCCGGGCGAGAGTCCCGAATAGAGGCATTCGAGCGCGTCCATAGTTGATCTGTACTGATCTCCGTCGAGTCGGAGGACCGACCACCGGTGCCCGCGAAGCGTTGGAAGCGTGTCGCTGAAGTAACCCTCCAGGAACCGGACCTGGTCGTCGAGGAGCCCGTAGCGAGCGAAGTTGGCTCGGACCTGCCCCAAGCTCACCGCAAGGAAGTCGACCTTGTGAAACCAGTCGTCGTCGTCGATGCCCAGGGAAGGGTCGGGCGTCGGCAGGCCCGCGAAGGAGTCAGCCACCCACACTGTCCGATCCTCGACGCCGTACGCCTTCAGAACTCCTCGCATGAAGATCGTGGCGCCTCCACGCCATACACCCGTCTCGATCAGGTCACCGGGGACCTCGTCATCGAGTACCGATTCGATGCAGCGTTGGATGTTCTCCAGCCTGTCGAGCCCGATCATCGTCTGTCCTTCGACCGGCCAGTCCGCGCCGTATTCGCGACGCTCCCGTAGCTCCCCGGAGAGCGGTGCGACGTTGACCGTGCCGTCCTGGGGCCGCGGCGTCGCGGTCATCAGCTCTGCCTGCGTCAGGCCCGTCAGCGAACGCTTGAGCAGGTTGACGTAGAGGAGACGGGGGTCGGTCTCGGTTGCCTCGCCGATGGTTCTGCGCTCCTGCGCCTCCGCTGCGCGATGCTGCCAGTCGGGGACTTGCCGGCGGTAGGCGGCGAGGTACGGGAGAAAGGGATCGGACTCCGGATCAGCCATGGAGCGCAGGTTCGGCGCTCGGAGACGGATGGTGGCGCTGGAGGGAAGCCGTCGAGTCGTTCAACGTGGTATCCGCAGGCCGCTCATCAGGTTCGGGGCGTGATCGGCGAGTGCCGCGTATGCGTCTGCCGTCGACACGTTGGTGAGCGAGATCATCGAGCTGTGGCCCACCTTGTACCTCGCGACGATCTCGGGCACGAACGTACCGTGACGACCGGCCTCCGCCATCCGAACCCAGAGGTCGTAATCCTCCCATCCGAAAAGGCGCGCCTCCTCGGTGTAGCCCCCCATGGCAACAATCGCCTCACGCCGGATGAGCGAGAAGGCGTCTATGTAGTTGCTGCTCCGGAGACGCTCCGGGTCCCAGCCGAAGGTGCTGACCAGGCCCGTGGGTCCATCGGCGGAGAAGCGCTCCATGATCCCGTAGGCGAAGCTTGCCTTCGGATCGGCGTCGAGCGCATCCATCAGGCGGCCGATACCTGCGGGGCGAACTTCGTTGTCGGCGTCGAGCATGAGCAGGCGATCCGCGCGAGCGTGGTGCACGCCCGTGTTTCGCGCGGCTGGAAGCCCGCGGTTCAGCTCGTGTGCCACCAACCGGCAGGCGAGGTGCGGACGCGACTCGAGCCAGTCCTGGACTGCACCTCCGCCGCCATCCGTGGAGGCGTCGTCGACGATCACCGCCTCCCAGTCCAATCGCGAGGAGCGCTCCAGGGAGCCCAGCGCCGCGACGATGTCGTCCCGATGGTTGTAGAGCGGGACGATGACGCTGAGACTGCGCGGGGAACCGGCGCTCCATCCCGGCGAATCGGTCACCACGCGCGTCTGCGGCTCGCTCCGCGTCTCCTCTCGCACCGCGAGCTCGATCCGCGCAAGCTGGCGCCGGAGGCCCGCCAGGGCGAGGAGCTGGTGCTTGAGAGCCCTCAGCACGAGCGTGTCGCCGTCCGAGAGGTCCGTACGTTCGAGCGGCTGATGCTCGAACGGGGGTGGAGCTTCCCGGAAGTGACCCCGCGCGCGCTCCTGCCGGGTCACCAGTTCGAGGTCCCTTCCCACCGGCGCCGCGTCGGTTCTCTCTCCGGCCGAGATGAGCTCGAGCGCCGCGGTGGACATCGGCCTCTCACGCGCGAGAAGCTCGTAAGCCTGGGTGCTCATCTCCTCACGTCGCGGATCGTCCTCTGCGAGATAGGCGCAGAGCAGGCCGAGGCTTCCCAGATCACCCGTGAGCACGTGGCGGCCCCATTCGAGCGGCGCGAAGTCGGACGAATGCTCGCTCACGACGGCGCACCCGGCGCAGATCGCCTCGGCCACGCGAAGCCACTCGAAGTAGGGCTCGTTCTCGCCGTGGATGTTCAACAGCACCTTCGAACGGGCGAGAAGGCTGCGCTTGTCATCCCCGGCCACGAATGTTGCACCGGTCGCCACATTCGGGCGGGAGTTGTCGGAGAGCCCGAGATGACAACGAAAGCGTTCGAAGATGCCCGCGTAGCCCGCCAGCGCACGCTCCCGCCGGTGACTGATCCTGCCGAGAAAGAGGATGTCGATGTCTCTGCGCGGAGCAGCCCCGGCCCGGGATGGCTCTCCGCCGTTCCCGTCCCGTGTGCGCTCGAAGCGGTCCCAGAGCCGGGTGTGACCCACCTCCAGCAGGGATGCCTCGATGCCCGCGGCTCGGTACGCACGAACGGAGCGAGGGTTGATGTCGAATACCGCTCCCGCCTCGCGTGCGAGCGGCAGATTGGCGGCGAAGAAGTGGCTGTCGGGCTGCTCGGCGGATATGACGATGCTCCGCGCGAGGTGCGGCGCCGGCGGGCGATACCTGGATAGGGACACGTACTCGTGAGGTGGCATGAACACGTGCACGAGGCCCGGCCGCGGCAGCGGGATCTCGCCGACATCGAGTTTCGCCACGGCTCCTTGCAAGCGCATCTCGTAAGCCAGCGCCTCCGCCAGCTCGACGAAGAACTGGTTCTGGCCGCGAGCGAGCACGAACGAGAACTCGAGCCGTTGGCGATCCTGATCTTGCGCACTCACTTGGTGAAGCGGCGCAGGACGGCGACGAAACGGCGCAGCGGGCTGGTCAGTCTCCAGCTCGTGGACTCCACGAGCACGGTGTAACGAGCTGCCAGGTCCTCGTGCGCCACGAGGCGAAGCTGCAGCTCGTGGTTGTGCGCGAGCACCTCGTCGTTGACCTTGAGAAGTTCCTTCAGCTGGGCGTCGAGGCCCGGCATGCGGGCCAGCTTGGACTCGGTGTTCGTCAGCTGGCTTCGCAGCTCCTCGATCTCGTGGCGCAACTGACCCTCCAGGACCGCCTGCTCGGCAAACGCACGCTCGTGGGCGGAGAACAGCTCGGCGTGTTCGTCGAGCAGCTTCTGGTTTGCCGCGAGCAGCTCTTCCTGATGCCTCAGCAACAGAGCCTGCTCGTGCCAGAGGGCGTCCCACCTGCGCAGCTCGACCGGCGTCGTCAGCTCGAGGATCCCGTCGCTGCCGGGAAGCTCCTGCTGGCCGGCGAGCGCCACGGTGTACAGCTCTGTGCCAGGCTCGTTGGCTGCGAGCTTGAGAACCCGGATCTCCGGACCGAGCTCCTCTCCGTCGGCAACGGCGAATCGATCGTCATCGAGTACGCCCGAGGTGATCCAGGTGTGCTGGCGCTCGAGCCGCGTGAACGCGAACCGGCTCGCGAGCTCGTGCGCGAGCTCGCTCGGCGTGTATTCGTGGACGTGGTGCGGATTGCCCGGCGGATAGACGTCGCGATTGGGCGAGGAGAGCGCGAGCACCCCGTCGGGGCTCAAGACCCTGCACAGCTCATCGAGCGCGGCGGCTGGATCCTCGACGTGCTCGATGACCTCGAAGCAGACGACGAGATCGAAGCGGTCGTCCGGATATTGCAACGCCGTCAGATCGCCCTGCTCCAGAGTCACCCCGGACGGCATCGCGGGCCTGACCGAATCGAGCACATCCAGGTCGAGATCGATGCCCGTCACCTCGAGCGCGCCGGCGTCGGCGAGCATCGCCGACCCATAAGCCGTGCCGCAGCCCGCGTCGAGCACCCGACGCCCGGGCGCCAGTCCTGCCGCCCATCGGTACCTCGCAAGGTGCTCCGCCTCGAGAAGCTCGCCCTGCATCGTCGCGGGGTCGAACCGCTCGGGCACCTGGGATTCAGCGGCCGCGGTCGTCGGCGCCTGATCGCTCATCGGCACGCAGGATATAGCCGCGAACGGGGTCGTGAAGCACAGCCCCGCGCAGCGGGCAGCACTTGTGGAGACCGCACATGAGCCCACCGCGAGACGCTCGTCGCGCCACTAGGCTTCGACCGGTGCCCGGCCCGTCGAATGTCTCGCCCGCCGTCCGGCCACCGCCCGGCAACCCGCGCTTCGAGCTGGTCGATGCCCTTAGAGCCATCGCCGTCCTGCTCGTCGTGTTCTGCCATGCGTCGCAGATGTCGGGGGCGGCACTTCACACATCCTGGGGATGGCTGGGGACCTATTCGTACTTCGGCGTTCTCATCTTCTTCGCGATCTCGGGGTTCCTGCTCTACCGTCCCTTCGCCCGCGCGCACGCCGGCGGCCACCGTGCGCCTCGCGTCCGCGCCTACGCTCGCCGTCGCCTCCTGAGGATCCTGCCGGCCTACTGGCTGGCACTCACCGTGCTGTCGGTCTGGCCCGGCGTCGAAGGAGCATTCACGCACCGTTGGTGGGTGTACTACGGCTTCGGGCAGGTCTACTCGGTCCACACGCTCCAGAACGGCCTCGCGGTGGCTTGGAGCCTGTGCGTCGAGATGTCGTTCTACCTGTTCCTGCCGTTCTTCGCGATGTTGGTGGCGTGGCTGGTGGCGCGCCGGAGGACGTCTCTGCGCTGGTGGCAGACCGAGACGATCGCGCTGCTGGTCTTCGCGTGCGTCGGGATCATCGGCGAGGTCTTCGTACACGACCGCACCACCCCGTACTGGGTCGAGAACACCCTCCTGGGCACCAGCGACTGGTTCGTCGTGGGCATGGGCCTGGCGGTCCTGAGCGTCGCAGCCCACGACGGCGCGGCGTTCGCCCGCCGCTTGAGCGGCCTTGTCGCGCGGTGGTCCTGGCTGGTTTGGCTCGCGGCGATCGGGATGTTCTATCTGGCGACTCGGATCTTCGACGTCCGCGATCTCACGAGCGGCCGGCCGGGCGTCTACGGAGTCTCCACAGCGACCTGGCTGGCGAACCACGTCTGCCTCGGCCTCGCGGCCGGCCTCCTACTCGCCCCGGCGGTCCTGGGAGCCCGCGGGCCCGTGCGATCGATCCTGGCCTGGAGGCCGCTCGCGTGGGTCGGCCTGATCTCCTACGGCATCTTCCTGTGGCACTTTCCGCTAGGGGTGTGGCTGGGATTGCAGGGCGGCTATCCAAAGCTCCACGGCGGCGGCTTGGACATCGTGCACCGTGTGCATCCCGGCGCGACATTCGTGCTGTTCGCCGCGACGCTAGCCGTATCGATCGTGGTGGCCGCCGCGAGCTACTACATCGTCGAGCTTCCGTTCCTTCGCCTGAAGGACCCTCGCCGTCGACTAGATAGCCACGAGCCGGCCTCCACGGCGGAGACCTCGCGCGCAGCTACGTGAACCGCAGGTCCGACAGTGCAAAGCCGAGGCCGCGGTTCTCGGCCGGCGCTGTCGTGTCGCCGCCATCCGGGTTCGACCAGGTTCTCTCTGAATCGAAGGTGACCAGATAGTCGCCCGGTGACAGGCCGATCGGGAGGCTCTCCTCGTGCCAGTCCCCGTCTCGCCAGGGAATTAGGGTGGACCACTCCGCCTGCCGGGTGTCGAGCGAGCGCACGGCGATGGCGAGCGTCCCGATCGACCCGGGAGGGAGGCGATAGGTGATGCTTGCGGCGGCTGCGCCGTCCACCAGTCGTATGAGCGCCGCGGCATGGCCCGTGCCCCAGCGGAACCGCCCTGCGCTCCCATCCTCGGCTTCGAACCAGCCTCCGGCCAGCTGGCCCTCGGCCGACTGTGATGCCATGTCGAGGCCACCCGGGGTGATCTCCAATGACTCCTCGAGAGCGAGGCGGACCAGGGCGAATCCAAGGGACCGTGCGCCGAGAGGAGGCTCGGGCCACCCTCTGACGGCGGCGAAGGTCAGTTCATAGTCACCGGCGGGAAGCTCGAGCGGGTGGTTCTCGACCGAGCGGGCGATGTACTGCCACGGCAGGTGGGCCTCCCAGACGCTTGCGAGCGGATCGAACGAACCCACTCTTCTGATCGAGAGCTCGACTCCACCTGTGTCGACCGGCACATGGGCGTAGTCGATCCGCAGGCAGCGCACCGGCTCCCGCACGCTCAAGAAGAGGGCAGCGAAGGCGCCGGCCCAGCGGTGGGTGCGCCCCGCGGCGGGCTCCGGTGGGAACCAGCCATGGATCAGCTGCCCCTCACTGCTTGACTCCCCTACGTCGATCGAGCTCTGCGCGACCTCCGGCCGCGGCGTCAACCTGCTCGGAAGCCCCAAGGGGAACGAATCTCCCCAGGACGGTGCCACCAAGCGCTCTGGAACGCGCGGAGCCTGGCGTAGGCGCCGGCGCGCGGAGAGCACGCCAGCGAGGTGCCGAGCGTTCCATGCCATCGCCCGAAGCTTCACCCGGCGCCTGCTGGGCGTCGCCTGACTGAGAGACCGTGCCTCGTGTCCGATCCATTCCAGCAGCGAGCGACCGGGGGCATGCTTGAGGGCCACGCGCATCCGGTGGCGCTCGCAGAGCAGCTGCTTGCGAGCTGAGCCTGCGCCGCCCTTCCCGAACCCGTGATCGATCCAGGCGTCGGCGGCGACGGCCACCCGGTAGCCGGCCCGCCACAGCCGCGTGCCGTAGTCGACGTCGTCGTAGTAGTTCAGCATCCGCTCGTCGAACGGGCCGACACGCTCCAGCGCCCTGCGTCGCAGCGCCATCCCGCAGCCCATCGGATATAGGGCCTCCCGAGCTATCTCCGCTCGCTCGTACGAGTCGTTCATGCAGAGATCGGCCGCCCACCCCTGGCGGTTGACGATCCCGCCGGCTCCGTTGAGGACCGCCGGGTTGGCATCGAAGAACACCGTGCTGGCGACGGCGCCGATCGTCTCCTCGTCGAACGCCTCGACGATGCGCGCCAGCCAGTCCGGCGCCGCAAATCCGTCCGCGTCAATGAACGCGACGATCTCGCCCCTGGCATCACGCACGCCGAGGTTGCGGGCGTGCGCGACACCCCGGTTCGCGCTGCTTCGCACGATCCTCAGCCTGCCGCTGCCGACGAACCGCTCGGCAACCTCCAGGGTGTCGTCGTCCGACCCGTCGTCGACGACGATGATCTCGAAGCTCGCGTACCGCTGGACGAGGAGCTGGTCGAGGCAGCGCCCGAGCACGTCGCCCGCGTTCCAGCACACGACGATCACCGACGCCATGATCTCGGCCACCTGTGTCGCCGGCCTCGAGGCAGCCACATCGACGAGGCGGGAGGCGACCGGCCGGGTCCTCTCGCCGGGCGGCACCGGGGAGTGTCCGTCTGCGCTCCGCCGATGCGCTCGCACCGCATCGCGCAGTTCGCGCTGGCTGCTCGCCCACTGCGGAGCGTCCATCGCTAGCACCGGGGCGCGAAGCTGGCGCAAGGGCGTTCCACGGGTCTCATGCCGGGCGAACGACCTCGACCCATCGCAATCGCTGCGTCGTCCGGCAGAGGGTCCGGAACCGGGAGACGCTGGTGTAGCGGAATCGCGGCACGGCGGGTGTCGCCGGCATGATGTCCAACGGCCCGATCAGGCGGTTGAAGGTGTCGACGCCGTCACCGTTCCCGGCATGGAGGCTTATGCCTCCTCGCGTGATCTGAATGTGGTGAACCCCCCGGGACAGCCAGCGCGATCCGATCGGGATCCACTGGCCCGGATAGCTCACCTGATAGGCCGCCGCTCCGACCTTCCTGCCGTCGACGCTGATGTTCACCGGGCGCCCGAACGAGCCGTTGATGAAGAAGTCGTACAAGCCGGCTCTGGGGATCGGCTGCTCGCGGCTGGCGCGTCCGCGGCCGGAGGCGAGGATCGCACCGCCGGATGCGCTGAACCCACCCGTGAGCGACGTATTGCTCGGATCGATCTGCACGTAGCCCGACGGCGCGGACATATAGGCGATCTGGGCGCGGGGACCGGCCTTCCTCGCCATCGCCGCGACTTCGGAGCATCCGCGCCTGTCGTGGGTCGCCGGGCTGTCACCGAAGTCGACATGAATGGAGACGTATGCCGGCGGCTGCACGCGCTGCCAGACCTCGTAGTACCCCGAGAGATAGACCAGCCGGTAGTTGCTCGGCGGCCGGCTGGCCAGCGGATCGCGCCGCATCACGATCGTGCGGAAGCCCTCCAGCCACTGGAGGCTGAACTCGTTGAGGTCGTACGCGAAGATGCCTCCAGGCTCGGCGGCTCGGTTGACGTTGGCAGCGAGCACGAGGGTCGGGCCGTTGACCATGCTCGTCTGGTCGGCGTCGCGCAGGTAGTACTCGGCGTACTCCTCGAAGTCCGGTGTCAGGGTCGGTCCCTGGCCGGCGAAGCGTTCGCCGATGTACTGGAGGTTGCGCAGCCGCGAGTACGGGGCGAGGGTCGTGTCGTGGTAGGTGAGCGCATTGCCGCCCAGCACCGCGGCGGCGACGAGGAGAGCCGGTAGGGCGCCCACGAGGACGTGCCGCCCCGCCCGCATGAGGGCTCCCGAGCCGGCGAACGCGAGCAGCAGGATGATCGGGGCCGTGAGCGTGTCCGCCTTGAACTGGATCCACGGCCCATAGCGGTGCGCCACGTAGTAAAGCGCGACGGGCCCCGCGATCCCGAGCCAGAACACGCTCCATGCCCTGCGCCGGGCTGCCCACACCAGGCCGCAGCCGGCCATGACCAGGACCACGATCGCGAGAGCTTCGCTGAGCCCCCGGTGGGCGAACTGGGGGAAGCGGATGTCACCGCTGATCCACACGCCGGCGGCGGAGATCGCCGGGACGGGAGCGGACAGGTTGCCGAGATCGACGGGCCCCGGGCCCTGGACGACCGGGAGCAGTTTCAGGGCGACCGCGAGGGTCGGCAGCGAGAGCACGAAGGCGACCGCGGCGACCTGGACCGAGGCGAGCACGGCGAGCACGCGCTCGCGCTGGAAGACCACCACCGTGACCGCCACGCCGGCGCCGAGCACACCGAGCCAGGGCAGGCCGGTCAGCGAGAGCGATGCCAGCGACGCCGACAGGGCGATCGGGGCGGCGAGGAGAGCGCGACCCGGGGCGAGGCGCGGGAGCAACTGCGCGAGGAGCGCCGCGAACAGCATCAGGAAGCAGGTCGTGCTCAGCTCCTTGATCCCTCCGCCGAGCGCGTACGCATAGAGGACGGTCGGCTGGGCTGCGACGAATGCGCCGAGGGCCCGCCACGGCCGCGGCTCGACCAGCCGGCCGAGCAGCGAGTAGAGCGAGATCGCGGTCATCGCCGACAGGAACGCCAGGAAGGGCTGGTACAGCCAGGAGAGGTCGACCGGCGTGAGGTTGGACAGCGCGCCCAGGGTCCACTGACCGCCACCGGGATACCCGCTGGCTAGGTACTTCGCGAGCACTGCCTGGTAGGCGGACGTGGCCGCCGGCGGGATGCTCCGACCGGCGTGCGCGAAATGAGCGGCGAGATCGAACTGGTAGGCGATGTCGACGATGTGGCCGTACCCGGTGAAGCCGGGCTTGCCCGACAGGACCACCGGCGCGGCGATGACCGCCCAGGCGCCCGCCGCGGCGCCCAGCGCCCACGCGTCGACTCCCCGCCCCCGGCGAGCCACCCCGCGGCGCAGGACGTCGCGGTTGAGGACCAGGCCCAGGACGCCGACGAGGGCGCATGCCGGGCCGGCGAGTGGCGCGAGCGGCTTGAAGTAACAGAGCAGCCCAACGAGGACCACGAGCAGCGCGAGACCGACCGGCACCACGAGCAGCGGCGGCACGGCCACCGTTCCCGCGACGCGACGTACTCCCAGCCCGGCCCCCAGGGACAGCACCAGTGTCAGGGCCGGGAAGACGACCCAGGCCAGCAGGAAGACCCCGATCATTCGGCAGAGACCACGTGGCCCGCGTGCTCGCGGGGGGCACCCGCCAGATGCTCGAGGCGCCTGCGCATCCGGTGGCCGGTCGCCTCAGCAGAGAGCAGACGTGACACGTCCGTCCTGGCATTCCCTCCTCTGGCCCTGGCCTCATCCGGCTGGTCGAGCACACGCCGCATCAGCTCGGCGGCATGCTCGATGCTCGGGTCGGCCCATTCGCCCTCGGGGGGGTAGATCTCGCATTCCGCGCCGACGCGCCCGATCTCGTAGTCGATGAGGTAGCTGTTCTCGCTGTTCATGAAGTCGACGTTCCCCGAGTAGCCGGTGGCGATCACCGGCTTGCCGATGGCCATGGCCTCGGCCATCGTAAGCCCGAAGCCCTCGGCCCGGTGCAGGGAGACGTAGCAGTCGCACGCCGCCATCAAGCCGTCCAGCTCGGCGGCGCTGAGCGAGCGGTCCACCACGTGTATGTCCGGCCGGCCGTGTGCCGCCCACAGCACCTCCTCCTCGGCAAGGGGGCGCAGGGGGGCGTTGATGGTCTTGATCAGCAGCTGAGGGCCGTCCGCCGCGGGGAACGCCTGCCTGAAGGCCTCGATGAGGCCAACCGGGTTCTTCCGCTGCACGGTGCTCAGGTAGTCGAAGATGAAGAGGAAGAGGTACCCGTCGGGGACGCCCAGGCGCAGCGGCGCCACGGGATCCGCCGGCGCCTCCACAGGAGGCGGCAGCGCGACGACCGGCACCGGTGCCACCGCGCCGATGTTCTCCGCCATGAACCGCGAGTAGACCCAGATCTCGTCGATCAGCGAGAACGCGCGCTGCCAGCGTGGCGGGATGCTGTTCGTCTCCCACCCCCAGATCCCGATCCTGGGCCCCTGGAAGTAGCTGTCACCCAGACGAGTGACGAAGTCGGGGAGCTCGTCGGCGTTGACGGCGATGATCTCGAAGCCGTGCTCGCCGTCGTGGCTGAGATCCTCGAAGCCGTGCCTTCCGTACTCGTCCGCCAGCTGAACGGGAAGCTCGAGATGATGAAGCGGCACCGTCACGGTCCTGACGGGCACGCCGGCGGCGCCGAGCGCCCTTGCATATCCGCGGGCGGCCGCACCGAGGCCGAGCGTGTGACCGAGATAGCCCGTGAGGCGCACCCCCAGGGCGTCGCCGTCGGCTGACGGAGCAGGGCGCTCTCGGGGCTCATACCCCCGGGGCGGTACGACATCCTCGCGTGGCAGGACGCGGGGGCTGGGGCCCCGGGGCTCGGAGCCGGACGGCATGAAGCGATCGGGAATGTCGAGCTCATCCCGGCCGAATGCGCGAGACCACGCGACGAACTCGGCACCGCCGGGCCCGTCCAGATCCGGGTAGGCCCGCACGACGTCCGGGCGCTCACGTGCCACACGGTGGAACAGGTAGCGGTTGATCCCGTGCGCGGCGCCCCTCGGCGACGGCCCCTCCAGCCACGCCGTGAACGCCCTCGTCCCCTGCTCGCTGAAGATGTCCCCGAAGTCCTCGCCCATCGCCAGCGCAGAGGAGAGGATCGATCGAAGCGCGTCGTCATACACCAGTCCGTCGGCGAGGCGTCGGCCCACCTCGCCGCGCCGCTCGGGATCGCGCCAGCCGCTGCGGCGCAGCTCGCGTGCGTAGCTCTCCGACAGATCGTGAAGGATCGGAGCGCGGCTCACACGCGCACGGCTCGCCGCCTGGTTCAAGCGGTGCGGACGGTCGGGCTCGTACCCCGTCAGGTTGAGGAAGCGAAGCGGCCAGCGCCCGTCCACGACCACGCCTCCGGCGCTCGGCTCGAGCTGATGGAGGTGGAGGTTCCAGATGCTCAGGTTGCACCCGGGATCGTCGAGGATCCCCGTCTCGAAGCGCGCCGGCGCCAGCTCTAGAAAGCGGGCTAGCCACGGACGATCCTCCGGCCGATCGCCGCTGCGCCTCGCGTCGAGTGCCCCCAGCGACTGCTCGACCCGGCCCTGCCACCAGGTCAGGAACTCCTCTGCCGCGTCGCTGCCAACGACCCCCATGATCGTGGGCTCGATCCGTCCCGCCCGCTCCAGGCGTTCGGGCGTGGGCTCGAGCCCGTCCTCGGGCAGCTCCTCGGTCAGCCGGGGAGTCAGCATCACGCCGTGCAGAGAGAGGACCCGCTCGATCGGCGCCAGATCGCCCAGCACCCACACGCTGCTCGGCAGGTGGATCACCGGCTCGGAGCTGCGCTGCGAATATCTGCCCAGCAGCCGCGGCAGCATCAGGACTGCGAGCTCCTCGCCATCATGAAGGGCCAGCAGCGCCTCGATGTCGAGGTCCAGCTCCTCGCACACCGAGCGGATGGGCACCGAGCCCGCCGGCGTCGCCTGGCGGGCGACCTTCTCGGTGGCCATCAGCAGCACCTCGTGCGACCAGCCCGGCTGGTGCTCCTTCAGCGAGCGACTCAGGGTGCGGGCCTGTGGAAGCTGTCCCGGGGCGGCCAGGGTGAGAACCCTCACCGCCGCTCACCGTCGTCGTCGTGTCCTGCGACGGCGCGCCGCAGCGACTCCGACGTCGCTATCAGCTCCCGGACGAGCTCCTCGAGGCGCTCGATCTGCTCCCCGTGACGGTCGCGGACGTGCTCGAGCTCGCCCTGCAGACGGCCTAGAGCGGCCGCCAGCTCCGCTTCTCGCCCGCGCCTGCGGAGGAAGGGGCGCGCGAGCCGCCGCAGCACCCGGCGTGCGGTCTGTCTCGGGCCCTGCGCCGCTGCGGCGCTCGCCGGTCGGGTCTTGGTCTCAACGGTCATCGGCGCGTGCTGGCGGGCATTATCGCCCAATGCCTCTGACCGCCGCGACGCTGCTCTAGGCTGCCTGCTCGGTCCACTGGACCCGATTCGCGTGAACGAGCTGCCCAACCGAAGCCAAGCCCCCAGCCGTGGGGACGTCCGCGTCGTGATCGCCGCACACGAATCGGCCGACGGCCTGGAGCGCAGCCTCGAGGCCGTCGAAGGGCATGCGCCCGCCGCCCGACCGGCACTGGTGGTTCAACGGGAGACCGGCGCAGTCAACCGCGCGATCGAGCAGCTGCACCCGGCGGACGTCGTCGTCCTGCTCGAGCCCTGCAACGTGCCCGAGGGATGGCTGGAGCGCCTGCGAACGGCCGCCCGCAGCGACACCAACATCGCCACGGCGAGTGCGCTCGCCGACGTGGGGACCGAGCTGGAGGTGTGCCGCGATGCGGTCCCGGCACAGCCCTTCAGCGACCTCGCCGCCGGGCTGGTTGCGCGCACGCTGAGGCTCCATCCGCGGATGCGTAGGGCCGTCGGGCCCTGCATATACGTCCGCAGAGAGGCGATCGAGCTGGCCGGCGCGCTCGACGAGGCGCTCGACCTCGGCGCCGCCCTGGAAGTCGACTTCGCTCAGCGCTGCCTGCTCTCTGGCCTCGCCCATGTGGCAGCCGACGATGTGATCGTGGAGCGGCTTGCACCCCTGGAGTCACCCCGACGGATCGAGCCGGCACTCCTCGAGCGCTATCCCTATCTGGCCTCCCAGGTTGCGCTGGGCGAGTCGGACGTCCTCGCACAGGCGCTCGAGGCAGCACGGGGACCGGGCCGCCGGGTCGCCGTCACGCTCGACGCCCGCGCGCTCGACGGCGCGGTGACCGGCACGCAGGTTCACATCCTGGAGCTCATAACCGCCCTCGCGCGAACCGATGCACTCGAGCTGCGAGTGCTCATCCGGGAGGACAGGATCGACCCCCCGACCCTGGAGACGCTCCGCGGACTGCCACGGACAGAGCTGCTGTCAGAGGACGCCGTCACAGATGCGACGCCGAGGACCCGCGTCTATCACAGGCCACAGCAGACGTTCGCCGCCGAGGACGTCGAGTTCGCGATGCGGCTCGGCGAGCTGGTAGTCCTCAGCCAGCTAGACCTGATCGCCTACCACAACCCCGGCTACTTCCCCGACAGCGCAGCCTGGCAGGACTACCGACGAGCGAGCCGCCATGGGCTCTCGTCCGCCGAGCGCGTGGTCGTATTCTCCGATCACACACGCCGGGAGCTGCTCGCCGACGCCCTCGTCGCAGACGAGCGCATAAGGATCGTGCCGCCGGGCCTGGACCACCAGGCCACGGCCGGACGGCGACGTCCCACGGCCCTCGACGACGCCCGGCTCGAAACCGGGTTCCTCCTCTGCCTGGGCACGGACTTCCGCCACAAGAACCGCCTGTTCGCGCTCCGTCTCCTGGAGGCGCTCACGGAACGGCACGCGTGGCCGGGGAGCCTCGTGCTCGCGGGGACGCACATCCCTGACGGGTCCTCGCTCGAGCTCGAGCACGCATATCTCGAGCAGCGCCCCCGGCTGCGCGCCACGGTTCTGACGCTGGGCTCGGTGGACGAGCAGGAGAAGGCGTGGCTCATCACCAACGCCGCCGCCGTGGTCTATCCGTCGGCCTACGAGGGGTTCGGCCTGGTCCCGTTCGAGTCCGCTCTGAGCGGCATCCCCTGCGTGTTCGCGCCGCAGTCCTCGCTTGCCGAGACAGCACCCGAGGGCACGGCGACGATCGTGCCATGGGACGTGGAGACGAGCGCGGACATGGCACACGAGCTGCTCAGCGACAAAGCGGCACGGGAGCGTCACATAGAGGCACTCGCCGATGCGGCCCGGGCGCTCACCTGGTCGGCGACCGCCACCGCGATGGTGGACGTGTATCGCGAGGCGGCCGGCGCTCCCGTGCGCGAGGCGGCCACCCTCGCGCGCGACGCGGTGAAGCGTGAACGCCGGCTGACCGAAGCCCATGAAGCCGTTGTCCGCAGGCTCATCGGTGAGCGCGAGCACGCCCAGCGCATGTATGACGACCTCAACGCCGAGGTGGGGTCGGGACTGAGCCTGATCGGGCCGAGAGGGGCGCTGCCGGAGAACCTCCAGCGTGCGTTGCTGACGCTCAGCGCGCACCCCTGGTTGAGCAGGCCCCTGTTCGGGGCGCTGAGCCGGCTGTTCGTCGCGGGGCGCGCGCTGCGGCGCGGACCGGGGCGTGGCTGAGGCAGCCGGCGCGCGGACGAGAACCGCCGATCCGGTCGGCGCCCCGCTATACCCTCCACTGACCATGCCTGACGAGCACACAGCCGCTCAGGATCGTCCCGCGCTGGCCGCCCGAGGCCTCCACAAGCGCTTCAAGATCCCCGAGGAGCGCAGCCACACGCTGAAGGAGCGTGCGCTCCACCCGCTTCGGCGCAGCCGCAACGACCACCTGCACGCCCTCAAGAACATCTCGTTCACGGTGCCTCCCGGTGAGTTCTTCGGGATCGTCGGTCGCAACGGCAGCGGCAAGAGCACGCTCCTGAAGTGCCTCGCCGGGATCTACCGGGCCGACGAGGGCAAGATCTGGTGCAACGGCCGGATGTCAACGTTCATCGAGCTCGGCGTGGGCTTCAACCCGGACCTGGCCGCCTACGACAACGTCGCCCTCAACGGGATCATGCTCGGGCTCTCCCCTCGCGAGGCGCGGGCGCGCTACCGCCGCGTGATCGAGTTCGCCGAGCTCGAGGAGTTCCAGGATCTCAAGCTCAAGAACTACTCCTCCGGGATGCACGTGCGGCTCGCGTTCTCGGTCGCGATCCAGGTCGATGCCGACATCCTGCTCATCGACGAGGTCCTAGCCGTCGGTGACGCCGCGTTCCAGCAGAAGTGCTTCGACGTGTTCAACCGGATGCGGGAAGAGGGGCGCACGATCGTCTTCGTCACCCACGACATGGGCGCGGTGACCCGCTTCTGCCACCGGGCGATGCTGCTCGAGCGCGGCGAGATGGTCAGCATCGGCGATCCTCGCGACGTCGCGGACCGCTACCTCGAGATCGCATTCGGGCGCGAGGTCGGATACGCCGATCCGGAGGTTGGCAGCGCACGCATGGGCGACGGCTCGGCACGCGTCAGAGATGTGTGGCTGGGCGACGATCGAGACCAACGTCTCGCGGTCGCACCGCAGGGTCAACCGCTCGCGGTCAAGGCGCTCGTCAAGTTCAACACGGACGTGCGCGATCCGGCGGTCAGCATGACGCTGTTGAACGAGCACCGCCAGCCCGTCGTGGTCGCAACGACGGTGGAAGACCTCGACCAGTCAGGTGGGTTCCTCGCGGAGGAATGGGCGGTGTTCGCGTTCTCGTTCCACAACATGCTGGCACCCGGCCGTTACCACACCGTGTTCACCATCAGCCATCGGGGCGAGGGCCTCGACGTGATAGATCGCTTCGCCGGCGGCCTCTCGTTCGTGGTCTCCGGGCTGACGGCGAGCGGAGGCATGGTGGAGATACCGGTGCAGGCCCAGATAGACCGCTGGGGGAACTCCTCGCTGATCGAGCACTCCATCGGAGGCGCGTCATGAGCGCCCCCAGCGTCTCAGAGCCGGTCGCCGAGCCCGTCGCCGCTCCGTCCGAGCCGCTGGGACAGCCGATCCGCGGGCCACGGGCGCTCAGCGACAGCTGGTCGCGGTTCTGGCATCTCACCTACAACATCGCGCGCAGCGAATTCAAACTGAAGTTCTTCGGGTCCGCGCTGGGCTACCTGTGGCAGGTCATGCGTCCGCTGCTTCTGTTCGGCGTGCTCTACGTGTTCTTCGTCGTGGTGTTCCACGTCGACAAGGCGAAAGGCGCAGCGG
>DASYFT010000004.1:0-4273 GCA_036498265.1 Solirubrobacteraceae bacterium | reverse complement strand
GAGCTCGCGGCGGGCACCGCCATAGCCGAGGAGGCCGCCGAGGCGACCGCGCCCGGGCCCGGCTCGGTGAGGCGGGAAGCCCCGGAAGCTGTCGCTGCGCCGGCGCGTGCAGGGGTTGCCCCGGAGGGCGAGCGGCCTCTCGGCGCGTCCGCCGCCGAGGCGACGCCTCGCGGGTTGGACGCTGCTGCTGCGCTCGCCGCTCGGCAGGCGGCGCTTGCCACCGATCAAGCCGCGCTGGCCGCCAAGCAGGCGGCGCTGGCCGCTGAACAGGCCGCGCTGGCCGGTGAATGCGCCGCGCTGGCGGCGGAGCCAGCCGCGCCGCTCCCCTCGCTGGAGAGCGAACATGACGCCGGTTTGGTGGCTGGAGATGATGGGGAGCGGCAGAGGTGATTGTGCTGGCTCGGACCCTGGCCCGACTCGTCGGCTTCTTGATGTGTGTGGTGTTGGCGTTGGGCGGACTTCTGCTTGCGGTGTTCAGCATCGGGACCGGTACCCACGGTCCCAGTCTCGGCGGCCTGGCGAGGCTGCTTTCTCTGCACTCGGTGCGAGACACGGTCGGTCACTGGCTGGCGAGGGTGGAGGCGCCAGGGTCGGTGGCGGTGATCGCGGGCGTGTGCGGGTTGGGAGCGATCGCGTTGGGGCTTCTGCTCGTTGCCGGCGTGCTCGTCCCGCGCCGCGAACGGCTGGTCCAGCTCGCCGAAGACGAGCGGGGGAAGCTCGCGGCCCGTCGCCGTCCCCTCGCGCAGGTCGCCACCGCGCTGGTCGAACCGGTAGGGGGCGTGACCGAGGCGCGGGTGAGGGTACGCCCTTTCCGGCGGGCGGGCGGGAGAATGTCAATACGGGCTTCTCGTACCGCGCACGCGGACGCAGATGAGGTGCGCCGCGCCGTCGCCCAGCAGCTCGAGTCGCTGACCGCCCCGTTCAAGCTCAAGGCACGCATCGACGTCCCCCGGCGCGGAGCAAAGGTGGAGTAGGTGCCCCGCCAGCGTCTGCGTGAGCGACCTTCGTTCCTGGTCTTTGCAGGACGCTTGCTGGCGCTGCTGGTCGGCCTGGCGCTGGCGTGGTACGGGCTGATGGCGCTGCTGCTCGCCGTGAAGGTGTCGGCGGCCACGACGAACTCCTTGAGTGGCTATCGCACCGCGTATAACTGGATCAGCGGGCTCACCCCGGCCGACGTCGACGGCAGTGCCACCCGGGCGATCATCGCTGGGGCGGGGGTAGTTTCGTTCCTGCTGTTCGGCTACCTGGCGATCAAGCAGCTGCCGCGTCCCTACTTGGCGCGCCGCGAGCTGCCGCTTCACAGTGATGCGCAGGGAGAACTGAGGGTCGAGCCTCGAGTTATGGAACGCCTAGCAGAGGTCGCCGCCAACGGCGAGGCCGGAATCACCGACGCTCGAGGCCGCTACTCGGTCGACGACCTCGCCGTCGATGTCACCGTCCGGCGCGCGCGCAACGTCGCTGCGACGCTCAAAGCAGCTCAGGATCGCGTGATCGGCGCGCTGGCCGAGCATGGCCTTCCGTCGATGCCTGTCAATGTCACTCTCAGCAGCTATGACCGCCGCCAAAGAAGGGAACTTCGATGATCACCCTCAAGCACTACCTCGGCCTGTTGGGCTTCCTGTTCGTTGCCGCGTGGATCGGGTTCGACTTCGGCCGCGCGGTCTTATGCCTCGTCGGCGCGGTGGTCTTCTACCTCATCGGCGAGGTCGTGCAAGGCGAACTGGACCTCGGCGAGATGCAGGCACGCATAAGACGCCCGCCCAGTTCGTCGCGCTAGGCGACGCCCGGCACGGCGACACGCGCGCGGACGTGCCCAAGAGCCTTTCCAACCGCACAACGTGAATGGCCAGGTCGAGGACTCGATCCTCGTTCGGGCGGCCCAGAACGGTGACGTCGATGCGTTCGAGGAACTCGTGCGCCGGTACCAAACCAGCATCTACCGGGTCGCCCTACGGATGCTCGGCTCGCGCGCCGACGCGCAGGACGCCGCCCAGGAGACCTTCGTCCGCGCGTGGCGAGCGCTGCCGCGCTTTCGCCACGACAGTGCCATAAGCACCTGGCTGTACCGGATCGTGACCCGCCGAGCTCTCGACAAGATCGCCAGCCGCCGGACAACCGGAACACTGGACGAGGTCGATCTCGGCGCCGGCCCGGACCCTGTGCAGGCGGCCGAGCATCAGGAGCGACTCCGCGCCGTCAGGCAAGCGATCGCGAAACTGCCCCCCGAGCAGCGAGCCGCGCTCGTCCTGCGCGAGTTCGAAGGCCTCTCCTACCAGGAGGTCGCCCAGGTCCTCGGCGCCAGCGTACCGGCGATCAAAACGCGCATCCACCGCGCGCGGCTGACCATCATCCAACAAACCAGCTCATGGCAGTGACGGACCAGGCAGAAACGCTCCCGTGCGGGGTGCGCCTCGAGGAGCTCCTCGCTCAGGTCGCCGACGGCGCGCCACCCGCAGACGAAGCACACCAGTCAGGCTGCCCCTACTGCCAGACGGCGCTTCGCCGCCTGCGCCGCGGCTGGGCCGACGTGACGGAGCTCGCGCGGGAGCCAGTGAACGTACCCCGCCGGTTGACCGCCCAGATCATGGCGCGCGTCAGGGTCCTCGCCGCCCAGACAGCAGACTTCATCGTGCTAGGGCACCCCCGCGGAGAAACACGCGTGAGCCATGCCGTGGTGGTTCGGACTGCTCAGCGGCTGGCGCGCACGATCCCCGGCGTGGTCTTCGCGTCAGCCCGAGTGGAACAGCATGACCCGCCGCTGCCCGACCGCGTAGACCTGTCCATACGGCTCGTCGTGACCCTCGGACCGGCCCTTCATCGCGTCGCCGACGCCGTCCGAACAATCGTGCGCCGCCAGACACCGAGGCTGACCGGCGCGCAACTCGATCACATCGACATCAGAATCGACGACATAACCAGGTGACAGCGGTGCGGGCTGCTGCGACTCGGACAGCCTCCCGCCGTTGAGCTGAGGAAGCCCCCGGCCCCATGAAGATGTAGCCGGCATGGTTCGGCTTCCGCTCCGAGTCGCTATCCGTGCACACCAATGTCGAGCAGCTCGGGATCGCAGATGATGCTGCGCGCGAGCCGCCGGCGGAGCTCGTGCGCCGTCTACGTTTGCCGCCGCCGACCGAGGCTGTTAATCCACAACAGCATGAGCGAACCTACCAGTCCCAACGCCCGGTCGTGCAGAGGAACACGCTCTGGTGGCGGACCCTTCCCGTGTCCGGCCGCCTTCACCCCGCTTCTGCAATCACGAAGAGCCGGCAGCCTCATCAGCGCCTGATTGGACGCACGACAGTGTCGCAATGATCGATCAGCGACACTCTCGTCGCGCCCAATGAAAGATCCGTCCCCGCACCCTTTGAGCGCGGCCGGGCCCGGAACGCACGGTGTCGAGGTCGTCTCAGTGGGAAGGCTCAGCGAACAGCAATGATGAGTTGATGGCGCCAGGCAACTCGCTTCCTCCGCACGAGCGGTAGTACGGCGAGGCGGAGCACGGGGAAGTGCTTTCGTCCACTGCCGGGGCGCGATGGGCCGCGTTCAGGTTGCCCGAAATGGCGGGGTTTGCGGCAGCCACCTCGTCGTTGGCTGCCCCCATATGGGCCTGAGGGGTGGATGTGACGGCCGGGGTGGCCGGCATATCCCGCCCTTGGGCGGTTACCCGGAGTAGTGGCCGTTCTGGACGTCCTCGACCCAGCCGGGATGGGTCGGCTCCCACCCGAGGAGCTTGCGGGTCTTGTCGTTCGAGGTCGGGTTGTCGAGGCCGGCAAAGGGGGCGAGGAAGCCGAGGTACTGGGGCGCTTCCTCGTCTGTGATGCTCTTGGTCTCGACGCCGAGTTTGCGGGCGATCGTCTCGGCGATGACCTTGCGCGGGATGCCGGTGTCACCGACGCCGTGCAGTGTCGAGCCGGGAGGGGCTTTCTCGATCGCCAGGCGGTAGAGCACGCCGATGTCGTATGTGTTGGCCGCCGGCCAGCGGTTCGAGCCGTCGCCGGTGTAGGCCGCTACCCCGTTCTCGCGGGCGAAGCCGATCAGGGCGTGGGTGAAGCCGTGGTGGTCGAGGTCTGAGTGGACCATTGGCGAGAGCCGTACGACGGAGGAGCGCACGCCCTGCTTCGCGAGCGCGATGGTGTAGTTCGCCGCGTCCGTCCGCGGACCGCCGTCTGATTGGTCGTCCTCGGTGCCGGGGCGGCCGGTGAGCCCGGCCATGGCGAGCATCAGTGTGCCGCCGGTTGTCACGAAGGGCTTCTCAGTGCCGAGCAGGGTCTCG
>DASYFT010000003.1:0-118518 GCA_036498265.1 Solirubrobacteraceae bacterium | reverse complement strand
GCTGGCTATCGCGTCAACGCGGGGACCTGAGCAACCCGCGATTTCGCGCTGGTGCTCTGTGGCTGAGAGGAGGCTAGCCATGGTTGGAGGCGGTCTGGGCGAGCGCCTCCTCGAGTGCGCCCTTGCCGCCGGGCTTGCCGGTAATCGCCAGCTCCGGGGACCAAATGGGGACGCGGCCGACAAGCGCTGCCGCGCGCTTGCGGCCCGCGACCTCGATTGGTGCACGCTGACGGATCTGAGCGAGCAGCCGGGTGCTGTACTGCTGCGGTGATTCCTCAGGCCCGATCGCCGGTCGGTCGAACTCGAAGAACTCGACCCGAACGTGCGGGCGTGCTCTGGGGAACCGCGGGATCGCGACCGTGCCGTTGCACGCAACCCCGACAATCGTCGCCTCCGGCACCGCCCGCGCCATGTAGCCGACGCCGCTACGGGCCCGCAGCGCTCGGCCGAGCGAGCGTGTGCCCTCGGGGTAGATCCCGATACATGCGCCCTTGCGGAGCTCCTCGATCGCGCGGTCGAGCGCTCCGCTGTCGCCGGACCCACGCTCGATCGGGATTTGGCCCATCCCGGTCAGGACCGCGCCGAGCAACTTGTTCTTCCACATCGAGGACTTCGCCAATGCCCTGATCTGCCGGCGGGCCATCGCCGCGATCCCGGTCGCCACGGTGTCCCAGTAGCTGTCGTGGTCGCCGACGAGCAGCAGCGGCCCCTCCAGCGGCAGCAGCTCGAGGCCGGTCACTTGCAAGCGGCCCCACCAAACAACACCAGGAGCGGAGGCGATCAGCACACCGCGATACGTCGGGGTGATGGGCTCGATGCGATCCGACATGCCCCCGCAGGCTACCCGGACTGCCGCTACGGACGATCGCTTCTCGCAACCGCTATCGCGTTCCGCACGATCGCGATGGCGACGAAGGAGCCGCAGACCAGACGCGCGTTTGGCGAACAGGCCGTGTCTCGCTGGCTGCCAGCACTTGCCTGCTTTGCGCGGAAAGCGGGCGCCCGAAGCGTATGCGCCGAGACGCCTGAGTTGGACGAGAAGGGGAAGCGATGATCCCCCCGCGCTTGTGGTCTCCGTGCCATTCCTGGACGTAGCAGGGGTGCTAACTCGAGTGCAAACATGGCCCACGCCAATGGGCGCCCAAGCCGGGGCCGCCGTAGCAGCGACACGCCACGACACCCCCTAAGACGGCTTGTAAACAGGAGGTCAGGGGTTCGAGACCCCTCTCCGGCTTCTCTTGAACTCCCTGTCCGAAATGAGCCTCACGGCCGCCGACGTCATGGACGCCCGCGAAGTCGCGGAGCTGCTGCATGTGCCCCACAGCACGGTCGAGCACTGGGCGCGCAGGGGCGAGCTCCCGTCTCGGAAGGTGGGCAGGCGCCGGCTCTACATCCGTCCGCAGATAGAAGCCCTCCTGTTGGGCTAGCGCCTACTCCTCCAGCCCCACGGATTTGAGGGCCTCGGGCGTGGTCGAAGAAGTACGCCGCGGCGGCGACCTTCCCGCGGCTGAACGTGTAGACGGCACTGAGGTTCGTCGAGACATTCAGACCGCTGCCCGAGCCTTTCGCCTCCCAGTCCGTTCGCATGACGACGCGTTCGCAGGGCGCCTCAAAGACCTCCCTGGTGACGACTGCGCCGCCGGCCCACGCCGCCCATGTTTGTTGCAAGAAGTCCAGAAACGCGTCGCGGCCGCGGAACGGGTCGCCCTCGGGGAACACGGAGCGGTCGGGCGCAACAGCGACATCGTCGGTGCAGAGTTGGACTGCGGCCACGAGGTCCTGTGCGTTGTAGAGACTGACGAACCTCAACGCGATCTCCACGTTCTCCTGCGACATCGGCTACTCCTCGAGCCCGGCGTCGCGCAGTGCGTCGGCGCGGTCGAGGTAGGAGCGCACGCGAGCGGTCTTGCCGTCTCGGAAGTCCGAGATGAACGCCTGTCTGCCCACCACCGTAACGCCACTGCCTCTGCCGCGGCCCTCGATTCGCATTAGGACCAGGACGCGGTCACCGAGGTCACGAAAGTCCTCGCCGAGCACTCGGAACTCCTCCCAGACGGCTGCGAGCTCGGCGAAGTAGCGTTCCACCCCTTCACGCCCCTGGAAGCTGACACCTGCAAAGCCGCTCATTGCCGGAAGTAGCTCGAAGTCGGGCGTGTTGAGCGCCATGAAGGCGTCGATGTCGCGCCGGTTGAGCGCCTCGATCGACTGTTTCACGAGCTCGACATTCTGTTGTGACACTGTCTAACCCCGGAGGTCGAGGTCGGCGAGGGCGCGGTCGCGGTGGAAGTAGATGACCATCTTCGTGACCTTGCCGTCCCGGACATGCAGGAGGTTCGCGCCACCAGTCCGCATCTCCCCAAGCTCCATTCCGCTGGTGTTCCCGCGTCCGGTGCGGTGGTGAAACACGAGCACCCGCTCGTCATCCCCGTTCCCAGGCCACAAAGATCGAGCGCACGCGGTCTAGGTTCTCCGACATCGTCCGTCAAGTATCCCGCCGAGGATGACGAGAGTTACGGCCGGAGGGCTATGGCCTTAGTGCCGACTTTCGACGCAGAGCGCTTGTACCTCCCCGCTAGCAAGCCGATGCAATCCAATGTGCCCCCCCACAACTATCCGTGGGAGCGTGACGCACGCGCATTGGCCTATCTCGAAGCTCGCGTGGCCGTCGAGCGTGCCGAGCACTTCGCAACGAAGACCCCCGCGACACCTGCTGGGCCGCGCCACCCGGCCTATCTGCATCGGGTGCAGCTACGTGCCTTCCTCGCCGGGGTGGCGTCGACGCTGCTCGTCTGCATGATCGTGTATGTCCTCAGCCGGCTCGCTGGCTAGCCTCGCAACGCATCCGTTCCAAGCGAGCAGTCGACACGGCGTAGCGCAGCCGCCAGACAAATCAGTTCATACGCGCTAATGGACGAACGTGGTCCGTCGCCGAGCGGGATACTGGGCGGGCGATGTCCGAGGAGTCCATGACCTCCGACCCGGCTGAGCTTACGCGCCTTGTCTTCGAGGCTGTGAATCAGCATGACATCGACGCGGTAATGAGCTTCTTCGCTTCCGATGCGGTCCTTGACGGGCGTGTGGACATTCTCGAAGGCCGAGCGGCAATTCGTGACTTCTTGGAGGAGTGGTTCGGCTCCTTCGCCGAGCTTCGCATGGAAGTCGAAGAGTTCGTCGTCCTCGACGACGGGATCGTGCTTGCGGTGGTCTACCAAGAGGGTCGTCCGCTCGGCGTCGGTGGTCAAGTCCATCAGCGGGAGGGATGGGTCATCTGCTGGTCGGCCGATGGCCTCCTCGTACGATTGACGACCCACACCGACATCGACGAGGCCCGTGCTGCCGCCGAACGGCTCGCGGAGTCGAGGAGGTAGGCGATGTCGCAGGAGAACGTGGAGATCGCCAAACGAGCAATTGACGCGTTCAACCTGCGCGATTTCGACGGCTACAACGAACTCTGGCGCCAGGACGCCGAGTGGTTCCCGGCTATGGCGGGGATTGTCGAGGGAAGCGGCGGCTACAGAGGACGCGAGGGACTTGCAGCGTTCTCCCGGGAGGTCGGCAACACCTGGGAGGACTTCCAGGTGATCGCTGACGAATATCGCGACGTAGATGACCGCGTGCTGCTGCTGTGTCGTATAGCGGGACACGGTAAGGGCAGCGGCGTTCAGGTCGAGTCGCCTGGGGGGATCGTCTTTGACTTCGGGGAAGGGAAGATCTCATGCGCTCGCGGCTATCTTGGTCGCAGCGAGGCTTTGCGAGCGGTCGGCCTGGAGGAGTAGGCGAGGCTTTCCCCGTCGGCTTCGGTCGACACCTCAGGTGAGACCCTCGATCATCCTGATGAGCTCCTCGCGCCGGTAGCCGTTTCGGCGCGCGAGCGTCACCAGCTCGCGGGCCTGGGCGAGAACGAGGCTGCGCTCCGGAGTGCCGGCCACACGGACGCCGTGGCCGCGGCGGAACTCGAGCAGCCCTTCCTCACGCAGTTCGCGGAGCGCCCGCAGCACCGTGTTCGCGTTGACCTCCATGACCGCGGCCAGGTCCTTCGCCGGGGGCAGGCGGTCCCCCGGTCTGGCGTCGCCTTCGGCGATCGACCGGCGGATGAGCGCGGCTGCCTGCTCGTGCAGTGGGGTCGGATCCGAGCGGTCGAGCTTGACGTCCAACATGATGCTAGTCATACTAGCTTCTATGTCGACGCTCGTCCAGACCGAGCCGCCGAGACGAACGGACGGTCCAGACGCAGGCGTGATCCGCCACGCCCGCCTGAGACGAGCTCGGCGGCGCCGGCGGATCGCGATGACGGTG
The DNA here is from genome assembly GCA_036498265.1 of Solirubrobacteraceae bacterium. Classification (GTDB taxonomy): domain Bacteria; phylum Actinomycetota; class Thermoleophilia; order Solirubrobacterales; family Solirubrobacteraceae; genus Palsa-744. The sequence continues at coordinate 114,222 of DASYFT010000003.1, read as the reverse complement.
ATCGCCCTCGGCGCCCTCGCCGGCGGGATCTTTGGATACGCGCATTCGGGCTCGACCTCCACCGGGCCACGACACCGAGCGGGCGTCCAGCACGGACGCTTGCGTCGTGCGTTCCAGTCCCCCCACATCTCGCCGGCGCTGGAAGGCGGCTCCTACGGTTGGTGCGTGACGCTCGCCGACGGGGGCAGCTGCGCCACCGTCCCCACGAAGAACGTGCGGACGCTCAGCGGCGTGCGATCGATCGGGACGCTGGCGGACACCAACGTCACCCCGCGCGAAGAACGGGTCACCGCACTCCTGGCGGCAGGCGTGGAGGGTGTGCTCGCGAACGGTCGGCCCGCGCGCGTCGTCACGTTGGCCCGTCTCCCGTACGGGCTTCGCCTGACCCAGATCGAGCTCCCGCGACCCACCCCTCCGGCGCCGAAGGGCCGGACGCACGGCGCACGTTCGATCGGGCCGCCCCCGCGCCCGGGCTTCCGCACGCCCCCGGCCCCGCCGCCGCCGACGGAAGCAGGGCGGGTCCTGCTGGCGACGGGGATCGGCGGAAAGCCCCTGGCCTACGTCGAATCCGAAACGGGCGGCGGCCTGGCCGGCGGTATCCACTGGTGGGAAAGGCCCCACCCGCTCGCGCCCGGACCGTGCCAGATCCGTGCCCACGGGCTGCCTGCGCTCCAGCCGCAGTGGGGCCACGTGGCATCCTCGATCCGTCCCTATCGGGCGCAGATCATCGGGCGCGCGTTCTTCTCGTGCATCGACACGGAGTACTACCTCCACAACTGGCCGATCGAGACGGCGATCCTGCTCGACGCGGAACACCCCGGCAGGGCGCCGGCTGCCATTCCGGGCATGAGAGCCATCCGCGGGACCCCGGGTCTCTTCGATGCGCCGGGAGACTGGCACGGCGAGATCACGGCGCTGCGCCACGGGAACGCCTGGCTCGTGGTGGCAGGCGGCAGCGGGCTCTACCAGCGGTTGCAGGTCATTCGGCACCTGAGTGCGAGCGTCTCCTCGTAGCTGCGCATGCTCCTCCTCGACCGCGATCCAGAGTCCCGGAAGCACAGCGCCGACGGACCCGAGCAGGGGGTGATAGAGGAGGCACGGCGTAGACAGCGCCGCCGGCGCGCAGGGCGTTTGACCGCAGCGCTTCTGGCGGCGGCCGCGCTCGCGGTGCTCTCCTTGGTGCTGAGCAGCGGGGCGGGCGGTGGCGCCCGGGTGCAGCCGAGCGACGCTGCCCTTGCCGGGATCAGCACACGTGCCACGGGCAGGGACATGTTCAAGATCCGGCTGTCGCCCATGGTCGGTGCCGTCGGGCGCGCGGGCTGGTGCGTGATCGTCGAAGAACACGGCAAGGGTGCCGGCAGCGCGTGTGGCAACGTGCCCACCCCGTCCCAGCCGTTCCTGCAGGTCTTCGGCTGGAGCGAGGTCGGCGCGCCGTACGAGACCGAGGCCGTCGTCACGGACCCCCAGATCACGGCCGTGCTGGTCGACAACCGCAGGCGTGTGGCGACGACGCCGCTGCCGGGCCTCCCCTACGGCCTGCGCGGTGCGCGCGTCATCGCGCGTCCCGGCTCGACGCTCGTGGCGATACAGGCGGACGGGCGGCGCCTCGCGGAACGTTGGGTGAGCCCGGCGCCGCAGGCCAGCGTGCTGCGCTGGCGGCACCCGCACAGTCCGCCAGGAGGGGTGTGCGGCGTGCGCGCGAGTGGGCTGACCGGCCTCGCGGTACGTGGCGGAGCCGTGGCCACGTCGATCCGGCCATATCCGGGCCAGATCATCGGCCACGCCTTCGTGCCCTGCCTCGCCATCGAATACGAGCTGCACAACACGCCGCTCAAAGCGATCGTGCTGCTCGACGCCGCACGGCCACAGTCCTTTGCGCCGCTGCTCCCCGATTTCCACGCCGTTCGCGGCTCACCGGGCGTCTACGCCGAAGGCGAGCTCACCGCGAAGCGCTCCGGCGCCGGCTGGATCGTCGTGGAACAGGGGACCGGCGTCCGTCAACGCATGCTCTTGCTGCGTCACCTGACCGCCGCTCAGGGGGCAGGTGCAGGGCGTCCGCTGCGATCGGACCCGAGGGCGAAGCGGTTGCGCGTGGCCCATGCTCCGTGAGAGCGCGGCGTGAGCAGCCACAGCTCGAGCGCCTCGGTCTCGATCGGCAGCCTGGACTCGACGGCGCTCGCCAGTCCCTCCGGCTCCGGGCCGGAGGCAAGGGTGACGTGCGGGATGACGGTCTCGAACTCACCCCCGTACGGCGGATGCTCGGGCCAGTGCTCGTGCACGGCGCGGGTGAGCGCCACGAACGGATCGGCCGGCCGGGGAGCCATGAAGAGGACCTGCTCGAAGCGGCCGAGCTCCGCCAGCGAGAACCCGAAGCGCGTCGTCCCGCCGGCGATCTTCTCCAGCGCACGCTCAACCTCCTCATCGATTGCCTCCGGCGCCAGGAACGGGTAGAGGACGGTCACGTGAAAGGGCATCCCCGCAGCGGTCAGCCGATCCGCCTCGCCGGGCCACGCCGCCGTCGCGCGAGTGGCGTCGGGCACCGGGACCACCAGCGCGCTGGCGGCGCCCGGGGACGTGTTCGTGTTGCCCGCCGGTCGCCGACGCAGCCCGCTGGCGACGCGTCCCAGACGCGATGTCAACCGGCTCACCCGTCGCCGTCGCCGGGCGCGGCGTACGCTGCACTGGCGGCGTTCGCTGCAGTCGCGGCGTTCGCTCCGCTCACCTGGGCGAGGTAGGCAGGCGGCCGGGGCAGGCCGAAGCGCCGGCACAGCTCCTCCACGTCCCGGACGTCGCAGTCGCGGAGGTCGTAGCCGCAGCGCAGCACCAGCTGGGCGGTGGGGGAGAGCGACGGCACGTCGTGGCCGGCCAGCCGTCCGGTGGCGAACAGCTCTTCGATCTCGCCGATGCCGAGCTCCCGCGCGCCCTGACGGATGGAGCCGGGCCCATCCGGCGCGGACCAGGCGTCGAGGTCGATCGGGTGGAGCGCAACGGGCCGCCGCAGGTCGTCGATCATCTTCACGTGCAGTGACAGCCAGCGGCCGGCCGGAGCTTCGTGGGTGACGTGGAACCCCTCGCGCTCGAGCGCGGCGCGGGCGGTCTCCCTTTCGGACGCCTCGACGGCGATATCGACGTCGGCGTGCGCACGGGTCTGGCCGCCGAGCAGCGCGTCCGTGGCCCAGCCGCCGACCAGCCATGCCCGGACTCCCGCCGCCTGCAGCCAGGCCAGCACTTCGACCACGTCCGCAGCCAGCACGTTGCCGGCGTTCAGCCGTTGGCGTGCCTTCTCGAGCGCCGGCATGCGCAGCAGCGGCGACAGCGGGGAGCGCCTGGAGGCGGCGAGCTTGTAGGCGCCGCGCATGGCCCGCCTGAGGAGCGCCACGGCGCGCCGGCCCCGAGCCGCATGTTCGCACGATTCGCGCAACCTAGAAATGTTGAATTTCTTCACAATAAGTACGTTCACAAGTTACTATGCCCACAAGTGATGTTGGCCGAGTGGGGGGAGGACACGAAGCAGGAACTCGCGGTGGGCGTCGCCACCGCCGGTGACCCCAGCGATCCAACGTCCTACTCCGGAGTGCCCGCGTCGCTGCTTTCCGCCTTGCAGGAGCTGGTCGGAGAGGCACAGCCGCTCGCTGCGGAGCTCCGCGTGGGAGGGGACGTTGCGACCGCGCTGCTGGCCATCCGGAGGTTCGGCGACGTGCTCGAACCGCACGCGGCGCTGAGACGACATCGCGCCGACGCCCTCGCCTCCTCACGCATGGCCAGCCTCCGCTCGATGGCGCTGCGTCGCGCCGTAAGGCGGCGGCACCCGGACGCGGTCATCCAGATCGGCTGCGAGTACCGCACCCCGGACGGCGTCCCCTACGTCACGTTCGAGGACTCCACCGTCAAGCAGGCGAGACGCACGTATGCGTGGGCGCACCTCGAGATCGGCGAGGGAACGGCTGAGGACTGGATCGGGCTGCAACGACGCTGCTACGAGCGTGCTCGCGCCTGCTGCGCCTACAACCACTGGGCGGCGCGGAGCATCGTGGAGGACTACGGGCAGCCGTTCGAGAAGGTCAAGGTGGTCGGAGTCGGGCGCAACAACCCGACCAGCCCGCCCGCCGGCCGAGACTGGTCGCGGCCACGCTTCCTGTTCGTCGGCTACGACTGGAGCCGCAAGAACGGCGACCGAGTCGTCGCGGCGTTCTCGCGCCTGCGCGAGCGGATACCGGCGGCGGAGCTGGCACTCGTCGGCGGTCACCCCCGGATCGATGTTCCGGGCGTCACCGGTCATGGGCGCCTGTCGCTGGACAGCGCCGAGAACCGCGAGCGGATCGTGAACCTCTTCCAGCAGGCGACGTGCTTCGTGATGCCCTCGCTGCACGAGCCCACCGGCATCGTCCACGCCGAGGCGGGGGCGGCCGGCATCGCCTCGATCGGCACCACCTGCGGCGGCGTGTCCACAGTCATCGGCGAGGGCGGCAGGCTCGTCGACCCGGCCAGTGACGACTCCATCCTCGAGGCCATGCTCGAGCTGAGCGACCCGCACGTCGCCGAGCGACTCGGCGCCATCGCGCTCGAGCGCTCACGCCTGTTCACCTGGGAGAAGGTCGCCGAGCGCCTGTTGCGGGCGCTCCAGCTGCCCGGCGTGGACCGCCGGGCGCTTGCAGACTTCCTCTAGTCGAGCTCACAACCGCGGCTCCCGGAGTCGAGTGGCCGCTCGCTCCTCAGGCTGATCTCGGGCTTGCGCGCAGGAGCCGCGGGCCTACAGCTCGAACCAGACGGGGTGAGATCGAAGCTCCCGTTTACAGCGAGACATGTGCCTCGTCGAGCAGGCTCTGACTCAAGGCCGGCCGGCGCCGCGCCGACAGAGATCGATGTGATGAGGCAGACCTATGGCCCCACGGTGCTCGCCGTTGCACTGCTGATCGCGGCAATTGCCGCGTCCGCCGGCAACTGGCTGCTCGTCCTCGGCGTGGCGGTGGCGCTGGTGGCGGCAGCGCGCCTCGTCCGTCATCACCCCTCGAGGCGGCAGAAAAGGCTGCACTGAGCTCAGCGCTGGGGAGTCGAGAGCGCTCTGAGCCGGCGACGCTGCTCTCGCGGCGGGCGGCTCGCCTGGACCGTGTTGGCGATGGGCAGGTCGCCTGCCACTCCGGTCAACTCGAAAAGGCGTCGCACCTGGCCCATGGGTCGGGTGAGCGAGAATGCGTAGCCGCGGTGGCGGCAGAGCTCACGGACGGCGAGCAGGGCGCGTAGCCCGGCGGCGTCGACGAAGGACAGTTTGCTGAGATCCAGCGTGATGCCCTCGATCGTGTCCAGCAGCAGGCAGAAGACGACGGCTTCCATGTAGTCGGAGGCCGCCAGGTCGAGCTCGCCCCTGAGGAAGAGCGTGTGACAGCGGCCCCATACGACGTCCTGCACGCCGAAGTGGAGAGGCCGGCCCGCGCCGCTTATCGCCGGGCCCTTGGGGGACAGATTGAGGTAGGACATGGGACCTCGAACGGAGATTGCCGTGCGGTCGTCCGTCGCCGGCGGCATCCGAGCGCCACCACGTACTTCCGCTCACTTCCCATCCTCCGGCCTCGAGCCGGGAGCCGGTGGACTACGCACCTCACTAGACCCGCTCGACCGCCTGTCAACGTGGCGCGATACTGGCGCCGACAGAGCGATAGCGGGAGCCGATGGCCAACACAGTCTTCTCCATCTTTGCCGCCGTGGGCGCGCTCGCGGTCGCCGTTCTCAGCGCCGCCAAAGGCGCCTGGGCCGTCGCCGCCGTGTTCGGCGTCCTCGCGGCCGGCTTCCTGGCGCGCGCGTGCGAGCGCTACTGGCGCCGCGACGGGTAGGGCGGCGCGGCGCCCGCCGAGCTCATTCGGCGGGCACCCCGGGCACCGGATACGGCGGCTGTTTCGAGGTGTTGCTCGCGCACCACGGGTTGTGGGGGACGTCCAGGCACGGGTTCGGCATCGTCGGCTGCGCCGGGAGCGCCTGCAACACCACTTTTTCCCGTTTGGGGTAGACGGCCACGACCGTGGAGGGGCATTCGGCCAGAAGCCCCGAGTCGCACGCGACCTGGGCGCCGAGCGAGCTGGTGAGTGGTTCACCCGAGTCCGGGATGCCGCATTCGCTGTGCGGTGGGCTCTGGATCAGTTTCGGTTCGCTCGTCACTTCTCCGCCCGTGTCCGTGCTGCCGTGCCAGCAGTTGCCCGGGTTGTTGAGGTTGGAGATCTCCGCCAGGTCGACATTGCTCGCGTTTCCGAAGAACCCGTTGTTGGTCAGCGTGTTGCCGGCGACCTCGTTGCCGAAGTCGTCGTAGTAGCAGACGTGTTTGCCTTCGAGTTCGGCTTCCACGCCGCCCTGGCAGTGGGCGATCGGCGGAGGCGTTTCGGTGGCCGGGTAGGGCACGAGCAGGATGCCCCAGGCGCCGTTGTTATAGACCTGGTTGCCGCTGACAGTGTCGTTGCGCCCGCCGGCGATGACCACGCCGCTGCCCACGGGTCCCGCTTCCGCGGAGCCCGTCGTGGGCACGTTCGGGTTGTTGTTGTCATGCACCTTGTTTTTGGTGAACAGCCAGCACGAGTGGGTGCCGGTGGGGCCGATGCCGTTGTTCGGGCAGGCACCGTCCTGCGGCGAGGGCGCGTCGTCGTTGTTCTGGCTGTTCGTCACGAAGCCCGACTGGTTGTTGTCGAACTCCGAGTTCTGGATGATCAGGTGACCGCCGGAGTTCGTGCCCGAGTAGCCGAGATCGCTGTTCTCGGCATGGGCCCGGTCGAGGATCGTGTTGCAGTCGGGGCAGGCGCCGATGTAGAAGGCCGAGTCGGCCTGGTTGTTGGCGTAGACCTGTGTGTAGAGGCCGGGGCCGAAGGTGTTCGACGTGAAGATCCCGTACGAGGAGAAGGGCTTTTCGTTGCCTTCGAAGTACGTCGTGGTGGCCGACAGGTACGCGCCGCGCCAGGAGCCCAGTTCCGTTTTCCCGCTGCCGTCGCCGCCGTTGAACCAGAGCTGGTTGCCGCCCCCGCCGCTGCCGGTGAGGAAGTTGCAGGCGGTCAGGTTCTCGACGCTCACGCCGTTCGCCTTCCACACCTCGAGGCCGTTGCGTCCGGTCGGGTGCCCTTCGCCGTCTGCCGGGCCGAGGTTCTGACTCGCGGGCGAGGCGCTGCAGGCCGACGTGCGGGCTCGCGTGCCGTCGATGATGACCCCGTTGCGGTCCATGCCGCGGATGTGCAGGCCGGGCTTCTGTACGAGCACGCCCGCTCCCGCGCCGCCGCCGCCCGTCGGAACGGTCGTCGTCGCTTCTTTGTAGTCGCCGGGTCCGATCAGGATCCAGTCCCCGGGGCTCGCGGCGTTGACCGCGGCCTGGACGGTTTTGTAGCCACCCTTGACTCCGTTGTAGGTGCCCACTCGGAAGACTTTCACTGCCGCCCCCGCCACCGGCGGCCCCGCGAGAGCGGCGATCAGGCAGCAACCCGCCACGGCGGCGCCGATCCCGCGTACGCGCCCCCGCACACCCCTGCCGGCCTGCCCCTGGCTCATGCGAACTCCCCCGCGGTAGCGCTCTCCCCCGTGGAGAGCTGTGGGCGGCTGCTACCCGGATTGGTGTGGAGTAAACGCAATCGGCCCAAACACTCATGCCACGCCATGGAGTCGACGCCGGCCATGCGTAGCCGTTGCCGCGATGCCTCTGCCAGAAAGACTCGCGGCGCGCCCCGACCGAGATCGGAGCGCGCCGCTAACCAACTTGGGGCCTGCCCGGTTTCCCTGCCCCCGAGGAGGCGGAAGGCTTTGGGATGTCCTGACGGTCCCTTTCACTACAGAGTCCGCGAGAGGGGAGCGCGGAACCTGTTGTGAGGCGGGTGTACCCCAGTCGGACTAGGCTCAAACATCTTCTTCGAGAAAACCGGACCGCTCCGGCGCCACGCCTCACGCCCGCAGGGCCCGAGGGCTGTGCGCAAGGGAGCGATCCGGAGCGGCCCCCCTCTTCCGGAGGGGCTCACGGGGAGAAGCCCCACGGCATTCCTACCCGGCGCGACGCTCGGAAAACGCCCCATGGTCAGCGCCTCGCACGCCCCAGCGTGAGAGGATCGTCGGGTGGACGACGAACTCCAGCGGCGCCTCGCGGCCAACGAGACGCTGTTCCGCGAGGTCAACGAGGCGATCGAGCGCGGCGTCTGGCACGGCGAAGGCGGTAGGGATGCCGCCTTCCGCTGCGAGTGCGCACGCCTGGAGTGCAACCAGCTGCTGACGATCACGCCGCGCGACTACGAGCGTATCCGCGCCGGGGCGCGGCGCTTCGTCGTGATGCCGGGCCACGAGAACGTGGAGCTCGAGACGGTGGTGGAGACCCACGACGGCTACTTCGTCGTGGAGAAGACCGACGCCGCCGGCCGTCTAGCAGACGCCAGCGACCCGCGCGGCTGAGTCGTAGGCCCCCATCGCGCCCGCCCGGCGAAGGTCGAAGCGGAGCCGCACCTCGACGCCGCCGCATGCGCGGGCAACGAGCGTCATCCCGTCGCTGAACTGAGCCATCCAGGCGAGCCCGAGCCCGAGCCCCGGGCTGTCGCCCCCGGCGCAGAGGCCGAGTCCGTCGTCCGCGACGAGGATCCAGAGCTCACCGGACACGACCATCGCCGTCACGTGCACGTCCCCGGGACCGCCGCCGTAGGCGTGCTGGACGGCGTTGGTCACAGCCTCCGAGACGACGAGGCGGACCTGCTCCTGCTGCTCGGCACTTGCCCCGGCCTCGGCGGCGAAGGAGCTGAGTGCGATGCGCGCCCGCGGAATCGAGTCGGGCGACGCGGGATAGGACTCGCTCAGACTTGCCACGGCGCTGGCAATCTCCATGGAGTAGCGCATACCCGCTTTCGCCGCCGTCGAATCCCGGCTCGGGGCGCCGGCCCGGCGGGCGGCGGGCATGCGCGGGCCGCCGTCACCCGCGCGTGGCCGCGCCTGCGCTTACGCGCTCGCCCGCCGAGACTGAGCCGGCCGCTACTTCGTCACGCCCATCCCCCAGCTGACGGGGACGGTCTGTAGCGTCGCGATCACCGACTGGCCGGACAGTTCGGGCGACCCGTTGATGGTCGCCGTGAGCTGTTCGGAGCCGGCTTCGCCTTCGAGGAATTTGGTGTATTTCTGGAGGCCCCCGGCCTCCTGGAACGTCAGTTTGCCGGACGTCAGGAGCTTGCCGGTTTCGGGTCCGGTTCCGGCCGCTCCGGAGAGGGAGCCGATCACCGATCCGGTGACCACCACTTTGACGATGCTCGCCCCGCATTCGAATTCGGCGAGCTTCCCACCCCTGCCTTCCGACTGCGAGAAGAGCCTGACGCCGGGGAGCGTCGAGGTGACGCCACCGAGGACTCCCTGCAGCGGCTTCGTGACGATCACGCCTTCCGTCGTGCCGCTCTTGCATTTGAGTTCGCTGCTCGAGCAGCCGGTGAACGTCGTGACGTCGTTCCTCACGCTTTTCGGCCCGGTCACTTCGCCCGAGCCGCTGCCGCCCGTGCAGCTGATCTTCGATTTGCTCTTCGAGCCTTCGAGGAAGGCTGCGCCGACGGTTGCGGAGAAGGGTATTTTCGACCCTTCCGCGACCACCGCTTTGGTCAGGAACTCCGGTTCCGCCGATGCGGCCGCGGCGCTCAGCGCCCAGGCACCGACGGCGAGCAGGCACAGCCCTGCGATTCTGATGGCTCTCATTCCGCTCCTTCTCCTCCCGGGGATAGCGATTGCGCTGGACGTTCGCCCATACCCGGGCCCCCGCACCCCAGCGCAGAAGTGCGGTACCCCGTGCGCCCTCGCTCAAACTTCGCCGGCGTCCCGGCGCGGCCGGCGGCGCACCGGTGAACGGCGCGGCGCTGGCCACGCGGCGACCGCCACGGCAAACCTGCTTGCGGGCCGTTTGTGGCCGGCGGCGCCGGGTAGTGGACCTTGTCACAGGGCCTGCGGCACCCCCTCGCGTGCCCTGTGAGAGGGAAACGCCAGCGCTCCAGAGACGTTCAGCCCTCCTCGGGGGCCGAGGGGCAAGGGTCTTTCCCGGATCGGCTTGCGGCGCGCTCGCCCCCACCCTCCGAGCGCGTCGCAAGTCCCTGCCGGGCGCTCGCGGCGGCCACCCTGCGGCGACGCTCCTGCCGGCGGCGAGGCGCTGACGGGCGGGCCCCGCGCGAACCGCATCGATCTCCAGACGGTCGGGTTAACGCGGCAGACGGCGGCATGCACACTCGCCGTTCCCCCCCACCCCCTAAAGGAGAAGGCACAGAATGCGTTCAATCAAGCTGCGCCCGGCCTTCGCGGCCGCGGTCACGTTGCTGGCGCTGGCCCCCGTGACGGCCGGTGCCGCCGGCGGGCACAAACACGCCGGCCTTGCAAGATGCCATGTGAGCCTCTTCGCGGAACCCCACGTCGTGACCAGCGGCGAACAGGCGGAAGTCTTCGGGCAGCTCGCGTGCCCCGGCGGCACGAACACCGCAGGCCTGCCGGTGACGCTCTACGCGCACACCCTCGGCAGCGGGTTCAAAGTCGTGGGGACGCTGAGCGCGGGTGCGGGCGGCTTCTACTCGCTGAAGCTCCCGTCGCTGACCACCGACACCGTCTTCTATGTCCGCGGGCTTGGAGCGCGCAGCGCAAACCGCCGCGTGCACGTCGCGCCGATCGTGACCTTCGCCGGCGCCGCCCCGGGACCCGGCCTCGCGCCGCTTCCCGGGAGAACGGCCCTATTGACAGGCGGGCGCAACAGCGTCACGTTCATCGGCTCGGTGAGCCCGTCGGACGCCGGCGCGGAGGTGATCCTCCAGCGCGAGAGCCAGTCGAGCTTCGAAGAATGGGTGCCGATCCAGCGCGGCACGGTGAGCACGGCGAGCACGTTCGCGATCAAACACGCGTTCCTCGTGCCCGGCGATGCGAACCTGCGGGTGATCGTCCGCCGCCACGGCAACTTCACCTTCCGCGGCGTGTCGGAACCCATCTCCTACACGATCTCCCAGCCGCAGAACCCCAACCTGACGCTCGAAACCTCTCCCAACCCGGTCGCGAGCGGGCAGCCGGTGACGATCAAGGGCGTCGTCAAGAACGGCGCTCACCAGAAAGTCGTGCTGCTCTCGCGCACGAAGGGACTGCCGCTGACGAAAGCCGATGAAACGGTCGCGGACGCGAACGGCGCCTACACGTTCACCGAGAAGCCAGCGCACAGCACCATCTACCGCGCGACGGCGGCAGGGCTGAGCTCGTCCAGCCAGTTCGAGGGCGTCAAATACGTCGTGACGGCCACCGCGTCGGCGACGAAAGTGCAGTCCGGCCAGCCCGTGGCGTTCACGGGGACGGTCAACCCGATCCAGGCGGGACACCCGGTCTACATCGAGCGCCAGAGCGCGATCGGTGGCGGCTTCCACGTCGTCGAAGTGACGACCGTGAGCGGCGCGGGCACCTACTCCATCGCCCACGCGGTGTTCGGCTCGGGAACCGCGGTCCTCAGGATCCACATCCCGGGAGGCCCGGAGAACCAGGGCGCCTCGAGCCAGACGTTCCCGATCGAAGTCACGCCGGCGCCCCCAGGGGCGCTGCACCCGGCCGCACCCGGCAGGCTGCCGAGCGAAGGAAAGCTCTAGCTCCGCGCACCCCCGCGCAGACGTCTGTGGCCGCCCCTCGAGGGGCGGCCACGGATGCGCGGCGCAGGCTCAGGCGGCTCAGGCGGCCACTGCGCGCGAGTCGAGGTGCGCGCCCACCTTGCGCTTGACCCGCTGCAGCGCGTTGTCGACCGTCTTCGTGTCGCAGGAGAGGCGCTCGCCCACCTGCTCGTAGGAGTAGCCGTCGAGGTAGAGCGACAGGACCCGGCTCTCGAGCTCCGAGAGCGCGGTCGAGAGGCAGCCGACGAGCGAGCGCAGCTCCTCCGATGAGATGACCTGGTTGACCGGGTCGTGCACCGTCGGCCCGGGCAGCATCTGGTCGAGGGTTGGGACGTCGTCCCCGCTGCCGGCGGGGGTCGACGAGAAGGACACGTACTGGTTCAGCGGCGTGTGCTTGTTGCGGGTCGCGGTCTTGACGGCCGTGATGATCTGCCTGGTGATGCAGAGCTCCGCGAAGTTCCGGAAGCTCGACTCGCGGTCGGTGCGAAAGTCCCGGATCGCCTTGTAGAGGCCCACGAGGCCCTCCTGGATGAGATCGTCGGCGTCGCCGCCCGCCAGGAAGTAGGACGACGCCTTCAGGCGCACGAAGCCGTGGTAGCGGCGCACGAGCCGGTCATAGGCGTTGCGATCGCCCTGCTTGGCGAGCGCGATCAGGAACACATCCTCGACCTTGGGTTCAGAGTTAGGGTTATGGGAGATTCTTGCCACGAGCAGGTCCTTTCTCGGAGGCCGCTGCGTTGCGGCGGCCTCGATTGCTCAGTGGCGCACTCCTCCCCTGGCGCCAAAGCTATGTGATCCCCAAGGCTTCTAAACCTTAGGTTCAGCGTTATGCAGGCGCGAGACTGCCACAGTTATGAACCCTTGTCAACCCCCGCCGTACGGTTGTGCAAGATCTCGTACAGGATCGCGGCGGCCGCGGCGCTGACGCCCAGCGACTCCACCCGGCCCAGCAGCGGCAGCGCGATCAGCTGGTCGCAGGCCTTCGCCACCCGAGGGCGCAGGCCTGCGCCCTCGCTTCCGAGCACCAGCACCACGCCGCCGGCGTAGTCGGGGCTGTCGTAGCTGACGGGAGCGCGCTCCGCGCCGGGCGAGGCCGGCGCGCCGGGATCGGCGCTGGCGCCGTAGCACCAGCAGCCCGCCTCGCGGGCCTGAGCGAGGAAGTCGGCGAGGTTTCGCACGCGTGCCACCCGCAGATGCTCCACCGCGCCGGCCGACGCCTTGCAGACCGCGGGGGTCACCTCGGCCGCGCGGCGCTCGGGGATCACGACCCCGGCGGCGCCGGCGCACTCCGCCGTCCGGCAGATGGAGCCGAGGTTCTGGGGGTCCTGGACCTGGTCGAGCGCCACAAGCAGCGGATCCTCGAGGCCGAGCAGCTCATCGGCGTCCACGTAGGGATAGGCGCCCACCTCCGCGCATATCCCCTGGTGGGCGCTCGAGCCGCAAAGCCGCTCGATCTCCTCCGACGTGGCGCGCTCGACCGGGACGCCGGCGAGCCACGGCTCGCGGGCCGCGCCGGGGGTCGCCCAGACAGCGGACACCTCGCCCGCGCGGCGGCCGCGCAGCGCCTCGCGGACGGGGTTGCGGCCGTAGACGATCAACTGATGGCCGGGATCAGCTCGGGCCCCTCCGGACCGTCCCGGATCTCCCATCCGCGCTCGCGGAGCTCCTCCCGCATCCGGTCGGCCGCCTCGAACTCGCGTTCGCCTCGCGCCTGCTCGCGTCTCTGCAGCAGTGCCATCGCCTCGGGGTCGATGCTTCCCACATCGCCTCCCGCCTCGAGCGGCGAGAGGTCCCCCAGCCCCAGCACGTCGAGCATGTCCCGGAGATCGGCATCGCCGACGCCGGCGCCCCGCCGATTGGCCTCGCGAACCCACTCGAAGAGCTCGGCGAGCGCCGCCGGCGTGTTGAAGTCGTTGGCGAGCGCATCGAAGAAGGCACGCGCGTGGTGCGCCATGTCGGCCGGGCTCGGGCGGCCGGCCTCGAGCCGGCGCAGCGCGTCGCGTATGCGGTGCACGCGCCGGGCGGCATCCTCGAGCTCGGACTCCGAGAAGGCGATCGGCTGGCGGTAGTGACCGGAGACCAGGTACATCAGGACCGTCTCCCGGCCGTACTCGGCGATGACCTCGTGAAGCGGCGCGATGTTGCCCTGTGACTTGGCCATCTTCTCACCGGTCAGCTGGATCATGCCGTTGTGCATCCACACCTTGGCGAGCTCTGCGCCGCGCGCCGCTCGCGTCTGTGCGGCCTCGTTCTCGTGGTGTGGGAACACGAGGTCAGAGCCGCCTCCGTGGATGTCGAAGCCGACGCCGAGGATGCACTCCGCCATCGCCGAGCACTCGATGTGCCAACCCGGCCGTCCCGGCCCCCAGGGCGAGTCCCAGACGGTGTCCTCGCCCGGCTTGTGTGCCTTCCAGAGCGCGAAGTCGAGCCTGTCCTCCTTGCGAGCGACGGACGCGTCGGGCTCATCCTCGCCCTGGTCCATGCTCTCCAGCCGTCGGTGGGAGAGGCTGCCGTAGCCGGGGTCCGAGCGCACCCTGAAGTAGACGTCGCCGCCGGACTCGTAGGCGTGGCCGCCGTCCACGAGCGCCCGGATGTGGTCGATGATCGGCGCCATCGTCTCGGACGCCAGCGGCTCGTGGTCGGGGCGGCCGAGTCCGAGGAGGTCGGTGTCGGCTCGATACAGCTCGCCCATCTCCGCCGCGAGCTCGCCGCTCGGCCGGCCCTGCGCGCCCGCCGCGTCGTAGATCTTGTCGTTGACGTCGGTGATGTTGATCACCAGGTTCACGCCGTAGCCCTCGTGCAGGAGGAACCGCTTGAGCAGGCTGAAGACGACGAACGGGCGGGCGTTGCCGATGTGGATGCGGCTGTAGACCGTGGGGCCGCAGGCGTAGATCCCCACCCGGCGGCCCTCGCGGGGCGAGAGCTCCAGCAGGCCGCCGGTGCGGGTGTCGTGGAGCAGGACCTCGCGCATCGAAGCGTCAGCTCGCCGGCCGCGCGCTCGCAACCGCGAGCGCGGCAATGCCCTCGCCGCGCCCGACGAAGCCCATCCGCTCACCGGTGGTCGCCTTGATGTTCACGCTGGCCTCCGGCAGCGCCAGCGCCTCCGCGAGCCTCGCCCGGATCGCGTGCCGGTGGGGCGCAAGCCTCGGCGCCTCGATCATCACCGTGCAGTCGATGTTCTCGATCGCGAGCCCCCGGCCGGCGAGGAGGCCGGCGACCGCTTCCAGCAGCACGATCGAGTCGGCGTCCCGCCAGCGCTCCTCGGTGTCGGGGAAGTGGTCGCCGATATCCCCCAGGCCGGCCGCGCCGAGCAGCGCGTCGGTGACCGCGTGGGCCAGCACATCGGCGTCGGAGTGACCCTCGAGCCCCCGTTCGTGGGGGATCTCCACTCCGCCGATCACCAGCCGGCGACCCTCCGCCAGCCGGTGGCTGTCGTAGCCGATCCCCGCCGGTGTCATCGCACCTCCGTCCGCGCCGAGCCCTCCGCGGCGCCGATCGGCTCGAGCCGGCGCTGACGCCGGTCGAAGACGCAGAGCTCCCGGACGCCAAGCCGATCGAGCAGCTCCAGCGCCTGGTCGTAGTCGGCGCCGACGTCCTCGGGCCGGTGCGCGTCGCTCGACAGCGCGATCGGCGCCCCGGCTTCCAGGGACATCTCGAGGAACGCCGGCGCGGGGTAGATCTCGCCGGCGGGCTTGCGCAGGCCCGCCGTCGAGACCTCCACGGCGATACCCGACTGCGCTATCCCATCCATCGCCAGCTCGTAGTAGCGGCGCAGGTCGCCCTCCGGACGGCGAGGATCGGCTCCCTCGGCGCGGCTCCAGTACTTCACCAGGTCGGGGTGGGCGAGAATGTCGAACAGGCCGCTCGCCGCGCTCTCGCCGATCATCTCGAAGTAACGCCGCCAGATCTCCTCGGCGCTGCGCCCGCTCGTCCACACGCTGTAGTCGTCCATGTCGACGGCGCCCTCGCGCAGGAAGTGCACCGAGCCGACGACGTAGTCGAAGTCGCGCGCCTCCAGCACGTTCGCCAGGCGATCCTCGGCGCCGGGGACGAAGTCGGCCTCGATTCCCAGCCGCAGGTCCGTGTCCTCGCGCACGAAGCGGCAGTACTCGTCGAGATCGTCGTGCGCGTAGCGCTCCCAGAACGGATGTCTCCAGACGTCCAGCGCCTGCTGGAACCGGTAGACATGCTCGGAGACGCCGAGCTCGGCGATCCCGCGTTCGCTCGCGACTTCCCGGTAGCGCTCCGCGTTCCCGGCCGCGAAGTGCGCCCCCGCGCTCGCGTCCACGGCGTCCGTACGGAGGTGGAGGTGGTAGTCGGTGAGCACTGCGGCCTGCGATTCAAGCAGGATTCACTCTGCCTGCGCATGGCGCGTGGCCAGCACGAGCTCGGCGATCCGGAGGTCGAGCGGCCGCGTCACCTTCAGGTTCTCCGCGCTGCCGGCCACCACGATCACCCTGCCGCCCGCCCGCTCGATCAGCCAGGCGTCGTCCGTGGCCCGCGCCAGCTCCTCGGGGGACACCGCGAGCGCACGCTCGAGCGCTGCGCGGCGGAAGACCTGCGGTGTCTGCACCGCCCACAGCCGGCTGCGGTCGAGCGTCTCGCTGACCGCGCCGTCGTCGTCCACCCGCTTGACCGTGTCCGTCACCGGGGCGGCGGCGATCGCCGCGTCGGCGGCCGGCTCGCGCGCGAGCGCGTCGAGCACGCGCTCGGCGAGCTCACTGGTCAGCAGCGGCCGGGCCGCGTCGTGGACCAGCACCGGGTCGCCGGGGCCCACGGCGGCGAGGGCGAGGCGCACCGACTCAGAGCGCGTGGCGCCGCCCGGGACGTAGCGCGGAGAGTCCCCCGGCCCGGCCGCGGGGTCGGTCGTCACGGGCGTGGCGTCCGGCGGCGTCGCGACCACGATCCGCTCGATCCCGGCGCAGGCACTGAGCGCCGCGAGGCTCCAGGCGAGCATCGGCCGACCGGCCAGCTCGACAAATGCCTTGGCCCGGCCCGCACCGAGGCGCTCGCCGCTGCCCGCGGCCACGATCAGCGCAACGGCCATCGCCAGAGGGGCTGTCGCGCACGCGGCAATTGGACCCCGTGGGGTGCTGCCGCGTGCGCGAGAGCCTCGCTACTTGGCTCCTGCGACTGCCATCTGGCTGTTGGCCGAGTCGGCGAGCAGCTCGTCGAGGTAGCTCTCGGCATCCTCCTCGTCCTTGTCGAGCGCGTACATCAGCTCGGAGGCGAGGATCTTCTTGGTGCGGGTGAACATCTGCTTCTCGCCCGTCGAGAGCCCCTTCTCGTTCTCGCGAAGCGAGAGGTTGCGCACGACCTCGGCGAGCTCGTAGATGTCGCCCGTCTTGATCTTGTCGCGGTTGTGCTTGAACCGGCGGTTCCAGTTCTTGGGCATCTCCGAGACCTCGGCGCGGAGCACGTCCAGGACCTTCTTGACGGTCTCCTCGTCGATGACCCTGCGCAGGCCCGCAAGCGCGGCGTTCTCGGTCGGGACCCGCACCGTCATGTCGTTGTGAAGGATCTTGATGGTGAGGTACTCACGGCATTCGCCGAGGATCTCCATCTCCTCCTTCTTCAACACCTTCCCCGCGCCATGGTGGGGATAGACGACGTGGTCGCCAAGCTCGAACTCGATGTACTCGACCTCGCGAGTGACCTCGAGCTCCTCGGTCAGGGTTCCCTCTTCGATTGGTTGTGCCGAAATGGTGTCCTCCTTGGTTGCGGCCGGCGTCGCCGGCCTGGTTCAAGTCTGTAGGTAGCGATCCACGAGGTTCAGCTCCTGCAGCCTTCGCAGGCCCTCGCGGATGTCTTTGGCGCGGATCTCCCCCACGCCCTCCACCGCCTCGAGCTCCGAGTCGGTCGCGGCGAGCAGGTCGTCGAGGCTGCCGAACTCGACGACGATCTGCGACACGACCAGCTTGGGCAGCCGGGGCACGCGCCCCAGCACCCTGTAGCCGCGCGGCGAGACCGGGTAGTCGAGCGTGTTGAGCTTGCGGTCGTAGCCGAGCAGCTCCGCCAGCCGGCCGAAGTCGAGCAGGTCCTGGTGTGCCAGGCGGCCGATCTCCTCGAGCGCGGCCGCGAAGGCCTCGTCGGAGTAGCTCGAGAGGTAGTCGCGCACGAGCGCCGCCTTCTCGGCGGCCGCCCCGACCATGGTCTCCTCGAGCTGCATCTCGATCAGCCGTCCCTCGCTGCCCAGCTCGACGATGTAACGCTCGATCTCGACCGCCATCCGGGTCACGAGCTCCGAGCGCTGGAGCACCGTGAGCACGTCGTGTAGCGTCGTGCCGCCCTCGAACTCGAGCGCCGTCAGCCGGGTGGCCACCTGGTCCAGGCGGGTGCGGAACTTGTCGAGCGTGGCAAGCGCCTGGTTCGCCTTGGCCAGCACCACCGGAATGTCCTCGAGGATGTACTTGGCGCCGTCGACGTAGACGGAGACGACCTCGCGGCGCTGTGAGATCGCGATCACCAGCGCGTCGGTCTGCTTGGACACGCGCTCGGCGGTGCGATGGCGGGTCCCGGTCTCGTGCGAGAGGATCGTCGGATCGGGCATCAGCTGGACGTTCGCCATCGTGATCTTGGTGGCGTTCGCGTTGAGGATGATCGCCCCGTCCATCTTCGCCACCTGGTACAGGAAGGCGGGGGTGTAGTCGATGTCCAGCTTGATCCCGCCCGAGTTCAGAAAGCTGAGGTCTTCCGGCTCGCCGATCACGATCAGGCCGCCCGTGCGAGCATGGAGGATGCTCTCGATGCCCTCACGCAGCGCCGTGCCGGGCGCGATCATCTCCAGAGCCCTCATAAGCCCCGGATCCGGTCTTACTTCGCTGTCGAACTCTTCGCCGGATCGTGGAGCCACGATCCCCCATTCTACGGCATTTAGCATTCCTTTAGCGGCACCTACACAGGCCTCCGGCGTGCCTTCAGGCGATCGCGGGGACGGCGGCGATGGGGCGGTCCGCCCCCTCCGGGCGGCGCGGAAGCGCCAGCGCCAGGGCCTCGCGGAGCGTCGCTGCCTCGCAGGCTGAGGGACCGCTCTCGGGGGGTGCGATCACACCGCCCAGGCCATGCCTGGCGGCCTCTTCCAGACGGCGCTCGGGGTGCCCGACCCAGCGCAGCTCGCCGGTCAGCCCGAGCTCGCCGAAACAGGCGCGCGGCGAGTCCGCGTGCCGGACCGGGACGCCGCGACTGGCGCTGGCCACCGCAAGGGCGACCGCCAGGTCGCAGCCGGGCTCCTCCACCCGCACACCCCCGACGACGTTCACGAACACGTCCGCCGCGCCGGTCCCCACGCGGCCGTGCCGGGAGAGGATCGCCAGCACCAGGGCCAGCCGGTTGCGGTCGAACCCCGAGACGACCCTGCGTGGCTGCTCGAGCTCGGAGGGGGCCACCAGCGCCTGCACCTCCACCAGCAGGGGCCGCGACCCCTCCATGGCGGCGAGGACGACGCTCCCCGGCGCTCGCGTCGCCCCGGCGACGAACCTCGCGGAGGCGTCCAGCACCTCCCCCAGGCCACCCTGGCGCATCTCGAACAGGCCGGACTCGTTGGTCGACCCGAAGCGGTTCTTCAGCGCCCGCAGCTCGCGGTAGGGGCGCTCGCGCTCGCCCTCGAACTGCAGCACGCAGTCCACCATGTGCTCGAGCACCCTGGGCCCGGCCAGCGCGCCCTCCTTGGTGACGTGGCCGACCAGGATCACGGCCACGCGCCTTGCCTTGGCGAGCTCCATGATCCGCGCTGCCACCTCCCGCACCTGCCCGACCGACCCTGGCGCCCCCGACAGCTCGGAAGAGCCGAGCGTCTGGACCGAGTCGATCACACAGGCGTCGGGCGCCTCGGCGGCGATCGTCTCGAGGATGGTCTCGAGGTCCGTCTCTGCGAGGACCGGCACGCCGAGGGCGGTGCGGGTGCCGCCCGAGACGAGCCGCTCGGCGCGGAGCCTGACCTGCTCGGCCGACTCCTCTCCGCTGACGTAGAGGGTCCGCCGGCCGGCCGCGTGCAGGTTCCCGAGCGCCATGTTCGTGAGCGTGGACTTGCCGATCCCCGGCGAGCCGCCCAGCAGGACCAACGAGCCCGGCACCAGACCGCCGCCGAGCACGCGGTCGAGCTCGCCGATGCCCGTCGACATGCGCTCGACCGGCGTCGTGCCGACCTCGGCGAGAGACAGGACCCCTCGCGCGGCGGAGCCGGCGCCGGCGCCCGAACCGGGATCCCGCGGCCCGGCGCGCGCCTGCGGTGAGCGGGCGCGCTCCTCGACCAGCGTGTTCCAGGCTCCGCAGGCCGGGCATCGGCCGTGCCACTTGGCCTCCTGCGCGCCGCAGTCGGAGCAGACGTGGACGGTCTTACGGGGCATCCCGCCAGGTTACGGCCCGAGGTAGACGGGATCCGCAGGGCCCTGTTCGAGCCGCCGAGCAAGCTCGCGCGCCGGAGCGGGGCGACGTGGCGCTACTGCTCGGGCGGCGCGTCCAGATCCGGCTGAGCGTCCTCGGGGGCGGTCTCGCCCTCGGTCAGCTCCTCCGCGCCTGCGCCTTCCGCGCCGACGCCGACCGGCGTCTTCTGCTTCTTGGGCTTGACGATCGAGAGGCGAACCTCGCCCTCTTCCTCGTCCTCCGCCGGGTCGACCACGACGGTCGCGCCGGGCGTGAGCTGCTCGCGCAGGACGAAGTCGGCGAGCGGGTCCTCGATGTAGCGCTGGATCGCCCGGCGCAGCGGGCGCGCGCCCATCGCTGGGTCCCAGCCCTTCTCGACGAGCAGGTCCTTCGCCGGCTCGGTCAGCTCCAGCTGGAGCTCGCGCTCGGCCATCGACTCGCGGATCCGCAGGAGCAGCAGCTCGACGATCTGCTTGATCTCCTCCTTCTGCAGCTTGTGGAAGACGATCACGTCGTCGATGCGGTTGAGGAACTCCGGGCGGAAGACCTTCTTGAGCTCGCCCATGATCCGGTTCTTCATGTCGTCGTAGGTGAGGCCGGTCTCGTCGTCGGAGACCGCGAAGCCGAGCGGCGTGTTTCGCGCGATCTCGGAGGCGCCGATGTTGGAGGTCATGATCACGATCGCGTGCCTGAAGTCCACCGTCCGCCCCTGGGCGTCGGTCAGGCGGCCGTCCTCGAGGATCTGCAGCAGGATGTTGAAGACGTCGGGGTGCGCCTTCTCGATCTCGTCGAGCAGCAGCACGCTGTAGGGCTTGCGGCGGACCGCCTCGGTCAGCTGGCCGCCCTCGTCGTAGCCGATGTAGCCCGGGGGCGAGCCGACCAGCCGCGAGACGGCGTGCTTCTCCATGTACTCGGACATGTCGATCCTGATCAGCGCGTCCTCGTCGCCGAACAGGAATTCGGCGAGCGTGCGGGCGAGCTCGGTCTTGCCCACGCCGGAGGGGCCCAGGAAGATGAACGAGCCGGTGGGACGCTTGGGGTCCTTGAGGCCCGCGCGGGAGCGGCGGATCGCCTTGGAGATGACCTCGATCGCGGGGTGCTGCCCGATGACGCGCTTGTGCAGTTCGTCCTCCATGCGCATCAGCTTCTGGGTCTCGGCCTCGGTCAGCTTGAACACCGGGATGCCGGTCCACATCGAGACGATGTCCGCGATCTCCTCCTCGCCGATCGAGGGGCGCTCGCCGGACTCGCCCGATTCCCAGGCCTGCTCGAGCTCGCGTTTCTTGTTGGTGAGCTTGCGCTCCTTGTCGCGCAGCGCGGCCGCCTTCTCGAACTCCTGCGCCTCGATCGCGGCCTCCTTCTCGCGGCGAGTCGTCTCGACTTCGCCCTCGAGCTCGCGGTTGGCAGGCGGCGAGGTCATAGACTTGATCCGCATCCGCGAGGCGGCCTCGTCGATCAGGTCAATCGCCTTGTCGGGCAGGAAGCGGTCGGAGATGTAGCGGCTGGCCAGTTCGCCGGCGGCGCGCAGCGCCTCATCGGTGATCTGGACCTTGTGGTGCTGCTCGTAGCGGTCGCGCAGCCCCTGGAGGATCTCGACGGTCTGGTCGATCGTCGGCTCCTCGACGCGGATCTGCTGGAAGCGACGCTCGAGCGCCGAGTCGCGCTCGAGGTACTTGCGGTACTCGTCGAGCGTCGTCGCGCCGATCGTCTGCAGCTCGCCCCTGGCCAGCGCCGGCTTGAGGATCGAGGCAGCGTCGATCGCGCCCTCGGCGGCGCCTGCGCCGACGAGGTTGTGGAGCTCGTCGATGAACAGGATGATGTCTCCGCGCTGGGTGATCTCCTTCATCACCTTCTTGAGGCGCTCCTCGAACTCGCCGCGGTACTTCGACCCGGCGACCAGGGCGGCCAGGTCGAGCGTGTAGATCTGCTTGTTCTTCAGCAGCTCCGGCACGTCGGCGCTGGTGATCCGCTGCGCCAGGCCCTCGACGACGGCGGTCTTGCCGACGCCGGGCTCGCCGACGAGCACGGGGTTGTTCTTGGTGCGACGCGAGAGGATCTGCATGATCCGCTCGATCTCGGTCTCGCGTCCGACGCAGGGGTCGAGCTTGCCGTCAGCGGCCAGCTTCGTGAGGTTGCGCCCGAACTGGTCGAGCAGCTTGGAAGACTTCTTGCCCTCGCCGGGAGCCGCGCCGGCGCCGGAGCCGGAGGCCCCGGAGGAGCCCTGGCGGCGGCCGCCGGGGCCCGAGAGCATGCGGATGACCTCGTTGCGGATCTTCTCGGAGTCGGCGTCGAAGTCCAGCAGGATGCGGGCAGCGACGCCCTCGTTCTCGCGGACCAGGCCCAGCAGGATGTGCTCGGTGCCGATGTAGTTGTGGCCGAGGCTCAGGGCCTCGCGCAGCGCCAGCTCCAGCACCTTCTTGGCGCGCGGCGTGAACGGGATCTGGCCGGAGGTGACCTCCTCGCCGGAGCCGACGATCCGCACGACCTGGGCGCGCACGCGCTCGACGGTGATGTCGAGGCTCTCCAGAACGCGCGCAGCCAGACCCTCCTCCTCTCGGAGCAGGCCGAGCAGGATGTGCTCGGTGCCGATGTAGTTGTGCTTGAGCGTTCGCGCCTCCTCCTGCGCGAGAACGACCACTTGCCGGGCCCGTTCTGTGAATCGCTCGAACATGATGTGATTCCTTCCTGCTGGGACGGTGCCTCGGGAGCGGGTGGTCCTGACGACGCCTGTTGGAGCAGTCTACCAACCGGTCCACCTGCTCCATCGGGGTCATCGGCAGCCGGGCGGGGCAGCTTGATCGTGGGGCTCGGTGACCCACCGCTGACCGACGATGGGGCCTTCCTTGGCGGTACCCGCCGGCCGCGCGGATCAGTCGCGCATCGCCGGAAACAGCACGACCTCGCGGATCGAGTCGCGGCCCGTCAGCAGCATCACGAGGCGGTCGACGCCGAGCCCGACCCCTCCGGCCGGCGGCATCCCCTGCTCCAGCGCCTGCAGGAACAGCTCGTCGTAGGGCTGGGCCTCTCGCTCTCCCTCGCTCGCCAGCCGCCGCTGGGCCTCGAAGCGCTCGCGCTGGACGTCGGGATCTACCAGCTCGCTGAAGGCGTTGGCTATCTCCATCCCGCCGGCGAAGGCCTCCCAGCGCTCGACCAGGCCCGCGCGGGAGCGGTGCTCGCGCGCGAACGGCGAGAGCTCGACGGGGTAGTCCAGGACGAAGGTCGGCTGGGCCAGGGACGGCTCGACGAACTTGGACAGGAGGTCGTCGGCCATCTGCGGCCAGCTGGCGCCCTCGGTGGGAACCTCCAGCCCTCGCTCCCGGATGGCCGCCCGCAGGGCGTCCGCGTCGCGCACCTGCGCGAGGTCGATGCCCGTGGCCTCGGCGATCGCCTCGAAGAACCCGACGCGGCGCCACGGGCTCTCGAAGTCCAGCTCGCCGGCGTAGCCGACGGCCCGCGCCGCCCGCCCGACGAGCTCTTCGAGGCGGGTCGCCTCGTCGCCGTAGTCGGCGTACGCCTCGTAGAACTCGACCATCGTGAACTCCGGGTTGTGCTTCGAGGAGACGCCCTCGTTGCGGAAGTCCTTGCCCAGCTCGTAGACGCGCTCGAGGCCGCCCACCAGCAGGCGCTTGAGGTACAGCTCGGTGGCGATCCGCAGGTAGAGGTCGCGATCGAGCTCGTTGTGGTGGGTCGTGAACGGCCGTGCCAGGGCGCCGCCGTAGAGCGGCTGCAGCACGGGCGTCTCCACCTCGATGAAGCCCTCGCCGTCGAGGTAGGCCCGCACCGCGGAGACGATCCGCGCCCGGTCGGCGAACAGCCCGCGGGCCTCCTCGCTGGCGATCAGGTCCAGCTCGCGCCGGCGGTACCGGGTCTGCACGTCGCTCAGGCCTCCGTGCCTGTCGGGCGGGGGCCGCAGGGCCTTGCCGAGCACGGTGAAGGCGTCCACGCGGAGCGAGACCTCGCCCCTGCGGCTGCGCAGCGGGGCGCCGTCGACCCCGAGCAGGTCACCGACGTCCAGCGAGGTCAGGCGCTCGAAGGCCTCGGCTCCGAGCACGTCGACGCGCGCATGCAGCTGGATCTTGCCCGTCCGGTCGACGAGGTCCAGGAACGCGGCCTTCCCGGCCCCGCGCCGGGCGAGGATCCTGCCCGCCACGCGGTGGCGGTCGTCGGTCTCCTCTCCGGCGGCCAGATGCGCGTAGTCGTCGACGACCGCGGCGATCGGCTCGGCACCCGGGAAGGAGTAGGGGAAGGCCTCGCCGTCGGCCTGCCTCAGGCGCAGCGCCTTGGCCCGGCGCTCGGCGATCAGCTCGGGAAGGCCATGCCTCGAGGACCCGGCATCCGCCGGGCGCTCTTCGCTTCCGCTCATCGGTTAGGCGAGCCTACCCGAGGCCGACGTCGATCTTGGTGATCTTGAGCTTGCGCGCCGGGCCCCGTGGGACCTTCACGGCGACCGTCTCGTTGCGCTTGCGGCCGATCAGCGCCCGTCCGACCGGCGACTCGTTGGAGAGCTTGTGCTCGTCCGGCTTGGCCTCGGCCGAGCCGACGATCGTGTACTTGACCGACTTGCCGGTCTTTTCATCCTTGACATGGACCACGGAGCCGACCTGCACCACGTCGGTGGAGAGGTCTTTGGCCTCGATCACCGTGGCCATGCGCAGCTTCTCCTGGAGCTGCGCGATCCGGCTCTCGACCATCGCCTGCTCGTTCTTGGCGTCGTCGTACTCCGAGTTCTCGGAGATGTCACCGAACTCCCTGGCCTCCTTGATCCGCTCCGCGACCTCGCGGCGCTTCTCGGTGGATAGGAGATCGAGCTCGTCTTTGAGCTTCTTGAGCCCTTCGGGTGTGAGGATTACGTCCTTCGGCATGTGCGTGGGCGGGATTCGGATCCGCGGGTCGGGAGTCCGGCTGACGACACAAAAAACCCCCGCTGCCAGCGGGGATGTCGCGGCCGGCGGCCTCCAGAGAGCGCAGCAGTATAGCGGGGCCGAAGCGCCCTGCGCCCGGGACTCACACGGCTGGCTCGACGTCGCGCGACGTGGCATGCAGCAACATCCGAGCCGCGTCCAGGGAGGGCGCTGTCTGGAGGCTCTCGGCGATCCGTCTGGCATCCGGGCGCTCGAGACCGAGGCGGCCGACGTACCACGGGTAGAACTTGCGCAGGTAGCGCGTCGCCCGGTCCTGGCCGAGGTGCTCGACCGCCCTGTCGATCAGCCAGTCGAGCTCCGTCAGCACCTCCTCGCGGCTGGGGTCCCGCCGGCGGCCCCGGACGAGCTCGGCGAAGAGCCAGGGGTTCCCGAGCGCGCCCCGCGCGAGCATCACCGCGTGCGCCCCGGTGAGTCGGAACGCCCTGCGCACGTCATCGGCGTCGTTCAGCCCACCGGTCAGGATCACGGGCACCGGAAGGGTGCGCACCAGGCGCGCGACGAGCTCGTAGTCGGGCACGCCCTTGTGCTGCACCGCCGCCGAGCGTGGGTGGAACGCGACCGCCGCGACACCTGCCTCGGCGACCAGCCGGTGAGCGAGGTCGAAGCCGCTCGTCTCGCCCTGGCGCACGCCCGAGCGCAGCTTCACGGTGACCGGGATGCCGCCGTGGATCGCAGCCGCGGGGTCCCGCTCGGCTGCCTCTCGCGCGCCGTCGACCGCGGCCCTGGCCACAGCGACCGCCCGGTCGGGATCGTCGAGCAGCGCCGCCCCGGCGCCCGTCTTCTTCACCTTGGTGACCGGACAGCCCATGTTGATGTCGATCGCATCCGCTCCCGCCCGGGCCACGTGGACGGCGGCCGAGCGCATCATCGCGGGGTCCTCGCCGAACAGCTGCATCGACACGGGACCCGCCGCCCGCTCCCGGGGATCGATCCGCATCATCTCCGTGCAGGTCCTCTCGTTGCCGTAGTGGATGGCATGCGAGGAGAGCATCTCCGAGACGGTCATCCCCGCCCCGTAGCGCTTGGCCTGCAGGCGCACGAACCAGTTGCCGATCCCCGCCAGGGGGGCCAGCATCACGCGGTTGGGGACGCGCAGGGACCCGAGCATCCAGCTGTCGGTCAGGGAGGGCTCGCCGGCCATACCCCCATTGTTGCGGTCTTCAGGCGTTGCGCTCGGCAAGCAGCCGCAGACCTGTGAGCGTCAGCAGGTCGTCCACCTCGTCGATCTCCTCGGAGTAGGGGACGACGAGGCTCGAGAGGCCGCCGGTGGCGATCGCCGACGCACGCTCGCCGAGCTCGTCGTAGAGCCGGCGCATGATCGCGTCGATCGCTCCGGCATAGCCGAACACCACGCCCGAACGGATCGCGTCGATGGTGTTCTTGCCGATCACGCTGCGGGGGGGCGCGAGGTCTATCTTCGGGAGGCGCGCCCCGCGCTCGGAGAGCGCTTCGAGGGATATCTCGATGCCCGTCATGAGGGCCCCGCCCACGTACTCTCCCTCGCGCGAGACGACGTCGAACGTCGTGGCGGTCCCGAAGTCGACGCACACGGCGGGACCGCCGAAGCGCTCACGGATGGCGACCGCGTTGACGAGCCTGTCGGCCCCGATCTCCCGCGGGTTGTCATACCGGATCGCCATCCCGGTCTTGGTCCCCGGGCCGACTACGAGCATCTCGTGTCCGAGATAGCGGCCGGCCATCGAACTCCACTCCGGCTCGAGCTGCGGCACGGTCGAGGAGACGATCGATGCCTCGAGCTCCTCGAAGCCGTACCCCCGCAGTCCCATGAGGTTGCTGAGCGCCGCCCCGAGTTCGTCGGCCGTCGACTGGCGCACGGTCGCGAACCGCCAGTGCTCGAGCAGCTCCTCGCCACGGAACGCTCCGAAGTGGGTCTGGGTGTTCCCGACGTCTACGACGAGCAGCATCGGCGAGCATTATCCTCGCGGGCACGATGGGGGCGCGTCCAACGTTCTACTCGCAGCCCGGCTCGCACCCGTGCGCGGCCGTCGAGGCGGCGCTGAGGCTCAAGTCGATCGACTACGACCGGGTCGACCTGCTGCCGCTCACCCAGGTGATCGTCGGCCCGCTGCGCTACGGCGGCAGAACGGTGCCCGGGATGCGCGTCGGCTCCGAGCGCCTGGTGGGCTCGCGCCCGATCATGCGCCGCCTCGACGCGATCGCGCAAGACCCCGCGCTGCTGCCGCCCCCCGGCGACGCCGCCCGTGCGCGGGTGCTCGAGGCCGAGCGCTGGGGGGACGAGGTCCTGCAGAGCGTCCCCAGACGGATAATCGACGTGGCGTTCCTGCGCTGCCCGGCCGCGATGGAGAGCTACGCCGGCGATGCGAAGCTGCCCCTGCCGAGGGCCGTGCTGCGCCCGGCACTCCCGCTCACGGCGCGGCTGATGGCATTCAGGAACAAGGCTCGTGACGAGGCCGTCCGGGCCGATCTGGCTGCGCTGCCCGGGCAGCTCGACCGCATCGAGGGCTGGATCGGCGAAGGAGTCCTCGGCGGTGAGGCGCCGAACGCAGCTGACCTGCAGATCGGCAGCACGATCCGGCTGCTGATGAGCATCGGCGACGTGCGGCCGATCATCGAGGGCCGCCCGGCGGCCCGGCTGGTCGCCTACTTCCCGCCGCTGGCGGGCGAGGTGCCGGCCGGCACGCTCCCCGCCGCCTGGCTCCCGCCTGCTGCGCCTGCGGGGGCGCCTAGGTAGACGGGCCAGGCCGGGGGACGGCGCTAGGAGTGGAGGACGACGGCGCGCGTGATCGTCACGCCGGCGCCGGGGCCGGCGCTCAGCACGATCCTCACACTCAGCGCCAGCCTGCCGTGCGCCCGCAGCGAGCGCCTGCCGAGCGCGTTGAGCGAGACCTTGAACGACGTGACGCCCGCATGCAGCGGGGCCCGCACGAGCCGGCCGATCCGGACAGGCAGGCCGTGCGCCGCGCCCGCGAGCGCGGCGCGAGGAGCGAGGAGATCGACCTCCAGGCGCCCACCGGCGCCGGCCTCGGACACGTTCACCGAGCCGCTCACAGACCGGCCGCGCTGGGTTCGCGCAAGCCTGAGCGCCCGGGCGGCGCCGCCCGCGAGCAGCGAGGAGGGCGCGGCCGGCTGCGTCAGCGCGGCAGGCGCGGTCGTGGGGGATCCGCCGCCTGACGGGGCGGGTTCGGGGCTCGCGGTGGTCGTCGTGGTGGTGGTCCCGTTGGGGTTGACGCTGACCGTCCCGGTCATTTCGTAGGGGTGCACGCTGCACCGGAACGTGTAGGTGCCGGGCTGGGCGAAGCTGCATTCGCCCCGCCAGCCGGTCGCGCCGAGGCTCCCCGAGGGGAGCCCGGTGCAGCTCGGCGCCGAGGGGCCGCCGGTCCATTCGAGCCCGTGCCTGACTTCGCTGCTGGGGTTGGCGAACGTCACCGCGCCGCCGGCCGTGACCGTCACGGCCGCCGGCGACCAGGAGTGGCGCTGTTCCTTGTAGACGCCTTCGGAGTTGATCGCCGTGACGGTCGCGGGTCCCGTTTCAGAGCCCGCAACGGCGGGCAGCACGATCAGCGCGGCGAACAGCCCGGCGGCGAGCAGGATGAGCGAGCGCCTGCGAAGTCTCACGATCTGCACCCGCCTTCCCGGTCGTGTCATCTCGCCTCGCGTGCGCCGGGCAGCGTGGCGGTGGACGTCAACGACATGACCCCGTCGCCCCGCGATCCTTCCCGCCCGTGGTGCTCTGGACCCGGGCGGCGCTACAGTCGCAGGAACCGTTTAGCGGCCCGTAGCCGCGGCCCGCTCCCAGAGCCATGCGCCTTCTCGATCCCCAGTCGCTGTCCCGGCACGTCGACCGGCTGTACCGCGCGGCCTGGGGACTGTGCGGCTCGCGCGAGGACGCCGAGGACCTCGTCCAGGAGACCTTCGCCCGGGTCCTGTCGCGGCCGCGGATCATCCACGGCGACGACGACGTCTACTACCTGATGCGGGTGCTGCGCAACACGTTCCTCACCTCCAGGCGCACCGCGGGCCGCCGGCCGGTGACGGTCGCCACGCTCGAGGACGTCGTGACCGAGGACCCGCGCCCCATCGGGCGGCCCGAGCAGGCGCTGGAGGTCACGGAGGTCTACGAGACCATCGCCGCCCTGCCCGAGGACTTCCGCATGGCGATCGTGGCCGTCGACGTGCTGGGTCTCTCCTACCGGGAAGCTGCCCGCGCCCTGAGCGTCCGGGAGGCGACGATCACCACGAGGCTGTTCAGGGCGCGCAAGCAGGTTGCGAGCAGGCTCACCGCCGAACCGTCGCCGGCGAGGCCCAAGCCGCTCGCCGGCGAGCCCGACGGCTCCCCGGAGGCAGCCGATGCCGCCGGAGGGCTCGGGGAACGAATGCGCCCGCGAGGAGTCATCCCGGGTAGGGAAGCCCAATGACAGGAAACCGCCCGAGAAACGAAGCCGAGCTCGTCGAGTTCGTGCGCTCGATCGACGTCGAGGCGCCGGACTCGCTCCATCGCCAGGTGGAGGCGATGGTCGCCGGAGCGCGCCGGGGCCCGCGCCGGCGCCCCGCCACGCCCGGGCGTGCGTTCGGGCTGGCGCCGAGGATCGCGGCCGCCGCCGGGATCGCCGCGGCCCTCGCCGCCGTGGCAATCACCGTGAGCCTCAGCGGCGGCTCCAAGGGGGTCAGCGAGCAGACGGCGATGTTGGTCGCGCTGCGCCAGCCCACTGCGCCTGCGCCGCCCGAGAGCCAGACGAATCACGCCCAGCTCGCCATGGCCGTCGACGGCATCTCGTTCCCCTACTGGTCGCGGGGGCTCGGCTGGCGTCCGACGGGCCAGCGCTCGGACCGGATCGACGGTCGCACGGTGACCACCGTGTTCTACGGCAACGCCCGCGGACAGCGGATCGGCTACGCGATCGTCCCCGGCTCGGCGCCGCGGCTGAGCGGCGGAGTGCTGCACCGGCGCGGAGGCACCTCCTTCAGGGTGCTGGAAGGCCGCGGGCCCCCGGCGGTGGTCTGGCTGCGCGCCGGTCACCTCTGCGTGGTGTCGGGGCGGGGAGTCTCGCCGTCGATGCTCCTTCGCCTTGCCAGCTGGCACCCCAGGGGGGGTGTGGCGTCCTGAGCGTGGTTCCGCGCCGCGCGGGAAGGTCGACGACGGGACGGAGTCTTGTCGGTACCCGAGGAGCGGGCCGACACACGAGAGGAGGACTCACATGAGCAGAAGGGCACTTACCTCGTTGTGCGCCGCCGCCGGCGCGATCGCGGCGGCGGCCATTCCCGCCGGCGCCCTCGGCACCGCGGGCTCGGCCGGGACGCACACGGTCACCCTGCACGAACATCTCTTCCACCCGGCCACGGTCAACATAAACCGCGGCGACAAGGTCAGGTGGCTCTGGCGTGACGGCGAAACGGAACACAACGTGACGTTCCGCGGATTCCACTCTCGCACCCAGGCCAGTGGCTCCTACACCGTCCGCTTCACGCGCCACGGTACCTTCCACTACTTCTGCACGATCCACGTCGCCGAAGGGATGAAGGGGAAGGTCGTCGTCCACTAGGAGGAGCGCTGTTCGGGGCGCTCGTGATCCTGCGCTACCTCGACGCTGCCTGGATACTGGTCCGCAGGGCCGCCGGCCACGACCAGCGCACCGGCATCATGGGGCGAGTCTTCGGCGTCACCGCGGCCGTGTGCGCGATCGTCTTCACGATCTGGTTCGTGGTGATCCACGGACCGGGCTCTGTGATCACTCCCGGCCGCGGCGAAACCCCGCCCTGGCCGGGCTGAGCGGGCTGCCCGACGAACGGACGCCGCCGCCCCCACCGGGGGGACGACGGCGTCCGCGCCTGAGTTGCCTGCTCCGGGTCCCTGGTGCTAGCGGCAGAGCGGGTTGGTCGGCACTCCCTTGCACGGGTTCGGCATCGTCGGCTGCGGCGAGGGGGCCGGCTGCGGTGACCGTTCGCTCGGAGCCGGAGCTTCGGACGGGAGGCTGACCAGGTAGTCGACCGCCAGTTCGCCTCCACCGGGGCTGGGGGTCTGTTTGTTCTGGCACCCCCAGGCGCCTTCGATGCTCGCCGGGAACGTCGCGTCGGGCATGACGTTGCCACTGACGCAGTTGTCCACGGAGTGGGATTCCGGGTACCTCGTCCCCTGGAACACTTCGCTGAACCCGCCCATCATCGCAACGTCGCCGGTGAACGGCCAGCCGCCCCTGTAGCCGTTGTTGCTGAACGTGTTTTCAGCGATCTTGTTGCCGGCGAACTGGAAGAACAACGAGCCTTCGAAGTTGTTTTCGGGCGTGAACGGGTTGGCGTACTCGAATCCGAGGACACCGTCGTTCGCGTTGTTCGTGATCGTGTTTTTGGTGACCAGATCGGCGTAGTCTCCCGGCAGCAGCACGCCGGTCCCCCACGGGGTGGGGGCCGTGGAGCCGTTCACGGGCACCGTCACGTTGTTGTTTTCGCTGATCACGTTGTTGCGGATGATCGTGCACCGTTTGATCCTCGTCGAGGTGATCAGCGGTTCAGGGTTCGGGTTTTCGATGTTCGGGCGGCCGCATTCACCGTCCTGGGGCGGCGGCCCGTCGCCCGGGTTTTCGGAGTTCGGCGCGATGCCGGCGGCGTTGTTGCGGATCAGCGATTTTTCGATGATCAGGTTGCCGCCGGAGTTCGACCCGGAGTATCCGAGCGCGTTGTTTTCCATCGTCGCCCTGCTGATCTTGGCGTTACATTCCTGGCACGCGCCGAGGTACATCCCCGAGTCGTTGAAGCCCGACGCGTAGATGTTGTCCCAGGCGCCTTCGACCTCGTTGTCCGTGAAGATGCCGTAGCCGCCGTTCAAGCTGGTGTCATATGCGGTCAGGTAGCTGCCCCACCAGCCGTGCGCGCCGATCTTGCCGGAGCCGGAGCCGCCGTTCCACCAGATGTCGTTGCCGCACTCGCTCGGACACGGTTCCGCTTCGCTGCCCGTCTCGAAGTTGCGCACCGTCAGGTTTTCCACGTAGACGTCGTTCGCCTTGTAGATTTCGATTCCGTTTCCGGTCTTGCCCTGACCGTCGACGATGACGGTGTTGCGGTTCATCCCGCGGATCCAGATGCCGGAGTGTTCGCCGGTGACCTTCACGGCTTCCTTGTAGACGCCGGGCTGGACCAGCACCCAGTCGCCGGCGGTGGACACGTTCACGGCCGCCTGGATGGTTTTGAAGTAGGCCGTGTTCGCCGGGACCGACGACGGCGGCGACCCCTGCGTGACTATGTTGACCTTCGCGGCGAGGCTGCTGCCCGCGCCGATCGCGAGCGCGGCGAGCGCGAGCGCGAGCACGAGCCCGCAGCGCGACACCGTCCGCGACCTCCTCGGTACACGAGACGTGGTTGACATCCGTTTCCCTCTCTATTGGCGCTCCGGGCGGCCCGTCCGGAAAGCGGACTTGCCCCCATGGCCGGCCACGCCGTGCCCGACCCAGACCCTCTTCGCCTACGATGCGCTCCGCCCCAACGGGGAGATCCCGCTGTGCGCCCACCCTAACCTCTCCCGCCGCCCCGATCAAGCCGGTGGCCGGGCAGCTCCAACGGAGGTCCGGCCCAGCGCACGCCCTCCTCGGGTGGCAGGAGGGCCAGCGCATCGGCCAGCCGAGTGCGGTCAGGGGCTCGCAGCTCGAAGTCGAGCTCCAGCGCCGGGATCAGCACGAAGCGGCGCTGCAGCAGCTGCTCGTGGGGAAGCGTCATGCGCTCGTCACGCAGCACCAGGCCACCGAGCATGAGGATGTCGACGTCGATCACGCGCGGAGCGTGGCGCGGCGCGCCGAGCTCGCGTCCGAGCCGGCACTCGAGGCCCTTGACGGCGTCGAGCAGGGCGAGCGGCTCGAGCCGTGTCTCCACGCGCACGCAGGCGTTGAGGAAGCTCGCCTGCTCGAGTAGCTCGCCGACGGGATCGGTGTCGTAGGTGGAGGAGCAGGCCAGCACGCGGATTCCCAGCGCCGGCAGGCCATCGACGGCGGCCTGCAGCTGGGCCCTGCGCTCGCCGACGTTCGACCCGAGCCCCAGCAGGCCCTCCTTGGCGAGCCCCGGGCGGCAATCCTTCGCCTCCTCTCCCGTGCGCGGGCAGCGCGCGCCGCTCACGCTCGGGTCGTCTGGAGCCCTGCCACCGCGACCTTCTCGCCGACCGCCTGCGCGAACGGAACGAGGCCGGAGAGCGGACGCAGCATGACGGTGAAGTCGGCGATCAGGCCGTCGTCGTCGAGTCGGAGCAGGTCGAGGCCCTCCAGCTCCCGGCCGCCGATGCTCGCCCGGAAGATCAGCCCATGGGCGCCGCCGCCCTCGAGCTGATCGGTGTAGCGGAAGTCCTCGAAGGTGCCGGCGACGATCGTCAGCAGGCGCGTCACGGTCTCGCGGCCGACGAACGGGTGGAAGGTGGCCGGGCTGTGGAAGACGACGTCCTCGGCGAGCAGCGCGCTCGCGGCGGCGATGTCGCCCCGCTGGGCGGCCTCGCGGAAGAGCGAGGCCGAGCTTGCGGGCGTGGTGAGAGCCTGACCGGGTCCGTCGTTGCTGGACTGCCCCATCTGGTGCGCCTCCGGGTCGTTCGAGGAGAACGGCCAGCTTACCCGTCGGCTTCGCGCCAGACCTCCACGGAGACCTCGTCCACCGCCAGCGCGATCGGCGGCTCGGGCTTCGTCGCCTTCACCCACACGCCCTCGAGGTCGTAGTCGGCGAGGAGCCGGTCGGCGATCGTGCTGCAGAGCCGCTCGAGCGTCTTGTGCGATCGCTGCTGGGCGACCAGCGCGACCAGCTGGCAGACGTCGGCGTAGTCGACGGTGTCGTCGATCGAGTCGGTGATCGTGGCGTCCGTCTCGCCGATGTCGAGACGCAGGTCGAGCACCAGACGCTGTCCCACCTCTCGCTCCGCCTCGCTGACGCCGTGATGGGTGTAGAGCGACAGGCCCGTGATCTCGATCGTGACGGACTCGGCGGTCTCCTCGCGATCGTCGTCGAGGTCGTCGGCGTCGTCCTCGTCCTCTAGCCCGCCGTCGTCGTCCCCGTGCTGCTCGCTGTCCATCGGCCTCCCAACGTAGCAGCCGCCACCGCCAGCGCCTCGCCCACCGGCGCCACGTCGTGGACGCGGAAGACGCTCGCGCCACGCTCGAAGGCGATGACGTTAGAGGCCACCGTCCCGGCCAGCCGCTCACGGGCGTCCGGTGGCTCGCGGCGCCCGGCGGCGCGGGCGACGATCTGTCCGAGGAAGCCCTTGCGCGAGGTCCCGACGACGATGGGAGCGCCGATCGTCACGAGCTCTGCAAGGCGGCGGAGCAGCTCGAGGTTGTGCTGCACGGTCTTGCCGAACCCGATGCCCGGATCGAGCAGGATGCGCTCGCGGGCGACGCCCCGCGCCACGGCGAACTCGAGCCGCTCCTCCAGGAAGGCCCTGACCTCGTCGACGACATCCTCATAGCGAGGGTCGTCCTGCATCGTGGCGGGCTCGCCGAGCATGTGCATCAGGCAGCAGTCGGCGCCGCTCTGCGCGACCACCTCGGCCATCTCGGGGTCGGCGCGAAACGCGCTCACGTCGTTGACCATGCGGGCGCCCGCGGCGAGCGCCGCCCTGGCGACCGGGGCCCTGTAGGTGTCGATCGAGATCCGCGCGTCGACGCGCGCGGCGCTCAGCCCCTCGACCACCGGGAGCACACGGCGCAGCTCCTCCTCGGCGGCGACCGGGGTGGCGCCCGGCCGGGTGGACTCGCCGCCCACGTCGATGATGTCCGCTCCTTCGTCCGCCAGCCTCAAGCCGTGCCGGACCGCCGCGGCGGCGTCGGCGAACAGCCCTCCGTCCGAGAAGGAGTCGGGGGTCGTGTTGAGGATCCCCATGAGCCGGTAGGACACGCTCACGGCGGGGAACCTACTCGTCCGTGGACCTGCAGCTCGGAGGCGACGCGCGGGACACGACCCATGAGACGGCCGCGGGCCACGCGCTCGGCCGCGGACCCTAGACCGGCTTGGGCGGCTCTCTGTCGCTCGCGCGCAGCTCGGCTGTGCCGCCGGCCAGGCCGGGCCGGGGGATCGTGCGGGGCGCTTCCCGCTCGGCCCGGTCGGCCTGCGCGGGCGGGGAGGGCAGCTCCGGCTTGGCCGGCTC
This sequence comes from Solirubrobacteraceae bacterium, assembly GCA_036498265.1. Taxonomy (GTDB): domain Bacteria; phylum Actinomycetota; class Thermoleophilia; order Solirubrobacterales; family Solirubrobacteraceae; genus Palsa-744. Next base: position 79,261 of record DASYFT010000003.1, on the reverse strand, counting down.
CTCGACGCCGAACACGTCCTCCTCGCTCTTGCCGGCGAGCAGGGCGAGGAACTCCTCCTTCTCGATCGTCTCGCGCTTGACGAGGATCTCGGAGATCTTCGTGAGGTCGTGCTGGTGTTCGGTGAGGATGGCCGTCGCGCGCTGGTGCGCGGCTTCGATGATCCGCCGCACCTCGTCGTCGATCTCGCGGGCGATCTCGTCGGAGTAGTCGGGCTCGGTGGAGAACTCGCGGCCCAGGAACGGCTGGCCGTGGTCGTGGCCGAACACCCGCGGGCCGAGCTTGTCGCTCATGCCGAAACGCATCACCATCTGCTTGGCGGTGGCCGTGACCTTCTCGATGTCGTTGGACGCGCCGGTGGTGATCTCGCCGAAGGTGATTTCCTCGGCGGCGCGGCCGCCGAGCGTCATGGCCATCGCGTCCTCGAGCTCGGCGCGCGTGGTCAGGAAGCGGTCCTCCTGCGGCATCGAGATCGTGTAGCCGAGCGCCTGTCCGCGGGAGATCACCGAGATCTTGTGAACGGGGTCGGAGTGCTCGAGGAAGTGACCGACGAGCGCGTGGCCCATCTCGTGGAAGGCGGTCACGAGGCGCTCTTTCTCGCTCATCACGCGGGTCTTCTTCTCGGGGCCTGCGATCACCCGCATGATCCCCTCCTCGAGCTCTTCCTGGCCGATCTCGCGCTTGCCTGACCGGGCCGACAGGAGGGCGGCCTCGTTGATCAGGTTCGACAGGTCGGCGCCGGTGAACCCGGGGGTCTGGCCGGCGAGGGCGTCGATGTCGATGATCTTGGCGAGCGGCTTGCCGCGCGTGTGCACCTCGAGGATCTTGGCGCGGCCCTTGCGGTCGGGGCGGTCGACGGCGATCTGGCGGTCGAAGCGGCCCGGGCGCAGCAGAGCCGGGTCGAGGATGTCCGGGCGGTTGGTGGCCGCGATCATGATGATGTTGTCCTTGGCCTCGAAGCCGTCCATCTCGACCAGCAGCTGGTTGAGCGTCTGCTCGCGCTCGTCGTGACCGCCGCCCAGGCCCGCGCCGCGATGCCGGCCGACGGCGTCGATCTCGTCCATGAAGATGATGCAGGGGCTGTTCTGCTTGGCCTGCTCGAACAGATCGCGCACGCGCGAGGCGCCGACGCCGACGAACATCTCCACGAAGTCCGAGCCGGAGATCGAGAAGAACGGCACGCCGGCCTCGCCGGCGACCGCCCGCGCGAGCAGCGTCTTGCCGGTACCGGGCGGCCCGTAGAGGAGCACGCCGGTCGGGATCCGCGCCCCCAGCGCCTGGAACTTCTTCGGGTTCTCGAGGAATTCCTTGATCTCGTGGAGCTCCTCGACCGCCTCGTCGACGCCGGCCACGTCGCGGAAGGTGATCTTCGGCGAGTCGGCTGACATCCGCTTGGCGCGCGACTTGCCGAACGACATCACTTTCGAGCCGCCGCCCTGCACCTGGTTCATGAGGAAGATCCAGAACCCGAAGAAGAGGACGAACGGGATGATGTAGGTGAGCAGGCTCAGCAGGGCGCTGCTCTTTTCCGATTCGACGTTGTAGCTGACGCCGTCGGTGCGCAGTTCTTTGATCAGTTCGGGCGCGGCCTGGTCTATGAACCCGACTTCATAGGTTTCTTTGTTCCTGAGCTTGACTTCGAGGGCTTTGCCCTTGTTCTTGAACTCGACCGACTTGACTTCGCCGTGCGGCAGCTCAGAGCTGACGAGCGTCTGGTAGCTGTGAGAGCGCTTGTTGGGCGAGCCGGGGTTGACCAGTTTGACGGCCAGGAACGCGAGGACGACCACGATCAGGATCGGGAAAGCGGCGCTCTTGAAGAAACGGCTCATAGCGTGATCCTGAGGGTCCTGACACCGTCTGAAGTCTTGGCCACCGGTCCCCTAGCGTACCATGGGAAGCCCCACTTTCCGGCCGTTGCGGCGGGTCTGCGCCACCCGGCAGAGCGGCGTTCTCAGCTAGCGAGCGCCGCCACGAACGGCAGGTTGCGATGCCGCTCGGCGTAGTCCAGTCCGTAACCCACGACGAAGCGGTCGGGGATCTCGAAGCCCACGTAGCGCGTCGGCAGGTCCACCTTGCGGCGGTCGGGCTTGGTCAGGAGCGCGCAGACCTCGAGCGTGCGCGGGTTGCGCGAGCCGAGGTTCCGCAGGAGGTACTGCAGCGTCAGCCCCGAGTCGACGATGTCCTCCACGATCAGCACGTCGCGGTCTTCGATCGCCGCGTCGAGGTCCTTGAGGATCCGCACGACGCCCGATGAGTCGGTCGCCGAGCCGTAGGAGGCGACTGCCATGAAGTCGACCTCGACCGGGATGTCGATGAAGCGCATCAGGTCGCTCAGGAAGAACACCGCCCCCTTGAGCACGCCGACCAGCAGCAGCGGCCGGGGCGGGCGGTCCGCGTAGTCACGCGAGATCTGCTCGCCGAGCTCGGCCACGCGCCGCTGGAGGTCCTCGGCCGTCACGAGGACCTCTCCCAGGCCGGGCTCGTCGGCGACGCGCGCGGGGGTGGCCACGCGAGGAAGTCTAATCGCCGGACGGCGGCCGGCCCGGACGGGCGGAGGAACGCGGCGGGAGCTTGACCATCGAGAGCACCCCGTCCTCGATCACGGCGCCGGCCAGCCCGCCCACGTGCAGCTCGGCCCGCCCCCCGCGGCGCCCGAGCGCCAGGATCTCCGCGACCCGGTCGCCGGCCTGGGGTACGTAGGTCCCGGCGGCCTGCTCCGCGAGGCGCACCACGACGAGCCGGGCGAGCGCCGCCGGCAGCCGTTCGAGCCGTGCGATCTCGATGCCCGGCCGGCCGCCGAGCTCCTCGGCGACGAGCGCGTCCAGGAGCTCGGTCTCCTCGCGCAGCAGCGACGCCGTCCGCAGGACGTTCGCCTCGGCGGCGGGGTGCACGGCGCGCAGCGCCCCGACGAGCCCGTGGCGCACGCGCGCGCGCGCGTACCGAGGATCATCGTTGCTCTCGTCCTCGCGCCAGCTCAGCCCGCGTGCGCGGCAGTAGGCGGCGGTGGCCTCGCGCGTCAGCCCGAGCAGCGGGCGGATCAGCCTTCCCTCCGCGGGCGCCATCCCGAGCAGCGCCCGCCTTCCGGGTGACGCGGCGAGCCGGTAGAGGATCGTCTCCGCCTGGTCGCTGGCGGTGTGACCGGTCGCGATCAGCGCGTCTGTCCTGCTCGCGGCGCGCTCGGCGGCCTCGTAGCGGACCTCGCGCGCCCACGCCTGCAGGTTCCCCGGCGACTCGGCCGAGCCCCCCGCCGGTGAGGGCCTGGTGACGGCGGTCACATCGAGCGGCACGCCGAGCAGCGCGCACAGCTCCTCGCAATGGCGCTGGTCGGCACCGGCCTGCTCGCGCAGGCCGTAGTTGACGTGGATAGCGCTGACCAGCCCGGGCCCGCAGATCGACGTGGCGAGGTCCAGGAGGCAGGTCGAGTCCTGACCGCCGGAGATCATCGCCACGACGGGCCGGCCCTGGGCGAGCAGCCCGCCCGCGCGGACCGTCTCGCGGACGGCCTCGACGCTCATCGACTACGCCTTCCGCGAGGCGGTGAACAGCTCCGTCGGCTCCGAGAACCCCTTGAGCCTCACCTCGCCGATGCGGTCGAACGCCACGCCGTCGACGGCCGCGGCCATGTCCACGACGGGCCGCGTGACGAGCACCTCGCCGCCTCCGGCGCGCGCGACCACCCGGGCGGCCTGGTTGACGTCGCGGCCGTAGTAGTCGCCGTCGCGGTAGAGCGCCTCGCCGTAGTGCAGGCCGATGCGCGGCTGCGGTTCCGCCGGCGCGGTGCCGGAGGCGAGGTCGACCGCCCAGCCGGCGAGCGCCGCGGGGTCAGAGCCGATCACCATCACCTCGTCGCCGAGCGTCTTTATCACCCGAGCATCGGCGGGCAGCGTCTTCGCGACGGCTTCCACGAAGCGCTCCACCGTGCTCACCGCGACCTCGTCCCCGCGCTCCACGGTCAGCCGCGCGTAGCCCGCCAGGTCGGCGAAGGCGATGGCCACGCGCAGGCGGCCCTCCTCGAGTGCCTTGCCCATGTCGCCCTCCATGTGCCCGATCATGTCCTGCTCGACGAAGTGCGCCAGCAGGCGGCCGTGCAGGTAGTTCATTAACGGCGCGGCGAACGGAAGCACCTCGCGGGTCAGCCCCTCCATCTCCTCGGCGATCTCCACGCTCGGCACGCCGGCGCGCATCAGCGGCTCGTGCACGTACAGGTGCACCAGCCGCACCTCGGCGTCGGCGATCTGGGCGATGACCTGGCCGTAGACGCGCATCAGCTGCAGGAAGGCCGGGAGCGGGATCCCGGCGGCGAGGACCGCGGCCGCGTAGCGCATCATCTGCAGGTCTTCCTCGGAGATCGCCTCGAGCAGGTCCGGGCTGAGGCCCATGGTGTCGTAGATCTGCCTGATCAGACCGGGCTCGAGGCCGCTCTCGCGCGAGGCCTCCTTGAGCGAGTAGCGCGGCTCGGAGCTGCTCAGCAGGTTCTCGATCGGGCCCACGGCGAGCCGGCCGCTGTCGCTGGCTTGCTTGATCTCCACGAGCGGATGCCCGCGCGCGCGCAGCCGCGCGATCACGCGTACGTAGGCGGCCGCCGCGGGGGTCCAGCGCCCGTCGTGCCCGGGAACCAGCCCCATGGCGACCCAGCGGCGGACGGTGCCGGGCGAGACGCCGGCGCGCAGGGCCACCTGCGCGAGCGTCAGCTCACCCGGCTCGTGGGCCGAATCGGGATCGGGCTGGGGCACTCAGGCGGGCCACGCGACGGGCAGTCCCATGCGACTCAGTCTAAAGTCGCCGCCCGTGTCGCACAGCGCCCCCATCCACCTGCGCCCGACGGCTCCCCTCGCCGAGCGGGTGCTGCTGCCGGGCGACCCCGGCCGCGCGCTGGCTCTCGCCCAGTCGCTGCTCGGCGAGCCGCGGATGTTCAACCACCATCGCGGCCTCTGGGGCTACACCGGCACGGCCCCGGACGGAGAGCCGCTGACCATCCAGTCCACCGGGATGGGCGGGCCCTCGGCTGCGATCGTCCTCTCCGAGCTGATCGCCTTGGGCGCCCGCAGGGCGATCCGCGTGGGCACCTGCGGTGCGCTGGCTGCAGGGCTGGGGCTCGGGGACCTCGTGATCGCGAGCGAGGCGATCTGCGCCGACGGGACCTCGAGGGCGCTCGCCGCCACGGACCGCGTGCCCGCCGACGGCTCGCTGCGCGAGGCGCTCACACGGGCGGCGCCGTCGGCGCGAGTCGGACCGGTCGCCAGCGTGGACCTGTTCTACGGCGAGCGCATGCCGGACGGCACGTCGGGGGCGCTGGCCGTCGAGATGGAGGCGGCGGCGCTCTTCGCGGTCGGCGCCGGCGCCGGCATCCCCGTGGCGTGCGTGCTCGCCGTCTCTGACACCTTCGGCGCCGGCGGGGAGCGGCGGCGGATCGAGGACTCCTCGCTGCTTTCCTGCGCCGAAGCGATGGGGAGCGCCGCGATCGAGGCACTGAGCGCTCGGGGCTGAGGCCGTCAGCCCTCCTTCGCCTCGGCCCGTTTCGCCTTGGCGGCGGGCTTTCGGGGCCGGGCCTCGCCGGCGTGCTCGCTCTGGAGCCGGTCGATCCTGCCGGAGAGGCCCTCCAGCTGGACCTCGATGGCGGTGAGCCGGGCGCCGATGTCCGCGCGATCCGCCGCGCCGGGCGAGAGGTTCCGGTCGAGGCGCCCCACGCCGTCCTCGATGCCCTCCAGCCGCTGCGAGACGGACCGCAGCCGTCTGGTCAGCCGTTCGATGTCGGCGGCCGACGGCAGGTTCAGTGCCGCGAGCGCAACCTCCTGCGCCTGAGCCGCCTTCTCGCGAGCATCGAACGCGCGTCCGATCGCCCCGGTGAGCAGCGGGCTTTCGAGCAGCTCGCCGAGCGCCTTGCCGAACCGGTCCTCGGTGCCGCTGCTCAGACGCTCGCGAAGGTTCCTGGCGGCACTGCTGGCGTCGGACATGTCGACTCCCGGGGTTGGTGTGGCGGGGCCCGTCGCACCGCCGGCACCCGCCGGCGGGTGGGCGGAGCGTAAGGATACGGTGCACAGATGCCCGAGCGGCTGTTCGTGTTCATCCAGATGGAGTTCCCGTCCGCGCTGGGGCCGCCGGACGGGCGTTATCTGCTGAGGGGAAGCGCCGGCGGGGAGCCGGAGCACGTCGTCGTGCTGAGCACCCTCGGGGCCCACCGGTCCGGGGTCGGAGGACCTCCGCCGAGGCGCGGCTCCTCGCGCCTGCGGCGCCGCCGCGCGCGGGGGCCGGGAAGACGGGCCACGGCGGACCCCGCCCCCGTGCCGACCACCCGGGTGACGGTCATCGACCCGGTCCCGCTGGCGGTCGAGCAGCAGGCGCGAGCCTGGCTCGCGGATCTGGATCGCGACCGCGACGTGACGGCGGCGGCCGCCGTGGTCAACCGCGTAGTCCACCTCCACCGGATCGCCGCCGCGGACCCCTACAGCCATGAGGTGTCCCCCGCCCAGGCGCTCGTGATCCGGGCCGGATGGGGTGAGGGCGAGCAGGTGGCCGACGGGCTGTGGCTGCAGTCCCACGAGGTTCCCTGGGACCCTCGGGCGCGCCGCTCGGCCGGGTCGGGGCGGCGGAAGATCCTCGACCGCTCCTCGGCTCTGCGGCCGGTCGAGCGCCTCGCTGCTCTGCTCGGAGCCCGCAGCGAGAGCCTGCTGTGCGAGGAGCTGGCGCTGCGCGCGCGGCTCGATCTGGACCATGGGCGCCTCGAGCACGCCGCGCTCGAGCTGGATCGCGCCTACGCGACCGCGATCCCGGAGCTGCGCGCGGAGGGCCGCCAGGACCTGGCCCTGAGGATCGGAGAGCTCGAGCAGCTGCGCGCCGGCGTCTCCGCCCAGGCGCAGGCCGCGCTGCCCGGCGACGGCGGCGCAGGGGCGGAGCGGCCGGACGAGGACGCCGTGCGCCTTCCGCTCGAGCGCCTGGAAGCGGCGCTGCGCGCACGCACGGCGACCGGGTTTAGTCTGAAGCGATGATCGACCCCACGAGCACCGCCATCGGGACCTGGAGCGGCGGGCGCTTCATGCACTTCGGCGAGCCGCTGGACGACGAGCGGCTGACGGCGCTGCTGCGCCCCGGGGCGGGGATCGACACGGTCATCACCGCCGACGCCTACGGGGCCGGAGAGGCCGACCTCGCCCTCGGCCGCGCCCTGCGCGGCGTGCCCCGCGGGGACTACTGCCTGGTGGGCGCGATCGGCCATGACTTCTACCGCGGCGAGCGCGACGGCGCCAAGGGCTTCCCGCGCTTCACCGACGCGCGCCTTCGCTCGAGTGGCGAGTACGGGGACTACATCCGGATGGCCACCGAGCGCAGCCTCGAGCGCTGCGGCGTCGAGCGATTCGACCTGCTGCTGCTCCACAACCCCGACCGGACCGGCTACACCAGCCCGGAGGTCTGGGAGGGGATGCAGGCGGTGCGCGACGCCGGCCTGACGCGGTCGCTGGGGGTGGCGCCCGGACCGGCCAACGGCTTCACCCTCGACCTGATCGACTGCCTGGAGCGCCACGGCGAGCTGATCGACTGGGCGATGATCATCATGGGACCGCTCGAGCCCTGGCCGGGCGAGCTCGTGCTGGAGGCGGCGGGCGCCCACGACGTCCGGCTGATCACCCGCGTGGTCGACTACGGCGGCCTGCTCCACGACGACGTGCTCCCGGGCCACGAGTTCCCGGTCCACGACCACCGTCGCTTCCGGCCCGACGGCTGGGTTCATGAGGGCCGCGAGAAGCTCGAGCTGATGCGCCCCCATGCCGCACGCCACGGCCTCACGTTGCTGCAGCTTGCCTGCGCCTGGAACCTCGCGCATCGGGCGGTGCGCTGCGTCGCGCCGACGCTGATCCAGGAGAGCGGGCCCGCCGCCCGCCCGATCGAGGACAAGCGCGCGGAGCTTGCGGCGGTCGGCGAGGGCGTTGCGCTCAGTCCCGAGGAGGTCAGCGCTATCCGCGCGATCGGCGACAACAGCGGCTGCATGGCGCTGAAGGGCGCGAGCCTCGACCACGACGGCGCCGCGCGTCCCGACCGCTGGGAGCTCGACGACGGGCTCTCGGCCGTCGCGGAGCGCTGGGGGATCGACCCTGCGCGCGACCTCGGCGAGCATGCAGCGGTGGGCAACTGACCAACGGAAGGGGAGCGGATGAGCATCGACGTGGCGGGGTTCAAGGAGGGTCAGAAGGCGATGTGGACCGCCGGGGACTACCCGGAGGTGGCGCGGCGGATAGAGATGGTCGGGCGCTACGTGGCCGAGCGGGCGGGGGCGGCCCCCGGCGTCGAGCTGCTGGACGTCGCCACCGGCGCAGGAAACGTGTCGATCCCGGCCGCCGAAGCCGGAGCCGTCGTCACCGGCCTCGACCTGACGCCGAAGCTCCTGGAGGTCGCCCGGCAACGGGCGGCCGCGGCGGGCGTGGCCATCGAGCTGATCGAGGGCGATGCCGAGGAGCTGCCGTTCGACGAGGCCTCCTTCGACCGGGCGACCTCGTGCTTCGGTGTGATGTTCGCCCCGCGACACGAGGTGGCCGCGCGCGAGCTCGTCCGCGTCGTCCGTCCCGGCGGCAGGATCGTCGTCACGGCCTGGACGCCTGAGGGGTTCGTCGGGCGCAACTTCCAGGCCGCCGGCAGCTACATGCCGGCGCCGCCCCCGCAGCTGAAGCCACCGGTGATGTGGGGCACCGAGGACCACGTCCGCGAGCTGTTCGCGGGCACACGCGCCGAGCTGTCGTTCGAGCGGCGCAGCGTCACGTTCGCCGGCGAGTCGCCCGAGGCCTGGCTCGCCGACGACGAGCGGCTCCTCGGCCCGGCGGTGATGGCCAAGGCGGCGCTCGAGTCCCAGGGCCGCTACGAGGACCTCCGGCGCGACATGCTCGTGCTCTACGACGAGGTCAACGAAGCCGGCGACGGCAGCTTCCGGGTCGCCTCCGAGTACCTGGTGAGCGTGGCGGAGCTTCCCGCCTAGCCTCCGCCGGAGAGCTGCGCGACGAGCCCGCCGAGCCCGCCGACCGCGGCGCCGGGCAGGCTGACACCCGCTCAGCGCCCGCGGAACTCGGGCGCGCGTTTGGCGAGGAAGGCGGAGATGCCCTCTTTCGCGTCCTCGGTTGCGAAGACCTTGGCGAAGCCGCGCTTCTCGGCCTCGATGCCCGCCTCGAGCGTCGCGTCCGCCGAGACCGCCTTGATCTCGGCGAGGGCGAGCGGCGCCTGGCCCGCCAGCTTGCGGGCCCAGGCGAGCGCGGTGTCGAGCAGTTCGTGGTCCTCCACCATCCTGTTGGCCAGGCCGAGCTCGAATGCTTCGTCGGCGAGGATGGGGTCCCCGACGAGGTTCATCTCGAGCGCCTTGCTCGCCCCGACCAGTCGCGGCAGGCGCTGCGTGCCGCCGAACCCGGGGATGATCCCCAGCTTGATCTCCGGCTGGCCGAAGAGCGCCGAGCGGGCGGCGATGCGAACGTCGCAGGCCATCGCCAGCTCGCAGCCTCCGCCGAAGGCCAGGCCGTTTACGGCCGCGATCGTCGCCACGCCGTCCTCGCCGAGCTCCCGGAAGAGCGCGTGGGCGGTGTTGACGAGCCGCTCGCCCGATGACTCGTCCATGCTCGTGAAGGCCTTGATGTCGGCGCCGGCCGAGTACAGGAACGGGTTCGACGAGGCGATCACGAGTGCCCGTACGCCGGACTCCTTCACGCGCGCCCACACCTTCCCGAGGTCCTCGACGACCTGCGGGGCGATGGAGTTCATCTGCCCGTTGGCCAGCCACGCGATCGCGACCCCGTCGCCGCGGCTCTCGAGCGTGACCACCTCGCCGGGCTGCTCTGCGTCGGGCCGGGGGTAGGCGTAGAAGCCCTGGCCGGTCTTCTGGCCGAGCCGCCCCTGGGCGACGAGGCGTCGGAGGATGGTCGGCGGCGTGAAGCGCTCGCCATGGCGCTCGCGCGCGTTCTCCATCCGCTCAAGGATCGAGTCGAGGCCTTCGCTGTCGGCCTTCATGAACGGTGGCAGCAGGCCGCGCCGCGGGTCCAGGCCGGCGCCCGCCATCATCCCGAAGTCGATGTCGCGGTGGCTTGCGACGCCCTCCTCGAGCACCAGGCATGCCTCGAGGAACGTCTTCAGCGAAAGCAGCTCTACCAGCTCCGTGAGGTCGGGGTCCGCATCGCCGGGCACGTTCGGCTCGCCCTGGGGGTCGTAGAAGCCGTCGCCGCCGGTCTTGGCGCCGAGCTTGCCTTCCGCGACGAGCTTCTGCATCCCCTTGGGGACGTAGAAGCGTTCCTCGCCGTATGACTCGACGAGGTGCTCGGCGACGTGCAGCACGGTGTCGAGGCCGAGCAGGTTGACGAGGTAGTACGGGCCGACGGGCACGACCCCGGCGGCCCCCACCCCCTCGTCGATCTTCTTGATCGACAGGCCCTTCTCCTCCTGCTCGCGCCACACCTCGGAGATGCCCGAGTTGAGGATCCGGTTGACGACGAAGCCAGGCACCTCGGCGCAGGTGATCGGCTGCTTGCGGATGGACTGCGCGAAGTTGACCGTCGCGCTGACCGTCTCCGCCGAGGTCTCCTCGCCCTCGACGATCTCGATCAGGGGCATGATCGAGGCCGGGTAGAAGTAGTGGAAGCCGATGACCTTCTCGGGCCGCAGCGTCGCTTCGCCGATCTCGGTGATCGACAGCGACGAGGTGTTGGAGGCGAGGATCGCGTGGCCTGGCGTCGCGGCGTCGAGCTCCGCGAAGACGCTCTGCTTGATGTCCATACGCTCGGGCACGGCCTCGACCACGAAGTCCACCTGGCCGAAGCCGGCGTAGGAGGTCGTCCCCTCGATCCGCCCGAGGATCTCCTCGATCTGCGCCTCCGCCTGCTCGGCGGTGATCCGCCCCTTCTCGGCCAGCTTGCCGACCTGTCCGCGCGTCACGTTGCGGGCCTCCTCGAGGCCGGCCTGCACGAGCGCGTCGTCGATGTCCTTGAGCACCACGGGAATGCCTGCGGCGGCGATCGTCTGGGCGATCTGGCCACCCATGGTCCCGGCGCCCACGACGGCGGCTTTGAACACGAACATGCTCTGGTCTCCTTTTCGATTTGGTGCCCGCCCGCCCCCACGCGCCCGCGGGAGCCTAGCGACACCTGGCATCGCAGCGCACCTTCCGGGCTCGATGAGGGTTTGCACAGGCGGGAGCCCTCGAGGAGGGGTCGGCGGCCCCCGATGCAGACAGAACCCGACCGCTTGGAGGCGGATACATGGAAGACAGGCAGACGCGCAGCAGACGATCCCGATCCCTGGCGGCCGTGGCCGTTGCGCTCGGCGCGCTCGCCGTGCCCGCCGCCGCGCAGGCCGCCTCGCTTCCAACCGTGTCGACCGGCGCGGCCCGTCAGGTGAGCTACGGCTCGGCCGTGCTCAACGGCTCGGTGAACCCGAGCGGGTCCAACACCTCCTACTACTTCCAGTACGGGCTGACGCGGGCCTACGGCGGCCAGAGCACGATCGCCGACGCCGGAGGCGGCACGCACACGGTCAGCGTGAGCGCGCCCATCGCCGGCCTGCAGCCGCTGAGCGTCTACCACTTCCGCCTGGTCGCCGTCAACAGCGCCGGCGCCTCGATCGGCCACGACCACACGTTCATGACGACCAAGGTGCCGCTCTCGCTGCAGATCCTGGCCTCGCCCAACCCGGTTCTCTACGGCGGCACGGTGACCGTCCAGGGCACGCTGTCCGGGACCGAAAACGCCAACCGCGTGGTCGCGTTGCAGGCCCTCCAGTTCCCCTTCGCGACCGGCTTCCAGGCCGTCGGCAACGCGGCGGTGACCCACCCCGACGGAAGCTTCCAGTTCATCGTCCCCGGGCTCGCGGCCACCACGCAGTTCAGGGTGGTGACGACCACCAGCAAACCGGTCGTCAGCCCCGTTGCCTTCGAGAACGTGGCGGTCCGCGTGAGCAGCCACATCGGGCGGGTGCGCAGGCGCCACTTCGCCCGCTTCTACGGCACCGTCACCCCCGCCGAGGACGGCTCGCAGGTCGCGATCCTGAGGATCACCCACGGCCGGGGCGTGCTCGTGTCGGGCACGGCCCTGCGCCACCGCGACGCCACCACCTCGCAGTTCAGCCGGGTGGTGCCGGTCACGAAGGGCGTCTACCGCGTGCTCGTTCGGGTGATCACCGGCGCCCAGGTCTCCAACTACAGCCAGCCGCTGGTGATCCGCTGAGGAGCTAAGCGGGGACGGGCTCGGCGGCGGGCTGCTCGGCGCGCCTGGGAAGCAGCGTTTCGCGGGCGATCACCAGGCGCTGGATCTGCGAGGTGCCCTCGTAGAGCTGCATGATCTTGGCGTCGCGGAAGAGCTTCTCGACCGGGTAGTCCTTGATGAAGCCGTAGCCGCCGTAGACCTGGACGGCTTCGGTGGCGACCTTCATCGCGGCGTCGGCGGCGAAGCGCTTGGCGTGTGAGGAGATCAGGGTGTTGCGTTCGCCGTTGTCGAGCATCGTCGCCGACTTCCACGTCAGCAGCCGGGCCGCCTCGATTTCGGTCGCCATGTCGGCGATGATGAACTGGATCGCCTGGTGCATCGCGATCGGCACTCCGAACTGGACGCGTTCGCGCGAGTAGTCGGTGGCGAACTCGAAGGCGGCGCGGGCGATGCCTGTTGCCATCGCAGCGACGCCCGGCCGCGTGCGGTCGAGCGTCATCATCGCCAGCTTGAAGCCCTTGTTCTCCTCTCCGAGGAGGTTCTCCGCCGGCACCTCGACGTCGTTGAACGAGATGGTCGCCGTGTTGGAGGCGCGCTGTCCGAGCTTGTCCTCCTTCTTGTCCACGACCACTCCCCAGTCGCGCTCGACCACGAACGCCGAGATGCCGCGGTGGCCGGCGTCCTTGTCGGTCTTGGCGTAGACGGTGTAGTAGTCGGCGTAGCCGCCGTTGGTGATGAAGCACTTGGAGCCGTTGATGACGTACTTGTCGCCCTTCCTGACGGCCGTGGTGCGCATCCCGGAGACGTCCGAGCCGGCGTCGGGCTCGGTCAGGCAGAAGGATGCGAGCTTCGGGGCTTCGGTGAGCATGCCCAGGTACTTCTTCTTGACCTCCTCCGAGCCGCCGAGGGCGATCGGTGCGGTGGCCAAGCCGTTGCAGCCGAGCGAGGTCTGGATGCCCGAGCATCCCCACGAGAGCTCCTCCTCGATCAGGCAGCCGTCGAGGTAGCCGGCGCCCGCGCCGCCGTACTGCTCCTCGATGTGCGAGTTCATCAGCCCGACCTCCCAGGCTTTCTCGATGATGTCCTGGGGCCAGGTGCCGTCCCTGTCGTACTCCCACGCGACCGGGCGTATCTCCTTGACGGCGAAGTCGTGCGCCATCTCGCGCAGGTTCTTCTGCTCGTCGGTGAGCGTGAAATCGACCATTCTCGGATCTCCTATCGGTCTCGCGCGGGTCCTAGATTGACTGGTCAGTCAACCGCCTCTGGGAGGGTAGCGGAGTCGCAGGCGATCGGCAACAATCCGGAGGGTGCACAGCGCCGTGGCCACCGCCGCCGGTATCGCAGAGAACGGGCTCAACTTCGTGGTCTTCGGCACGGTCGCCTTCGCCGTGGTGATATCGCTGCTGTTCCTGTTCACGCGCGGCAGCGACAGCATGTACGACCACATCGGTCAGGGCGGCATCTCGCGCGAAAGCGAACGCGAGGCGGGCTCGGCGGCGCAGTCCTCCGACTCCCCTGCTGCGCGGGCGGAGCAGGAGCAGGAGATCCGCCAGATGCTCGGAGCACGCAGCGAGCGGCTGGTGCGCCGCGGGCTGCCGGCGCTCGACATCGAGGCGGAGCTGTCGCGGCTGCTCGACCCGGGTGCCGCTCCCGCGACCCCGGACGCGGCGCTCGCGGAGGAGGTGCGCCAACTGGTGGTGGCGCGTAACGAGCGGCGGGAGCGGCAGGGTCTCGAGCCGCTCGACGTGGACGCCGAGGTGCAGCGGACGCTCGAGGAGCTGGGCACGTGAACATCCTCGATTGCAGGTGGGGTATAAACGCGCGATGAGCAAAGCGCGGCGCTTCCAGCTGGACGAGCTCACCCTTCGGCCGGGCACCTACTTCAACCCGCAGACCGAGATCATGATCGTCGTCGACGACTCCCCCGAGATCGCCCACGAGATCTTCGATCCGGACGAGCTCGAAGGCGTGGAGTGGCTGCTCATCTCCGAGGACACGCCGCTCGACGAGCACCGGCGCGACGAGTTGATCGAGAGCTTCCAGCTCACCCATCAGCCCGGCGGCGAGCTTCTCTCCGAGGACGACGTGGAGGACGAGGACGAGGACGAGGACGACGAGGACGACGAGCTCGACGGGGTCGATGACCTGGAGCACGGCCACGAGTGAGGCGAGCGCGGCTCCGCCGCCGCCCCTCAGGGGTGAGCGGCGAGGAGCGGGAAGAGCTCGGACAGGGGCCGGGGGTTTCGCGGCGTGGCGATGCTCTGCGGCTTGTTCAGGGCGCTCACGCCCAGCACCAGCGTGATCGTGACCCGGCGCGCGTTGGCGCGCGACGCCGGGGTCTGCGGCGCGGGGCTCAGGACGAGCCGCAGCGAGAGCCGGCGAAGGAGGTGGTCCTGCTCGCCCGTGAAGAGGTCGACGCGAGCCACGCGCACCGCGCCCGCGCCCCCACCGGCGAGGGCCGCCGAGAGCGCTTCCGCGCCGCCCGCCCGCGTTCCGATCCCCACGGGCGCCGTGGCGGCTGAGAGCGCTCGCGCATCGGCGAGGAACCGCGGCACGTCCAGTCCGGAGACCACGTGGACGGTCTCGACGCCGCCGATCCGCCAGGAGCCCGACACCGTCGGGTGCGAGAGCCACCTGCCGGGATCGAGGCCGAGCGCAGTCGATGAGCCCTGCGGAGAGGCTTGCCCGGCCGCCTCGGCGAACCCCTGACGGAGGGCGCGCACCGTGGAGGCGGGCGCGAGGAACTGCTGCCCGCGGAAGCCGATGAACAGCTGCGTTCCGGTCGAGGTCGCGGTGGCGCGCAGGGTCTGGGCGTGCGGAGGTCCCGAGCGCTGCTGCACGGCCAGCGCGAAGCGCGGAAGCCGGGAGGCTCCGAGGCTCTCGAAGGGACCTCTCAAGTGCAACTGGAAGGCTTCGCGACGCGCGTGCGAGCCCTGCAGGCGCCCGATTTTGAGCGTGAGCAGAGCGTCCAGCCGCCCGCTGCCGAGCGGGGTGGTAGGCGTGAGGGCGCGATCGACGGCCGCCTTCCGGCCGGCCGCGTGACGGCCTCCTCCACAGGCGCCGAGGCCCCAGGCCAGAAGGGCCGCGGCGAGCGTGGCGGCGGCCGCTCCGCGACCGCGCGCCGATGCGGCACGCGCAACTACGCCGCGCGGGGATGTGTTCGGGAGGTGTGCTCTCACTTCAGAGGCGTCGCGCTGCAACCGTCACTGCAGCCCGGGCGGCGATCGAGCGTAGCATCAGCACCGTGGCCGCGAGTCGCCTGCCGCTGCTCCTGGCGGGCGCCATCGCACTCGCGGGGCTGACGCCGCCCTCGGCATCCGCCGCCGCCGGCTCCTCCCTGCAGCTGCCGCCGCTCGGCCGCCACGCCCGGGCCCATGCGTCGGCCAGGCGGGGCCCCACGGTCACGGCCGTGCTCGCGGCCCTCCAGCGCAGCGGCGCGATAACCGAAGCCGCCCGCCACCAGTACTACTCGACCTACCTCGCCGCCGGCCGCTCCCTGCGCCGGCTGAGCGGGACGCGGGCGAGCGAGCTCGGCGCGGTCCTCGCGAACGTCTCGGCGATGGCCGCGGCGGGGCGCCTGGACGCCTCGCGGCTGCCGGTGGTGTTCCTCACCCTCGAACGCAACCGGGCGTGGTGGACGCGCGAACCGCTGCTGCCGGGCGGGGAGCGCGTGAGCTTCCCCGGCAGCAACCTCGTGTGGGAGTACTACCCCGGCCAGGGGATCCAGATCCAGTGGCTGGGGACGTTCGGAGCGGCCAACGGCTACTTCCTGTCGGGCCATGAGAACGCCAACCTGCGCCAGCTGCTCTCCGAAGCGATTCCGCTTGCGAGCAGGCGCGCCGGGGGGATCGCCTGGGAGTACCTCTTCCAGTTCGACGGCGGCCTGCCGCCATGGACCAGCGGCCTGTCGCAGGGCACCGCGCTGCAGGTGCTCGCGCGCGCGTGGTCGCGGTTCAAGGACCCCGCGTACCTCGCCGCGGCACAGCAGGCACTGGGGATCTTCGAGACCGGCACACCGGCCGGCGTGCGGGTACACACGCCCGCCGGCGCGCTGTACGCCGAGTACACCTACGCCCCCGGCGACCGGATCCTCAACGGCTTCATCCAGGCGCTGGTGGGTCTCTACGACTACGCCTCGATTACCAAGGACCCGCTCGGGCTTCAGCTCTTCGAAGCGGGCGACGCCGAGGCGCGCGCCGAGGTCCCCCACTACGACACCGGGTCGTGGTCGCTGTACGACCAGTACGGCGAATCGAGCCTCAACTACCACGAACTGCTGGCCGAATTCCTCCAGCACCTCTGCGACCGCACGCGCAAGGGGCCGCCGTTCACTCCGGCCGCGCCCCCGCCGAGCAGCCCGCCACCGACGACCACCGCAGCCCCGCCGGCCGGCACGCCGGCGTCGCCGTCCACGGGCGCCGGTGGGGGCGTCGGCGCGAGCCCCGCCTCCCGGAACGCTGGAGCCGTCGCGTCGGCCGCGGCCGGCGGCGCCGGGATCGCGGCCGACCAGATCTACTGCACGACCGCGCAGCGCTTCGGCGCGGACCTCCGCACCCCGCCGGTGCTCGCGCTGCTCTCGAGGACGCTGCGCGGCGGCACGCGCGCCGGCGTGCAGATCTCGCTGTCGAAGATCTCCACCGTCCACATGACGGTGCGGCAGGGCTCTCGGGTCGTGTGGACCAACGGCGCGACGGTCGCGGGCGGCAGGCCGAAGCTCCTCTGGGTGACGCCCGCGAAGGGCGGGACGTTCACCGTGACGCTGTCGGCGACCGACCTGGCGGGGAACTTCGCCACCGCCAACGGCACGCTCGTGGTCCGCGCCCACTAGCCCTCCGGCGCGGGCCTAGACTAGTCCGCGAGTGACTGCTCACGCGACGCGATCCCGAGAATGTCGGCCCTGACGCGGATCACGCGCGCGTGGCGCGAGATGGACGTGCACCAGCATCTGGCCGCCGGCGCAGCCGTGGCCCTGCTCCTGACGATGTTCTTCCCGTGGTACGGCCTGCAGAGCCTCAATCGCAAGACGGGCGCGATCTACTCCCACAGCATCAACGCCTTCGGGGACGTGTCGTTCGTCGAGGCAGCGGTCTTCCTGGTGGCCGTGGGAGTGCTCGTGATGCTGTTCGCCCGCGCAGAGGGCCGCTCGTTCCAGCTTCCCGGCGGGGATGGCACGATCGTGCTGATCGCCGGAGCCTGGGCCGGGCTGCTGATCTTCTACCGGGTCTTCTCGCGTCCCTCCGGTCACGGCTATCCGGTCGGGATCGAATGGGGCTTCTTCCTTGCCTTCGTGGCGGCCGGGGCGCTCGCCTACGCAGGCTGGAGGATGCGCGCTGCGCAACGCCCCGAACCGCCCGCCCGGCGAACGCGCCGGCCACCGAGGCGCGGGAGCCCGGATCCGGATCTCGGCGAGGGCACCGCGGTGCAGCCGCGCCAGCGCCCGCCGAGGGCGGCGCCGGTCCCCGCCCGCGAGCGCTCACCCTACCCGCCGGCGCCGCCCGAGCAGCTCTCCTTCGAGGATCCGCCGACGCGGCGCGAATAGCGCCGCGCGCCCTCGAGGCGGCCGAGCCGCGCCGCCCTGTCCGGCGGCCGGGGCCCGGACGCTGCAGCGAGCGCCGCGCTGCCCGCCGGCCGGGGCCCGGACGCTGCCGCGAGCGCCGCCTATCATTGACCTGAGAATGGCCGCACCACCCTCTCCGGGGCCCTCCTCGGTCGCAGACGTATCCGAGGGCCTGCGGGCGGTGGGCTACCTGCCGGGCGAGGCGACGGCGCTCGTCGCCTACCTCGCCACAAAGCTCGGCAAGCCGGTGCTGGTCGAGGGCCCCGCGGGCGTGGGCAAGACCGAGCTGGCGAAGGCGCTGTCCAGGTACCTCCAGCGCGAGCTGGTGCGCCTCCAGTGCTACGAGGGCCTCGATGAGGCCAAGGCGCTGTACGAGTGGAACTACCGCAAGCAGCTGCTGCGGATCCAGGCGGAGGCCTCCGGCACCGGCTGGGACGCCGTCCAGGAGGACATCTTCGGCGAGGAGTTCCTGCTGGCCCGGCCGCTCATGACGGCGATCGCCTCCGAGCAGCCGGTGGTCCTGCTGATCGACGAGATCGACAAGACCGACCAGGAGTTCGAGGCGATGCTGCTGGAGGTCCTGTCGGACTTCCAGATCTCGATCCCCGAGCTCGGGAGGGTGCAGTCGCGGACCCATCCCGTGGTGCTGCTCACCTCGAACAACTCGCGAGAGCTGACCGAGGCGCTGAAGCGCCGCTGCCTGTACCTGTGGCTCGACTACCCCGCACTCGAGCACGAGCTCGAGATCGTGCGCCTGCACGCGCCCGAGCTGCCGGAGACGGTCGCGCGCAGGCTCGTCGAGGTCGTCGGCATGGTGCGGGCGCTGGACCTCAAGAAGCCTCCGTCGATCGCCGAGTCGATCGACTGGGCCCGAGCGCTGCTGCTGCTCGGCGTCGAGGACATCGACGCCGACACGTTCACCGAGACGATGTCGGTGATCGTCAAGCACCGGACCGACATGGACGTGGTGGCCGACCGCGTGGGGCTGAAGCTCCGCCCGTCCGCCGATGTCGCCTGAGCAGACAGGGCTCGCCGCCCGGATCCTCGAGCTCGGCGAGGAGCTGCGCCGCGAAGGCGTCGCCGTGGGCACCTCCGAGCTGCTCGACGCGTTCGAGGTCCTGCGGGAGATCAGCTGGACGAGCGAGGAGGACTTCCGGGAGGCACTCGCCGCCACTCTGGCCAAGAGCCAGGAGGACCGCCGGGTCTTCGAGCTCGTCTTCGACCGCTTCTTCTTCCGCGCGGTCGAGCTGGCGGCCACGCGGGAGGGGGTGCACGAGGAGCACCAGGCCGACCTCGGCGAGCTATCCGAGGAGGAGCTCGACGCGCTGCGCGCGCAGATAGCCGCGGCGCTGCGCGACGGATCCGAGGGTGCGATGCGCGACCTCGCGCGGATGGCGATCGCCGCCTTCGGCCGCCGGCAGGAGGGCTCCGGCGTGATCGGCGTGGACGTCCAGCGGATCCGGCGGGCGCTCGGTCTGCGGGCCGAGCCGCAGCCGGATCTCCCAGCCGGAGATCCCCGCCGCGATGGCCTTCCCCGCGAGGCCCTGCGGCGCTTCGAGGCGCTGCTGCGCCGGGAGCTCGAGCGATCGCAGATCGAGCGCACCGGGAGTCTCCCCCCGGCCAGGCCGCTCGGCGAGCTCGACCGCGCGCTGCCCTCCGGGCCGCTCGCCGACCTCGCGGCGGTCCACCGCGTCGTCGCCCAGCTCCGCCGGCGGCTGGCCACCCAGGGATTGCAGGCGCGCGGCCATCGCCGCCACGCGCACGTCGACGTTCGAAGGACGATGCGCGCGTCGCTGCAGACAGGCGGCGTGCCGGTCGTGCTCAAGTTCCGCCCGCGCCGTCCCAGGCGCCCGGAGATCTACGTCCTGTGCGACGTCTCCACGAGCGTCACCTCCGCGTCGGTGTTCTTCCTGTCCGTGCTGCATGCGCTGCACGACACGTTCCGCAAGATGCGCTCGTTCGTGTTCATCGAGCGGATCTCGGAGGTCACCGACATCTTCGAACACGAGCGCAACTTCAAAGCGGTCAGCGAGAGGATCGCCGGAGACGCGGGCGTCGCGGACATCTCCGGCTACACCGACTACGGGCGCGTCTGGTCCGAGTTCCTGACGCAGGTGGAGGATGATCTTCACCCGCGCGCCACCGTGATCGTGCTCGGCGACGCCCGCACCAACGGGCGCGACCCCCGCGCGGACGTGTTCGCGCAGATCGCCGCGCGTGCCGGGCGCACCTTCTGGCTCAACCCCGAGCCGCGCCTGTACTGGAACTACGGCGACTCGGTGATCGCGGCCTACGAGGAGTTCTGCACGGCCTTCGAGTGCTGGACGACCGCCCAGCTGGAGGACTTCGTGCGAGCGCTGACCCGCCCCGTGATCGCCGCCCCGCGCTAGCATCAGCCCAGAACAGAAGACACCAGGGGGGCTGGCGGGAAAGCCGGCTGAGATGGCGCTTCGGAGACGACTCCCCCGGCGCCGACCCTTAGAACCTGTGGGGTAATGCCCGCGAAGGGAGTGGAGTGCCGACCCAACTGCAGTCCCGCACGAAGCCGCCGTCGCCCGCGGCGGCCGCCGGCGATGGGGTCGTGATCAGCGACGTGAGCCACGGCTACAGCGGCCGTGACGGAAGGCGACTGCCCGTACTCGAGCACATCTCTCTGCGCGCCGGCCGGGGCGACGTGCTCGCCGTCGTCGGGCCGAGCGGCTGCGGCAAGAGCACGTTGCTCGAGCTGCTCTGCAGGCTGCAGTCGCCGGAAACCGGCACGATCGCGTGCGAGCCGGCGGCGCTGATGCCCCAGCGCGACCTCCTGCTGCCGTGGCTGAGCGCCGTCGACAACGCCGCGCTGGCGCTCCGCATCGCCGGCGTGGGGCGAGCCGCCGCGCGCAGGCGCGCGGCCGCCATGTTCGCCGAGGTCGGGCTCGACGGCTTCGAGCGCGTCGCGCCGAGCGAGCTCTCGGGCGGCATGCGCCAGCGCGTGGCGTTCGTCCGCACGCTGCTCTCGGGCAAGCCGGTGCTCTGCCTCGACGAGCCGTTCGGGGCACTCGACGCGATCACGCGCGGCGAGATGCAGCAATGGCTGGACGGCGCCCTGGAGGACGGCGGGCGAACCGTCGTCCTGGTGACCCACGACGTCGAGGAGGCGATCCTGCTCGCCGACCGGGTGGCGGTGCTCTCGCCGCGGCCGGGACGGGTGATCGCCGGGCTGGACGTCGAGCTGGGCCGCCCCCGCTCGCGCACGGACGCCGCCGTCGTCGCGCTGCGCGAGCAGGCGCTCATCGCGCTGCAGCGGGGCGGCGAGCGATGAGACGTCGCCTGACAGGGCTGCTGCCGGCGACCGTGCTCGCATTCGCCCTGCTCGGTGCCTGGGAGCTCTACGTCGACCTCGCCGGCGTCGAACCCGACCTGCTCCCTGCTCCGCACGCCGTGGCCGGAGCGCTCTGGCACAACGGCGGGCTCGTCTGGAGGAACTTCGCGGTCACCGCCGAGGAGGTCGTCCTCGGCCTCGGGCTGGCGCTGGCCGCGGGCTTCATGCTCGCCGTCGCGATCCACATGTCGCCGCTGCTGCGGCGCGCGATCTATCCGCTGGCGGTGGGATCGCAGGCCGTGCCGATCCCCGTGATCGGCGTCCTGCTCGTGTTCTGGTGGGGGTTCGGGCTGTTCCCCAAGCTGGTCGTGATCGCGCTGATCTGCTTCTTCCCGGTCGTGGTGACGACCGTCGATGCGCTCGCCGCCGTCGACCGCGACCAGTCCAAGCTGATGCGAACACTCGACGCGACCCGCTGGCAGGCGCTCCGCTTCGCCGAGCTTCCCGCCGCGCTCCCGGCGGCGCTCAGCGGAACCAGGATCGCCCTTGCCGTGGCGGTGATCGGCGCGTTCATCGCCGAGACCACCACGCCCACCTCCGGCGCCTATCCGGGGCTCGGACGCGAGATCATCACCGACGTCAACTTCCAGACCTCCCGCGCCTACGCCGGCACCGCCGTCCTGTTCGTCTTCGCGATCGCGAGCTTCCACGCTCTGGCGCTCGTCGAGCGCCGGCTCGCGCCATGGAGCGTCCGACCACAAGGAGATACCCCTTGATCAGATCCAAGCCGGCACGCCTCCTCGGGGTGGCAGCGGCAGCGGCGGCCTGCGCCATCGCACTCGCGGCCTGCGGCACCAAGCAGGACGCGCTGTCCGCGCCGGCGACCAAGCCCTTCACCGTGATGCTGGACTTCTTCCCCAACGCCGATCATGCGGCGCTGTACTCCGCGATCGGCCATGGCGACTTCCGCGCGGCGGGGCTCGACGTCCGCCCACAGGCGCCGGCCGACCCGGCCGAACCGCTGAAGCTGCTGGCCGCGGGGCGCGTCGACATGGCGATCTCGTATGAGCCCGAGGTGCTCCTCGCGCGGGACCAGGGCCTGAAGCTCGTCTCGATCGGCGCCCTCGTCCAGCGCCCGCTCACGTCGATCATCGCGCTGCCCGGCAGGCACGTCGCGCGGGTCTCGGATCTGGCGCGCAAGCACGTCGGCACGGCCGGCATCCCCTACCAGGCGGCGGAGCTGCGGACGGCGCTCCAGAGCGCCGGCGTCAACCCGAGCTCGGTGCACGAAGTCAACGTCGGCTTCAACCTCGTGCCGGCGATGCTTGCCGGCCGGGTGGACGCGACGCTCGGCGGCTTCTGGAACTACGAGGGTGTCCAGCTGCGGCTGGCGCACAAGCACCCGGTGGTGATCCCCGTGGACCGGGCAGGGGTCCCCGTCTACGATGAGCTCGTGGTCGTAGTGCGCGAGCAGGAGGCCCGCACGCGCGGGCAGGATCTGCGGGCCTTCATGCAGGCTCTCACCCGCGGGGAGAAGGAGGTGCGAGCCGACCCGTCCGCCGCCACCGCCCTGCTCACGAGCGCCAACCCGTCGCTGGAAGCGAAGCTCCAGCTCGAATCGATCAGGCAGACCCTTCCCGCCACCCAGCCGGCCGACGCCTCCAAGCCCTTCGGCTGGCAGGAACCCTCCGCCTGGGCGGCATTCGGCAGCTGGATGCTCTCGCACAGGCTGGTGGCACACGACCCCAACGCGGGCCTGCCCCCGTTCAGCAACGAGTTCCTGCCGGGGCAGGGCATCTGAGCATGGCCGCGGCCGCGGGCGAGCGCGCTCCAGGGCGCACGCGGATCGGCCTGCTGACCGGAGGCGGCGACTGCCCTGGGCTGAACGCGGTGATCCGCGCCGTCGTCCGGCGCGGCCTCGCAGACGGCGGCTACGACTTCGTCGGCTTCCTGCACGGATGGGCGGGGGTGCTCGACAACGAGGCGGTCGAGCTCACGCGCGAGAGCACCGCGGGCATCCTCCCGCGCGGAGGCACGATCCTCGGCACCTCGCGCACCAACCCGTATGCCGGTGACAGGGACGGGACGGCGGCGGTGCGCGGAACGCTCGAGGCGCGCGGCGTCGACGCGCTGGTCCCGATCGGCGGCGAGGACACGCTCGGCGTGGCGCTGCGGCTGCATCGCGACGGCGTCCCGATCGTGGGCGTTCCGAAGACGATCGACAACGACCTCGGCGGCACCGACGTCACCTTCGGCTTCCAGACCGCCGTCCAGATCGTCACCGACGCGATCGACCGCCTGCACACGACGGCGGAGTCCCACAACCGCGTGATGGTCGTCGAGGTGATGGGCAGGCACGCCGGCTGGATCGCGACGGCAGCCGGCATCGCCGGTGGCGCGGACGCCATCCTCGTGCCGGAGCGGCCGTTCGACGTCGGACAGGTCGTCCAGCACCTGCGCCGCCGCCACGCCGCCGGCCTGAGCTTCTCGATAGTCGTCGTCGCCGAGGGCGCCACACCCGTCGACGGCAGGCTCGAGACCCATGACGGCACGGAGACCGACGCCTTCGGCCATCCGCGGCTGGGCGGTATCGGCGTGACGCTCGAGCGCGAGATCGAGCGACGGACGGGGTTCGAGAGCCGCGTCACGATCCTCGGTCACGTGCAGCGCGGCGGCACGCCGGTCGCCTACGACCGCGTGCTGGCCACGCGCTTCGGGGTGGCCGCGATGGAGGCCGTCGAGGCGGGGCGGTTCGGCAGGATGGTGGCCCTCCGCGGCACGGACGTGGTAACGGTCGACCTCGAGGAGGCGCTGCGCGAGCCGAAGCTGCTCGACCCGAAGCTGTACGAGACAGCGGAGCTCTTCTTCGGATAGGCAGAGATGCGCGCGATGGTCTTCCACGAGGTGGGTCAGCCGCTGCGGATGGAGGAGCGAGCGATCCCCGAGCCCGGCGGGGGCCAGCTGCTCATCAGGGTGCTGGCATGCGGCGTCTGCCGTACCGACCTGCACCTTGTCGACGGCGAGGTGGACATACCGCACCCCCCGCGGATCCTCGGGCACATGATCGTCGGCGAGGTGCAGGAGGTCGGCGAGGGTGTGGCCGAGGGCTTCGAGCCGGGCAGGCGGATCGGCGTGCCGTGGCTCGGCTGGGTGGACGGCACCTGCGAGTACTGCCTCAGCGGACGGGAGAACCTGTGCCCGAACGCGAGGTTCACGGGACGCGACATCGACGGCGGCTTCGCCGAGCACACGGTCGCCGACGCCCGCTTCTGCCTGGCGATCCCGCCCGCCTACACGAACGAGCAGGCCGCGCCGCTGATGTGCGCCGGCCTGATTGGCTACAGGGCGCTGCGCATGTGCGGCGAGGCGCGCCGGATCGGCTTCTACGGCTTCGGCGACTCCGCCCACATCCTCGTGCAGGTCTGCCGCTGGCAGGGCCGCGAGGTGTACGCGTTCACCCGAGCCGGCGATCGCGCCGCGCAGGACTTCGCGCTCGAGCTGGGCGCCGTATGGGCGGGCGGCTCCGACGACGCTCCACCCGAGCTGCTCGACGCCGCGATCATCTTCGCGCCGGTCGGAGCGCTCGTACCGGCCGCCCTGCGCGCTCTGGCACCGGGCGGCACGGTGGTCTGCGCCGGCATCCACATGAGCGACATCCCGGGCTTCCCCTACAGCATCCTCTGGCAGGAGCGGGCGGTCCGCTCGGTCGCCAACCTCACACGGCTCGACGGCGAGGAGATGCTGGCGCTGGCGCCCCGGGTGCCGGTGAGCACCCGGGTGAGCACCTACGCGCTCGAGGACACCAACGCGGCACTCGAGGACCTGCGCGCCGGGCGCTTCACCGGCGCGGCCGTGATCGTGCCCTGACTCGAGGCGTCAGCGCGCCCGTTCGCGTATTCGCACTTTTGACTTGCCGCACACAGTCCCCGACGGTATGATCAAGCCGCGGCCTGGATGGGGCATCGCCGAGGAGGCCATGGACCGTCCGGTTTCCGCGTCCGTCTCGCTACCGAGCGGACGATTGCCGAGGGGGCTCGGCGCGTGCGCTTGCCGTCCATGCGGCAGATCTCGATGACCGAAAGGGCAATCTCTATAGAGCTAACGCGAGCACAGGTGGACCAGGTGGTCCGCGAGGCGTCCGGCGAAGACGGCGTGTCCGGGCTGCTGCGCGGGATGGGCGACCAGGCGGCCCTGGCTTCGAAGTACCGCGCGCTGTCGGAGAGCCCGCGGCTCTCGCGGTCGCTGCTGCTCGGCCTGCTCGTCCTCGCCTGCTTCCCCGCCGACGGGGGCTCGCTGGCTGTCTCGGACATCGCCGAAAGGCTGGGCATGAGCCCCAGCACGACGCACCGCTACATGACGACGCTGCTCGCGGTCGGCCTGCTCGAGCAGGAGCCGCGCACCCGCCGTTACCGCGTTCCCGTCAGCGGCTGATCGGGCGAGGTCTCCGGCGTCCGCAGGCCCTCCTCGGACGGCGGCGCCGCGGACGCGGCCACCAGCTCGTCGACGTATGCGGGCGCGAAGCCGGGAAGCTCGAGCACGATGCTCGCGCCCCCCTCCGGCGACTCGCCGGCCTTGACCGTGCCACCGTGGGAGTCGGTGATCGCGCGCACGATCGCGAGGCCGAGGCCCGTTCCGCTGCTCGCCCGGCTGCGCGGGCCGTCGATCCGGTGGAAGCGGTGGAAGACGCGCTCGCGCTGGCCCGGCGGGATTCCGGGACCGTCGTCCTCGACGATGAAGCGGATCCGTTCGCCCGCTGCGCGCTCGACCCGCATCCTCACGAGGCCGCCCGCCGGCGCGGTGTGATCGATGGCGTTGCCGACGAGGTTGCGCAGCGCCTGGGCGAGGCGGTCCGGATCGGCGCGCAGCGTCCCGGTGGGGACCGGCCCGAGCTCGAATCGCCGCTCCGCCAGCAGGCTCATGCCGTCCCACAGCTCGCGCACGAAGCCTGGGACGTCGATCCACTCGATCCGCAGGAACTGCGTCTGCTCGGCCTTCGCCAGCAGCAGCAGATCGTCGACGAGGCGGCTGATCCTCGCGATCTCCGCCTGCACCAGCCGCTCGACGCGGCGCACCTCCTCCGAGGAGGGATCGCTCTGGGTGGCGAGCACTTCGAGCTGGCCGCGGATCACCGTCAGCGGCGTTCGCAGCTCGTGCGAGGCGTCGGCGACGAAGGCACGCTGGTCGGCGAAGGCGTCGGTGAGCCGGTCGAGCATGTGGTTGAAGGCATCTGCCAGGACCTTGACCTCGTCGCCCTGGACGCCGACGTTGTGGATCCGCGGGTGCAGGTCGCCGGCGTCGACCCGGGCGGCAACGGCCGCCATCCGGCGCAGCGGACGCGACACGCGAACGCCGACGAGGTAGGCGGCGAAGATCGCGCCCGCGAGGGCGAGGATCGCGGCGAGGATGTACGCGCTCGCCACGCCGTTCTCGGCGTGCTCGACGTTGGCCAACGGCTCGCCCACCCCGATGGTCACGCTCCGGGCTCCCGGCGCGACGACGCGCCGTTTGAGCAGGCGCAGCTTGCCGACGTCCGGAAGGCGGACCGTCGAGTAGCCGTCCGCCGCCGCGAACAGCGTCGCGGCCGACGCGTTCTCGCCGGCCTGGGCGGCGCTCGACTCGCCACGGTCGGGAACGGCGCTCGAGAACAGCTCGGGCCGGTTGGTGCTGATCGGCTGTCCCGGTACCAGCGCGAACAGGAGCGTCGAGCTGGCGCTGAACGGCTGGTCGCGCACGTATCTCGTGGCCGCTTCGGAGAGGCCCCTGCTCGAGTCGGTGTTGGCGAGCATGAGGTTGTGGGCGAGCTCGCCGGCGTCTCCCGCGAGCTCCTGGTCGATCTGGCGGCGCAGCTGGGATCCCGTCCCGCGGTAGACGACGACGAAGGTGATGCCGGTGCTGAGGAGCGTGACGAGGGCCACCCAGGCCGCCAGCCGCCAGCGCAGACCCGATGGGGTGAGGCGCCGCACGGCCGCGGTCGGCCTGAGCCGCATCGCGATCAGCTCGCGCGTCCCAGCCTGTATCCCACGGCGCGGACCGTGAAGATCGGAGCCGGGTTGCTCGGGCGCCCCAGCTTGCGGCGCAGGTAGCCCACGTAGACGTCGACGACGTTGGTGGCCGGATCGTGCTCGTAGCCCCACACCGAGCCGAGGATCTGCTCACGTGAGACGACCCGGCCCTGGTGACGCAGGAGGTAGACCAGCAGCTCGAACTCGGTGGTCGAGAGCTGAACCGGCCGGCCGGCGCGGAGCACCTTGCGGCTGAGCAGGTCGACCTCGATGTCCTCTCCCTGGAGCGTGCTGACCGACGCATGCGCGATGACACGCAGCTGGGCGCGCACCCGGGCCACCAGCTCGGCCAGGGAGAACGGCTTGACCAGGTAGTCCGCGGCTCCGGCATCGAGGCCCGCGACACGGTCCTCCAGCTCGCCCCGCGCGGTCAGCACGATGACCGGGACGCTCGGCGTGGTGCGACGGATCGAGCCGAGGATGTCGAGGCCGTCGCGGCCCGGAAGCATGAGGTCCAGGATGATCGCGTCGAAGCGGCCGGTGAGCGCCGCGTGCTCGCCTTCGACGCCATCCAGCGCGGCCTGCACCTCGAAGCCCTCGGCCTCGAGTCCGCGCCTGACGAAGTCGACGATCCCCGGCTCGTCCTCGATCAGGAGCACGCTCGCGCTGCCGAGCGGCTCCTCCTGCGCCCCCGTCGAGGGAATCGGGGCCGCATCGTGCGTGTCGGAGTCCACGGCGCTGTCCATGTGAGAAGGATAGGCATCGATGCGCGGGCCCTCTTTCCTGCCCGATCTTCCCATGAGATCTCTCATGCACCTGTTACCGGATCCTTACCGATCTTGTGCACACTTCTCGCATGGCTGTGGACCAGCACGGGTCAGTTCGCTCGCAGTCACCTATCGACGTACGAGTCCCGGCGCCGGGCGAGGCCGTCGGGGTCGCGGAGCCGACGGCCGGCAACGAGCGGTTGACGGCCCTCGCCGGCAGCGTGCTGCTGATCCCGCTGGCCGTCGTCGGTGTCACCCTCATCCAGCTGCGACCGCTCCTGTCGGTGCACTTCTTCGTGGGAACGATGTTGATCGGCCCCGTTGCGCTCAAGCTCGCGACCACGGGCTACCGCTTCGTGCGCTACTACACGGGCGACCTCGTCTACCGGCGCAAGGGTCCCCCTCCCGCGCCGTTGCGGGTGATCGCGCCCTTCGTGGTCGCCTCGACCGTGGTCGTGCTCGCAACCGGAGTCGCGCTGCTGTTCGCCGGACCCTCCTCGCGAGACGCCCTGCTCCCGATTCACAAGATCAGCTTCTTCGTGTGGGCCGGGTTCACCGGCTTGCACCTGCTCGGGCACCTCACGGCGCTCCCCCGCGCGCTGCGCGGCGACTTCGGCGGGTCTGCGAGCCTCGGTGAGGCGGTACCAGGTCGCAACGGACGGCTCATGGCCGTCGCGGGTGCCGTCGTGGCAGGCGCGGTGCTCGCCGTGCTGACAATTCCCCAGTTCGGCGCCTGGCTTCATTCCTCCGGCGCTTTCGGTCACCACCACGGCTGATCGCTTTCGGGGTAACTCTCACATCGTCATGGGCTCTCACCCTTCTCACACAACTCACACACGCGACGCGGCGCTCGGCAGGCTCCGGCGTGTCAATCGCTGGATGATCGCCGGCTCGCTGGCCGTCACCGCGGTGCTCTCGGACGTCGCCGCGAACGCCTTCCCCGGCAAGACGATCAAGTCCTCGTCCGCGAACAAGCGAAGCGCCGTGAAACACCGCGGCGCCGCCGCGAAGAAATCCGCGAAACCGCTTGCGCCGCCCGCGAAAGCCCCGGAAGCCTCCTCGCCGCCATCCGAACCGGCCCCCTCGCAGGAACCGGCCCCCTCTCAGGAAGCGCACCAGTCGACTCCGGCGCCCGAAGCCCAGCAGTCACAGGAAACCCCTCAGCCGGCGCCCGAACAGTCCAGTGAACCCGCGCCGGAAAGCTCGGGGCCGGTGGTCTCCGGAGGGTCCTGAGATGGAGGTGCTCGCGGCCACCGGGCCCGAGCCGGCCGGCGCGAGCTGGGAGGCTCTCGGCACGAGCGCGGTGCTCCGCGCCACCGACGCTTCTGCGCTCGCGGCTGTGCGCCTCGCGGTCGAGCGGGAGCTCGCCGCGGTGGACCGCGCGTGCAGCCGCTTTCGCGCGGACTCCGAGCTCACGCGCGTGAACGCGCACGCCGGCCACGCCGTGCCTGTGAGCGAGATCCTGCTCGAGGCGCTCGAGGTCGCGCTGCGCGCCGCCGAGCTGACGGACGGCGACGTGGACCCCACGCTCGGACGCGCGATCGAGCTGGCCGGCTACGACCGCGATTGGCAGCTGCTCGCTCGCTCCCCGGTGACCGGGACGCCGCCGCGGCGCCCGCCGTCTCCCCGAGTGGTCGTGGCGAGGGTCCGCGCGGGCTGGAAGGGAGTCCTGGTCGACCGCGCGAGCGGCTCGGTGCGGGTGCCTCGCGGAGTGCGGCTCGATCTCGGCGCGACCGCGAAGGCGTGGGTGGCCGACCGCGCGGCTCGCGCCGGCTCGCAGGCCGGCGCCTGCGGCGTGCTCCTCAGCCTCGGCGGCGACATCGCCACCTCGGGACCCGCTCCGGCGGGCGGCTGGCGGATCCTCGTCACCGACGATCACCGCGGCGGCTCCTCGGCGCCCGGCCAGCTGGTCTCGATCCGCTCCGGTGGACTCGCCACGTCGAGCACCGCGGTGCGGCGCTGGGCCCACACGGGCCGCTCCATGCATCACATCATCGACCCCGGCACGGGGGAGCCCGTGCGCGGGACCTGGCGCACCGCGAGCGTCGCCGCCGAGAGCTGCACCGATGCGAACATCGCGAGCACCGCCGCGCTGGTGCGCGCCGGCCGCGCCCCGCGATGGCTGGCCGGCACGGAGCTGCCCGCCCGGCTCGTCGACTGGGACGGGAACGTGACCACGATCGGGGACTGGCCCTCGTCCGACTCCGCGGAGCCGGGAGCGGGATGACCTCGCCCCTGGGCGCCGCGGGACCCAGCCTCTACTGGTACCTCACGCGATCGACAGGCGCCGTGTCGCTGCTCTTGCTCACCCTCGCCGTGGCGCTCGGCGTGGCCGACGTCCAGCGCTGGACCAGCCCTCGCTGGCCCCGCTTCGTGGTCGACTCGCTTCACCGGAACGTATCGCTGCTCGCGATGGTGTTCCTCGTGCTGCACATCCTCACCTCCGTGCTCGACGGCTTCGCGCCGATCTCCCTGCTCGACGCCGTCATCCCGTTCACCGGCAGCTACCGTGCGTTCTGGCTGGGGCTCGGCGCGGTCGCCTTCGACCTGCTGCTCGCGGTGATGATCACGAGCCTGCTGCGCCAGCGGATCGGCTTCGCGCGCTGGCGGGCGATCCACTGGCTGACGTATGCCAGCTGGCCGATCGCGCTCCTGCACGGGTTCGGCACGGGGAGCGACGTCAAGAGCGGCGGCTGGCTTCTGATCCTCAGCATCGCCTGCCTTGCGATCGTCGTGGCGGCGGTGGTGGCGCGGGTGGTCGGCGGCCGGCCGGGGTTCGGGGCGCGCCGCGGCGCCGCCCTGGGGGCAGCCGCGGCCTTCTCCCTGTTCCTGCTGATCTGGCTGCCGGCGGGCCCGCTCGGATCGGAATGGGCGCGGCGCTCCGGGACGCCCGCCTCCCTGCTGCCGCACGCCGCCGGCAGCGCGCATACGGGCGGAGCCAACCGATGAGCGCATCGTCCGCGACGACCCCGGCCGGCGGAGCGCCCGCACCCTCGCAGCCCCCCGCTCTTCCAAGGCTGCTCGCGGGCATCCCTGCAGAGGGCGCGATGGCGCTCGACGAGCACCTGGCGGTCCACGGCGGCCCTCCGATCGTGCGGGGACGGGGTCGCAGGGACGATCGCGAGCACGCGGAGCTGCTGATCGAAGAGGTCGAGCGCTCGGGGCTGCTCGGCCGCGGTGGAGCGGCTTTCCCGACGGCGGCCAAGATGCGTGCAGTGGCCGGCTCGCGTGGCCGGGCGACGGTCATCCTCAACGCCGCGGAGGCCGAGCCCGCGAGCCTCAAGGACCGCACGCTGCTCGAGGCGCTCCCCCACCTGGTGCTCGACGGCGGCCTGCTCGCCGCTCGGGCGGTCGGAGCGGACGAGCTGGTCATCTGCGTCGGCGAGCCGGCGCAGGCGGCGCTCGACTGCCTCGGCGCGGCGCTCGCCGAACGGGCCGACGCGGAGGAGTACGCCGCCCTCGAGCGGATCGCGCACGTGCGGCTCATCGGCGTCCCCGGCCACTACGTCGCCGGCCAGGAGACGGCGCTGATCAACTACGCGGGCGGCGGCCCCGCCAAGCCGCTGTTCACGCCGCCGATGCCGTTCGAGCACGGTCTGCGCCGCCGCCCCACGCTCGTCAACAACGCCGAGACCCTCGCCCACGTGGCATTGATCGCGCGCCACGGAGCGCCGTGGTTCCGGCAGCTCGGGACGCCGGCGCAGCCTGGCTCTGCACTGGTGACGCTCGCGGGTCCGGTGGCCCATCCGGGCGTGTACGAGATCGAACACGGCGCTTCGCTCTCCTCGTTGATCGACGCCGGCGGTGGTACGACGGCCGGCGTGCGGGGAGCGTTGATCGGCGGCTATGCCGGCTCCTGGATCGGCGCGGAGCTGCTCCGCGGGATCGCGCTGTCGAACGAACACCTCGCGGCCCACGGGGCCACGCTCGGAGCCGGAGTCGTGCTGCTCCTGTCGGAGGAGACCTGCCCGGTCGCCGAGACGGCACGCCTGGCGCGCTGGCTCTCCGACCAGAGCGCCGGCCAGTGCGGTCCCTGCGTGCACGGGCTCGACGCCCTCGCGGCCGGGATCGAGGAGCTGGGCCGTGGTGACGGTGGCGGACGAGCCGCACAGCGGGTCGAACGGATCGCCTCGCTCGTCCTGGGCCGTGGCGCCTGCCGCCATCCCGACGGGGCCGTGAACGTCCTGCTCAGCGGCCTGGAAGTCTTTCACGCCGAGTTCGCCGACCACGCCCGCCATGGCCCCTGCGAGCTGTGCGGGCGCCCCGGCGAGCTGCCGCTTCCGAGCCGGCCGGTGCCGCCCGACCCGCCGCGACGCTCGTTCATCCGGGTGGGTGGACGATGAGCCATCGGCTCCGCGTCAACCCGATCGCCTGCGAGGCGCACGGCATGTGCGCCGAGCTACTGCCCGAGCGGATCACGCTCGACGAGTGGGGCTACCCCGTGATCGACGAGGCCCCGCTGCACGGTGCGGAGCTCGAGCACGCGATCATGGCTGCCCGCGCCTGCCCCACGTTCGCGCTGCTCGTCGAGCGCGACCGCGACCGCGACCGCTCCTGACGTCGACGCCTCAGCCGTCGGTGCCGGGGGTGCCGAGCAGGTGCACGTCCACGAGGAGCGAGCGGCTGCCCACGATCTGGACGAGCTCGACCGCCCTGGTCGAGCGGCGGCCGCGGCGACCGGCCCGGGCGAGCTCGGCCGTCGCCCGGCGACCCTTCGGCAGCATTGCGGCACGTCGCTGGCGCCGGTGCACGAGGCCGACGACGGCCGCACCGGCGACGAAGCCCCCTGCGGCCACCGCTGCCGCCTGAACCGCGGGGATCATCGCGGGACCCGAGCGCCGATCGCCCAGCTGGCCCGCCGTCCGGCGCGCGTCGATCACGGTCTCGCTCTCGGCGAGCACGGGTAGGGCGTCGATCTCCTCGGTGTCCCCGGGAGCAGCCCGCGGCTCTCGGTCCCCGGGCGCGGCGGGGTCGCTCGGCTGGCTCATCCACGGAGTGTAAAGGGCGCCGCAGACCGCTTCTACAGCATGCGCTCGTACATCCGGAAGCGCTTGACGATCCGGCCGCCCATCGCTTCCATGCCGCGGTTCATCGCCGTGTTGGTCTCGAGGATCCAGCCCATCTCACCGCCGTCCTGCGGACGGACGGCCGCGGCGTTGAAGTGCTCGACGTACAGCTTGGCGGCCACGCCTGTGTGCTGGTACTCGGGCTTGACCCCGAGAAAGCCGACGCGGACGCGATCGATGGTGCGTCCCTTTCGCAGGAAGTACCACCAGCCGAGCGGCAGGATCCGGCCCTTCATCCTCCGGAGCACCTGGTTTATGTCAGGGATGGTCATCGCCATGCCCACCACCTCGCCCGTGTCGACGCGCTCGGCGATCATGAACCAGTGCTTGTCGAAGACGAGCTGCAGCTCCTGGGCATAGGCGTCCAGGTCCTTCTTGGAGTACGGCACGAAGTCCCAGTTCTCCGACCAGGCCGCGTTGTAGACCTCGGCGAAGGCGTCCAGATCGCGGCGCAGCTGGCGCCGGCGCATCGGGCGAACCCTGATGCCGTGCTCGCTCTCCACCTTCTCGGCGAGCTCGAAGATGACCGGCAGCACCTTCGCGCGGTCGGACACCTCGAGGTTCCACATCAGCAGGTCCATCGCCTTCGACATGCCCGCCGCCTCCATCAGCCGCTGGTAGTAGGGCGGGTGCCACGGCTGGCGGATCATCGGGGGCAGGTCGAAGCCCTCGATCAGGACGCCGCTCTCGTCGTTCATCGAGAAGTCGGCGGGCCCCACCATCCGCTCGCTGCCGCGCGCCGACAGCCAGCCGGCGGCGGCGTCGAGCAGCGCCCCGGCGACCTCCTCGTCGTCCTCCAGCTCGAGGAAGCCGAACCAGCCCCAGCGCTTGTCCTGGAAGTCGTTGAACGCATGGTTGATCTGCGCGGTCACGCGGCCGACCACGCGACCGTCCCGGTGTGCGAGGAAGTACTCCGCCTCGCCGTGGCTGAAGAAGGCGTTCAGGCGCCGGTTCAGGAACAGCCGGCGCTCGAGCCTGAGCGGGGGCACCCACAGCGGGTGGTTAGCATGCAGGCGGAACGGGAGGTCGATGAAGCGCCTCAGATCCCTGCCGCCGGAGACCGGCCTGACTTCCACCGCCATCGCGGCGCCACCCTACATGCCAACTTCCATCGACGTCTTCGCCAAGGTCCGCGGCCACGAGCGCGAGGAGATCCTGCGCGCCGCCCGCGAGGCGGACCTGATGCCGTACTTCCGCACCGTCGAGTCACCCGCCATGCCGGTCGTCGAGATGGAAGGGATGCCGCGGATCATGCTGGCATCGAACAACTACCTGGGGCTGACGGGTGACGAGCGGGTGATGCAGGGAGCCCGCGACGCCCTGGCGCGATACGGCACCGGGCTCACGGGCTCGCGCCTGCTGAACGGCACCACCCCGCTCCATCTCGAGCTCGAGCGCGAGCTGGCGGACTGGATGGACGCGGAGGATGCGATCGTCTTCACGACCGGCCACCAGGCCAACGTGGGGACGCTCGGCACGCTGCTCGAGCCAGGCGACACGGTGATCGTCGACTCCGCCGACCACGCCTCGATCCTGGACGGCGTGCTGCTCTCGCGAGCCAAGATGCGCCCGTTCCGGCACAACCGCATGGACAAGCTCGAGCGCGCGCTCAGCCGCGCGGTCGAGGACGGCGGCGGCTGTCTGGTCGTCATCGACGGGGTCTTCTCGATGGAGGGCGACGTGGCGCCGCTGGTGGACATCGTGGAGCTGTGCTCGCGCTACGGAGCGCGGCTGATGGTCGACGAGGCCCACGGGGCCGGAGTGCTGGGAGCGCGGGGCGCCGGCACCGCCGAGCTTCTCGGTGTCGAGGACCGGGTCGACCTGCGGATGGGGACCTTCTCGAAGTCGCTGGCCGCATGCGGCGGGTTCGTCGCCGGGCCGGCGGAGGTCATCGAGTACCTGCGTGTCTCCTCGCGCGCGTTCCTGTTCACCGCCTCGGCGGTGCCCGCGGCGCTCGGGGCCGCTCTGGCCGCTCTTCGCATCGTGCGCTCCGACGAGGGCCCGCAGCTGTTGGCGGACGTGCTCGAGCACGCCGCCTACCTCGCCGAGGGGCTCGACGCGCTCGGCTTCAGGGTTCTGAGCGGCACGCCCGTGCGACTCGGCCCCGGCCAGGACGCCGCGACGGCGGTCGTCCGCACGCCGATCGTCCCGGTGATGGTCGGCGACGACTGGAAGGCGGCGCTGCTCTGGCGCGCTCTCTACGACGGCGGCGTGTTCACCAACTGCGCGCTGCATCCCGCCGTCCCGCCGGCTGGGGCGCTGCTGCGCACCAGCGTGATGGCCACCCACGACCGCCCCACGCTGGACCGCGCCCTGGGCGTCTTCGAGTGTGTCAAGCGCGATTTCGAGTCCCAGCACGGGCCGCTTCCCGGCCCCGAGCCGAGCTGAGGCTCCCGCCGCTGCGGCGGCGTCGACTTGTCCATTTCTTCACAAGTCGCCCGGGCAACAAAAAAGGTCGCTTCTAGCGCACGAAGCGCCGCGCGGCGGTTGACCACGGCGGCCGCGCTCACGTAGCTTCCAGGAGCGCTCTGCATGACCGTTCGGGCTCACCCCCCATCAGCCGTCGGGAGACAGGAATGATGTTACGGGGACCAGCCGCGATGGCTCGTGGATGACCCCGCACGGCCACTGCCAGCGCGAACTCGTCAACCCAACAGCATGTTGCCGGCCGCGGCGCTCGCGGCTGGCAACGGGGAGTGTGCCCAGATGAACGCGACAGCGACGGTTGCCCCTGCCAGCCCGCAGTACATGCGCGCCCTCGAACGCGCCAACCAGGTTCGTCTCGCCCGCGCGGATCTCAAGCGCCGCGTGAACACCGGCGAGCTCGATGCGGGCGACGTGATCCTCCAATGCCCCTGGGAGGCGGAGAGCATGGCGGTGGCCGACCTGCTGATGAGCCAGCGTCGCTGGGGACAGACCCGCTGCCGCAAGTTCCTCTCGCAGATCCCGATGTCCGAGAAGAAGACGATCGGCTCGATGACCGACCGTCAGCGACGCACGCTGGCGGAGCTGCTGAGCTGCTGCGCCGAGAGGGGCCGCGCCTGGGGCGCGACCCCATGGCTAACGGACAGCCTGACGAGAGCTTGACCTGCCACCAGCCGGCCAGCATCCCGATGATGCCCAGCCGGGGGCGAACCTCCCACACGCCGCAGCCGCCGAGGCCGAGATCGCTGACCGGCAGGCGCACGAACTTGTAGCGCCCCGGCTCGAGTTTCATCCTCTCGAGCTGCTCGCGGGCGCGGCGCTCGTG
Source organism: Solirubrobacteraceae bacterium (assembly GCA_036498265.1). GTDB lineage: Bacteria > Actinomycetota > Thermoleophilia > Solirubrobacterales > Solirubrobacteraceae > Palsa-744. Next base: position 43,159 of record DASYFT010000003.1, on the reverse strand, counting down.
CTCCAGCCGTTCGGCGGCGCGGCGGCGGAGGTCCTGGACGCGGCCGGCGAGCCGGTCGCGCGAGCGCTCGAGCTGCTCGAGGCTCGGCAGGCACGGCCCGGGTAGCGCGGCCTCCTCCGCCGGTACCGGCGCGATGTGGGGAAACGTCTCGGCGACGATCGCCGAGAGCTCGCGCTCCAGCTTCGCGATCTGCGTGCGCAGCGAGGCGCGCGCGGCGCGCTCGCCCTGGCGCTCGAGCTCCTCGACGCGGACCGGAGAGCGCCCGTCGTCCAGACGAGCCGCGTCCTGCTCGCCGTGGCCGGCGTGATCGATGAGTGCCTGCTCGCGGTGCGTCATGGGCCTCCTCGCGGTGCGGCCGAGGGGCCGATTCTACCAGCGAGTCAGGGCTGCTCGAGCGCCAGCCGGCAGATCCAGAGCGCCTCTTCGACGTACAGCGCGGGGACCCCGGCCACCTGGATGGAGAAGACCGTGACACGGCGGCAGCGGGCACCGGGGCGATGGCCGCGGGCGACCTCGCCGAAGAGGATCGCGAGCGCGTCCGAGGCGTCGGAGACGACGAGGCGCCCCTCCGGCAGCAGCGACGCCTGGCGCGAGCGCCCGAGCCGCTCGCCCTCGCGGCTCGCCCGGACGCCGAGCGGGCCGTCGAGTGACTCCGTGTCGAGCGCCCACACCGGCACGCCCGTGTCGAGCAGCGCGATCAGCAGCACGTCGTCGAGCAGCCCCGAGCTGAGGAAGCCGCCTCGCAACATGCGCTCGAGCACCGCGTCCTCGATCGGGGTGCGAGCGACGTCGGGATCCAGGCCTATGTGGCGAAAGAAGACGCGGTACGCCGCGGGGACGGGCTCCCGCCGCAGCCCGACGGCGCGGGCACCGCGGAACCTGCTCGAGAGCTCACGGAGGCGCGCCCGCACGTCGGCGGGCGAAGCGCCCGTGAGCGATCCGTGCCTGCCCACCTCCACCTCGACGTGCAGCATCCGCAGCCCGGGCAGCTCCTCCTCGAGCTCACGCGATCGCCATCCCGAGACGGGCTCCGGTCGCGCCACCGGAGCCTCCGGGCCTGCGGCGGGTCGCCGGGGCGGGCTCATCCCGGTGGGGCGGGTCGGGCCGTTGGGGCGGGCGAGGGCCTCCAGCCGCGCGCGCGTGACGCGGCGACCAGCTCGCTCACCCGCGCCCGCAGCGTGGCGTAGGACGGGCGCGCCAGCAGCGGCCGGCTCTGGACGACGCCGCCCGGGTAGGCCAGCGTCACCTGCGGGCAGCTCGCCACTTTGTAGAGAGCCACGAGCACGCCGTCGGTGTCGATTCCCACCGGCAGCGTGAGGCCCCGCGTGCGTATCAGCCGGCGAACCGCGCCGCGGTTTCCCTTGATCGCCACGGCGGCGAACTGCACCCCGGGGAACGAGGGCTGCAGAGACTGCAGGTCGCCGAGGATCGCGGGGCACGACCCGCTGTCCACGAACAGGGCGAGCACGACGGGCCCCCGTTCGTAGAGCTGGCAGACGTTCAGGATCTGGGGGCCTCTGAGCGCGCACGCGGGCACCCGCCCGGCCGTCCCCTCGCGCGCGCGTGTCGCCACGTCGGCGTCCCCGCGCAGCCCTCCGAGCGCGAGCGGCACGGCGAACGGCGCCAGCGGACGCCCGGGCCCGATCCCGGTCGCTCCGTTGGGCCTCGTGACGATCGTGTTGATCGTGATCAGCACCAGGATCAGGATCGCCAGCAGTCCCGCGTACCGGCCGTACCGCGGAGGCGCCGCGACGGGCGGCAGATCGTCCGGCGCCGGGGCCCGGCCGGTACCGAGCGGTGGGGCGGGCGGCGGCTCAGACCCGCCCATGACGCTCGGCACGGCTTGTGGGGTGCGGTGCCTCGCTCGCGACCGCGCGCGACACCCGCCCCGGCCGCAGGCGGGCACCGAAGCCGCGGAGCTCGCCCAGCGGACGCCACAGCGCCTCGCGTAGGCGGCGGGCGGTTTCGGGCTGATCGCGCCCGCCGCCTTCCGCGGCGGCGTCGGCGATCACCAGGGCGGCAGGCAGGGCGACGATCACGCCGAGCAGTGAGACCGTCAGGTCGACCAGGGTCACGAGCCCGAAGTCGCGCAGCATCCTGATGTCCGAGAGCGCCAGCACGCCGAAGCCGGCGATCGCGGTGACGCCCGATGCCGCGACCGCAGCGCCCGTGCGAGCGTAGCTTCGCTTCAGCGCCTCGACGGTGCCGTGGCCGGCGAGCCGCTCCTGGCGGTGGCGCTCGGAGAGCAGCACGCTGAACTCCGTGGAGATGGCGATGACGAGCGCTCCCAGCGTGACGGACAGCGGGTTCAGCGGCACGCGCAGCGCGAACAGGATGAGCGCCGACCAGCCGCTCGCCAGGACGATCGGCGCCAGCGGCACGAGCGCCCGGCGGCGGTCGCCCCGGAACGCGAGCATCAGCACGAGCGCAACGGCTGCGAGTCCGGCGAGCAGCGTCTCCAGCCGCCGCCAGGGCGACGCCACCTGCGCTCCGGACTTCGCGGCGAGCACTGGCAGCCCCACCAGGCGTGCGCTGACGCCGGCCGGGGGATGCAGCGACGAGCGCATCTGTTCGATCAGGCGTTGCTGCTCGTCGAGCCCCATCAGGCGGATGCCGAAGGCCAGGGTCGCCACTCGCCGGTCCGGCGTTATGACGTCCTGGGAGAAGTAGGGGGGGATCGCCGCGAGCACGCCGTCGACTTCGGCCTGGGAGAGCGGTGCCGCGGGTTTCGAGGCAGCGGCCGGGCCCGCGCCGGCTGCCTGCTGGCGCGCGAAGAGGTCGGGGAGCGAGAAGGCAGGGCACAGCCGCGCCTTGCCGCAGCCCCGCGTGGCGCTGTAGCCGAATCTGGCGAGCACGCTTCGCTCGTAGCCGGTCATCCATTCGATCGTTGACGTCCTCGTGAGGTCGCTGCCGGTGAGCATGAGGTCGATTTCGCCGCCGACGCCGGTGCTCTGCTCGAGCGTGTTCAGGCCCTGGAGCGAGCTCAGGCCCTGCGGAACCAGCTTGGTGATGTCGGTCTCGACCTTGGTCTGGGTGTCGAGGCCCCAGCCGAGCGCCGCGAGCGCGAGGCCCACCCCCAGCAGACGCTGGGGATGGCGTATCGCCACGCCCAGCGCCACCGCGGAGACCGCCCGCGTGAGCGGGTTCTCGCGCAGCAGCTCGCGGGCTCCCCGCCACGCCGCTACGAGGCGGAGCGCGATCGGGCTCCGCGGCGTCCGCGCCGGACCGGCGGGCAGGGCCATCGCCGCGGCGCCGGCCGTCAGCGCGCAGAGCAGCGCGATGGCGACGCCCGCGACGAGCAGCACGCCGAACCCGCGGACCATCGGCACGGGCGAGAGGACGAGTACGAGCATGGCCGCGGCACTGGCGGCGCCGGCCGTCGCGATCGTCGGCCCTCCCGCCCTCGCCGCGGCCGCGATCGAGGCCGGGCGCCCCGCCCCCGCCGTCGGCTCGCCGGTCGGCTCGACTGCCTCGGCGACCCGCGATTGGAACTGGATCGCGTAATCCACGGACAGCCCGATGAGCACCGGCAGGACCGCGATCGAAGCCATCGTCAGCGATGCCCCGGCGAGCGACAGGGCGCCGAACGTGAGGGCCGAGGCGAGCAGCGCGATGCCGAGCGGAAGCAGCCGGGGCCTTCCCGAGAAGACGAGACCGAGCGTGGCCGCCATGACCAGCAGCACCGCGATGAGCAGCAGCTCGATCGAGTGACTGATCGAGCTCGTCAGATCCGAGACGATCACCGGCTCGCCGGTCACCACGTAGCTGCCGCCGTGCTGGAGGTGCCACTGCTTCATCGCCACCGCCCGGCGGATCAGCCCGATCGTCCGGGTGCGCTGCGCCTCGGAGAGCCCGGCCCGCAGCCTCACCGAGACGAGAGCCGAGTGCGGGCTCGGGAAGAGGTACGCGAACCGCTGCTTCGGGACGCCGGCCCCCTTGGTCGAGTCGAACACGAGCGCCGAGACGAAGTTCGGGTCCGCGATGCTGGGCTTCGCCGTCAGCCCGTACTGGAGCGCGAGCGTCACGAGGCTCTTCTGGAAGCCGGCCATGGTGACCCTGTTCGCCTGCCGGCCCAGCGCCCGCGCCTGGGACGGCGCGAGGCCGCGTTTCAGAGCCGCGTCGGAGACGGCGCGTTCCGCCTGCTTGGCTTCGACTTCGGCACGGTGCGTCTGCACGGCGAGCTGTTCGTCGATCTGGTTGGCGGCCTCGTTGATGAAGGTGCCCGGGCCGAACACGACCTTCACCGTGTGGGCGCGTGCGAGCGATCCGCAGGGGCCGCCCCGCCCGCCCTCGCCGGCGAGCGCGGCGGCCGGGACGTTGCCCGAGAGGCAACCCTCGAGGCCCACGAGCCGCTCGACGTCGGAGCTGAGGACGAGCTGCTGCAGGTCTCCCTTGACCAGCACCACGATCGGCTCTTCGCCGAAGCTCCTGTAGAAGCCCTGCGTCGCCCGGTACTCGGGACTGGAGCTGGAGACGAAGGTGTTGGCTGCGGCCGTCGGGTGAAGGCGCAGCGCGAGCGCCCCGGCCCCCAACCCCAGGACGATCGAGATCGCGATCACCGGGCGTGCCCGCCGTGCGGCGGCGCCGGCCAGCGCGCCGAGGATCCGGGAGGCGTTCACACGAGGAAGGCTAACCCCGCCGGGCGAGCGAACGAGCCACCCGGCGCGTCACTCCATGCCGAGCGGCCCGGCCGATTCACCGGACAGGAACTGGCGCACGAACGCGTTTTCCGACGCGAACAGCTCTTCCGCGGGGCCAGACTCCACTATCCGGCCCTTCCACAGAACGGATATGTGCTCCGCCACGCGGCGCGCGCTCATGATGTCGTGCGTGATCACCACGTAGCAGCCGCCGTTCTCGGCGTGGACTTCCTTGATCAGCTCGCAGAGGAGGGCTGTACGAACGGGGTCCAGGCCCGAGTCGGGCTCGTCGAACAGGACGATGTCCGGTTCGAGCACGAGCGCGCGGGCGAAGCCGGCACGCTTTCGCATCCCGCCCGAGAGCTCGTTGGGCATCTTCTCGTTCGCCGCGCTCAGACCGACCTCGCGCAGGCGGCGGTTGACGATCTCGGCGATCTCGTCCTCGCCCTTCTCGGTGTGCTGGCGAAGCGGGAAGGCGACGTTGTCATAGAGGTTCATCGACCCGAACAGGGCGCCGTCCTGGAAGAGCACCCCGAACTTCTTTCGCAGCTCGAACAGGTCCGCGTCACGCAGGCTGGGGATCGAGTGCCCGTGCACGATCACGTCGCCCTCGTCCGGGTAGAGCAGCCCGACGATGTGCTTGATGCAGACGGACTTGCCGGTGCCCGACGGCCCCAGGATCATCGAGATCTGATCCTCGGGCAGCGCCATGTTGAGACCGCGCAGCACGTGGTTGCGCCCGAACGACTTGTGCACGTCGACGAACTCGATCGCGTCCGGCGCGCGCGAGGGCCGGATCTCACCGGCGTGATAGGGAAACTCCTCCTCGCCCTCGTGCGGCGGCCTGCCAGGCTCCGTGACGGCCACGCCTAGCCTCCGATCGGGGCTCGGGGATTGGCGCCCCAGAAGATCTGGGTGCCGAGTGCTCCGATGATGTGCACGAGTACCAGGTTTAGCACCATCGACTTCGCCGTCGCGCGACCGACGCCGACCGGCCCGCCGCTCGCGTTGTAGCCGTAGTAGCAGGCGACCAGCACGATCGCGGTGGCCATGAACATGGCCTTGATGAGGCTGTATAAGAAGTCCGGTGGGTTCTGGAACTGCCAGAAGATGAGGAAGTAGCCGCCTGAGGAGACGTATCCGATCTGCTGCACGACGGCGATGTACGAGGCGAGGAACGCGGCGCCGATCCCCGCGAGGTACATGAACGGCAGCACGATCCAGGCGGCGAGCAGGCGCGTCGCGCACAGGAACGTGACCGAGTTGATCCCCATCACCTCGAGCGCGTCGATCTCCTCCGAGATCCGCATCGCCCCGAGCTCCGCCACGATGCCGGTCCCGACCTTGGCGGCCATCATGTAGCCGAACGCGTACGGGGTGATCTCGCGCAGGTCGCACCACGCCGTGAACACGCCGGAGTACGCGGGCGCCCCCTGGGCGGCCGTGAAGTAGGCGCCCTCGATCCCGCACTGCAGGCCGAGGATGAACATCAGCGTCCAGATGATCGCCGTGGAGCCGACGATCAGGATCCCGGCCTGGCGCAGCGCCTCGCCGAAGAAGCGGAAGACCCGCAGGCCCCACACGTCGCGCACGATGTTGCCGGTGAACCTGCCGATCTCGCCGGTCGAGGCGAGCCATTCCCGCGGCATCGCGAGCAGCTCGTTCATTTGATCACCAGGATCTGCGGGTGGGTGGCGAGCAGTGTCTGGGTGAAGACGTAGTCGAACGAGAAGATCGCCGTGAAGGCGAGCACCACGGCCTCGTTGACGGCGCGCCCGACGCCCTCGGCGCCGCCGGAGGCTGCCATGCCCTTGTAGCAGCACACGATCGCGATGATCGCGCCGTAGATGGTGGTCTTGAGGACCGAGCCCCAGAGGTCCGTCGTGGAGGCGTTGGCGAACAGCGTGTTCCAGAAGGGCCCAAGCGGCTGGTTGTTCACGAGCTCGGCGATGATGCCGCCGAAGATGCCGAACAGGAGCGCGTAGATGTCGAACAGGCCGGTCACGACCATCAGCGCGAGGAAGCGCGGCACGACGAGGTTCTTGACGGGGTCGACGCCGAGGACCTGGAGCGCGTCGAGCTCCTCACGGACCTTCCTGGCGCCGAGATCGGCGGTGATCGCCGTGCCGGCGACGCCGGCCACGACGATGGCCGTCACGCTGGGTCCGATCTCGCGGACGGCCCCCAGCACGAAGAAGCCGCCGAGCCGGTCGAGGGCCCCGAAGATGGTGAGGAAGTTGGCCGCCTGCAGGCCTGGTGCGGCGTAGCAGATGCACACGGTCGAGATCAGCAGAGGGAACCAGCACAGCCGAAGCGCGAACAGGAACTGGGAGACGAACTCGCCGCCGTATGGGTACGGGGGACGGAGCGCCGAGACGATGGTCCTGCCGGTCAGGATCATCATGTCCCCGATTTCCTCCAGGAGGTTCCTGGTCGGGAGGTACGCCCGTTCGGCGACGCTGCGAACCACTCTCTCTCATCCCTCCTCGCGGGATCGACGGCCCGCAGAACTCTACGCCATGCCGTGCCCACGCGCTACCGGCACGGGGCGCCGATGCAGGCCGCGGCGAGCGCCGCGACCGCGCACTGCCACTGGTATCGTGGCGCGATCGTGAGGCGGAGGCGGAGAGTCTTTCGGGCGGTCCCGCGTCGTCCCGGCGAGGCGCGCCCGGACGTCCCGCGCCGCCCCCGGGCCGCATGTCTGCGGGCAGTCTCCCTGGTCTGCGTCGCGGGCGCCGGCGGCCTGCTGGCGGGCTGCGGAGGGGGCTCGCGCCAGGACGCCCATGAAGTGTCGGCCGGCTACCAGATGAAGGTCGTACGGGCGAGCTTCCCCGCCCGGCAGGCGATCGCCCGCCCTGCGCTGCTGGAACTCCGGGTCCGCAACACGGGCTCGCGCACGGTCCCGAACGTCGCGGTGACGCTCGACTCCTTCTACTACACCGAACACTTCCCCGAACTCGCGGCGAACAAGCGGCCGATCTGGGTCGTCGAACGCGGTCCGGGAGCGATCGCGACGCCGCCCGTCGAGAGCCAGGAAGTGAGCGTCCCGGGGGGCGGGCAGACGGCGTACGTCAACACCTGGGCGCTTGGAGCGCTCCCGGGTGGCCGAACGCAGGTGTTCCGCTGGCACGTCGTGCCGGTGAAGCCCGGCGTCCACATCCTCAACTTCACGGTCGCGGCCGGTCTCGCCGGAAGGGCGAGGGCTGCGCTCACCTCAGGTGGACCCGTAACGGGCCGCTTCGCGGTCCACGTCGCACCCGCCCCGGCCACCACTCACGTGGATCCGGCCACCGGCCGCGTCGTGGCCGGCGTCCGGCCCGCCGTGCCCTGACCGGTCGTTTGGCCCGGTGTCGAAACGCGGCCGGGCTCTCTTTCGCCAGACGGTGATGTCGGTGGCTCCGCTTGGCATTACGATGGGCTTCGGTCCTGCGTCCGGCGGGAGCCAGCGTGAGTCAGCCCCTTTTCAGGAGGAATCGATCAAGCCCATGCCCAGGAGCCGCCAGCAGAACGTCACCGCCGCCCAGTGGAGCGCCAACGGAGCCGCGCTCGGCTCCCTCGACCTGACCCTTCCCGGCAACCAGGTGTTCGGCTCGAACGTGTTCTCGCCGGCGGTTCAGCGCCAGCGCCTGCCCAAGCACGTCTACAAGGCGCTGCAGCGGACGCTGGCCCACGGCGAGGCGCTCGACACCTCGCTGGCCGACGCGGTAGCGATGGGCATGAAGGAATGGGCTCTCGAGAGGGGCGCGACCCACTACACACACTGGTTCCAGCCGCTGACGGGGTCGACCGCCGAGAAGCACGACTCCTTCTACGCACCCGTCGGCGACGGAACGGCCATAGCCGAGTTCTCCGGCAAGGAGCTGATCCAGGGGGAGCCCGACGCCTCCTCGTTCCCAACGGGCGGTATCCGGGCGACGTTCGAGGCGCGCGGCTACACGGCCTGGGATCCCACGTCGCCGGCCTTCATCCTCGAGAACCCGAACGGCGCCCTGCTGTGCATCCCGACCGCGTTCACCTCGTGGACCGGCGAGGCGCTCGACCACAAGATCCCGCTGCTGCGCTCGATGGACGCGCTCTCGGGGGCGGCGCTGCGGGCGCTGAGGCTGCTCGGCGACGACGACGCGCAGCGCGTCTTCACCACGGTCGGACCCGAGCAGGAGTACTTCCTGATCGACGAGCAGTACTACTTCGAAAGGCCCGATCTCGTCACGACGGGGCGCACGCTGTTCGGCGCCAAGCCGCCCAAGGGGCACGAGCTCGACGACCACTACTTCGGGTCGATCCCGGAGCGCATCCTCGCGTGCATGCTCGAGACCGAGCAGGAGCTCGCGAAGCTCGGGGTCCCGATCAAGACGCGCCACAACGAGGTGGCGCCCAACCAGTACGAGATCGCGCCGATCTTCGAGAACTCCAACGTCGGCTCCGATCACCAGCAGCTGACGATGCAGGTCATGCAGAACGTCGCGAGGCGCTACGGGCTCGTGTGCCTTCTGCACGAGAAGCCGTTCGCCGGCGTCAACGGGTCCGGCAAGCACAACAACTGGTCGATGGGCACGGACACGGGTGCCAACCTGCTGGAGCCCGGCGACACGCCGTCCGAGAACCTGCAGTTCCTGTTCTTCTGCACGGCGGTCATCCAGGCCGTCAACGAGCACCAGACGCTGCTGCGCGCCTCGATCGCCTCGCCGGGACAGGACCACCGCCTCGGCGCCAACGAGGCGCCTCCGGCGATCATCTCGATCTTCCTCGGCGCCGAGCTCGAGAAGGTCTTCGCGGCGATCGAATCGGGCAAAGCCGAACGCTCCAAACCGGGCTCCTTCCTCGGCCTCGGGACGCCCGTGCTGCCGCCGATGCCGCTGCACGGCGGCGACCGCAACCGCACGAGCCCGTTCGCCTTCACGGGCAACAAGTTCGAGTTCCGGGCGCTCGGCTCCTCGCAGTCCCTGGCGCTCCCCAACACCGTCCTGAACACGATCGTCGCGGAGGCGATCGACGACCTGGCCGGGAAGCTCAAGAGCGCCCTGAAAGGAAGCTCGGCCAACCTCGAGAAAGCCGTCACCAAAGTGGTCCGCGACAGCTACAAAGCGAACAAGCGGATCATCTTCGACGGCGACAACTACGCGCCCGAGTGGCACGCCGAGGCAGAGAAGCGGGGGCTGTCCAACCTGCGCTCGACGCCTGAGGCGCTTCCCTGGCTGGTCCACAAAGACACGGTCGCGCTGTTCAAGAAATACGGGGTGCTCTCAAGGCGCGAGCTCGAGTCGCGCGAGGAGGTGTTCCTCGAGCAGTACGCCGTGAAGCTCAACATCGAGGGCGAGACCGCCGCCTCGATCGCCCGCATCCAGATCCTGCCGGCTGCCGTGCGCTACCTGAACGAACTGCGGATGGCCGGGCTCGACGAGCTGATCGAGGAGATCGAACCGGCCGTCAAGGAGCTCCACTACGCCCTGCGCGCGCTGGAGGACGCAAACCTCAAGGACAACCAGGACGACTCCACCCCCCAGAAGTGGGCCAACTACGTGCGCGACCGCGTCGTTCCGGCGATGGAAGACGTGCGCGAGGTCTCGGACCGCCTCGAGGGACTGATCCCCGACGACCTGTGGCCTTTGCCGAGGTACTCGGAGATGCTCTTCATCAAGTAATCAGGACGGTGATGGCGCGGCGCTGGGCGGCGTCCTCGGTCGCTCACGTACCGATCGTCGATCAGATGCGATCGACTGATCGGCCAGCACGCTTCGCTCCCTGCGTCCTTGCCCAGCTTGGCCCTCACCGCCCTGCCCCCCCTTCCACGCATGCCGCCATGAGGGCGTTCCCTCTCGGCGGGGTTTGTCCCCAGCTAGCATGGCTGAATGGCCCGCGACTACCTCGACGCGATTCACAGGCACGTCGTCGTCTACGACGGCGGCATGGGTGCGACACTCGAGCAGTTCGACCTGACGAGCGAGGACTACGGCGGCCTCGCCGGCAAGTGCCACGAGGCCCTCGTGCTGAACCGTCCGGACGTGATCGAGGGCGTCCACAGCTCGATGCTCGAGGCGGGCGCCGAAGTGCTCGAGACGGACACCTTCCAGGCATCGCGCCTCAAGCTCGGCGAGTGGGGCCTCGCCGACTACACGGTGGAGATCAACACGAAGGCGGCGGAGATCGCGCGCGCGGCAGCGGGCGAGCACCGCTTCGTGGCGGGCTCGATCGGCCCGACCGGCTATCTGCCGGCCTCGGAGGACCCGAGCCTCGGGCAGATCCGCTTCCGCGAGCTCGTCGAGATCTTCGCGGAGCAGGCCGCCGGCCTGATCGACGGCGGCGCGGACCTGCTGATCATCGAGACGGCGCAGGACATCCTCGAGGTCAAGGCGGCGGTCTTCGGCGCCCGCGAGGCGTTCGCGAGCACGGGCCGCAGCGTGCCGATCCACACGTCGGTGTCGCTGCTGCCGAACGGCGGCAAGATGCTCCTGGGCACCGACATCTCCTCGGTGCTGACGACGCTCGAGGCGCTCCGCGTCGACGTGATCGGCCTCAACTGCTCGACCGGGCCCGAGGACATGCGCGATGCGATCCGCTTCCTCGGGGAGTTCTCCCCCGTCCCGGTCGCCTGCATCCCGAACGCCGGCCTCCCGCTGCAGGGCCCGGACGGCGAGACGATCTTCCCCGAGCAGCCCGAGCCGCTGGCGGATGCACTCAAGGAGTTCGTCGAGCGCTACGGCGTCGGCGTGGTCGGCGGCTGCTGCGGGACGACGCCGGCCCACATAGCGGCCATCGCCGAGCGCGTGGGCGGTCGGGAGGTCGGGCCCCGCCCGGCCCCGCGTCCTCCCCACCTCTCCTCGATGATCGCCGCCACCCCGCTCACCCAGGAGCCGGCGCCGACGATGGTGGGCGAGCGCGTCAACTCGCAGGGCTCGCGCAAGGCCAAGGAGCTGCTGCTGGCAGACGACTACGACGGGCTCGTGCAGATCGCAGAGGACCAGGTCGCCGGTGGCGCACACGTGCTGGACCTCTGCGTGGCCCTCACCGAGCGCCAGGACGAGGACGAACAGATGCGGATCCTGGCCAAGAAGGTCTCGCTGACGCAGCCGGCGCCCATCCAGGTGGATTCGACCGAGCCCGAGGTCCTCGAACGCGCACTCGAGCAGATCCCGGGCAGGGCGATCGTCAACTCGGTGAACCTCGAGGCCGGACGAGCCAAGCTCGATCGAGTGGTGCCGCTCGCGATGGCCCACGGTGCTGCGCTGATCGCGCTGACGATCGACGAGGTCGGGATGGCCAAGACGGCCGAGCGCAAGGTCGAGGTCGCCGAGCGCATCCGCGGGCTCTGCTGCGATGAGCACGGGCTCGACCCGGAGCTCCTGATCTTCGACTGCCTCACGTTCACGCTGACGACAGGCGACGAGGAGTGGCGTCCCTCGGCGGTGGAGACCATCGAGGGCATCAGGCGGATCAAGGCGGAGATCCCGGCGGTGAAGACCTCGCTCGGCGTCTCCAACGTCTCCTTCGGCGTCTCGCCGGGCGCGCGGGCGGTGTTGAACTCGGTGTTCCTGCACCACTGCGTGGACGCGGGACTCGACCTGGCGATGGTCAACCCCAACCACATCACCCCCTACTCCGAGATCTCCGAGGAGGAGCGTGAGCTCGCCGACGATCTCGTCTTCAACCGACGCGAGGACGCGCTCGAGCGCTTCATCGCCCACTTCGAGTCCAAGGGCGAGGAGGACGCCGCCGCGGGCGCCGCCGACCCCACGGAGGGGATGGAGCCCGAGGAGGCGCTCCACTTCCACATCCTGCGCCGCCGCAAGGACGGGGTCGAGGTGTGGATCGACCGCAGCGTCGAGAAGAAAGGCGCGGTGCCGACGCTCAACGAGGTGCTGCTGCCGGCGATGAAAGAGGTCGGCGACAAGTTCGGAGCCGGCGAGCTGATCCTGCCGTTCGTCCTCCAGTCCGCCGAGGTGATGAAGCGGGCCGTCGCCCAGCTCGAGAAGTACCTCGACAAGCTGGAGGGCTACACCAAGGGCACCGTGGTGCTGGCGACGGTCTTCGGCGACGTTCACGACATCGGCAAGTCGCTCGTGAACACGATCCTCACGAACAACGGCTACACCGTCGTCGACCTCGGCAAGCAGGTGCCGATCCAGACGATCGTCGACGCCGCCCAGGAGCACGAGGCCACTGCGATCGGTCTGTCGGCGCTGCTGGTCTCCACCTCCAAGCAGATGCCTGCCTGCATCGAGGAGCTGCATGCCAAGGGCCTCGAGTACCCGGTGCTGATCGGCGGCGCCGCGATCAATCGCGCCTTTGGCTACCGCGCCCTCTACCCAGGGGGCAAGGACTCCGAGGAGGTATACGAGCCTGGCGTCTTCTACTGCAAGGACGCCTTCGAGGGGCTGGCGGTGATGGACCAGCTGATCGACGGCGAGGCGCGCGAGGGCCTGGTCGAGAAGCTGCTCGCAGGCGCGCGGGCGTTTCGCGAGAAGGGCGAGCCGCCGGCCGAGGAGCTCAACTTCGCCGACGACTCCGTCCGCTCGGAGGCCCGCACCGACCTCCCGGTCCCGACGCCGCCCTTCTGGGGCGTTCGTGAGATCCCGGTCGATCTCGACGAGGTCTACCGCCACCTCGACACCCACGTCCTCTTCAAGCTGCACTGGGGCGGGCGCGGCGTCAAAGGCGAGGCCTGGCAGAAGCTGCTGAGCGAGGACTTCCGCCCTCGCCTGGAGCGCATGTGGCGCGAGCAGACCTACCTGCATCCGCGGGCGCTGCTCGGGTTCTTCCCCTGCTACTCGCTCGGCAACGACATCGTCGTGCTCGATCCCGACGATCGCGAGACCGAGCTGACCCGCTTCGTGTGCCCGCGCCAGCCGAAGGGCGACCGGATCTGCCTGGCGGACTTCTTCCGCCCGGCGGTCGATGGCAAGGCGCCGGCGGAGCTCGACGTGATCGCCGTCCAGGCCGTCACGGTCGGCACCGAGGTCACCGAGCTGATGGCGAGGCTCGAGGCGGAAGGCGAGTTCGCCGAGCAGCTGTTCGTGCACGGTCTCGGAGTCCAGACCGCCGAGGGACTGGCCGAGTGGCTCCACTACGAGGTTCGCGGGATGCTGGACATCCCGGCCACCCAGGGACGTCGCTACTCCTGGGGCTACCCCGCGGTGCCGGAGCAGTCGGAGCATCTCAAGGTCGAGAAGCTGCTCCACCTCGAGCAGATCGGCATGAGCATCACCGACGGCTACGCCCCCGACCCCGAGCAGTCGACGCTCGCCCTCGTCGCCCACCATCCACAGGCGATCTACTTCGGCACCCGCCAGGGGCGCCTGCTCCCGAACGGCTCTCCCGACGACGTCATCCGCGGCTCGAGCCGCGATCCCTCCCTGTTCGGCGAGCTCGACGACGCCGATCCACCGGACGGGGCGGTCGAAGCCGAGGATGAGCCGGCGATGGCCGGCGAGAGCTGACCCCAGACCGGAAACCCGGCCGGGCGGGCGCGTTTCCCGGCGTGTCCCCTACTCCTCCCGCGGAGGCGGCCGGAAGAGGATGCGCTTGACCTCCTGGGCGGATCCCCCGCCGAGCCGAAGCGCCGTCTGGAAGCCCTCTGCGCCGAGCTCGCCGGCGTCGAGCGCACGGCGCAGCTCGTTGAGCGCACCGAGGTCCTCGTCGCTGACCTGGTCGCGGGTGGTCTCCAGCAGGATCAGGTGGCGTGGCCGTTTCAGAGAGGCCGCCGTGCGCACGAACGGCTCCCGCTCCTCGGGCAGGAGGCCGTCGGCCCCGAGAACCACGGTCTGCCTGCTCTCGAGCCGCTTGGCCACGGCGGCCTGAAGGAGCTCCTGCGCGCGGGCATCGAGCTCCTCCTCGGCGACCCGCCCGGCGAGCAGCCCGCGAACCTTGTCGAGCGACAGCAGCGAGGCTCGGTCCTCGATCAGCCGCTCGAGGAACCGGTCACGCTCGGCGGCGGACGCCGATGCGACGATGAGCAGGCTTCCCGGGGAGTAGCGCAGGCGATCGGCGGGGGCCAGCACCTTGCAGTGCACGGTGAGGTCCGGTGGACGCACGGCGGCGCCCTCGCGGCGCGGGCGATCAGAGGACCAGCCGGTGCGCTCGTCGTCTGAGATCTTGACGCTGCGTGCTGGAGGTCGGCTGGCCATACCTCCATCATGACCTAACCGCGCCGGATACCCCGCCGCGGCCTCGATCTCAGCTCGCGTGGGCGCCACCTGAGGCGATCAGCGCGAGCTTCGCCGGGCGCCCCAGAGCCTTGATCCGGGCCTCCTCGCGCATGGCGGTGGCCCTGTCAGGCATCGGCAGCGCCAGCGCGAGCTCCACCGGAAGCCGGCTGGCGGTGTAGCGGCTGGCCTTGCCGGCGCTGTGACGGGCAAGGCGCCGCTGCACGTCGCTGCTCCATCCGGTGTAGATGGAGCCGTCGCAACAGCGCAGCATGTAGACCCAGGCGTCCGACACGTCCATTGGATACGCGGCGGCGCGGCCGCCACCTTCCCCGCTCAGGAGCCCGCGCGCGATGCGGCGGCCTGGCCCGGGAGCTGCCCGGCGGGCAGCGGGGCGAGGCTCACGGGCGCGGCATGCATCGCACGCAGGCGCACTTCCCGCCATGAAAGGCCCTCGTTGACTAGCGCCGGCAGGCCCATGATCAGCGCGCTGCCCAGCTCGACCGCCTGCAGGACGATGCCGTAGGCGATGGCTTCGGGCGCCGAGACGTGGTAGGCGCCGATCAGGACCGCGGCGGCGGCCGCCTGGAAGACGCCGACGTTGGCCGGCGTGACAGGGACGGCGGCGGTGACGTTGACCGCGAACAACACCGCGGCGGCCGCGCCCGCGCCGGCCTGGGCGCCCAGTCCCAGCGCCAGCAGCAGCAGCCAGCAGGAGGCCCATTGAAGCGTCCAGGCCACAAGCTGCATGCACGCGGCGGCCGAGCCGGAGCGAGCGCGGCGGAACCCCTGCATCCCTTCTCGCAGGCGCGCCAGGGAGGGGCGGATCGCTGCCAGCGCGGCCCGCAGCCGCTCGGCCGGCGAGGCTGCCGCCGGCCCGAGCAGGATCGGTGCCGAGACCGTCACGACCAGAGCGACGACGGGGATCAGGCCGACGAACACCAGCGTCTGCCAGCTGTGACCGTCGAAGCGCGCCGTCGAGATCGTCACTGCCGCCAGAGCCACGAGGGCGAGGAGGTTCAGCACCGTCTGGGAGGCGATCGTGCCCCAGACGACGGGCAGGGTCTCGCGCACGCGGCCGAGGCGCCGGGAGAGGACCAGGGCGCGCGACGGCTCGCCCATCCGGGCCGGAAGGGTCGCCGACATCAGCACGCCGATGAAGGTGCCCTGCATCGCATCGCGCTTTTTGGCGCGGCGCCAGGTCGCGGCCGAGGAGAGGATGGCGTGCCATGCGAGGGCCCGTGCGAAGATGGCGCTGCACATGAGCGCGAGGCCCGCGAGCAGCAAACCCGGCTTCGAGGCGACGAGCGAGGCGGCCACGTGCGCCACCCCCACGCGCTGCAGCGCGAGCCCCGCGAGCACACCGCCCGCGCCGGTGCTGAGCGCGACGCCGAGGCGTCGCAGCCCGCGCAGCCGCCGCTGGGCACCGGCCTGGGCAGGCGCGGCCGGCTGAAGGCTCGCAAGCCTCTCGGCGGGTATCCGCGGAAGCAGATCCGCCGGTGCGAAGCCGTGCCGCACGGCGATCCTTCCGACGCGCGTTCCCGCGTCGCCGGTGCGGATCGCGTCCTCGTAGGCGCCCAGAACCTCGGCGGCGACATGCGGCCAGGAGAAGCGCTCCGCCCGTTCCCGCGCTGCTGCCGCCATCCGGCGCCGGCGCGCCGCGTCGAGCGCGAGGCCGCGCAGGGCCTCGGCCAGCGCGAGCGGGTCGCCGGCCGGGAGCAGCTCGCCGTCGATGCCGTCGCGCAGTACGTCCCGATATCCGGGGATGTCGGACGCGAGCACCGGCGTGGCGGCGGAGAAGGCCTCGGTCAGGACCATCCCGAAGCTCTCGCCGTGGAGCGACGGCGCGCACACCACCTCCGCGCGTGCGAGCTCCTCGAGCTTGCGATCCTCGGAGACCTTGCCCAGCGCGCGCACCCCGCGGTCGTCGAGCATCATGTGCGCGACCTCCTCGGGACCAGCCCCCACGAGGGTCAGCGTGGCCGGGACGTGATCACGCAGCGCCTCGAAGGCGCGCAGCAGGACCGGCAGGCCCTTGCGCTCCACGGCCTGGCCGATGAACAGGATCCGCAGCTCGGGGCCGGGCTCGCCGTCCTGGTCGGCGCCGGCGTCCTGGGGCAGGTGCACGCCGTTGGGCACGATGCGGTAGCGCCCCCCGTAGAAGCGCCGCGCCGTCCACGCGGCGGCTTCCGAGACGGCGATGCGGGCATGCAGCCGGTTCATCCGCCGCCGGCCGCCGAGCGCGACCGCGGCGATGCCGTTCGTTATGACGTTCTCGGAGTAGGTGTGGAAGGTCCCCACGAGCGGAAGCTCTCCGGCGCTCAGCAGCGCGTCCCAGCCGACGACCGGCACGACGGGCTCGTGGATGTGAGCCACGTCGTAGCCCCCGTGGCGGAGCTCCCGGCGGAGCGTGAAGACCGAGTGGGGGGTGAGCGCGACATTGGACACCGCGCCGTTGGCCGGGAGGCCGACGCTGCGGCCGAGCGAGACAAACTGCTCGGGCATCGCGCGCCGCTGCGGACGGGCACCCCGGTGCATGCGGCTCGAGAGGGCGTCGTCGGGGTCGAAGGGGGCGAGGATCCGCGCTTCGTGGCCGGCCGCGGTGAGCTCCGAGGCCAGCGCCTCGATGTGCCGGGTGACCCCACCCGGATAGGTCCACGAGTACGGCGACACCAATGCGATCCGCACGGCCCAACACTGTATCCGCCGAGCGGGTCGCGAGCGGTCTCGCGGCTGCGATAATCGGTCGGGTGCCGGCCTCGCGTCATTTCGTGAAGTACACGTTCCTGAAGGTCGACCCGGCATGGCGGCGTCTGGACTCCGAGCACCGTGAGCAGGACAAGCGCGAGTTCCTCGCGGCCTGCGAGGACTTCTCCGACGGCCATCTGCTCCAGGCCTTCTCGCTCGTGGGGACGCGTGGCGACGCCGAGCTCCTGCTGATCGCGGAGGCGGAGAACCTCGACCGCATTCACGAGTTCCACGTGATCCTCGCGCAGAGCGGCCTGATGAAGTGGGCGCAGATCCCCCACTCGTTCCTGGGCATGCGCAAGAGCTCGGAGTACTCCGAAGACGAGCGGCTACTCCCGCGCGGGTTCAGGGGCCGCTACGTCTTCGTGTATCCGTTCGTGAAGTCGCGGGAGTGGTACGCGCTGCCCGCGGAGGAGCGCTGGCGCATCATGCAGGGACACATCCAGGTCGGACGCGAGTACCCGGGGGTGGACAACCACACCACCTACTCCTTCGGCCTCGACGACCAGGAGTTCGTCGTCGCCTTCGACACCGACGACGTCGGGACGTTCCTCGACCTCGTCCAGCGGCTGCGCACGACGGAGGCGTCGCGCTACACGGTGCGCGACACCCCCAGCTTCACCTGCATCGCGATGTCGCTGGGGCGCGCCCTGAACGCGCTCGACGGCGAGCCGGTGTCGTTCGAGGCAGCGCTGCCGGCGGCCTGAGGTCGATCGTGGCCGACGCGGCAGCGCGTGCCAAGGCCGCCACGACCAAGGCCGGCTCGGCGAAGCCACCCCCCGCGAAGGCGCGGCGTCAGACGGCTGCCGAGCGTCGCGCCGTCGCGCACCTGAGCGCCTCGGACCCCGTGCTCGCAGGGCTGATCGCCGACGTGGGCCGGCTGCCGGACATGCGCGAGGGGCGGCCCGACCCGGGAGATCACTACGGAGCGCTCGTGCGTGCGATCGTCGGCCAGCAGCTCTCCGTGCTCGCCGCGAGGGCGATCTACGGCCGGCTGCTGGCGCGCTTCGACGGACGGCCGCCGACGCCGCAGGAGATCCTCGCCGACGACCCCGACGAGCTGCGAGCCGCGGCGGGGCTCTCCCATGCCAAGGTCGGCTTCCTGCGCTCACTCGCGGAGCACGTGCTTTCCGGCGAGCTCGAGCTCGAGCGCCTCGAGGACCTAGATGACGAGGACGTGATCGCCGAGCTCGTGGCCGTCAAGGGGATCGGCACCTGGTCGGGGCACATGTTCCTGATGTTCCAGCTCGACCGCCCGGACGTGCTCGCCGTCGGCGACCTCGGCATCAGGCGCGCGATCGAACGTGCATACGGTCTCGACGGGCTTCCCACGCCGGCACAGATCGAGGCCATCGCGGAACCCTGGCGCCCCTACCGTACGCTTGCCTGCAGGTATCTCTGGCGCTCGCTGCGCAACGAGCCGGGATAGGGCCGCCGGCTTCGACGCCATAGCCCGACCCCGACGCTGCGCGGAGGCGGCACGCCGGGAGGTGAGAGGGCGCGGCCCGAACGCGAGAGGGCGCCCCCCGGACGCCCTCTGCGCTCACTTCTGGTCGACCAGTCCTACTCGGCGGCTTATTTGTCGATCGCCTTTATCTCGAGGGGCGCCGCGTTGTGTCCCACGTAGGTTTTGATGTTCAGGCTCGACGCTCCCGATCCGATCGTTTCGAGACCCGACGTGAACGTCGTGCTCAGCGTGTCGGTCGGCCCTCCCTGGAAGTGCGTCGGGACCTGTTCACCTTTTTTCGTCGCGAGGTACAGGAAGTTCAGCGTCGTCGTCATTTTGTCGATTGGCGACGCCTTCCCGATCACCGACCCTTGGAGATGCGCCACTTCTGAGGATCCGGTGCATTCATACGCAGCCAGATCGGTCAGCGGCGGCGTCGGTTTGAGGTCCATTCCGACGGTGACGAGCAGTTTGCCTTCTTTTTCTTCGTTCCTGATGAAGCCGAGTTCGGCTTCGAGCGGGAACGTCGCTATCTCCGTCTTGTTGGTCGAGTTCTGAATGCTCTGGCAGGGCTGTTCCGTCGGGTTCTGGCACCCCTGGAATTCGATCTGCACCGTGGCCGTTTTCGGGCCGGTGTATTCGCCAGTGAAGTTGGCGTCGATGCATTTGATGGTCGGGTGCCCGGCGGTTGTCAGGGTCGTTTCGCCTCCAGACCCCGAGAAGGTCTGTTTTTCGGTCGAGGTCACGGGCGTCCATTCCCACGTGCCCCCGCTTTTCGTGGCGTGCGTCAGGCAGTTCCCGCCGCTGTATGCGCCTTTGCCGACCGCCACTTTCACGCATCTGCCGGCTTCGGGAAGGCTCACTGCCAGTGCGGGTGATGCCGAGACGGCACCGGCCGCGAGCGCCGCGAAGAGGCACGCTCCCCAGATTCTGATGCCCTTCATCTCTTCTCCTTGTTCCCCCCCGGATTTGGATACCGGCGACCTGAGGGCCATCCCTTTTTGACCAGCCAGGCCGATAAGCTCCGCGGCAGGGATCGCGCAAGCACGATCTACGGCCGCATCGCCGACGCGATGTTGACACAAACGCGCCGATCGGTCAAGACAATGACAAGTCGTGTCGAAGCGCCAATACCCGCTTCATTCAGAAATAACCGACGCATCCGGGCGAAAACCCGGAATTACGTCATACCACCGCTATTTCTTCTTCTTCTTGGACGACTTCTTCTTTTTCTTCGACTTCTTCTTGGCCTTGTGCTTGGCTTTGAAGCTCTGGACGGCTTTGCAGCCTGTCACGGTGAGCGGCGTCTTCTTCACGATCGTGTTGCCGTTCTGCCCGGTGAGGACCGTCGGCATCATCAGCGGCGCCGCGATCGTCTGCTGGACGTTCTTGAAGACGTGGGTCGTCCGCGTGCGACCGTGCGAGCGGACCTTCTTCGCAACCTTGACCCGCTTGGTGACCGTGGTCGTCGGTTTGCACAGGTCACCGAAGCCGGTGAAGGCCGAGTGCGGTCCCGCCGGGAGCGTGACCACGAACGAGCTGACCGGCGCATCCGGGACGGCGTTGAAGGTCGAGCTCGTTATGCCTTTTTTGATGTCGGTCTGGCCGTCGAGGATCAGCGTGATGCCTTCGCCCTGGAGGACGAACTCGGCGTCGGGGAAGGCGGCCCCGCCGTGGGAGACGAGGTAGGCCGGCCCGGTCAGCGGGCTGTTCAGCACCGGCGTGTGCGCCGTGGCCGTCCCGATCACGGAGCCTTCCGGACAGGTCGCCGGGTTGGCTTCGAAGACCGAGTCGGGACACGCTTTCTGGATCGTCGTCAGTCGCGAGGGCAGCTGTTCGGGAAATTCGATCTTCGTTTTGGCGATGTTGGCCTGCCCGGCGCCGGAGGTGACCTTCACCACGAGGCTCGTGCCGTTCAGTTTGGTGACGTTAGAGCTCGTTTCGGCGCTCAGCGTGGGCGCGAACGGAAGCTTTTCGCAGTTCACCGCCTGGAAGGGATAGGAGATCGGCGTGCTCGCGCCTTCGTCACCGCTGATGGCTCCGGTGATGCGCATCGGGCTGCAGTTCGTGGGATTGAACTGGAACGGCGCTCCTCCCGGCCGTTCGACGGTCACCACGACCTGGCGCAGCTGCACGGGCACGCCCGTGTTCTGCGGCACTCCGTTTTTGAGCGCGTTGAGCATCGTCGGCAGTTCGCTGTCGATGGTCAGCGCCGCGGTGCTGCGGTCGACGTTGATCGTGGAGCGGGTGACCACGTAGCCGAAGTCGAACGGGCCGGCCTTCGCCGGGATGACGACCGAGAGCCCGAACGGGGCGCCGTGGTAGGGCCCGGTGATGTATACCCGACCGCCGGTCACGGTGAACGGTTCCGGACCGAGTCCCGCGACCGCCGTCGCGCTGCCGATCAGACTTTCCGGACCGCACGTTCCCTGAGAGGCCTGCGGTTCGGGGCACTGCTTGACCTGTGAGAGCAGTCCCGCGATACCGGGGGGAAGCGTCATCGACAGGTGGGTGAGCGACTGGTCGGTGTCGGCGCGCGCCAGCGTCAGAGTGAAAGGCGTGAACGCGCCGGCCTGCCTGTTTGTGCCGGCCTGGAAGCTCGGGTTGAAGGGCAGCGGGCCCGCGCACCCTGTCCCGTGGGGGCCCGATCCGATCGTGAACCCGGATGCGCTTTCGACTTCCTGCTGACCGGACCACGGCCCGAGTTTCGCGAGCGTGGCGTAGTTGCCGCACGTTCGCGGCGTCGCGAGCGACGCGCGCGGCCCGCTGAACAGTTCGAGCGAGAGCTTTTCGAACGGCAGCTGGGGCGCGTTCTCGAACTTCGACGTGATCTGACCGGTCGTCGGGTCGGGTTCGACCGTGCCGAAGATCTTGACAAGCACGCCGGTGATCGGATCTTCGACGACCAGGTAGACGCCGAACCGGGAGTTCGCGGGGTTGCTTTCCTGGGCCGCGAGGTAGACGCTGCCGTGCAATGGGTGTTCGAGCACGGGGGTCGTGATTTCGACGTTGCCGACCTTCGAGGAGTCCGGACAGCTCGCGTCCACCGGCGAGAATTCGTAGGCCTTGGTCGCCTGGTTCTGGCCCACAAAGCCGATTTCCGCGAGGCCGCAGGAGGTGAGGCCGTTGGCGGCAGACGGGCTCAGCTGTATTCCGGTCGGGAATTTGACTTCGGTGTTCCGGATGTTGGCCTCAGCGAGACCTTTCACGTCGTGCGTCGACGGCTGCGGGACTTCCAGGTTCACCGTCAATCCTGTCGGCGTGTTCGATTCGCTCTGGGTGGGCTGCAGGGTTATCGTCGGCGTGAACGGCAGGTGGTCGCAGCCGGTCATCGTCTGGCTGGCAGCCGGGACGAAGGGTTCCAGGAAGGTCGCTCCAGGCAGCCACGACTCGGCCTGCACGCTCGTCTGCAACGGCGTTTCGCAGGACCCTGGCATCGTGATGAACGGTTCCGGATGCTGGTTGTTCAGCAAGACGCATTTTTCGCCGTTGGCCAGGAGGGCTTCGCGAGCGATGCATTGCGAGCCGCGGGACTGATCGTGAGCGGGATCGCCAGGTATTCCCCAGATCGTGACTTCGCTCGAGAGCAGCGCCGCCTCCTGCGAGGCGTTGTTGACGTTCGCGACCACGTGGTAGTCGCCTTCGCGGACGACCGTGTCGATCGTCACGGGCACGATGCTCGCCAAGAATCCGAAGCGCGCCGGCTCTCCGGGGGCGGGCACGAGGTTGTAGACCGCTGTCGGGACGGTGAGCGCTTTGACATTGTCCGGTTCGGTGACGGTGACGACCGCCGCGCCCACGGCCGTGTCCGCCGGGCACTGGTTGACCCCGCCGACCGGCGTGGTCGTGAACTGCAGTTCGGTGCACTGCGGGATCACGCCCTTGCTGGCGTTCCCGATCAGCCCGGGCGGAAGGTTGACCTTGAGGTCCTTTGGAGACGCCGGAACCGACGGTTCGACGTTGCCGGTGGGGAACAGCTGGTAGATGCGGTTGAGGTCGAGAGCCGTCGTGAACTGGAACGGATGCGACCCGGCCTGGGTCTGAGGCGCTCCAACTTCGTTTTCTGGCGTGAGTTCGAGATTTTCGACGGCGAACGGGGTCGGTTCACTGCTGACGGTGAGCGGGCGGCTGAGGATCTTCGGTTCCGCGAGTTTGCCTCCGGCGACCTTCAGTTCGTTGACCGGCTTAGACCCGGACGGGATGTTCGGGACCCTGACGTTGATCGACATTTCCCATCGTTCATAGGGCGCCAGGATTTCGCTGAGGGTGCAGGTTGCTGTCGAGGGGGTGAACGTGCACGGAGGGAAGTCCTTGACTGTCGTTTTGGGCTGCCCTGGCCATTTGCGTATACACACCGGCTTTTCGGGCGCTTTTCCTTCTCTCCCGGATTCGGCCAGACAGGTCGCCGGTTTCGCCCCCGTGATTTCGAACCCCTGCGGTACGGTGTCCGTCACGGTGACGCTTTCAGCGTTGCCTTCGAGGTTGCCGTCGCCCAGGTTCGTGGCGGTGAGGTTGATCGTGCCTTCTCCGCCCGGGGGCAGGTTCGTGGGCGTGGACACGGAGGCAAGTTTGAGCCATGGGGTCTGGGCGGAGGCGGCCGTCGCACTGGACAGCGCGACGAGCAACATTGCCACCGTCAGCACGGCGAGTTGCAGCCGTCGTCGCGAGTCGCCCATCATCGCTTCACCCCTTGGGAGGCCTTGTGGCTTTTGCTCTTCTTCTTCGGCGGATCATATTTCTTGTGGGCCGCGCGAATACAGGCGTTGCGCTTCGACTTCTTCTTCAGCTTCTTGCATGCCTTGAGCGCCTTGGCGAGCTTCTGAGCACGGGTTTCCGTCTTCTTCGCCGGCGGAGGCGTTTTCACGACTTTTTCGGTCAGGACCTGCGTCGTGCCGGCGTTGCCGCTGCCCGGAAGCGAACTCGGTGGAGCGCCTGGGAGCGCCGCTACGGTCGTCGTGCCCGGTTTGCAGGTTGCTTCGCTCGTGCACGGGTGCGGTGGAGGCGGCGGGTTGACGCAGCCGGCGGAGCCGCACACGCGCGCGTCGTAGATGTCGAAGGCGCTGTCGAGGTCCTGTTGTTCGTTGTCGGAAGCGGCGAGCTGCTCGGAGGTCAGGAAGAACACGTCGTTCCCGCTCGCACTGGCGTCGAGGAATGCCGATTCTCGCGTGGATTTCCCGGAGGAGATCAGCGAGATGCAGCCGCTCGAACTGGTACAGCTCCCTTCGCCTTTCGGCTCGAACTCGTAGACGTCGGCCTTGCCGTTTTCGTCCGCTGGCACGAGTGGCGAGACGCTGTTGAAGAAGAGCCGGCCGCTGTTCGAGAGGTAGCGAGACTGATAGACGCTCGTTTCCCGGCTCCTCGAGGTCCACCCGGGGATGTTGGCGGCCACCCACTGGAAGGTCCAGAGCTCCGGACGGTCGATCAGGAGGCCTATCCCTTCGCTGGATTCTTCTTTGTCCAGGATGCCGGTCGGGGGAGCGCCGCCGGGGTTGCACGAGGGGCATTGCAGGAAGTTCGTTTCCGAGTTGTAGAGATAGACCTCCTCGTCGCGCGCGCCGTTGGCGGCTTTGCTGGTGTCGACGTTGTTGTATCCGGTGAGGCTCCGGTTCGACATGAACGAGAGGTAGGTGCCGTTGGGCGAGACCCTCGAGGTGACGCCGGTGAGCGCGCCAGCTTCGTTTTCGATGTGCCAGTCGTTCTGGTCTTCGACCGCCAGCGAGGCGACGAACTTGGGGGCGTGCCAAGCTCCGCCGCTGAAGTGCTGCGCGTAGAGGTTGCAGCTCCTGTTCTGAAGTTCGAGCCGGGCTCGGGGTTCGCATCCGCCGCGACCCGCGTCTTCGGACAAGACGCCGTTGGCGACGTAGTAGACGGTATTCCCTTCGTCGCCCGCCCCAAGCACGCCCTGGACTGCCGCGGATTCGCCGGCGGACCGAACTTCGGCCGTCAGATCCTTCAGTTCGCAGCCGAGTTTGCCGCCTTCTCCTTCCACGACGTCACAGACGTAGAGGTCACCGAGCCCTTCGGTTTCTTCGACTTCTGGTTCGACCGTCGAGCTCTTCATCAGCCGTTGAGTGTCCGTGAAGAAGATCTTCGAGCCTTCCACGTTCGCCGTCTGGAACTGGGCGCCGGTTTCAGGCTGAGCGACTTCCGTCTTTTCGGACGTCGGAACCGTGTCGATCCTCAGCGTTTCGTGTTTCGCGGTGTCGCGCAGATAGAGCTTTCCGGCGCCTCGTTCGGTCGACCAGATGACGCGGGAGCCGTTCTTGGAGATCGCGTTCCGCATGACGCCACCGTTGTTTTCGCCTGGGCCCCCGAGCCGCAGGCTCGTCCCTTCGGCGCTGGGATCCCCGGCTTCGCCCGCCGGGAGGATGCTGACGAGTTGCAGGCCGCCGCCCGCTTCGGTCTCGTAGAGTCCTTCATTCTGTCCGTGCGCGGACGCTTCGGCCGTCAGGGGGACTTCAGAGCGGAGCACGGCATGGCTGAGATCGGGCGCGGCACTCGTGAAGTGCACCTTGCCGCCGAAGGGAACGAACGGGCTCGCTGTGTCGTTCGCGCCAGACACCAAGGCCACGTAGCAGCCGGATGGCACCGGTTCGCATTCGCTCCCGGGCACCGAGAGGTTGCGACGGTAGGGGGTCCCTTCGGTCGCGTCGGGAGACAGGAGCGGTTCGTTGTGGAACACGGACTCGTGTTCCTGAGGATTAGCCAGACCGGCGGCCAGGTCGGGGGTGAAGAATTCGTACTGGTCACCCGATTCGCTGGCATATCCGGCCGGCACGCGTCCGGCCGGTGTCGCGATCGTTTCAGTGCCCCAGGATGACCCGCGCCTCGAGAGGTTCTGCGTCGGTTCAGGAGCGCGGTTCGTCGGCGGAGCTGAGACGGGCGGCGAGTTCGAGATGAACGTGATCGCATTCCCGTCTTCCGCGGCCTGGATCATGCCGAACGACTTGCTTATCGGGTAGATCGTCGCTCCGAGCTTGTTCTGCGGAGTGACCTGCTCGTAGGCGCGTCCATCCGCCACCTGTGGCAGCACCGGCTGTTCGGGTTTGGCTGGGCCATAGACCTTGATCGCTCCTGCGCGGAGGTCGGCGACATACACGTCGCCATTGGAGGCGGCCGCGACGCCGGTTCCTTCCTGCAGCTGCCCTTCGCCTGGTTCGTTGGCGAATCGCTGGACGAATTCACCCCCCGAGTTGAAACTGGAGACGTTGGTCACGTTGTCGAAATAGACCTGGTCCGCATTGTCCACTGCCACGCCAGTCGTGTTTTCATTGTCGAGCTGCGCCTTGGCGATGCCACCTTCTCCCGGCGGAATGGTGACCGAGTGACCTTCGCTGTCCAGCTTGACGAGGACTGAGGCGGCGGTGCATTCGCCGCTCCGTGTTTCCCTTTCGCGGCCGACGTAGAAGAACTGCGCGTCTGGCGAGACGGCGAAGCCGGGGACGGAGGAGCAGGCGCCTGCTTCGGCTTCGACTGCCGATTCCCACTTGTTCGGTTCTGCGTTGCTGAAATGCTGGATGACTTCGCCCTGGTAAACCCAGAGGCTTCCGCTCGCGTCCACGCCAAGGCCCAGGATCGGGCCGTGTTCTTCGAACGATTCTTCAATTTTTTCCGCGTTTTTCCATTTCTTGATTTTGCGGAGCGCTTTGCCTTCGGAGTTGAACTTGACCACTTCGAAGCGTTCTTCAGCTTCTTTTTCCAGTGCGACCGCGACGTACGCGTCGCCGGTGTTCTGGTCGACCGAGACGAATTCCGGAGAGAACACTTTCGCTGAGGACAGGCACGCCCCAGTCGGGCTCAGGCGATCGACCCGGGCCTTGGCATGGTCGATCACCCAGATTTCGCCGGTTGTGTTGTTCACCGCAACCGACTTGGGTTCGGTGAACGCGCAGAGGCCTTCGCCTTTGACGATGCGGCCTGAGAACTTGTGGAGCGTGTCGGCGGAGGCGAGCGCTGGGACGGCGTAAAGAGCGAGTCCAGTCACCAGGGAGAGAGCGAGCACGACGCGTCGTGCGGCACGCCCGACCGGACGGCCACCAAGCCGCCGCAAACGAGCCGAGCCCGGCTTCCAGCCCGGCTCAGGCTCCGCGCTATCGCAATCGCTGCCGCCCATCCTGTCCCTCTCTCCTTGATCTCCCAGAAGCGAGTGTATCGGGTGTCTATCGACTGTCAAGCGAGAACCGGCGGCTGTCGTAGCGGCCGATTCGAGGTGCCGGCGGGCCGCGCTCTGCATCGGTCACGTCCGTGTCGAGACGGAGCACGAGGGCCGACCCTAACACGACAGCCGGCCCTTAAACAGTGCGTGGGGCCAAGTGGCCCCACGCACCTCCTGCTTCTATTTCTCTACCTACGTACTGACTACAGCCGACCTAGAGCGTGGTGCCCAGGTTGTTGTTGCCTTCGGCTTTGACCGTCGCGATCACCGACTGGCCGCCGTTTTCGGGGGAGCCGTTGATCGAGCTGGTGAGCTGTTCTGCTTTTTCGCCTTCTTCGCCGAGACCGGCAGCGAACTGGGAGTATTTCTGAAGGCCACCGGCCTCCGCGAACGTCAGTTTCTGAGTCGTCGCGAATTTACCTTCGGATATCGTTTTACCCGAGGCGCCCGAAAGCGACCCGATCACTGACCCGGTCACGACAACTTTGACGATACCGGCGCCGCATTCGAATTCGGCAAGCTTGCCGCCGCGGCCTTCTGTCTGCGAGTACAGCCTCTCGCCCGGGACCGTGGCCGAGGTGCCACCGAGGAAAGCCTTCAGCGCCTTGGTCACGATGACGCCTTCAGAGGCACCGGTGCTCGTGCACGGGAGTTCTCCAGATTTACAACCGGTGAACGTCGTGACGTTGTTTTCGGCCACTTTGGCGCTCACCGTTTCACCGACGGCCCCGGCGCCCGTGCCTGCCGTGTCGGTGCAGGAGATCTTCGATTTGCTTTTCTGGCCTTCGAGGAACGCCGCGCCGATCGTTGCGGTGAATTTGATTTTCGACGGTGCGGTTCCACCAACTTCCGCTTTGGTGTAGAACACCGGTCCTGCGGCCGAAGCCGATGAGGCCACCACGCTCATCGCGAACACCGCGACGAGGGCAAGCCCCACGATCCTGATGCGTTTCATGTAATCCACTGCTCCTTTTCCCTCTAGGGATTTAGATTGACCGGCGCCTGCATCTCCAGAAATCAGAGAAGCCCCTTGCGCCGGGTCGTCCCCGTTGCCTGTACCCCAGCCAACGGCCCTACACGCACGACCTTGGCACGAACGAGTGCCTGCGTCAAGGTCGTGCACACACCATCCGTGCCGCTGTCAATAGAGAACAGCCCGCCGTATCCACGACCCTGGCCCTTGCCCGGCCGAAGACACGGGCGATCCATTCCCCTCCCTGCGCTTGACATCATGTCGCGGCGACGGTACCACAGCCGGAGACGCCCCGTCAAGCGTCCCGGACGGCGAAACCTTCTGGTTACAACTGGCTGGCCGTACAGCCACTACAAGTCACACCCTCACCTCGAGCAAGAGGGTTGACCCGCCTCTCATCCCGCGCGGCGGACCGCCACCGCGCGATCCGCCTCGGCGACGATCTCCCACCCGCGCGCTGCTCCGTCGCGGAACAGCCTCCTGACGACGGCTGTCGGGCCCGGTAGCCCGCGGCCGCCGTCGCTGCCGGCGCGTGCGTCGTGGAAGACGACGTGGCCTTGCTGTGCGACGAAGCCGTGCCAGCTGCGCCAGTCGAGCTCGCACGCCTCCTCGGAGTGGTCACCGTCGATGAACACGAGGTCAACCTCACCCGTCCAGCGCGCCGCGACGTCGTGCGAGCGGGCGAGGTGCCAGCGGATGCGCGGGGCGTCGTCGCCGCGCCGGCGTGCCGCCCTGGCGACGGCACGGCGGGTCGCCCAGGCGCTCGCCCCCCAGCCTCCCGGCAGCGCATCCGGAGCCTGCCCGTAGGGGTCGATGAGGTTCAGCTCGGCGCCGCGGTCGAGGGCCGCGCAGAGGGCGAGCGCCGAGGCGCCCTCGTAAACCCCGATCTCCACGACCCGCCGTGCCCCCTGAGCCGCGCCGAGCAGGATCCGGGCGTCCTCGTCGGAATGCATCGTCCGGGGCGGGATCAGCCCGAGCCCGAGCGCGAGGGCTCGCAGACGGACGTCATCTCGCAACCGGTCGGGGGTCGCGGTGCGCAGCGACTGGGGGAGCAGGGCCACGACCGCAGCCTACGGGCAGGCTGCAGCCGGCGCGGGTGGGGGCCTTCCCTGCGCGCGCAGCCGCGACCAGGAGAGCCAAAGCCCGTACGCCGGGTAGAGGTGAGAGAGGTCCGCGCTCGCGATGCCGACCGGGAAGGCGGGGTCCTCCCTGAACGTGTACTGGAAGACCGCCCCCACCCTTGGGTCGGCGTGCCACTCACGCAGCTGGGCGGCGAGCATCTCACAGCCGGCGCGCTCGTCGGCTGGGCCCGCCGTCCTCGGGCGGCCCGGATGGGGCGCACCGGCTCCCGCCTCGGTGACCCAGATGCGTGCCCGCCTGCCGCACGCGCCGCGCGCGTCGAGCGCCGACTCGAGCGCCTTCACGGCGTCCGTGGGAGCCGCCGCCGGAGCGTGCCGTGCGTAGGCGTGTATCGACCACACGGGGCCGAGGCACACGACGTCCGTGGGCAGCGCCGCCACGAACCGGGACACGCTCGTGCTGTGGGGGCTGTCGAGCTCGAGGTCGTTGAGCTCCCCGAGCACGAGGTGATGGGTCCCGCCGGCCGCCGAGAGCTCGGAGGCCATCGCTCGTGCGAGCTGCGCGTAAACGGCGGCTGAGACCGGTGGCGCGGAGCTCGAGCAGGAGGCCCGCTGGGGGCTGATGAAGCGGGGGTCGTTCGGCTCGTTCCACGGGCTCCACCATTCGAGCGCGACGCCGTCGCGGGCGCCGAGCTCCAGCAGCGAGCGGATCAGCGCGCGATAGGCCGCGATCGCCGCCGGTCGCAGCGGCCGTGCGAAGGAAGCCGCTCCGCCGGCTTCGCACCCCGAAGGTGCCTGCGCCGCCCACGCCGGGACCCCGAAGACGTCGAGAACGACGCGGAAGTCGCCGGCGGCCCCCGCGGCGCGCTGCTGGGAGCCGATCGCCGCGAGCTGCTCGGCGATGCCCGCGTAGGAGCCGCAGGGCCCGACGAGCCTGGCACACCCGCTGTTGGCGGCGGCCAGCGCCGGGGCGCGCCGGGCATCGGGCTGGAGCGCCGCCCAGTCGACGAGCAGGCGAAGGTACGTCGGATGCAAGGCTGTGAGCTGCTGCCGCGCCGCCTGGAAGGCGGCCGGCGTTCGCGAGGGCTGGCTCGGGTTCCACAGAAGGTCGGCGTCGTCCTCGGTGAGCCCGAGGGCCGGCCCGTCGGCTTCGCTCACCAGCGGCGGAGAGGCGGGAACCGTCGCAGGGGGCGTGCTGACCGCGGTGGTGTGGGACTTGCGACGGTGCGCGCTGCCGCAACCACAGAATGCTGCCAGCAGCAGCGCCGCGGCGAGCAGCGATGCGACCCGGCGAGGTGCGCGGGGCGCGGGAGCCGGAAGCCTCACCGACCCGCTCGACGCCAGGGCGCCGCGGGTCTCAGACCGCGGAGACCTGCTCTTCCTCGGCGACCCGGAAGGAGGAGCCGCAGCCACATGCCGCGACCACATTGGGGTTGTTGACCTTGAAGCCTGCGCCCTGCAGGCTTTCCTCGTAGTCGATCGTCGAGCCGCGCACGAACTGCAGGCTCTCCTGGTCGACGAGGAGCTTCAGCCCGTGGCTCTCGAACACCACGTCGTTGTCACGCTGCTCGTCGAAGGCCAGCTGGTACTGGAAACCGGAGCACCCGCCGCCGCGAACCCCGACGCGCAGCCCGGCCACGCTGAGGTCTGCCTCCTGCGCGGCTAGGAACTCGTGCACCTTCTCGGCGCCCTTGTCGCTGATCGTGATCATCGCTTCGCTCCTGTGGACGGCTCCAAGACTTTCCAAAGTATAGCGATCGCATCTGCCGCCCAGGCGCGCCCCTGATGCCCGCTCGCAGCCCGGATCGCGCGAGTCCCGCCAGCGCCCCGACGATCTTCTAGGCTGATGGTCGATGCCATCGGCAGAGGACATACGCAAGCGCATCGAGGAGGCGATTCCGGGCGCGCGCGCGGAGGTGGAGGACTACACCGGAGGGGGCGACCACTTTCGCGCGACGGTCACGGCCGCGGCGTTCGAGGGCCGCAGCCGGATCGAGCAGCACCGCCTCGTCTACGACGTGTTCGACAGGGAGATCGGTGGCGCCATCCACGCCCTCGCCCTGAAGACGCAGGTCCCCGCCAAGGCACAGACGAACTGACCCGGCTCCCGCCAGAGCGCAGGCCAACCGACCCCAGGTCCGACCAAGACCACACCAACTTCAAGCCAGGAGCGTTCTTTCAATGTCAAGCCACTTCGACCCGATCCCGATGTTGAGCAGCGAGCCCGAGCCGGTCCCCGCGCCGGCCGGGGAGACGAACCCGATTCGCGAGGCGATCGCCGAGGCGATCGGCGAGCACAAGGTGATCCTGTTCATGAAGGGCACCCCCGAGGCCCCGGCCTGCGGGTTCTCCGCCCGGACGGTCGCAGCGCTGCAGAGCCTCGACGTTCCGTTCGCCGCGGTTGACGTGCTCCCGGATCCGCGGATCCGCCAGGAGCTCTCGGCGATGTCCAACTGGCCCACCATCCCGCAGCTGTTCGTGAACGGTGAGCTCGTCGGCGGATGCGACATCGTCACCGAGATGTACGAGTCAGGAGAGCTCGCCCAGGCGTTGGTGTAGCGTCTCGCGCCGGATGCCCCCGGTCGCGATCGTCACCGACAGCACTCACTACCTGCCGCGGACTCTCGCGAGCAGTGAAGGCATCAGTCAGGTCGGTCTGTACGTGGGCTGGAAAGACGGCTCGGAGATCGGCCAGCGTCGCGAGCTGGAGATGGACGGCTGGGATGACTTCTACTCGCGTCTGGGCCGCGACTCCGAGCTTCCGGTCACCTCGCAGCCCTCGATCGGCGACTTCCTGGCGGTCTGGGAGCCGCTGATCGAGGAGGGCCGCGACATCGTCTCGATCCATCTCGCAGGCGGGATCTCGGGAACGTGCGAGGCGGCGCGCCAGGCGCATGGCCTGCTCGCCGAGCGCGGCCTGGGCGACCGTGTGGAGGTCATCGACAGTGAAACGGCGTGCGGTGGGATGGGGCTCCTGGCGCTCGCCGCCTGCGCGGCCTCCAGGGCGGGGTCGGACAGGGACGCCGTGGCCGCGCGCGTCCACGAGGCCCGCGCCGCGCTGAAGATCTGGTTCTGCCTCGACACGCTCGAGTACCTCCGTCGCGGAGGGCGGATCGGCAAGGCGCAGGCGTGGCTCGGCGGAACGCTCAGGATCAAGCCGATCCTCTCGCTCGAGTACGAAATCGTGCCGGTCGAGCGCGTCCGCACGGCGGGACGCGCCTTCGAGCGGATGGTCAGGTACGCCCACGAACTCCAGCAGGCGGGTGCCGACGGCTGGGTGGTCCAGCACATCCAGGCGCCGGAGCAGGCCCAGCGACTGATCGACCGCTGCCGCGACATGTTCGACTCGGAGCCGGTCTTCACCTCGGAGGTGGGCCCGGTGATCGGTACCTACACGGGCCCGGGCCTGATCGGCGTGGGCGCACTTCCCCGCTCGCTGCTCGGCTGACGGCGGCCCCCGGAGCGTCTACGGCCTACCTCCGTCGGCCGTCGCTATGCCCGGGCGGCGATCAGCTGCTGCGGCGGCGGCGGCGCATCAGGCGGCCGCCGACGATCAGCCCGACCACGGCGGCGCCCACCATCAACTCGTTGCGATGGCGCTGCACTTGACCACGCCAGTCGGTGACGCGGGCGACCTCCCCCCGCAGACGGTCGACCGAGAGGGCGAGTTCCGTCCTGTTGCTCTCGATCGAGCTGCGGATCTCGGCCGCCGATCGCCGCGGCATCAGCCCTCGCTCCCCGGCACGGTGGGAGCGCCCTGGCCGCCCGGGACGGCGCCCATCGCCTCCGGACCGGTGCTGACGGTCTCACGGATCTTGCGCGCCTCCTCGATCGCCATGGTTGGCACCGGAGGCGTGGCGCGTTTGACGGCGCGGGCGGCGATGAAGCCGGCGAGCGCCCCGAGCAGCACGAGGATCACCGCCATCGCGAAGAAGCCCCAGAAGTAGGCGAAGTCGCCCACCGGCAGGTAGTAGTAGAGGAGCCAGGCGCAGCCGATGAGGACGAAGATCAGCGCCATCACCAGGAAGACGCCGGCGGCGGCGCCGACCACGGCGCCCTTGACGAGCTTGGTCGTCTTTTCACTCAGCTCCGCCTTGGCAAGCTCGATCTCTTCGCGAACCAGGAGCGACGCGCGCTCGGAGACCTCGGAGATCGACTGCGCGATGCTGTGAGGCGCGTCGCCATGACCGTCGCGGGGCGGCGGGAACGGCTCGCTCATTCGGGCGGCTCCTCGTGGAACATCTGCCGCCAGACGGTGGTCGCGGCGCGATTGGCCACCAGGCTGGCCAGGGCACCGAAGCCGGCGAGCAGCCCCGACCAGACGAGGCGCCTGACCATCTCGTTCTCGATCATCGCGCCAGTCTATTCCCCGTCGAGGTCGGTTCCACGCGCGCGAGAGCGCCCGGTCAGAGGCCTTCGCGTCACCCCCGGCGGGCTCAGCGAGCGCCGGCCTGGTCGGCGGCTCGGCTCTCGAGTCCTCCGCAGACCGTCTCGACGACGAGCCACTTGGCTCGCTCGAAGTGCTCCTCGCCCTCCGGGAGCAGCCCGAAGATCCAGCCGGTGAGCAGCTGCTCGATCGTGCCGTAGAAGGCCATCGCCGCGAAGCGCGCGTCGATCTCGGGCTTGAACTGGCCGCCCTGCTGCGCCTGTTCGATCATCCCACCGATCAGGGCGTAGGCCTCGCCGATGGTGCCGATGTGGGTGTCGCCGAACGAGTTGGCCGCGCGGGTGACCTCGACGATGATGACCTTCATCAGGTCCGGGTCGTGGTGGTAGCTGTCGACGATGAACGACGCGATCGCGCCGAGCTTGTCGCGGACGGGGATCGCTTCGGAGTCGACGTCGCGGATCAGATCGAGCATCACGTTCCAGCGCTCGAGGAAGAGCGTGTCCAGCACCTCGTCCTTGGAGGCGAAGTAGTGGTAGACGAGGCCGTAGGCCACGCCCGCCTCGTCGGCGATGTCCGAGACGCGGCAGGCGTGGAACCCCTGGCGCGCGAACACGCGCACGGCCGCGTCGAGGATCAGGCGGCGCTTGTCCGGGATCGCCTTGCGCGACGTCGCCGAGCGCTCCGGGCTCATGCGGCCTCCTGCGCGGGCCAGCGGTACGCCCCCGGACGCCGGTTGGCGAGAGACGGCAGGCTTGCGCGGATCTGCTGCTGACGGTCGAGGTCGAGCTCGGCGAGGACGTGGCCCTCGCTGTCGGGAGACTGTGCCAGCACGACGCCCCACGGGTCCACGATCATCGAGCGCCCGCCGGACTGCTGCCCTGCAGGGTGCCTGCCGACCTGGTTTGCGGCGATGACGAACGCCTGGTTCTCGATCGCTCGCGCACGTACCAGGGTCTCCCAGTGATAGCGGGTCGTCGCCAGCGTGAACGCGGCGGGAACCGCGATGATGCGTGCCCCGCGCACCGCCAGGATCCGGTAGAGCTCGGGGAAGCGGAGGTCGTAGCAGATCGACAGGCCCAGTCCGACCCCGTCGTCGGTCTGGGAGAGGACTATCTCCTCACCCGCCTGCTCGAGTGCGGACTCGAGATAGGAGCGGCCATCCACCTCGACGTCGAACATGTGCACCTTGCGATAGACCGCCTTCACCTGTCCGCGAGGGTCCGCGTGCACGCACGTGTTCGAAAGCTTCTCCTGCCCGGCGACCAGCTCGAGGATCGAGCCGGCCACCAGGTCGACCGCGAGCTCGCGCGCCACCGTCCGTGCCCAGCTGACGGCTGGGCCGTCGAGCGGTTCGGCAGCGGCGCGGAGCTCGTCCTCGCCGCCCATCGCCGTCCACTTCTCGGGGAGTACGATCACGGTCGCGCCGTCGGCGGCCGCCGCGCGCGTGAGGCGATCGGCGACAGCCAGATTCGCCGCCGGATCGGCGGTGGCGTTGAGCTGGATTGCCGCAACCCTCAAGAGCGCTTGCCTCCCGTGGGCGCGAGGCGGAACGTTCCGCGCGGCCCACCCACCGAGTAGATTGACTGGTCAGTCAACATCCCCAAGCATAACGCCCGGAGTTGGCGGCGGTACCGACGCCGCGCTCGCCCGACGTCGCCCGGCTCGGCTCCTCCGCGGCACCCGCCCGCTCAAGCGCTGGCGCTACGTGGGGATCTTCGGTGAGGAGCTGATGGCCTGCGCGGCGCTCGTCCAGATCGGCCCGGCCAGGCAGTCCTTCTGGGCGTTGAAGCTGCCGGGAGCCGCGATGCGCGAGCGCACCCGGATGCTCCCGCGCCGACGCGAGCTCGAGCTGGTCGTCGGCAGCCGTGGCGCCGCAGGCGCAGGGGCACACGGCGCGCCGGGTGCGCAGCCGGGGCGACTGGTCATTGCCGACCGCGGCGTCGGGCTCGACCTCACTCTGGATGAAGAAGCGGGGATCGAAGCGCTGTGCCCGCACGGCCGCTTCGAGGTCTGGACCCGCAAGCAGGCGGGAGTGCGGGCCCATGGCACGCTCGCCGTCGACGGCGGCTCCGCGCGCGAGATCGAGGCGCGTGCGGTGATCGACGACACGGCCGGGCACCACGCCCGCCACACCGAGTGGCGCTGGAGCGCGGGCGTCGGCGAGGGCCCGGACGGGGAGCAGCTCGCCTGGAACCTCGTTGCCGGGGTCAACGACCCGCCGAGCGGAAGCGAGCGGGCGGTGTGGATCGCCGGCCGGCCGAGCGAGGCGCCGCCCGTCAGCTTCGCGAACGACCTCTCGCGCGTCAGCTGCGAGGACGGCTCGGAGCTTCACTTCCACGCGCAGGCGCAGCGCAGCCGCCGCGAGAACCTCGTGCTGCTCAGCAGCGACTACCGGGCCCCGTTCGGGACGTTCTCGGGAACGCTGCCGGGCGGGGTCGACCTGGCGCACGGCCTCGGCGTGATGGAGCACCACCGCGCACGCTGGTAGCGGGGCCCCTCACGCCCGTCGGGCGTGGCGGCGCAGCTCCGCGAGCAGCAGCTTCGAGTGCATCGCGCCGATCAGCTCGCGCAGCGGCTCGGTGCCCGCCGCGACGATCTCCATGGCGCGGTCGATCTCGACCTCTCCGGCCAGCCTGCCCACGAGCGCCTGCACCTCCTCCTGGACCAGCGGCTCGAGCGCCTCGCGGTAGCGAATGGTGTCGTAGACGGTGAAGCCGAGGGTCTCGTCGTAGCCGCCTGCGCGGAAGCTGGCGATCGCCTCGATGATCTTGACGTCGTCCTTGTCGTAGCCGCGCTGGTTCGGCGTGAGCACGCCGATCTGCGCGAGCCGCTCGAGCACGTTGCGGGGCACGCCGTAGCGCTCCCGGACCGCCCTGCGCGAGACGCGGGCGTCCTCCTCGGCGCTCGCGAGCGCGCGCTCGAGGATGCGATCCTCGAGCTCGATCAGCGCGCGCACGCGCTGGGGGTCTCCCTCGAGCGCGTCCTTGATCACACGGAGCGGCATGAACCGCTCCTCCTGGAGTTGCTTGATGAGCGCGATCCGCTCGACGTACCCGGCCGGGTAGTAGGCCATGTTGCGACTGGTCCTGACGATGTCGTGGCCGCTGCCGAGCAGTCCTTCCCTGAGGTAGTACCTGATCGTGCCCGGGCTGACGCCGGAGCGCTCGGCGAGCTCGCCGATCTTCAGCAGCGGGCGATCGTCCGCGCCGTTTGCGGCTCGTCCGCCGGATCCGGCGGTGGCCTTGACGCCGTTGTGCTCAGCTGCTCGCAAGTTCAGCGCCGGCCTCACGCGCGAAGCGTCGACTCCCGGGCGTCCGTCGCGGGTCCAGCGGCAGCTCCGCTCTGCAGCAGCTCTGCGACCTCGGCGTCGGAGTACCCCGCCGCGAGCAGCACCTCCTCGGTGTGCTCGCCGAGCGCGGGGCCGGGCAGGCGCGCGTGCTCGCCCGGCGTCCGGCCGAGCTTGACCGGAATCCCCAGCTGGCGCACCGTTCGCTCGGCGCCCGGCTGATCGAGCTCGACGACCATCTCGCGCTCGCGCACCAGGTCGGAGGAGAGCGCCTCGTCGAGATCCAGAAGCGGCTCCAGGCAGCAGTCGTGCTGCGCGGCGAAGTCCTCCCACTCCGCGCGCGTGCGGGCCTTGAAGACTTCGCTCACCTGCTCGTGCGCGGGCGAGCCGGGGCGTTCGAACTGCATCGGAACGAGGTCCTCGCGCCCGACTCCCCGGCACCACGCCTGCCAGAACTTGGGCTCGAGCGCGCCCAGCGTGACCCAGCCGTCGGAGCACTCATACGGCCTGTAGCAGACGAGCGACCCGGCCAGGGGTAGCTCGCCGCGGTGGGGAACGGTCCCGTCGGCGAAGTAGGTGGCGGCCACCATCGCAAGCCAGGACAACGAGCCGTCGGCCATCGAGACATCGACCAGCTGACCCTCTCCCGATCCCGCGGTTGCCGATCCGGCCGGGCCGCCGTCGCGCTCTCGCAGCGCCGCCAGGATGCCGAAGGTGGCCATCAGCGCGCCACCCCCGATGTCGGCGATCTGGCCGGCGGCCTGGACCGGCTCGCCACCGCGCTCGCCGGTCAGCCCGAGCAGGCCCACGAGGCCCAGGTAGTTCATGTCGTGTCCGGAGGCGTCGCGCTTCGGGCCGTCCTGACCGTAGCCGCTGATCGCGCAGTAGACGATGCCGGGGTTCTCCTCCCGCATGCGCTCGTATCCCACCCCCAGGCGATCCAGCACGCCGGGACGGAAGGACTCGAGCACGACGTCGTACTCCCGCACAAGCCGCAGCAGCGCCTCGCGGCCGCGCTCCTGCTTGAGGTTCAGCCGAATCGACCGCTTGTTGCGATTGAGCGACAGGAACAGCGCCGAGCGCGCGCTCTCGTGCGCACCGTCGTAGAACGGCGGCGACCAGCGGATGTAATCGCCCATACCGGTGTCCTCGACCTTGAGCACGTCGGCGCCGAAGTCGGCGAGCAGCAGCGAGCAGAAGCCGCCCGGCAACAGCCGCGATAGGTCGAGCACGCGTACGCCCTCCAGGGGCAGTCGCGCTCTGCCCGAAGCGCTCATGCGGGGCTCCGCTCGCGCTGCGGGATCGCCAGCATCGCCCGCGCCTCGGAGACGGTGGCCGGCCGCCGACCGACGTCTTCGGTCATCTGCCTGGCCTTCGCGATCAGCTCGCCGTTCGAGCTCGCCATCCGCCCGTCCGGCAGGTACAGGTTGTCCTCGAGGCCCACCCGGATCGAGCCTCCCAGCGTCAGTGCGGCCGCGACGAGCATCCACTGGTCGCGCGAGATGCCGATCACCCCCCAGTGATGACCCGGCCCGCCCCCCGCGCCCTCCGGGATGTTCTCGACCATCGCTGCGAGGTTGCGGGCGGTGGGCGGGATCCCGCCCACGACGCCCATCACGCAGTCGACGTGCAACGGCGTGTGCAGTACGCCCATGTCGATCAGCGGGGCCAGCGAGCCGACGTGGCCGATGTCGAAGCACTCGTGCTCGGGTTTGATGCCGAGCTCGTTCATCGCCTCGAGCAGCTCGATGATCTCGCTGAACGGGTTCGCGAACACCATGTCGAAGACGAACGCGTGGCGCGAGCGCGAGTACTTGGCGTAGTTCATCGAGCCCATGTTCAGGGCGGCCACCTCCGGGCGGCACTCGCGCAGGTAGGCGATCCGCTTCTCGACGGGCACGCCGATCGTGCCGGTCGAGAAGTTGACGATCACCTCGTCGCCGACGGCGTCGCGGATCGCCTCGGTGATCGCCTGGAAGTCCTCGATCTCATAGGAGGGCGTGCCGTCGGGTCTGCGCGCGTGGATGTGGATCATCACGCCCCCCTCGTCGACGATGCGGCGGGCCTCGGCGCCGTACTCCTCGGGCGTGTAGGGGATCGCGGGGCACTGCTCGCGGTTCGCGATCGCGCCCGAGATCGAGCAGGTGATGACCACGGG
Organism: Solirubrobacteraceae bacterium; assembly: GCA_036498265.1. Lineage (GTDB taxonomy): Bacteria > Actinomycetota > Thermoleophilia > Solirubrobacterales > Solirubrobacteraceae > Palsa-744. Next base: position 4,144 of record DASYFT010000003.1, on the reverse strand, counting down.
ATCGTCAAGCGACATTCGATGTGACCTCCAGGTAGGCGCTGTCCGTGCGGTCGCCGGCGATGCGCTCGTAGAGGCGCCGGCCGAGCCCGTAGCTCGCGCTGAGCACCGACTCGGCATGCTCGCGCTCGCCCTCGCCGACCACGCGGGCCGTACCGGCGGCGAGAGGCCCCAGCGGCTTGCCCCGGCGATCGCACGGTCCGACCAGTGCGCGCGGGTCGGCGTGGATGCGCTTGACCTTCGCCGCCTCCGCACCGGTGAGCACGTACACATGCGAGTCGCCCTCGAGGCCGAACCAGACCGGCGTCGGCACGGGCTCGCCCGAGCGCCGGTAGGTGACGAGGAGGGCGTACTTGTGCCCGCGCAGGGCGTCGAAGCCGGCGGCCTCGGCGCCCTCGCGAGCCGCGGTCGTGGCCTCCGGGCGGCGGATGCGGTCGTAGAAGGTCGGCTTGCCGGAGGTCATACCGGCACCACCCCCTGGCGCTTCCACGGCCGCTCGACCCTCTTGCCGGCGGCCATCTCGAGCGCCCTGCAGATCGTCGGGCGCGTCTCGCGCGGGTCGATGACGTCGTCGATCATGTCGTTCCCGGCTGCGATGTAGACATCGATGATCTCGCGGTAGGCGTCGATCAGCTCGGCCTTCTTGGCCTGCGGGTCCTCCGCTTCCTCGACCTGTTTGCGCATCACGATCTCGACGGCGCCCTCCGCGCCCATCACGCTGATCTCGGCGCTCGGCCAGGCGACGATCAGGTCGGGCTCGTAGGCGCGCCCGTTCATCACGTAGTAGCCGGCGCCGTAGGCCTTGCGGGTGATCACGGTCACCTTCGGCACGGTCGCGTTGGCGACGGCGTGGAGCATCTTGGCGCCATGCCTGATGATCCCCTCGGCCTCGACCTTGGTGCCGACCATGAAGCCGGGCACGTCCATCAGGAACACGAGCGGGATGGCGAAGGCGTTGCACAGGTTCACGAAGCGGGCCGCCTTGTCTGCCGAGTCGTTGTCGAGGATCCCGCCCAGCTGCTTGGGCTGGTTGGCGACGATGCCGGCGGGGCGCCCGCCGAAGCGGGCGAAGCAGGTGATGATCGTCCTGGCCCACTGCGGCTTCAGGTCGAAGTAGAAGCCGTCGTCGACGATCCGCCGGATCACCTCGTACATGTCGTAGGGCTTGCGATTGGACTCCGGCAGCACGTCGAGCAGCTCCTCGTCCATCCGGTCGATCGGGTCGCCGCCCGCGCTCGAGCGCAGCGGCGGCGCCTGTTCGCAGCTCTGGGGCATGAACGACAGGTACTGCCGGATCCGCTCGATGCACTCCTCGTCATCCGCCACCTCGAGGTCGCCGACGCCCGAGCGACGACAGTGGACCCGCGAGCCGCCTAGCTCCTCCTGGCTGACGTCCTCGCCGACGGCTGCGCGGACCAGGTGAGGACCGGCGAGCGCCATCGAGCCGCGGCCCTTGACCATCGGCACGAAGTCGGCCAGTCCGGGGATGTAGGCGGTGCCGGCTGCACATGGCCCCATCAGCGCGGCGATCTGCGGGATGACCCCGCTCGCGATCACCTCCTCGCGGAACAGGTGGCCCGATCCCGCGAACAGAGACCCGACCGCCTCCTGGATACGGGCGCCGGCCGAGTCGAGCAGCCAGATGAAGGGGATCCGCTTGCTCAGCGCCAGCTCGCGCAGGCGCCCGACCTTGAGCTCTCCGGTCATCCCCATCGAACCGGCCATCACGGTGAAGTCGTAGGCGCACACCGCGACGAGCCGCCCTTCCACCTCGCCGTAGCCGGTGATCACGCCGTCGGCCGGGGCGTCCCTGCCGTCCATGGAGCGCTGCGAGAAGTGGGGGCGCCCGTGCATGCCCAGCTCGGTGAAGGTGCCCTCGTCGATCAGCAGCGCGAGCCGCTCTCGCGCGGTGAGCTTGCCCTGCTCGTGCTGGCGCGCGATCTTCTCCTCGCCGCCGCCCAGCCTGATCTGCTCGCGGCGCGCCTGCAGGTCCTCGACCAGCGGGCGCAACAGCGAGGTAGTCTCCGGAGCGCTCATCAGCGGCCCTTCCACTGGGGCTCGCGCTTCTCGAAGAACGCGCCGACGCCCTCGACGATGTCCTCGGTGGAGAGCGCGAGGGTGAGCTGGGCGCGAAGGTAGTCCAGGGCGTCGTCGAGCGGCATGTCGAGCTGGCGTCGCATCGCTTCCTTGCCGAGCCGCATGATCACCGGCGAGGCGGCCGCCAGCTTGCCGGCCCATTCGGCCACCGCCTGCTCGAGCTGCTCCTCGGGCACGACCCTGTTGACGAGCCCCGCCGCGAGCGCCTCGTGCGCGCTCCAGCGCTCGCCCAGGAGCAGCAGCTCGTTGGCCTTCTTGCGCGGGATGTTGCGGTAGATGAGCGACATGATCATGAACGGGAACGTCCCCACGTTGATCTCCGGCGTGCCGAACGTCGCCCCCTCGGAGGCGACGACGAGGTCGCAGGCCAGGGCGATGCCCAGCGCCCCCGCGAGGACGTGCCCGCGGGCGGCGCAGAGCGTCGGCTTGCCGAGGTCGCCGATCAGCTTGAAGAGGGCGACGAAGCGCTCGGAGGCGAAATGCCTGTGCACGAGAGGGGTGTCCGCGGCGAACCCCCCTAGGTTGGCGCCCGAGGAGAACGTCCGCTCGTCCGCCGAGGCGAGCACCACCGCTCGCACGGCCTCGTCATCGCGCGCCCGCTCGAACGCCGCGATCAGGCCGGCCAGCATCTCCGCCGAGAGGGAGTTGCGCGTATCGGGGTCGTTGAGCGTCACCCTGGCCACGCCCGCGTCGTCGACGTCGTAGAGAACCGGATCCGCGGCCATCAGCGCATCCTAACGGCATCCGTGCGGTGTGGAAAGTAGGTAGCTCTACTGTTTACTTTTGCGGGCGGCTGCGTTAGCGTCTGCGGCGACGTCGCCGGCAAGCCACAGAGGCCGGTCCACGCCCCGAGAGCAAGGAGAACGCCCCCATGGCCGCCACCGCCGAGAGCGTCCTGAAGCCGGACTTCCAGGCCAGCCGCAAGCACTTCATCTTCAACGACGAGCACGAACAGCTGCGCGAGTCAATCAGCAACTTCGCGACCAGGGAGCTGGCGCCCCACGCCGACGAGTGGGAGGAGACGACGTTCCCGGACTCGGTCTTCAGGCGCATGGGCGAGCTCGGCTTCCTGGGCCTCGACAAGCCCGAGCGCTACGGCGGCCAGGGCGGCGACTACTTCAGTGCGATCGTGCTCGGCGAGGCGATCTCCAACGCCAACTGCGGCGGCCTGTCGATGGGCATCGCGGTCCAGACGGACATGGCGATGCCGCCCATCCTGGCGCTGGGCACCGAGGAGCAGAAGCAGCAGTGGGCGGTCCCGGCGATCAAGGGGGAGAAGATCCTCTGCCTGGGGATCACCGAGCCCGACGCTGGCTCGGACGTCAAAGGCATAAAGACGCGCGCGGTCCGCGACGGCGATGAATTCGTGATCAACGGATCGAAGACCTACATAACCAACGGCCACCGCGCGGACGTGATCGTGCTGGTCACCAAGACGGACCCCGACGCCGGCTACGACGGCTTCAGCCTCTTCCTGGTCCCGATGGACAGCCCCGGCGTCATCCGCGAGAAGCGCCTGCAGAAGATGGGCATGCACGCCTCTGACACGGCGCTGCTGGCGTTCCAGGACGTGCGCGTGCCGGCCTCGGCGATGCTCGGCCAGGAGGGCAAGGGCTTCTACCACATCATGTGGGAGCTCCAGGGCGAGCGCATGATCGGCGCCGCCGGGAGCGTGGCGGGCGCGCAGAAATGCTTCGACCGCACGCTCGAGTACGCCAAGGAGCGGGAAGCGTTCGGCAAGGCGATCGGCCACTTCCAGGTCATCCGTCACAAGTTCGCCGAGATGGCCACCAAGATCGAAACAGCCCGCCAGCTCGTCTACGTGACGGCCTGGCGCTTCGCCAACGGCGAGTACCCCGTGCGCGAGATCTCGATGGCGAAGCTCCACGCCTCGCGCGTCGCCTGCGAGGTCGCCGACGAGTGCATCCAGATCCACGGCGGCGCCGGCTACATGAAGGAGTACAACGTCGAGCGCGTCTGGCGCGACATGCGCCTGAACCGCATCGGCGCGGGCACCGACGAGATCATGCTCGAGGTCATCGGGCGCTCC
>DASYFT010000002.1:0-129520 GCA_036498265.1 Solirubrobacteraceae bacterium | reverse complement strand
CGACGAGTGCATCCAGATCCACGGCGGCGCCGGCTACATGAAGGAGTACAACGTCGAGCGCGTCTGGCGCGACATGCGCCTGAACCGCATCGGCGCGGGCACCGACGAGATCATGCTCGAGGTCATCGGGCGCTCCTACGGGTTGTGAGCTCGGCGCCGGACCCGCCCTTCACCGAGGAGCACGAGGAGCTGCGCGAGTCCGTCCGTGGGTTCATCGACCGGGAGCTCGCGCCGTTCGCCCAGCGGTGGGAGGACGAGGAGTGGTTCCCGGACGAGGTCTTCCCGAAGATGGCAGCCCAGGGGTTGCTCGGTCTGAAGTACCCCGAGCAGTACGGCGGCCAGGGCGGCGACTACCTTCACGAGGCGGTCCTGTGCGAGGAGATGGCGCGGATCGGCTCGGGCGGCACGGCGGCCGGGATCGGCGCGCACATCAACATCGCCACCCCCCCGATCTGGAAGTTCGGCACCGAGGAGCAGAAGGAGCGCTACCTCGTCCCCGCGATCGCCGGGGAACGGATCGGCGCGCTGGGGATCACGGAGCCCGGCGCCGGCTCCGACGTCGCCTCGATATCGACGCGGGCCGAGCGGGTGGACGGCGGCTTCGTGGTGAGAGGCGAGAAGACCTACATCACCAACGGCGTCCGGGCCGACTTCATCGTCACCGCGGTCAAGACGGCGGCGGACGGCGGCCACGGGGGGATCTCCTTCCTGATCGTTGACCGCGGCGAGGGAGTCTCCTCATCGGCGCTGCACAAGCTCGGCTGGCAGGCCTCTGACACTGCCACGATCAGCCTCCAGGACGTGTTCGTCCCGGAGGAGAACCTGCTCGGCGAGCTGAACGGCGGCTTCAAGCTGATCATGGCCAACTTCCAGTGGGAGCGGCTGGCGATGGCCCTCGGCGCTGTGGGCGCGATGCAGCTGGCGTGGGAGCGCACGGCCGACTTCGCGCGCGAGCGCCAGGCGTTCGGCCGGCCGCTGGCCGGCCATCAGACGATCCGCCACAAGCTCGCGGACCTCGCGACCTCCGCGTACGCCTGCCGGTGCGTCACCTACGACGCGCTGAGGCGGTTCGTCGAGGGCGAGGAGCCGCTGCGCCAGGTCACGATGGCGAAGCTGCTGACGCAGCGCGCCTCCTTCGAGCTGATGGACGAGTGCCTGCAGATCCACGGCGGCGCGGGCTACATGCGCGAGTACTGGGTGGAGCGAGCCGCGCGCGACGCCAGGCTGGGCCCGATCGGCGGCGGCAGCGATGAGATAATGCGCGAGATCCTCGGCCGCGTGCTCGCGCTCTAGCCGGCGCTCCGGCCGCCCCACCTCCCCCAACCCTCCCCCGGCCCGGTCTTCCCTTGCCAAGGGTGTCCAATCCTGCGCGCCCAAGCTCATGTCTCCGGGTGCGGGCGTCGATACCGGCCACGTGGCTCGCCTGCGCCTCATTCTGCTGCTCGCGCTCCTCGCGCTGCCTGCCTGCGCGCTCGCCGGCATCTCCTCCGCCCAGGGCGCGCGCCAGCGCGTCCAGGGCTCCCCAGCGGCGGGGGCGTCCATCGCCGTCGCCGGCAAGCGCTCACGGCCGCGACGCAGGAACCGCCGTCCGGCGCGCTGCGCCCGCACGGTGAGCTACCACGCGGGCAAGCGACCCGTCGTGCACCATGCGCATCGCCGTTGCCGCAGCGGCGCGCGCCGTCGCAGCCGCACGCCGAGCCACACCCGCCGCGGGCACCGCAACCGGCCGCACCGGGGCTCGTCACGGCCGCTCCCGAGCGGACCTGCCGGGACCGGAAGGCGCACCTCGGCGGCCGACGTGGGCGGCCAGTGCACGGATACCCAGCTGACGCCGAGCGCCGCCGACGTCGAACAGGTTCGGGCGGCGGTGCTCTGCCTCGTCAACCGCGAACGAGCCGCCCACGGCGAGAGCGCGCTGGCGCTCAACGCGGCGCTCCAGCGAGCAGCGCAGAGCCACACCGAGAGCATGGCCTGGGGCGACTACTTCGAACACGTCGGGCCGGGCGGCGACACCCCCGTCTCGCGGCTTCGCTCGGCCGGGTACCTCACGGGATCGGGCGGGTTCGAAGTCGGTGAGAACATCGCCTGGGGAACGCTCTGGCTGGGCACGCCGAGGGCGATCGTGGCGGCCTGGATGGCCTCGCCGGGGCACCGCGCGAACATCCTCGACGCCCGCTTCCGCGACACTGCCGTCGGCGTGTCGCCCCACCCCCCGGCCTCGCTCTCACACGGGCAGGCCGGCGGCGTGTACACGCAGGACTTCGCCGTGCTGAGCGGCCGCTGAGCCCGGCGGCGAGGCGACAACGCCTTCGCAGGGCATCTGCCGAGACGTCGAGATGTGCCGGCTGCTTGCCGCCTGACTCCCGCGGACCTATATAACTTCCGCTCCCGACCACAGAGAAGGAGATCTCACAGCTATGGGAGCACTCGACGGCAAGTCCGCGATCGTCACGGGCTCGGCGCGCGGAATCGGACGGGCGACAGCGGAGCTGCTGGTCGCCGAGGGCGCGCAGGTCCTGATCAACGACCTCGACGGCGACATCGCCGCGCAGGCCGCCGGCGAGATCTCGGGCGAGACGGCCGTGTTCGCCGGTGACCTCACCAAGCCGGGGGTGCCCGACCAGCTCGTCCAGAAGGCCGTCGACTCGTTCGGCAAGATCGACATCATCGTCAACAACGCCGGCTACACCCTCGACGCGCCGATCCACAAGCTGTCCGACGAGCACGTCCAGGCGATGCTCGACATCCACACGGTGGTGCCCTTCCGGGTGATCCGCGCGGCCGCCCCGCACCTGCGGGAGCCTGCCAAGAAGGAGCGCGAGGAAGGCAGGGAGGTCTTCCGCAAGATCGTCAACGTCTCCTCGACCTCGGGCACCTTCGGCAACGCGGGGCAGGCCAACTACTCCTCCGGCAAGGCCGGAGTGGTCGGCCTCACCAAAACCGTCGCCAAGGAGTGGGGCCAGTTCAAGGTCAACGTCAACGCCGTGGCCTTCGGCTTCATCGACACGCGCCTCACGCAGGCCAAGGTCGACGAGAACACGATGGAGAAAGAGGGAGAGACGATCCAGCTGGGCATTCCCGAGCAGATGCGCCAGATGGCCTCAATGCTGATCCCCCTCGGCCGCCCCGCCACGCCGGAGGAGGCTGCGGGCGGCGTCTTCTTCCTGTGCTCGCCGTGGTCCAACTACGTGCACGGCCAGACGCTTCACGTGACCGGCGGGCTGTTCGGAGGGATGTCCGGCTGAGGCGCCGGCCGTCTCACCGGGCCGGCCAGCCGCCGGGTCCGGCGCCCGGCGACCGCGCCTATGCCGCGGCGGGCGCCTGTGCGGCCAGATCGAGCAGGCACCCCGAGAAGTAGGAGCCTGCGGGGGAGGCGAGGTAGGCGACCAGCGCGGCCACCTCCGCCGGGCTGCTCCCATCGGAGGGCGCGATCGCCACGGTCGTGACGGCGTGCCGGGCCCACTCGACGGACAGCGTCCGGGCCAGGTTCTCGAGGCCGGCCCGGGCTGCGGCGGCGTGTTCCCCGGCACCGAGCGCCGGCGCCAGGTAGATGACCCTCCCCCCCGCCCCGGGCAGGAACGCCCGGTCGAACACCGCCCGAGTGGCGCTCCATGTCAGCTCGAGGCAGTGGCGAAGAGCCGCGCCGCCCCGCTCACAGTCGGCCTCCGGGCCTGGACGAGCCTCAGCGCCGGGGTCGCCGCCCGCGAACAGCGCGGCGGCGTCGACCACGAGCAGCTGCGCCGTTCCCATCTCGCCGAGCGCGAGCTCGAGGGCGGCCTCGATGCCCGAGTCATCCACGGCGGGCGTGAGCGGGCAGAGGGACACCTTCGCGCCAAGCTCGGCGCAGGCCGCGGCGCTCGCCAGCGCGAGCGAGCTCGCCCCAGCAGTCGGTGGGTCGGCCGCGACGACCAGCACGGAGGCCCCCTCGAGCAGCCCCGAACGCAGAACCTGGGAGGCGACCGTCCCGGACATGAGTGGCTGAGACCCTAGAGCGAAGGCGCCCCTTCGGGCGCCGCGGCGGAGCGGAGCTTGAAGTAGAGCACCGAGGCGGCGAGCGCGGACAGGGGCGCCGTGAGCACCCCGACGATCACCCTGACGACGATGCCGAGGGCCGTGCCGCCCGATTCTGCCGCCAGCTCCAGCGCGCCGCCGAGGAGCAGCACGAGGATGTCGAGCACCAGGATGACCCCGAACACCTGCAAGCCGTTGCCGCGCACCAGCTGCTGGCTGCGCGCCAGCGCACGCAGTCCGGGCGGCCGCTCGAGCAGCACGACCGGTGCCGACACCGACCAGATCGTGAACAGGATGAGCCCGGGCACGACGAACAGGACCAGTCCCACGAAGACGCCCACGGCGCCCACGATGGCGACGAGCAGCAGCTGCCCCAGCACCGGGGTCGCGCGGGCGAGCAGCTGGCGGGGGCCGGCGTCGCGACGACCGTCCTGCAGGTCGGCTACGAGCTCGACGACCATGCCGGTGAAGATGGTGGCGGCCGCGAGGTAGATGAGCACGGCGATCACGGCCAGCCCCGGCGATGCCGCCACGATCACGCCGGAGAGGATCCCCGTGAAGACGAACACCACCGCCGCGGCCGGCATCAGAACGGGCGCCTGGTCGACGTAGATGTCGAAGACCCTGCGGATCACCTCGCCAACGTCGATGCGGCTCTGCATCTCTGTCCCTTTCGAGCTGGACGGACGGTGGACGGCAGCCTAGGCAACGGCGCCGACGGGCACCGCCCTCAGGCGATCGCGGCGCCCTCGGGGGAGCGGCGCCGGGCGCGGCGCTGTTCGCGAAGCCGCCTCAGGATGCCGCGCCGCCCGTGCTGCTCCAGGCCGGCGTAGAGGCCGCGTATCTGCTCGAGGATCTGGTCGGCCACGGCCTGCTGCTGCTCGCGCGTCGGATCGCTGATCTGCTCCCAGCGGATCGGCTGGCCGTACTGGATCGTGGTCTTGGGGAACTGCAGGCGCTTCCAGTTGCGGATGTGCGAGGAGCCGTGGATCGCGATCGGGACAACGGGGGCGCCCGACTCGAGCGCGAGACGGCCGATGCCGCGCTTGGCCTGCTCGCCGACCTTGCCGGTCCGAGAGCGGCCACCCTCGCAGTACATCGCGACCGCGCCGCCGTTGGCGAGGATCGTCTCGGCGGTCGTGAACGTCTCTTCGTCGCGAGCGCCGCGACGCACGGGGAACACCCCGCCGTGCGTGTAGATGAACTGCATGGGGCGTTTGAACAGCTGCGACTTGGCCATGAAGCGGACCTTGCGCCGGATATAGCAGCCGATCAGGAAGTGGTCCATGAAGGAGAAGTGGTTGGGCGCGAGGATCACCGCCCCGTTGCCCGGGACGTTCTCGACCGAGATCGCGCGCGCTCGCAGCAGCGTGTACGCGTAGAGCGACGTGATGACGCGGGTGAGCTCGTAGGCCCAGTCCGGCTGGCGCGTGCGGGCGCGCTCGTGGAAGCGGTCGAAGTGCTCCTTCGGTCGCGGGTCGGTGTAGACCTGCTCGCGCATCGGGGCCAGATCACTCATCTGTGCGGTCTACGCCAGGGGTGCCACAAAGTTACGCGAGGCGATCAGCGCATCGTCCGCAGCAGCGAGCTCAGGGCGGTCGTGTAGGCGCCCTTGGACCGACCGGTCGAGGTGAGCACGCCGAAGTAGTGTTCGCGGTCGCTGTCGGCTTCGGGCGGGCGCTGGTCGAACGCCTGGAAGACGAAGATCTCGCGGATGCGGGTCCCGTAGCGGGCCCGGATGCCGGCGATGGTCGAGCGCATGGCGCTCGCGGCTTCGGCGTAGCTCATGCAGCGGTTCCAGCCGAAGTTGTTGCTCAGGCAGTGGCCGTTGTCGCTTGAGACGCCGATCTCGGTGATGAAGATCGGGATCGTGGAGGGCGCGCCGCGCGCCGCCGTCTGGTGCACGAGCCGGTCGAGCATGCGCCACCACTGCGTGCCGTAGGGATGTGCCGTCCAGCCCGCGATCCGCTGCGCCAGGTCCGGGACCGCGGCGAACATGTTGTCGACCCAGTTCGGCGATTCGCTGCCGCCGTCATCGCCGATCGCCAACAGCCCGACGGACGGATTGCCCTGGGGGCCGTCGATAGCTTCCTGCGCGGCCTTCAGAGCCAGCGCGTACCCCTGCGCCCGGTGGGCGAAGGAGGGGCAGTCGAAGCCACACCCGTCGAACTGGCCGGGCTGGTTGGTCTCGTTGCCGAACTCGATGTCGCGGATCGCCAGCGAGCCGCCGGAGCGATGACGCCAGAAGGTCCCCGACGGTCCGAAGGCGCGGGCCCACGTTGCGAGGTTCCGAGCCTCGGCAGCCGTCGGGACCCGCCCCTGGAAGCCCGCGAGCGGCAGGACGCTGACGCCGTGGCGAGCGAAGCGACCGATCACCCGCGCCACCTGCGAGGCCGGCTCGTCGATCCGGAACTCGACCCTCACGATCGAGGCGCCGACCGCTCCGATCCGGGCAGCTCGCGTGCCACCGTCGGCGTTGGACACGAGCCCAAGCTTGAATGAGCTTTCAGGCGTCGCATCGCCGCTGGTCAGGAATACCGACACCGCGATGATCGCGATGACGGCGGCCACCGAGACTATGCGCAGCACCCGCCCGAGGCTAACACCGGCCGGCCCGCGCGGCGCCGGTTCGCCCGCAGTCCGGCGCCGGTTTCGCCTGCATGCAGGCCCACCGGGCCCCGCCGGCCGGGCGGCGATGTCAGCGACGCTGCAGGTAGACGCGGACGAAGTCCACGAGCTGGCGTCCGCGGTGGAGGAAGCCGGCGGGCGTGCGGCCGGTGGCACGGTGCTCCAGGTCGAGCTCCACCTCCACGACTCGTCCCCCGGCACGCACGGCGTCGATCGTCATGCCCATCTCCATGCCGAAGCCGGGGGCGAAGGGGAGCACCGCCGCGAGCGTGTCCGCCCGCATCGCGCGCTGCCCGGAGATCGGGGCGCGCGTGAGCAGGCCACAACGCCTCTGGATCGCCCAGCGAGCGAAGCCGACAGCGACCCCGACGCCGCCTCCCACCCGCCTGGCGAACGCGGCGACCGCCAGATCTGCGGGTGCGCTTTCCAGAGCCTCGACGAGCCTCACGAGCTCGCGCGCCGAGTCGCCGAGGTCGCCGTCGCAGAGAACGAAGATCGGGTCGCTGCCGGCGCCGCCGGCACGCACTTGCGACAGAGCCTCGCGAGCCGCTCCGGTGACCGCGCCTCCCTTGCCGATCAATTGCTCGCTGCGCACCAGCCGCGCGCCGGCCGCCGCCGCGATCTGAGCGGTCCCATCGCTGGAGCCGTCGTCGGCAACCCACAGCTGGGCGTCCGGGAAGGCCAGCGCGAGGCCTGCCAGTGTGGCCGCGATGCGGCCCGCCTCGTCATGGGCGGCGACGATGACCAGCGTGCGCGGGCTCGTCGATCGGTCGGACGCTGGCTCTATTGTGCGCCTCCTGTGGTGGCGATCGGCGCGTGGAGGATCAGATGACCAACGTGGATGCTCATATCACCGGCACCGTATGGAAAATCGAGTGCTCGGTTGGAGATGCCGTCGAGGAGGGCGACACGGTGGCGATCCTCGAGTCGATGAAGATGGAGATGCCGGTGGAGGCCGAGGACGCGGGCACGGTCGTCGAGATCCTCTGCGAGGAGGGCCAGGCCGTGAGCGAGGGCGACACGCTCGTCGTGCTCGAGTAGCCGCGTCCCTCGGCTAGCCTTTCCGCGCGTGTCCTCCGGCGCCCTCCCACGCGAGCTGGCCGACGGCAAGCTCCTGCTCGACGAGCCGGCAGCCGGCGTCGTCCGCCTGACCATCTCCCATCCGGCGAAGCGAAACGCGCTGGACCACCCCATCCTTGATGCGATCACCGCCACCCTCGCCGAACTCGCCGTCGCGGCGTCCGAAGCGCGCTGCGTGGTGGTGACCGGGGCTCACGGCATGTTCTCGGCCGGCTACGACATCGGCGAGATACCCGACGAGGAGTTCGAGGAGCGGGCCGAGCGGCTCGTCGCCCACCCATTCACGGAAGCGATCGACGCGCTCGAGGCCTTCCCGCACCCGACGCTCGCCGTCCTGCCCGGGCACACGATCGGCGGCGGCCTGGAGCTGGCGCTCGCCTGTGACCTCCGGGTCGCGCAGGAGGGGATCAGGCTCGGCATGCCCCCGGCCAAGCTGGGGCTGGTGTACTCGCACACCGGGCTGCGTCGCTTCCTCGACGCGATCGGCGAGCCGCGCACGCGTGAGTTGTTCCTGCTCGGCCGCCAGGTCGACGCCGACACGGCGCTCGCCTGGGGGCTGGTCAACCGGGTCGCCGCGGCTGCGGAGCTCGAGGCGGTCGGGCTCGAGCTGGCAGGTGAGCTCGCCGGCAACGCGCCGCTCTCGCAGACCGGCAACAAGCGGATCATCGGGGAGCTGCTGCGAGCCGAGGGCGAGCTCTCCCCCGACGTCGAAGAGGAGCTGATCGATCTCCGGCGGGCCTCCTTCGCCTCGCAGGATCTGCGCGAGGGGATGCGCGCCTTCGCCGAGCGCCGGCCGCCGCGCTGGCGGGGCGAGTAGCCGTCCGCCGGGCCGCCTACCGTTTCCGGCCATGCCGCCGCTGATCACCCGCGACGAGGCGCTCGCGCTTGGCGAGGTCGAGGATCACGCGGAGATCGAATCCGTGATCCAGCGGGCATGGCAGGCGCGCGTGGAGCGGTTCGCGGACTCGACGGACATGTGCTCGCTGGTCAACGCCAAGTCCGGCGGCTGCGCCGAGGACTGCGGGTTCTGCGCCCAGTCGCGCTTCGCGGACGCCGAGACTCCGATGCACGCCATGATGGAGCCCGAGCAGGTTCTCGAGCATGCGCGCGCCGCCGAGGCGGCCGGCGCCCACCGCTTCTGCATGGTCACGCAGGGCCAGGGCCTGTCCAAGCGCGACTTCGAGAAGTACCTCGAAGGCGTCCGCCTGGTCACGGAGCACACGAACCTCAAGCGCTGTGCCTCTGTGGGGCACATCTCCGGCGCCCGGGCGGCGGCGCTGCGCGAGGCCGGCATCCAGCGGGTGCACCACAACGTGGAGACCTCTTCGAGCTACTACGACGAGGTCACCACGACCGTCCGCTACCAGGGTCGGCTGAGGACGATCGGGGCGGTCCGCGACGCGGGTCTCGAGACGTGCGTCGGCGGGATCCTCAACCTCGGAGAGACGCGCGCGCAGCGCGTGGAGATGGCGTTCGAGCTCGCCGCGATCAACCCTACGAGCGTCCCCATCAACATGCTCAACCCCCGGCCCGGCACCAAGTTCGGCGACCGCGAGTTCATGGACCCCTGGGAGGCCGTCAAGTGGATCGCGATCTTCAGGCTGATCCTGCCGGACGCGCTGTTCCGCCTCTGCGGCGGCCGTGTCGAGAACCTCGGCGAGCTGCAGCAGCTGGCCGTCAAGGCCGGCATCAACGGCGTGATGATGGGCAACTTCCTGACCACGCTGGGCAACGAGCCGGAGGCCGATCGAGCCATGTTCGAGGAGCTCGGCCTGAACGTCGCACGGCAGCCTGACAACGCCGCCAACCCCAGGCCCGACAACCGCTCGGGCTGGCTGACGGGCGAGACGCCGGACGTGGTGGACGAGCTGCTCGATGATGCCGGCGCCGGCGTCGAGCTGAACGTGAGGCTGTGGGATCCCTCGACACAGCTGCGCTACCACGCCAAGCGCTCGGCGCCACCCCGCCCGGACGGCGCGCCCAACCGGATCCCGGTCGGCTGAGGGCCTCTGCGATGACCGCCATCGCAGACCGCCTCGCAGAGCTGGAGCAGCTGGGCCTGACCCGTCGCCTGCGGATGGTGAGCGGACCGCAGGGACCGACGGTGCTGCTCGACGGCGAGCCCGTGCTGCTGCTGTGCTCCAACAACTACCTCGGGCTGGCGGACCACCCGCGTGTTCGCCAGGCGGCGGCCGATGCGGCGATGCGCTGGGGCGTGGGAGCCGGCGCGTCGCGGCTCGTCTCCGGGACGATGACGATCCACCGCCGCCTGGAGGAGCGCCTGGCGGAGTTCAAGCGCACAGAGGCGAGCCTCCTGTTCGGGTCCGGCTATCTCGCGAACCTGGGAGTGATCGGCTCGCTCGCCGGTCCGGGGGCGAGCGTGTTCTCCGACGAGCTCAACCACGCCTCGATCGTCGATGGATGCCGGCTGTCCCGTGCCGACGTGATCGTCTATCGCCACCGCGACGTGGAGCACCTCGAGTGGAGCCTGCGCCGTCATCCCGGTCGCCAGGACGGGCGCGAGGGGCGCCTGGTCGTCACCGACTCCGTCTTCTCGATGGACGGCGACGTCGCACCGCTGGAGGAGATCCTGGAGGTGGCTCGCGCCCATGACGCGCGGCTGGTCGTCGACGAGGCGCACGCCACCGGCAGCCTCGGCCCGGGCGGTCGCGGGGCTGTCGCCGAGGCCGGCCTGGAGGGCGAGATCGACGTCGTGATCGGGACGCTCGGCAAGGCGCTCGGCTCCTATGGCGCCTACGCCTGCGCGGATGCCGAGATGGTCCGCTACCTGATCAACACGGCGCGGCCCATGATCTTCTCCACGGCCCCCGCGCCGCCGGCGATCGCCGGGGCTCTCGCCGCGCTTGAGCTGCTCGAGAGCCAGCCCCAGCGGGTGCAGCGACTGCGCTCGAATGCGAGCGCGCTGCGGCGGGCATTGGCCGCCGAGGGCTTTCCCGTGGCCGACACGGAGATGCAGATCGTCCCACTGGTCGTCGGCGAGGAGCGAGCAGCGATGCGGCTGTGCCAGGCGGCGATCGAGCGCGGCGTGTTCGCGCAGGCGATCCGCCCGCCGACCGTGCCGCCCGGCACCTCGCGCCTGCGGCTTGCGGCTATGGCGTCCCACACCGCATCCGAGCTGCAGATGGCGGCGGGCGTGCTGGGGTCGGCGGCGCGCGAGCTGGGGCTGGAGCCCTCCGCCATGGCGCCGCCCCCGGCCGAGCAGCACCCAACGCCGGCAGAACGCGAGACGGTGCCGGCACGCGGGGCGATCTCGGCGAGCGTCCCGTTCGACGTAGAACGCGAGGCAGGGTCGGCGAGCGTCCCGTTCGACGTCGAGCTCGCCGCCGCGTCGACGAGCGGCCCCTTCGACGCAGAGCGCGCCGCGTCGTCGACGAGCGCTCCATTCGACGTCGAGCGCGAGAGCGTCCGCGCGGCCTAGAGCTTCCAGCGACGGCGCGGACAATGCGGGGGCTGTTCGTGACGGGAACCGACACGGATGTCGGCAAGACCGTGCTGAGCGCCGCGCTCATCGCCGCGATCTCCGCCGCGGGCGAGACGGTGCGGGCGTACAAGCCGGTGGTGACCGGCCTGGAGGCGGGGCCGGACACGAGCGGCGGCGTGTGGCCGCCTGACCACGAGCTGCTCGCGAGCGCCGCCGGGATGAGCCCTGACGAGGTCGCTCCCCTGCGCTACGCCCCCGCCGCATCACCGCACCTCGCGTCAGCCATGGCGGGGGACGAGATCGACCCGGCAGAGCTCGCTGCCCGAGGCCGCGCGGCGGGGGCTGAGGGGACGCTCATCGTGGAGGGCGTGGGCGGTCTGATGGTGCCCCTGCGTGAGGACTACAGCGTGTGCGACCTCGCGGCCGCTCTAGCTCTACCGCTGCTCGTCGCCGCCCGGCCGGGGCTGGGCACGATCAACCACACGCTGCTGACGCTGCAAGCGGCGCGGGCCGCCCGGCTGGAGGTCCGCGCGGTGGTGCTGACCCCGTGGCCGGCGCAGCCCGACGAGGTTCAGCGCTCGAACCGCGAGACGATCGCGCGGATCGGGTCGGTCGAAGTGGCGACGCTCGGGCCGGTGGGGTCGCCCGGCGCGGCGGAGCTCGCCCGGGCCGGCGCCACGCTGCCGTGGCCGCGCTGGCTAGCTGGACCGCCGGCCTGAGAAGGCGCCGTACCGTCGCGAGGAGGCGCGCGTACCATTGGCACATGCGGGGGAAGGAGTCGGCGGAGCGCAAGCTGACGCTGTGGCAGCGGCTGGGTGCCAGGCAGATCCGCCGCAAGGCCGGCAGGAACGCCGATGAGCCGTTGCGCCCAGAGGACTGGGAGGTCATGTGGCGGCTTCACGAACACGGGGTCAGCCGCGTGCTGGGGGGTCTCATGCTCGCCCTGCCGCGAGGCCCGCGCTGCGGGGTGTGCGGCGCTCCCTTCGCGGGGGTGGGCCGCTGGGTCGCCTCGCCGCTCGGCTACCGGCCGTCGCGCAAGAACCCGGGCGTCTGCGCGACGTGCGTCGAGCTGGCGCCTCCGGGAGGCATGAAGATGAAAGCCGGCATCCTGTTCGCCGACCTGCGGGGGTTCACGGCGCGATTCGACGGCGGCGATCCCGAGGAGGCCTCGGCGGTGCTGCGCCGCTTCTACCGCTGTGCCGAGGACGTCCTGTTCCCCAAGGCGGTGATCGACAAGCTGATCGGCGACGAGGTGATGGCCCTCTACCTGCCGTCGCTCAAGCGCGACTTCGGGGCGGAGGACGTGCCGGCGCTGATGCTCGACCACGCCCGCGGCCTCCTGCGAGCCGTCGGCTACGGCTCGCAGGAGAAGCCGTTCGTGGAGATGGGGATCGGGCTGGATTTCGGCGAGGCGTTCGTGGGCAACATCGGCCAGCGCGCGCTCTACGACTTCACTGCGGTCGGCGACGTCGTCAACACGGCCTCACGTCTGCAGGGCCAGGCCGCGGGAGGCGAGATCGTGATCTCAGAGCGTGTCGCCGCCGCTCTGCCTGCGCGGCTCGGCGCTCGCGTCGAGCTCGATCTCAAGGGCAAGAGCGAGCCGCAGACGGCCTACCGTGTCGGCCTCTGAGCGGGCACAGGCGACCGCTCATCGCTCACGGGCGGACGCGGCCGTAGAGGCGCATCGTCGCCGCGATCAGCGCGGGGCGGCCGGGTAGCGAGACGCCCTTCGGGCCGCCGACGCCGACCAGGTAGAAGTACGCGCCCTTGGTGAACGCGACGTTCAGACCCGAGCTTTCGGCGCTCGATCCGCCGAAGCCGCGTGCGCCGGGTATCCCCGTGACGGAGAAGGCGCTCTCCCCGGGGGACAGCCGCGTTTCGGCGGCCAGGTTCGACTGGGCGCCGGCGGGCGTCTGGAAGCGCTCCACGATCGATATCGCTTCGGCCCCCTGTCCGCTCGGTGGGGCGAGTCGCTCGCGCATCGCGGCGACGAGGCCGAGACGGCGGAACTCCGCCGCGGCTCCGGCGCGCTGGCTCGGCGGGTATTCGGCCGCCACGACCCAGCTCTCGGGGGTGACGCCACGGACCGCCGGGGCCTGGGGGATGAAGCCCCTGAGCTCGCCGTCGCGCAGGACCCGAGCCGAGAGTCCCGGCAGGGCCGCGGCGCCGGCCTGGGCGCCGGCCGCTGCCTGGGCGCTCGTGGGTGGAGGCTGCGCGGCCGTCGAGGAGCGGCCCGTCGAGGTCGCGGAGCTCTTGCTCGAGCCGCCACAGCCCGCGAGTCCCGCCGCCAGCAGCATCCCTCCCACAGCCCAAGCGCGTGCCCCCACGGCGGCGATGCTCTCAGCTGCGAGGCGCGCACGTCAACCGCTGGGCGTCCCCTCCCGCGCAGCCTCGACCATCGCGCCGGTGAGCGCTGCGAGATCCTCGTCGCCGATCACGTACGGCGGCATCGCGTAGACGAGGTTGCGGAACGGGCGCAGCCACACCCCCCTTGCGACCGCCGCGGCCGTGGCCGCCGCGACATCGACCTCCTCCGCCAGCTCGATCACGCCGATCGCGCCCAGCACGCGGACGTCGCTCACCCCCGCGAGCTCCCCCGCCGGCTCGAGTCCCGCGCGCAGTCCGTCCTCGATGCCGGCCACCCGCGCGCGCCAGCTGCCGTCGTCGAGCAGGCCGAGCGACGCGAGCGCCACGGCACATGCGAGCGGGTTCGCCATGAACGTGGGCCCGTGCATCAGGCCTCCGCCCTCTCCCATGGAAATGGCCTCGGCGACCTCTGCGGTGCAGAGGGTCGCAGCGAGGGTCATGTAGCCGCCGGTCAGCGCCTTGCCGACGCACATCACGTCGGGCGAGACGCCCGCGTGCTCGCTCGCGAACATCGAACCGGTCCGCCCGAAGCCCGTCGCTATCTCGTCGAGCACCAGCAGCAGGCCGTGCTCGTCGCAGAGGGAACGCAGGAGCGCCACGCATTCGGGCGCGTGGAAGCGCATCCCGCCAGCGCCCTGGACGACCGGCTCGACGATCACCGCGGCGAGCTCCCCGGCGTTGGCGGCCACCAGCTCGCCCACCTGCGCCGCCCACCCCTCGTCGAGGGCGGCGTCGAAGCCGTCAGGCGGCCGCGGGGCGAACACGTGCTGCGCCAGCACGCCGGCGAACATGCCGTGCATGCCGCTGACGGGGTCGCAGACCGCCATCGCGCCGAAGGTGTCGCCGTGGTAGCCACCCCTGACGGTCAGCAGCCTCGTGCGCTCGGCCGACCCGCGGGCACGCTGCACCTGGAGGCACATCTTGATCGCGACCTCCACCGAGACCGAGCCGGAGTCGGCGAAGAAGACCCGCTCGAGGCCGGCGGGCGCCAGCTCGGCCAAACGGGTCGCCAGCAGCACCGCGGGCTCGTGCGTGAGCCCCCCGAACATGACGTGGGCAACTCGCTCGAGCTGCGCCGCGACGGCGGCGTCGAGCGCAGGGTGGCGGTACCCGTGGATCGCGCACCACCACGAGGCCATCCCGTCGATCAGCTCACGCCCGTCGGCCAGCTTCAGCCGCACGCCCGCTGCCGCCTCGACCGGAAGCGGCGGGCTCGCCGCCGGAATCGACCCGTACGGATGCCAGACGCGCTCGGCGTCGAGCGCGAGCAGTGCGGGCCAGTCGGTCAGGCGGTCCTAGTCCTCGTAGGCGACGAAGTCGCGCTTGCGCGCTCCGCACACCGGACAGAACCAGGTGTCGGGAATGTCCTCGAACGCGGTCCCCGCCGGGATGCCGCCGTCCGGGTCGCCCTCCTCGGGGTCGTATATGTAGCCGCAGGACTCGCAGATCCAGCGCTGGAGGGTCTCGGTCGTCGTGCTCATGCGCTGAAGGTTATCGACAGGTAGGGTCGTGCGATGAGCGCCAGCGAGGAGGCTGCCAGGCCGGGGCCGGGCGAGACCTTCAATCCGGGCGAGGCGACTTCGCCGCGCCAGGCGGCGAGCGTGATCCTGCTGCGGGGCGGGGGCGAGCGCCTGGAGGTCCTGCTCGTGAGGCGCACTCCGGAGGCGCGGTTCATGGGAGGCGTGTGGGTCTTCCCAGGCGGAGCCGTCGACGCCGGCGAGGGCGACGGCGACGAGGCGCATCGCGCCGCCGCGGTGCGCGAGCTGCGCGAGGAGGCGGCGATCACGCTCGACGACGTCACCGGCCTGGTGAAGTTCTCGCGCTGGATCACTCCCGCGCAGGTGCAGATCCGCTTCGACACCCATTTCTTCCTCGCCACCCTGCCTGCCGGGCAGGACCCCGCTGTGGACGGCACGGAGTGTGTGGACCTCGGCTGGTTCACACCCGACGCCGCGCTCGCAGCGCACGGCGCGGGGGAGATAGAGCTCGTCTTCCCCACCATCAAGCACCTCCAGCAGCTGAGGGAGTTCGACTGCGTTGACTCACTGCTCGGGCATGCCCGCGGCCGGGAGGTCCTGCCAGTCGAGCCGCGAGTCGTGCTCGAGGGCGAGGTCGCCCGCATCCTGCTGCCGGGCGAGCCCGGCTACTGAAGGCTCTGGCGCCTCATTTTTTGAGCGGCGGGCTGAGGATCGGCATCACGGCCCATCCGAGCAGGAGGAAGAACAGCACGATCAGAGCCACTATCGTCACGGCCCGGGGCTACCCCAGCCGGCGCGAGCGTAAACCGGCGGGCCCTGTCAGATCTCCGCGGTCTCGAGCCGGGGCCGCTCCACGCCCTCGGGGAGGATCTCCTCGTCCTCGAGCTTGTCCAGGTGCGCGGCGAGGGTCACGGTGGCGAGCGGCCGAAGCTGCTGCGGAACATCAGACCAGACGGCGTCGAGCAGCTCGGTCACCGTCCGCCGGCCTTCGCCCAGGGCCCCGATCAGTCTGTTCTCGCGATCCACGCGATGATCGAGGTACTCCTGGAGCTTCGCGTGGGGCTCCCACACCAGCGGTCCATGGCCGGGACAGAGCACCTGGAGATCGGCGCGCATCAGTAGCCGCGTGAGCGCGAGCAGGTAGCCGGCCATCGCCCCGGGATACGGGCTGATGAACACGCTTCCCTCGCCCAGCACGGCATCCCCCGTGAAGCACGCTCCGCCGGCGAGCAGCGCGTGATGGTCGGGCGCGTGCCCAGGCGTCGCAACCGCCTCGAAGGGACCGAAGCGAACCTCGTCCTCCAGCCGCACGTCGACCGCGCCTCGTCCGGCGGCGAGCGGGGCGGGGTTACGCGCGAGAAGGGCCTCGACGGCACCGGAGTGATCGGCGTGGTCGTGGGTCAGCGCCACGCCTCCGAGCCCGCCGCGGTCCTCGACCGCCGCGAGCAGCTCGCCGATGTGAGCCTCGAGCGCGGGTCCCGGATCGACCACCCAGGTCGGCCGGCGGCCGAACAGCCACGTGTTGGTGCCCGACAGCGTCATCGGCCCCGGATTCTGGGCTCGCAGCCGCAGGATGTCGAGCTCGGCGAGGCGATCCGCCTCAGCAGCCACGCGTCGCCAGCCGGTCTATTGGATGTTGGCCATCACGTGCTTGACCACGGTGTAGTCCTCGAGCGAGTAGACGCTGAGGTCCTTGCCGTAGCCCGACTCCTTGAAGCCGCCGTGTGGCATCTCCGAGACGAGCGGGATGTGGTCGTTGATCCACACGCAGCCGAAGCGCAGCGCCTTGGAGACGCGCAGCGCGCGGCCGACGTCGCGGGTCCACACCG
This sequence comes from Solirubrobacteraceae bacterium, assembly GCA_036498265.1. Taxonomy (GTDB): domain Bacteria; phylum Actinomycetota; class Thermoleophilia; order Solirubrobacterales; family Solirubrobacteraceae; genus Palsa-744. The sequence goes on along the minus strand of DASYFT010000002.1, from coordinate 112,685 downwards.
ACGACGCGAGCCCGTAGCGCGTGGCATTGGCCCAGTCGATCGCCTGCTGCTCGTCCGTGAACGGCTGAACGGTGATGACCGGGCCGAAGATCTCGCGCTGGATCATCTCGTCGTCCTGCTGAAGCCCCGCGACGACCGTGGGCTCCAGGAAGAAGCCTGGGCGGTCGGGCTCGCGCCCACCCGTCACGATCTCGGCGCGATCGGGACGCCGCTCCAGGAAGCCCTCCACACGCTCGCGCTGGCGGGCGGAGTTGAGCGGTCCGAGCGTGGTGTCGGGTGAGAGGGTGTCGCCCACGACCAGCCCCCTCGCCTGCTCCGCCAGCCCGGAGACGACGTCGTCATAGACGCCGGCGCCGGCGAGGACGCGCGTCGCCGCTGTGCAGTCCTGCCCGGCGTTGTAGTAGCCGGTGCCGGCGATCGTCTCGAGCGCGCTCTCGAGGCTCACGTCGTCGAACACGACCACGGGCGCCTTGCCGCCGAGCTCGAGGTGCACCCGCTTGAGCGTGTCGGCGGCCGTGCGGGCGATGTGCTTGCCCGTGTCGACCGACCCGGTGAGGCTCACCATGTCGACGTCGGGGTGGCTGATGAGCGCCTCGCCGGTCGGCCGGCCGGGGCCCGTCACGACGTTCAGGACGCCCGGCGGAAGGATGTCGGCCACCAGCTCGGCGAGCCTGACCGTGCTCATCGGAGTGGTCTCGGCCGGCTTCATCACGACCGTGTTGCCCGCGGCGATGGCGGGCGCGAATTTCCAGACGGCCATCATCAGGGGGTAGTTCCAGGGAGTGATCTGGCCGATCACGCCGACGGGCTCGCGGCGCGTGAAGGAGGTGTAGCCCTCCATGTACTCGCCCGCCGCCCGGCCCTCGAGGCAGCGCGCGGCACCCGCGAAGAAGCGCAGGTTGTCCACGATGACCGGTATCTCGTCGCTCTTGACGGCCTCGATCGGCTTGCCCGCGTTCAGCGCCTCGAGCCGCGCCATCTCCTCACCGTGCTCCTCGAGCACGTCCGCGATCCGGAGCAGCGCTTCCGAGCGCTGCGCGGGCGTCGTCTGCGACCACTTGCCGAAGGCGCGGCGCGCCGCCGCCACCGCACCGGAGACCTCCTCGGCGCTCGAGCGGGGTGCGCGCGCGATCTCCTCCCCCGTAGCCGGATTGAGCACGGGTTCCGTCTCGCCGCTCGAGGCGACCCGCTCACCGTCGATGAAGTTGCTGAGGGTCTCTACCGTGGTCGCCATCTGCCTGCTCCTCTGGTGTGGTCTTCGTAGGGGGTGTGCCTTGACGTTACACGTGCGCCGGGCTCGCGCCGAGGGCCTCGGCGACCGCCGGGTGGGTGATCTCGCCGGCGCGGACGTTGAGGCCGTGCCGCAGGGCTTCGTTGCGTTGCAGCGCCTCGTCGGTGCCGTAATCGGCGAGCTCGGTGACGTAGGGCAGCGTCGCGTTGGTGAGCGCGAACGTCGAGGTGATCGGCACTGCTCCCGGCATGTTCGTGACGCAGTAGTGGGTTATGCCGTCAACCTCGTAGGTGGGGTGGGAATGCGTGGTCGGGCGCGATGTCTCGAAGCAGCCCCCCTGGTCGATCGACACGTCGACGAGCACGGCGTTGCGCTTCATCAGCTTCAGCTGCTCGCGGGTGATCACGCGAGGGGCGCGCCCGCCGTGGATCAGCACCGCGCCGATCACCAGATCGGCCGCGGGCAGCATCTCCTCGATCGCGAGCGTCGAGGAGTACACGGTCGAGGCACGGCCACCGAAGGCCACCTCGAGCTCCCGCAACCGATCGATCGAGCGGTCGAACACGAACACGTCGGCCTGCATCCCGATCGCGATGGTCGCCGCGTTCATCCCCACGACGCCGCCGCCGATGACGAGGACGGTGGCCGCGGCCACGCCGGGGACCCCACCGAGGAGGATGCCGCGGCCGCCCAATGGCTTCTCGAGCATGAAGGCCCCTGCCTGGGTGGCGATCTTGCCGGCGACCTCGCTCATCGGCGCGAGCAGAGGGAGCTGGCCGTCGGAGTCCTCGACCGTCTCATATGCGATGCAGGTCGCCCCCGACTCCTGCAGCAGGCGTGTGAGCTCCGGCTCGGCGGCGAGGTGGAGATAGGTGAACAGGGTCTGCCCCTCCCGCAGCTTGCGCGCCTCCTCGGGCTGCGGCTCCTTGACCTTGAGCACGAGCTCCGCCTCATCGAACACCGCATCCGCGTCGGCGACGATGCGGGCGCCCTGGGCTCGGAACTGGTCGTCGGACATCGCGCTGCCGTCGCCGGCGCCGGCCTGGACGAGCACCTCATGCCCGCGCGTGCTCAGCTCGCGCACCCCGGCCGGGGTTATCGCCACCCGGTACTCGTCGGGCTTGATCTCGGTGGGAACTCCGACTCTCATCGGCAACCGGCTCCTTCCGCTGATGCTTCGCTTGAACGGCGCTCCCGGCGGGGGAGGCCATGGAAAAGGGCGCTCACCGCGCGATCTCCCGGCCGCGCAGCGCCAGCCAGAACTCGATCCTGTCGCGTGCGCTCGAGAAGTCCCGGCCGGTGAGCTGTTCGATCCTGCGGATGCGGTAGCGGAGCGTGTGCCGGTGGCAGAAGAGCGCGTTCGCCGCCTTCTCCCAGTGCCCGTTGTGCTCGATGAACGCGTCCAGCGAGCGCACGAGCTCGTCGCCGTACTCGCCCTCACCCTGCTCCAGGGGACCGAGGACGCTCCGGCAGTAGGACAGCAGCGCGTCGTCGTCCTGGAGGGACAGCAGCAGCTGGAACGCGCCGAGGTCGACGTGTGAGGCGACGTCGGGGGCGTCACCGTTGCGCAGCCTCACCGCCTCCAGCGAACAACGGGCCTCGTGGAAGGTGAGCCGGAGGGAATGCGTGGCCGCGGGCCTGCTTGCGGCGGCCGGAACGTGCCCGAAGCGCCGCAGCAGCTCCGTCCGGACGGTCCGAGCCAGCTCGATCGGCTCGCGCTGGTCGGCCGCGACGACGGCACAGAGCAGGCCGGAGCGGATCGCCACCAGGCTGGGGACCCGCTCGCGCTCGAGGACGCGTTCGACGACCGCGGCAGCCGCGCTCGGGTCCGGAGGCCTGAACGCCAGCACCGCGAGCTGGTCGCCGATCCCGAACGGGCGCAGTCGCGCCTCGAGGTCCTCGGGATAGAGGTGGCCCGACAGCGCCTCGGCCAGCACATCCCCGGCCATGTTCCTCTGGAGCATTTCGTAGCGCTCGTTGACGAGCTGGGCGAACGCGCGCTCGGTGATGGCGATGAACGGCAGCTCGTAGGGGACCTCGAACAGAGGGAAGCGGCGCTTGCGGGCCGCCGTCACCAGTGCCGGTGGCAGCCGCTTGTGCGCGAAGCCTGTGCCGAAGCCGAGGCCGGCGATGTTGTGGTCGGCCAGCCTGTCGATCAGCTCGCGCTGCACCTTGGGGGTCTCGAGCTGCATGCCGGTGGTGAGCAGCAGCTCGCCACCTTTCAGCCACGGCGTGGGATCGGTCAGCTCGCTGCTGTGCACCCAGCGCACGTGACGCTGCGCGGCCTCCTCTCCCGATACGAGGTTGAGCCCCAGCTCGCCGATCAGGCTCTCGACAGTGAGCTCCATCTCTCCACTCGCTCGGAGGCCTCGCTGAGCACCGGCCGCAGGACCGCCTCTATCTCTTCGAACTGCTGCTCGCCCGCTATCAGCGGCGGCGAGAGCTGCACGATCGGGTCGCCACGGTCGTCGGTGCGGCAGATGAGGCCGCGCCTGTAGAGCTCTCCCGAGAGGAAGCCGCGCAGCAGCTCCTCGGACTCGTCGTCGTCGAAGGTCTCCTTCGTGTCTTTGTCCTTGACCAGCTCGATCGCGTGGAAGTAGCCGGCACCGCGCACGTCGCCCACGATCGGCAGGTCGCGCAGCCCGTCGAGCATCTCCCGGAACGCCCCCTCGTTCTCGCGGACGCGCTCGCACAGGCCCTCCCGCTCGATCACGTCGATGTTCGCCAGCGCCACCGCGCAGGCGACGGGGTGCCCGCCGAAGGTGAACCCGTGGTTGAAGATGGCCTTGCCGTGCAGGAACGGCTCCGCGATGTGGTCGCCGGCGATGACGGCTCCCATCGGCGCGTAAGCCGAGGTGATCCCCTTGGCCGTCGTGATCATGTCCGGCAGGTAGTCGTAGCGCTCGCAGCCGAACCACTCGCCCAGGCGCCCCCAGGAGCAGATCACCTCGTCGGAGATCAAGAGGACGCCGTGGCGGTCGCAGATCTCGCGCACCCGCTGGAAGTAGCCCTCCTGCGGCACGAAGCAGCCGCCGCCGTTCTGCACCGGCTCCAGGATGACCGCCGCGACGGTCTCGGGTCCCTGGAACACGATCGCCTCCTCGATCGCCTCGGCGGCCCACAGCGGGTCGCGCTCCTCGCTCCAGCGGTAGGAGTTCGTGTTCTCGACGTGCGTGCCGCCCGGCGTCAGCGGTTCGAAGGGAGTGCGCAGGGGCGTGAGCCCGGTGGCCGTCAGCGCGCCCATCGACGTGCCGTGATAGGCCAGCTTGCGCGAGACCAGCTTGTGGCGTCCCTGCTCGCCGCGGGCGTGGTGGTAGGCCTTGGCGAGCTTCCACGCGGACTCCACCGCCTCCGATCCGCCGGAGGTGAAGAAGACGCGGTTGAGGTTCCCCGGCGCCAGCGCCGCGATCCGCGCGGCGAGCTCGATCGAACGCGGGTGCGCGTAGCTCCAGTTCGTGTAGAAGCCCAGCTCCTTTGCCTGCTCGGCCGCCGCCTGCCCCATCTCGGCGCGCCCGTGGCCGATGTTCACGCAGTAGAGCGCCGAGAGCCCGTCGAGGTAGCGCTTGCCGTGCTCGTCGTAGACGTAGCATCCCTCGCCGCGCACGATCACGGGCACCTCCCCGTCCGCGTACGCGCCCATGCGCGTGAAGTGCATCCACAGATGGCGCTTGGCCTGCTCCTGAAGATCAATCGACATTGAACACACCCGATTCCCGTAGCTGACTGGACACTACGGACAACGCTACTCCGCCGGTCCCACGCCGTTCAAGAAGCCCCATGTTCAACATGTCTCAACCCCATTGTACGCGATGTACAAGGGTCAGGCTACAGTTTGGGAATTGCGCCACTTGCCCAACCGGCGCACCAAGACGTAGCGTTTGTCACAACTGAGAGCAGCACCCGAGACAACGAACGAGGAGTCCCCACAAATGGCCACCGAGAGCATCGCCGTACCCGCACCCCAGGCCCAAGGGCGGCCTGCCGATGGGCGCGTCGAGGACAAGGGCCTGAAGCGAAACGCGATCGGCTACGTCTCCAACGTCGTCATCTCGACGGCGTCCGTCGCACCGGCCTACTCGATCGCGGCGACGCTCGGGTTCATCATCGCGGACCCGGGAGTCGCCAGCCACGCCCCGGGCGTGCTGCTGGCCGCTTTCGTACCGATGCTCCTCGTCGCCGCCGCGTATCGCTGGCTGAACAAGTCGGACCCCGACGCCGGCACGACCTTCGCGTGGACCACCCGCGCCTTCGGCCCCGGCTTCGGCTGGGTCAACGGCTGGGCGATCTTCCTCGCGGACGTTCTCGTGATGGCATCCCTGGGGTCGATCGCCGCCATCTACACGTTCAAGCTGTTCGGCTGGACGTGGGCGGAAACGCACAAGGGGGCGGCCCTCGTCGGCTGCATTCTCTGGATTCTGCTGATGACGTGGATCTGCCATCGCGGGATCGAGCTCTCTGCCCGTATCCAGCAGGTGCTGCTGAGCTTCGAGGTCGTCATGCTCGTCGTCTTCTCGGTCGTCGCGATCGTGGATGTGTACAGCGGCAGCGGCGGCACCGGCGCGATCGAACCGCACGCCTCGTGGTTCAACCCGTTCGCGATGCCGTTCCACGACCTCGTCGTGGCGCTCCTGCTCGGCATCTTCATCTACTGGGGCTGGGATTCCGGCGTATCGGTGAACGAGGAGTCCGAGGACTCCAACGAGGGGCCCGGCCGGGCCGCCGTCGTCTCGACGATCCTGCTCGTCGCGATCTACCTGCTGGTCTCGGCGGCCGCGCAGTCCTACCACGGGACCGCCTTCTTCATCGGTGAAGCCAACGAAGGGCACCGCGAAGACGTCCTCAACGCGCTCGGCAAGGGCGTGCTGGGCTCCGTGGGGGTGAAGTTCCTGATCGTGGCCGTCCTCACCTCGGCGGCGGCCTCGACCCAGACGACGATCCTGCCGACCGCACGCACCACTCTGTCGATGGCCAAGTGGGGAGCCATCCCCTCGGTGTTCGGGAGGATCCACCCGCGGTTCCTCACGCCGACAGCGTCGACGTGGGGCTTCGGCCTGATCTCGATCGCAGTGGCCGTACCGCTGATCCTGATCTCGAGCACGGTGCTCGAACTCGCCGTGGTCGCACTCGGAATCCCGGTGTGCTTCTACTACGGCTCGACCGGCTTCGCCTCGGCCTGGTACTACCGGCGAGAGCTCACCGACAGCGCCCGTAAGTTCGTGCTAGTCGGGCTGGTCCCGGTGGTCGGCGGGCTGATCTTCTACGGGATCGGCTTCTACGCGATCAAATACTACGGCCACAAGGTGAACTCCGAAGGCAAACAGTACCTTGGCCTCACGTTGCCCCTGTGGTTCGGCGGCGTCGGCATGATCGTGGGCGTCGGACTGATGCTCGTCTCGCGGGTGTACTTCCGGCCGTTCTTCGCGCGCAAGACCGAAACGGCCGCCCCGGGGCTGCTCGACGCGCGCGTCGAGCGTGCCCCGACCCGCCTGATGGGCGCCGACCACGTCACCCATGGCGTTCACGTCCTTACGCCGGAGAGCGACCGAGTCGCCGACGGCGGCTCTACGGGCACCGGCGATCCGACCGATCCGCGCGGCCCTCAGATCTAGCGAGGCAGGTCGACCGCGGGCTCGAGCTCGAGCACACCATGAGGTGAGCCGAGCTCGGCCAGCAGTTCCAGGAACGGCCCCGGCGGGAAGGCCTCCGGCCCCAGCACGCCGGTCCCCTTCCACTCACCGCGATCGAGCAGCTCGAGCGCCACGATCGGGTTGATCGCGGTCTGCCAGACCACCGCCTGGCTTCCATAGTCGCGCATCGTCTGCTCGTTGTCGGCGACGTGGTAGAGGTATGTCGAGCGCGGCTCGCCGTCGATCCCGGTGCCCGTCACCCATGTTCCGGCGCACGTGAGCCCGGTCATCCGCTCGCCGAGCGTCGCCGGATCGGGGAGCACCGCGGCGACGACATCTCGCGGTGAGACCGCGGCGCCGCGGACGCTGACCGGTTCGGTCGAGTCGAGACCCAGCCTGTGCAGGGTGCTGAGCACGTCGATGAACTCCTGCCCGAGGCCGTACTTGAACGTCACGCGCTCGCACTGGATCCATCGCGGAATCAGCACGACCTCCTCGTGCTCGACGTTGACGCACTCGACCGGGCCGATGCCCGCAGGGAACTCGAAGATCTCGGGTTCGGAGAAGGGTGCCGTGGTGTGGAAGCCACCCTCGCGCTCCCAGATCAGCGGGGGGTTCAGGCACTCCTCGATCGTCGTCCAGATCGAGAACGTGGGGGCGAAGTCGTAGCCCTCGACGACCAGGTTGGCGCCGTCGCGCACCCCGATCTCCGTCACCGCCGAGAACAGCTCGTCGGCGGCGTAGCGGGCCAGCACGTCCGAGAGGCCGGGCTCGACCCCGATGCCGACGAGGGCCAGCAGGCCCGCCTGCCGCCACTCCTCATCGCGGGCGAGCTGTCGGTCGCCAAGCATCTCACCCGGCAGCTCGTACGGACGCTCCCGATGCGGACGCGAGAGCGTCATCGCCATGTCCAGGTAGGTGGCGCGGGCGTCGAAGGCGGCACCGAAGATTGGCTCGTTGAAGCGCGGATCGCACGCGTTGAGCACGGCGTCGGGTGCCACGCGCCGGATCAGCTCGACGAGATCATCACGGCTCGAGGCATCGACCTGCTCCGCGCGAAAACGGTCGGGCTCCCCCAGCCGCTCGGCGACTGCCCGAGCCCGCTCCGGCGCGACGTCCGCGAGCACGACCTGCTCGAATGCCGGTCGGCGCTGGGCGATCGCAGCGAACGCCGCGCCCACGCCTCCGGCTCCTACGACCAAGACCTTCATCGGCGCCAGTCTGACGCAAACGGCGAGCGCCGGACGCGGTTGACGGCCGCCGGCCGTGCGCCGCTATGTCGCAGGTCGCTCCCGTATGCTGCGCCGATCCGCGGCGCTCCGAACACCAGCAGAGCATGAGCACCGGTCTGCCCAGTCCCGCGCGGGCGCCGAGCGGGTCGCCAGTGTCCGCCGACGGCGTCGGGGCAGGCGACGGCGAGGCCATGCACGGTGCCCGGCCGTGGGCGGCGAGCGCCCGGTGGGCACCCTCCCCCACGTTCGGCCGCGCCGAGCTGCTGTGGGTGGTGGCGGCGGGCATCCTGCTCGCCGTGCTCACGACCTGGCCGCTCGTGCTGCACCTCCCGAGCCGCATCGCACCCGATCTCGGCGACCCCATCCGGACTGCGTGGGAGGTCGCATGGGTGGGCCACGCGATGCTCCACAACCCTCTGCACCTCTTTGACGCGAACGCGTTCTCCCCGCACCCGAACAGCCTGGCCTTCTCCGACTCGCTGCTCGGATACGGGCCGGCCGGCTTCTTCGGCTCGGGCACCGTGGCCGCCCTCGTCCGCTACAACCTGCTGTTCCTGTTCGCCTGGTCGCTGTGCTTCGTCGGCGCCTACCTGCTGGCCCGCGAGCTGGGGCTCGGCCGCCTCGGAGGCGCCGCCGCCGGGGTCGCATTCGCGTATGCCCCCTACCGCGTGACGGAGGCCGGGCACCTGCACGTCATCTCCTCGGGCGGCCTCGCGCTGGGGCTGTTCCTGCTGATCCGCGGCTACCGCCGGTCCTCGCCCGTCCTGGTGCTCGCGGGCTGGCTGGTGTCGGCGTGGCAGGTGAGCCTGGGCTTCACGCTCGGCCTGCAGTTCGGCTACCTGCTGGCGATCCTGGGGGCGCTGCTCCTGCTGGAGTGGTGGCGAGGGCACGGCCTCGAGCGCCAGGCCGGGACGCCGGGCCCCGCCGGGATGGCCGCCGGCCGCGGAGCACTGGTCCCCCGCCGCGTGCTCACGGTGAGCTGCATCGGCATCGCGGCGCTCGGTCTCGTCACCGTCTACCAGGCGCGGCCGTATCTCAAGGTGTCCCAGGACTACCCGACCGCCAAGCGCACGATCAAGGAAGTGAAGAACTACTCCTCGGGCCCCGCAGCGCTGCTGGCCGCGTCATCGGAGAACCGTGTCTGGGGCGACGCCACGGCGGGAATCCGCGCCAAGGTGCACTCCAAGAACGAGAGCGTGCTCTTCCCCGGAGGGCTGATCCTGCTACTCGCGCTCGTGGGCCTGCTGGGCGTGCGCGGATCCCCCTACACGCCTCGATTGCGTGCGGGGCTCGCCTGCGGGATCGTGGTGTGCTCGATCCTCGCGCTGGGGCTCGGCCTGACCGGCGCCGGCTATCCCTACCGGCTCATCTTCGACTTCGCGCCCGGGTGGAACGGCGTGCGGGTGCCCGGGAGGGTCTTCACGTTGGCGACGCTGTTCTACGCGCTGCTCGCCGGAGCGGGCGTGCACCTGCTCGTGCGGCGGCTGCGACCGTGGGCCGCTGGAAGGGCCATCGGTGCGCTGCCCGCGCTGGCCGGCGCGCTGCTCGTCGTCGGGGTCCTCGGCGAAGGGGCGGGCCACCTGGCCCACCCGGTCGTGCCCCAGCCGGCGCGAGCCGAGATCGGGCTGCGCGCGCCCCTGCTGGACCTGCCGACGGACGGGCCGGCCGACCGGCTGTGGCAGTACTTCTCGACCGACGGCTTCTACGAGATCCCGGTCGGCAACAGCACGTTCGACTTTCCCGCCGTGGACGACCTGCGCGGCGGGATGAACGGCTTCCCCGATCGCGCGAGCATCGAGAAGCTCCGCTTCTACGGGGTACGCACGGTGGTGCTGCACCTGCGCATGCCGCGCCTGCCCGGAATCGTCGGGTATGCGCATGCCGAGCCGCCGAACGCTGCCGCCGCGGCGGCCAAGCCCGTCGCGGGATTGGGGGTGACGCGCCGCCGGGTGGGCTCGCTCGTGATCTATGAAATCGGCCCCGGGCCCGCTGCCCTGCACGGAACGAACTGATGGCGACTCGCCCGAACGGGCCCGTGAGCCCGATCTCCTCCTTCGACGGCACGCGATTCGAGAGCGGGCGGCCGAGACGCCGCGGGTGGGCCTCGCGCCGCACGGCGCTGGCTGCGGTCGTCCTCGTCGGGCTCGCGTTCGCCACGGTGATCCAGAACTGGTCGGACAACCAGAGCTCGCACTATGACCTCATTCGCGCGCTCGCGGCGGGGCGCACGACGATCGACGCGGGGCCATATCACACCAAAGACAAGGCGTACTACAAGGGCCACTGGTACTCCGCGCGCGCGCCCGGACTGGCGATCTACTCACTGCCCTTCTACGAGGTCATCGACGCGCTCGACGCGCCCGCGCTGGCGCGAAGCTCGCAGGCGCTGCGCGGCGAGGACGAGATGATCTACTTCGTCGGGCTCTGGGCGAGCGTGCTCCCCGGTCTCGCAATGCTGCTGCTCGTGTGGCGGGTGGCGGAGCGCTTCGAGCCCGGCTACGGCGCCCTCACGGCGGTCGTGCTCGGCCTCGGCACGATGGTGCTGCCGTTCTCGACGCTGATGTTCTCCCATGTGCTGTCTGCCACGCTGGGGTTCGCCGCGTTCGCGCTCATGATCCGCGAGCGAGCGGGGCCGCCCCGTCCGCTGCTGCTGGCGGCGGCCGGGGCGCTGATGGGCTACGCGATCGCCTCGGAGTACCCGCTCGCGTTCGCCGCGGCGGTGCTCGGCCTCTACCTGCTCTCGCGCCCCGGGGCTCTCGCTCCACGCATGCTCGCGAGCCGGGCCGGCGCGTACGTCCTCGGGGGGCTCGTGGGCATCGTGCCGCTGCTGCTCTACAACCACGCCGCATTCCACTCCTGGACCCACCTCGCCTACTCGAACATCCCCCAGCAGCACAAAGGCTTCTTCGGGATCGGGGCCCCCAGCCTCAGGGTGCTGGCCACCCTGCTGTTCGACTCGCGCGGGCTGCTGACGATCTCTCCGGTGCTCGTGATGGGCGCGCTCGGCACCGTGCTGCTCTACCGGCGCGGAAAGCGGGCCGAGGCGCTCACGGTCGCCGGCATCTGCGTCTGCTACCTGGGCTACAACTCCGGCTACTACCTCCCGTTCGGAGGCGGTGCGCCGGGGCCGCGCTTCGTGATCACGATGCTGCCGTTCCTGGCGTTCCCGATCGCCCTGGCGCTGCGTCGGTTCCCCGGCCCGACGCTTGCCCTGGCGGCGGCGTCGATCACAACCACGGTGATCGCCACGGTCACGCATCCGCTGGTCGGCTACGAGAACGAGACCGTGATCTGGACCCGGCTGCTCGGCAAAGGCTCCTTCCAGCCGACCATCGCCTCGGCGTTCGGCCTGGGCCGCGGCTGGGGCGCCATCTGGCCGTTCGCGCTCGCCGCCGGCGCCGCCATCGCGCTCGCCGTCAGGGCGACGCCGCGGCTCCGGCTGTCAGGCCGCGAGCTCGGCGCCGGCCTCTTGGCCCTGGCGGGCTGGGGTCTGTTCGCCGCGCTCGGCCCGACCGCGCTCGGGATCGACCACCAGGGTCTGCTCGACATCCTCAAAGCCGGAGACCGCACGGCGCTGAACCTGACGCTCCACGAGGGGGCGCGCTATCCGCTGAAGACGCTGGCGCCGCTCGCCGCCGCGGCCGGAGTGCTGACACTGCTCGTGATGCGTCTCCTGCGCAACGCCGACGCGCCGCCCCCCGCTACCCCGCGCCCGCGGGGCGCCGGTCGGTCGCGGCCCGCCGTGACGGGCTAGTTCCGCGCGATCTTCGCCGAGCAGGAGACCGCGTGCAGCTGCTTGCACACGACCAGGTAGCCGGCCCGCGGCTGTTCGAGCGCGTTGGTGAGGCCGGCGTCGAAGCGCGTCGAGCTCCGGCCTCCGAGCCAGTTGTAGATGTACAGGCGCTTGATCTGCGACTGCGAGCCGGCCACCCTGAACATGTACTTGAGCACCTTGGCGGCACGTGTCAGCCCGGATCCGTTGCGGTTGGGGTAGGCGCCGCCGAATTTGACGAGACCGCCGGTCTCGGTCAGCCACACCTGACCGCCCAGCGCATGGACCAGTTCACGCGTGCGCCAGCTTTCCAGCCGGTTGATGTCCGAGTAGTTGTGCAGGCCCCAGATCTTCGGCATGACCGTTCTCAGATGGCCGATTTCGTGTTTGAATTCTGAGATGTAGCTGAGCGTCGGCCCGATGTTGGCGGCGTCCAGGATGTCGAGGCCGATCGCCGTGCAGCCGTGGCAGACGCGGATGAGCGCCTGGTAGTAGCGCGCAGTGGCGCCTGCGGAGGGGCTCGAGAAGGCGTGCGCCACGTTCCCGCGGTTTGCCTCGTCCCACGCCTGGTACTGCTTGACGTTGGGGAACTTCTTCACGAATTTGCCGACGTCGTGCTGGTACTGCGCGACGCTCGGCAGCCTCGTGGGCGTGTGCTCTGAGTGGTAGAAGGCGACGAGCACCTTCTGGTGCGTCGCTTCGGCCCCCTGGATGAAGGTGATCGCCCGGTTCAGCGAGTCGCGGTGCACGGCTGCGTCGTAGGGGGCGATGTAGCGGACGATGCGGGTGTGCAGGCGCAGCCACAGGCCGTTGCGGAACATGTGCGCGTCCTCGTCGCCGATACCGGTCATATAGCTGCTCGCGGAATGGGCGCGCGGCGGCTGGGGGCGGCCGCTGGCGCCCGGCGCGGCCAGCAGGCCGACGATGAGGGCGAGGGCGGCGCCGAGGAGGGTCAGACGGAGAGTTAGTGTCTTTCGTCTCATGTTGTGAAGGGCTCCGGGTGGGCGCATGTCCTACCTGCAACAGACGCAGGCAGCATTGGTTGCGTGATGCTAGAAGCTTTTATGAATCGTCAGTAAAGGGCCGGCCCTCGGGTGGACGGCCGCTCGAGAGGGCTTCGTCGCGCTCCCCCTCGACTCCTGCCGCTGCAGCGCCCGTCTCCTGCTCGGCGCCGTGCTGCCGCATCGACGGGTCCGCGACGAGCCGCAGGTCGACTCCGGGGAGCCCTCGGAGCAGATCGCCGAGCAGTGAGCGGTCCAGCCGACCCCGGCCGAGTCGTGCAAGGCCCCTGCGGGCGCCCGGCGTTCCCATGAACACGTAGGTCGCACCGAGCGAGCGGGCGACCTCGACGGCCACCGCGCCGACGTCCTCACCCTGCTCGACGCGAAGCCGGGCGCCGAGCATCGCGGTGAGCCGTCGAAGCTCCTCGAGGCGCCTGCGGTCCTCCGGGCTCGGCGGGCGCCCGGGCGGACGCACCACGAGCACGTCCAGCGGGGCGTCGAGGCGCTGGGCCGAGCGCCAGGCCCGGCGGACGACACGCTCCGAGCGCGGGGCGAGGGTGGCGAGGGCGAGCAGGCGATCGGTGATCTGCTGCGGGCCGTTGTCGGCCTCCGCCGGCCGCCCGTCATCGTCGCGACGGAGGACCGGACCGGGCACCCGCACCAGGCGCTTGACCTCGACGTCCTCGGCGACCTGCCGCAGAGCCGTCTCGCGGAGAGCCGCGAGGTTCTCGATCTTGAAGAAGTTCTGGAGCGCCGCCGGCACCCGCTCATGTGGATAGACCTTGCCTGCCCGCAGGCGTGCGATCAGCGCCTCTGGAGTCAGGTCGATCAGGACGACCTCGTCGGCGTGCGAGAGCACTTCATCCGGGATCGTCTCGCGGACCCGGGTGCCGGTCAGCCGGGCCACCTGGTCGTTGAGGCTCTCGAGGTGCTGCACGTTGACCGTGGAGAAGACGTCGATGCCGGCGTCGAGCACGTCGCGCACGTCCTCGTAGCGCTTCTCGTGCTCGAGGCCGGGAGGGTTGGTGTGCGCGAGCTCATCGATGAGGCACAGCTCCGGCCTGCGCTCGAGCACCACCGGGAGGTCCATCTCCTCGAGCGATCGTCCGCGGTAGGCGACGGAGCGGCGGGGCACCAGCTCCAGACCCTCCGCCTGCGCGACCGTCTCGGCGCGACCGTGCGGCTCCAGGTAGCCGATCACGACGTCGCGGCCGTTGGCGGCCTCGGCTGCGCCGTCCTGGAGCATGCGGAAGGTCTTCCCCACGCCGGGCGCCATTCCGATGAAGACCTTCAGGTGTCCTCGCTCGGTTGCCATGAGCGCCGTATGGGACGCTACCGAAGTGACCTCGTTTCAGACGGGCGCAGCCGTGCTCGGCGGCCTGCTCGTACTAGGCGCGCTGCTCTCCGGTCTGGCACGACGCACGATTCTGTCGCTGTCAGCCCTCTTCGTGCTCGCCGGGTTCATCCTCGGGGAAGGGGGATTCGGCGCCATCAAACTGGAGCCGACATCGGGCTTCGTGCGTGACCTGGCAAATGTCGCGCTGATCGTGATCCTGTTCCGCGACGGCCTCGAGGTCGACCGCGAGATGCTGCAGAGCCACTGGCATCTGCCGCTGCGCAAGCTCGTGATCGCCATGCCGGTCACCGCCGCGATCGTGGCGCTGTCCGCTCGGGTGCTCGTCGGCCTGGACTGGACCGAGTCCTTCCTGCTCGGCGCCCTGCTCTCGCCCACCGATCCCGTCCTCTCATCCGGCGTGGTCACCGACCATCGGGTGCCGCGCGTGATCCGCAACTCGCTCAACCTCGAGTCGGGTCTCAACGATGGCCTGGCGCTGCCGGCCGTCCTGGCGTTCGCCGCCGCGCTGGAGCCGAACAGCGGGGGCTTCGTCTGGTGGCGATTCGTTCTCCAGGACGTCGGGCTGGGCCTGGCGTTCGGGCTCGTCGCGGGCCTCGTCGGCTCGGTGCTGATGCCGCGCGGAACCGACGGCCACCTCTATCGCCCGATCCCGGCCCACCAGAAGGCTCTCTACGGGCTGGGCTGCGCGTTCGCGACCTACGGCCTCGTGGAACTGGCCCCTCAGGGCAACGCGTTCATCGCTGTCTTCGTGGCGGCGATCGTGATCGGCGTCCGCCGGCCCGACCTGCGCGAGTACTTCGCGGATCGCGTCGAGGCGCTCGTCGAGATCGTGAAGCTGGGGATCTTCGCCGTGTTCGGCTCGCTGCTGACACTGCACGGGCTCTTCTCGGACGGCTGGGCGGCCGTTGGCGTGGTCGCGGCCACGTTCCTCATCGCCCGCCCGGTCGCGGTGTGGGCGGCGCTCGCCGGCACACGGCTCTCACGGGCCGGGAAGGCGTTCATCGCCTGGTTCGGCCCCAAGGGCGTCGCGACGATCGCGTTCTCCCTGCTGATCCTGGGCCGCCAGGTGCAGGACGGCCGGGAGATCTTCAACCTGGCGGCGCTCGCGGTGTTCGCCTCGATCCTCCTGCACGGTGCGAGCGACACGCCGGGCATCCGGTGGATATCGCGCCATGGCGACTAGTCAGACGGGGGCGATGCGCCGTTCGCGGAGATCCTGCGAGTGTCCTCCGGAGCCGGACGGAGGATGAGGATCTCCGCCGGCACCCGCTCGAGCAGCCACCTCAGATCGTCGTAGCTGAGGCCCGAATGCGGATCTTCGTCGGCGGAGACGATGATCCGGTCGAACTGCTCCTCTTCGAGGAGCTTGCGCAGAGCATCCCTCGCCGAGCGTCCGCGGCCCACTCGGGACTCGACCTCGAGGCCCTGTGACGTGACGCGCTGCTCGATCGCCTCCAGCATTGGCATGCCGCGCCCGCACTGCACCGGCAAGGGCGTGTCGAGCGGCAGGTTCATGGGCACGGTGGCCAGGAATGCCGGCATGATCCGCGCGTTCTCGGCCTTCGCCAGCCGGACCGCCGCCTCGAACGAGCGGCGGGAGATGGCCTGTCCGGTGAAAGGGAGCAGGATGCTGCGCACGGGGCGCGGACGATCGCGTGCCGGCAGCCGTCCGTGCGGCGGCAGCCAGTAGCCGGCGGCCAGACCGATCGCGAGGGCCACCGCCACGCCGATCAGGATCCACACCACGGTCATGCGCGCTCCGAGCCCGCGTGTCGCCCCCGGTCGGCCACGATCCGAACGTCGACGCCGGGCAGCCGCTGCATGAGGCGCTGCGGCAGCGGGGTGCGCAGGCGAGCGAGGCCCCGCGCCGGGCGCGAGCGGCCGAGCAGGATGTAGGTGACGCCGCGACGTTCGGCGACGTCGGCAACGGCCGCCGGGAGATCGTCCGATTCCTCCTCCAGCAATCTCGCGCCGAGCACGGATGCGAGCTGGCGCAGCGCGGCGAGGGAGCGCTCCTGATCGTCGGAGAGCTTCTGGCCGGGCGAGCGGACCCACAGGAGCTCGAGCTCGGCGCCCAGGCGCTGTGCCGAGCGCCACGCCCGCCGCACGAGTCGTTGGGATCCCGGATACGGCTCGACGAGGGCGAGCAGCCGCTCGCCCACCGCTTGGGGCGCGTCCGCGGCGAGCGTCTCCTCGCGCGAGCCGACGAGCTCGGTGGTGAGGCGCTTCGCGCCGACCTCTTCCGCGACCTGGCGCAGCGCCACCTCGCGCAGCGCGGCGAGGTTCTCGATGCGGAAGAAGTTGTTGAGCGCGGCGTCGATGCGATCGAGCGGGTAGACCTTGCCCGCGCGCAGGCGCTCGAGCAGTGCCTCCGGCGTGATGTCGATCAGCACGACCTCGTCGGCCCGCCCGAGGATCGCGTCGGGGATCGTCTCGCGCACGCGGATGCCGCTGAGCTCGGTGATGTGGTCGTTCAGCGACTCGAGGTGCTGGACGTTCAACGTGGACAGCACGTCGATCCCCGAGTCGAGGATCTGTTCGACGTCTTCCCAGCGCTTCGCGTGCTCGGAGCCGGGCGCGTTCGTGTGAGCGAGCTCATCGATCAGGCACAGCTCCGGCCTTCGCGCGAGCACGGCGCTCAGGTCCATCTCCTCGATCGTCGCCTGCCGGTAGCTGACACGCACGCGCGGAAGCGTGGGAAGACCTTCGGCGAGCTGCGCCGTGTCGGCACGGCCGTGGGTCTCGAGCAGACCGATCACGACGTCGCGCCCCGCCTCCTGCTCGGCGCGTCCCTCCAGCAGCATCCGGAAGGTCTTGCCGACGCCTGCAGCCATGCCCAGGTAGACCTTGAGGCGGCCGCGCGCGCCCGATGGAGATCCCCGCTCGTTCGCCTCAGGGTCATCCGACTCGCTCTGGCCGATCATCCGCCGAGCAGGTTGTGGACGACCAGGTCGATCAGCTTGATCCCGATGAACGGCGCGATGACCCCGCCGAGGCCGTAGATCAAGAGGTTGCGGCGCAGCAGCGCGCTCGCGCCGATCGGCCGGTAGCTGACGCCGCGCAGTGCGATCGGGATCAGCAGCGGGATCACGAGGGCGTTGAAGATGATCGCCGAGATGATCGCGCTGCGCGGCGAGCCGAGGCCCATGACGTTGAGCACGTGCAGCGGGCTCTTCTGGCCAGGCCCCGGCGCCCAGGTGGTCACGAAGATCGCCGGCAGGATCGCAAAGTACTTGGCGACGTCGTTGGCGATCGAGAACGTCGTCAGCGACCCCCGCGTGATCAGCAGCTGCTTTCCCACCTCGACGATCTCGATGAGCTTCGTCGGATTGGAGTCCAGGTCCACCATGTTGCCCGCCTCGCGGGCCGCCTGCGTGCCGGAGTTCATGGCCACGCCCACGTCGGCCTGCGCGAGCGCCGGGGCATCGTTGGTCCCGTCTCCGGTCATCGCTACGAGTCGACCGTCGGCCTGCTGTTCGCGGATCAGGGCCAGCTTGGCCTCCGGCGTGGCTTCGGAGAGGAAGTCGTCGACGCCGGACTCCTCGGCGATCTTGGCCGCGGTCAGGCGGTTGTCCCCCGTCACCATCACCGTCTTGATCCCCATGGCGCGGAGGTGGTCGAAGCGAACGCGCATCCCCTCCTTGATCGTGTCCTTGAGGTAGATCACGCCGAGCACCTGGTTGTCTCGCGCGACGGCCAGGGGCGTGCCGCCTTCGCGGCCGATCCTGTCGAGCTGGGTCTGCAGCTCGGGCGGCGGAGCGCCGCCTTCTCGCCTGACGAGGTCGATGATCGCGTCGCCGGCGCCCTTGCGCAGGCGCCTGCCGTCCAGGTCGACGCCGCTCATCCTCGTCTGGGCGGTGAACGGCACGAACTTGGCGCCGAGCGTGCTCATGTCGTGCTCGCGGATGCCGTACTGCTTGGCGAGGACCACGATCGAGCGACCCTCAGGCGTCTCGTCTGCGAGCGAGGACAGCTGTGCCACCTCCGCCAGCTCGGACTCGGGCACGCCTGGCATCGGAACGAACTCCGAAGCGAGGCGGTTGCCGATCGTGATGGTCCCGGTCTTGTCCAGCAGCAGCACGTCGACGTCGCCCGAGGCCTCCACTGCCCGACCGGAGAGGGCGAGCACGTTGCGCCGCACCAAGCGGTCGATGCCGGCGATGCCGATGGCCGAAAGAAGCGCGCCGATCGTGGTGGGGATCAGCGCTACGAGGAGCGCGATCAGGGTGGTCTCGGAGATCGGCGTCCCGGAGAAGAGGCCGAAGGGCCGCAGCGTGGCGACGACGATCAGGAAGATCAGGGTCAGCGCCGCGAGCAGGATGTTCAGCGCGATCTCGTTCGGCGTCTTGCGCCGCGCGGCGCCCTCGACCAGGGTGATCATCCGATCGAGGAACGACTTCCCTGGCTCCTGGGTGATTTCGACGACGATCTCATCCGAGGTCACGCGGGTGCCGCCGGTGACGGCGCTGCGATCTCCCCCGGACTCGCGGATGACGGGTGCCGACTCGCCGGTGATCGCCGACTCGTCGACCGTGGCGATTCCCTCGATCACCGTGCCGTCACCGGGGATCAGCTCCCCCGCGGGCACGACGACGACGTCGCCGCGCGTGAGCTCCGATGCGGCCCTGGTCGAGCCGTCGCGCATTTTCGCAACGGTCTCTCTGCGCATCGCCCGCAGCGTGTCCGCCTGGGCGCGGCCACGGCCCTCGGCGAAGGCCTCGGCCATGTTGGCGAAGATGACCGTGAGCCACAGCCACAGCGCGATCAGGAACGTGTACCAGGCCGGCTCGTTGCCGCCGCCCAGCGGCTTGCCGCCGAACGCCTGGATCAGCCAGGTCACCGTCGTGATCACCGAGCCGACCTCGACGACGAACATGACGGGGTTGCGGATCTGCACCCGCGGGTCGAGCTTCTTGACGCTGTCGAGCAGAGCCCTCAGGACGATGTCGCGCTGGAAGAGCGAGATCGCCCTCTTCTCGGTTGCTGCCGGTGCAGGCGTGCTCATGGGCTTGCTCTTCCGTGCGAGCGGTCGAGGGCCAGGTTCAGCTCGAGCACGTTCACCCCGGGCTCGCCCGAGAAGCCGATGCCGCGGGCATCGGTGTAGCTGGAGATGAGCCGGTCCACGGCGGCGAGGGACATGTGGCGGACGGCGGCGATCCGGTGAGCCTGTATGCGCGCGTTGGCCTGTGAGATTTCTGGATCGAGGTTCGAGCCGGAGCTGTTGGCAGCGTCGACTGGGGTCGTCGCGGCGCTGAGGCCCGGGAGGTACGGCTTGTTCAGTTCGAGGTATGCCTTGATGTGTTCTTCGTCGGCTTCCCTGGTCGCCACGTTGTTCGGCCCCAGGTTGGAGAAGGTGCTGGCGGCGGCGTTGTAGGCGCCGCGTTCCGTGACGGACGGGCGCGACTGGAAGTAGCGGGGATCCGGTTCGGTGACCGTTTCACCTTCCTTCTCCACCGGCTTGCCGTTCTTGCCGATGACCGGTCGGGCGAAGCTCTGGCCGATGATCCTCGACCCGACCAACCGGCCGCCCGAGAACAGCTTCTGGCCGTTGGCGTTGCCTGGGAACGCGACCTGGCTGACTCCCGTCACGAACAGCGGGTAGACGAGGCCGAGCAGGATCGTCATGACGACGATGCCGATGGCTGCTGTGACGACGTCGCGGCGCATGTCAGTAGAGGTGGGTCGTCAGGCCCTGGACGATCGGTCCGAGCAAGAGGGCGGGGAAGAAGGTCAGCGCGCCGACCAGGATGATCACCCCGATGAGCAGCACGACGAACGTGCCGTTGTCGGTGCGCATCGTGCCGAGCCCGACGGGGGTCACGCGCTTTCCGGCCAGGGAGCCGGCCACGGCCAGTGCGAACAGGATCGGAGCGAAGCGCGCGAACAGCATCGCGAAGGCGCCCAGCAGATCGGCGAAGGTGACCCCATGCGAGCCGACGTTGCCGGCGGCCGGCTGGATGAAGCCGGTGTAGCCGGCGAACGCCGAGCCGTTGTTGTTCGATTGCGAGAGGTAGGCGTACAGGGTCTCCGAGAAGCCCTGCGGACCGGTCGCCGCTTTCGAGATCGACACACGCCCCGCGTGGCTGGCAACGGCGAGAGCGGTGCAGAACAGCGCCGCGAGCGGCGTGATGAGGATGCCGAGGCCTGCGAGCTTGATCTCCCTCGCTTCGAGCTTCTTGCCCAGCCACTCCGGCGTGCGGCCCACCATCAGGCCGCCGATGAAGACGGCCAGCAGGACGTACAGAAGGATGGAGTACAGCCCCGTTCCGACGCCGCCGAAGATCACCTCGCTGGCGGAGAGGTTGGAGAACGGCACGGCGCCGCCGATGCCCGTGAACGACTCGATCGCACTGTTGACCGCCCCACACGAGGTGACGGTCGTGATCGTGTCGAAGAGCGCGGACCCGGCGATCCCGAAGCGCTGCTCCTTGCCTTCGAGGTTCCCTCCGGTGGAGCCCGAGATCACCTGGGTGTGAAGGCCCGCCGCGTGCTGCGCGGGCGAGCCGTGCGCCTCGGCTATGTAGGCGACGGCGACGGCGCCGAGGAACATCACCATCATCGTCGCGTAGATGGCGTATCCCTGACGGCGGTTGCCGGTCATCCGCCCGTACATGAACACGAGCGCCGCCGGGATGATCAGCACGAGCATCATCTCGAAGAAGTTGGTGAACGCCGTCGGGTTCTCGAAGGGGTGGGCGGAGTTGACGTTGAAGAAGCCGCCGCCGTTCGTCCCGAGCTCCTTGATCACCTCCTGGGAGGCCACCGGCCCCATCGCGATCGTCTGCGTGAGACCGGTGACCGTGTGGACGGTGAGATAGTCGGAGAAGTTGGCGATCACTCCCTGGGAGACCAGGACGAACGCCCCGATCACGGAGATGGGCGCGAGCACGTAGAGGATCGTCCGGACGAGGTCCTGCCAGAAGTTGCCGAGGCTCTTGCCGGACCGTCCGACTATCCCCCGCACCAGCGCGACGGCCACGACGATGCCGACGCCCGCCGAGAGCCAGTTCTGGACCGTCAGCCCGACCATCTGGCTGAGGTAGGTCATGGTGGTCTCGCCGCTGTAGTACTGCCAGTTGGTGTTCGTCACGAACGACGACGTGGTGTTGAACGTCACGTTCCACGGCGCCGAGTGAAACCCGAGCGGGTTGAGCGCGTGCGGGACGTAGAAGGCGTTCTGGGTCCGCAATATCAGGTACAGCAGGAGCCAGCCCGCAAGGGAGAAGACGATCAGGCCTCTCGCGTACGCCTTCCAGTCCTGCTCTCGCCCGGGATCGACCCGCATGACCTTGTAGAGGAAGCGCTCGGGCCCCGCGAAGATCGGGGTGAGCAGGACCCGCTCGCCCGTGTAGACCCGCGCCATGTAGCGCCCGAACGGAATCGCGAGGGCAGTGAGGATCGCCGCGAACAGGGCGATCGTGAGCCAGCCGGTGAACGTCACAGCTTCTCGCCGCGGATCAGCGCGTAGAAGAGGTAGGCGATGAGCACCACCGAGACGACAAGGCCGAAGAAATCGGCGCCGCTCATGTGCGCTATGAAGAAGCCGGCGGGAAGGTGAGGGCTCACACCCGGTCGATTCCCTCGATGAGCGCCAGCAGGATGGCGAAGGCGGCGACTGCAATTACCACGGCGACGACGTCCATGTCAACCAATATGCAACGCCGTGCGTTACACCCGCATCACGATTCGCCCGTGCCGCATTACGATTTCATGACGCGCCGCGGCCGCGCCCCACGGGCCGAGTGGACGTGCGGCGAGTACATGCCGCCGCCACCGGGCGCGACCCATCAGTTGCCTCAGAGCTGAAAGCGGTATCCGACTCCGGGATCGGTGACGATGTAGCGCGGCGCCCGGCCGTCGGGCTCGATCTTCGCCCGCAGCCGCGCGATGTGAGTGCGCAGCGTCTGGACGTCCTCGACGTACTGCGGCCCCCAGACCTCCGCCAGCAGCGCCCGGTGCGTCATCAGCCGACCGCGGTTGCGTGCGAGCGCCCTCAGCAGCTCGAACTCGATCGGCGTCAGGTGCACCGGGTCTCCGTCGCGGCGGATGACGTGTGCCACGAGGTCTATCTCGAGCCCCTCGGCTGTGATCTTGGCCTCGTCGTCCGTGGGGGCCGTCCGACGCAGTGCGGCCTGCAGCCGCGCCACCAGCTCTCGCGCGCCGAACGGCTTCGTTATGTAGTCGTCCGCCCCGGCCTCGAGCGCCCTGACCTTCTGGTCCTCCTCACCGACGGCCGACAGCACGAGGACCGGCATCTCGCTCCATTCGCGCAGCGTGTGCGTCAGGTCCACGCCGTCGCCGTCGGGCAGGACCAGGTCGACGATCGCCGCGTCAGGCGGGTGCACCGCCGCGAGGTCGAGGGCCTGCGCGGCCGTCTCGGCACCGATCGCCTCGAAGCCCGCCTCGCGGAGCACCACTTTCAGTGCGCGCACGATCTGCGGCTCGTCGTCGACCACGAGCACCCGGGGCGGCCGGGCAGTCCCCTCCGGCGGCGCGGTCACCCGGCACTCGTTCCTCGAGCGGTCTTCGAAGCCGCTTCGGCAGCCGCCGTTCTGGGAGCGGCCGGCTCGGCGCCGGCCGCCGGGGTCGGTGCGCCGGGCCGGGCCGACCCGACGTGCTCGGGTGCCGGCTCGCGGAGCGGCAGCTCGAAGACGAACGTCGCTCCCTGGCCGGGAAGCGACTCCACGTGCAGCGAGCCCGCATTCGCCTCCGTGAACCCGCGGGCGATGGCCAGACCCAGACCGGAGCCGCGGTGCTCGCCGCCGGCGGCGCCGGCTCGGTAGAAGGGTTCGAAGACCCGCTCGAGCTGGGCGGGGGGAATGCCGGGGCCTCGGTCCACGACGCGCACCACGACTCGATCTCCGCCGCGTCGGGCGACGTCAGCCTCCTCGCCGGCGGCGGGCGCCCTGAGCTGGTTTCGCGCGAGGCTTCGCACGGCACGCGCGCGGACGGACACCCGGTATCCACCCGAGTGACGGCGGGCGTTCTCCAGGACGTTCACGAACGCGCGCTCCATCTGCACGGGGTCGACGCTCACCGCGGGCAGCTCCGGGTCGATGGCAAGGCTGAACTCCCCGTCGGCGACCGCCAGCTCCTCCAGCGCTGCGCGGATCATCTCCTCGACCGATGCCCATTCGCGGCGAGGGGGCGCCGCGCCGGCTTCGAGCCGCGACAGATCCAGCAGGTTGTCGACCAGGCGTGAGAGCCGCCTCGCCTCCTCCTGGATCACGGCGGCGAGCTCCTCTCGCTCCTCGGGCGAGAGCGACGGCGAGCCGACCGCCTCGCCCGCGGCCGAGATGGCCGTCAACGGCGAGCGCAGATCGTGGGAGACCGCGCGCAGCAGGGTCGTCTTGACGGTGTCCGCCCTGCGCAGCGACGCCGTCTCGACCGCGCCGCCCAGCAGCATCTCGCGCTCGAGTGCCGCGCTCAGAAGGGACTCGAGCGCCGGCACGATCCGCTCCTGCAGGCGACGCAGGCTGGCCTCGGGGGTATCGGCGCCGACCACCAGCGTCCCGAGCCGTCTGGTTCCCTCGCGCAGCGGGAACACGACCGTGCGCTCATCCGGCTCGACCGTCTCCATCTCGATCGCCGCCGAGTTGAGCCCCAGAGCATGGGCCAGGCGCGCGGCGGCAGTCGGCAGGCCCTCGGCGAGGCTCTGGCCTCGCAGCAGCAGCCTTGCCATCTCCGCCGCCAGATCCGCCTCGAGCCTGCGCTCCTGCGCGTCGCGGGTTCGCGCGCGTGTCACCTCGGCAACCGAGCTGGCGATGACCGACACCACGACGAACGCGGCGAGTGCGACCCAGTCGCTCGAATCCCTGATGGCGAGCCGGCCCACCGGGGGCAGGTGGAAGAAGTTGAAAGCAAGGGCGCTGATCACCGATGTCCCGATCCCGAACCACGCGCCCCATGTGATCGACACCAGGAGGACGGCCGGGAGGTAGACGACGCTCAGCGACACGACAGGGGCCACGTGCTTGAGCGGGTAGACGATCAGCGTGCAGAGCGCCACCCCGGCAAGCGACGCGAGCGCGCCGACCCGGCGGGGCGGCGGCTCGGACGCCAGAAACCCGAATGGCGACGACACTTCCATCAGACTAATGGCGAGCCCGCCGTCGCTCGGGCCGCGGGCCGCGGCCCCTGTCGCGTGGCTCAGCTCACCGCAACGAGCCGCGGCGGCGCGCCGTAGGGCACCAGCACCTCCGGCAGCTCGACGCTGCGGTCCGCGCGCTGGCCGTTCTCGAGGAGCGCCACGATGGTGCGTCCGACGGCGACCGCGGTGCCGTTCAGCGTGTGCGGCGTCTGCGTACGTCTGTCGCGGCGCATTCGGATGTCGAGCCGGCGGGCCTGGTAGTCGGTCGTGTTCGAGCAGGAGGTCAGCTCGCGATAGCGCCCCTGGCTCGGGAGCCAGACCTCGCAGTCGTACTTCTTGGCCGCCGAGTTGCCCAGCTCGGCGACGGCGATGTTCATCACGCGGTAGGGCAGCCCGAGCTCCGTCAGGATCTCCTCCTCGATGGCGAGGATCCGCTCGTGCTCGTCGGCCGAGTCCTCGGGCGCGACGAAGCTGAACATCTCGACCTTGTCGAACTGGTGCACCCGGAAGATGCCGCGCGTGTCCTTGCCCGCGGCCCCGGCCTCGCGCCGGAAGCATGGAGAGAACCCGGCGTAGCGCAGCGGCAACCGCTCGCTGTCGATGATCTCGCCGTCGTGAAGGGACGCGAGTGCCACCTCGGACGTGCCTGCGAGGAAGAGCTCGTCCTCGGGCAGCCTGTAGATCTGCTGCTCGGTGTCCGGCAGGAAGCCGGTGCCGTAGAGAGCCCGCTCGCGCACGAGCACGGGCGGTATGACCGGTTCGAACCCACGGCCTCGCAGCTTCTCGAGCGTCCAGCGGACGAGCGCCAGCTCGAGCATCACCAGATCGCCTTTCAGGTAGGCGAACCGCGAGCCCGAGACCTTGGCCGCCCGATCCATGTCGATCATCTCGCCCGCAAGCTCGAGATGGTCGAGGGGCGCGAAGTCCAGCTCCGGCGGGGTGCCGACCTGGCGCACCAGCTCGTCCTCCGGACCCGCCGCGGCGGTCGGATCGGGCAGGTTAGGAAGCGGCGCGAGCGCTTCGCGCAGGCTCAGCTCGACGCCGGCGAGCTCCTGCTCGAGCTGCTTCGCCCGCGCGGCCACCGAGCGCATCGCCTCGATCTGGCGCTCGCGCTCCGCCGGCTCGCCGGCCGATCGGATGCGGGCGTTCGCCTCGTTCTGCTCGGCACGCAGCCCCTCCAGCTCCGGGAGCAGGCTACGGCGCCGCTGGTCGAGCTCGATGACGCGATCTATAGCCTCGGCGTAGCCGTCGCCGCGCCGTGCGAGAGCCGCACGGACTGTCTCCGGTTCCTCGCGAATGCGCCTGAGGTCGAGCACGCCTAACCGGGCCGAGGGGCGGTTCTATTTCGTCGACAGCGTGATGTTCGTGGACGGGACCTTCTGCGCCTGGACCCCGGAGTAGTGCGCGAGGAAGGACGCGACCGCCTGGGCGTCCGGTCCGACGACGATGTTCTGGGGCATGATCGCGCCGGAGAAGCCGCCGTTGCGGATCGCGTAGAGCGCCTGTTCGACGTTCTCCTTGCGGATGTTGAAGTCGGGGCCGTTCGTCTTGACACGGTTGGCGACGCTGGTCGCCGAGCCCTGCGCGCCGACGACGGACAGCGTGTGGCATCCGGAGCAGTGGTCGCGGAAGAGAACGGCGCCGTGGTGATAGGGGCTGGTCTTGGCGACTTTGATCCCCTGCGACCCGCACGCCCCCAGCAGGACGGCGCAGACGAGCAGGACCATGGCCGTGGCGGCGACCCTCATGCGCGGGGAATATATAGGCCGCCTCCGAACCGATGAGCCGCGCCCCATCGCTCCAGCGCCGCCTGGGAGCGGCAGGCGACGGCCGCGACGCACCGGTTCGGGGGCGCTCAGAAGCCGTGGGCCGTGCCGGCCGCGCGCAGCGCCAGGAACACCACGACCACGGCGGATACGGCCATCACGCCGACCTCGCGCCGGACGATCGCCGCCACGAGCGCGTGCTGCTCCGCCTCGGGGAGCGCGCCGACCGCCTGCGCTCCGGCGAGTCCGTGCTGCTCGAGGATCGTCTCCGCCGAGACCACACGCAGCTGCTCGGCGACGAAAGCGACGGCGAGGGGCAGCAGGGCGTACAGGTAGAACAGCTGGTTGCTGGGGTCCTTGCCGGCGGCCGCAAGCGAGCCGACCGCCACGGCAAGCGTGAGCGCAGCGCCCTGCCCCACGCGCAGCATCACCCAGAAGGCGCTCGTTAGCCGGCCCCCGCTCGTATCGCCGTGATTCCAGAGCCATCCGCCGAGCAGACCCGGCGCCGCGTTCAGGGCGGCGACGGCGATCGCGCCGGCCACGACCGCCGCCGTCATCAGGCCGATTTCGAGCCGATTGCCACTATGTAACACTTTGCCACAAGCAGTGATATAACAGCGCTTCGTGCTGCGCAGCTACCTCCCCGCGATCGTCTTCCTCGTTCTCGGCGGGGCCGTGGGAGGCGCCTTCGCAGTGCTCAACAGCTTCCTCGGCCCGCGCCGCTCGACGCCCCACAAGCAGGACCCCTACGAGTGCGGACTGCCGTCGGAGATCAAGCGGGGAATGCGCTTCGGCATCAGCTTCTACCTGATCGCCATGCTCTTCATCCTGTTCGACATCGAGGTGATCTTTCTCTACCCGATCGCGATCGAGCTGAGGGCGTACGGGAGCTTCGCGCTCGCGGAGACGATCGTCTTCATCGCGTTGCTCTTCGTGGCCTTCGTCTACGTCTGGCGGAGGGGAGCGTTGGAGTGGAGGTGAAGCGCTCGGGGCCGCTCGCCGCCGAGCTCGGTGTGAAGGTCGATCCCGCCGCGCTCCGGGTTCGGGATCTGAACTCGAGCCAGCTCCTGCAGGGTGCCGAGCTCGAGGGCAACACGCCGCCCGCCCACCCGCACGGCACGGACCTGGAGCGTCACGTGGAAGAACGCGTCATGACGACGACGCTCGAGAAAGCCGCCGCGTGGGCCCGCTCGAACTCCTTCTTCCCGGCGACCTTCGGCCTGGCGTGCTGCGCGATCGAGATGATCACGTCGGTCGCCTCGCGGGTGGACATCGCCCGCTTCGGATACGAGGCCTTTCGCGCGTCGCCCAGGCAGGCCGACCTGATCATCCTCTCGGGCCGGGTGTCGATCAAGATGGCGCCGATCATCCGCAGGCTGTACGACCAGATGCTCGAGCCGAAGTGGGCGATCTCGATGGGCGCCTGCTGCAGCTCGATGGGTGTGTTCAACAACTACGCGCTGGTGCCGGCGGACAAGTTCATGCCCATCGACGTGCACGTGCCGGGTTGCCCGCCCCGCCCCGAGGCGCTGATGCACGGCATCCTCAAGCTTCGCCGCATGGTCCAGGAGGACCCCGACATGGGCTGGCGCGACCGCTATGGCGCGCGTGGCACCGAGGAGGTGCTGGAGCAGCACGGCCGTCCGGCGGCGGTGAACGTGGCGGGTGGCGAGTCGATCGCGGACACGGCCGGTGCCTGACGCCACCGGCCTGGAGCTGATCGCCCAGGCGTTGCGCGCGGCCGAGGGAGACGTCACCTCGGGCGGCCCCGTACTCGAGACCACGTTCTTCCGCGGGCGCGCCACGCTCGTCGTGGAGCCAGAGCGCATCTCCAATGTGCTCAGGGCGCTCCGGGGGCAGGGCTACACCTTCATGGCGAGCCTGCACGGGGTCGACTACCACCCGCACGAGCCTCGCTTCGGCGTCGTCTACGAGCTGCTGGACATGCGCAGGGTCGACCGCATCACGGTCAAGGTCCGGGTCCCCGGCGACGCGCCGGAGGTCCCGTCCGTGACCCCGGAGTGGCCGACCGCCGATCACCAGGAGCGTGAGGTCTACGACATGTTCGGCGTGGTCTTCCGCGGCCATCCGGACATGCGGCGCATCCTGATGCCCGAGGACTACGAGGGCCATCCGCAGCGGCGCGACTTCCCGGTCGGGGGCGAGCGCGTCCTGTTCACGTTCAACGAGGGCGACACGCGGGGGTCGGGCCGGTGAGCGGGCCGCACGAGACCCCCGCCCCGACGATGTCCGACTACCGCAGGCGCGAGCAGAGCATCACCCTGGCCCCGCTGGACGAGCAGATCGGCGACCGCGCCGCCGGGACCACGCAGGAGCTGCTGACGCTCAACTTCGGCCCGCACCATCCGGCGACGCATGGCGTGCTGCGCCTGCTGGTCACCCTCGAGGGCGAGGTCGTCCGGGACATAAAGCCGATCATCGGCTACGTCCACACGGGAATCGAGAAGACTGCGGAGGACAAGTCCTACTGGAAGGTCATCCCGGTGATCGAGCGGATGGACTACCTCGCCTACTACTTCAACGCGCTCGCGTTCTGCGGCGCTGTCGAGACGCTGCTGGAGGTCGACGTCCCCAAGCGCGCCCAGTACCTGCGCGTCATCCACCTCGAGCTGAACCGCATCGCCTCGCATCTGTTCTGGCTGGCCACGAGCGCGCTCGACCTCGGCGCGATCTCGATGTTCTGGTACTGCCTGCGCGAGCGCGAGCGCATCGTGGACCTCTTCGAGATGTCCTCGGGCCAACGAATGCACACGCGCTACATCCAGGTGGGCGGCGTGGCCGAGGACATCCCGCAGGGCTTCGCGGCGAAGCTACGCGGCTTCCTCGAGGACATGCCCGGACGCCTCGACCAGTACGGGGCCCTCCTGAACCGCAACGAGATCGTCCTGCAGAGACTGCGCGGAACGGGCGTCCTCGACGCCGGGACGCTTCTGTCGCTGGGGGTAACCGGACCGCTCCTGCGGGCGGCCGGCAACCCGTGGGACCTCCGCAAGGCGGATCCGTACTGCTGCTATGAGGACTTCGAGTTCAAGATCCCGGTGGGCACCGTGGGTGACAACTACGACCGCTATGCCGTCCGGATGGGCGAGATGTACGAGTCGGTGAAGATCGTCGCGCAGGCGCTCGACGGGCTCCCCGAGGGCCGGTTCATCACCGCGGACCGGAAGGTCTCGCTGCCGCCCCGGCACGAGCTGGCGACGTCGATGGAGGCGCTGATCCACCACTTCAAGCTCGTCACCGAGGGCTTCCGGGCGCCGCCGGGCGAGATCTACTTCCCGGTCGAGTCGCCACGCGGCGAGCTCGGCTGCTTCGTGCGATCCGACGGCTCCTCCAAGCCCGCCCGCGTGCACATGCGCGATCCGTCGTTCGTCAACCTGCAGGCCTTCTCACACATGGCGCGGGACGGCTACATAGCCGACATGATCGCGACGCTCGCGATGCTCGACCCGATCCTCGGGGGGATCGACAGGTGAGCGCGCGGGAACGAGACGAGGCGCTCGAGGAGCAGCTCGACACGGTTCTCAGGAGCGCCCTGGCGGGCCGCTCGCGGCCGGTGCCCCGCTTCGAGCACGGCTCCCGGGTGCCGGGTTGGGACGAGGCGGTCGACCTCGAGAAGGATCCGGCGGAGATCCCCGACCCCGCCGACACCGACGTTCCGCCCGCGCTCCGGAAGGAGATCGAGGCGCACATGGAGAGGTATCCCGAGCGGCGCTCGGCCGTGCTGCCCGCGCTCATGGCGGCGCAGCGACTGCACGGGTGGTGCTCGCCTCAGGCGCTCGAGCAGGTGGCGTGCGTCATGCGCGTGACCCCCGCCTACCTGGAGTCGGTGGCCAGCTTCTACGACATGCTCGAGACAGCCCCGGCGGGGCGCCACCGCGTCTACGTGTGCACCAACATCTCCTGCTCGATGCGGGGGGCCGACGAGCTCTATACGGCGGTCCGCGACGCCGCCGCCGGGGACGCCGACTTCAACGTCCGCGCTTTCGAGTGCCTCGGCGCGTGCGACATCGCGCCGATGGCCTCCGTCGACGGCGTCTACGTCGGTCCGCTCGGCCCCGAGGACGTGCCGCGGCTGCTCGATGACGCGCGCTCGGGCCGCCCCGTGCTGGCGGAGAAGCAGCTCGCGAAGCGTCCCGTCGCAGACCCGGGTGCGAACGCCGGCGACCAGACGGCCGGCTGAGATGGCGGCGACCTCG
Organism: Solirubrobacteraceae bacterium; assembly: GCA_036498265.1. Taxonomy (GTDB): domain Bacteria; phylum Actinomycetota; class Thermoleophilia; order Solirubrobacterales; family Solirubrobacteraceae; genus Palsa-744. The sequence continues at coordinate 82,392 of DASYFT010000002.1, read as the reverse complement.
ACACCCAAGCTGCTGTTCGCCGACATCGACGAGCCGGGCCTCCACACCCGCGCGGTGTACGAGCGGCGCGGTGGCTACGAGTCGCTGCGAAAGGCGCTTGCGATGAGCGCCGAAGAGGTGCTGGCGGAACTCGAAGCATCAGGGCTTCGCGGCCGCGGAGGTGCCGGTTTCTCGATGGGCAAGAAGGCGTCCTTCCTGCCGAAGGGCGCGATGGACAAGTACCTCGTGTGCAACGCCGACGAGTCCGAGCCGGGGACCTTCAAGGACCGCGAATTGATGCAGAAGACGCCGCACATGCTGCTCGAGGGCATCGTCATCGCCTCCTACGCCGCCGGAGCCAACCGCGGCTTCATCTACATCCGCGGCGAGTACGAGCTCCAGGCCGACATCCTCGACGCCGCGCTGGCGGAAGCGCGGGCGGCCGGCTACGTCGGCGAGGACATACTCGGCTCGGGGCACTCGCTCTCGCTGGTCGTGCACCGCGGCGCCGGCGCCTACATCTGCGGCGAGGAGACCGCGCTGCTCGACTCGCTCGAAGGCAAGCGCGGCAACCCGCGGCTGAAGCCCCCCTTCCCGGCCAACCAGGGCCTGTATCAGGGCCCCACCCTGATCAACAACGTGGAGACGCTCGCCACGGTCCCGGCGATCGTGCGGATGGGCGGCGAGCAGTACGCCAAGCTCGGCGCGCCCGGGTCCACGGGGACGAAGCTCGTCTCGGTGTCCGGGCACGTCCAGCGCCCTGGCAACTACGAGATCGAGCTGGGAATACCGTCGCGCGAGATCATCTACGGGCTCGCCGGTGGGCCGCCGGAAGGACGGCGGGTGAAGTGCTGGTTCCCGGGAGGCTCCTCGGCGCCGGTGCTCACCGCCGACGATCTCGACGTCCCCTACGACTTCGACTCGATGGGCAAAGCGGGCTCGATGCTGGGCTCCGGCGCGATCATCGTGATCGACGACTCCACGCCGATCCTGGCCGTTGCGCTGAAGGTGGCCAAGTTCTACCGCCACGAGTCCTGTGGCAAGTGCACCCCCTGCCGCGAGGGCACCAACTGGACCGTGAAGATGCTCGAGCGGATCGAGACCGGCGAGGCCACGCCGATGGACCTGGAGATCATGGCATCGGTGCAGGAGCACATCATCGGCAACTGCCTGTGCGTGCTCGGTGACGCGATGGCGATGCCGATCGGGTCCATGATCGCCAAGTTCCGCGACGAGTTCGAAGCGCACATAGAGGCGGCGCGGGCAAGCCGCGGGCTCGGCGCGGCCGCCGGCTCCGAGACGGCGCTCGCCGCCCAGGGTGCGCATGAGGACGATGGCCGTCTCGCCCCGCAGGGGGCCGGCGCGCAGGCCCCGGGGGAGCACGCCGGGGCACCGGGCACGCAGAAAGGCGGTGCCTAGCGATGCCGCGTCCGCAACCGCGGTGGATCACCTTCAGCATCGACGGCCGCGAGGTCCGCGCGCCCGAGAACTCGATGCTCGTCGACGCCGCCAAGCACGGCGACGTCGAGATCCCGGTGTTCTGCTACGAGCCCAAGCTGGGGCAGCCGGTGGGGGCCTGCCGCATGTGCCTCGTCGAGATCGAGGGGATCCCCAAGCTGCAGACCGGCTGCTCGACGCCGGTCAAGGACGGGATGGTGGTCTACACGCAAACCGAGCGAGTGAAGACGGCGCAGCAGTCGGTCGTGGAGTTCCTGCTGATCAACCACCCGCTCGACTGCCCCGTCTGCGACAAGGGCGGCGAGTGCCCGCTCCAGGACATCACGTTCGGCTGGGGCGGCGGGATCTCCCGCTACATCGAGCCCAAGCGCCACTTCGTCAAGCCGCTCGAGCTCTCGCCGCTGGTGGCGATCGACCGCGAGCGATGCATCCTCTGCTACCGGTGCGTGCGCTTCTCGCAGGAGATCGCCGAGGACTACCAGCTCGTCCTTGTCGAGCGCGGCGCCGAGTCCTACGTCGCCACGTTCGACGGACATCCCTACGTCGCCCCCTTCAGCGGCAACATCGTCGAGCTGTGTCCCGTCGGCGCGCTGACCTCGCGGCCCTATCGCTTCCGGGCACGTCCCTGGGACGTGGAGGATGCCGGGTCGGTGTGCACCTTCTGCCCTGCGCAGTGCAACGTCAGCCTGACCGTGCGCGACGAGCGCGCGCTGCGGGTTCTCGCGCGCGAGAACGGCGAGGTCGACGACGGCTGGCTCTGCGACAAGGGCCGCTTCGCCTACCAGTCCTTCCACGTCGACGAGCGCATCACCGAGCCGCTGCTGCGCGACGGCGGGTTCCTGCGGCCCGTCTCTTGGGAGCGCGCGCTGGCCGAGGCCGCGGCCGGGCTCGCCCGCGCAGGCGCCCGAAGCGGCGCGATCGCCGGCGGTCAGAGCACGAACGAGGAAGGCCTCCTGCTCTCGCGGCTGGTGCGGGAGGGCCTCGGCTCGCCGCACGTGGACTCGCGCCGCGCCGGCCCGTTGCCGCTCGAGCTGCACCGGGCCCTCGGCGATCCCGCTCTCCAGGCACGCACCTCCGACCTCGAGTTCGCGCACGCCGTCCTCGTGCTCGACGCCGACCCGGTCAACGACGCGCCGATCTTCGACCTGCGGCTGCGCAAGGGCGCTCGCCGCCACGGCCTGCGGCTCGCGGTCGCCTCGGCGCAGCCGAGCTCGCTCGACGCCACCGCCGCGCTGTCCGTGCGGCATGCGCCGGGCGGGGGCCCGGCGCTCGCGCTGGCCCTGGAGGCAGCACTGTCGGACGGGCCGGATCTCGAGAGCCACGCGAAGGCCGCCGGCGCGCACGCAGCGCAGGTGAGGGCGCTCGCCGACCTGCTGCGCGGGGCCGGCGGCGAGGAGGCCGCCACGGGGGGCCGTGAGATCGTCATCCTCTGGGGTGAGCGGTTCGCGAGCGCACCCAATGGAGCCGCCGGCGCGGCGGCCCTCCTGGGCATCGCCGACGCTCTGCAGATGCGCGACACGGAGGGCGCCGGCCTGCTGGAAGTCCCGGCTCACAGCAACGGCCGCGGCTTGCGCGAGGCCGGCGTGCTGCCCGGCGTGGGACCGGGCCTTGCGCCTGCCCCGGAGGTGGGCGGTCCGGGTCTGCCTCGCGACGCGCGATCGATCGCCGACGGCCTTGCCGACGGGCAGCTGGGCGCCCTGTACCTGCTGCACTGCGATCCGCTCCGCGACCTGCCCGACCGCGAGCTCTGGGCGCGTGCGCTTGGAGCGGCAAGCATGGTGGTGGCGCACGCGTCGTTTCTCACAGAGGCGGTGCGCGAGCACGCCGACGTGGTCTTCCCAGCCGAGGCCTATGCCGAGAAGGAGGGCACCGTCGTCCATCCGGACGGCCGCCTGCAGCGCCTGCGTCCGGCGATCGCACGGCCAGGCGCCGTGCGCGGCGGGTGGGAGGTCCTCGCCGAGCTGGCGCTGCGCCTGGACCTCGACCTGGACGCGAACGACGGGACGACCGTCTCGCAAGCGCTGTTCGATGCGGTTCCCTTCTACGCGGGGCTGACGCTCGATGAGATCGGCGGTCGTGGCGTGCGCTGGCAGGAGCGCCCCGCCGCATCCGCATTTCCCCTCCCCGACGGCCCGCCTGCGCGAGAGCAGCTGCAGCCGCTGCCCCAGGACGCCGAGGACCTCGCGGGCCACCGATCCGTATGGGACGCCCAGGAGGTCGAGTTCTCGCCGTCGCTCGAGTTCCTGTTCCCGCACAGGGAGCTGCTGCGAATCGAGCGTCCGCTCGCGAGGGCCGCCGCGGCCGGTCTGCCCCCCGCGGCGCTCGAGGTGGTGCTCGTCGATCCCGAGCAGGGGCTGGACGCCCTGCCTCGATGAGCCCGCTCGCCGTCGTCGGCTACTACGAGCCGTGGTGGATCCAGATCCTCAAGTCGATCGTGATCTTCGCGGTCGGCCTCCAGCTGGTGCCCGTCGTGCTGATCGCCGAGCGCAAGCTTCTCGGCCGCTTCCAGGGCCGCTACGGGCCGAACCGGGTGGGCCCCTACGGAGCGTTTCAGCCCCTCGCCGACATCCTCAAGCTGCTCACCAAGGAGCAGTTCCGGCCGACCACCTCGATCGGCTTCCTGTTCGCGCTCGCGCCGATCATCTCGATCCTCACCGCCGTGGCCGCATTCGCGATCATCCCGTTCGGGGACACCCAGGACATCTTCGGAACCAAGGTCGGCCTCTACGGCGTGGACGTCTCGATCGGGCCGCTCTACCTGTTCGCGTTCGGCGCCATCGCCTTCTACGGGATCATGCTCGGCGGCTGGGCATCCGGCTCGAAGTACTCGTTCCTGGGAGCCATGCGGGGCGCCGCCCAGCTGATCTCCTACGAGGTCTCGCAGGGCCTTGCGCTCGTGGGCGTGATCATCACCGCACAGACCCTGTCGCTGACCGGCATCGTCCACGCCCAGGCCGGGATGTGGTACTTCATCCCGCAGCTCGCCGGCTTCCTGATCTTCCTCGTCGCCGGCTTCGCCGAGACCAACCGGGCGCCGTTCGACCTGACCGAGGCGGACGCGGAGCTCGTGGGCGGCTACAACACGGAGTTCGGGGGCGGCCGCTTCGCGTCGTACTACTTCGCCGAGTACCTCAACGTGCTCGTCGTCTCAGGGATCGTCACGACCGTGTTCCTCGGCGGCTGGCTGCTGCCCTTCGGACTGCACCCGCCTGGTTGGGTTGACCCGTTCGTGGTGCTGGCGAAGATGTCGCTGGTGACGTTCCTGTTCATCTGGGTCCGGGCCACGCTGCCGCGCCTCCGATACGACCAGCTGATGAGCTTCGGCTGGAAGGTGCTGCTGCCGCTTGCGACCCTCAACGCGCTCGTGACGGCGATCGTCGTGGTGGCGGTGGGCTGATGGGGCACGATCCCTCGAGGGCGGGCGAGGCGGCCGAGGGTGCGGGACCGACCATCGCGGTCAGCGTCTGGAGTCCCGACGAGCACACCGTCGAGGTGGCACGCTCGCCGGACCCGGGCGCGCGACGCAGCGCGTGGCGGACCTTCGTCGAGACGGCTCGCGGCCTGAAGACGACGTTCGGGCGCATCCGCGAAGGCGCTTCGACCGTGCAGTACCCGGAGGAGAAGGTGGCGGTCTACCCTCGCTTCCGCGGGCGCCACAAGCTTCACCGCTTCGAGGACACGGGCCTCGAGAAGTGCGTGGGCTGCTCGCTCTGCGCCGCCGCCTGCCCGGCGGACTGCATCCGCGTCGTGGCCGCCGAGAACACCCCCGAGAACAGGGTCTCGCCGGGCGAGCGCTACGCGGCCGTCTACGAGATCAACCTCTCGCGCTGCATCTTCTGCGGCTACTGCGAGATCGCATGCCCGTTCGACGCGATCACGATGGGGCACGACTACGAGCTCTCGGACTACGACCGCTCGGACCTGATCTTCACCAAGGAGATGCTGCTCGCCGAGCCGCTCGAGCGTGCGCCGCTGAGGAACGAGGGCGAGTGAGCGCAGTCATCTTCTTCCTCGCCGCGATCGGCGCGATCACGGGCGCGGTGGGGGTGGTGCTCCTGCGCAACCCGTTCTACAGCGTGCTGGCGCTGGTCGCCCACCTGGTGTCGCTGGCGGTCCTGTTCCTGCTGCTGCGCTCGGAGTTCGTGGCAGCCGTGCAGGTCGTCGTCTACGCCGGCGCTGTGATGGTGCTCTACGTGTTCGTCGTCGCCTACGTCGGCGGCGAAGGTGACACGATCGGAGAGCGGTTGCACGGCGCGGGCCGGCAGGCGTCGATCGGCTCGGGCCTGCGTCTCGGCGGCGCAGTGCTCGTGGGCGGCCTGCTGGTCGAGCTCCTGATCGCGCTGCTCGGCACGGGCCTCGAGGCGATCGACGGCGAGGGAGCGGGCTACAGCCCTGGCCCGCGCACCTACGGCACCCCCGCCTACATCGGCAAACTGCTTCTGACCCGCTTCCTGCTGGCCTTCGAGATCGCCTCGTTCCTGCTGCTCGTCGCCGCCGTCGGCGCCGTCCTGCTCGCCCGCCGGCGCCGCGGCCTCGAGGACGAGGAGGGCGGCGGGACGGAGATCCCCGTCGAGATCCTGGGGCGGCGTGACATCGGGACGATGGCCGAGGGAGTCGGGGGGCGCCGGCCGTGAGCATCGCCTGGTACCTCGCGGTCTCCGCGATCGTCTTCGCGCTCGGTGTGCTCGGCGTGATCACCCGCCGCAACCCGCTGGTCGTCCTGCTGTGCCTGGAGCTGATGCTCAACGGGGGCAACCTCGCGCTGATCGCGTTCGCCCGGATGTGGGGCAACGGCGACGGCCAGATACTCGCGCTCGTGGTGATGACGGTGGCGGCGTGCGAGGTCTGCATCGGCCTCGGGATGATCGTCGCCATCTACCGGCGCCGGCTGCCGATCGACGTCGATGAGCTCCGGGAGCTCCAGGGCTGATGAGCGCCACGACGTACGCCTGGCTGGTGCTCCTGTTCCCGCTGGCTGGAACCCTCGTGACCGCGCTCGGCTTCCGGTGGCTGCCGGCGCTGGCGCCGCGCGCGCCGGGGTGGGTGGCAACCGGGGCGATCTTCCTGGCGTTCCTGTCGGCCCTCGGCGCTCTGCTGGCGCTCCAGAGCCACGTGCCGGAGCACCGCCAGATGACCTCCTCGCTGTGGGACTACGCCGTGACCGTCGGCATCGATGCGCGCGTCTCGATCCTGGTCGACCCGCTGTCCGTGTTCATGATCCTGATCGTCACCGGGGTCTCGACGCTGATCCACCTCTACTCCGTGTCCTACATGGAGGGCGACCGCGGGTTCTCGCGCTACTTCTCCTACCTGAACTTCTTCGTCTTCTCGATGCTGCTGCTGGTGCTCGCCGGGAACTTCCTGCTGCTGATCGTCGGCTGGGCGTTCGTGGGCGCTGCCTCGTACCTGCTGATCTCCTTCTGGTACCGCCGCACGACCGCGACGCGGGCGGGCATCAAGGCCTTCGTGATCAACGTCGTCGGCGACGTGGGGCTCGTGCTCGGCACCTACTTCATCTTCAAGCACACCGGCACGCTCGAATTCCAGAAGGCGTTCCAGGCGACGGCGCACGGAGCGTTCGGCTTCGCGCCGAACAACGGCGACCTGGTCGCCGGATGCGTCCTGCTGCTGGTGGGCGCGTTCGCCAAGTCCGCGCAGATCCCGCTGCACACCTGGCTCCCCGACGCGATGGAGGGACCGACCCCGGTCAGCGCGCTGATCCACGCGGCCACGATGGTGACGGCAGGCGTCTACCTGATCGCGCGCATGCATCCGCTGTTCGAGCGCGCGCCGGCGGCCCAGGACGTGGGCGCCGTTGTGGGCGCGGTCACGCTCGTGATCGCGGCGACGATCGCGCTCGTGCAGTCCGACATCAAGCGGGTTATCGCCTACTCGACCATGTCGCAGATCGGCTACATGATCATGGGCGTCTCGGTGGGCGCCTATGCGGCGGGCCTGTTCCACCTCATGACCCACGCGTTCTTCAAGGCGCTCCTGTTCATGGCGGCCGGCTCGGTCATCGGGGCGATGGCGGGCGAGCAGTCGTTGGACCGGATGGGCGGCTTTCGCCGGGCGCTGCCGTTCACCTACGGCTGCTTCGTGATCGGCGGGCTGGCGCTCGCCGGGATCCCTCCGTTCTCCGGCTTCTTCTCCAAGGACGAGATCCTGCTGGTGACCGGTGAGCGGGGCGGCTGGCACTGGGCCCTCTACGTCGCCGGCTACCTCGCGGCGTTGCTGACCGCGATCTACACCTTCCGGATGATCTTCCGCGCCTTCCACGGAGATCCCGTGCCGGAGGCGCGCGAGCTCGAGGAAGGCCATCAGCATCACGCCGACGTACCCAGGAACCCCGCTACCGGCGAGGCGGAGGACACCGACGTCGGCTTCCCCGGTCCGAACCACCCGATCGCCGAGCGCGCGATGCCGATGCGCGTCGCCATGTCGATCCTGGCGCTCGGCTCGATCGGCCTCGGGCTGCTGCAGATCCCCCAGGTGGACTCCGTGATCGACGACTTCCTCAGGCCGAGCTTCGGCGACTCCTCGCTGTATGCCACGCACACCCGCAACGGCCTGCTCGTGCTCGGGCTGATCCTCGGCGCCGTGCTGGGGCTCACCGGGATCGCGATCGCCTATCGCGTGTGGGTTGCGCGGCCGGGCACCGCCGCGGTCATCCGCGCGCGGGTGCGACCGCTGTACGAACTGCTGGTGCACAAGTGGTACTTCGACGAGCTCATCGACCTCATCGTGGTGCGCCCGGCCGCCTGGGCCGGGCGGTTCGCGAGGGACACGTTCGAGCGCCTGTTCGTCGACGACACGCTGGTGGGCGGTACGACCGGCCTCGTCCGTGTCGGCTCGGCGGCGGTGCGCGCCGCCCAGAGCGGCTTCGTGCGCTACTACGTGGCGCTGCTCGTGCTGGGCGTGACCGGCGTCGGCTTCTACTTCCTGCTGCAGTCGTGAGCGCCTGAGGATGCCGCCGCTCTCGATCCTCATCTGGTTGCCGGCGGCCTGCGGCCTGCTCGGCGCGCTCGTCCAGGCCGTCGCCTCCCGCGGCGGTCGCGTGTCGGCCTCGTCGACCGACGGCCCCAGGTGGACAGCTCCGGGGCTGGCGGCGCTGATCGGGTCGCTGGGCGCTCTGGGACTGGCGATCGCCTACGTCGCGGACTACTCGCCGTCGGGCGGAGGGCTGCGCTACGTCACCGACGTGGTGTGGATCTCGGAACTGGGGATCCACTACAAGCTCGGGATCGACGGGCTGAACGTCTTCCTGGTGGCCCTCACGGCGCTGCTGTTCGCGGCCGCGGTGCTCGCCGTCAACCTGCGGTCGGCGCCGCGGTTGGAGCGCCCGAGCCTCTTCTACTTCCACCTCATGCTCGCCGAGTCGGCCGTACTGGGCGCCTTCCTCGCTCAGGACCTCGCCCTGTTCGTGGCGTTCTTCGACCTGATGCTGATCCCGTTCTACTTCCTCGTCGGTGGCTGGGGACGCGAGCCGGGCCGGGTGAGGGCGACGATCAAGCTCGTCATCTACACGCTCGTTGGCTCGCTCCTGATGCTCGCGGCCGCGATCGCCACCGGCGTGCTCGCCTCCCAGCGCGGCGGGGGGCACATCACGTTCGTCCTCTCGACGCTCCAGTCCATGCCGCTGAGCAGGGGCTCCCAAGAGTGGATCTTCCTGCTCTTCGCCGCCGCCTTCCTGGTGAAGATGCCGGCGTTCCCGCTTCATGGCTGGATGCCCGACGGTTACCGCGCGATGCCGATCGAGGTCCTGACGGTCTTCTCGGGCGTGCTCGCCAAGGTCGGGGCCTATGGCTTCCTTCGCATCGCCCTGCCCCTGTATCCGCAGGCGGCTGTGCACTTCCAGACGCTGATGCTGGTGATCGGGCTGGCGTCGATCCTGTACGGATCCCTGCTCGCGTTCACCCACACCGACACCCGCCTGATCGTCGGTTACTCCTCGATGGCCCAGCTGGGCTTCATCACGCTCGGGATCTTCGCGCTGAACCCGCAGGGAGCCCAGGGTGCGCTGCTGCAGATGGTCAACCACGGCCTGGTCGTGGCAGCGATCCTGTTCATCGTCGCCGTGCTGGCCCGTCGCGCCGGGGGCTCGGAGGACCTGCGCGACATGGGTGGGATGGCATTCCGCGCGCCGGTGCTCGCGGCGCTCTTCCTGATCGTCGCGCTGGCCACGCTGGCGATGCCGGGGTCGTCGAACTTCGTGGGCGAGTTCCTGATCCTGCTCGGCGTCTTCAAGGCGAAGCTCGCAATCGCGATCGTCGCCTTCACCGGCGTCGTCATGGCGAGCGTGTACGCGCTGCGGCTGTTCATCCGCGCGATGCACAACCGCCCCGGCCGGCAGGTGCAGTCCCGCGAGATGACCCTGCGTGACGGGGCCGTGCTGGTGCCGCTCGTTGGGGTGATCCTGTTCCTGGCGATCTACCCGCAGCTGCCGCTGCACCGCAGCGAACGATCAGCGACGGCTGCCGTGGCGTCTGCGAGTCACTCGTCGGCTCCCGGATCGTCTGCCGTGGCGGCCTCGAGCCGTCCGACGAGCCTCTCGCCGGCCTCCGCCAGGCTGATCTCCAGGGCGGCCCCAGCGCCACCCCCCGGTTGCCATCGCTCGGGCCCGAAGCTGTCGTGCTCGGTCGAGTTCAAGGTGCCGCTGCGATGAGCGCCTTCGCGGCTCCTGTTCTGGCTGTCGCCCATCTGAAGGGCCCGCACGTCGACTTCGCCGGGCTCTCGCCGCTGATCGCGCTGCTCGGCGGCGCGGTGCTCGTGCTGCTCGCCGGCCTGCTCCGCTCGCCCTGGGTGCGGGTCCAGGCGGTGCCGGCGCTCAGCCTGGCGACACTCGGCGCGGCGCTCGGGCTCACCATCTGGCAGTGGAACTCGCACAAGTCGATCGTCTCCGGTGCGCTGCGGATCGACGACCTGGCGCTCGTCCTCACCGTGATCCTGGTCGGCGCCGGTGCGTGCGCGATCCTCCTGGCCTGGCGCTCGCCAGCGGCACGGGAAGCAGGCCATGGCGAGTTCCACGCGATGATGCTGAGCTCACTGGCCGGGATGTCGCTGCTGGTGAGCGCTCAGAACACGGTGGCGCTGTTCACCGGCCTGGAGCTGCTGTCGATCCCTCTCTACGTCCTGTGCGCCACGGAACTGAAACGGGAGCACTCGCTCGAGTCGGGCCTGAAGTACCTGATCATCGGGTCCGTCGGCTCGGCGACGCTCCTCTACGGCCTGGCGATGATCTACGGCGCGACGGGGACCACGGACTACACGGCGATCGCGTCGGGGCTGTCGCGTCACGGCCTCGCCGGCGACCCGCTGACGCTGACCGGGATCGCGCTTTGCCTCGCGGGCCTCTCGTTCAAGGCGTCGGTCGCGCCCTTCCACCAGTGGACCCCCGACGTCTACGAGGGAGCACCCACGCCCGTCACCGGGTTCATGGCGGTCGCCACCAAGGTCGCCGCCCTGGGAGCCTTCCTGCGGCTGTTCGACGTCGCGCTGATCGCCGCGCGGCCGAGCTGGGCCCCAGCCGTCGCGGCGCTCGCCACGATCACGATCATCGTCGGCAACGCCGGCGCGCTCGGCCAGTCCTCCCTGAAGCGGATGCTGGCCTACTCCTCGGTGGCGCAGGCCGGCTACATGCTCGCCGGGATAGTGGTGGCGAGCCGGCTGGGCGCCCAGGCGATGGTCTTCTACCTGGCGGTCTACCTCCCGATGAACATGGCGGCGTTCGCCGTCGTCGTGGCACGGGAGCGGGAGACCGGAATGGGCGACTCGATCAGGACGCTCGACGGGCTCGGGCGCTCGCGGCCGCTGCTGGCGTGGCCGATGACGATCTCGATGCTGGCCCTCGCCGGGATCCCTGCGACCGCCGGCTTCATCGGCAAGTTCTACCTGATCGATGCGACCGTCTCCGGTGGCTACACCTGGCTCGGGGTGATCATCGTGATCGGGTCGATGATCTCGCTCGGCTACTACCTGCCGGTGATCGCGGCGATGTGGATGCGCGAGGCGCCGGCCGGCGAGGAGGGGAGTACGGCGAGGTCCGACGCTCCAGCTCCCGCAGGCGGCCTGCCGGCGCTCGCGGGTGGCTCACCGGAGCTCGACGCCGGTGAGGCACCGGACGCCGTGCCGCTGCGCGAGGACGCCCCATCCCACTGGCGCCAGCCGGAGGTGGTGCTCGTGGCGGTGCTCGCAGGAGCCGCGACGATCTTCTTCGGCATCGTTCCCCAGCCCCTCTTCAACCTCGTCCACGGCGCCGGCAGCGCGCTCGGCCTGCTCTGAGCCTCCGTGAGCCCCGGCGAGCGAGACCCGTTCGGCGTGCTGCTCGACATCGACGGGGTGCTCTACGTCGGCGATGAGCCGATCGACGGCGCGCGCGAGGCGCTGGCCGAGCTGCGGCGGATCGGCGCCGGCCTCCGGCTCCTCACCAACACGACCTCGCGCTCGCGGCGGGAAGTCTTCGAGCACCTCGTCGAGCTCGGCTTCGAGGTGGTGCCGGAGGAGGTGCTCACGCCGGCCGCGATGGCCGTCCACCACTGCCGCGAGCAGGGATACCGATCGATCGCGGCGCTCGTCAGCGACCGGCTGCTCGAGGATCTCGGCGAGCTGGAGCTGCTGGAGCGGCCGCAGCACGCGGATGCGGTCGTCCTCGGCGATCTCGGCGACGGCTTCACCGCGCAGGTCCTCAACGGCGCTTTCGGACTGCTGATGGACGGCGCGGAGCTTGTGGCGCTCCAGCACAACCGCTACTGGAGACGCGCCGACGGGCTCGTGCTCGACGTCGGCGCCTACGCCGCCGCGCTCGAGTACGCCACGGGGCGCGAGGCGGTGGTCGTCGGCAAGCCGGCGGCTGCCTTCTTCCTGTCCGCCGTCGCGGAGATCGGAGTGGAGCGCGCGGTCATGATCGGGGATGACGCCGAGGCCGACGTCGGCGGCGCGATGGCGGCCGGCCTAGCGGGCGTGCTGGTGCGCACGGGCAAGTACCGCGAGGACCCGGTCATGGCAAGGGTCACCCCGACCGCGATCGTCGACTCAATCGTGGACGTGCCGGCCCTGCTCGCGCGGATCCTGCCCGCATAGCTGCGGGGGACGTGACTGCACGGCTCGACGCCGCGGGGTGGCCGCGCACCGCACGCCGCGAAGCAGCGCTACAGCCGGCCGGAGGCGTGCGCCGCGGCCTCTGCCTCGGCGAGCTGCCGCTCGACGAGATCCAGGCCGGCGTCCCAGAAGCCCGGGTCGGCGAGGTCGATGCCGACGATCTGGCCGAGCTCCTCGGGGCTTCGCGAGCCTCCGGCGGCGAGCAGCTCGAGGTAGCGCGGCACCAGCTCGGCTCCCTCCTGCTCGTAGCGCTCGTAGACCGAGAGCGCGAGCAGCTGCCCGTAGGCGTAGGCATAGACGTAGCCCGGGCTGCCGATGAAGTGCGGTATGTAGGACCACCACGAGCGGTAGCCCTCGGTTATCTCGACCGAGTCGCCCAGCATCTCCGCCTGGCTCTCGGCCCACAGCTCCCCGAAGCGCTCCACCGACAGCTCGCCCTGCTCGCGCCGCTCGGTGTGCACGAGGTCCTCGAAGCGGTTCATGGCGACCTGCCGGAAGACGGTCGCGATCGTGTCCTCGAGGTTCTCCGCGAGCAGCGCCAGACGCGAGGCCGGAGCGGAGTCCTCCTCCAGCAGCCGGCCGAAGACCACCGTCTCGCCGAACACGGACGCGGTCTCGGCCAGCGTCAGCGGGGTGTGCTGGTGGAAGATGCCCTGGCCCGCCGCTAGCGCGAAGTGGACACCGTGACCGAGCTCATGCGCGAGCGTGAGCACGTCGCGCCGGCGCGAGGTGTAGTTGAGCAGCACGTACGGGAAGACCGACGGCACGGCCGCGGCGGCGAACGCGCCGCCGCGCTTGGCCGGACGGACAGGGGCATCGATGTGGCGCTCCTCGAAGAAGCGCCTGGCCAGCGTGCCGAGCTCGGGCGAGAAGGACGAGTAGCAGCCCAGCACGATCTCGCGGGCGCGCGCGAACGGGAACGTCACCTCGTCCTCGGTGACGGCGGCCATGCGGTCGTAGTCGGCCAGCCGGTCGAGCCCGAGGAGGCGAGCCTTCAGCCGGTACCAGCGCCGCGGGATCTCGTTCCGCGCCCGGACCGCTGAGATCAGCGCCTGCACCGACTCGTCGCTCGCCTCGTTGGCGAGGTTCCGTGCGGCGAGCCAGCTGGGATAGCGGCGCAGGCGGTCGTCAGTCGCCTTGTCGGCGAGCAGCGTGTTGAACAGGAAGGCCCGCGTGCGCAGCCCCGGGGCGAGGGCGGCGGTGACGGCCTCGGCGCTCGTGCGCCGGACCTCGCGGTCCGGAAGCGAGAGGCGGCTCAGCGCGACATCGAGCGCCACCCGTTCTCCGCCGTCTGCGGCCTGCGCCGCTGGGCCGGCGCTCCCGCCGTCCGCGCCCGGAGCGGGCGGCAGCTCCACCTCGATCGCCGAGGTGAGCTCCTCGAACAGGCGCGTCCAGGCGCTCGCTCCGGTGAGGTTCTTCTCGGCGACGATCTTCTCCTCGGGTTCGGAGAGGAGGTGATCGCGGTAGCGCCTCACGTTGCGCAGGTGGTGCCTGCAGAAATCGAGGCCCCCGCCCGCGAGCAGCTCCTCGGCGCGCTCGTCGGGCATGGCCGCCCACTCGAGATCGAAGAACAGCAGCTTCGTCTGGACCGCCGTCTCCTGCTCCTGGACGCGCTGCAGCAACGCTCCGTTGGCGGGGTCGGCGGTGTCGGTCGAGAAGCGAAGCGCGGCGTAGTAGCCGGCGCGGCCGACCAGCTCCATCATCGAGCCGAGCTCGCGCATGGCCTCCGCGAGGCCTTCGCTGTCGAGCTCGGGGAGCCTGCCTGCGTAGCGCTCCGCGAAGGCACCGGCACGCTCGAGCGCCTCGCCCATCCTGCGATCGACGCCCGCGGGGCCCTCGCCCTCGACCAGCGGCTCGAGGTCCCAGGCGGTCGCCTCCAGCTCCGGATCGCTGGGCTCGGTGGTGGCTGCGCTCGCCATTCGGGCCAGCTTAGCTGCCGCCGCCCGGCGCGGGGCGGTCCGCGGGCGCACCGCCGCCCCCGGCGGCTGCGGGAGGGCGGCCGCGCCATTCCCCCGCATGGCGGCGCCGCTACTCCCCGGCGAGTGCCGTCAGCATGTCCAGGCGCGCGGCGCGGCGCGCCGGAAGCTGCGCGGCCAGCAGCCCGGCGATCGCCGCGACGACGAGCAGGACGAGAAGCGTGGCGACCGGCACCGATTGCACGTAGCCCGACCCCGACAACGCCAGGGTGGTCACCAGGAAGGCGCCGGCCACGCCGATGACCAGGCCGAAGACCCCGCCGATCAGCGCAGTGATCACGGACTCGTAGCGGATCATCTGGCGCACCTGCCGGCGGGAGGTGCCGATCGCGCGCAGCATGCCGATCTCGCGTGTGCGCTCGTAGATCGAGAGGATCAGCGTGTTGACGATGCCGAACAGCGACACGATCACCGACAGCGCGAGCAGCACGTAGATCAGGGCCAGGAGTGTGTTGATGGCGTTGGACTGATCCTGCTTGAACTGAGCGGCGGTACGCGAGCGAGCCTGCGGGAACGACGCTGCCAGCAGCCTGTCGACCGCCGGCTGGACCGTCGCGTTGCCGGCGCCGGGCGCGTAGGTGACGAAGTCGAGCGCGTCTTCGCGCTGCCCGAACGCGCTCCGCGCGAGCTGGAGGCTGATCGTGAAGTCGCCGAGCAGCCTGGAGTTGTCGTTGGTGATGCCGACGATCCGAAGCGGAACGCGCCTGGCGGTGGGCGTGAGCAGCGACACGCTGGAGCCGACGTTCAGGTGATGCGATTCCGCAAAGCCCTTCGAGACGAGCGCCCCGGTCTCACCCAGCTGCGCGAGCGTGGCGTTGGATCCCTGCTTCCATTCGATCCGGTACACCTGCCCGAAGCTCGCGGGGTCGACCGCCGAGACGCTGTCGTTGTTGGTGCTGCGCCCCTGGCGCGCCTGGGTGAAGGCGACTGCCGTCACCTTGGCGACCCCGGGGACGCGCTGGACGGCCGGCACGACCAGCGCCGGAATGCCCTGTTCGCCACCCAGTTGCGAGTTCTCCACGATCAGGTTCCCGGCGAACGACCGCGTCACGGCGGCGTTGATCGTCGCCTTGGTGCCGTCCGCGAGCACGGCGACGAACGCGACCAGCGCTATGCCCACGGTCAGGGCGGCGGCCGTGATCATCGTCCGCCCGGGCTGGCGCATCGAGTTCTCGGTGGCAAGCCGCCCGGTGATCCCTCGCCAGCTCACGAGCACTCCGATGGCTCGGGCGAGCGCGGGGATGACGCGGTAGCGGCGGGGCCGTGCGCCGCGCCGCAGACGGCGGAGCACGAACACCACCCTGATCGCGAACGCGATCAGGAGCACCGTCACCGCCCCTCCGCCGCCGAACGCGAGCCGCAGCACGACCAGCACCGCGAGCCCGGCGGCGAAGCGTATGAGGATCGCCCTGCGGCTCAGCACCGCGGGCGGGATCCCCACGCCCTCGCGCATCGCCGCGAGCGGCGGTACTCGGGTGGCCCGCAGCGCCGGCTGCAGGCCCGCGAGCACGGTCACGACGATTCCCACCGCCAGCGAGACCACCACGGTGCGCGTCTCGATCACGGTGCCGTTGTGCGGCAGGTCGGCGCCGAAGGCCTTGAACAGCGCGTTCAGGGCCGGCGCCAGCGCGATCCCCCCGAGCAGGCCGAGGACGGCGCCTCCGACCCCCAGCACCAGGCCTTCGTAGGCGACAGATCGCAGCAGCTGGCCGCGCGAGGCGCCCATCGTGCGCAGCAGGCCGAACTCGCGCGTGCGCTGGGCGACCGTGATAGAGAACGTGTTGAAGATGATGAACGCGCCCACCACGAGCGCCACGTAGGCGAAGACGAGCAGGAAGGTCCGCAGGAAGCCGAGGTTGTGTTCCAGGTCGGAGGTGTCCTTGGCCGCCTGCTGCGCGCCGGTACGCACGGCGACCGTCGCGGGCAGCGTCGCTCGAAGGCGCTGGCGCAAGGTCGCCGGGCTCACGCCGGGGGCCGCCGCCACGTCGATTTCGTCGAAGCGCCCGGGCGTCCCGATCACGCGCTGGGCCTCGGCGGGGATCAGGATGGCGATCCCTGCCCCGCCAAACGATTCACCCCCGCCGAAGCGGGTGATGCCGACGATCGTGTAGCGCCTGGCGGGAGCCGAGCCGGCCACGATCATCTGCCGGCCCACCTTCAGGTGCGAGCGCTTCGCGGTCGCTTCGTCGATCGCGACCTGGTCGGCGTTGACCGGAAATCCGCCCTGGATCGCCTTCGACGCCCTGAACCGGGGTGGCGACAACGAGGCGATGAAGGCGGGCGCACCCCCCGTGGTCAGCCGTTTGCGGTTCGTGTCCAGGAACGTCCCCGGCGTGAAGTTCGTCCCGGCGGCTTCCGCCACGCCCGGGATCGCACGCACCCTGGCGAGCAGCTGTTCGTCGATCGGCGAGGTCTGCGAGCGGGTGTTGCGCCCCAGCGACTGGGTGGGCGTCACGACGACGTCGTTGCCCTTGTTGGCCGTCTGGAAGATCGACGCGAACGAGCGGTTGATCGTGTCCGTGAGGACGTACGTGCCCGCCATCAACGCCACGCCCAGCGCGATCGCGATCGCGGTCAGCGCCACGCGCAGCTTGCGCTGCACCAGGCCTCGCAGCACGAGCGAGAGCATCAGCCCACCGACTTCATCAGGTCGAGCGCCTGCTCGGCCGTGACCGCCTGTCCGTCGTGGACGATCCGCCCGTCGGCCAGCACCAGCAGGCGGTCGGCGAAGGACGCCGCATGCGCGTCATGGGTGACCATCACGACTGTCTGCCCGAAGTCCTCGACGGCGTTGCGAAGCAGCTCGAGGACGTCGTTCGAGGCTTTCGAGTCGAGGTTCCCGGACGGCTCGTCGGCGAACACGACGCTCGGACGCGAGATCAGCGCGCGAGCGACCGCGACCCTCTGCTGCTGTCCGCCGGAGAGCTCGGCCGGGCGATGAGTGAGCCTGTCGCGGATCCCCACGATGTCGATCAGCCGGTCGAACCACTCCTGATCGGGCTTGCGCCCGGCGATCGACAGCGGCAGCACGATGTTCTCCTCGGCACTCAGGACAGGCAGCAGGTTGAAGGTCTGGAAGATGAAGCCGATCCTGTCACGCCGCAGCTGCGTGAGCTCGCGGTCGTCCAGCTCCGTCAGCTCGACGCCGCCGAGCCGGACCGTCCCGCTCGTCGGTCGGTCGAGGCCCGCGAGCAGATGCATGAGCGTCGACTTGCCGGAGCCCGACGGCCCCATGATCGCCGCGAAGCGCCCGGACGGGAACGCCACGTCCACGCCGCGCAGGGCGTCAACGGCCGCCTCCCCCTCCCCGTAGCGGCGGCTCAGCCCGCTGGCCTCGACGATCGGCTGCGCACCGTCACGGTCCGCGAGGTCGCTCATGTCCGGGGAGTGTAGGGGTGGCCGGGGCCGCGCCGCGAACGTCCGCCGGGAGACGTAGCATCCCGCGCCCGATGCACGAGACGAGCCCGGCCGTATTCCTCATCGCGCGGCCCTCCGTGGACCTCGCCGGCATGCGCGCGTACCTCGAGGACGTCGGGGGCGAGTCGTGGCTCGAGCGGCGTCTGGGCGAGTCCGACGGTCGGCCGAACGCCGGCGAGCTGATCGTGGAGTTCGCCGGCCGGGCCTGCTACCGCAGCTGGGAACCCGGCCTGAACCCCAACGTGAGCAAGGTCAGGACCGACCAGCGCGAGTACTTCGCCAACATCCTGCGCTCCGCGCACGGCAGCGTGCTCGAGCACGCGAGCTACTCGCTGGCGATCAGGAACTGCTCGCGTGTCTTCACGCACGAGCTGATCCGGCATCGGGCCGGGTCTGCCTTCAGCCAGGAGAGCCTGCGCTACGTGCGGCTGACGGACATCGGCTTCCGGGTTCCGCCCGCGCTCGAGCCCGTGCGCGAGCAGGTGCTGTCGATCGTCGAGCAGCTCGAGGAGTTCCAGGTGAGCGCCGCACAGGAGCTCGGGATCGATGCCGACGGCGTGCCGTTCCACGTCAAGAAGGAGGTCACCTCGGCGCTCCGCCGCCTCGCGCCGATAGGCCTCAGCACCGACATCGTGTGGACTGCCAACGTCCGGACGCTGCGTCACGTGATCGAGATGCGGACCGCGGAGGGCGCCGAGGAGGAGCTGCGGTTCGTCTTCGATGAGGTGGCGCGGCTCATGCAGGCCGAGGCCCCGGGCCTCTTCCAGGACTTCGCCCGTCAGGACGACGGCTCCTGGGTGCCCGAGCACCACAAGGTCTGAGGCAGGCCGCCGCCCGCGCGGGGCGCGAGCGGCGGAGCTTGTGTGCGGCTGCGTGCTCGCCGCCGCCCCCCACGCGTCTCAGGCGTCCATCGTGCGCGTTCGCCACGCACCGAGGGCCAGGAACACCGCCACCCACGCGGCGAGCACCACGAGCGCCGTGCCGCCGGCCATGGTCACCTGGGCGCCCCGGTCGCCGACGTGGACCGGGCTGAAGTGCACTATCGCCTGGCTGAGGATGGCGTCGCGGGCGCTGCCCAGCGAGCCGATGCTCGCGATCAGCGGGCTCGCGACGAGCTGCCAGCCGATCAGCGCCGTTATCGCGGCGGGCTTGGACGTCGTCAGGGAGGCGAATCCGACGGCCACCACGCACACCACCCCCGTCGCCAGCAGGGCGAAGCCGAGGCCGTTGAGGACCAGCGCGGCGTCCGGCGTGGGCAGATTGGACGCGAACGCGTAGGTTCCGAGAAGCAGGAGACCGTAGCCCGCGATGACCACGGACCAGCACACCGCGAGCGCCGCCGGGACGCGCGAGGCGAACAGCGCGATGCGGGAGCGGCCCGTCACGACGAGGTCGCGGAAGACGCCCGCCGAGACGTCGCCGGTGCCGGACTCGACCCCGACCAGCACCGCGGCGAGCGGGCCGAAGAACAGAGCCAGCAGGCGCACGCCGTCCGTGAAGCCAGGGGTCCCGCCGGCGGGTCCGTAGCGTCCGGGGTTGGAGGAGTGCTGGACGGCCTTGACGATGAAGAAGATGGCCACGGGCGCCAGCGCCAGCACGAGCACCCAGGCGAGGGTGCCGCGTTTCTTGCGCAGCTTGAGCAGGTCGGCGCCCCACATCCGAAGCGCGATCGCGCTCATACCCGAACCTCGTCCGGTTCCGCGTCGAGCCGCGAGGTGATCTGCAGGAAGCGCTGCTCGAGGCTCTGCCTGACGGGCTCCAGGCGGCTCACGGCCAGGCCGGCCGAGACGAGCTGAGCGTTGACCTCGGCCGCCGCGTCCGCACCACCGGCGAGCGAGAGGCGCAGACCCTCGTCTGAGCGATGAGCCTCGAGCACCTGCGGCATCCGGGCCAGCAGGGCGAGCGCCCGCTCCGGGTCGCCCACGCCGACGATCAGCTCGTGGCCCGTCCCGCCTCCGGTGAGATCGGCGATCGCCCCCTGCGTCACGACCTTTCCGCGATCGACGATCGCCGCCGCGTCGCAGATCCTTTCCACCTCGTCGAGCAGGTGCGAGGAGATGAACACCGTGCGCCCCTCCTGCTCCACCATCGCGCGGATCATCTCGCGGAACTCCTGGATTCCCCCGGGATCGAGGCCGTTGGTCGGCTCGTCGAGGATCAGCAGCAGCGGATCCGCCAGCAGGCAGCGGGCCACACCGAGGCGCTGGCGCATACCCAGCGAGTAGCGCCTCACCTTGTCATCGGCACGGTCGGCGAGCCCGACGCGCGCCAGCGCGGGCGCGATCCGGCCGGCGGCGTCGGCTCCGCGTACCGCGGCGACGATCCGAAGGTTCTCCCGCCCCGACAGGTGCGGGTGGAAGCGGGGGTCCTCGACGATCGCGCCGACCCGTTGGAGAGCGGTGGCGCGCTCGGCGGGGACGGGATGACCCAGCAGGCTCATCTCACCGGCGCTCGCGCGGGTGAGTCCCAGCAGCATCCGGATCATCGTGGTCTTGCCCGCGCCGTTCGGACCGAGGAAGCCGAACGCCGAGCCCCGCGGGACGTGGAGGTCGACCCCGTCGACGGCCGTGCGAGCGCCGAAGCGCTTGGTGAGGCCGCTGGTCTCGATCGCGGGGGCGTCGCTGGCTCGATCGCTCATGCCCTCACTGTGCCCGCCTCGGCGCAAGTCCGCAATGGGGGATCGCCCCTAGTGGTCGGTGCCGCGCTCACGGGCCGTCGAGGCTCACCAGCCTGCGCTGCACCGCCCAGCGGCTCAGCTCGTGCCGGCTGGAGAGCTGGAGCTTTCGCAGCACGGCCGAGACGTGCGCCTCCACCGTCTTGACCGAGATGCCCAGCCGCAGCGCGATCTCCTTGTACATGTACCCGCGCGCGATGTGGCGCAGCACCTCGCGCTCGCGCGGCGTCAGCTGGTCGAGCTCCTCGTCCGGGCCGGCGGCCTCGCGGGCCTCAGAGCGGTCCTGCGCGAACGCGTCCAGGACGAAGCCGGCCAGCCGCGGGGAGAAGACGGCGTCGCCGCCGGCGACCCGGCGCACGGCCTCGGCGAGCTCGCCCCCGGATATCGACTTGGTGACGTAGCCGCGGGCCCCGGCCCGGATCACCGCGATGACGTCCTCCGCGGCGTCTGAGACCGAGAGCGCCAGAAAGCGCACCCCGGGCAGCTCACCGTCGAGCCGCCTGATCACCTCGACGCCTCCCCCGTCGGGCATGTGGACGTCGAGCAGCACGACGTCCGGCTCGCTGTCCCGGATCGCCTGCACCGCCTCGGCGACGCCGCCGGCGTCGCCGACCACGTCGACCTGGCGGCCGAGCTCGGCGCGCACCCCCGCGCGGAACAGGCGGTGGTCGTCGACGATCAGCACGCGGGGACGGTCGCTCATGGCTGCCGGCGCTCCATCACGAGCTCCACCTCTGTGCCCGTCCCGGGCACGCTGTTGACGACAGCCCTCCCGTTGTGGCGCTCCATTCGACCGATGATCGACTCTCGCACCCCCCGGCGGTCGGCCGGGATCGTGGCGGGGTCGAAGCCCACGCCCCGGTCGCGCACGAAGACCTCCACCAGCTCCCCGTCGACCTCGGCGTAGAGGTCCACGCGGTCCGCGCCGGCGAACCTGGCGGCGTTCGCCATCGCCTCGCGCGCCGCCTGGACCATCGCCTCGAGGCCCGGGTCCAGCGCCCGGTCACCCACCGTGACCACCTCGATCGGCACCTGGTGGGTCTCCTCCGTCTCGGCCGCGGCCCGCCCGAGAGCCGTCGCGAGCGAGTCGCGCCCGCCGGCCGCCGGACGTTCGTGCAGCCAGTTCCGAAGCTCGCGCTCCTGCCGGCGCGCGAGGCCCGCCACCTCGCGCGGGTCGGCGGCGCGCTTCTGGATCAGCGCGAGCGTCTGCAGAACCGAGTCGTGCAGGTGGGCGGCGAGTTCCGCACGCTCCTGCTCGCGGATCCGCGCCGCCCGCTCGGAGGCGAGGCTTCGGCCGAGCCGCACGACCCACGGCGCCAGCAGCACGCCGACGATGGTCACCACCAGCGCCACCGCACCGATCGCCTTGCCGAGGTTCGCCAGCACGCCGAGCGAGTGCAGCAGCGACGCGGCCGCGAGCGTCACCAGCAGCAACCCGAGCAGGAACAGCCGGAGCTCCGAGCGGCCCGGCAGCCGCAGCATCCGCCGTGGCGAGAAGCGTCCACGCTGGCCCTCCGGCTCGCGCGCGGGGCTAACCGGCAGCCACACGAGCGCGATCCCGGCCGTCCCGATGACCAGCGGCCATATGAACGAGTCACCGATCAGCAGGCCCGCGCGCCGGAGGCCGAACAGCGCCGCGGCGACCGCCACGACGATCGCCACCGCCTCTATCCACGCTCCTCGCCTGCGAGCCATACCCCTGCTCTCGGGCGCGACCGGGATGAGGGCCCAGGCAAGCGCGTAGAAGAGGATCGGAACCCCCCCGGCCGCCACCACCAGGGCCATCAGCAGGCGCACCGCGAGCACGTTGGCGCCGAGATGCTCCGCGACGCCGGCGCACACTCCGCCCAGCAGGCCCCGCTCGGGGTAGCGCCGCAGCGGCCGGCGAGCCGCCCGGCCCGGTGGTCCCTGCGGGGCGGGGCGTACCGGGCGGGGCTCGGCTGTAACCGGCTGAGCCTCTGCTGTGTCGGTCGAGGCCATCAGCCAATCATCGCAGCGGCAGGGCACCCGCCCATTGGGGATCTCCCCTATGCGTCATCGATGCGCGGCGCACCCCGCGAGGCGGCCGGTAGGCCGCCCATCGAGGAGATCCGCCCGCCGGTCAGTCCTCCTGGGCCTGGAGCTCCCTCACGCGGTCCTCGAGCTCGCCCATCACCGCGGGATCGCGCAGCGTGGTCACGTCGCCGAGGGCGCGTCCCTCCGCGATGTCGCGCAGCAGCCGGCGCATGATCTTGCCCGAGCGGGTCTTCGGCAGATCGTCCGCCCAGATGATCCGCTTGGGGCGGGCGAACTTCCCGATCCGATCGGCGACCGTGCCGCGGATCCCCTCGACCGTGCTGTCGTCTCCCTCGAGCGTCCCCTGGAGCGTCACGAAGGCGACGATCGCCTGCCCGGTGTCCTCGTCGTGCTGCCCTATGACGGCAGCCTCGGCGACGTCCACGTGGGCCACGATGGCCGACTCGACCTCGGCGGTCGACAGCCGGTGGCCGGAGACGTTGACGACGTCGTCGATGCGACCGATGACCCAGAAGTAGCCATCCTTGTCGCGGCGGGCGGCGTCGCCGACGAGGTAGGTCTCGGGGCCGAAGCGGGAGAAGTAGGTCTCGACGAAGCGCTCCTCCTCCCTGTAGAGGGTGCGCAGCATCGACGGCCATGGGCGTGTGAGCACGAGCAGCCCCTGGCCCTCCTCGAGCGGCTCGCCCGTGGACTCGTCTCGCACCTCCGCGAACACCCCCGGGAACGGGAACCCGGCCGAGCCCGGCTTCGTAGCCGTGATGCCCGGAAGCGGCGTGACCATGATCGCGCCCGTCTCCGTCTGCCACCACGTGTCCACGATCGGACAGCGTTCGCCCCCGATCACCTTGTAGTACCAGAGCCAGGCCTTCGGGTTGATCGGCTCTCCCACCGAGCCCAGCAGCCGCAGCGAGGACAGGTCGTATTTCGCGGGCCACTCGGCGCCCCACTTGATGCAGGCGCGGATCGCCGTCGGGGCGCAGTAGAGGATGCTCACGCCGTAGCGCTCGACGATCTCCCACCAGATGCCCTTGTGCGGGTAGTCGGGAGCGCCCTCCCACATCACCGAGGTGGCGCCGTTGGCCAGCGGCCCGTAGACGATGTAGGAGTGCCCGGTCACCCAGCCGACGTCCGCCGCGCACCAGTACACGTCCTTCTCGGGCTTCAGGTCGAACACGTAGCGGTGCGTCGCGCTGACGCCCGTCAGGTAGCCGCCGGTCGTGTGCAGGATCCCCTTTGGCTTGGCGGTCGAGCCCGAGGTGTAGAGGATGTACAGGGGATGCTCGGCGTCGAGCTCCTCGGGGGCGCAGTGCTCATCCGCCGCGGCCAGCAGCTCGTCGTAGAAGAAGTCGCGGCCCTCCTGCATCTGGCAGGGGGTGCCCTTGCTGCGCACGACCACGATCTTCTCCAGGGTGTCCAGGTCGCCCATGACCTCGTCCACGCGGTCCTTCACCGGCGCGGTGGTGCCCTTGCGCGCCGCGCCGTCCGCCGTGATCAGCAGCCTGGCCTCGGAGAACTCCATCCGCTCGCGCACCGCCTCGGCGGAGAAGCCGCCGAAGACCACGTTGTGAGGTGCGCCGATGCGGGCGCAGGCGAGCATCGACACGACAACCTCGGGGATCATCGGCAGATAGATCCCGACGACGTCGCCCCTGCCCACCCCGAGCTCCTTCAGTGCGTTCGCGAAGCGCTCCACCTCCGCGAGCAGCTCCGCATAGGTGATGTCGCGCTCCTGCCCGTCCTCACCGCGCCAGTGGAAGGCGACGCGGTCTCCCCTGCCCGCCTGCACGTGCCTGTCCAGGCAGTTGTGGGAGACGTTGAGCGTGCCGCCCTCGAACCACTTGTAGAAGGGCGGGTTGGAGTCGTTCAGCACGGTCTCCCAGGGCCGGAACCAGTCGAGCTCGCCGGCCTGTCGCGCCCACCAGGCCTGCGGGTCGCGTGCCGCCTCCTCGTAGACCGCCGGGTCTTTCAGCAGCGCCTGCTCCCGGAATTCTCCAGGCGGCTCGAAGCGTTCGACCTCAAGCAGCTCCGCCAGTTCGCGGTCGAGCCTGTCGCCGCCCGAGACCTCCGATTCCGTCGCCATGACGCCGGTCAGCCGCGCCTGCCGCGCTTTCGCCGGCGCCTGCGGGCGCCCTGCGCCGACGGTCCCGTGGCGGGTGCCAGGTCGGCTGCCGTGCCGGCCACAGCAGGCTGCGGCGCCTTGACGGGACCGCGGCCGGCCGCGGTCCCGCGTTCGGCCCGCTTTTCCGCCGCCGTCGGCCACGGTCTCGCCTCGCCGGCCGCCCATGCCGGTGGGTCGCCGCCGGGCCAGCGGCCGGCGAACAGGATCCCGACCATCACCAGCCAGAACGCGGGGATGACCTCGAGCTCGGCGCCTCCGATCGGCAGGAAGATGAGCACCGCCGTCAACATGCCGAGTAGCGCCAGCCAGCGGGGCAGCAGCCCGACACGCAGCGCGTTGATCATGACGCCCACCATCCCGGCGGCGAACGACAGCCCTGCCAGCAGGTCGACGTAGTCGACGATTTCGTTCACCGTCCCCTTCGTGAGCGCCTGGTCGACGGCGTGGTTGGTGAGGTTGTGTCCCACGGCGAAGTTGTGCGTCTGGATCGCCGTGGCGACCTGGTGCCCCACGCTGACCACAGCCAGCGCGATCCCGCCGACGAGGACCAGCGGGCGAGCGGCCGACCAGGTCTGCGGCCGCCGAAAGCGCGTGGCGTCCAGGATCACGAGCAGCACCAGAGTCAGTCCCAGGAGCGCCATCGCGGCGAGAATGCTTCCGGCGATCAGCGCGAAGGCGTGGTGGCTGATGAACCTCACCTCGGCCGCCCGCGGGCTTTCCACCGGGTTGGCTTCGCCGCGCAGAGCCGGGGCGAGTCCCTGGAACAGGCCGACGGTGGGCGCTCCTTTGAGCGTGCCGGCGATGATGATCGAGCCGAGCAGGTAGAGCACTCCCCCGGCCAGCGCGGGCACCGCGAGCCGGCTGCGGCGCTCCGCCTCGCGCGAGACCTGGGAGGTTGTGTCTGCTGCCGTGGCCATGAGCACTGCAGTCTATGATGCGGGAATGGAGGGCGGTGGACTCGGAGACCTGTTCGGAGACCCCGAGGAGCTCCAGCGGCGGCTTGCGGAGTTCGCCGAACAGATGCAGGGACAGCAGCGGCTCGCGTGGGCGGACAACGCGATCAAGCTGGCTGTCGACATGACCGTGGCGGCGATCGCGCGAGTCAACGTGCAGGGGAACCCCGAGACACAGGCGGAACAGATCCGCACGGTCATGGCACGCGTCTTCCCCGAGGCCGTCGCCCTCGTGCGCGAGGCACGCGAGGGCCTTCAGTAGCGGGCGCGGGCGCCCCGCGGAGGGGCCGGGGGGGCGTCATCTCCGGCTCGGCGGCCTGATCCCCGCACGCCGTCCTCCGGCGTAGCCGCCCCGGCGCGCTCTTCCTCGCGCTCGGCGTCCCGCGATGCGCGTCCGGCGTGGAGCACCTCGCCGAACGAGCGGAAGCGGAAGATGAAGAAGATCGCGCCCAGCCCCATGAGCGCCGTGAAGGCGGCGATGGCGATCTGCTGGCCAACCGAGTAGGCGGCGACCACCGCAGTCGGAGCGGTCGTCGCGAAGACCTTGACGAGCAGTGCCTGCTGGACGCCCGCCCCACCCGGCGTGAACGGCACCGCGCCGGCGACCTGGTTGACCGCGAACACCAGCAGCACGTTGTTCACCGAGCCTCCGACCCGAAACGCATCGAGCAGGAACCAGAAGGCCGCGAACCGGCACAGCCAGCCGACGGCCTGCAGGGCGGCGACCTCACGCAGGTAGCGGGGACGGTCCGTGAGGATCGTCAGGCCCTGGCGGACGCGTGCCCAGAACGCCTGCACCCGTGTCGAGAGGAGCGCGAAGGCGACGAGCGAGAGGACGCCGAGGACGGTGATGAGGAACAGCGTGAGGCTGAAGTGCTCGGCCAGGTAGGAGATGTCGAAGGAGCTGAGTTTGGCGAAGTCCGGTGGCTTGGGAAACACGCCCTGCGTGAAGGCGAAGATCAGCACCAGGATCCCGACGCAGATATCGAAGATCGACTCCACGAAGAACGCCGACGCCACGGTCGGGTATCGCGACCCGGGTATCGCGGAGCGGGAGAGGAACAGCTTGATGATGTCGCCGCCGCGCGCCGGCACCACGTTGTTGAAGCCCACCGCCGCGACGTAGGCGCCCCAGATCCGCCGCCACTGGAACCGGACGGACGGGTAGGCCGCCCGGAGGCTGTTGAAGAACGCGCGCGAGCGGACGGTCAGGTTCAGGCCGAAGAACACCAGCCCGAGCACCAGGGCCGGCCAGTGGACGGCCGCCAGGTCGGAGAAGAACTGTCCGACGGCATCGAAGAACGTGCTGATGCTGTGGCCGACGGAGGCCGAGGCGAGCAGGGCTGACACAGACTCAAGCGTACGGTGCGGAGGGGCCGCCGCCCGGGGTTCCCTATCGTTGGACGAACCCGCAATGACCGATCTGCCTGCACAGCCCGAAGCATGAGCGGGGCGGAGCTTGGACTCGCCCTGTCGGTGTTCCTCGCGTGCGCCGTCGAGGCGGTGGAGGCGCTCACCATCGTCCTGGCCGTGGGCTCCACCCGCAGCTGGCGCTCGGCGATGACGGGTGTCGGAGCGGCCGTCGTGGCACTCGCCGCAATCGTGGCCGCGCTGGGACCCGCGCTGACCTCGCTGCCGATCGACGTCCTTCGCCTGGTGGTCGGCGGCCTGCTTCTGATCTTCGGGCTGCAGTGGCTGCGCAAGGCGATCCTGCGCTCGGCCGGCCTGAAGGCGAAGCATGATGAGCTCGAGGCCTATGAGCAGGAGTCCAAGGCGGCGCTGGCGGCCGGCGCGAAGCCGGCGGGCCTCGACGGCTACTCCTTCGCGATCGCCTTCAAGGGCGTGCTCCTCGAGGGCCTCGAGGTCGCCTTCATCGTGCTCACGTTCGGCGCCAACCAGCATCGCATCCCGCTCGCCGCCGCCGCAGCCGGCCTCGCTGTCCTGCTCGTAGTGGCGGCGGGCTTCGCCGCCAAGCGCCCGCTGGCGCGCGCGCCCGAGAACGTGATGAAGTTCGCCGTGGGCGTGATGCTCACGTCGTTCGGCACCTTCTGGGGGGCCGAGGGCGCCGGCGCGAGCTGGCCGGGCGGCGATGCTGCCCTCCTGGTGCTGGTTCCCGGCGTGCTGCTCGCCTCCAACGCCATGGCCTGGGCGCTGCGGCGCTCGCTGCGGCGAACCCTCGTTGAGAGCGACGCCGTCGCCGGCGAGCCCGCCGAGGCCGCCGCCCTGGGCACATGACCCGCGCGAGAGGGATCCTGCTGGGCGTCTGGGACTTCGTCGTGGGCGACGACTGGCGCACCGCGATCGGCGTGGCGGTGGCGCTCGGCGTCACGGCCGGGGTCGCCGCGGCGGACGTCTCCGCCTGGTGGGTCATGCCGCCGGCCGTGCTGGCGCTGCTTGCGCTCTCGCTGAGGCGCGCCGCCCGCGGCGCCCCCCGGCGCGGCTGAGCCGCGGCTTTTCGCGCCTGCACAAATGGGTCCGGCGCGGCCTGCGGGCCGGTTTGAGATGCGCTACAACCCCGTGATGCCCTCCCCGCCGGCCAAGCCCGCGCGTCTGAAGGTCGCCGTCACCGGCCCCACGGGTGAGATCGGCCAGGCGGTCGTGGGGGCGCTCGACCGGTCCCCCGAGATCGGCGCGATCGTCGGCATGGCACGCCGGCCGTTCGATCCCGCCGAACGGGGTTGGAAGAAGGTCACCTACCGGCGCGGCGACGTGCTGGATCGCGGGGCGGTTGCCGACCTGGTCGAGGACGCGGACGTCGTTCTGCATCTCGCCTTCATGATCATGGGCGGCGCCCGGGAGAGCCGCGAGGTCAACCTCGACGGCTCCCGCAACGTCTTCGAGGCAACGGTCGCCGCCGGCGCCGCGCGCATCGTCTACGCCTCCTCGGTGGCGGCCTACGGCTTCCATCGCGACAACCCGCGGCCGCTCACCGAGGATCTGCCGGCCCGGGGAACCTCCAGTCACTACTACTCAGCACAGAAGGCGGAGGTCGAGGCGTTGCTGGCCGACTCGCTCCACGGCAGCGACACCGCCGCCTACGTGTTCCGCCCGTGCATCGTCGCCGGCCCCGACGCTCCGTTGTTGATCGACAGCCTTCCCTACACGCAGATCTCGGAGCGGCTTCCCGGGCCGGTTCTCAGCCTGCTCGACGGCGTTCCGATCCTCAAGCCCGTCCTGCCCGATCCCGGCGTGCCGTTCCAGCTGGTGCACCACGACGACGTCGCGAGCGCGATGCGCGCGGCCGTGCTCGGCCGCGGAACGCCCGGCATCTACAACCTCGCCGGCCCGGGGGAGCTCACGGTCAAGCAGCTCGCCGAGGAGCTCGGCTGGTACTCGATCCCTGTCCCCGAGCTTGCGGTGGACGCCGTGGCCGAGACGGTCGGGCGCCTGGGCTTCCTGCCGGCGCAGGCACAGTGGGTCGCCGCCTTTCGCGAGCCGGTCATCATGAGCACCGAGAAGGCGCGGCGCGAGCTTCGCTGGCGACCGCGGCATGATGCACTGCAGACCCTCCGCGACACGGTCACGGCGACGCGGCTCGACAGCATCATCCGCTAGCGCGCGGACCGGCGCAGTGTGCCCGAGGCGCTCGGGGACCGACGCGGGCAGCCTGAGCGCTCAGCGTTGGGTCGGTGACTCCTCCACGCCGTGCTGCGCGTCGGTCGGCCGGCCGCCGATCAGGTCTGCAAGCGAGGTCCGCACCCGCGCGCCCGCGCGAGCCGGGTTCTCGAAGCGCTGACCGGCACGAGCCATCCGCCGGCCGCCGGCGGGGTAGAAGTGGCGCGCCCACGGCGAGGTCGGATGGGCCAGGCGGAGCGCCGCGAACAGGCCCACCGGGAGGATGAACAGGCCCACCGCCCCCGGCCAGATCCGCCCCTTCAGGAACGCCACCACTGCCACGGCCAGCGACAACCCGATCGCGAGTGTCACGGTCACTGCCGAGGCAGCCGTCTCGAGTTCGAACGGCCGCACTCCGATCACCACCAGCAGGCCGACGCTCGCCACGACCGCCACGGCCTCCAGCGAGGAGCGGCCCGCGGGGCTCCAGTACACGTCTTCGAGCCGCGTCCAGAGCGCGAACTCGTCCAGCGTCAGGCCGGCTCCGACCCCGAACAGCGGCGCCACGATGCCGCTCCACGGCTGGTGAAGGTGCACACCGATGCCCACGAACCCGGCTCCCAGCATCAGGAAGATGCCCCACACGAAGTGGTGCAGGTGCACTCCGTCCTCTGTCTCGACGCCTCCCGGCCACCAGCTGAAGGCACGCGTCATCCGTGCGCTCGTCCGGATCAGGAAGAAGGAGATCAGCAGCGCGGCCAGGCACACGAACGCCCGCTGGCGCCCGTCGTCGGCGACCACCAGGTCGTAGATGTGCTCGACCGGGAACACGCTGGCGTTGATCATGCTGGACCTCAGTATCCCCCGCACGCGGATGGACGATCGTTCGCCGCCCACCGCGCCCTTGGGCCGCGGAAGCGAGCACGGCGGCGGCGGAGCGCGGGCTGCTAGCCGAGGCGCGCGAGCGCCGCCAGCACCAGCTCATCGTGCTGCGCCGGCTTGACCCTCGGCAGGACCTCGGCGACGCGTCCGTCTCCGTCGATCACGAACGTCGTGCGCTCGTTGCCCCAGTAGGTGCGCCCGTACATCGACTTCTCTGCCCACACCCCGTAGAGGTCGGCGACAGCGTGATCCTCGTCGGCCAGCAGCGGGAAGTTGAGCGCTTGCTTGTCGTGGAACCGCTTCACCTTGGCGACCGGGTCCGGCGAGACGCCCAGCACGGCCGCCCCGCTGACCGCGTAGTCGGACTGGTGATCGCGCACGCCGCAGGCCTGGGTCGTACAGCCGGGGGTGTCCGCCTTTGGGTAGAAGTACACGACCACCGGACGGCCGCGGAAGTCGGACAGCTTCACGGGGCGGCCGTCCTGGTCGGGCAGCTCGAATTCGGGGGCGGCCTCGCCGGGCTCGATCACGCGGCCATGCTATTGAGGCCCAGCACGGCGCGCCTCAGCGCGGGAGCAGGCCGGCGCGCGGGCGCATTAGCGCCGTCTTCTCGGCCAGCCAGACGGACGCGTAGACGACCAGCAGGAACGCGCCGAGGAGGGCTGTGACGGCGAAGACCAGGATCGGCCTCATGCACTCTCATCGACAACGAGGCGGGGGCCTCCAGCGCTTTCGACGAATGTCGTGCGCGGCCCGAGGGGGCCCCAAAAAGCAAAGACCCCGCCGCAGAGCGCCGGGGCCTTCACTCCCAAGTCAGTACCGAGTATCACGCGCCTCGGCCGGCTCTTCAACGGCCGGCGGACAGACGTTCGAGGTGACGGCCCGGCTGAGCGCTAGCGCAGCAGCCGCGAGAGCCTGCGGTCCTTGAGCACGCGTCCCTCCGTCTGGCAGGCGGGACAGTAGGCGATGACGTAGTCCTCGAAGTGCACCGCCTTCAGCGTGCTCGAGCACCGCGGGCAGGGCTCGCCCTGGTGGCGGTGGACGCGCAGCGGCATCGGCAGCTTGTCGGGGATCGGCAGGCTGACGGCGGTCTCGTAGTGGGCGATCGCCCGGTCGAGCGTCTGCACGACGGCGGTGCGAAGTCGATCCGCCTCCTCGGGCTCGAGGTCGGACCCGCGCTTGTAGGGCGAGAGCTGCGCCTCCCAGAGGATCTCATCGACCCAGGAGCGCCCGATGCCGGCGATCACGTGCTGGTCTCGGAGCACCGCGTGCAGCGGCCGCGGCGCGTCGAGCACCTCGGTCAGCTGCGGCGGGTCCGGCCACGCCTCCGGGCCGAGCGACGCCAGCGCCTCGTCCTGCTCCAGCTCCTGCGCCGCAAGCAGCTTGACCCACGCCGCCTGCTTCGAGCCGAACTCGCGAAGCCGCAGCTCGCTCTCACCGTGCCCATCGCCGTCAGCCGCGCCCCTCACGCGCACGAGCAGCCGAGACGTGCGATCCCGCGGGCCTGCCCGCTTGTCGTAGAGCTGAAGACGTCCTGCCGACATCAGGTGGATGAGCAGGGCGAGCCCGCCGGAGGTCTCGACGATCAGGTGCTTGCCTCGGCGGCGGACCGCGGCGATCGTCTCGCCCTCGAGAGCCGCGAGCGGTGGGTCGAATGTCTTCAGGGCGTTGATGCCCGGCGCGAGCGCGGACTCGATCCGCGAGCCCCGCAGGGCGGCGTCGAGAAGCCGTGTGGTCGTCTCGACCTCCGGTAGCTCGGGCATCCTCCCATCGTAGGGCGACGCCGGGCTCGCCGGCCCGCGAGAACGGCCGGCGCCGGGCTCCCGCCCGGCGCCGGCGCGCCTTTAGAACGCCTTGATCCCGGGGCCTTCGTAGCGCTTGCCGGACGGGCTCGTCCAGCGCACGCGCCAGTAGGCGCCCTGCACGGAGGAGTGCAGCGCCCAGTAGCCGGAGCTGTTGGTCGTGACCGTCTTCAGCGTGCGCCAGCGCTTGGAGCTCTTGCCGCGCACCAGCACCGTGAGCCGGGTGGACCCGGTGCTGGGCCGCACGAGGCCCCAAAGCGAGAAGCCATGGCCGCTGCGGCTGACCGTCATCTGCACGGGCCAGCCGAAGAACAGCGGCTTGGGCCTGCCGTTGACGTACTCGAGGCCCGTCTGGAACCCGACCACGCCGCCGCGCGCGCTCGCCCCGGCGGGGCCGCCGAGCGGGTCGTCGCGCAGCAAGTACTGCGAGAACGCGACGACCCGGCCGTTGGACCAGGCGATGCGCTCGGCGATCGCGTCGAATTCGGCCTGCTGGGCGACGGCGACGCCGAGCTGCCTGTTGGGCTTGCTCTGGACCCCGAACTCCGTCAGGTAGATCGGCACGTGCCCCGGGATCGCGTGCGCGCGGGCGGCCAGGTCGAGCCCGCGGGACAGGCGCGAGAGCGCGCCGAGGGTCACGTCGTCACGGTTGGGGTCGACGTAGTAGGGGCCGGCGGGGAGCGTGTACGCGTGGTGGGCGTAGCCGCCGATCTGAAGCGGGCCGCAGGAGCCCGATTTGCGGTAGTGGGTGTTCAGGCAGAGCGCCGTGCGCATGAATTCGAGCGGCGCCACGTCGTGCAGCAGCGCGCGGCCGTGTTCTCTGCGCAGCAGGCTCTTCACCGACGAGTACCCCGTCGGCGCCGTCTCGCCGAAGAGCACCTTGGGGTGCGCGAGCCCGGCGGCCTGCAGGCCTTCGTAGCCGGCCTGGTAGAGGCCGCGGTAGATGCGCGGCGAGGCCGGTGTGCCGTTGGCGTTCCACTGGGGCAGCAGGAACGCCGGGTGGTTGGGCTCGTTCCAGATCGAGTAGACCGAGACCTTGGATCCGAAGTGCCTGCCCACGGCGGTCATGAATTCTTTGAAGTCCTTGTCGCTCGGCCGCGTGATGTAGGGCCGTTTGCGGTTGGACGTCGCCCACCGCGGCGCCGGCGCGGTGACGGTCAGCAGGACCGGCCAGTGCAGCCGCTGGGCTTCCGCCAGCACGGCGTCATACGGGCCCCATGCGTAGTAGAGGTTGGGGTTTTCCGCGCTGAAGTTCGGATGGGTGGCGTTGTCGGGACCGGGGGCGACATTGGCCCAGTAGAGCTCCACGCGCAGCGCATGGACGCCGAGCGCCTCCATCTGCTGGAACGCGCGGGGGCGGGTCTTCGCGTCGAGGAGTTCGTTGGAGGCCTCGAAGTAGGTCGTCTGGCCGTGCGATGCGAGGGCGTCGCCACAGGCCACCGCGGCGAGCAGGACGACGCTCAGAAGCAGAGTGAGGGGGAGGTTCCTGATCTTGGACATGGTTGCTTGAGACACCTCGGCGCAGAGAAGGTTGCGGTCTATGTAGCGTTCGGCGGTGTGAGCGCCCCGATCGCGGTAGACGACATTGTCCAGAGCGCTGCGGACGGCCGCGCAAACAGCCGCCCTCCGCTGCTCGTGCTGGACGGCCTGGAGCGTTTCCTCGACGCTCACGGGGTCGGCGAGGGGCCGATCGAGCCGTCCCCGATCGGCGAGGGCCACTCCAACGTGACCTACCTCATCCGCCGGGGAGGCACGGAGGTCGTGCTGCGCCGTCCCCCCCGCCCGCCGTTGCCGCCGAGCGCCCACGACGTCCTGCGTGAGGCCCGCCTGCTGCGCGCGCTCGCGGCCACGGTGGCACGGGTCCCCGAGGTCCTGGCCGTGTGCTCGGACACGGACGTGATCGGAGCGCCGTTCTACGTGATGGAGCGGATCGAGGGAGAGCCGATCGTCTTCAGCGTCCCGGCGCCGCTCGACACGCCCTCCGAACGGCGCAGGATCGGCGACGAGCTGATCGAGGCGCTCGTGGAGATCCACTCCGTGGACTGGCGCGCGGCGGGCCTCGAGGGCTTCGGCAAGCCGACCGGCTACCTGGAACGCCAGCTGCGGCGCTTCAAAGGCCTGTGGGACCTGAACAGGACTCGCGAGATACCGGCCGTCGAGGGGGTCGGAAGCTGGCTGGCCGAGAACCTGCCGAGCTCGGGGCCCGCCACGATCGTCCACGGCGACTACCGCCTCGGCAACACGATGTTCGCCGCCGGCTCGCCGGCACGGCTGGCTGCGGTGCTCGACTGGGAGATGGCCACGATCGGCGACCCCCTGGCCGACCTCGGCTACCTGAACATGATGTGGACGGATGCCGGCGACCCCGAGGTCGGGCTCCGCGAGCATCTCGGCAGTGTCACGCGGGCGGAGGGGTTCCCGACGCGGGCTGAGCTGATCGCCCGGTACGAGGAGCTCTCAGGCCGCTCGATGAGCGACATCCGCTGGTACACGACGCTGGCACTGTGGAAGAGCGTCGTGTTCATGGAGGGCAACTACAAGCGCGCGATCGCCGGCACGACCGATGACCCCTATCTGAAGCAGTTCGGCGAGGGCGTCCTCGAGCTGGCGCGCCAGGCCGAGCAGGTGGCATATGGCGGCTGACCCCGGCGAGGCCGGCGATCAGGCACAGCCGCCTGAGCGGCGGCGCACCGGCCTCCTGATCGACTGGGGCGGGGTGCTGACGAGCAACCTGTTCACGTCCTTCCACGCCTACTGCACGCAGGCGCAGATCGAGCCGCGGAGCTTGCTGGGGCGCTTCCGTGAGGACCCGGCCGCCCGTGAGCTGCTCATCGCGCTGGAGACCGGTGCGCTCGACGAGAGCGCCTTCGAGACCGCCTTCGCGGAGATGGTGGGGGTGCCACCGGACGGCCTGATCGACGGGCTGTTCGCCGGAGTGGAGCCCGACGAGGCGATGCTCGACGCGGTCCGCCTTGCGCACGACGCCGGCATCCGCACCGGCCTGGTCTCGAACTCGTGGGGCGTGCACCGCTACCCGCGCGAGCTGTTCGCGCAGCTGTTCGACGGCGTGGTCATCTCTGCCGAGGAGGGCATCCGCAAGCCCTCGCGGCGGATGTACGAGCTCGGCGCCGAGCGGGCAGGCGTCCGCCCGGAGGACTGTGTCTACGTCGACGACCTGCCGTTCAACCTGACCCCCGCAACCGAGCTGGGCATGGCGGTGATCCACCACACGAGCGCCGAGTCGACGATCCCCCAGCTGGAGCGGCTGCTCGGCGTCTCACTCAGGCGAGCCGCCGAGCCCAGCCGTCCCTGATCGCCCCCTACGGGCGCCTGCCGCGGCCGTACATGAACTTGAAGAGCCCCGCCAGCAGCCGCGAGGTGCGGCTCTTGTAGGGGTACATGAACAGTTCCTTCTTCATCGCCAGTTTCGTCACGACGATCGCCTGCTGCGAGCTGTACTTGCGGATTCCCCCCGCCCCGTGCCTGGAGCCCAGCCCCGATGCCTTCGCGCCGCCCATCGGCAGCTCGAGCACGGTGTAGTTGATCATCGCGTCGTTGACGTTGGCAGCGCCGGCCTCCAGCCGCCGCGCGATCGCCTCGCCCCGCGCGGTGTCGCGCGAGAAGACGGACGCGCCCAGCCCGTACGGCGATTCGTTCGCCAGCCGCACCGCCTCGTCCGCGTCGCGGACCTTCATGATCGGGAGCGTCGGCCCGAACGTCTCGTCGGTCATGATCTTCATGGAGTGGTCGACGTCGACGAGCACCGTCGGCTCGAAGAAGCGACCGGGGCTCTGGACCTGGTTACCGCCCGTGAGGACGCGCGCGCCCTTCTGCACGGCATCCGCGACGTGGTCCTTGATCGTGTCGAGCTGGGGCGCGAAGGTGATCGCTCCGACCTCGACCGATCCGAAGCCTTCCGGCTTGCCGACGCGCAGCGCGCTGACCTTCTCGGACACTTTCGCCACGAACTCGTCGTAAACGGGCTCCTCGACGTACACGCGCTCGATCGAGATGCACGTCTGCCCGGCGTTCTGCATCGAGTAGTAGGTCGCGAAGTTGGCCGCGCGCTCGAGGTCGGCGTCGGAGAGCACCAGCATCGGGTCCTTGCCGCCGAGCTCCAGCGAGGCCGGGATCAGCCGCCGTGCGGCCGCCTCCGCCACCTTCGTACCGGTCCGGGTGGAGCCCGTGAACATGATCATGTCAACCTGCTCGACCAGCGCGGCGCCGGTCTGTCCACGCCCGGTGGCGATCTGCAGCACGTTCTCCGGCAGGCCGCACTCGCGCAGCCCGTCGGCCATCAGCAACGAGGTCAGCGGGGTGATCTCCGACGGCTTCAGGATGACGCTGTTGCCGGCCATGAGCGCCGGGATGCAGTCGCCGAAGGAGTTCGTCAGTGGGTAGTTCCACGGGCCGATCACGCCGATCAGCCCGAGCGGCTGGAAGCGCAGCACGAGCTTCTTGCCCTTCACCAGCACCTGGCTCGACTTGACCTTCTCGTCGGCCAGGTAGGCGGGGCCCTCCTTCGCCCAGAAGCCGAACGCGTTGCCGGCGTAGCCGATCTCGGCGAACTCCGCGTCCTCGTGCGTCTTGCCGGTCTCCGAGACGATCGTCTCGATGACCCTCGGAGCGTTGTCCATCAGCCACTTCTGGGCACGCCTCATCACACGTGAGCGGCCATCGAAGCCGTACGCCTCCCACTCGGGCTGGGCGGCCCGGCCGCGGGCGGCCATCTCGGCCACCGCCTCGGCGCCCAGGTCTGGCACGGTGGCGATCGTCTCGCCGGTCGCCGGATTCTCGACGGGTATCTGCCCCGCGATGCCCGCCGTCGCGCCGTTCTGAGTCTCCGCTACCTGCTGCTCGACCGTGGCCATCTGACCCTCCCCTGCGCTAGTTCGACCCTCTTGTGATGAAGGTTACTCCGACGAGGATCGCGCAGCGCGGCGCCGCCGAGCCGGTGCGGCGAGCCGCAGCAGCGATGAGAAGGACTACTCGCTGAGCTCGATCGAGCTGATTCCGATCGGCTCGCTCGGACGGTCGCCCGCATCGGTCTGGACGGCCTCGAGCTTGTCCACCACGTCCATCCCATCGGTCACCTGGCCGAAGACGGTGTGCTTGCCGTCGAGCCACGGGGCCGCGTCGGCGGTGACGATGAAGAACTGCGAGCCGTTCGTGTCAGGCCCCGCGTTGGCCATCGCGAGCGCGCCGCGTACGACCTTGTGCGTGTTGATCTCGTCCTCGAAGGTGTAGCCCGGGCCGCCCGTGCCGGTGCCCTGCGGGCAGCCGCCCTGGATCATGAAGTCCTTGATCACGCGATGGAAGGTCAGCCCGTCGTAGAAGCCGTCGGCGGCGAGCTTGCGGAAGTTCTCGACGGTGGCCGGCGCGTCCCCGTCGAAGAGCTCGAAGACGATCGGGCCTTCCGTGGTCTGCATGGTGGCGGTCGACATGGGCCTACCTTACCTTCACGCGCTCGAGGCTGAGCGCCCGGCCGTGGACGGCCTGTCCGTCGAGCGCGTCGATCACGCGCTCGGCGTCGGCGGCCGGGACGGACAGGAACGAGTAGCGGTCGAGCACCAGCACGTCGCGGACGGCCTCCCCATCCAGCCCGGTGGAGGAGGTAACCGCTCCCACGATGTCGGCCACCTTCAGCCCGGCGGCGCGGCCGCCGTCCAGCATCAGCTTGGTGTAGGGCTCGCCGTCGCTGCGCCCCGACAGCCGCGGCTTGGAATGCCGGCGGGGACGCTCGCGCACGGGCGTCGGCGGCGCGACCGCCCCCTTCTCCCACTGCGCGATCGACGTCCCGATGTGCCGTTCTATCGCCTGCAGCTCGCGCTTCTGGCGGTCCTCCACGAACGTGATCGCCCGGCCGGAGCGCCCGACGCGCCCGGTTCGCCCGATCCTGTGCACGTAGGTGTC
The DNA here is from genome assembly GCA_036498265.1 of Solirubrobacteraceae bacterium. Taxonomy (GTDB): domain Bacteria; phylum Actinomycetota; class Thermoleophilia; order Solirubrobacterales; family Solirubrobacteraceae; genus Palsa-744. The sequence continues at coordinate 44,551 of DASYFT010000002.1, read as the reverse complement.
CGGGCTGGTTGGCACGTCGTAGTTGATCACGTGCGTGACGGTCGAGATGTCCAGACCCCGCGCCGCGACGTCGGTCGCGACCAGGATCGGCACCCGCCCGGCCTTGAACGCGAGCATCACGCCGTCGCGCGAGCCCTGCGACATGTCGCCGTGGAGCGCTCGGACGTTCATCCCCCGGTCGCGAAGCGTCCGGAACAGCTGCTCGCAGCGCACCTTGGTCCGGACGAACACGATCGATTGATCCGAGTCCCCTCCACCCATCTCCGCGCGCAGCACCTCGACGAGCTTGTCGGGCTTGCTCTTGGCGTCGACGGGCAGCTGGAACTGGGCCACGGTGTCTATCGTCAGCGTGGCGGCCTCGACCTGGATGACCGTGGGGTCGTACATGTAGCGGTCTGCCAGCGTGCGGATCGGCCCGGGCATCGTGGCGGAGAACAGCGCCGTCTGGCGGCTCGACGGTGTCAGCGAGAGGATCCTCTCCACGTCCTCGAGAAAGCCCAGGTCGAGCATCTCGTCGGCCTCGTCGAGGACCACGAAGCGGCAGTCGTGGAGGACCAGCGAATGACGCGAGATCAGGTCCAGCACGCGCCCGACCGTGCCCACGACGACGTGGCCGCCGGCGCGTAGCTGAGCCTGCTGCGTGCGGATCGGGGCGCCACCGAAGACTGCCACCACGTCGATGCCGGTATGGGCGCCGTATGTGCGCAGGGCCTGGGTGACCTGGATGCACAGCTCGCGCGTGGGCGTGAGCACGAGAGCCTGCACGGACTGCTCGGAAGGATCGATGTACTGCATGATCGGAAGCCCGAAGGCCGCGGTCTTGCCCGTCCCCGTCTGCGCCTGGCCGATCACGTCGCGACCCTCCAGCAGCGCCGGGATCGCCTGTTCCTGGATCGGGCTGGGCGACTCGTAGCCGACATCGCGCAGCGCGTGGAGTGTGGACTCGGAGAGCCCGAGATCGGCGAAGGACTTGCTCACTCGGACGGGTCGAGCAGGAGCTTACCTGTGGTCCGCCGGGCACGCAGGTCGATCTGCGCCTGCGCGGCCTGCTCCAGCGGATAGGTGTGACCGACGATGACCTCCAGCTCCCCCCTGGCGGCGCGGGCGAACAGCTCCGAGAGGGCTTGCTCGAACATCCCGGGCCTCTCGAGGCAGTGGAACAGATAGAAGCCGACGACGGCACGCGAGTGCCGCAGCAGAGAGCCGGTGGAGACGTCGTTGGGCTGGTTCGTCGCGATGCCGTAGGCGACGATCCGGCCGAACGGCGCGAGCGCCCTGTAGGAGGCGTCGAACACCTCGCCTCCGGACATCTCGAAGACGACGTCCACCGGCGCCCCGCCGTTGGCCTCGATCAGCCGATCGGTCAGCCCCTCGGCGGCCGGATCCACCGCCGCGTCGGCGCCCAGCCGGACAGCGAGCTCGCGCTTGGACTCGGCGGACGCGGTGGCGATCACGCGGCCGGCTCCGAGCGGGTGCCCGAGCTGCACGGCGAGCGAGCCGACACCGCCGGCGGCGCCGTGGACCACCACGCTCTCGCCGTCTCCGACCCGGCCGGCGGTCCGGTACAGGTGCCAGGCCGTGACTCCCTGGACGATCATCGCGAGAGCGGTGCCGTCGTCGATCGAGTCGGGTATCGGGAACGTGAGCCGCTCGGGCGCGGTGGCGTACTGGGCGTAGCCCCCACTGCCCACCAGCGCGACGACCCGCTCCCCGGTGTCAACTCGGACGCCCGCCACCTCGCCGCCCGGGATCAGCGGCAGCGTGGCCTTCTGGACGTAGGAGTTCGTGCGGGTGTGCGTGTCGGCGAAGTTCATGCCGGCTCGCGTGACCCTGATCAGGATCTCGCCCGGTCCCGGCTCGGGTCTGGGGAGCTCGACCAGCTCGAGCACCTCGGGGCCGCCGAACTCCGTCATCTGGATCGCTCGCATCGGGTGCGAGGCTATCGGAGTACCGGCGCCGGCACGGAGGCGGCTGGGGCCGGTGGGGCAGGCGGTCGTGCGGCCCCGCGCATCGGCCAGCGTGTCGTCTAAGGTGCCCGCCCATGTCGATAACCGTGGTCGGATCGATCGCCTACGACGCCGTCAGGACCCCCTTCGGCGAGCGCGAGCGGATGCTGGGCGGAGCGGCTGTCCACTTCGCGCTCGCAGCGTCGTTCTTCGCCGACGTGCACGTGGTGGGACCCGTCGGGGACGACTTCGGCGAGGAGCAGCTGGACGTGATGCGGCGCCGCGGCGTGGACGTCTCGGACGTCGAGCGCGTGGCGGGTGGCAGGACCTTCTTCTGGCGGGGCGAGTACGGCTGGGACCTCAACTCGCGCGAGACGCTCGACACCCAGCTGGGGGTCTTCGAGGGCTTCGAGCCGAAGCTCTCCGAGAGCTCCCGCTCGAGCGACGTGCTGTTCCTGGCGAACATCCAGCCGGAGCTGCAGCGGGCCGTGCGCGCCCAGATGCCGGACGCCCGCTTCGTGGCGCTCGACTCGATGAACCTGTGGATCGATACCGCGCGGGAGTCGCTCGTCCGCGCGATCGAGAGCGTCGACTGCGTGATCCTCAATGACGCGGAGCTGCGCCAGCTCACCGGTAAGCCGAGCCTCGTCTCGGCGGCTCGCGAGATCCTCTCCTGGGCACCCGGCAGTGGCGCCGGATCGGGCGGCGGTCCGACGGTTGTCGTCGCCAAGCAGGGGGAGTACGGAGCGGCGCTCGTCACCCGAACGGGCTTCTTCGCGCTGCCCGCCTACCCCCTGGAGAGCGTGATCGACCCGACCGGCGCCGGCGACACGTTCGCCGGTGGCCTCGTGGGCTACATCGCCGCGCAGCTCGAGGGCGCAGGCGAGGACGGCGCCGGGGCGGGCCCGCGCGAGCTCAACGAGGCGCTGCTGCGCCGCGCCATGGCCCATGCGACGGTGCTCGCGTCCTTCAACGTCGAGGAGTTCGGCACCGAGCGGGTCGAGCGCCTGACCGGCGCCGAGATCGAGGCCCGGATCGCCGAGCTGCAGGCCATGACGCAGTTCAGCGGCGCGCCGCTGGAGCTGCGCGGCTGACCGGCGCAAGGGGGTTGTACCGGCACGGGGTCGGGTATACGATCGATCCAAGTGGATGCCTGGACGTTCATCTGGCTGATGGTCTTCCTGAAGATCCCGATCGTGGCGCTGTTCCTGCTCGTTCGCTGGGCCGTGGGGCAGTCGCCGGAGAGCGCGTCGGGTGAGGATGGCGGGATCGGGCCGCGCCCGCGCCCGGTCCATCCACACCATCCGCGGGCCAGGCTGCCGCGCCCGCCACGGCGAGGGCCGCGGCACGGCGCTCCCTCGCCGCCGTCGCCGGCGCGCGTGCGGATCCTCGTCGCGCGCCAGCGGCTGCCGCGCGGCTGACGGCCGCGCCGAGGCGCCGCGGTCTCGGGGCCGGGTGTCGCATAATCGGGTGTGGAGCATCCGAAACCGTCGATAGGAGAACCAGATGACCACCCAGGCACAGGCGGGCGCGCGCGAGCAGACGTCCGGTGACGGCGCCGCGCGGGCTCAGGACACTCTCACGGTGACGGACAACCGCACCGGCGCGTCCTACGAGCTGCCGATCGAGGACGGCACCGTCCGCGCGATGGACCTGAGGCAGATCAAGACCGGCGAGGAGGACTTCGGCCTCATGGCCTACGACCCCGCCTACACCAACACCGCGTCGTGCCGCAGCGCGATCACCTACATCGACGGGGAGGCCGGCATCCTCCAGCATCGCGGCTACCCGATCGAGCAGCTGTGCGAGCACTCGACCTACCTCGAGGTCGCCTACCTGCTGATCAACGGCGCGCTTCCGACCCGTTCCGAGCTGCAGGAGTGGGTCCAGGAGATCACGATCCACACGTTCGTGCACGAGAACGTCAAGGACTTCATGCAGGGGTTCCGCTACGACGCGAACCCGATGGGCATGCTCGTCGCCTCGGTGGGAGCGCTCTCGACGTTCTACCCGGACGCCAACCAGATCCACGACGAGGAGGTCCGCCGGATCCAGATCATCAGGCTGCTGGCCAAGATGCCCACCCTCGCCGCCTTCGCCTTCAGGCACAACATGGGCCAGCCCTACGTCTATCCGGACAACGATCTCGAATACGCCGGGAACTTCCTCTCGATGATGTACAAGATGACCGAGCTGAAGTACGAGCCCGATCCGCGGCTGGAACGCGCGCTGGACGTCCTGTTCATCCTCCACGCCGACCACGAACAGAACGCCTCGACGAGCGCCGTGCGGTCGATCGGCTCGACCCAGGTGGACCCCTACACGGCGGTGGCCGGCGGGGTGGCGGCCCTCTACGGCCCGTTGCACGGCGGCGCCAACGAGGCGGCGCTGCGGATGCTCCAGCGGATCGGCAGCGTCGAGAACATCCCCGGCTTCCTCGAGGGCGTCAAGGCGGGCGAGGAGCGGCTGATGGGCTTCGGCCACCGTGTCTACAAGAACTACGACCCGCGCGCTCGGATCATCCGCAAACACCTGGACGGCGTGTTCGAGGTGCGGGGCAAGAGCCCGCTGCTGGACGTCGCCACCGAGCTCGAGAAGCGCGCGCTCGACGACGAGTACTTCACCTCGCGCAAGCTGTACCCCAACGTGGACTTCTACTCCGGCCTCATCTACGAGGCGCTCGGCCTGCCCGTCGCGATGTTCCCGGTGATGTTCGCCATCGGGCGCACCAGCGGATGGATCGCGCAGTGGCTCGAGATGGTCCAGGACTCGGAGCAGAAGATCGCGCGTCCCCGTCAGATCTACACCGGCGATCGGGACCTCGACTACGTGCCGATGGAACAGCGTGCTTGACGCTTGTCAATCCCCCATTCGGCCGATAGCTGGCCGATCCGCGCTTCCGTAAGCTCCGACGGCGCGCGCTCTTGCGCAGGGTCATGCTGCACGCCAACTCAAAGCATCTCGATCTGGACGGCATGTTCGCTGAGCCCTTCTGGTCCCTGTTCGACGAGTCGCGGATCCCCATGGCGCTCGTCGACAGCGAGCGCCGCTACGTGAAGTTGAACGACGCACTGCTCGAGCTCTACGAGTACCCCGCAGGAAAGCTGCTCGGGAACCGGGCGGGATGGGGCGTGGTGGATCAGAACCCGGCCGAGATGGACGCGGAGTGGCAACGGCTGCTGCGAACGAGCGAGGTCTACGGAGAGCAGACCATCGCTCACGCGAACGGCAACCCCATGCGCGTCAGCTACGCGGCCCACGCGACGACGGTGAACGACGAGTGGATGGCGCTGTTCGTGACGCTGTCCGCGCGGTTCCACGACGGGCACGAGCTGATCGGCAACACCCGTCCGGCGCCCTCCGGCGAGCATGGCGCGAAGCTGACGGCTCGCGAGCGGGAGGTCGTGCGCCTCGTCTCACTTGGCTTGAACACTCGGCGCATCGCCGCCGAGCTCTCGCTGTCGCCCGACACGGTGAGGAGCCACGTGCGCAACGCGATGGCCAAGACCGGCGCGCACACGCGCGCCCACCTCGTCGCGCTCGTCATGGCCGACGGGCTCGTCAGCGCCTGACGCCCGGGGCGCGATCCCCCCGGTCCCCCGCCACGCTTCGCAGGCCGGTCGCTCAGAGCACGAGCGTCGCGCCGTGGCGCGCGAGCCACGTGCGGTCCTCACGATAGTCCGGCCAGTGGGCCTCGAGCAGCGACCAGAAGCGCGGTGAGTGATCCAGGACCTCCAGGTGACAGACCTCGTGCCAGACCACGTACTGAAGGACGCGGTCGGGCGCCAGCAGCAAGCGCCAGTTGAAGCTCATCCGCCCGCTAGGCGAGCAGGATGCCCAGCGCGTTCGCTGGCCGCGGATGCTCAGTGAGCTGTAGGCGCTGCCTGCCGTCGCGGTCGCGAGGTCCAGGCGCGCGCCGATCTCGGCTCGTGCGGCCCGGCGGTAGAAGCGCTCGATCGCCGGGCGTGCATCACCGGCCGGTACCAGCAGGCGATCGCCACTGCGGTGCGCCCGCGTGCGGCCGCCCTGCGTCACGAGCTCGAGCGGCCGCCCGAGGTAGGGAACCGTCCCCGCGCGCGCCGCGATCAGCGCTCGTACGTCACGCGCCTCCTGCAGCCGGCGCTCGATCCAGGGATGCAGCTCGCTGACGGCCGCCTCGGCCGCCCGGGCGGGGGCGCGGGCGGGCAGCACCACCTCGACGCCTGAGTGGGCGTGGACGTTCACCCGCACGCGTCGCGCGCGCGTGGAGCGGCGGACGGTGTATGCGATCTCGCTGGCGGGCCCGTGCTGTTCGGTCATCGGCGCAGAGGCTACGCGCCGGGGCGGCGCTCCGGCGCGCCCGCCGCACGGCGCGCGCAGCCCGGCGCCGGCCGCCCGGCGCCGGGCGGCCGCCTCCCGGTCAGGCCTCGGGGCGTAGCCTTGGCCCCGTGGCAGCCGAGGAGGACAGCGCCGCCGGGCACCCGCTCAGGTTCGACGAGGAGCTGCTGCTGTGGCTCGGCGACGAGCCACCGGAGGTCCGCGCCGCCGACTCCGGCCGGATCAGGCACATCGCCGCTGAGCTTGCGATGGGCTTCGACGCGCTGGCGGACGTGGGCCCCGCAGTGACGGTGTTCGGCTCCGCGCGGACGCCGGAGCACCACCCCCACTACGCGCAGGCGCGGGAGCTGGGCGCTCTGCTGGGCCGGGCAGGCTACGCGGTGATCACCGGGGGAGGGCCGGGGATCATGGAGGCGGCCAACCGCGGTGCTCGCGACGCGGGCGCGCTGTCGATCGGCTGCAACATCGAGCTGCCGCACGAGCAGCGGCTCAACCCCTACGTGGACATCCGTCTGCGCTTCAGCCATTTCTTCGCCCGCAAGGTGATGTTCGTGCGCTACGCCAGCGGATTCGTGATCTGCCCGGGCGGCTTCGGGACGCTCGACGAGCTGTTCGAGGCGCTGACGCTGACGCAGACCCGGACGATCCGCCACTTCCCGCTCGTCCTGCTCGACGGCGAGGAGTGGCAGGGCCTGCTCTCGTGGCTGCACACCCGGGTGCTCGCGGACGGCCGGATCGACGCGGCGGACCTCGAGCTGTTCCGGCTGGCGGACAGCCCGGCGGAGGCCTGCGCGATCATCGCGGCCGCGACGCCCGCCGAGCGCGCGTACGCGCGCGAGCAGCCGCGCCGCACGGCCGCGCCGGGCGCGGCGGGCGCGGCGGCCGCGCCGCGGTCATAATCGCCGGAGGATGCCGAGGTCGACCGTGAGGCTCCCCCGGGAGGTGCGCGACTCCTACGAGGTGTATCTCAACGGCGTCCGCCAGCAACTGGGAGTCGACTACACGGTACGCGCAGGATCGCTCGTGTTCGAGCGCGAGCTGCGCAAGGATCGGATCAGCGGCTGGCGCTGGCTGCTGGGCGCCTGGGGCGTCGGGACCTACCGCCAGAACGACTCGGTCGACGTCCGCTACGAGGCCGCGGACGGCTCGCCGCGCGTCGCGGAGGGGCTCGAGATAGAGCCCGGGTAGACGGCCCGCTCCCATGGGCGCGTGAGCTTCAGCGCGCTCAGGATGGCACGGGTGGCGGGCGAGCGGTTGAGCGTGTAGAAGTGGATTCCGGGCGCGCCGGCGGCAAGCAGCTCCGCGCACTGAAGGGTGGCGTAGGCGACGCCGAAGTCGAGGACCGCCTCGGGGTCCTCGCCGCGCGCATGGAGCTCGTCGCGCAGCCCCTCGGGGATCGCCGAGCCGCACATCTGCGCCATCCGCTCGACCTGGCCGACGCGGGTGATCGGCATGATGCCGGGGACGATCGGGACCGTGATCCCGGCGTCCCGTGCTCGCCTGGCGAAGTCGAAGTAGAAGGCGTTGTCGAAGAACATCTGCGTGATCAGGAAGTCGACGCCTGCACCCACCTTCTCGACGAGGTGCGCCAGGTCGTCCTCGGAGCTGGTGGCGTGGATGTGGGTCTCCGGGAAGCAGGCCGCGCCGACGGCGAACGGGTAGTCGGCCCTGATCAGCTCGACGAGCTCGCGGGAGAACTCGAGGCCGCCGTCGGTCTTCGTCCAGGCCTCCTCGCCCGCCGGCGGATCGCCGCGCAGCGCGAGGACGTTCTCGATGCCCACGCCGCGCATCTCATCGAGCGTCTCGCGCAGCTCGGGGACGGTGGCCCCCACGCAGGTGAAGTGCGCCATCGCCTCGAGTCCGTGCTTGGCCTTGATCCGCTTGACGATCTCGATCGTGCGCGCCCGCTCCGAGCCGCCGGCGCCGTAGGTGACCGACACGAACGACGGCTCCAGCTGCTTGAGCTCCTCCAGCGCGGCGTACAGGTTCTGCTCGCCGGCGTCGGTCTTGGGCGGGAAGAACTCGAAGGAGAACACCGGGCCGCCGCCGGCGAGGATCTCGTCGATTCGCATCGTCTGATTATGCCTGCCAGCGCTCGGGCTCTCCAGCGATCTTCCGGACCTGCCCGGACACCTCGAGGTGCCGGAGGTAGCTGAGGATCTTCGACAGCAGCCAGTGGGCGTTGGCCGGCTCCAGCGAGCCGCCGTAGACGTGGGGGACGATCTCGAAGGCGGTCAGCGGACCGGACCCGAGCGCGCTCATCACCGCGGCCAGCCGCTCGTCGACCAGCTCACGGTTGCCGCGGATGTGGGCGTGCACGTCGGTGAACGTCCGCCCGTGGCCGGGCAGGCACAGCCGAGCGCCGAGTCGCTCAACAGTCTCGAGCGACCCCACGAACTCGCCGACCGGGTCGGGCGTGTACCCGTAGTCGAAGTACAGCGAGATGCGCCCGAGCAGGTGATCGCCCGAGATCAGCATCCGCCGCTCGGGCTGGAACAGGCACACGTGCGACGGCGCGTGGCCGGGGGTCTCGTGCACCGTCCATTCGCCGAGATCCGTGTCGATGACCACCCCCGGCAGCAGGTCGCGGTCGGGCTCGACCACCCCGGCGATGCCCGTTTCGCGGCGGGCGCGCTCGGCGGCGTAGCGCCGCAGGGGCTCCTCCGGGACGCCGCTGTGGCGCGCCACCTCCAGCCGCCGGGCGAGCAGCGCCTCGGGATCCTCTGCCATCCGCCGCATGTGCTCGTGATCGGGATGCATCCACAGCTCGCAACCGGCGCGCTCGACGATCGTCGCGGCCTGCCCGTAGTGGTCGGAGTGGGCGTGGGTGCAGACGACCAGGCTCGCGTCCTCCAGGCGCAGGCCGCACATCGCCAGGGCCCGTTCGAGCTCGGCGAGGGACCCCGGCTGGTGCATGCCGGTGTCGAACAGGACGAACCCGTCCCCCGCCGAGACCGCCCAGGCGTTGCAGTGCGGCACACCCGGCCATGGCAGCGGCAGGCGTAGGCGGAACACTCCTGCCAGCACTCGCTCGCCGCGCCCGAGCTCGCGCTTGCCGGTCACCTGTGCCACGCCGCGCAGACTAGACTAAGCCCCGTCAGCGGCGTTAAGGAGGCGGGCATGGCCGAGGAGGAGAGCACGAGCGAGGCGACCACCAAGGTCCAGGAGGTGGCCGCGAACATGCAGCAGGCGGCGATCCGCCGCAAACGCATATCCGGCAGCAAGTCGGCCAAGGCGGGGGCGAAGGCCGAGGAGGTCGTGCGCCGCTACTTCGAGGCGATCGACGCCCGCGATCTCGACACTGCCGTGTCGCTGTGGGCCGAGGGCGGCCGCGAGAACGTTCGCGGGCGAGTCGACGTGCTGGCCCCCGACGGGGTGCGCGAGTTCATCGGCGAGCTTATCCATGCCGTTCCGGACATCAGCATGCAGGTGCTCTCCACGACCAGCGAGGACGACCGCTGCGGCGTCCACTGGCGGCTGACCGGGACGTTCGCCGGTCCAGGCGACTTCGGCGGCGTGGCCGCCACCGGCAGCCCGATCACGCTCGAAGGCTTCGACCTGTTGCGGGTCGAGGGCGGCCTGATCCAGAGCAACGACGCGTTCACGGACTCGATGACGTTCGCCCGCCAGATCGGGATGATGCCCGCGCAGGACTCGGGCGCGGAACAGCGCATGATGAGCGCGTTCAACGCCAGGACCCGCGTGGCCGACAGCCTCGGGCCGGGCGAGGCTCGGCTCATCGCCGAGGGCGTGTGGCTCGTCCAGGGCCAGCCGGGCCGCTGCAACGTCTACCTGCTCGAGGATGGAGAGGGGGTGACGCTGTTCGACGCCGGAGCGCGAACGATGACCCGCGCCGTGGCGCGAGCGGGTGCGAAGCTCGGCGGCATCCGGCGCGTCGTGTTGAGCCACGGACACACTGACCACAGGGGCGTCGCGCCGGCCCTGGGTGTCCCCGTGCTCTGCCACGCCGACGAGGTGCAGGACGCCGAAGGGACCGGCGGCTTCAGGTACTGGCCGGACGGGCTCAGCGGCCTGCCGACCCCACTGCGCCAAGCACATCGCCTGATGCACCGCTATGCCTGGGACGCGGGCCCGGTGAAGATCGCCGACACGATCGCCGAGGGTGATGAGGTGGCCGGCTTTCGCGTGATCGAGCTGCCCGGTCACGCACCCGGCCAGATCGGCCTGTGGCGGGAGACCGACCGCCTCGCCCTCAGCGGCGACTGCTTCTACACGATCGACCTGTGGGGCCGCGGCACCGAGCCGCGGCTTCCGGCGGATCTCTACAACTTCGACACGCAGCAGGCGAGGGCGAGCCTCCGGAAGCTGGCCGAGCTCGAGCCCGCGATCGCCTGGCCGGGGCATGCGAAGCCGGCCAGCGGCGACGTGCGCTCGCAGCTCGAACGCGCCGCGGACGCCGCCTGAGGTGGGCAAGCGGGGGCGCCGCCAGCGCAAGCTGACGGCGCCCAGCAGCGACTACACCGACGCCGCCGGCAACACGCTCACCCTCCGCGGCTCCCTGACTCCCGGAGCTAGGCGCGAGTACGCGGAGATCCTCGCCGGTGGCGCGGCTGGCGCGGCCGCCACCCGGGAGGACGCCTGGCAGAGGGCAGTCGAGCTGCTGTTCGAGCGCCTCGCCCAGCGATGGGTCATCGCGGGCGCCCCGATCGACCGGCAGGGCGAGCTGCTGGCACGGTTCCGGATCGCGTCGCCGGCGGAGCGAGCCTGGGTGCGAGGCGTCCTGCGCGAGCACTGCGACGAGCACTTCCCGGACGTCGAGGCGCCCTGAAGGCGAGGCGAGGCTCCACCATCAGCCGTCGCCGAGCAGCTCCAGGCGCGGCCCGTGCCGTCCTCCCACGTGGACGAACCTGGCGGTTGCCGGGCTGAGCACGAACTCGAGCACCTGGCCACCCTCCACGCGCACCTCGAGGCGCCGACCGTCGTCGTGCACCGACAGCACGGTGGCCGGCTCGAAGCCGCCGCCGAAGTGGGCGACCCGCGCGCGGGCGCCGACGCGGGGCATTGGCCGTGACGGGCCGAGCATGGGTCGATGCTACGCGGCCGTCCTTACGCGGTGGACCGCGGCGGTCGATACCGTCAGGTGAATGCGCCGCACCAAGATCGTCGCCACCATCGGACCGGCCTCGCGCGAGACCGACACGCTAGTGCGCCTCGTCGAGGCTGGGATGGACGTCGCGCGGCTGAACTACTCCCACGGGACGCTCGAGGAGCACGCCGAGACCGTCCACCGTGTCCGCGATGCGGCGGGACGCGTCGGGCGTCCGGTGGCGATCCTGCAGGACCTGCCAGGGCCGAAGCTGCGGATCGGGCCGCTGCGCGAAGACGTGGTCGAGCTGACCCCGGGCGAGCGGCTCACCTTCTCATGCGGCGACGGGGATCTCCCCGGCGACGCCCGCCACATGAGCATCGCCTGGGGCGGACTCGCCGACGTGGTCGAACGGGACTCGATCCTGTACCTCGCCGACGGGTCCGTGCGCCTGCGCGCCGTGGCCATTCGCGCGGCCGCCCAGGAGGTGGAAGTCGAGATCGAGGTCGGGGGCGCCGTGGCGTCGCGGCAGGGACTCAACATCCCCGGGCCGGTCGCCGCGCTGCCGTCGCTCCCGGAGGAGGACCTCGAGCTGCTCCGCCACGGCGAGTCGATCGGCGTGGACATGGTCGCCCTGTCGTTCGTCCAGAACCCGGAGGACGTCAGGGACGTGCGCGCCCACACCCGCCTGCCCCTTATCGCCAAGATGGAGAAGCCACAGGCCGTGGAGCGCGCGGAGGAGATCGTCAGAGCCGCCGACTGCGTGATGGTCGCCCGCGGCGACCTCGGCATCGAGCTTCCGATCGAGCGCGTCCCGCTCGTCCAGAAGGAGCTGCTCGAACTTGCCGGCCAGATGGCGCGTCCGTCGATCACCGCGACGCAGATGCTCGACTCGATGGTCAGCTCCTCGCGGCCGACGCGCGCCGAGGTCGCCGACGTCGCAAACGCGATCCTCGACGGCACCGACGCCGTGATGCTCTCGCAGGAGACAGCCATCGGCGCCTACCCGGTCGAGGCGGTGGCGATGATGGCGGCCGTCGCCGTCGAGGCGGAGTCGATCGCGCCGTACGAGCGGTGGAACGAGTCGCGCGTGCGCCGCAGCGAGTCCGATCCCGCCTACACGCTCGCGCACAACCTCTGTGACGCGGCCCGCGAGCTCCGGCTGGACGCGTTGATCGTGCCCACGCTCTCGGGCCGCTCCGCCCGGATCGTCTCGGCACACCGCCCCACGGTCCCGATCTACGCACTCTCTCCAGGCAAAGAGACGGTCCGGCGTTGCGGCCTCATGTGGGGGGTGCAGGCGGCGTCGATGCGCCGCCACGAGACGACCGAGGCGCTGATCGCCGATGCCGCCAGACGGGTAGTGGAGCTCGGCTGGTGCAAGCGCGGCCAGCGCGTGGGCATCACGGCCGGGCTGCCCTCGGGCCGGCCCGGGACGACCAGCCTCGTTCAGATCCAGACGCTCTGATGGCTGAGAAGGAGCCTTCGGAGGTCGAGCGCGGCGGGGCGGGGTCAGCCGGGGACGGCGACGAGCCTCCCGACCTGACCGGCCGGCGGATACAGACGCTCGAGAGCAGGTACGGCAACCGGTTCCTGCTGGAACCCGCTCCGGACCGCGAGCTTCCGCGGGCGGGCATGCCGGCCCTCGACGCCATGCGCCTGGTCGGTCAGGAGGTGCTGCTCGACGGCCTGCCGATGCGGAACCTCGCCACGTTCGTCACGACCTGGATGGAGCCGGAGGCCGAGCGCCTGATCATGGGCGCTCTGCACACCAACTTCATCGACCATGCCGAGTACCCCGAGACCGCCGAGATCGAGCAGCGGTGCATCCGCATGCTCGCCAACCTCTTTCACGCTCCCGGAGAGACGACCGGCGCGCGCACGCAGGGCTCCTCGGAGGCGATCATGCTCGGCGCGCTGTCGCTGAAGTGGAAGTGGAGAGCCCGGCGCGAAGCTGCGCGCAAGGCGACCGACCGCCCCAACCTCGTCTTCGGCGGAGACGTGCACGTCGTCTGGGAGAAGTTCCGCCGCTACTTCGACGTCGAGCCGCGGGTCGTCCCGCTCAAGCCGAGCAAGTACACGCTCGAGGCGGACGACGTGGAGCCGCACATCGACGAGAACACGATCGGGGTGGCGGCTGTCCTCGGCACCACCTTCACCGGCCACTCCGACGACATCCGCGGCATAAACAGACATCTCGTCCACCTGAAGCGTGAGCGGGGCCTGGACGTGCCGATGCACATCGACGCTGCCAGCGGCGGCTTCGTGTGGCCGTTCCTGTACCCGGACAGCGAGTGGGACTTCCGGCTCGAGCAGGTGCGCTCGATCAACGTGTCCGGTCACAAGTTCGGGCTCGTCTACCCCGGCGTCGGCTGGCTCGTCTTCAGGGAGAGGAGCGACCTCCCGGACGATCTCGTCTTCTACGAGAACTACCTCGGCAAGCGCGATGCGACGTTCACCCTGAACTTCTCGACGGGCTCGGCGATGGTGCTCGCCCAGTACTACAACCTCGTCCGCTATGGCCACGACGGCTACCGCTACATCATGGAGACGATGCAGTACAACGCGCGAGCCCTCGCGGAGGAGATCGCGGCGACCGGCGAGTTCTCGATCATCGGGGAGGAGCAGGACGAGCAGCTGCCCCTCGTCGCGTTCCAGCTCGCCGGAGATCACGCCTTCGACGAGTTCGACGTAGCGGCTCAACTCGCCGCCGAGCGTGGCTGGATGGTCCCCGCTTACACCATGCCCCCGGACGCCGAGCACGTAAAGGTCATGCGCGCGCTCGTCAAGCAGACACTCGGGCACTCGCTCGTCGCCACGCTCGGTTCGGACATCGCCGAAGCCTGCGCGACTCTCAAGGTGAAGGGTCGCCTGCACGAGTCCGACCGTCGCCGCGTGAGGACGAGCACCGGGTACTGAGCGAGGCGTCCGGCCTTCGGCAGGCCATAGCCAACACCGCCCGGGCGGCGTTCGCGGGCCGCCCGGCGCCTGCGATGCCTCCGGCTCTGGCGATACCTTTGAGGCGATGACGGTCCCGCCCGAGCGCGATTCCGGCGAGCCCTCGACCGTGGATGCGTCGCGGCGGACCTCGCTCGCCGCCGAGCGCACCTGGCTTGCCTGGTGGCGCACCGGCGTGGGGGCCTCGGCCATCGCGGTCGGAGTGGGTCGCATCCTGCCCGGGCTCGCGGGCGGGGCCCACTGGCCGCTGAAGCTGCTGGGCATCGCCTACGGCGCCCTCGCCGTCGTCGTGCTGGTGATCGGCGGAGTACGCCAGGCCCGGGTCGCCGGCGCACTCCGCAGGGGAACCTACGACGAGCTTTCCTCGCGCCTGGTCTGGTGGCTGACGGCCGGCGCCGTCGCGCTGGCGGTCGCGACGGTGATCGTTGTCGCGATCGCGCTCTAGCGACATGAACAGACCGGATCATCACGAGGAGCAGGAGGAGTCGCCGGTCCTCGGGATGCTCGGGGCCCGCACGCGACACCTGCTCGCGCTGGAGTTCGGCTCCCGGGAGGAGTTCGACGACCCCCGGCTGGAGTGGCGCAGGCTCTTCTCGGAGCTGCTCGGCACCTTCATGCTCGTGCTCGTGGCGGCCGGCGGGGGCATCCTCCACGGACGGGGCCAGATCAGCTTGGCCGCGGCGGTCGTGGCCCCGGGGCTGATGGTCATGGCGATAATCCTGTTCATGGGAGCCGTCTCGGGCGCCCACCTGAACCCGGGTGTCTCGCTGGCCTTCGCGATGCGCGGCGACTTCCCCTGGAAACGCGTCCCCGGGTACATCATCGTCCAGCTCCTCGGCGCCTCACTGGCGTGCCTGTTCCTGCGGGGGGTCTTCGGCGACATCCAGCATCTCGGCGCGACGTTGCCCGGACCCGGCTACGCGAACTGGCAGGCGCTGCTCTTCGAGGTGGTACTCACGGCCGGTCTGGTGAGCGTGATCCTGGGCACCGCGGCAGCCGCGCAGAGCGTCGGCGCGATCGCCGCGCTCGGCGTCGGCGGGTACATAGCGCTCGCGGGACTGTGGTCCGCCCCGGTGAGCGGAGCCTCGATGAACCCCGCCCGCTCGTTCGGGCCGGCGCTGGTGAGCGGCGACTTCAGCAGCTACTGGGTCTATGTGTTGGGGCCGCTGGCGGGCGCGCTGATAGCCGTCGGCTGCGCCTACGTCCTGCGGGGAAGGGGAGGCGATCCCGTCTCCTATCTCGCCGGCTCCGGCAGGCTGGGACCGAGGCGCGCCCGGGACTGAGGGCGGACGATGGCGGCCGCGACCAGAAAGGGCAGAGGGCCGCGCACCCGCGCTCGCGAGGCGCCGCACCTGAGCGTGGCCGAGCGCGTGGCTCGCGGCAAGGCCGCGCGAGCCGAGGTGCCGCGCTCGAGCCATGCCGTCTTCGAGCCTCCCGCAAGGCGGCCCGATCCGATCAAGCTCCTCAAGCGCCAGGCGGAGACACGCGTGCCCGAGCTCGTGCCGATCCGCTACGGCCGGATGCTCGTATCTCCCTTCGCCTTCTACCGCGGGGCTGCGCTGATCATGGCCAGCGACCTTGTGCCCACGCCGAGATCGGGGCTCACGGTGCAGTGCTGCGGCGACGCCCACCTGTCCAACTTCGGGCTCTTCGCCTCGCCCGAGCGGCGGCTGGTGTTCGACCTCAACGACTTCGACGAGACGCTTGAAGGACCGTGGGAGTGGGATGTCAAGCGCCTTGCCGTGAGCATGCTGATCGCCGCGGTCGAGGACGACTTCCCGTCCGCCGAGCGGGAGCAGATCGTGCTGGCGACGGTCGAGGCATATCGCACGGCGATGATCGGCTTCGCCGGGATGACGAACCTCGACGTCTGGTATGCGCACGCAGACGTCGATCGCGTGCTCGAGGAGCTCGGACCTCAGCTGAAGCCAGGGATGATCAAGCGCACCCGCAGGGCGCTCGCCAAGGCACGCACCAAGGACAGCATGTCCGCCTTCTCGAAGCTGACCGAGGTCGTGGACGGCGAGACTCGAATCGTCGCCGATCCACCGCTCATCGTCCCGATCGAGGACCTCGCCGACGGGGCTGAACGCACAGAAATGCTCGACGCTCTGAACGAGCTGCTCGGCGCCTATCGCGACACGCTCGAGCGCGAGCGGCGGGTACTGCTAGACGAGTTCCGCCTGGTCGACTTCGCGCGCAAGGTGGTTGGCGTCGGCAGCGTGGGCACGCGCGCATGGATCGGCCTGATGCTGGGCCGCGATGGTCGGGATCCGTTGTTCCTGCAGATGAAGGAGGCCGAGGCTTCGGTGCTCGAGCAGTTCCTCGGTCCGAGCGAGTTCGAGAACCACGGCGAGCGCGTGGTGACCGGCCAAAGGCTGATGCAGGCGAGCAGCGACATATTTCTCGGCTGGCTGCACGTGGGGGCGACCTTCGACGGCCGCGAGCGGGACTTCTACGGCCGCCAGCTGAAGGACTGGAAGGGCTCGGCGGAGATCGAGCAGATGGTGCCCAAGGGCATGGCCCAGTACGGCCGTCTGTGTGGCTGGACGCTGGCTCGCGCGCACGCCCGCAGCGGCGACCGGATCGCGATCGCGGCCTACCTGGGCAGGGGAAGGAGCTTCGACCGGGCGATCCTCGAGTTCTCGAGCGCCTACGCCGAGCAGAACGAGCGCGACTACAAGGCCCTGCAGTCGGCCGTCAAATCGGGCAAGGTGGTGGCCGAGACGGGTCTATGACGGCGCTCAGGCCGCACGCGGGAGCTCGAACCAGACGCTCGTCGGCGGCGCCGTCTCGACTCCCCAGCGGCTCGCCGACTTGTCGACCAGGAAGAGGCCGTATCCGTCGTGGATGCTCGTGGGGTCGCGCTGCCTGGGGACGAACCCCCCGCCAGCGTCGGTGACGGTGATCCGAACCACGTCGGGCGTGACCGCGGCTGTGAGCGTGATCGGGGCATGCTCGGGGCCGCGCGAGTGGAGCACGGCGTTGCTCACGACCTCCGAGACCAGCAGGACCAGCGTCTGGAAGGTCGGTCGGCTCAGCCCGATGCTCTGCGAGAGCTCGCTCACGGCGGCGCGGGCGATACCGGGAGCCTCGACGCCCCGCTTGAGCTCCAGCTCCAGAGCCGCCGGCACGGTCGGCGCCTCGGAATCCTCGGAGGTCTCCCCGATCACTGTGTGGAGGGCTCCTCGACGAACGGCAGGTTCTCATCGGCGCCGGTGATCTGGAAGACCGACATCGAGCGGTCGGACGGGCGCGTCAGGCTGAGCTTCCAGCCGTCCGCGGTGGCGCGGTTGTTCAGGGCGATCAGCAGCCGCAGCCCCGAGGAATCGATGAAGGCGAGGTCTCGAAGGTCGATCAGCAGCTCGCCGACACGTTCGGCGAGCATCGCCTCGACGGCGTCCTGCACCTGCGGCGCGGTCGCGATGTCGATCTCGCCGACGACCGTGACACGTCCGGTCTCCCCCTGGCGCTCACTTCGTATCTCGAGTGGCGAGCCCTGCATGACGGCACCCTCAGACCCCGACGTTGTGGTTGGTGGCGCGTGCGACCGTCTGCTCCGCCGCGGGCGCGCCGTTGAAGCGCATTATCACTATTGCAGTGTCATCGGCGCGAGCGCCGACCTGGAACTCCTCGATCGCCGCCACCAGGCGCTCGCGAATCACCGTCGGCGGCTCGGCGTGCAGTTCCTCGAGCACCCGTCGCAGGCGGCGGGTCCCGAAGCGCTCGTCGCCCTGCCCGACCGTGTCGGTCACACCGTCGGTTATCGCGACCAGCGTGTCACCGGGTCGCATCATGAACTCGGCTTCCGGCCAGCCCACCTTCGAGAAGGCACCGAGCAGCGTGCCGGCGCTGCCCAGCTCGGCGACTCCGCCGTCGCTCAGGTGAAACGGCAAGGGATGGCCGCCCGAGGCAACGGTGCCGCGGCCCTCCGAGACACGCATGCTGAGTGCGCTGCAGACCGACAGCATCGGCCGGCGCTTGAGCGCGGCGTCGACGCGCGCGAGGATCGCCGCGGGGCGGGAGTCGAAGTCCGATGCGGCCCAGGCCGTGTGGCGGACCAGCGAGGTGACGGTGGCGGCGCCGACGCCCTTGCCGGTGACGTCGCCGATCATCATCAGCCAGTCTCCGGCGATCTCCCAGAAGTCGTAGAAGTCGCCTCCGACCTCAGCCTCGTGGCCGGCCGGGCGGTAGTGCGCGGCGATCTCCCAGCCGGGAACCTCGGGAAGGGCCTCCGGCAGCAGGCTGCTCTGCAGCGTGCGCGCCACCTCGGTGCGCTCGCTGTAGAGACGGGCGTTCTCGACAGCCAGGGCGGCCACTTCCGCGATCTGCTCGGCGAGCTCGACGTCACCCTGATCGAAGCTGCGTCCCGAATCGGCGCTGACGAGGGACAGGCTCCCGATGGTGCGCCCGCGAACCGTCATCGGAACTATCAGTACTGCTCGCATCCCGACTGCGCGAAGCAGGCTCAGGTGCTCCTCGCTGACCGCCGCCTCCACGAGCAGCGCGTCCGGTATCTCCTCGTAGATCGTCGATTCACCGGTCCGCCTCACGCGCCCGATTCCCTGTTCGGGATCGAGCTCCTCGGGCTCGAAGGCCCGCAGGCGCTCTGCCATCTGCAGCTTCGCCGGATCGATGTGTGCCACCGCCACGGGCTCGCGCTGTCCGGCCTCGTCGAATAGATCGACGGCACACCAGTCGGCGATCTGGGGCACGGCCAGGCTCGCGACGTTGCGGAGGGTCTGCTGGTAGTCGAGAGAGGAAGCCAGGACCCTGCTGGCTCGCGCCAGGAACTCCATGCGCAGGGAGGAGCGCTTCGCGGCGGTGACGTTCTCGATGATCGTCACAGCGGCGTCGATGTTGCCCGCCGCGTCGCGCACCGGGGTGGCCTTGAGCAGGACCCACTCCTCTGCGCCGGTGCTGCGGTGTACGGACCGGAGCATCAGCGGCTCCGCCTCCTCGCCGCGAACGACGCGCACCGAAGGAAGGTCCTCCAGGCGGATCTCGCGTCCGTCCTCCCCGGTCGTCTCGTACGGCCCCATGAGCTCGCGCGGGTCCGATTCGCGCAGCTCCTCCAGCGATGCGAGCCCGAGCCGGTCGAGCGCTGCCCGGTTGGCGTAGATGATGTGATCGTCGAGCCCGCGGATCGTGACCGCCTCGGCGAGCGCGTTGACGATCACCTCGAGCCGTTGCTCGCTGCCGTGGAGCGCGTGCTGCAGCTCGTCGAGCAGCTTCTGACGCTCCACCTCCCCGGCTCGGCGCTCGGATATGTCGGCGACGAAGGCGTGGAAGGACCACCCGCGATCCTCCGCGAGCGCCGACACCGTCAGTTCGACGGGGAACTCGCTGCCGTCGGCGCGCAGCGCGCGCAGCTCGAGGCGCCTGTTCAGCAACCGTGCCTCGCCGCTCTGCAGGAAGCGCCGCAGCCCCTCGCGATGGGCGTCCCTGAGGTGCTCGGGGATTATCGTGTCGGCGACGCTCTGGCCGATCGCCTCGGCACGGGTGAGGCCGAACATCTCTTCGGCCCGGATGTTCCAGTAGAGGATCTGCCCGCGTTCGTCCATCGAGATGAACGCGCTGTGGGCGTAGTTGAGGATCGCGCTGGCCTGGTCCAGATCCATGGGCTGCAACGATTATGCGGACGTATTTTCACCCGCGCAACAGCGGCAGGCCAACTTCCATCCGGCTGGATGGCCGGCCGTGGAGCTCACCCTGCCGCGCCGACGCCACTGCGACCGTAGAACTCGGCCTCGGCTTCTCCCAGCTCGGTCACCGGCTCGTCCCCATACATCCACTCCCTCGCGATCCGGTGCCAGTTCGCGCGGGCCCGCAGTTGCGAGAGGACGGCCAGCGTGAGCATCTCCATCCGTCGCCCGAAGAGGTGCTCCGGCCGCATCTGCTGATGGCGCATCTCCCGGAAGTGACTGGAGCGCGGGTCGGAGCTCTCGATCATCACCTGCGTTGCTATCTCGGGCGTCAGCGCGACGGTTTCATCGGCCGTCGTGTACCACCAGATCGCGTCCCCGATGAACGCCAGCAGGTGGTCGGGGTCCACCAGCTCGGGCTTCGGCAGGAACCCGGAGCTGGCAAGCAGCCGGTGAAGCGTCGCCGCGTCGCCCTCGACGACGGCCCGCTGGCAGGCCAGCTCGAGCTCGACCGGCGCGGGATCCATCCGCTTGAACAGCCCGAAGTCGAGGAACGCCACGCGGCCGTCCTCCTGCAGCAGGAAGTTGCCCGGATGCGGATCGCCGGAGAACTGGCGGTGGCGGTAGAGGCACCCCAGGAAGAACCGGAAGACGATCTCTCCGAGCCGGTCCCGCTCGGCCTGCGGACGGCGCTTGAGCTCCTCGAATCCCACTCCGCTGACGTAGTCGCTGACCATCACGCGCTCGCGGGTGAGGCTGCTGACGACGTCGGGCACGACGATGAAGGGATGCCCGGCGAAGATCCGGGCCAGCGAGCGCTGGTTCTGCGCCTCGAGCTCGTAGTCGAGCTCCTCGCCGATCCGCTCCCTGATCTCTTCGGCGATCGCCTTGATGTCCATGCCCGGAGTCATCCGCTTGAGCAGCCGCATGATCATGTCCAGGTTCTGCAGGTCCGCCCTGACGGCGCCCGCGACCCCGGGGTACTGCACCTTTACCGCGACCTCGCGCCCGTCCTCTCTGAGCGTCGCTCGATAGACCTGCCCGATCGAGGCGGCGGCGATCGGCTCCTCCTCGAAGCTCGCGAACACCCGTGAGATCGGCTCTTCGAGGTCGTCCTCGATGACGCGCCGCATCTGTTTGAAGGACACCGTCGGCGCGGCGTCGCGCAGCTTCGCGAGCTCGCGCTGGAACTCGTCGCGGTGCTCCTCGGCGACGAGCCCGACGTCAAGGAACGACATGACCTGCCCGAGCTTCATCGCCGCGCCCTTCATCGTCCCCAGCACGGCCACGATCTGCTTGGCGGTCTCGAGCTGCCGCCTGGCGAGGGCGGCCTCGGAAGCCTCCTCGCCGCGGGTCACGTTGGCGGCGCGCGTGCCGAACTGCTTCACCGCCTCGCTAGCGGCGAGCGTGGCGACGGTTGCCGTGCGCCTTGCTCGCGAGGTGGGGATCTTCTCGTTCTCGCGCGCCATTGCCGCCAATGATGCTACGAAGCCGGCTCGTGCAGATCCCGGCTCTGAGCCGGCTGGTCCTGGCCGCGGCTCACGCGGAGCGCTCCAGGCGCGAGCCGGGGACGATGTCATCGGAGCCGTCCTCCCAGCGGACCCAAGCCTTGGTCCCGCCGTCGTAGTCCTCGCCGAGGAGCACCAGCGTCGCGGGCTGGCCGAGCGCGGTGCAGCGCTCGGACCCCTCGCCGTCGAGGCCACGCCAGACACGGATGAACGGGTTGTACTCCCACTCCCGTGCGACGGACGTGGGGCCGGCGTGCCCAGGGTAGATGACGGTCTCCGCCGGCAGCTCCATCAGCGTCCCCATGATCGAGTCCCTGAGGTCCGCGTAGCTGGTGTGGCCGGGCGCCCGCACTCCGCCAACCGAGCTCTTGAACAGCGTGTCTCCGGTGAACACGGCGCCGTCCGCGCCCGCGAAGCCACCCGGCGCCGCGGTCGAGCCGACGCGCGCGTGGGTTCCACGGCCGAGCTGCTGGGAGCGCTCGCCGACCAGGAAGGAGAGCATCCCCGCGGTGTGTCCGGGGGTGTGCAGCGGGTGGCACTCGAGCGCACCGAAGTGGAGCGTCTCGCCGGCCTCGACGCTGCCCATCGCGCCCGCCTCGGCGTCCGTCCCTCCGGTCGCCTCCCCGAGCAGCTGGCGCTCGCGGGAGCTGATGAGCACGGCGAGCTCGGGCCAGCGCTCGCGCAGCGCGGGGACCTCGCTGACGTGATCGAAGTGGTGGTGGGTGAGCAGGACGTGCGTGGGCGTCAGCCCGAGCCGGTCCGCGGCGTCGATCAGCGGCTGGACGGGCCCGCCGGCGTCGATGAAGAAGGCCGGCCCCCCGGCGCCGTCGGCGACGAGGTAGGTGTTCGACACGAACTGGGGATGGGTCGCCGTCTCGACCAGCACGATGGCATCCTTGCACGAAGGACCGGACGCGCACGGCGACCGGCGCGGCGCCCTGCCTAGACCGGCGATTGCGCCAGCGCGCTCAGGCCGTCGAGGTAGCTCTGCTCGCCGACGTCTCTGCGCCACTCCAGCACCGGAACCGTCGCAGCGGCGTCCACCACCCGCACCCGTGCCTGCTCGAGCGTGGGCGCGCTGGTCGCGAGCGCGAGGGCCCGCGAGGTGCCCACCGTCCGGTAGCGGTCCGCCCCGAGGCTGGTGGCCGAGGAGAAGAACACGTGGCAGCCCTCGGCCTCGATCCCGTCGACCGCCACCGTGAACTCGTACGGCGGACCGCTTCGCAGCGCGTAGTCCGGGGAGACGAGGTAGAGCACGAGCGACGCTTCCTCGCGCAGCGGCACATCGCCTTCGGCAAGCGTCCCCCCCGTGATCCGTTCCATCACCTCCGGCCAGCTCCCGCTGAACAGGCTCATTATGTTCATGCACTCGGGGTCTCCGAAGCGGGCGTTGAACTCGATCACCTTCACGCCGTCGGCGGTGGCGAAGAACCCGCTGTTCATGACACCGGTGAAATGACGACCCTCGTCGGCGAGGCGCTCGATGACGCGCGCGATGATCGTGCAGGCCTGCTCGTACTGCGCCGCCGTCATGAACGGGAGGGTGGACGTCGCAAGCGAAAGCGAGCCCATCCCGCCGGTGCCCGGTCCCTCGTCGCCGTCGAATCGATACGGGAAGTCGTAGGTGGCCGGCGGGAACACGACGGTCCTGCCGTCGCTTACGGCCTGGATCGTGAACTCGGCGCCGGTGATCTTCTCCTCGATCAGAACCGACTCGCCGGGCCTGCCGTGGGCGAGCAGGGACAGCGCGTAGTCCTGCGCGTCAGCGTGATCGGCCAGGTGGGGCCCCATCACCTTCACGCCCTTGCCGCCTGTGAGCCCCGACGGCTTGACGGCGACGGGCGTGGACCCGAAGGACTCGATCGCGCCGGCCACCTCGCGCTGCTCGTGGACGATCCGCAGCCGCGGCACGGACTCCGGCGCGATCTCCCCGAGCAGCCTGCGGGCGAACGCCTTGTTCCACTCGATCTCCGCGCCTGCGCTCGTGGGGCCGACGGTGCGCGTGCCCTGCGCCAGCAGCGCGTCGACCACACCGGCCGCAAGCGGCTCGTCCGCGCTGACCATCGCGAGGTCTATCTCGCGCTCGCGCGCGAAGGCGGCGACGGCGTGCGGGTCGCAGACGTCGCCCACGACGTGGATGCCGCCCGACGCGGCGGCTTGGCGCACGATCGAAGGGTTCTCGTGGCCGACGAACGCGTGCAGCTGGCTGTGCTCCGCCATCCGCATGGCGAGCGCGCTCTCGCGTCCACCATGGCCGACGATCAGTGTTCGCACGCAGGCCAGTCTAGAGTCCGGCGGCCTGCCGCCGAGATGCGTCCCGGAGGACCGCACGCCGGCGCCCGAGCGGCAGCAGGCACCACAGCGTGGCGAACATCAGGAAGACGAGCGACACGACGACGATCGTGGTCGTCACCGGGAAGAGGTAGCGCGTGATCAGCAGCACGGCACCGGTCATGGCGAGTGCCAGGAAGGCGAACCCCGCCAGGGTCAGGCGATGAGCGACCTCGACGATGTGGGGCCGGTCGCGAAGCCGGAACTCGATGCGGTGATAGGCCGACGGAGCGATAAGGAGAGCCGAGGCGGTCGCCGTCAGAAGGAGGGTCACGAGGTAGACCGTGCGCTCGAACGGGCCGACGCCGCGGAAGCGCTGACTGAAGGGGACGGTGAGCAGGAAGGCGAAGAGCACCTGGACCCCCGGGATCGCGACCCGCAGCTCACCGAGCAGCTCGTTGAGGTTGCGGTTGATGCGTTCCTGGTCGGTCTCGCCCGGCTGCGTGCCGCCGACCTGCTCGTCCGGGGCGGACATGGACGGGATTCTGGCAGCAGCCGAGGCCGACCGCCCGATAGCCGTGCCCGCCGGCCCCGTAGCTCTGCGCCGGTCGGCATATAGACTCGCGCCCGATGGCGCTGATCCACACCTGCTACCGCATCACCGACATCGACCGCTCTGTGGACTTCTACAAGGCGCTCGGCTTCGAGGAGATGGGGCGCATCCCGATCCGCGACGAGGCCGTGAACGTGTTCATGAACCAGCCCGGCGACGGCGACATGCCGCGCCTGGAGCTGACGTACAACTTCGGCGTCGACTCCTACGAGCTCGGAACCGCCTACGGTCACATCGCGATCACGACCGACGACCTCGACGGCACGCTCGCGCGCCTCGCGGAGCAGGGCATCGAGCCCGAGAAGCCGCCGTACAGGATCCGGGAGGGCGGCTCACGGCTGTGCTTCGTCAAAGATCCTGACCAATATCGGGTCGAGATCATCGAGCAGCCGCCCGTTTCAGAGACGTAGGGCTAGGCCACCTCGGCGAGGGAAGCGCGCGTTCGGCGCCGTGGCGCGGCCAGGCTCCCGAGGCTGCGACGCGGCTTGTGTGCTCGATGTGGAGTAGCGTCGTCGTCGAAAACCATTCCTAACTTGGGGGGTCTCATGGCCGAGCAGAGCGTTGATGTCGTTAAGGGCGTCTACGAGGCGTTTGGGCGGGCCGATGTGCCAGGCGTGCTCGGCAGCTTCGCACCGGACATCGAGTGGTACGAGGCGGAGGGGATGCCGTACGGCGGCCTGCATCGAGGACCAGAGGCCGTCGCCGAGAACGTGTTCGGCCCGCTCGTAGAAGACGTAGAGGGCTTCGCGGTGACACCCGAGGAGTTCATCGTGTCGGGCGATACCGTCGCGTCGGTCTGTCGCTACACCGGCACCGGCAAGGCGACCGGCAGCACATTGGACCTTCAGGTGGTGCACGTCTGGGATGTCAGCGACGGAAAGATCGCTCGTTTTCGGCAGTTCGCGGATACGGGGATGTTCGGCGAGGTCGTGCCGAGCGACGTCTCCGTGGCTCGCAGCGAGCTCCGAGCCTAGTCCCGCAGGCCTGCCGCTTTCCGGGCGGCGTGCTCCATCGAGTGCTTCGTCCTCGTTCCGCGACCGATCGTCGACGGGGATGATGCCCCTGACTCGCACGCCTCCCGGCTGATCGCTGGGCCGCCGAGCTCGCGCTAGGCTGCCCGTGAGCGATGGCTGACACCGGCAAGATCGCCAAGAACCTCGAGCGCTTCGCCCAGGCGGTGGCGGCACACGACCGCGAGAACCCCACCCATACGGCGTGGGGCATCGGGCTCGCCCACTTCGACCTGGAGCGCCTCGGCTTCGACGAGGGCGAGGAGGTGCTGCCGGGCATAACGATCCATGGCGACAGCGGCGTGACCGGCAACTTCCGCGTGCTTTGCGACGGTGAGCACGACGGCGAGCGCTCGGCGGCCGAGGAGGAGGCGGTGGAGGCAGTGGCCACACGCTCGCTCCCGTCCACCCGGCCGGAGGATCCGCCGCACCCGTTCGAGCAGTAGCCGCAGGGCCACACCGGGCGCCGGCCCGCGATGGCTCAGCGACGGATGAGGGGCGGCTCGATCCCTGCCCGCTCGGCGATCATCGCCACCAACCGCTCGATCGTGGGGCACTCCAGGTCGTGGCGAGCCGCGGCTCGCAGCACCGACCCGGGTATCGCGTCCAGCTCCGGCGTGCGGCCCGCTGCGATGTCCCGCTGCATCGAGCTGCCAAGCGTGTCGTGGGCTCGGTCGAGCTCCGCGATCGTCCGCGCGGCGTCCAGGTCTCCGGCGCCCTCGGCGCGTCCGACGGCGCATGCCTCCGCGATCGCGCCGAGGAGGTCGGCGCGAAGGCGAGGGGTGGAGCGGATCTCGCCGAGCAGCTTGTCGTAGGCGCTGGTGGTGCAGGCGAGCCCGTTCAGCCGGACTAGCTTCGACCACATCACCTGCGCCTCGGAGCGGGCGCAGATCGGCCACCGAATCTCGGCGGGCACGCCCGAGTCCGTCAGTGTCCGTGAGAGCCGCTCCATCGCCGGCGCAGCCGACGGCTCGGCGCTGGCCATCTCGACCTGCAGGAACGGGCTCGTGTGCACCACGACCCCCGGGTGCGGCCGATCGGCCTCGACCCGGATCGAGCCGGCGAGCACCGTCGCGGCAAGCCGCTCACGCAAGACCGCCAGGTGATCGAGGCCGTTGAGCAGCGGCAGGACCACGTCCGGTTCGCTCCGAACGCGCTCGAGCGCCGGCTCGAGGCCTGCAGCCTTGGTCGCGACCAGCAGCGCTCCGACGGGCTCCTCCAGCACCTCCACCGCCCGGGGATGAGAGATGAACTCGCCCAGCCTGACGCTGTCGACGCGCAGTCCGCGCTCGGAGATCCGCGCGGCCGTCGTGTCGCGGGCGACGACCACGACATCCGCGCCGGATCGCTGCAGCGCTCCGGCGAGCAGGCCACCCACGCCACCCGGCCCGAGGACGGCGATCCTCATCGCTCCGGATCGATCAGCACGCCGGGGTTCATGATCCCGGCCGGGTCGACCGCCTCCTTGGCGCCGCGCAGCGCGGCTGCGAACGGCTCCGGGCGCTGGACGTCGTACCACGGCCGGTGGTCGCGCCCGATGGCGTGGTGGTGGGTGATCGTCCCCCCCTCCGCGATGATCGCGTCGGAGACGGCGCGCTTGATCGACTCCCACTGCTCGATCTCCTCGCCCCGGCGCGCCGGGGCGAGGATGGTGAAGTAGGGCGCCGGGCCGTCCGGATAGACGTGTGTGAAACGGCAGTGGACCCGGCCGCCCTCGCCGCATGCCTCGCGAACCGCCTCCTGCGCGGCGGCCACCACCTGCTCGTGGAAGGCGGGCAATCGCTCCCAGGTGATAGCGGTCTCGAAGGTCTCGCTCAGCACCCCGATCGCCACGAGCAGGTCCCGCAGGTAGGGGGCGCCGAGGAACGCCTCCCGCCACGAGCTGACCGCGTCGCCGGCGCGCCCGCCACGCTGGGAGAGCTCGCCGCCGTGCTCTGAGCAGAGCGCGAGCGCGCGAGTCATTGCGGCGTCGACGGGGTGGTCCGTCGACTCGAAACCCAGCACCAGCAGGGCATGCGAGCCGTCCCCCGCCATCGTCAGCCGGGCCTCGCCGGCGTCGAGCAGACGGCAGTTCGACGGGTGGAGCCCTGACTGCGAGATCGCGCGCACGCACTCCGCCCCCGCGAGGAAGCTGGGGAAGCGCACTCCCTGGGAGCTCCGGTGCGTGGGACGGGGCTGCACGCGGACCCACGCCCGCGTGATGACGCCGAGGGTGCCCTCCGAGCCGGCGAGCATCCGGTCGGGGCTGACCCCCGCCCCGGATCCGGGAAGGCGCCGAGACTCCCAGACCCCGGCGGGCGTGATCGCGCGCACGGACTCGACGAAGTCCTCGATGTGTGTCCACAGCGTCGCGAAGTGCCCCGCTGCGCGGGTCGCGATCCAGCCGCCCAGCGTCGAGAGCTCGAACGACTGCGGGAAGTGGCGCAACGTCAGCCCCCGCTCTCCGAGCTGCGCCTCGAGCCCTGGGCCGCTCGCCCCCGCCTCGATGAGAGCGGCACGCGAGACGGCGTCGACCTCCACCACACGGCAGAGCTCGGCGAGGTCGATCGATATGGCGCCGTTGTAGTCCGAGGCGACACGCGGCGTGACTCCCCCGACCACCGAGGTGCCGCCACCGTAGGGGATCGCGGCGACGTGCCGCTGCGCGCACCACTCCAGCAGCCGCTCGACGTCGCGCTCCTCGCGGGGCCGGGCGACGAAGTCGGGCGCGTCCTCGAACTGCCCTCGGAATCCCCTGACGACGTCCACGTAGGACTTGCCGAGCGCGTGGGAGGCGCGCGCGTGCACGCCGTCGGAGCAGATCTCCGCAAGCGAGGACGGCGGCGCGATGCGCGGCGGGGGAAGCTCGAGTGCGTCCAGCGCCACTGGGTCCTCGAGGTCCCCGATGGTCATCTCGAGGTGGGGGGCGAGCGCTGCGGCCGAGGCGAGTGCCTCGCTGGGCGAGGGCTGCTGATCCTCGAACCCCCATCCCCAGTGCTTGCGCCGGCGGGCGATCACCGCCGCGAGTCTATGCGGACCGGCGCGGTGCGGACATTGACTAGCCTTCCTCTCGATGTCCGCTCAACCGGAGCCGGCCACCCAGCCGCCTGAGATCCTCGCGCGCGGGCCGTGGGCGCTCGAGCAGGTGACGGCGCGCTGGCACCAGGAGCAGTTCGAGCCCACCGCCGCCAAGAGCGCGGCCGCCGACGCGGCGATCAAGGGCCTGCAGGACCGGGGCTCGCCGAGCCACGACGGCGTCGCCGCCCGCCTTGTGGGCTACTGCGAGGATCCTCAGGGGATAGCGATCGAGCTGCAGCCGCTTCGCTGGGCGCTGCGTCTCGTCGCAGGCGATGCGTCTCACAGCATGGCCGCCCTGTGCGTGACGCGGTCCTCAGACGGCCGCTGGCTGGCCGGGCGGCGCGCTCCGTGGGTGTCCTCCTGGGCCGGACGCTGGGCCCTCGGTGCCGGCGGAGCGGTCGACCTGGGCGAGAACCCGGCCCACACACTCGTGCGCGAGCTCAGGGAGGAGTGGGCTGTCGAGCCCGAGCGCGTGCGCGGCGAGGCCCTCCTTCGGCTACCCCACCAGCTCGTGATGTTCGTCGGCCAGGCGTGGCTCGCCGAGGGAGCCGAGGACGCGGTGCGGCCCGACGATGAGCACGATGCCTTCGCGTGGTGGCCGCGCGAGATCGACGAGTGGCCACCCGAGGCGGGGGAGATCCTGCCGCGAATGGCGCGCTGGCTGTCGGAGTGAGCGAGCGGCTGCAGCCGGCGACGGCACGGCTGCGGCCCGCGGCGGGAACGCTGCGGCCGTCGGCCGGACCGCTGTCGTTCAGGCGGCTGAAGTGGATCTCGTTCACCCATTCGTGCGTGTACGTCGCGCTGCTGGTGTGCGCGTTCGCCGCCGGCAAACCCGAGCCGCTGACGTTCGTCCTCGGCCTCTCCCACGGGCTGCTGTGGATATTCATGTCGGTGGCCTGCATCGCCGCGGCGCGGCTCCGGGTGGTCCCCCTGCGCCTGGCGGTGGCCGTCGCAGTGCTCGGCGGGATCGGCCCGTTCTTCGGGAGCTACGAGTTCATCCGCGAGCAGCGCGGCCACGCACGCGCCGCTCCCTCATAGGACCGCCGCGCCGCCTCCCGAACGGCGGAAATCCCCGTGTACAAGGGTGAAAACCGGCGTGCGGCCTGCTCGTCGGGCCAGCCGCCGCGCTAGAGTGGTGAACCGATGGCAACGGGCACCACGGCTCAGCAGACGGTAGACGTCGTGACTCCTGCCGCGGGTGAGTCTGTCAGCGAGGGAACAATCCTCGAATGGCGTGTCAAGGTCGGGGACGCGATCGCGCTCGATGAGACGATCGTCGAGATCTCAACCGACAAGGTCGACGTCGAGCTTCCCTCTCCGGCGACCGGCACGGTCAGCGAGATCCTCGTCGCCGAGGGCGATACGGTCACGGTCGGGCAGGTGATCGCCCGCATCTCCGTCGGCGATGATCGGGGAAACGGCGCGGCCAAGAAGGCGGACGGCGGTGCGCCGGCCAACGGCAGCGCCGCGGTCGAGGAGCGGGGCGCAACAGGACAGGATGCCCGGCCGCCCGCTCCCGCGGATTCCGGCACGCCCGCGGCTTCGCCGGCCTCACCCCCTGCTCCGCTGGATGCCGGCCCGCCGGCCGCTCCGGCAGCCTCGCCGGCGGGCGCCTCGGCGCTTCAGAGCGTGGACGTGCTCACGCCCGCCGCCGGCGAGTCGGTCAGCGAGGGGACGATCCTCGAATGGCGGGTGAAGATCGGGGACGAGATCCAGCTCGACGAGACGATCGTCGAGATCTCCACCGACAAGGTGGACCTCGAGCTTCCCTCTCCGGCGACGGGCACGGTGTGCGAGATCCTCGTCGCCGAGGGCGATACGGTGACAGTCGGTCAGGTGATCGCCCGCATCGCTGTCCGCGGCGACGCGGCAAGCGGGGCTGCGGCCGGCACCGGGGAGCGCCAAGCCGCCGCGGCCGGCGAACGGAGCGCCGGCGAGGAGCCGAGGCCCTCCGTGTCGGCGAGCACGCCGGACGGCACAAGGGCATCCCCCGTCGCGGCGCGCGCCGCGGCGGTCGAGGGCGTGGATCTCGCGCAGGTGTCGGGCAGCGGCCCGGCCGGGAGGATCACGAAGTCGGACGTTCTCTCGGCCGCCGGTGACGGTGCGGGCGCCAGAGCGGAGCCGGCGACCAACGGCAGCGCGGCCACGGCGGCGCCGGCCGGCGCACAGCCCATGCGCGGCGGTGCGGCCGCCCTTGCCCGCTACATGGACCAGTCGCGGTCGATACCGACTGCCACGAGCTTCCGCACGCTGACGGTCACCGCGCTGGACGCCCGCAGGCGAGAGCTCAAGGCCGCCGGGCGGAAGGTCTCGTTCACCCATCTGATCGCATACGCGATCGCGCGTGCGGCTGAAGACATGCCTGTCATGAGCCATCACTTCATCGAGATCGACGGCAAGCCGCACAGGGTGCAGGACGGGCAGGTGAACCTCGGCCTGGCGGTGGACGTCGAGAAGAAGGACGGGTCGCGCACGTTGATGGTGCCGGTGATCCGGGACGCCGGCCGGATGCCGTTCGACCGCTTCCTCGAGGCCTACGACGCGATCGTGGACAAGGCGCGGACGAACACGCTGACCGCCGACGACCTCGTCGGCGCGAACATCAGCCTCACCAACCCCGGTGGCATCGGCACCGTCGCCTCGGTCCCCCGCCTGATGACCGGTCAGGGGACGATCGTGGCCACGGGCTCGATCGGGTACCCCGTCGGCCTCGGGAGCGTCGGCGAGACGATCGGCGCCGAGAAGGTCGTGACGATGACCTCGACCTACGACCACCGGATCATCCAGGGCGCCGAGTCCGGTCGCTTCCTGGCGCGAATCGAGGAATACCTTCAGGGCGAGCGCGGCTTCTACGACGGCGTCTTCGCGTCGCTGGGCATCGCCCCGGCGCCGCAGCCGGCGCCGGCTGCGGCCCCGGCGCCGCCTGCCGCGGCCCCCGGGCCGCTCGACGAGGAGCTGCTCCAAGCGGTCCAGGCGGCCGCACGGCTGGTCGGGCGCGTGCGAAGCCACGGCCACCTCGCCGCGCGCCTCGACCCGCTCGGCTCAGAGCCCGAGGGCGACCCCGGGCTCGATCCCGTGGCAATGGGGCTCACGCCGGAGATCCAGGCGAAGCTCCCGGCGAAGATCTTCCAGATGTACGTGCCCGGGGCGACGCTTGCAGACGCGCTGCCTCATCTGCTCGAGACCTACTGCGGAACGATCGCCTATGAGATCGAGCACATCGCCTCCCACCGGCAGCGCGTGTGGCTGCGCGAGCACATCGAGTCGGGCGCGTTCCGCACCCCGCTGACGAGCGAGGAGCGGCTCAAGCTGCTGCGCCGTCTGGTGACGGTCGACGCGCTGGAGCGGTTCATGCACAAGGCCTACCTCGGGCAGCACCAGTTCTCGATCGAGGGGCTCGACATGACGGTGCCGATGCTCGACGAGTTGATCGAGCTGTCGGCCGCCTACGGCGGCCAGGAGGTCGTCATCGGCATGGCCCACCGCGGCCGCCTGAACGTGCTCGCCCACAACCTCGGGCGCCCCTACGACACGATCTTCGGCGAGTTCGAGGGCGCCTCTACGCTCGAGGCGGTCACCACGATCCCCCAGGGCGGCACCGGCGACGTCAAGTACCACCACGGCACCCAGGGGCTGTTCAAGCTGCCGAACGGCGAGGCGATCCGTGTGAACCTCGAGTCGAACCCGAGTCATCTCGAGTACGTCTCACCTGTGGTGGAGGGCGCCACGCGGGCGGCGCAGACCTCGCGTCAGGGGCCGCACGCCCACCAGGACACCAACGCCGCGGTCCCGATCGTGATCCACGGCGACGCCTCGTTCCCGGCCCAGGGGGTTGTCTCGGAGACGCTCAACCTGCAGGCCCTGGACGGATACAAGGTCGGCGGGACGATCCATCTGATCACCAACAACCAGATCGGCTTCACGACCGACCCCGACGACGCCCGCTCGACGCGCTGGGCATCCGATCTGGCGAAGGGCTTCGACGTGCCGATCATCCACGTGAACGCCGACGACGTCCCCGCCTGCATGAGCGCGGTGAGGCTGGCCTTCGCCTTCCGGCAGGAGTTCGGTCACGACGTCCTGATCGACCTGATCGGCTATCGCCGCTTCGGGCACAACGAGTCCGACGAGCCGGCCTACACGCAGCCAGAGATGTACGCCAAGATCAAGAGCAAGAAGCGTGTGGCCGAGCTGTGGGCCGATCGCCTTCTGGAGGAGGGCGTGGTCAGCAAGGAGGAGGTCGACCATCAGGCACAGGAGGTGTGGGACGAGCTCACGCTCCTGCACCAGCGTCTGAAGACGAAGATCGCCGCCGCCGCCGAGCACGACACCGAGGAGCACACGACCGGCGAGTACCAGCTCGACCGCTCGCCGAGCCCGGAGGTCGACACCGCCGTCCCGGCCGCACGGCTGCGCGAGCTGGGGGAGCAGCTGCTGCGGGTTCCCGAGGGCTTCACGGTCCACCCGAAGCTCGTCAAACAGCTCCAGCGCAGGCACGAGGCGCTCGCCGGCCAGGAGCCGGGCAAGGGCACGATCGACTGGGCGCACGCGGAGGCGCTTGCGTTCGCCTCGCTGCTCACCGAGGGGACGCCGCTGCGCCTGACGGGGCAGGACACCGAGCGGGGCACCTTCAGCCAGCGCCACCTGGTACTGCACGACGCCAAGACCGGCCAGACCGTCTGCCCGATCCAGAGCCTGCCTGACGCACTTGCGCCCCTCGAGCTGCACAACAGCCCCCTCTCCGAGCTCGCCTGCCTGGGCTTCGAGTACGGCTACAGCCAGGAGGCACCGGAGACGCTGGTGCTGTGGGAGGCGCAGTTCGGGGACTTCGTGAACTCAGCCCAGGTGATCGTCGACCAGTTCATTGTGTCCGGTCTCGCCAAGTGGGGCCAGACCTCGCGGCTCACGCTGCTGCTTCCGCACGGCTACGAGGGATCCGGCCCCGAGCACTCCTCGGCACGGCTGGAGCGGTTCCTGACGGTGGCCGCCGAGGGCAACATCCGGGTGGCGAGCCCCACCACTCCGGCCCAGTACTTCCACCTGCTGCGCCGGCAGGCGCGCATCGCCAAGCAGCGCCCGCTGATCGTCATGACGCCCAAGTCGCTGCTGCGCCTGCCCCAGGCCACGAGCACCATCGCCGACATGGCCGAGAACACGCGCTTCCAGCCGGTGCTCGCGGAGCCGGGGGTCCGGGACGACGAGGTCACGCGCCTCGTGCTGTGCACCGGCAAGATCTACTACGACCTCGTGGGACACCCCGAGCGTCCCAGCCACGTGGGCCTCGCCGTGGCGCGCGTCGAGCTGCTCTACCCGTTCCCCGAGGGTCAGATACTCGAGCTGATGGGCCGCTACCCGAAGCTGCGCGAGGTCCTGTGGGTGCAGGAGGAGCCGCGCAACATGGGCGCGCGCGCCCACATGTTCCCCCGGCTGATGCAGATCATGCCCCAGGGCATGCACTTCGGCTACATCGGACGGCCCGAGCGGGCGAGCCCCGGCGAGGGCTATCCGGCGGCCCACGTCGATGAACAGAACAGGATCGTGACCACCGCCATCGACCTGCGCCAGCCGATCTCGCAGTACCCCCGCAAGACACCGGGTGAGCGCTGATGGCGGCCCTGTGGCGGCGCTTCCTCATGGTGTGGCGCCAGCGGCGCCGCAAGCGCCGCGGCTACTAGCGCCGGCCGCTCTCCCGCGCCTAGCGTCCCTTCCATACGGGGTCGCGCTTCTCCTTGAACGCGGCCGACCCCTCCTTTGCGTCCTCGGAGGCGAAAACGGGGCCCGAGATCGCACCCTGGCGGTCCCACATCTCGCTGCTCGACCAGTCGAACTGCTCCTGGAGGATGCGCTTGGTGGCGATCAGGGCGAGCGGACCGTTCGTCGCGAGCGACTCCGCCAGCGAGAACGCCTCCTCGACGGCGGCGCCGGGCTCGACGATGCGGTTCACCAGGCCGAGCTCGTGGAAGCGCTCGACCGGCAGCGGATCGCCGGTCAGCGCCAGCTCCATGACGACGTGGTAGGGCATGCGCCGCGGCATGCGAAGCAGCGCGCCACCCGCGGCCACGAGCGATCGCTTGACCTCGGGGATGCCCATCCTGGCGCCGCGGGCCGCGACGATCAGGTCGCAGGCGAGGGCGATCTCCATGCCCCCCGCCAGCGCGAACCCTTCGACCGCCGCGATCAGAGGCTTGCGCGATGCCCGCTGGGTGATGCCGGCGAAGCCGCGGTCGCCGAACCAGGCGGACTCGCCCTTCACGAACGCGCCCAGGTCCATGCCGGCGCTGAAGAAGCCGCCCGCGCCGGTCAGCACACCCACCGAGAGCCCCTCATCGCCGTCGAGCTCCTCGAGCGCGCCGGCCACGCCGGCCGCGAGCGCGGCGTTGACCGCGTTGCGGACCTCGGGCCGGTTGAGCGTGATCAGCAGGACGCCGCCCCTTCGCTCGGTGATCACGGCGTCGGCGGTTGACACGGCGGCTTGCTCAGGGCTCATCGGGCGCTCCTTGCTCGGGGAGAGAGGAGCCTATCCACGTCCGGGTGGCGGGGGCCTTGGACGCTCTCGCGAGCCCTCGTCGCGACCTGCGCGCAGCTATGGTCAGAGACCAGCGCCCCCCCACCGGCAAAGGAGAGAGATGTCCCGATTCAGCACCGTCAACCTGCGTGACGTCGAGGATTCGGTGGGCGATCCCGACTCGGGGGTGGAGGCGCGCTTCGCGCGCAAGCACCTGGACTCGCGCGATCTCGGCGTCAGCCACTTCCGCTATCGCCCGAACGTCCGCAGCAAGTTCGCCCACAGTCACCGCGAGCAGGAGGAGGCCTACGTCGTCGTGGCGGGCTCGGGTCGACTGCTCCTCGACGGCGAGGTCCTCGACATCGAGGAGTGGGACGTGGTTCGCGTGGCGCCCGAGGTCGTGCGATCGTTCGAGGCGGGGCCCGAGGGACTGGACGTCATCGCGGTGGGTGGACCGAGACCGGCCGACGGCGACGGCGAGGCAGGCACGGCAAAGTGGCCCGACGGCGAGCAGCCCGGCGCCGGGTGAGAGCTCACGCCGAGGAGCGGCTCGGGGCGCTCAGGCGGCGAACAGCCGCAGCTCCGGCGCACGGTCGCCGCGGAGCACGTCGAGGTCGACCTCGACGCAGTCGATCCCGCGCGCCTGAGCGAGCACGCGTGCCTGCGGCTTGACCACCTGCGCCGCGAGCACGCCGCGGCACGACGCGAGCGCCGGGTCCAGGCGGATCCGCTCGAGATAGCGGGTCAGCTGCTCGACGGCGTCGATCGTGGCGATCCGCTTGATCTCGACCGCGATCCAGTCATCGGCGGCGTCCCTGCACATCAGGTCGACAGGACCGATGTCGGTCGGCCACTCGCGGCGCACGAGGCGCAGCCCCTCGCCACACCACTGCGGCGACTGGGCCAGCATCACCTGGAGCTCCTGCTCGAGCCCCTCCTTCTCGAGGGCGGCCTGGGTGTCCAGCTCGTGCTCCACCTCGGAGAGGACCTCAGAGACCGCTATCTCGAGACGATCCTCCTGCCGGCGCTTTCGGACCACCAGCCGCTCGAGCCGCCCGTCGGCCCCGATCTCCTCTTCGACCACGGTCGGCGGCGTCATCCAGTTGAGCGGCTTGACGTTCGGACCGCCCCCGTCGGCCCACACCATGAACGTGCCGTCGGCCTTCAGCATCAGCAGCCGGACGGCCTCCGGCAGGCTGGTCGTCAGACGACCGACGTAGGCGACCTCACAGCGGGCGACGATCAGGCGCATCGCCTGACCGTACCGTTCGCCCCGGATCAACCTCCGAGCCGTCGACCGGCTCTCCTACGGCCGGCGGGGCGGGGACGCTCGCGGGCTCGCCGGCCTGGCTCACGGGTGGCTCGTACTCCATCGGTGGGTGCCGCGACTGCGGGTCCTCGGGCGCCCGCGTGTCGGACACCACCATCTCGTGCGAAGGCGACTCACGATCGGCGATCGCCTCGCGGAACTCCCGGACCGCACGGCCCGCCGCACGGGTCAGTTCGGGCAGTCGCCGTGGGCCGAGGACGATCAGGGCGATCACGGCGATGAACAGCAGGTGAACCGGGTTCTCGATGCCCATCGAGGTTCAGGCTAGCGTGGGCCGGCACCGGGCGACACTCAGACGAGAACGTATTCACGCCAGCACGTGCAGCCGACCCGGGGCACCGGCCGGCTCGACGTCCGCTATCCGGCGGCGCGGCGGCGCTCCTGTCGGCCAAGGACGAGCCTGCGTGTAGGACGCCGTCCGCAGAGCACCCTTCTCGTTGCCGCCATTCTGCTGGCTGCATCATGACGCGGGGTGGGGCCTAGCGCGTATTGTCCGCCGCCGCTACCGCGATCGACACGCGCGAGCCATCGGGAACGGGACGCTGCATCTCATATGCGGCGGATGCTATTCACGCCGTGAGCGCTCGTGTGAGGAGCCGCCGGTCCGATGAACTCTCCCCGATGCGGCGTTCGCGGGATGATGCTCGCGTGGCGCCTCGGCTGATGTTGGCGACGTTGACCGATCGTCGTGAGTTCGGCGAGGATTGGCTGCTGGAGCGCAAGTTCGACGGTGAGCGGTGCGTGGCAAGCAAGGTTGGAGGGGAGGTGCGACTCGAGTCGCGGACCGGGAAGGATCTGACGCAGCGCTACCCCGAGATCGTCGCCGCGGTCGACGTTCAGAGTTCGCCGCGCCTTGTGCTCGACGGCGAGGTGGTCGCGTTCGAGGACGGGCAGACGTCGTTTGGCCGGCTGCAGCAGCGGCTCGGGGTCAGCAATCCTCCCCCGGAGCTGTTGGCGGCGTTCCCGGTGGTGTATTGCGTCTTTGACGTTCTCGAGGTAGATGGCGACGATGTCGCGTCTTGGCCTTTTTCCGAACGCCACGAGTGGTTGGCCAGCTCCGTTCGGGCTGGAGGCCGGCTGCAGGTGAGCGAGGCGTGGCGGGGCGACTCCGAGCGTCGGTTCGTCGAAGCGTGCCGTTCGGGGTGGGAGGGGCTTATCGCGAAGCGCGCCGGCGCACCGTACTCTGCGGGGCGCTCGCGGGACTGGTTGAAGCTGAAGTGCGCCTGGGAGCAGGAGTTCGTGATCGGCGGGTACACGGATCCCCGAGGCAGCCGGACTGACTTCGGCGCGCTGCTTGTCGGCTACTACGACAGCGGGCGTCTGGAGTACGCCGGAAAGGTCGGCACGGGTTACAGTGCGGCGACGCTCCGCGAGCTCGGCGCCCGGTTGCGCGAGCTGGAGACGGTGGAGTCGCCGTTTGCGGACGTGCGGCCGGTCCCACGTGGCACGCATTGGGTCCGTCCCGAGCTGGTCGCACAGGTGGGGTTCGCGGAGTGGACGAAGGACGGCCGGCTGCGCCAACCGCGCTATCTGGGTCTACGCGACGACAAGCCCGCCTCAGACGTCATCCGCGAGCGGGCGAGATGAACCGGCCTCCCTCGATACGCCGCTGCGCCGTTCCGAAGGGTCGCTAGGTCACCGTCAACCTCCGGATCGGCGCATACGCTGTGCTTCGTGGCCACCGAAGCGCCAACGCAGCGCGGGCGACCCTACCCCCCGCCCCCGGCGCCCGAACCGTTCTGGCCGGCGGCCCTGACGATCTTTGCCGCGATCGGGTTCCAGCTGCTCCTTCCCGAGCGGCTGACCGTCGGTCCGACATGGCTGCTGCCGGCCCTCGAGGGCGCCCTCCTCGTAGGCCTCTTCTTCGCCACTCCCCGTGAGCTCGAGGGCGAGCACATGGGACGCCGCCGGGTGGCCCTCGGCCTCACGGCGCTCGTGAGCGCCGCCAACATCTACTCGCTGGCAGCGCTGACCCACTTCCTGCTGCACCACAATGTCTCCAAAGGCTATGAACTGATCATCTCGGGGATGCTGATCTGGCTCACGAACTGGCTGATCTTCGCCCTCTGGTACTGGGAGATCGACCGGGGCGGGCCCGGCAAGCGAGCCGCGGGCAACGACGGCCCGCCCGACTTCCTGTTCCCGCAGATGGCCGACGACAAAATCGAGCCACTCGACTGGCGGCCGAAGTTCATCGACTACGCCTACGTGTCGCTGACCAACGCAACCGCCTTCTCACCCACCGACACGATGCCGTTGACGCCCCAGGTCAAGGTCTTCATGGGGGTTCAGGCCGTCGTCTCGCTGGTCACGCTGGGGCTGATCGTGGCCCGAGCGGTCAACGTCCTCTGATGCCGCGTCCCCGCCTCGGGTGGGCGCCGCGCCGGCCGCCCGCGTCAGGCCTGGCTCGCGACGCTCGGCTCGATCGCGAGGGCCTGGACGACCAGGTCCCGAACCTCCTCGCCGGCACCGAGTGCGAGCGCGCGGCGGAGCGCCCCGAGCGCGCCCTCACGATCCATGAGTCGCAGGCGCAGGCGCCCGAGCCGCTCCCACGCTCCGGCGTCCGAGGGACCGCGTCGCGCGGCGCGCTCGGCCGCCTCCTCGGCGAGATCGACGGCGCCCATGTCTTCGTAGATCCTGGCTGCGAAGCGATGCGCGGCGGGGCGGGCGCCGTCGACCCGCGCCCAGTCGCGCACGGCGCGAGCGGCCTCGTCCAGCTTGCCGGCCTGCCAGAAGGCGAGCGTCATCAACCGCAGCACGGCGACGTTGCGCGGTTCGGCGTCGCGCGCGTAGATCAGCCGCTGGGCGGCCGTGGTGTAGTCCCCCTCCGCCATCGCCCGCTGGGCAGCGAGCATGAACCGCTCGACGCGCTCCTCGGCGGGATCGGGCTTGGAGAAGTCGACGAACCGCAGGCTGCCCGCCGGAACAGTTCGCACCCCGTGGCTGAAGCGCACGCGGGCCCACTGCAGGACCTCCTCGCCGTCGCGATCGGGGTTGTCGGTGAAGTAGATGCCCGTGACCGTCCCCACCCCCCACTCGGGGTAGGAGACGCAGCGGGCGTAGCGGTGCACTACTGAGTGGTCGGGGACCCGGCTGGCGAACGGGTCGTGCGTTGCTTTCTCCCGGGCGGCGGCACGCGCGCGCTGCTCGGCCTCGTACGCGCGGCGGCCGGCCTCCTCGCGTTCCCGTCGTGCCGCCGCGGCGCTCACGCGCACGGCGTTGCGCGAGACGCTTCCGCCTCGCGAGCCCTCGGCCAGGCGCTCGAGCTGGTCGGCGGCCTCGTTGATCGCCTTGAGATGGCGCTCGTGCTCGAACTGCCGCCCGGCGGGCGCCACGTCGGGGTGCCAGCGCTTCGCCATCCGGCGACGCGCGAGCTGGACGTCGCGCTTGTCGAACGGCGCCTCGAGCTCCAGCAGGAGCAGGTGCTGCTCGATATCGAGGATCGTGACGGGCATGACCTGACAACGTTAGCGACCGTGGCGAGGTCCTATCCTGCGTGCGAGTGTCCTCTCAGTACATCTTCACGATGCACCGCCTGTCGAAGGTCCACCCACCCGACAAGACGGTGCTCGACAACGTCTCCCTGGCCTTCTACCCGGGCGCCAAGATCGGCGTGCTCGGATACAACGGAGCGGGGAAGTCGACGCTCCTGCGGATCATGGCGGGCGTCGATCAGGAGTACCGCGGCGAGGCGGCGCTGGCACCCGGGGCGACTGTGGGGATGCTCGAGCAGGAGCCGCACCTGGACGAGGGCAAGGACGTGCGCGGCAACGTCGAGGAGGGCGTCGCCGAGACCAAGACGCTGCTCGACCGCTTCAACGAGCTCGCGGCCGACTACTCCGAGGAGAGCGCCGAGGAGTTCGGCGAGATCCAGGCGAAGATCGAAGCAGCAGACGCCTGGAACCTCGACACCCAGCTCGAATACGCGATGGATGCCCTGCGCCTGCCCCCGGCGGATGCCGACGTGACAACCCTCTCGGGCGGCGAGCGGCGCCGTGTAGCGCTCTGCCGGCTGCTGCTGCGCGCTCCCGACCTGCTACTGCTGGACGAGCCGACGAACCACCTCGACGCGGAGTCGGTCGCCTGGCTGGAGCAGCACCTGGCCGAGTACAGGGGCACGATCGTCGCCGTCACGCACGACCGCTACTTCCTCGACAACGTCGCCGGATGGATTCTCGAGCTCGACCGCGGCCGCGGCATCCCGTATCAGGGGAACTACTCGAGCTGGCTGGAGCAGAAGCAGGCCCGTCTGGCGCAGGAAGAGCGCTCCGAGAAGGGGCGCCAGCGGACGATCGCCTCCGAGCTCGAATGGGTGCGGACCAACCCCAAGGGAAGGCGCACGAAGTCCAAGGCGCGCCTGGCCCGCTACGAGGAGCTGATCGCCGAGGAGCGCAACGTCAAGCTGGAGGATGTCCAGATCCACATCCCCCCGGGCCCGAGGCTGGGCGACAAGGTGCTGCAGGCCAACGGCCTGTCGAAGGGCTTCGGCGACCGCCTGCTGATCGAGAACCTGTCCTTCGACCTTCCGCGTGCGGGCATCGTGGGCGTGATCGGCGCCAACGGAGCGGGCAAGACGACGCTGTTCCGGATGATCACCGGCGAGGAGGCGCCGGACGGCGGCAGCCTGGAGCTGGGCGAGACGGTCGAGCTGGCGTACGTCGACCAGTCGCGCGACGCGCTGGACCCGGCCAAGACGGTGTGGGAGGAGATCTCCGAAGGGCTGGACCAGCTCCCGGTCGGCGACCGCGTCGTGAACTCCCGCCAGTACACGGCGGGCTTCAACTTCAAGGGCTCAGACCAACAGGCGCGCGTGGGCAAGCTGAGCGGCGGCGAGCGCAACCGCGTCCACCTCGCGCAGCTCCTGCGCAAGGGTGGCAACGTGCTGCTGCTGGACGAGCCCACGAACGACCTCGACGTGGACACGCTGCGCGCGCTCGAGGAGGCGCTGCTGGAATTCCCGGGCTGCGCCGTGGTGATCTCGCACGACCGCTGGTTCCTCGATCGCATCGCCACGCACGTGCTGGCGTTCGAGGGGGACTCGCAGGTGACTTGGTTCGAGGGCAACTTCGAGGCCTACGAGGAGCACCGCCGGGCGCAGCTCGGCGCGGCGGCGGACCGGCCGCACCGGATCACCTACAAGCGGCTCGTGCGTGGCTGAGCCGCAGGCGCGCGAGGCGCTCGGCGCCTTCGACCGCGACACCGCCGTCCGCCTCCTCGAGGCGCCCTCGCCGGACGGGGACTCGGCCTCCCCGGCAAGGCTGTTCGCCGCCGAGGTCTCGCCCGACTGGCGCGCAGGTCGCGGACCCCACGGCGGCTACCTCGCGGCGATGATCATGCGGGCGCTTGCCGAGACGGTCGACGACCCGCAGCGGGCGCCCCGCTCGCTGACGATCCACTACGCCCGCGCTCCGGAGCCCGGGCCGGTGAGCATCCGCACGGTGGTGGAGCGCAAGGGTCGCTCGCTGAGCACGCTGTCGGCGCGGATGGAGCGCGACGGCTCACTGATAGCGCTGGCGCTGGCGGCGTTCTCGGTGCCGTGGAGCGGTCCCGAGATATCGGAGCTGCCGCCGCCTGAGGTGGCCGCGGCAGATCCGGTGCGCCGCTCGCAGCTGCCCGACGGCGCGCCGCACTTCACGCGCCAGCTCGTGCTGCAGCCTCGCGTCCCCACTGAGCCGTTCGCGGGCTCGCAGGGCCCGATGGAGTTCACGGCCTGGCTGGGCCTCGCGGACCCGCGCCCGATCGACGCGCTGTCGCTGGCCTTCTACGCCGACGCGCTGGTGCCCGCGGTGTTCATGCGCCTGATCGAGCCGTCCGTTGTGCCGACGGTCGACCTCACGGTGCACTTCCGCACGGCGATGCCGCTCTCCGCGCACCCGGATCCCGACGAGCTGTGCCTGGCGAGGATGCGCACGCGCGTGATCCACGACGGCCTGTTCGAGGAGGACGGCGTGATCTGGGCGGCGGACGGGACGGTGCTCGCGCAGTCGCGCCAGCTGGGGATAGTGCTGCCGCGCACGACCGGTTAGGATTGCCCGCGATGGCCGACTACGCGTCGAAGAGGATCGGTGAGATGGAGGCCGGGTTCGGCGGCGGGTTCGTGAAGGTGAGGGCAGAGCTGGGCGTGACGTCGTTCGGGATGCAGGTGATCCAGCTGCCGCCGAACTTCGCCGACTACCCCGAGCACGACGAGTCGGGCAGCGGCCAGGAGGAGGTCTACCTGGCGCTCGGCGGCTCGGGATGGCTCGACATCGAGGGCGAGCGCGTGGACCTCGATGCCGATACCTTCGTGCGCGTCGGCCCGGAGACCAGGCGCAAGGTCTATTCGGGGCCCGAGGGCCTGCGGATCCTGGCGGTCGGTGCGGCGCCCGGCGAGGCGTACGCGATCAACCCGACCACCGAGCTCGGCGCCGCCGGCTGAGCGTCCGCCCGCGTCATCGGGCGAAGCTCGTATCCCGGTCGAGGCGCAGGGCGAACGCGGCGATCAGGCGGGCGCTGGCGTCGACGTCCTCGAGCTGGACGAGCTCGACCGGTGAGTGCATGTAGCGGATGGGAATCGAGACGAGCCCGGTGGGGACGCCGGCGCGACTTATGTGAACGGCGTCGGCATCGGTGCCGGTGGCGCGGGCGGAGGCCTCGATGGTGAAGGGGATCTTCTCGGCTTCGGCGGTCTGGCAGAGCAGGTCGAAGAGCGCGGGGTTGAGATTCGAGCCGCGGGTGATCACGGGCCCCGAGCCGAGCTCGTGCTTGCCGGCTTCCTTGACGTCGATCCCGGGCGCGTCGGTTGCGTGCGTGACGTCGACGACGATCGCCGCGTCGGGCTCGAGCGCGAACGCGCTGGTGCGAGAGCCGCCGAAGCTTGTCTCCTCCTGCGCGGCGGCGACCGAAGCGAGCTCCCACGCGGCGCCTCCTGCCTCGGCCACCAGGCGGGCGGCCTCGAGCGCGACGAAGGAGCCGAGGCGGTTATCGAGGGCGCGCGCAGTGAGCCGCCCGTTGGGAAGCTCGACGGGACTCGCATCGATGACGGCCACGTCGCCGACGCGCACACGGGCACGCGCCTCCTCCCCGTCGCCGGCGCCGATGTCGATGTGCAGCTCGCGGATCTCGGCGACCTTCTTCCGCTCCTCGTCTCGCAGAAGGTGGATCGGCTTCTTGCCGATCACGCCGGGGACCGGCCCGCCCTCGCCGTCCAGCACGACGCGCTGACCGACGAGGATCTGCGCGTCCCAGCCTCCGACGGGACGGAACCACAGGTAGCCGTCGTCGTCGATGTGGGTGACGATCAGACCGATCTCGTCGATGTGGCCCATGATCAGCAGCCGGCGGGTGCCCGCCTCCTCGCCGTGCCGGGCCGCTACGAGCGCCCGCGGCGTGCCGACGACGTCGGTGCTCGCGTCGGCGAACACGGCGGCGGCCTTGCGCCAGACCCGCGCGGGCGCGTTCTCGTAGCCGGAGGGGCCGCGGGCGGCGAGCAGCTCGAGCAGGACTTGCGGGACCTCCGCGCCCCGCGCCCGTCTGGGTTTGGCTGCCTTCGCGGGTGGGCTCATCTGGCGAGCAGCGCCCGCAGGACGTATTGGAGGATGCCGCCGTGGCGGAAGTAGTCCGCCTCGCGCGGCGTGTCGATGCGCACCCGGGCGGCGAAGCGCACCGGCTCTCTCCCCTCGCGCTCGGCGGTCACGCTCACCTCCGCGGGCGGCGCTCCCCCACCGGCCATCGCCTCAGCTATGCCGTCTATCGAGAGGACCTCCTCGCCGGTCAGGCCGAGCGACTGCGCGCTCTCTCCATCGGGGAACTGCAGCGGCAGCACGCCCATGCCGATCAGGTTGGACCGGTGGATGCGCTCGAAGCTCTGCGCGATCACCGCCCTGACGCCGAGCAGGCTGGTGCCCTTGGCCGCCCAGTCGCGCGAGGACCCGGTCCCGTACTCGCGGCCGGCGAGCACGACGAGGTCAGTGCCCTCGGCGATGTAGCGCATGGCGGCGTCGTAGATCGTCATCTGCTCTGCTTGGGCAGGATCGCCATCGCCCCCGAGGTAACGGGTGTAGCCGCCTTCAGGAAGCGGCTCGGATCCGCCGCCGATGAGGTTGCGAAGGCGGATGTTGGCGAACGTGCCGCGCATCATCACCTCGTGGTTGCCGCGGCGCGAGCCGTAGGAGTTGAAGTCCCTGGGGGCCACGCCCTGTTCCTGGAGGTAGGTCCCGGCGGGGCCGTCGCGCTTGATGGCGCCCGCCGGCGAGATGTGGTCGGTGGTGACGCTGTCGCCCAGCAGCGCGAGCACGCGCGCTCCGCGGAGGTCGCTCACGGGCAGGGGCTCGGCGGGCATGTCCTGGAAGTAGGGCGGCAGGCG
>DASYFT010000001.1:0-1975 GCA_036498265.1 Solirubrobacteraceae bacterium | reverse complement strand
TCGCGATCAGGGCCTGCTGCAGCGCGGGAGGGATGCCTTCGCGGATGCCGAGGACGATGCCGAGCAGCACCGCCGCGTGAGGTGCGGTGACCGCGCTCTCGATGGCGGCCCGGAAGCGCGCTCGCAGCCACGCCGGAATCGCCGTGACCGGGGAACCCGTGTCGACCACGTCGAGCGCGGTCGCCTGCAGCTCGAGATAGACGTGGTGCTGGGCCAGATAGGCGCGTCTGTCAAAGGTCGGCAGGTCGCGAGGCAGCGTCAGCTTCCCGGTCGCTTGGACCTCGTCGCCAAACGAGGCCTCGGTGGGACCGCGCCATCGAATCAGGACACCTCCGATCGCGGG
Source organism: Solirubrobacteraceae bacterium (assembly GCA_036498265.1). GTDB lineage: Bacteria > Actinomycetota > Thermoleophilia > Solirubrobacterales > Solirubrobacteraceae > Palsa-744. Next base: position 1,632 of record DASYFT010000001.1, on the reverse strand, counting down.
CGTGGCCGACCCTGGCAAGGTGATGCTGTCCGGCTGGACGAGCAGCTCGGAGCCGCCGCCGGAGGGACGTGGGTCGTCGGTGACCCTGGCCGACAGGGTGGCGACCTGGCCCGCGAGGGCGGCCGCGCGCGCCGGCAACTGGGCGTCGGCCGCGGGGAGCTCGGCCCGTCCGATCCCGAGCAGCGCACACGTGAGCGCCAGGGCGACCACCGCCGGACGCAGCACGAGCGCGAGCGCGAGACAGGGCACTGCCAGCGCCACCGCGACAGCTCCGAGGCGTGCGTCGGCCGGGGCTAGCACCACCGCGGAGGCGAGGGCGATGGACCACGAGACCGCCATGGCGAAAGCCGGAAGAGCGGTCACAGGGTCAGGTAGCGTCGGGCGATCACGTAGTCGGCCTCGCTCATGCCGAGGATCTCCACCAGCTCGCGCGTGTTCTGGAAGCCACCGAAGTTCGCTCGGTAGTCGATGCACTCCTGAGCGAAAGCCTCGGTGAAGCCAGGTACTGTTTCGAGCTCCTCGAGCGTCGCCGTGTTCAGATTGGTGCGTGTGATCACCGTCCCCGAGGTGGTCCGCGCGAAGGCGACCTTCACCTGCTCGCCGTCCTTCAACCGCCCGGCCAGGTTCGGCAGCTTCGACACGTCCGCGTCGGCGCTCAGGCCACCGGCGGCGGCGACCGCGTCGTACACGCGATCCCCTCGAGGGAGGCGGTACAGGCCCGGGTTCTCGACGGCTCCGCTGACGTCGACCAGCAGGCCGGCCGGGGCGGGAAGGTTGGCGGCCGGGTTGGCCGGCAGACCGGCGGCCTGGCCCGCCGCCACAGACCCGGCGGAGCTGTACGCGTACGCCCCGGCGACGGCGCCGAGGGCGAGGATCAGCGGGGTGGCGAACACGGCCAGCCGCTTCCAGCCCGGGATGAGGCGCAGGCGATTGAACATGCGTGGGACGCTAGGCCGGATCGGGGCGGGATGAAACCCAACCTGTTAAGAGCTCGAGGCAGGCTGCCCGGGAAGGATTCGAACCTTCGGTCGAGGATCCAAAGTCCTCTGCCTTACCGCTTGGCCACCGGGCAAACTCCGAACAACACTAGCGCGCCGAACCCAGAGCCCTGGGCGCCACCGGTGTGACCTTCCGCGAGCTCGCGACGTTGCGTGTGATGATGAGAAACGCTCTGCTCGGCGCCGTGGTTTTGCTGGCGTGCGCGTGCGGCGCCTACCAGTTTCCTGGCTCGAGCCCCACGCCCGCTGGCGGGACGGTGAGCGGCCACGTGCTCTCCGTTCCGTGTGCGCCCGTCGAGCGGGCCGGCGACACATGCGCGGGGCGTCCCGTGGCCGGGGTGGAGATCGACTTCCGCGACGGCAGCGACTCCCGGGCAGCCGTCACGACCTCGACCGGGGCGTACTCGATCGAGCTCACGTCAGGCACCTGGAAGGTTCAGATCAAGACCTACATGCGCCTCATCAGCGGCCCCACCTCGGTGTCCGTGGGGCCCGGCTCGAACGTGCCGGCGAATTACGTTCTCGACAACGGAATCCGGGTTCCGGTGCCGCAGCAATGATCAGGGTCTGATCAGGGCACGAGGTTGATCAGCCGGTCCGGAACGTAGATGACCTTCGACGGAGCTCGGCCGCT